>NZ_KE137292.1:884575-1268159 GCF_000408805.1 Escherichia sp. KTE159
AGAAGCGGGGGAATTGCGGATTAAACGTTTTTACGTTCGATGGTCTGTTCGCCCCAAAAAAGCGAATCTTTATCGGTTTTGGCAAAGGCTTTGACTAACACTTCATCGCTACCTTCTTCCCAAATTTTTTCCGCCATTTTTTCGTCATACCCGGCGACTTCAAAAATGGCCTCGGCTATTTCCGGCGACGTATTGCGCAGAGATGCCCATTCACCCACGTGATGGGCTTTCGCTTCTTGAGTTGGCATGCGTATCCTCCTGTTGAAGATTAGCCATTAAGTTTGACTGCCAGACCAGCAACATATTCCCCCTGGTAACGTGCGATAGACAACTCTTCCTGGCTGGGCTGGCGCGAACCGTCACCGCCTGCAATGGTGGTAGCGCCGTAAGGCGTTCCGCCGCGAACCTGCGAGACGTCAAATAATTCCTGCGCTGCGTAGCCAATGGGGACAATCACCATGCCGTGATGCGCAAGGGTCGTCCAGGTGGAAGTAATGGTTTGTTCCTGACCGCCGCCAGTTCCGGTAGAGCTAAAGACGCTCGCCAGTTTGCCGTACAGCGCACCGGAAGCCCACAGGCCGCCAGTCTGATCCAGGAAGGTACGCATCTGCCCTGACATATTGCCAAAGCGGGTCGGCGTACCAAAAATGATGGCGTCGTAATCGGCCAGTTCTTGCGGGGTTGCAACGGGCGCAGTTTGCGGTTTACCGCCTGCTTTTTCGAATAATTGCGGCTGCATGGTTTCCGGTACACGCTTAACGACAACTTCTGCGCCATCGACTTTGCTTGCGCCTTCTGCGACTGCACGCGCCATCGTTTCAATATGTCCGTACATGGAATAATAAAGCACCAGAACTTTAGCCATTTCTAACCACTCCTCGTGTTATCTCTATTCCGTAGCGATTCGCTACCACTCATTTAAAGATAAGACGTCCTTTTCAGAGTGCAAATTTCACAACCACTTATTTGATTTATAACAACTTTCACAAGCCTGTAATTTTGTCGCAAAATGATACATTTTTATCTCATAGCGTTTTTTTAATCATAAGAGCGGCTTATGGCTGATTATCAGAAATGATATCTATTCTCGCTAAGAAGCTGTTGCAGGATATTACCAAACGCAGGCTTACCCGCGTCAGTTCACTAAGCTTAGTCCCACGTAGCGAAAATATGGCATCCGCCATACGCCGCGTTAATCCTGGGCACTATGATGACGGAGGTCAGTAATGGCAAACCATCGAGGCGGTTCCGGCAATTTTGCAGAAGACCGCGAAAGAGCATCAGAAGCAGGTAAAAAAGGTGGACAGCACAGCGGGGGGAATTTCAAAAATGACCCGCAGCGCGCATCTGAAGCAGGAAAAAAAGGTGGTAAAAGCAGTCACGGCAAAAGCGACAAATAGCCGGGCTTAATCAATGACGAATGCGTTTTTGTCTGACGCGCGTCATTAGCCACCACCGCCGGAAACCCCGGCGGTTTTTTCGTTCTGGTGTTCTCCTTTATATCCTCACGTTAATACCTTCTCGCTTATTCCATTCATATTGCGAATGTTGATGGTCGAGGCATTGTGCTGATTTTGCTATCCTGTTGCCCATCGACAAGAGGGGAGAGTGCATGACGCAAGGTGCAGTGAAAACAACGGGTAAACGTTCGCGCGCAGTGAGCGCGAAGAAAAAAGCGATTCTTAGCGCGGCACTGGACACTTTTTCACAATTCGGTTTTCACGGCACAAGACTGGAGCAAATTGCAGAGTTGGCGGGCGTTTCAAAAACCAATCTGCTGTATTACTTCCCGTCGAAAGAGGCACTGTATATTGCCGTGCTGCGGCAAATTCTGGATATCTGGCTGGCACCGTTAAAGGCGTTTCGTGAAGATTTCGCTCCGCTGGCGGCGATCAAAGAGTACATCCGGCTGAAGCTGGAAGTTTCCCGTGATTATCCGCAGGCTTCGCGCCTGTTCTGTATGGAGATGCTGGCTGGCGCGCCGCTGTTGATGGATGAACTGACCGGCGACCTGAAGGCGTTAATTGATGAGAAATCGGCGCTGATTGCCGGTTGGGTCAAAAGCGGCAAACTCGCACCGATTGACCCGCAGCATCTGATTTTTATGATTTGGGCTTCCACCCAACATTACGCTGATTTCGCTCCCCAGGTGGAGGCGGTAACGGGTGCGACATTGCGCGATGAGGTGTTTTTCAATCAAACGGTTGAAAACGTGCAGCGGATCATTATTGAAGGGATCCGACCACGTTAATGATGCCGGAGGAGGTTGCGACATCCTCCGGCTACCTGTTTAACCGATCGTCATCAAACTGGCGTTACCTCCGGCGGCAGCGGTATTCACACTCAGCGAGCGTTCAATATACAGTCGTTCCAGCAGGATATTGCTTTCGCCACGGGCAAACCCCTGCACTGAAACAATCGCACCGTCCCGTGCGGCAACCGCTTCACACAACGCCCGAAGCTGATCCGAATCACCGTGGAAGATCACCGCATCAAACGGTTGAGCGGTAATATTTTCCGCTTTCGCCAGTTGAATACGTTCGCTGACTGCCGATGGCAATGCCTTCACTAACTGACGATGCAGCGCGTCATCCGGCCACAGCACCTGGCTGCCCACAGCCAGCACGGCGGCAAGCTGGGTTAATGCATCCTGTTCATCATCCGCAATACACAGCACGCGCTCACGCGGCAGCAGCGTCCAGGTATTACGTTCACCCGTCGGTCCTGGCAGTAATCGCTGTGTTCCTGCCTGTGCCAGCTCGCCATATTGCGTACATAACGCCTGCAATTCTGTTCGGTTTGATGCCCATTCCCGCAGCGCATTCAGTGGCTGAATTAATGCTGCTTTCAGTTGGGCATCAACCGGATACTCTGCATCCTGACGTGCGAGCGTCACCGCCAGTGCACTTTCCGGGCGATTCGCCAGCAGACGGTAGAGATAGAGCGGACCACCCGCTTTCGGGCCTGTACCGGACAACCCTTCGCCGCCGAACGGCTGCACACCAACTACTGCGCCAACCATATTACGGTTAACATAAAGGTTGCCGACATGTGCCGAGCCAGTGACCTGGGCGATAGTTTCATCAATACGCGTATGGACACCGAGCGTCAGGCCATAGCCGGAAGCGTTAATCTGCTCGATCAGCTCCGGTAATTGATTACGGTTGTAGCGCACTACATGTAGCACCGGGCCAAAGACTTCTTTTTGCAATTCAGCAAAGCTATCCAGTTCGATCAGCGTCGGCGCGACAAAAGTGCCGCTTTGCCATTCACGGGCATCTTCACTGTTTTCCCGCACTGTCTGAAACACCGGACGGCCTTTGCTGCGCATGGTCTGAATATGACGCTCAATATTCGCTTTCGCTTCGCTATCGATCACCGGCCCGATATCGGTGGTCAGGCGACCCGGATTGCCCATTCGGCACTCGGCCATTGCGCCGCGCAGCATTTTCAACGTGTGATCGGCAATCTCATCTTGCAAACACAGCACGCGTAGCGCCGAACAACGCTGGCCTGCGCTGTCGAACGCCGAGGCCAGTACATCTATTACTACTTGTTCAGTCAGTGCTGAAGAATCGACAATCATCGCGTTCATCCCACCGGTTTCAGCGATAAGCGGAATAGGGCGACCCTGAGCGTCCAGACGGCTGGCGATATTGCGTTGTAGCAAGGTAGCGACTTCGGTTGAACCGGTGAACATCACCCCGCGCACACGATCATCCCCCGTCAGTTGTGCGCCCACGGTTTCACCCTGACCTGGCAGCAATTGTACTACGCCTGGCGGCACACCCGCTTCCAGCAAAATGGCGATCCCTTGCGCTGCAATCAGCGGCGTTTGCTCCGCCGGTTTTGCCAGTACGCTGTTACCTGCCGCCAGCGCGGCAGCAATTTGCCCGGTGAAAATGGCCAGCGGGAAGTTCCACGGGCTGATACATACCACGGGGCCTAAAGGACGATGCGTTTCGTTAGCGAAATCATCACGTACCTGTCCGGCGTAGTAGTGGAGAAAATCAACGGCTTCACGCACTTCGGCAATGGCGTTACTGAACGTTTTTCCGGCTTCACGCACCAGAATACCAATCAGTTGTTGCATCTGACTTTCCATTAGCACGGCAGCGCGATGCAAAATCGCTGCGCGTTCAGCCGGAGGGGTGGCAAACCAGATAGGCGCATTGTTGACGGCATTTTCCAGTGCCTGGTCCACTTCACGTGGCGTGGCTTCACGCACATAGCCCACAATATCTTTCGGTTCCGCCGGGTTGATAACGGGCGACATTTCGCCTGCCGCAACCGGTTGTTCCAGCATTGGCAAGGCCTGCCACTTTTGCAGCGCACTGTTGAGCAGAGCAGAGGAGAGTGACGCCAGACGGTGTTCGTTGGCGAGATCTAACCCTGCCGAGTTGTCGCGCCCGTGACCGTAGAGATCGCGCGGCAGGGGAATTTTCGGATGCGGTAATCCGGTTTGCCCTTCCTGCTGCGCTATTTTTTCTACGGCAGCGACCGGATCGGCAACCAGTTCATCCAGTGGCAGAGAGGTGTCGGCAATGCGGTTAACGAACGAGGTGTTAGCACCGTTTTCCAGCAGACGACGCACCAGATACGCCAGCAGCGTCTCATGTGTGCCAACCGGCGCATAAATACGACACGGACGGTTAAGTTTGCCGTCGGCAACTTTCCCGGTGACCTGCTCATACAGCGGCTCGCCCATACCATGCAGGCACTGGAACTCATACTGACCCGGATAGTAGTTCTGTCCCGCCAGTTGATAAATCGCCGCCAGCGTGTGGGCGTTGTGTGTCGCGAACTGCGGGTAGATTAAATTCGGCACCGCCAGCAGCTTTTTCGCACAGGCGAGATAAGAAACATCGGTGTACACCTTGCGGGTATAAACCGGATAGCCTTCAAGGCCATCCATCTGTGCTCGCTTGATTTCACTGTCCCAGTACGCGCCTTTCACCAGACGAATCATCAGGCGGCGACGGCTACGGGTCGCCAGATCAATCAGGTAATCAATTACCATCGGGCAGCGTTTCTGATAAGCCTGAATAACAAAACCGATGCCGTTCCAGCCTGCCAGTTCTGGCTCGAAACAGAGTTTTTCCAGCAGATCGAGGGAGATCTCCAGACGATCGGCCTCTTCGGCATCGATGTTAATACCAATATCGTACTGGCGTGCCAGCAGCGTCAGGGATTTCAGGCGCGGGTAAAGTTCGTCCATCACGCGGTCATACTGCGCGCGGCTGTAACGCGGGTGTAGGGCGGAGAGCTTAATTGAGATCCCCGGGCCTTCGTAGATACCGCGTCCGTTAGAGGCTTTACCAATCGCGTGGATAGCCTGCTGATAAGAGACCATATACGCCTGCGCGTCCGCTGCGGTTAGCGCGGCTTCGCCCAGCATATCGTATGAGTAACGGAAACCTTTCTCTTCCAGCTTACGGGCATTGGCTAACGCCTCCGCGATGGTTTCGCCGGTGACGAACTGTTCACCCATCAGACGCATCGCCATATCCACACCTTTGCGGATCAGTGGTTCACCGCTCTTACCGATAATGCGGTTCAGCGAACGGGAGAGGCTGGCTTCGTTATGGGTAGAAACCAGTTTACCGGTAAAAAGTAGCCCCCAGGTGGCGGCATTAACAAACAGCGACGGGCTACGACCAATATGTGACTGCCAGTTACCATTGCTGATTTTGTCGCGAATTAAGGCGTCACGGGTGGCTTTATCGGGGATACGCAGTAACGCTTCTGCCAGACACATCAGCGCTACACCTTCCTGTGATGACAGCGAAAACTCCTGCAATAGTCCCTGAACCATGCCTGCGCGACCACTGGCGTTTTTTTGGTTACGCAGTTTATCCGCCAGTTGATATGCCAGTTTATGCGCCTGTTCAGCAACCGGCTGTGGCAGACGAGCTTGTTCCAGTAACATGGAAACAGCTTCTGTTTCCGGGCGGCGATACGCGGCGGTGATGGCGGCGCGGGAAACCGACTGCGGCAAAATTTGCTCGGCAAAATCGAGGAAAGGCTGGTGTGGTTCATCTGCCGGATTCGGTGCTTCATCGCTCTCATTGGCCGCGCCAGAAAGCAGCGCAGGTAGCTCCGGCAAGGTATCGCTGTTTTCAAGTTGTTCGAGATAAGAAAAAATCGCCTGCTTAATTAACCAGTGTGGTGTGCGATCGATACGTGTCGCGGCAGACTTAATACGCTCACGCGTCGCGTCGTCCAGCTTAACCCCCATAGTGGTGGTTCCCATGCCATTACTCCTGTTGTTCTGAAAGGTGCAACTTAACGTTATCGTGAAATATCCATTATGTTGCAACTTTGTGCAACTGCGTTAAATGTGACCTGCGTAGCAAGCTTAAAAATGAATGAAATGTTAATAAAAGTAATCGTTATGACAGGAATTAAAAAAGTAACGCAGACTTTTTCTCTGCGGCAGTTAACATTTTTGAAAGGTGCAACCGCAAAAAATGTGAGGGAGTGCAACCTGATGGAAAATAGTATCGCTGGGTAATAAAAATTGATGTAAATGATGTGTTAAATCGATTGTGAATAACCAGCGCTTACGGCAGGATACGGTCGCCCTGGTAAACATAAACTCTGTTACCCCGTTCCGGTGGCAGATATAACGGCAAGTTTCGACATTGCCGATAATATTTTTTTGGAGACTTTAGATGGCTATTAGCACACCGATGTTGGTGACGTTTTGTGTCTATATCTTTGGCATGATATTGATTGGGTTTATCGCCTGGCGATCAACCAAAAACTTTGACGATTATATTTTGGGTGGCCGCAGTCTTGGCCCATTTGTAACGGCATTATCGGCGGGTGCGTCGGATATGAGCGGCTGGTTATTAATGGGGTTGCCGGGCGCGGTATTTCTTTCCGGGATTTCAGAAAGCTGGATCGCCATTGGCCTGACATTAGGCGCGTGGATCAACTGGAAACTGGTGGCCGGGCGGTTGCGTGTTCATACCGAATACAACAATAACGCCTTAACTCTGCCGGACTATTTCACCGGGCGCTTTGAAGATAAAAGCCGTATTTTGCGTATTATCTCCGCGCTGGTTATTTTACTGTTTTTCACTATTTATTGTGCTTCGGGCATTGTGGCTGGCGCACGTCTGTTTGAAAGCACCTTCGGCATGAGTTACGAAACGGCTCTGTGGGCAGGTGCGGCGGCGACCATCCTTTATACCTTTATTGGCGGTTTCCTCGCGGTGAGCTGGACCGATACCGTGCAGGCCAGCCTGATGATTTTTGCGCTGATCCTCACTCCGGTGATCGTGATTATCAGCGTCGGTGGTTTTGGTGACTCGCTGGAAGTGATCAAACAAAAGAGCATTGAAAACGTTGATATGCTCAAAGGCCTGAACTTTGTCGCCATTATCTCGCTGATGGGGTGGGGGCTGGGCTACTTCGGGCAGCCGCATATTCTGGCGCGTTTTATGGCAGCGGATTCCCACCATAGCATCGTCCATGCGCGTCGTATCAGCATGACCTGGATGATCCTCTGCCTGGCCGGAGCGGTGGCTGTCGGCTTCTTTGGTATTGCTTACTTTAATGATCATCCGGCGGTAGCGGGTGCGGTAAACCAGAATGCTGAACGCGTATTTATCGAACTGGCGCAAATTCTGTTTAATCCGTGGATTGCCGGAATTCTGTTGTCAGCGATTCTGGCAGCGGTGATGTCAACATTAAGCTGTCAGTTGCTGGTATGTTCCAGTGCGATTACCGAAGATCTGTACAAAGCGTTTCTGCGTAAACATGCCAGCCAGAAAGAACTGGTGTGGGTTGGGCGCGTGATGGTGCTGGTGGTGGCGCTGGTGGCCATTGCGTTGGCGGCAAACCCGGAAAACCGCGTGCTGGGTCTGGTGAGCTACGCGTGGGCAGGTTTTGGTGCGGCGTTTGGTCCGGTCGTGCTGTTCTCGGTAATGTGGTCACGCATGACGCGCAACGGTGCGCTGGCGGGGATGATTATTGGCGCGCTTACGGTTATCGTCTGGAAACAGTTCGGCTGGCTGGGGCTGTACGAAATTATTCCGGGCTTTATCTTCGGCAGCATTGGGATTGTGGTGTTCAGTTTGCTGGGTAAAGCACCGTCAGCGGCGATGCAAAAACGTTTTGCTGAAGCG
Organism: Escherichia sp. KTE159; assembly: GCF_000408805.1. Lineage (NCBI taxonomy): Bacteria > Pseudomonadati > Pseudomonadota > Gammaproteobacteria > Enterobacterales > Enterobacteriaceae > Escherichia > Escherichia sp. KTE159. The sequence goes on from NZ_KE137292.1 coordinate 892,711, forward strand.
GATGCGCATTATCATTCGGCGCCACCGTCACGGTTGCAGGAAAGCTAAGGGAAGGCGTTTTACCGAAACATAACAGGCAGCAGGCAGAGGGCAATCAGTGATTGCCCTCTGTGTTTTCTTTCAAAGTATTTTTACATTTCATCATCATTATCACTACATTTCGCTTGTGTTTTCCTTCGCCGTAATGATAATCGCTATCACTGCGATTTACTTTTCTTTGCATAGATTGACTCAGAAAAACGTTTAAGGGTGGGTGGCATGTTTGTTCCGTTTCTCATTATGTTGCGCGAAGGACTTGAAGCCGCGCTGATTGTTAGTTTGATTGCCAGCTATCTTAAGCGTACCCAGCGGGGCCGATGGATTGGTGTGATGTGGATTGGCGTGTTGCTTGCCGCCGCGTTGTGCCTGGGACTGGGCATCTTCATTAATGAAACCACCGGCGAATTCCCACAAAAAGAACAAGAACTGTTTGAAGGTATCGTGGCGGTGATTGCCGTGGTGATCCTCACCTGGATGGTTTTCTGGATGCGCAAAGTGTCGCGCAACGTCAAAGTGCAACTGGAACAGGCGGTCGATAGCGCATTGCAGCGCGGAAACCATCACGGCTGGGCGCTGGTGATGATGGTCTTTTTTGCCGTTGCAAGGGAAGGGCTGGAGTCGGTCTTTTTCTTGCTGGCGGCATTTCAACAGGATGTCGGGATTTGGCCGCCGCTGGGCGCAATGCTTGGTCTCGCTACTGCCGTAGTGCTCGGTTTCTTGCTCTACTGGGGGGGGATTCGCCTGAACCTTGGCGCATTTTTCAAATGGACGAGCCTGTTTATCCTCTTCGTCGCCGCAGGGCTGGCCGCTGGTGCCATTCGCGCATTTCATGAAGCCGGACTGTGGAACCACTTCCAGGAAATCGCCTTCGATATGAGCGCGGTGCTCTCAACTCACTCTCTGTTCGGTACGCTGATGGAAGGTATTTTTGGTTATCAGGAAGCGCCCAGCGTCAGCGAAGTGGCCGTCTGGTTTATTTATCTCATCCCGGCGCTGGTGGCGTTTGCTCTGCCGCCACGTACCGGTACGACAGCGTCTCGCTCCGTGTAACGAATACGACGCAAACTCTTACTTAGTTACAACATACTTTAAAGGGATAGTCTCGTCATGACCATTAACTTCCGCCGTAGCGCACTGTACCTGAGCGTGGCTGCGCTTTTCTCCACCGCTTTTATGGCTAACGCTGCTGATGTTCCGCAGGTCAAAGTGACTGTGACGGATAAACAGTGCGAACCGATGACCATTACGGTCAACGCCGGTAAAACGCAGTTCATTATTCAGAATCACAGCCAGAAGGCACTGGAGTGGGAGATCCTCAAAGGTGTGATGGTGGTGGAAGAGCGGGAAAATATCGCCCCTGGTTTTAGCCAGAAAATGACGGCGAATTTACAGCCAGGTGAATACGATATGACCTGCGGTCTGCTGACTAACCCGAAAGGGAAGTTGATCGTCAAAGGCGAGGCGACGGCGGATGCGGCGCAAAGCGATGCGCTGTTAAGTCTTGGCGGTGCAATTACCGAATATAAAGCGTATGTCATGGCGGAAACCGCGCAACTGGTTACCGATACCAAAGCCTTTACCGACGCCATCAAAGCAGGTGATATCGAAAAAGCCAAAGCACTGTATGCCCCGACGCGCCAGCACTATGAGCGCATTGAACCAATCGCTGAACTGTTCTCTGATCTGGATGGCAGCATTGACGCGCGTGAGGATGATTACGAACAAAAAGCGGCTGACCCGAAATTCACCGGTTTCCACCGTCTGGAAAAAGCGCTGTTTGGCGACAACACCACCAAAGGGATGGATAAGTACGCTGACCAGCTTTATACCGATGTGGTCGATTTGCAAAAACGTATCAGTGAACTGGCTTTCCCGCCATCAAAAGTCGTTGGTGGCGCAGCCGGGCTGATCGAAGAAGTGGCAGCCAGCAAAATCAGTGGTGAAGAAGATCGCTACAGCCATACCGATCTGTGGGACTTCCAGGCAAACATTGAAGGCTCTCAGAAAATTGTCGATCTGCTGCGTCCACAATTACAAAAAGCTAATCCAGAACTGCTGGCGAAAGTTGACGCCAACTTCAAAAAAGTCGATACCATTCTGGCGAAATATCGAACTAAAGACGGTTTTGAAACCTACGATAAGCTGACCGATGCCGACCGTAACGCGCTGAAAGGGCCGATTACTGCGCTGGCAGAAGATCTGGCGCAACTTCGCGGTGTGCTGGGACTGGATTAAGCGTTATGCAGTACAAAAATGAAAACGGCGTGAATGAACCGTCACGCCGACGTTTACTGAAAGGGATTGGCGCGCTGGCGCTGGCAGGGAGTTGCCCGGTCGCTCATGCGCAAAAAGTGCAAAGTGCGCCGGGTACGCTTTCGCCAGAAGCGCGCAATGAGAAACAACCTTTTTATGGTGAGCATCAGGCGGGCATTCTGACACCACAGCAAGCTGCAATGATGCTGGTGGCGTTTGATGTGCTGGCCAGCGATAAAGCCGATCTTGAGCGGCTGTTTCGTTTGCTGACTCAGCGGTTTGCTTTTCTGACTCAGGGCGGAGTGGCACCAGAAACGCCCAATCCTCGCTTGCCGCCACTCGATTCCGGCATTCTCGGCGGATACATTGCGCCTGATAATCTCACTATTACACTGTCTGTGGGGCATTCGTTGTTTGATGAGCGGTTTGGCCTTGCGTCGCAGATGCCGAAAAAGTTGCAGAAGATGACGCGTTTCCCTAACGACTCGCTGGATGCAGCATTGTGTCATGGTGATGTGCTGTTGCAGATTTGCGCTAACACCCAGGACACGGTGATCCATGCGCTGCGCGATATCATTAAACACACGCCAGATTTACTCAGCGTTCGCTGGAAACGGGAAGGGTTTATTTCCGATCATGCGGCGCGTAGCAAAGGCAAAGAGACGCCGATTAATTTGCTGGGCTTCAAAGATGGCACCGCCAATCCCGACAGCCAGAATACGAAACTGATGCAAAAAGTGGTGTGGGTAACGGCAGATCAGCAGGAGCCAGCCTGGACTATTGGTGGCAGCTACCAGGCCGTGCGTTTAATTCAGTTTCGGGTGGAGTTTTGGGACAGAACACCACTGAAAGAGCAGCAGACGATTTTTGGTCGAGATAAACAAACCGGTGCACCGCTGGGTATGCAGCATGAGCATGATGTACCGGATTACGCCAGTGACCCTGAAGGGAAGGTGATTGCGCTGGACAGCCATATCCGGCTGGCGAATCCCCGCACGCCAGAGAGTGAGTCCAGCCTGATGCTGCGTCGCGGCTACAGTTATTCGTTGGGTGTCACCAACTCCGGGCAACTTGATATGGGGCTTTTGTTTGTCTGCTACCAACACGATCTGGAAAAAGGCTTCCTGACAGTTCAAAAAAGGCTGAATGGTGAGGCTCTGGAGGAATATGTCAAACCCATCGGCGGGGGGTATTTTTTTGCGCTGCCGGGGGTGAAGGATGCGAACGATTACCTGGGAAGCGCGTTATTGCGGGTTTAATGTTTGTTTACGCCGCATCTGGTGTTCGTGCTCTGATGCCTGATGCGACGCTTGCGCGTCTTATCATGCCTACGGTTAGGGTACAGAGCACACTAATATCGACCCAAATTGCTCGTTTTTGTCATCACACTGTCATCTTTGCGATACAAGCTAATGTCATCAAAATGGTGGTTTATAGTTAAATATAAGTAAATATATTGTTGCAATGAATAAGAGATCTGTTGTACTTATTATGTAACAGCGGTAGTTCCCGGCAGTGATAGTCAGTCACTATGGAGATCGCGGATGGTAACGTCCTGTACTGGACATGTTTTTGACAATCAACGCTCGACCAAACGCGGAGACTTCTCCTCCGGTAGCAACTGCGTCACTCTACATTCTCATCCACTTCCTTTCTTTATTCGTGTTACCGACGCCTTTAACGGTGCGCGTAGCCGTTTTCGGTGTTATTTCCAAAAGCAAACTATGGCTTACAAGGAAGCCAACCCTCTGATGTTCGTGCGCATAATCGCGCTGCCAACGGCGCGTGTGATGAATACAAACAACTCAAGGTGCTCTCCATGGGAAGACAAAAAGCAGTGATCAAAGCTCGTCGCGAGGCAAAACGTGTGCTGAGACGGGATTCGCGTAGCCATAAACAGCGTGAAGAAGAATCGGTCACCTCGCTTGTGCAGATGAGCGGCGTAGAAGCCATTGGCATGGCTCGCGACAGTCGTGATACTTCGCCAATCGCCGCGCGAAATGAAGCGCAATTGCACTATCTGAAGGCTATTGAGAGTAAGCAGCTTATATTTGCCACTGGCGAAGCCGGGTGCGGCAAAACCTGGATCAGTGCTGCAAAAGCGGCAGAGGCTCTGATTCATAAGGATGTCGACAGGATTATCGTCACCCGTCCAGTATTGCAGGCCGATGAAGATCTTGGCTTCTTACCTGGAGATATTGCAGAAAAGTTTGCTCCTTATTTTCGCCCGGTCTATGACGTGCTTGTCCGGCGCCTGGGGGCTTCCTTTATGCAGTATTGCCTGCGACCGGAAATAGGGAAGGTGGAAATCGCGCCGTTCGCCTACATGCGTGGACGTACCTTTGAAAATGCAGTTGTCATTCTTGACGAGGCGCAGAATGTGACTGCCGCGCAAATGAAAATGTTTTTAACCCGCCTCGGGGAAAACGTGACGGTTATCGTCAACGGTGATATCACGCAATGCGATTTACCTCGCGGCGTGCGATCCGGATTAAGTGACGCTCTGGAACGTTTTGAAGAAGATGAGATGATCGGGATTGTCCGATTCGGCAAAGATGATTGCGTACGTTCGGCACTTTGCCAACGAACGCTACATGCTTACAGCTAAGTGTATTATTGGTTCAAAGCCCGGGCGAGCCGGGCTTTGAGATTGATGACAAACGTAAGATGCCTGATGCGCTACGCTTATCAGACCTACAAGATAATCACAATGTATTGAATTTGCGAGATTTTGTGGGGCGGATAAGACGTTCATGCCACATCCGGCATGAACAAAGCGCACAGTGTCAACAATCTGAGAACCCCGGCCGGGGCTTCTCATCCCCCCGGTGTATGCGATATGCGAAAAAAAAGCCCGTACTTTCGTACGAGCTCTTCTTAAAATATGGCGGTGAGGGGGGGATTCGAACCCCCGATACGTTGCCGTATACACACTTTCCAGGCGTGCTCCTTCAGCCACTCGGACACCTCACCAAATTGTTGTTCCTGTCTTGCTGGAACGGGCGCTAATTTAGGGAAATCATGGCCTGAGGTCAACAAACTTTTTAAAAAAATCGCGCGTTTATTCAAACTTCAATCAATATGCAGTTTTAATAAGCGAAATCTGCTTTTTTTGCCACCGACCGCTGATTTGTTATGCTGGTGGTCTTTGTAGATCATAACGATAAGTGCGAATAAATTTCGCTCAGATTTTTCGGGAGTCAGTATGGATATCATCTTTTATCACCCAACGTTTGATACCCAATGGTGGATTGATGCGCTAGGGAAATCGCTTCCACATGCAAGAGTCAGAGCATGGGAAACCGGCGATAATCATCCTGCGGATTATGCTTTGGTCTGGCATCCTCCGGTCGGGATGCTGGCAGGGCGTGACCTTAAGGCAGTGTTCGCGTTGGGTGCTGGTGTTGATTCGATTTTGAGTAAATTACAGACACACCCTGAAATGCTGAAACCGTCTATTCCGCTTTTTCGCCTGGAAGATACCGGTATGGGCGAGCAAATGCAGGAGTACGCAGTGAGCCAGGTGTTGCACTGGTTTCGGCGCTTTGACGATTATCGCGAGCAACAAAATGCTTCGCTTTGGCAACCACTGCCTGAATATCACCGGGAAGATTTTACTATCGGCATTCTGGGGGCTGGTGTATTGGGCAGTAAAGTCGCACAGAGTTTGCGAACCTGGCGCTTTCCATTGCGTTGTTGGAGTCGCACTCGTAAATCCTGGTCTGGTGTTCAAAGCTTTGCCGGAAGCGAAGAGTTGCACGCATTTCTGAGCCAATGCCGCGTATTGATTAATCTTCTACCGAATACCCCCGAAACGGCCGGCATTATTAATCAACAATTATTAGAAAAATTACCGGATGGCGCGTATCTCCTGAATCTGGCGCGTGGCGTTCATGTAGTAGAAGATGACCTGCTCGCGGCGCTGGATAGCGGTAAGGTTAAAGCGGCGATGCTGGATGTTTTTAATCGTGAACCCTTACCGTCGGAAAGTCGGCTCTGGCAACATCCACGTGTGACAATAACACCACATGTTGCAGCCATTACCCGACCTGCTGAAGCGGTGGAGTATATTGCACGCACCATTACGCAACTTGAACGAGGGGAGACTGCTAGCGGGCAGGTCGATCGCGCTCGAGGCTACTAATAAAGCTTCCGGATTCCTGCTATCCTTGGCGGTAATTGAATACAGGAGAGAGTTATGTATCCCGTCGACCTTCATATGCATACCGTTGCCAGTACGCATGCATATAGCACATTAAGTGATTACATTGCCCAGGCCAAACAGAAGGGCATTAAACTTTTTGCGATCACCGATCATGGCCCGGATATGGAAGATGCACCGCACCATTGGCACTTCATTAATATGCGTATCTGGCCGCGAGTGGTCGATGGGGTAGGGATCCTGCGTGGAATCGAAGCCAACATCAAAAACGTTGATGGTGAAATTGACTGCAGCGGCAAAATGTTTGAGTCGCTGGATTTGATCATTGCTGGTTTTCATGAACCAGTTTTTGCACCACATGATAAAGCCACCAACACGCAAGCGATGATCGCGACTATTGCCAGTGGTAATGTGCATATTATAAGCCATCCGGGGAACCCCAAATATTCCATAGATTTTAACGCTGTTGCCGAAGCAGCGGCTAAATATCAGGTGGCGCTGGAAATTAATAATTCCTCATTCTTACATTCGCGTAAGGGCAGTGAAGAAAACTGCCGTGCAGTGGCTGCGGCGGTGCGCGATGCCGGAGGCTGGGTCGCGTTAGGATCGGATTCTCACACCGCGTTTACCATGGGGGACTTTGCAGAGTGTCGTAAAATCCTCGACGCGGTTGATTTTCCGCAAGAGCGTATTCTGAATGTTTCACCGCGCCGCTTACTGAACTTCCTTGAATCTCGCGGTATGGCACCAATTGCAGAATTTGCTGATCTTTAATTGTTATTAACGGAAATAAATTAATGAACGAGTTTTCTATCCTGTGTCGTGTACTGGGTTCGCTCTATTACCGCCAACCGCAGGACCCTTTACTGGTTCCGCTGTTTACCTTGATTCGTGAAGGAAAACTGGCGGCGAACTGGCCGCTGGAACAGGATGAATTACTGGCGCGCTTGCAGAAAAGCTGTGATATGGCGCAAGTATCTGCCGATTACAATGCACTATTTGTCGGAGATGAATGCGCAGTTTCGCCTTATCGCAGCGCCTGGGTTGAGGGTGCCACTGAAGCAGAAGTGCGTGCTTTTCTTTCCGAACGCGGGATGCCGTTAGCGGATACGCCAGCGGATCATATCGGTACTTTATTGCTGGCAGCTTCCTGGTTGGAAGATCAGTCAACAGAAGATGAAAGCGAAGCGCTGGAAACACTGTTCAGCGAGTATCTGTTGCCCTGGTGCGGCGCATTTCTCGGTAAAGTTGAGGCCCATGCGACCACGCCGTTCTGGCGTACCATGGCACCGCTGACCCGCGATGCCATTAGCGCAATGTGGGATGAACTTGAGGAACAGTCAGAAGAATAAATGTGACTCACGTCACTTATAACTGCAATCTATAATTTGCCGTTGCATAAAATGTGTGCTCGATCTCATTCAATTTCGCGTTTTCTGCTATTATGCGCGGCATGAACATACTTCTCTCTATTGCAATCACAACAGGCATTCTCTCCGGTATCTGGGGATGGGTGGCTGTTTCTCTTGGCTTACTTAGCTGGGCGGGTTTCCTGGGCTGCACGGCCTACTTTGCCTGTCCACAGGGTGGTTTGAAAGGACTGGCAATCTCCGCTGCAACGTTGCTGAGTGGCATGGTGTGGGCGATGGTTATTATTCACGGTAGTGCGCTGGCACCACATCTGGAAATTCTCGGTTATGTCATAACGGGGATTGTGGCTTTTCTGATGTGTATTCAGGCTAAACATCTGTTGTTGTCGTTTGTCCCTGGTACATTTATCGGCGCATGTGCGACGTTTGCCGGGCAGGGGAACTGGAAGCTGGTTTTACCCTCTCTGGCGCTTGGGTTGGTGTTTGGCTACGCGATGAAAAACAGTGGTCTTTGGCTGGCAGCGCGCGGTGCTAAGTCCGCTCAGCGAGAGCAACAAGTCAAAAATAAAGCGTGAGGAGCACTCACGCTTTAGATTGAATAGTAAAGAGCCAGCTTTTTTATGTATCAGGATTCCGGCGGTACTGATAAGTGGCGGTATTTCACCAGAATGTCATTCTGCCGTTCTGCTTTATTCTGCAAATCCCACAGGCCACGGTCGATACCGTCGTTAATCAGGAAGATAACGCCTGTTTCGATGGCTGACATCAGGCACAGCATAACCGGCTCGTTAGAGGTATAACCCACTTCCCCTTCCAGTAACCGTTGGTAGTCAATAAAGCGGAAGACACCCGCCTGGACTTCATAGGAAAGGATTGTCTTACTGGTGTTCACCGAAGAAAGGATCTCACCGGTACTCACATTGACGACGCGCAGGTTCACGGCGATTTGATCAAGTTGGTATTGCGTGTCTGCACCAATACCAAAGTATCTCGCCCCAACACCGCCCGATTTGACGTTGCTTTCATAACCAATAATTGAGCCTTCAACCATGATATTGGCTGCGGTCAGCGATTGAAGCGGGATTCGGTTGTTTACCGCTACAGTACCGTTTTCCTGTGCTGCACGAATAATCTTGCGTTCGTTGAGCAGGTTTTGTAGGCCCTGACGCTCCAGCGGTATAAACCAGCGAGAATCTTTCAATGCCGTGACCAGCATCGCGGTGGCGCTTTGCGGAACAGCAGTGGAGAAGTTACTCGCCGGGTAGGCTTTAAATTGCCCGGTTTCGTCCTGAATGTTGTATACCGAAACAAAGATCTTACCCGTTGGTGCAGGTAAATGGGTCAAATCTTTATAGCTCTGGGCTCGAGGCATTAATGTTGGCTTGGCGGCTTCTTTTGGTGGGGCGGTTAAGCATCCGCTCAGCAACATGACGGCAACCAAAACAAATAAGCGCTGCATGATTAATTTCCTTATGAAGCTGGGGCTTAAAAATCGGTTGAGTTATTTTGTAAACCCGACACTTCAATAGTCGAAGTTTGTCCGGTTTTACGATCTGTCACGTTCAACTGCAATTGACCATCGCGGTTGGCAATATCGATAATATATTCGTTAGTCACCATTCGGCCCGGTTTGCCAGTGTTAATATTCGACAGCAGGCCACCTAAAATTTGTGACTGAATAGCCTGGGTGAAGTTATCCAGCGCTGATGGTGTTTCAATGCCAAAGTCATCGTTATAGCTGGGATCTTTATATGAGTTCTGTGCCTGGGCGCTATTTAATAAAAAAGCGCCGTTATTCGGGTTGCCACCAAAGTTTGGGTTGCGGAACTGAAAGGTCATAGTTCCAGCCCAACTTAATGGAGAAATAAGCATGAGTAGAACTACTGCATGTTTGACACGCATTGCAGCCTCCTGACAAATTTTTTATTTAGAATTCATCATGCGCCAAATCGCCCGTACCCAATAACGCTTGATTTATCTGGCGACGATTTAGTGCTTCTTCAGTTTGTATCAGTGCAAAGACGACAGTTTTCTCGAAGTCTCTTTTCAACGGGAATAAAAATGTCTGGAAAATAACGTCCTGATTCACCGTTATTGTGATCCAGCTTCCCCATCGTGCACTGGGTCTTTCATTAATCGTTAAATTACCGGTGTAGTCACTTTCCCATTTATCACTAAAGGCACGGTAAAAATCGTGCCCAATAGATGAAACAGTATGGTCAGTTAACAATCCCGGTACTTCTACCTCAACGGCGTGAACATTGCCCGCAGCGAAGAGAAGTTCTGCTGCTACAATCCAGCATAAATAACGTTTCATGGCTTTATCGCCTGAGGTTATCGTTTGCCCATGAGACCGCTTGTGTTCGGTTTTTTACAGCTATCTTCTTGAAAAGATTATAAAGATGCGTTTTAACCGTATTTTCGCTGATGAACAGCGAACGAGCAATCTCGTTATTGGAGGCGCCGATACGCAGCTTATTAAGGATCTCTTTTTCCCTATGAGTAAGGAGGGCAGATTCCGTGCTGTTATAACGATAGTTACCGGAATGTGTAATCAGGTAACTGGCAAGCTTTTGCGTAAAGTAGCATTCACCACGTAAGACGCCTTGCAACCCATTGACTACGCGTTCTTGATCCTCCATGGCGTAAAAAACACCATTGATATGTGGCCAGTTTTCAATGTCGCGGTACGGATAATCATCTGGGGTATTTAACAACATTGTTTTAATGTTGTTGTGTTTTCTGCTTAATGTATCCTGCCAGTAATGAATGAGCTTTTTATCTGCTTCCATCATATCCAACAGAATAATGCAGCCAGAAGATATATCGTCCAGAGAACGTTGAATATTATGCAGTTTTCCTGTGATTGCCAGCGATTGTTTTAAATGCTGCAATAACGCTGTCGCCTGCAAGGAAGGTTTAGTGATCAACAGTAAAGTATGACCATGAACACTATGGACTTCATTAAACATGATGAAACCCCGCTTTTTTTTATTAATCGCGCACCTGACAGCTACCTCTAAAAATAGAGGCACCAGAAGTACTGACAGATGTTGCACTGCTGTGTGTAGTAATAAATCAACCCTAAATGGGTAAAATATAAAACTAATGGATTACATCTGATTTCAATCTAGCTATTACAAATCTTAAAGCAAGTGTTAAACGTGTAACAAAATGTAATCTGTCATTTAAAAATGTTAACACTGCGGGGTGATTAAGTTTAGAAATGATAGAAAAGTTGTACATATAGCTTTTATTGCACAATTTTAAAAAATCATACAAATAACGCTAAGTCCATAATTATGCATATAAAATTTATTCCCACATAGTCCTTTTGTTGCGTGGAAATTTCTTAATTTTTCGGAGGTTCTCCCTGGACAAATTTTTGCTGCAAAAAGACGATGTTTGTCACGGCTTGTTGAACAGACATATCGACGTAATCTTCTCGACTTGTGCAGAGAGGCCGTCCGTTGAATTTTTGCGGTCAAAAAATAGCAATTTAAAAGTAAACAAAATATTTTTACGTAAATAACAGCGTATTTACGCGAGTTTTAATACTTTGGTATGAACAAAAAAAGAAAAATACAACGCGTGGGTGAGTTATTAAAAATATTTCTACAGACATACTTTCCATCGTAACGCAGCGTTAACAAAAAGCGGTTTGCGTTAACAACCAAGTTGAAGTGATTTAAATTTCTTTAATGTACGACCAGGTCCAGGGTGACAACATGAAAAACAGATTGTTATTTATGATGTTAACAGTACTGGGTGCGCCTGGGATTGCAGCCGCGGCAGGTTATGATTTGGCTAATTCAGAATATAACTTTGCGGTAAATGAATTGAGTAAGTCTTCATTTAATCAGGCAGCCATAATTGGTCAAACTGGCGCTAATAATAGCGCGCAGTTACGGCAGGGAGGCTCTAAACTTTTGTCGGTTATTTCGCAAGAAGGTAATAGTAACCGAGCCAGGATTGACCAGAAAGGAGATTATAACCTTGCGTATATTGACCAGACGGGCAATGCCAACGATGCCAGTATATCGCAAGGCGCATATGGTAATACTGCAATGATTATCCAGAAAGGTTCTGGTAATAAAGCAAATATTACTCAGTATGGTACTCAAAAAACGGCAATTGTAGTGCAGAGACAGTCGCAAATGGCTATTCGCGTGACACAACGTTAATTTCCATACGACTTTTAAATCAATCCGATGGGGGTTTTACATGAAACTTTTAAAAGTAGCAGCAATTGCAGCAATCGTATTCTCTGGTAGTGCTCTGGCAGGTGCTATTCCTCAGTACGGCGGCGGTGGCGGCGGCAACCACGGTGGTGGCGGCAATAACAGCGGCCCGAATTCAGAGCTGAATATTTACCAGTACGGCGGCGGTAACTCTGCTGTTGCATTGCAGGCTGATGCCCGCAACTCCGATCTGACTATTACCCAGCATGGCGGCGGTAACGGCGCTGATGTTGGACAAGGTTCTGATGACAGCTCAATCGATCTGACTCAGCGTGGTTTCGGTAACAGCGCTACTCTCGATCAGTGGAATGGTAAAGATTCTACTATGACCGTTAAACAGTTCGGTGGTGGTAACGGTGCTGCTGTTGACCAGACTGCATCTAACTCCAGCGTCAACGTAACTCAGGTTGGCTTTGGTAACAACGCGACCGCTCATCAGTACTAATACAGAATTTGTATGACAGAAACAGGGCGTAAGCCCTGTTTTTTTTCGGGAGAATAGTATGAACGCGTTATTACTTCTCGCGGCGCTTTCCAGCCAGATAACCTTTAATACGACCCAGCAAGGCGACATGTACACCATTATCCCTGAAGTCACCCTGACACAATCTTGCCTGTGTCGGGTACAAATATTGTCTCTGCGCGAAGGCAGTTCTGGGCAAAGCCAGACGAAGCAAGAAAAGACCCTCTCAGTGCCCGCTAATCAACCCATTGCTTTGACAAAATTGAGCTTAAATATTTCCCCGGACGATCGAGTGAAAATAGTTGTTACTGTTTCTGATGGACAGTCACTGCATTTATCACAACAATGGCCGCCATCTTCAGGAAAGTCTTAATGCGTTGATATATTGAGCATAAAATGAATCGGGAGAGAATGGTCTGATGCGAATCGGCCAACCTGACAGTATGGATAACAGCAACCCTCAAGGATGATTAATCATTGAGGAAATAGAATAAATGTTCAGACCATTTTTAAACTCTCTTATGCTCGGCAGTCTGGTTTACCCTTTTATTGCCATCGCAGGCAGTAATGCACAAGGTGGCGTGATCTATTTTCGTGGTCAAATTGTAGAACCGACATGTGATGTCAGTACTCTTCAGGCACCACCAGAAATGACCTGTATGCAGAATGGTTCGGTTCCGGACAAAACCTATTCCAGCAAAGAGTTGATGAGCGGTAACGTCAAAAATCCGCAAATTGCCTCAGTAAAAGTGCAGTACCTTGATGAGCAGAAAAAGCTGGCTGTGATGAACATCGAATATAACTAAGTTTCTGAGCAACTCACGTTGCTGACAACAAAAATGCGATTTCCCTAAAAGCCCTGCTGTACACTTAAGGAACAAGATGGTGTAAGGAGGCGTTATGAAATCGCGTATTCATGTTGTGCAGGGTGATATTACCAAACTGGCCGTTGATGTTATTGTTAATGCGGCAAATCCATCATTAATGGGGGGCGGCGGTGTTGATGGCGCTATTCATCGCGCTGCTGGTCCGGCCTTGCTGGATGCTTGTTTAAAAGTTCGTCAGCAACAGGGCGATTGCCCTACGGGACATGCAGTCATTACTCTTGCAGGCGATCTTCCTGCCAAAGCAGTTGTGCATACCGTTGGGCCAGTCTGGCGCGGGGGCGAACAAAATGAAGACCAGTTATTGCAGGATGCCTATCTCAATAGTCTGCGACTGGTGGCTGCGAACGGTTATTCGTCAGTGGCTTTTCCTGCCATTAGCACTGGTGTATATGGTTACCCGCGTGCTGCTGCGGCTGAAATAGCTGTAAAAACCGTTTCGGAATTTATTACCCGTCACGCTTTACCTGAGCAAGTATACTTTGTCTGTTATGATGCAGAAAACGCCCACCTCTACGAAAGACTCCTTACCCAACAAGGAGATGAATGATTTGCCTCGGCTGGCGAGCGCGGTGCTGCCGTTGTGCTCGCAACATCCTGGAAAATGCGGCATTTTCCCTCTTGATAAAAGCCTGGATGCGTTTGCCGCAAGATATTATCTGGCGGAAATGGCGGAACATACGCTGGATGTTCAGTACTACATTTGGCAGGACGATATGTCGGGGCGGTTGCTGTTTTCCGCCCTGTTAGCCGCAGCGAAGCGTGGCGTTCGCGTCCGGTTGTTGCTCGATGACAACAATACCCCCGGGCTTGATGACATTTTACGATTGCTCGATAGTCACCCGCGTATTGAAGTCCGGCTTTTCAATCCTTTCTCGTTTCGTTTGTTGCGCCCGCTTGGCTATATCACCGATTTTTCCCGCCTCAATCGCCGTATGCATAATAAAAGTTTTACCGTTGATGGTGTGGTAACGCTGGTGGGCGGGCGAAACATTGGCGACGCTTATTTTGGTGCGGGGGAAGAGCCGCTTTTTTCTGATTTAGATGTCATGGCAATCGGGCCAGTAGTTGAGGACGTTGCCGATGATTTCGCCCGCTACTGGTATTGCAAATCGGTTTCACCGTTGCAGCAGGTGCTGGATGTTCCCGATGGCGAAATGGCTGACCGCATTGAGCTACCTGCGTCCTGGTACAACGACAGCGGGACACATCGCTATTTGCGCCAAATGGAGTTAAGTCCTTTTATAAATCAACTGGTTGACGGGACATTGCCGCTAATCTGGGCAAGAACGCGTTTATTAAGTGATGATCCCGCGAAAGGGGAGGGCAAGGCAAAACGCCATTCACTGCTGCCGCAACGTCTGTTCGATATCATGGGCTCACCCAGCGAACGTATTGATATTATCTCTTCCTATTTTGTGCCAACGCGCGCGGGAGTGGCGCAGCTTTTACGAATGGTGAGAAAAGGGGTCAAGATAGCTATCTTAACCAATTCACTTGCCGCTAACGATGTCGCTGTCGTTCATGCCGGGTATGCCCGCTGGCGCAAAAAATTGCTCCGCTATGGCGTTGAATTATATGAACTGAAGCCGACGCGGGAACAGAGCGGAACGCTGCACGATCGCGGTATAACCGGGAATTCTGGCGCAAGTCTGCATGCCAAAACGTTTAGTGTCGATGGCAAAATAGTGTTTATTGGCTCATTCAATTTCGATCCGCGTTCAACGCTGCTCAATACTGAAATGGGCCTGGTGATAGAGAGTGAAACGCTGGCGCAATTAATCGATAAACGCTTTATGCAGAGTCAGTATGATGCGGCCTGGCAGCTCCGTTTGGATCGTTGGGGAAGGATCAACTGGGTCGATCGTCATGGGAAGGAAGATATTATCCTCAAAAAAGAACCCGCAACCAGTTTCTGGAAGCGGGTTATGGTCAGACTGGCGTCAATATTGCCCGTAGAATGGTTATTATAAACGTGGCTTAACGGGCTGGCGCTTTATCATTCTCACGCTTCACGTTCGGTTTGCCAGAGAATAAAAACTTCAGCAACGGAATGCGTAAATGAATTTCGTACAGAATTATCGCAATCCCTATCACAAATATCAGACCGCAGAGAAAACCAAGCCAATTTGAGGTGATATGCGGGGTGATGTATGCGCCGAAAAAGAGCGTTAACGGGTGGTGAACCAGGTAGATAAACAGCGACGCGTTGACAAAATAAGTTACCCGTGCCGACTGAAAATTAAGCAGGCGGTGGCCGAAGGAGAAGACCACATTAACCATCCACAGTCCGAGCACCATCGTGATCACCGACTCAGTTTCATACATCCAAGCATCGCCACTGCCGTAACGTTGATTGAGCAAATAAGCCATAAATGCCAGTGCTGCCGCGAGGGTACAGCCGCGAGATGGGGTGGTAAACAAAGCTTTAAGGTTAGGAAAAATGAAAGCCAGTGCACCGAGAATAAAGAACGGCATATAAAACAGCGTCTGCATGAAAATAAAATTGAACATGCCATCGCTTAAAATGGGCGGATAAATGATAAATAGTGTTCTTCTTATTGCTGCATAGCCAACACCCAGACAGAAAAATAATATCGATAGCTTAACCATCGAGAAAGATTTATTCGCCTTATCTGAATTTTCTAAATTATTTCTGATGCGCTTAAATATCCACACGCACAGTGTCGTCATAACGACCAGCACCAGTAAAAACCACAGATGCGAGACTAATTCCCAGGCCAGAGTATTATATTTGTCATACAATGATAGCCCAGGCCAGCTTTCCGCTTTGCCTTTGACATATTGCAGCATAATGAATTGCGGCAAGGTGAGCAGGGGAATTGCCGTTAACATCGGGATACCTACGCGCTCAACGCGCACTTTCCACCATTTTTTCAATGGGTAGCGCAAAAACAGCATGTAGGAAAAATACCCGGAAATAACGAAAAATACCTGCATACGGAAGGCGTGGATAAAATCGTTAAAAAGCGTCAGCCACCATGATGGTTCTGCGCTATTCACATGCCAGGTGTGGCTTGAATAAATTAAAGAAATATGAAAAGGGATCCCTAACAACATCAACCATGCGCGGATGGAGTCGAGGAAATATTCACGCTGCGCGGGTACTGGATTCATATATGGTTAACTAATCTCGGATTTTTCGTCTTATCCCGACCGGGTAATGCCTTTAGGCTTTTGCCGTAGCGACACCGACCTGACCACATGTGGCGCAGATTTCAAGTGTGTTTTTATGCGGCATAACCGCTACCACGAACCAAAATGGAAGCGCCTGTAAGACGGTTGATAAATAAATTTGCTGGCAAACCCTACACGAACTCGCTCCTTCTGTCTTTAGGAGAAGCACGGAAAGTGAAAACGGTTGCAATCAGGTGCTTAATCCATGAGCCGGTACGCCGAATAATACCGGGATTCTGTTGTCGGAATGGCTGGTTATCCATTAAAATAGATCGGATCGATATAAGCACACAAAGGGGGAAGTGCTTACTTATTATGAAACATAAACTACAAATGATGAAAATGCGTTGGTTGAGCGCTGCAGTAATGTTAACTCTGTATACATCGCCAGGCTGGGCCTTCAGCATTGACGATGTCGCAAAGCAAGCTCAATCCTTAGCCGGGAAAGGCTATGAGGCACCTAAAAGTAACTTGCCCTCCGTTTTCCGCGACATGAAATACGCGGACTATCAGCAGATCCAGTTTAATCATGACAAAGCCTACTGGAACAATCTGAAGACCCCATTCAAGCTCGAGTTCTACCATCAAGGTATGTACTTCGACACGCCGGTCAAAATCAACGAAGTCACCGCAACGGCAGTAAAAAGAATCAAATACAGTCCGGATTATTTCACTTTCGGTGATGTTCAGCATGACAAAGACACGGTAAAAGACCTTGGCTTCGCCGGTTTTAAAGTGCTTTACCCGATCAACAGCAAAGATAAAAACGATGAAATCGTCAGCATGCTCGGGGCCAGCTATTTTCGCGTGATTGGCGCAGGTCAGGTTTACGGTCTTTCTGCCCGTGGCCTGGCAATTGATACCGCTTTGCCATCCGGTGAAGAATTTCCGCGATTTAAAGAATTCTGGATCGAGCGTCCAAAACCGACTGACAAACGTTTAACGATTTATGCGCTGCTTGATTCGCCGCGTGCGACAGGCGCTTACAAGTTCGTTGTTATGCCGGGACGTGACACGGTTGTTGATGTGCAATCGAAAATTTACCTGCGCGATAAAGTCGGCAAACTGGGCGTTGCACCGTTAACCAGTATGTTCCTGTTCGGGCCGAATCAGCCATCTCCGGCGAATAACTATCGTCCGGAATTGCACGATTCTAACGGCCTTTCTATCCATGCTGGTAACGGTGAGTGGATCTGGCGTCCGCTGAACAACCCGAAACATCTGGCGATCAGCAGTTTCTCGATGGAGAACCCTCAAGGTTTCGGTCTACTGCAACGCGGCCGCGATTTCTCCCGTTTTGAAGATCTCGACGATCGTTATGATTTGCGTCCTAGCGCCTGGGTAACGCCGAAAGGGGAGTGGGGTAAAGGCAGCGTTGAGCTGGTAGAAATTCCAACCAACGATGAAACCAACGATAACATCGTCGCTTACTGGACACCGGATCAGTTGCCGGAGCCGGGCAAAGAGATGAACTTTAAATACACCATCACCTTCAGTCGTGACGAAGACAAACTTCACGCGCCTGATAACGCCTGGGTGCAGCAGACGCGCCGTTCAACGGGCGATGTAAAGCAGTCGAACCTGATTCGCCAGCCTGATGGCACTATTGCCTTTGTGGTCGATTTCACCGGCGCAGAAATGAAAAAACTGCCAGAGGATACGCCGGTCACCGCGCAAACCAGCATTGGCGATAATGGTGAGATTGTCGAAAGCACGGTGCGTTATAACCCGGTTACTAAAGGCTGGCGTCTGGTGATGCGTGTGAAAGTGAAAGATGCCAAGAAAACCACTGAAATGCGTGCTGCGCTGGTGAATGCCGATCAGACGTTGAGTGAAACCTGGAGCTACCAGTTACCTGCCAATGAATAAGACAACCGAGTACATTGACGCAATGCCCATCTCTGCAAGCGAGAAAGCGGCATTGCCGAAGACCGATATCCGCGCTGTTCATCAGGCGCTGGATGCTGAACACCGGATCTATGCGCGGGAGGATGACTCCCCACAAGGCTCGGTAAAGGCACGTCTGGAACAAGCCTGGCCTGATTCGCTTGCTGATGGACAGTTAATTAAAGACGACGAAGGACGCGACCAGCTTCAGGCAATGCCGAAAGCAAAACGCTCCTCTATGTTTCCCGATCCGTGGCGAACTAATCCGGTAGGGCGATTCTGGGATCGTCTGCGTGGGCGCGATGTGACGCCGCGCTATCTGGCCCGGTTGACCAAAGAAGAGCAGGAAAGTGAGCAAAAGTGGCGTACCGTCGGGACAATCCGTCGTTACATCCTGCTTATCCTGACGTTGGCGCAAACTGTTGTCGCCACCTGGTACATGAAGACGATTCTGCCGTATCAGGGATGGGCGTTGATTAATCCGGTTGATATGGTTGGTCAGGATCTGTGGGTTTCCTTCATGCAGCTCCTGCCTTATATGCTGCAAACCGGCATTCTGATCCTCTTCGCTGTTCTTTTCTGTTGGGTGTCTGCCGGGTTCTGGACGGCGCTGATGGGCTTCCTGCAGTTACTTATTGGTCGCGATAAATACAGTATATCTGCGTCAACCGTTGGTGATGAGCCGTTAAATCCGGAGCATCGCACGGCATTGATCATGCCTATTTGTAATGAGGATGTGAACCGCGTCTTTGCAGGCTTGCGCGCAACGTGGGAATCGGTAAAAGCCACCGGCAATGCTCAACATTTTGATGTCTATATTCTGAGTGACAGCTACAACCCAGACATCTGTGTGGCAGAACAAAAAGCGTGGATGGAGCTGATCGCTGAAGTCGGTGGCGAAGGTCAGATTTTCTATCGCCGTCGCCGTCGTCGCGTGAAGCGTAAGAGCGGTAATATCGATGACTTCTGCCGTCGTTGGGGCAGTCAGTACAGCTACATGGTGGTGCTGGATGCCGACTCAGTGATGACCGGTGATTGCTTGTGTGGTCTGGTGCGCCTGATGGAAGCCAATCCGAATGCCGGGATTATCCAGTCTTCACCGAAAGCGTCCGGTATGGATACGCTGTATGCGCGCTGCCAGCAGTTTGCTACCCGTGTCTATGGGCCATTGTTCACTGCCGGTTTGCACTTCTGGCAACTCGGTGAGTCGCACTACTGGGGGCATAACGCGATAATCCGCGTGAAACCGTTTATCGAGCATTGTGCGCTGGCACCGCTGCCTGGTGAAGGATCATTTGCTGGTTCAATTCTTTCGCATGACTTTGTGGAAGCCGCACTGATGCGCCGTGCAGGCTGGGGGGTATGGATTGCTTACGATCTTCCTGGCTCTTATGAAGAGCTGCCGCCTAATCTGCTTGATGAGCTAAAACGTGACCGCCGCTGGTGCCACGGTAACCTGATGAACTTCCGTCTGTTCCTGGTGAAAGGGATGCACCCGGTACACCGCGCGGTGTTCCTGACAGGTGTGATGTCTTATCTTTCCGCACCGCTGTGGTTTATGTTCCTCGCGCTTTCTACCGCATTGCAGGTAGTGCACGCGCTGACCGAGCCGCAATACTTTCTGCAACCACGGCAGTTGTTCCCGGTGTGGCCACAGTGGCGTCCTGAACTGGCTATTGCGCTGTTTGCCTCGACCATGGTGCTGCTGTTCCTGCCGAAGTTGTTGAGTATTTTGCTCATCTGGTGCAAAGGGACGAAAGAGTATGGCGGCTTCTGGCGCGTGACGTTATCGTTGTTGTTAGAAGTGCTGTTCTCCGTGTTGTTGGCACCGGTACGCATGCTGTTTCATACGGTATTCGTGGTCAGCGCCTTCCTCGGTTGGGAAGTGGTGTGGAATTCACCGCAGCGTGATGATGACTCCACTTCCTGGGGCGAAGCGTTTAAACGCCACGGCTCTCAGTTATTGCTGGGGTTAGTGTGGGCGGTCGGTATGGCGTGGCTGGATCTGCGTTTTCTGTTCTGGCTGGCACCGATTGTTTTCTCGTTGATCCTGTCACCGTTTGTTTCGGTGATCTCCAGCCGTACAACCGTTGGTTTGCGCACGAAACGCTGGAAACTGTTCCTGATCCCGGAAGAGTATTCACCGCCGCAGGTACTGGTCGATACCGATCGTTTCCTTGAGATGAACCGTCAACGTTCTCTCGACGATGGCTTTATGCACGCGGTGTTTAATCCGTCGTTTAATGCCCTGGCAATGGCAATGGCCACCGCGCGTCACCGCGCCAGTAAGGTGCTGGAAATCGCCCGCGATCGCCACGTTGAACAGGCGCTGAACGAGACGCCAGAGAAGCTGAATCGCGATCGCCGCCTGGTGCTGTTGAGCGATCCGGTGACCATGGCACGCCTGCATTTCCGTGTGTGGAATTCCCCGGAGAAATATTCTTCATGGGTGAGTTACTACGAAGGGATAAAGCTGAATCCACTGGCATTACGTAAACCGGATGTGGCTTCGCAATAAAGCGTAGTTACCTGCAATATATTGAATTTGCAAGGTTTCGTAGATCGGATAAGGCGTTCACGCCACATCCGGCAAAAACAACGAGCCAATAAAAATACCGGCGTAATGCCGGTATTTTTTTACAGAAGAGGGTACGAATGCGTTTCATTTTGGTAGGCATCATGGTTGCTTTGCTGAGTGGTTGTGGCAGCATCATCAGCCGCACCATACCGGGGCAGGGGCATGGCAATCAATATTATCCAGGTGTGCAATGGGATGTGCGTGACTCCGCATGGCGCTATGTCACGATCCTTGATCTTCCATTCTCTTTAGTCTTTGATACCTTACTGCTGCCGATCGACATTCACCACGGAGCATATGAGTAATTAACGTTCATCCCACTCATCGGCTGCTGTGCGCCCTTCTTCGGTATCCAGCGGAGGCTCAAGCTGGAATTCGCCTTCGTCCCATTCATGCAGAGTATTTTCTTCCTGCCATTCCTGGCGGATTTCAATCTCATCATAATCGCCATCAAATATGCTCTGTGCGGCTTCTCCACTGAACATTGGCAGGCATTCACCTTCTTCGCCTTCATCGGCGTAAAACTCAACCTGCCACATAATGTCGCCATCTTGCAGAATGTATTTTTGGACATTGAACTGTTGCACATTCGCTTCTTCGGCGTCGATGCCGGGATTGTCAGCAAGAAATTCTTCGCGTGCGGCATCAATGGCTTCTTCAAGCGTTGCGTACATAGTCATCACGATTCTCCCTTTGATTTGATGAGGTATTCAGGGAAAGAATAGCTGATTCTCCGCTTTTGCAAGTATGAAAGGCGAAAAATCAGTTCGATACCTGGGGGAATCGACGGCGACGCAGGCTGTTCCAGGAATAGACAGCGTTAAACAGAACGACTCCGGCAGTAACCAGAAATACTGCCCGGAAGCCATAGTTTGCTGAGATAGCGGCCCCCATCAATGGCCCCGTAACGTTGCCAATATCACGAAACGACTGGTTATAACTGAAAATGCGACCGGCGATTTGGTTGGTCGAATTGTAAACCAGCAGCGTCTGTACGGCGGGGAGCAAAGCACCATCTGCAGCACCGAGTAAAAACCGTAAAATCCCCAGTTGCAATGGCGTCTGGACATAAGACATTGGGATCAACAGCAGTACAGAAAAGATCAGCGCAGTTATCAGAATCTTTTCTGGTCCGATTCGATCGCCAAGTTTGCCGAGTCGTGGTGCGCTAAGTAGAGCTGCCACGCCGGGGACTGAGGCGATCATCCCGCTGATAAACGCGATATTACTGACGTTGCCGGCCAGTTCGCGGACATACAGCGTCAGGATTGGGGCGATTGAACCGGTGGCAATCTGGATAATTAACGTCGTGACAAACAGGCTGAGTACCAGTTTTGGGTTTTTAAGTGACGTTACGACTTCCCGCATGTGCAGCATCTCTTTTTTGCTGACCGGTTGGAATTTTTCTTTGATACAAAGTAGGGTGACAAAAAAACAGAGTAGCAGCACGCTAGCGGTGATAAAGAACACCGGACGTAAGCCGTAGCTATCCGCGAGCAGACCGCCAGCCATTGGGCCGAGCAACGCGCCACTAACCCCACCGGTAGAGAGTGTCCCCAGCGCCCAGCCGCTTTTGTTGCGTGGGACCTGGGTGGCGATTAAGGCGTTGGCGTTGGGAACAAATCCACCGAGCAGCCCCAGTAGCGCCCGCAGGATCAGGAACTGCCAGATATTTTGCGCCAACCCCATCAACACCATCACGATGCCCATCCCGAGAGCCGAGCGCAATAGCATAATTTTTCGGCCTTTGCGATCGGCAAGCCCGCCCCAAAACGGGGAGGCGATAGCAGAAAATAAAAAGGTAATACTGAAGACAATTCCGGACCACATATTCAGCTCACTGTGACCGGTGACGCCAAGTTGCTCAACGTAGAGGGGTAAGAACGGCATCACCAGACTGAAGGCGGCGCCGGTGAGAAAACAACCTAGCCAGGCAACGATCAGGTTTCGTTTCCAGTTTATGGAGGTGTCATTATCAGAGGGTGACATAGCAATCCGCTGTTGGTGCGCCAGGCGCGGTGAACATAAGAAGAAAAAATAAGCACACTAATTATGCGCCTGACTTATAGGTGGTGCAACGCAGAGAGCTTTTATCGCTAAATCAGGGGATTTGATGCTGACAGGCCGGATGTGATGCAGGCATCTTATCCGGCCTGTGAATATGTATTAATAGCGAGAAGGTACGCCTTGCGGGCGCGTTTTAAAGCGACGATGCAGCCACATGTACTGTTCCGGCGCCATCATGATGCATTTTTCTACCACTTTATTCATCCACGCAGCGGTGGTTTCAGCGTTATCCAGCGGAGGTGAACACTCTGGCGGCAGCATGATCAATTGATACCCTTTGCCATCTGGCTTACGACGCGGAACAAACGGCACCAGACACGCACCAGACATTCTGGCCAGCATCCAGGTGCCGCTGGTGGTCGCCGCCTGTTCAACGGCAAACAGCGGCACAAAAACGCTTGAGCGTGGACCGTAATCGTGATCTGGTGCATACCAGACCACTTCGCCTTTCTTCAGTGCTTTAATCATTCCTTTTAAATCTTTGCGATCGAGCATCGATTTATTCGAACGCAGACGCCCCCAGGTTTGCAGCCAGTCGATCAATGGATTATCGTTCGGGCGATAGACACCGATACCCGGTTCCTGCATACCAAATTGCCTTGCGCCCAGTTCCAGAGTCAGAAAATGGATGCCAACTAACAGGATGCCGCGCTTTTGTGCCTGCACGTCACGGATATGTTCCATGCCGATCACTTCTGTCCAACGGGCAACCCGACGGTCCGGCCAGAACCATGCCATGCCAGTCTCCATCAGCCCCATGCCAACGGATTCGAAATTCTTCACCAC
Source organism: Escherichia sp. KTE159 (assembly GCF_000408805.1). Lineage (NCBI taxonomy): Bacteria > Pseudomonadati > Pseudomonadota > Gammaproteobacteria > Enterobacterales > Enterobacteriaceae > Escherichia > Escherichia sp. KTE159. Next base: position 916,639 of record NZ_KE137292.1, read on the forward strand.
CATTTCACGGCGTTCCTGTTCACTCATCTCCGGGAAGCACAGTTCCAGGTTGCGGTGCACAATTTTGGCGCGTCGTTTCATAAAACGTAACGCCAGTCGTCCCGCCGCGATGCCGAGGCGGTAGATAATTGGGTAGGGTAACTGAACGACCAACCAAAGTACGCCAATACCCAACCAGGTTAACCAATAACGCGGATGAAGCAGTGCGGTGGAGAACTTGGGTAGATTCGTCATATCAATCCTGTCTTTCAACCTATACGGGCAATTGTATGTATTGTCGCATTTTTTCGTCCGCAACCAAAATTTGTGACCGGGGATTGGGTGAAATTGCCGCGCATGTAAACCATTATTAATTTTTAATGTGCAAATGTAGCGTAAAATGTGTGGATGTTAATTATCGATAATTGCTATATGATGCCGCGGATTTTTACTTACCCACCCGCAGGAACCGTACACCATGCCAGTGTTACACAACCGCATTTCTAATGACGCGCTGAAAGCCAAAATGCTGGCCGAGAGCGAACCACGCACCACCATGTCGTTCTATAAATATTTCCAAATTGCCGATCCCAGGGCGACCCGCGATGCTTTATATCAGCTATTTACTGCGTTGAATGTCTTTGGGCGGGTCTATCTGGCACGTGAAGGGATCAACGCACAAATCAGCGTACCGGCGAGCAACGTAGAGACATTTCGCGCACAGCTTTATGCGTTTGACCCTGCTTTAAACGGATTACGTCTGAATATTGCGCTGGATGATGACGGGAAATCCTTCTGGGTGCTGCGCATGAAAGTCCGCGAACGAATTGTTGCCGATGGTATTGACGATCCTCAATTTGACGCCAGTAACGTCGGGGAATATCTACAAGCGGCGGAAGTGAACGCCATGCTTGACGATCCAGATACGCTGTTTATCGACATGCGCAACCACTATGAATACGAAGTGGGGCATTTTGAAAACGCGCTCGAAATTCCGGCTGATACCTTCCGTGAGCAACTGCCGAAAGCGGTTGAGATGATGCAGGCGCATAAAGATAAAAAAATCGTGATGTACTGCACCGGTGGTATTCGTTGCGAAAAGGCCAGTGCCTGGATGAAACATAGCGGATTCAATAAAGTCTGGCATATCGAAGGCGGCATTATTGAATACGCCCGCAAAGCGCGGGAACAAGGTCTGCCGGTCCGCTTTATTGGTAAAAATTTCGTTTTTGATGAGCGGATGGGGGAGCGCATCTCTGATGAAATTATCGCGCATTGTCATCAATGTGGCACACCGTGCGACAGCCATACCAACTGCAAAAATGATGGTTGCCACCTGCTGTTCATTCAGTGTCCGGCGTGCGCCGAGAAATTCAAAGGCTGTTGTAGTGAGATTTGCTGTGAAGAAAGCGCGTTACCGCCAGAAGAACAGCGACGTCTCCGTGCCGGGCGGGAAAATGGCAATAAGATCTTTAATAAATCACGTGGACGCCTGAACACGACACTGGTTATTCCTGATCCAACAGAATAAACATTCGTGCCGGATGCGTGTCATCCGGCAACATCTCAGCACTACTTCTGTTGTATGCCTTCAACCGAAATAATCAGATCAACTTCCTGCGAAGCCGCGCCTAAATCTGTCTTGATATTGAAGTCTTTTAGCTTAATTTTCCCTTCAGCCTCAAAACCCGCACGTTTACCGCCCCATGGATCGTCGCCCTGGCCAATCAATTTCGCTTCCAGCGTTACTGGTTTGGTCACGCCATTCAGCGTCAGATCACCAGTAATATCCAGCTCGTCACCGTTTTTCTTCACGCTGGTGGAGGAGAAGGTTGCCTGCGGATATTTTGCTGTATTAAGGAAATCCGCGCTGCGGAGATGTTTATCGCGCTCGGCGTGATTGGTATCAACACTGGTGGTGTTAATAGTCACATTCACTTTATCGGCTGCAGGATCCTTTTCATCAAACGTAAATGTACCGTCGAAATCTTTAAATGTGCCGTACAACCAACTGTAACCCAGATGCTGGATGCGGAAATTGACAAAGGCGTGCTGGCCTTCTTTGTCAATTTTATAATCGGCGGCGATAGCTGAACCGGCAGAGAACATCAGTGAAGCGAAGGTTAAACCAAGCAGGCTTTTTTTCATTTTTTAAACTCCATAGTCAGATGACGATTTTCCCAGCATGCGCTTCAGGGTGTCGTCTTTATCGATGAAATGATGCTTCAGAGCCATAAATCCGTGCATAACGGACAGAACGACCACGCTCCACGCCAGCCAAAAATGCAGGGCACCGGCTAAGTCAGCCTGCGCGCCAGTATCGGCAAGGGTTGCGGGAACGTCAAACCAGCCAAAAACGCTGATCGGTTTGCCATCGGCGGTAGAGATCAGATAGCCACTGATGCCAATGGCGAAGAGCAAGAGGTACAGCGCAAGATGTCCAGTTTTTGCACCAAGACGAGTCATAAGCGAATAATTTTGCAACGGACCTGGCGGTGGGGATATGACACGCCACAGAATACGAACAACCAGCCCCATCATTAACAGAATACCGATGCTTTTATGCAGTTCTGGTGCTTTGTGATACCAGCCATCGTAATAACTGAGCGTTACCATCCACAGACCCAAAGCAAACATGCCATAGACAATGATTGCACTTAGCCAATGAAAGGCTGTTGATATAACGCCATAGCGTTCAGGGGTATTTGTAAGTGGCATAAGGGCATCCGAAACATATTTGCGAGAGAATGAAAATGGCGTGTCGGAGAATGAATTGCAACTTAAAAATAACAATTCGGATGATATTTATTTTTATTTCAATAATTTTGATTTAATAATGAAGAGATCTTCATAAGTTTAGTTGTTTCAGGATGAGTGAAATCTGGTGAATGCGGTTATTGCAGGAATAAGCTTATTCAAATTTTCACACCAAATGAAAGAGATATTAAATATTTGTCAATTTATGTCAGTGATTACGGGTTAGAAATAAAATACATAGATGAGATCCATAATCGCCAGCAGTGACCAAAGAACAAGATAAAGCATGAAGTGTTCGCGAATATTATTGATGAGATAGTTCACCAAACGACGCATTAAAAAACTCCTGTAAAAACGGCCTCATTTTGGAGGCCGTAATGATGATTATTGGAAGCGGGAAAGTCTGAATGGCGTCAAATCAAAATTGCTTTTTTTGTCTTGTGCAAAGTCAGCGGCTATTTCCCCTAAAACCGACGCAAATTTAAAGCCGTGCCCACTCAGGCCGGTAATCAGCAGCGTATTATCGTGATCGGGCAGGGTATCGATAATAAAATCTTCGTCAGGCGAATTATCATAGGTGCAGGAAGCGCCGTACAGGCAGCAGCCAATACCTGGCAACACCTGGCGCAAGAATGGGAAGGCTTCAGAACCGTCGCTGGTAATTTCCGCAAATGGAACTCGTTCATCCGCGGAATGAATCACCTGACCACCGTTATGTTTACCAATCTTCAGAGCGTCATTTTCGGCAGGAAAACCGTAATATTGATCGCCATTGGGCAGTTCGCCAGTAAACGCCGGAAATTTATTTTTAATGCTATAACGACCATCTGCCTGATACCAGGCAAATACTTTGCGTACTGGCTGAATCGGGAGTTCTGGTAGCAGGTCTTTTACCCAGGTTCCCGCGCAGACGATCGCTTTCTTTGCCTGATACTCGCCATCAGCCGTTGTAATGGTTACGCCGTTGTCATCATGGTGAATAGCGGTGACCGGGCAATTAAACAGTTGCGCGCAGCCAGCTTCATTCGCCAGTTTGATCCAGGTTTTAATCGCCAGTTCACTGCGCAAAAAGCCGGAATCAGCTTCAAATAAGCCGATGTAGTTGTCCGGGACGCGTATTTCCGGCCAGCGGGCCATAATCGCTTGCGCATCCAGTTTTTCGACGTTGAGTTGCCACTGTTCCGCACTGTGGGCAACGTTGGTGAGGAATTTGGAGTCAGATGGACCAAGGTTGATGACGCCAGAGCGCACAAAAATAGGGTCTTCTTCGTTGTAATGGGAGAGTTCATCCCACAACGTTTGCGCGCGAAGCACTAACGGAACATATTTTTCGCCTTCACCATAAGCATGGCGAATTAATCGCGTATCACCGTGGTGACTGCCGTGTTGATGTGGTGGCATATGGGCGTCGGTCATCAGCACTTTCAAACCGGCCTGGGTGGCATAATACCCGGCTGCAGCACCTACGGAACCGCTGCCAATAATGATGAGATCGTATTTCATTTTTTTCTCTCTGCTCTCATGGTACAAGCAGAGTAATTAAGTGAATGCAGATATACAACCCAGAAATGGTAAAGGCACCGGTCAGGTGCCTTTTGGGTGGATGGTCATGTCATGTTAATGACGCCGATACTCATTTACATGGAAATCACCAGATTCAATTTTGGCGATTCCTGCTTCTAATATCGAAATAAATTGTCTGGCAACATCAGTAGTTAACCAGAGTGTCTGACCAACTTCAGTCCCTTCCTGCTCGGACTTATTTGGGGTCTGGTAGTGCAAACGCAACATCAGCGCATCATAGCTATCAACGGTGCTGATGTCCCACCCTACGAGCGGATGAGTCTGAATGACTTCATTGTTTTTTTCCATCATGGCCCCCTAATTCGTGTTACTAGACAACGTTATTCGAGGTTCAATGCGTTTTTATCTGAAGCAACTTCAGTATACCAATAAGTAAGGGTGTTCACCGAATTTTTAAAGGGGGAAAGAGATATTTTTTTGGTTTTAAGATTTATATGAACAATAAAACAGCATGTCATTCATATTTTTTTAGCATATTGTGCAATTATTTTGAGGAAGTGTAGAAGATTTGTACGCAAAATAAAAAAGCCGGGGCGACCCGGCAAAACAAACATTACTGCATATTATTCGCTAACGAACCAGTCATCTGCGCTTTCCCATGTTTCTTGCAGAATTTCGCTAATACGTTGTTTATCTTCTTTTGTCGCGCCAATAACCGATAAATTATTGGCTGAAGCATAACGAACAGACACATGGCTTTCGTTATCAGGAAACGCATACTGAATACGGCGGGAAAGTTCACCTGCCAGAGCGTCAATAGCCCCGGCAGGTAATGGAGAAGTTTTCGCGATGGTGACTTCAATTCTCATAATAGCCCCCTGTTAAATATACTGGTTATTTATACAGGTAAAATAATCTAATGACAACAGGGTGCTACGTTTTTTTATTGTTTAACTGTCCAGCGAACCGTTTCTCCGGCCAGGAATGGCACCAGCGTGTCGTCGGTCAGAGCGATGCTTTCAGCAACTTGTTGCTCTTCGCGTACCAGTTCAATAAACGATTCGTTGACCGGTAAACCATAGAACTGCGGGCCGTTTAAAGAACAGAACGCTTCAAAGTGCTGCAACGCATCCATTTCTTCAAATACAGTGGCGTAACTGCCCAGTGCCGTTGGTGCATTAAAACAGCCTGCACAACCGCAGCTACTCTCTTTGCGATGACGTGCATGTGGTGCGGAGTCAGTCCCGAGAAAAACGCGATTAAAGCCACTGGCGACCAGCTCACGCAGTGCCTGTTGATGCACATTACGTTTGAGAATGGGCAGGCAGTACAGGTGCGGACGTACACCGCCAACCAGCATATGGTTACGATTAAACATCAGATGCTGGGGGGTAATAGTAGCGGCCAGCAATTCATTACCGTCACGAACATATTCGGCAGCATCTTTAGTGGTGATGTGCTCAAAAACCACTTTCAGCGCAGTCAGGCGCTGGCGCAGTGGCTCCATAACCGTTTCAATAAAGCGGGCTTCACGGTCAAAAATGTCGATATCGGCGTGTGTAACTTCTCCGTGCACCAGCAGCGGCATGCCAATTTTTTCCATTCGCTCAAGTACCGGCATGATAGTGTCAACCGACGTCACACCGTGGCTGGAGTTGGTGGTAGCGTTTGCCGGGTAAAGTTTTGCCGCGGTGAACACGCCTTCGTTAAATCCACGCTCCAATTCATTGGGGGCCAGCGAATCTGTTAAATAACAGGTCATCAGCGGGGTGAAATCGTGTCCGGCAGGTACGGCGTCAAGAATACGCTGGCGATACGCTACGGCAGCTTCGACGGTCGTTATGGGCGGAGCCAGATTGGGCATAACGATGGCCCGGCCATAAGTTTTGCTGGTATACGGCACGACAGTTTTTAACATGTCGCCATCGCGGAGGTGAAGGTGCCAGTCGTCTGGGCGGCGGATCTTTAATACCTGGGATGGTGCAGTCATTAATCTCTATGCTCCGGCTGAAGGGATGTTTTTGCCGGACACAAAGGATAAGCGGAAACGTTTTCCTTTGCACGAAAAATAAAGGGCGCGAATGCGCCCTTCGTGTTTAATCAGTAAACGGAATGACAATTTCGCCAGGTTTCACCTCAATACCTTTCGCCAGTTTTTTCGCCATTGCTTCACCCTGACTACCATCTTCGCGCAGAATGTAAGCCGGTTGCTGGTTGAAGTAATTGCGTAGTGCCTGGTTCAAATAGGGAAGCAATGTTTGCATTACCGTTTGCATTTTTTCTGGCTGCACCGTTGCGTCGACCACTTCCATCTCTTTCAGGAAGATCGCGCCTTTTTCTTTATCAAACACCGGCAGCGCCTTCAGCTTCAGTTTCATGGTTGCTTTCTGGCTGCCGAAAAGAGAGTTCATATCCAGATTGGCATCACCGGTTAAGGTGATCTTATTTGGCTCTTCGCGGCCAATTTGACTGGCCAGATTTGTCAGAACGATATGGGCATCAGCCACACCGGGCAAACCGATATCTTTTGAGAAATTATTATGTTTCGCAAGCGACTGGTTAATTTCTTGTTCGCTAATCGTGTACTGGGTGAGTTGATTACAGCCAACGAGCAGGCCGCTGATGATCAATGCAGTGGCAAATAAAAACTTGTTCATGGTAGTCCTCGACATGAAATCTGCGTCAATATCCTGACACAACGCAGCATGTGTCACCAGCGTTAAACCCGCCAGCAGAAAAAACTGAAAACAGCGGCGACAGGTAATAACAGGTTGCTGCGGCGAGTAGATTGACTGGGCGAACAATGGTAACAGAAAGCATGGCATTTTCAGGCGTCGCGTTCCAGCAACCGACGCGTAGCGCGTTTCTGGCTAAATTGCCACCCCATCGCAACGAAGGTGATAATGCCAATAATGCCCAACATTATCCACGGTAGTTCTGGTTGCTGCGCCGATTTACCCAGGTCAAACAGCCAGCCGCCACCGACATAACCGATAGCACCGCCAATCGCCAGGCCCAGACGACTAAACCCCATATAGCTGCCGCGCGCTCGTGCATCTGCCAGCGAGGCGCTTAGGGTTTCACGCGCAGGTTCGGCAATGATTGAACCGATATAAAATAGACAAATCAGGGTGAAGAGTTGTTGCAGATTGCTGACCATTCCAACCGGTATCATGCTTAACGACATGACCAATAGCCCAGCCATCAATCGGTGTTCCAGACGAAAACGTCTTTCGCTCCAGCGGGCGATAGGGTAAAGCAACGTTAAGGAGAGACACGCTTCAATGGCATACATCCATTTAACGGCAGAGGGCGCTCCGGCGATATCGTTGACCATAATCGGCAGCATCAGCATTACCTGAACGGCCAGCATGTAGTAGCCTGCCAGCGTCAGAACATAGGTGACAAAACGTTTATCGCGCATCACGCGGGCCATGCCTTCGCGGACTGGCGTACGCACGGTAGAAAGTTTCCATGCCGGTAACAACCAGGCATTAAATGCCGCACACAGCACAAACAAAATTGCACCCGTCGCGCAGACCAGGCGGAAATCGTATTGCAACAGCCAGCTACCTAATAATGCGCCAATGACCGCACCAGCACTGTCCTGCATCATCAACAGGGAGAAAAAACGTCCACGCTGTTGCGGGCGGATCAATTTGACCACCAGTGCCGAACGCGGCGGATCGAACAGAGTACCGCCAAGACCTGAGAGAAGGCAGGAAAACCACAGCATCCATGGCTCGTGGGCGATCCCCATAGTGGCAAATCCCGCGGCGCGCATCAGCATTCCGGTGACGATCATCGGTTTTGCGCCAAAGCGGTCGGCAATTGCGCCGCCAAAAATGCCTAAACCTTGCTGAATGAACTGACGCAGACCGAGAGCAATACCGACCATCACGGCTGCCCAGCCCATTTGATCAACGAAGCGGATAGAGATCAGAGGGAAGACAACAAAGAACCCCAGCACGACCAGCATATTATCGATGAGCAGGAAATATTTACCCAGGTTCCTGGCCTGTGAAACGCGCGACATTTCCCCTCCCGGGAAATAAAAGATGAGCACTTTCTATTCTGCATGGTCGCTAATACTTTTCCCATATTTCCCGGGACAATATTTTTTTATCGAAAGTCCTCTTTGATAGAGAGTTTTTATCAAATATGTGAATAATGCAGGAAATGGCATTTTGGACTTTTCACAGGTTCTGGTTGCGCAGGTATAGTAATACTTACAGCGTATTAAAGACGTTACGGGAAGGAGTAGGTATAGAATGTTTGGCTATCGTAGTAACGTGCCAAAAGTGCGCTTAACCACAGACCGACTGGTCGTGCGTCTGGTGCATGAACGTGATGCCTGGCGGCTGGCGGACTATTACGCAGAAAATCGCCATTTCCTCAAGCCCTGGGAACCAGTGCGCGACGAAAGCCACTGCTACCCTTCAGGCTGGCAGGCCAGGTTAAGCATGATTAATGAATTTCATAAACAAGGTTCTGCATTCTATTTTGGGTTGTTCGACCCGGATGAGAAAGAGATTATTGGCGTTGCCAATTTTTCTAATGTGGTGCGAGGATCTTTCCATGCCTGCTATCTCGGTTATTCAATCGGACAAAAATGGCAGGGCAAGGGGCTAATGTTTGAAGCCCTGACCGCCGCTATTCGTTATATGCAGCGTACTCAACACATTCATCGCATTATGGCCAACTATATGCCGCACAATAAACGTAGCGGTGATTTGCTGGCGCGACTGGGTTTTGAAAAAGAAGGTTATGCGAAAGATTATCTGTTGATTGATGGACAATGGCGCGATCACGTGCTGACGGCATTAACCACCCCGGACTGGACGCCCGGCCGCTAAGGAGAATGTTATGAAGTATCAACTTACCGCACTGGAAGCCCGCGTGATTGGCTGTTTACTGGAAAAACAGGTGACGACGCCGGAGCAATACCCGCTCTCCGTGAATAGCGTAGTCACGGCCTGTAATCAGAAAACGAACCGTGAACCGGTAATGAACTTAAGCGAATCTGAAGTGCAGGAGCAGTTGGATAATCTGGTAAAACGTCATTATTTACGCACGGTGAGCGGTTTTGGTAATCGGGTCACCAAATATGAGCAACGCTTTTGTAATTCAGAATTTGGCGATCTGAAACTGAGCGCCGCAGAAGTGGCGTTAATCACCACGTTGTTATTGCGTGGTGCCCAGACGCCGGGTGAACTGCGCAGCCGCGCGGCGCGAATGTATGAATTTAGCGATATGGCGGAAGTGGAGTCGACGCTGGAACAACTGGCGAATCGCGAAGATGGCCCTTTTGTGGTGCGTCTGGCTCGCGAACCGGGTAAACGCGAAAGTCGCTATATGCATCTTTTCAGTGGTGAGATAGATGAGCAACCTGTGGTAACGGAACCGTCGAAGGCGGTTGAAGGTGATTTACAGGCCCGTGTCGAAGCACTGGAAATCGAAGTGGCAGAGCTGAAACAGCGTCTTGATTCGTTGCTGGCCCATCTGGGAGATTAAAGTGAAAAAATTACGTATCGGCGTAGTGGGGTTAGGAGGGATCGCGCAAAAAGCGTGGTTACCGGTGCTGGCGGCAGCGTCTGACTGGACGTTACAGGGGGCATGGTCGCCAACGCGCGAGAAAGCTCTACCCATTTGTGAAAGCTGGCGCATTCCTTATGCCGATTCGTTATCTAACCTTGCTGCCAGTTGCGATGCAGTTTTTGTCCACTCCAGCACCGCCAGTCATTTTGAAGTGGTCAGTGCGTTATTAAACGCTGGCGTTCATGTCTGTGTCGATAAACCCCTGGCAGAAAATCTGCGCGATGCCGAGCGGCTGGTGGAACTGGCGGCGCGGAAAAAACTGACGTTGATGGTTGGTTTTAACCGTCGCTTTGCACCGCTCTACAGTGAGCTAAAAACGCAACTTGCCACCGCAGCGTCGCTGAGAATGGATAAACATCGTACTCATAGCGTCGGGCCACACGATCTTTATTTCACGTTGCTGGATGATTATCTGCATGTGGTTGACACTGCTCTGTGGCTGTCTGGCGGCAAAGCCTCCCTTGACGGTGGTTCGCTGTTGACTAACGAGTCTGGCGAAATGTTGTTTGCCGAGCACCATTTTTCGGTGGGGCCTTTGCAAATCACCACCTGCATGCATCGCCGTGCTGGTAGCCAGCGTGAAACGGTGCAGGCCGTGACCGACGGCGCGCTCATCGACATTACGGATATGCGTGAATGGCGCGAGGAGCGTGGGCAGGGCGTGGTGCACAAACCGATTCCCGGCTGGCAAAGTACCCTCGAGCAGCGTGGATTTGTTGGCTGCGCGCATCATTTCATCGAATGCGTGCAAAATCAGACAGTTCCACAAACTGCTGGTGAGCAGGCAGTACTGGCGCAGCGCATCGTTGACAAGCTCTGGCGAGACGCGATGAGTGAATAAACCCTGTAACATCTGGCGGTAGCAATTCACCATAATCCAGGTAGACTATTCGCCTCTTTCAGCGCCTGCGTTGCAGGCGTTTTGTTCGTGGGTCTGGATTAGAACACCAATGAATTTATTAAAATCGCTGGCCGCTGTCAGCTCGATGACCATGTTTTCGCGTGTGCTTGGCTTTGCACGTGACGCTATTGTCGCCAGAATTTTTGGCGCAGGGATGGCAACCGACGCTTTTTTCGTCGCTTTCAAACTTCCTAACTTGTTGCGCCGTATCTTTGCCGAAGGGGCATTCTCCCAGGCATTCGTGCCGATTCTGGCGGAATATAAAAGCAAGCAAGGTGAAGATGCAACTCGGGTCTTTGTCTCTTATGTCTCGGGCCTGCTGACGCTGGCACTGGCGGTTGTGACCGTTGCCGGGATGCTCGCCGCACCGTGGGTGATAATGGTGACCGCGCCGGGCTTTGCTGACACCGCCGACAAATTCGCGCTGACCACTCAGCTATTGCAGATCACTTTTCCCTATATTTTGCTGATCTCCCTGGCATCGCTGGTGGGGGCTATTTTGAATACCTGGAACCGTTTCTCGATTCCGGCATTTGCCCCGACGTTACTTAACATCAGCATGATTGGTTTTGCGCTGTTTGCTGCACCGTACTTTAATCCGCCGGTGCTGGCGCTGGCGTGGGCTGTTACGGTGGGCGGTATACTGCAACTGGTGTATCAGCTACCGCACCTGAAGAAGATCGGCATGTTGGTTCTGCCGCGCATTAACTTTCACGATGCAGGAGCAATGCGCGTGGTGAAACAGATGGGTCCGGCGATCCTTGGTGTTTCTGTTAGTCAGATCTCCTTGATCATCAACACCATTTTTGCTTCGTTTCTTGCCTCAGGTTCCGTGTCGTGGATGTACTACGCCGACCGTTTAATGGAGTTTCCGTCTGGCGTACTGGGCGTGGCGCTGGGGACTATTTTGCTGCCGTCGCTGTCGAAAAGTTTTGCCAGCGGTAATCATGATGAATACAACCGCTTGATGGACTGGGGCCTGCGTCTTTGTTTCCTGCTGGCGCTGCCGAGCGCGGTAGCGTTGGGTATTCTCTCAGGTCCATTAACTGTTTCGCTGTTCCAGTACGGTAAATTTACCGCCTTTGATGCGCTGATGACTCAGCGGGCATTGATTGCCTATTCAGTGGGGTTGATCGGCCTGATTGTGGTGAAAGTGCTGGCTCCGGGTTTTTATTCCCGCCAGGATATTAAAACACCGGTGAAAATTGCCATCGTCACGCTGATTTTGACGCAGTTGATGAACCTGGCGTTTATCGGCCCGTTGAAACATGCCGGACTGTCGCTTTCCATTGGTCTGGCAGCTTGCCTGAATGCCTCGCTGCTTTACTGGCAGTTGCGTAAGCAGAAAATCTTTACCCCGCAACCCGGTTGGACTGCGTTTCTGCTGCGTCTGGTGGTAGCAGTGCTGGTGATGTCTGGCGTACTTTTAGGTATGTTGCACATCATGCCGGACTGGTCATTGGGTACTATGCCCTGGCGCTTACTGCGTTTGATGGCGGTAGTTGTCGCGGGAATTGCGGCGTACTTTGCCGCGCTGGCGGTGCTGGGCTTTAAAGTCAAAGAGTTTGCCCGTCGGACGGCTTAATAACCAATCCCGGCCTGCATTGCAGGCCGGAGAAAATCTTCAGATAGATATCTTTTTACCGCCGCGATGGGGCGTTGAGGTTTGACCGTTGGCCCCGTACAGCGTCGGCTCCTGATGTGGTTTCAGCATTTCCAGCGCCTGTTGATTGCGCTCAATCTGTCCTTCCAGTAGCCAGCCGTTATGTTGATTTAACTGACGCAGTTGCTGCGTTTTTACGGTAATTTCCTGCCGGCATTGTGCGATATCGTTGCTGTTTGCGGCATCCGGTATTTGCCGACGTAACTGCTCGAGGTAATCCAGCGTCGCCAGCAGTGAGCTTTTTTGTTCTGTAATCCGTTGTAACTGACTGCCGTTGATCTGCCCCATAGAGAGATGTTGCAGCTCTTGCTCCATCACCATTTTAAGATCGTTAAGCACTGCGGACATCTGGTCGAGGATCTCTGCAAGACGCGTCATACGTTTATTTACTCAGTAAGTCTTGTTGCACTTCGCTGATCAGTGCATCGGCAATTTTGCCGACATCTATCTTTAGTTCACCGTTACGAATCGCCAGTTTCAACGCTTCTACGCGCTCAAGATTGATATCACTGCTGCCTGGTTGCATCAGCTTTGCTTGTGCATCGCTTAATGTCACACTGGTACTGGCGGCGGCGGTCGTTTTTGTCGAGCGGGTATTGGCTACCGGAGTGTCACTGGTTTCGCGTGGCTGAACGGTGCTTATGGGCTTCAGGGGAGCGGTGCGGTCAATACTCATGGTTTATTCCTCATTGAGGGCGCTTTTATCATTTGTTGCTTATTTATCGGCAATAGTCGGTCAATCTTTAACAGATTACAGGTTTATAAGAATATTCCCATCCGCATCCACCACACCACTGACCACCTGACCCGACACCATGCGGACACGAGCATTTTGCGCAACCGCCGCGTTGTTCAGCGCCTGACCTTCAGCATTAGCGCTGAAACCATCGCCACTGGCGATCACGTTGACACGCTGTCCGGCTTTTACTCGCCAGGCCTGGCGCAGCATGGTTAGTTGTATTGGCTGCCCGGGCGTCAGATCGCGCAGACTGACTGCATCAACCAGTTGATTAACATCCAGTACAGTACGTGGCGGTAAGGTATCCAGCCGTCCGCGTTTCAGTTTGACGCTGGCAGATTCCAGTTTTCCTCCCCGCACAATGGGCATCGCGGCAACGACATAATTCCCGGTGGCCTGCACATTGACTTGCACATATCGTTTGTCGTTGCCGCAGCGTACCAGCACATTCACATTGCCCCACAGGCGGGAATTACTGGTGATGGAAAACAATGGCTGTTCACACGCAGGCAGTAAATGGGGGGGCGTGCGAATAGAGATACGAACCTCATCACTCAACCCCGCCAGTTGTACCACAAAAAAGGTTTTCAATTGTGATGTGAAATCGCCAGCCGTACTCAGCGGGCTGAACAGTATCGCGATGAGTACCACGCCATGCTTCATTATTTGCATTTCCGCCCCCAGCCATTTCTACAGGCTAAATTGTACCCGCGCGGCGTGACCATCAACGGCATAAATAGCGACCCATTTTGCGTTTATTCCGCCGATAACGCGCGCCTAAAGCCTTTAAGCTGACGGCAGAATTTTGATATCTGCGGAGGAGATATGCTCGATATGCTCGATAAGCTCGACGCCGCCTTACGTTTTCAACAAGAGGCGCTCAATCTGCGCGCCCATCGTCAGGAAGTGCTGGCGGCAAACATCGCCAACGCCGATACCCCTGGTTATCAGGCGCGCGATATAGATTTTGCCAGTGAGCTTAAAAAAGTAATGCTGCGTGGACGGGATGAAACCAGTGTGGTGGCCCTGACCATGACCTCAACGCAACACATTCCGGCGCAGGCGCTGACGCCTCCTTCCGCAGAACTGCAATACCGTATTCCGGATCAGCCTTCGCTGGACGGCAATACCGTCGATATGGATCGCGAACGCACCCAGTTTGCCGATAACAGCCTGCAATATCAGATGAGCCTTAGCGCGTTGAGTGGGCAAATCAAAGGCATGATGAACGTTTTACAGAGCGGAAATTAACGGATGGCACTGCTGAATATTTTTGAGATCGCCGGGTCGGCGTTAACTGCCCAGTCCCAGCGTCTGAACGTAGCGGCCAGTAATCTGGCGAATGCCGATAGCGTGACAGGGCCAGACGGACAACCTTATCGGGCGAAACAGGTGGTGTTTCAGGTGAACGCCGCGCCGGGAACCGCGACAGGTGGGGTGAAAGTGGCTGACGTGATTGAAAGCCAGGCGCCAGACAAACTGGTATATGAGCCGGGAAATCCACTGGCGGACGCGAAGGGTTACGTGAAAATGCCAAACGTGGATGTGGTTGGGGAGATGGTTAACACCATGTCGGCATCACGCAGTTATCAGGCCAACGTTGAAGTCCTCAACACGGTGAAAAGCATGATGCTGAAGACCCTCACGCTCGGTCAATAAAGGAGAAAACCATGTCCATTGCGGTAACCACTACCGATCCGACAAACACTGGTGTCAGTACTACCAGCAGTAGTTCGCTCACTGGCAGTAACGCTGCAGATTTGCAAAGCAGTTTTCTGACGTTGCTGGTGGCGCAACTGAAAAATCAGGATCCGACCAATCCGATGGAGAACAACGAGTTGACATCGCAACTGGCGCAAATCAGCACGGTTAGCGGGATTGAAAAACTCAATACTACACTCGGTTCGATTTCCGGACAGATAGACAACAGTCAGTCGCTACAGGCCAGTAACCTGATTGGTCATGGTGTGATGATCCCCGGCACCACCATTCTTGCCGGTACTGGCAGTGAAGAAGGGGCGGTAACCACGACCACGCCGTTTGGTGTTGAACTGCAACAGGCGGCAGACAAAGTCACCGCCACGATCACTGATAAAAATGGCGCGGTTGTACGCTCGATTGATATCGGTGAACTGACCGCCGGAGTCCACAGTTTCACCTGGGACGGCACATTAACTGACGGCACAACCGCACCGAATGGTTCTTATAACGTGGCGATTAGCGCCAGTAACGGTGGTACGCAGTTAGTTGCGCAACCGCTGCAGTTTGCTCTGGTGCAGGGCGTGATCCGCGGTAACAACGGTAATACGCTGGATCTCGGCACTTACGGCACCACCACTCTCGACGAAGTACGGCAGATAATTTAAGCCTTCACATTTCAGGAGTCAGTCATGGCCTTTTCTCAAGCGGTTAGCGGATTAAACGCAGCCGCCACCAACCTCGATGTTATTGGCAACAATATCGCCAACTCCGCCACCTATGGTTTTAAATCCGGTACGGCTTCTTTTGCTGATATGTTCGCGGGTTCTAAAGTGGGGCTGGGGGTAAAAGTTGCCGGCATTACCCAGGATTTTACCGATGGAACGACCACGAATACAGGACGTGGTCTTGACGTTGCCATCAGCCAGAACGGTTTCTTCCGCCTCGTAGACAGTAACGGCTCAGTGTTTTACAGCCGTAACGGGCAATTTAAACTCGATGAAAACCGTAATCTGGTGAATATGCAAGGTTTACAGTTAACGGGTTATCCGGCAACCGGCACACCACCGACTATTCAGCAGGGGGCGAATCCAGGCAATATTTCGATTCCGAATACCCTGATGGCGGCGAAAACGACGACAACGGCGTCAATGCAGATCAACCTTAACTCCAGTGATCCTCTTCCGACAGTCAAAACTTTCGATGCCAGCGATGCGGATAGCTATAACAAAAAAGGTTCGGTAACGGTATTTGACAGCCAGGGGAATGCTCATGACATGAGCGTCTACTTTGTGAAGACCGGGGATAATAACTGGGATGTTTACACCCAGGATAGTAGTGATGCAGCCAGTATCGCTAAGCAAGTAACAACACTGGCGTTTGATGCGAATGGAACTCTGACATCTGGTGCTTCTGCGTTAGTTGCCACCGGTGCAATTAACGGTGCAGATCCCGCCTCATTCTCGTTAAGTTTCCTCAACTCCATGCAACAAAACACCGGTGCGAACAACATCGTGGCAACCACCCAGAACGGCTACAAACCGGGCGATCTGGTGAGTTACCAAATCAACGATGACGGTACGGTAGTCGGCAACTATTCCAACGAACAAACCCAACTGTTGGGGCAGATTGTGCTGGCTAACTTCGCTAACAACGAAGGACTGGCGTCCGAAGGCGATAATGTCTGGTCTGCGACGCAATCTTCTGGCGTGGCGCTGTTGGGGACTGCCGGAACAGGCAATTTTGGCACGCTGACCAATGGTGCGCTGGAAGCGTCCAATGTCGATCTCAGCAAAGAACTGGTCAATATGATTGTCGCCCAGCGTAACTATCAGTCCAACGCCCAGACTATCAAAACCCAGGACCAGATCCTCAACACGCTGGTTAACTTACGCTAATCGCTGACGGGATAGCTCAATGGATCACGCAATCTATACCGCGATGGGGGCCGCCAGCCAGACGCTGAATCAGCAAGCGGTAACTGCCAGTAATCTGGCGAATGCATCTACACCTGGTTTTCGCGCGCAGATAAACGCCTTACGTGCAGTGCCGGTAGAGGGACTTTCGCTGCCTACACGCACGCTGGTGACGGCATCTACGCCAGGGGCAGACATGACGCCCGGCAAGATGGATTACACCTCACGTCCGCTGGATGTTGCGTTACAGCAAGACGGCTGGCTGGCCGTGCAGACTGCTGACGGTAGCGAAGGATATACGCGTAATGGCAGCATTCAGGTTGATCCCACCGGGCAACTGACGATTCAGGGGCATCCGGTGATTGGTGAGGCGGGGCCGATTGCTGTGCCGGAAGGGGCGGAAATCACTATTGCTGCCGATGGTACTATCTCGGCGCTGAATTCTGGCGATCCGGCAAATACCGTCGCTCCAGTCGGGCGGCTGAAACTGGTGAAAGCTACGGGCAGTGAAGTGCAGCGCGGCGATGACGGCATTTTTCGTTTGACTGCTGAAAGTCAGGCCACACGTGGAGCGGAACTTCAGGCAGACCCGACGTTACGGGTGATGTCGGGCGTGCTGGAAGGCAGTAATGTCAATGCTGTTGCGGCGATGAGCGACATGATTGCCAGCGCGCGGCGTTTTGAAATGCAGATGAAGGTTATCAGCAGCGTTGATGATAACGCAGGCCGTGCCAATCAACTGCTTTCGATGAGTTAATTGAAAGGATAAGTGACAAGCATAAGTTACCTGATGCGCAATTTTATCGGGCTTACGAGTTGCATCGCAATGTATTGAATTTGCGAGATCTTGTAGGCCGGATAAGGCGTTTACGCCGCATCCGGTAAAAAGACATATGCACGTGGTCAGCACTCCACTACAGGACATTTTATGATCAGTTCATTATGGATCGCCAAAACCGGCCTCGACGCCCAGCAAACCAATATGGACGTCATTGCCAACAACCTGGCAAACGTCAGTACCAACGGTTTCAAGCGTCAGCGGGCGGTGTTTGAAGATCTGCTTTATCAAACCATTCGCCAGCCTGGAGCGCAGTCTTCCGAACAAACCACCTTGCCGTCCGGGTTACAAATCGGTACTGGTGTGCGTCCGGTTGCCACTGAACGCCTACACAGTCAGGGCAACCTGTCGCAAACCAATAACAGCAAAGATGTGGCGATTAAAGGGCAGGGCTTTTTCCAGATCATGCTGCCGGATGGCTCATCGGCCTACACCCGCGACGGCTCTTTCCAGGTGGATCAGAACGGGCAGTTGGTGACGGCGGGTGGTTTTCAGGTACAGCCTGCGATCACCATTCCAGCGAATGCGTTAAGCATCACCATCGGTCGTGATGGCGTGGTCAGCGTAACCCAGCAAGGCCAGGCGGCTCCGGTTCAGGTTGGGCAGCTTAATCTCACTACCTTTATGAACGACACTGGGCTGGAGAGCATTGGCGAAAACCTCTACACCGAAACGCAATCCTCCGGCGCACCGAACGAAAGTACACCGGGTCTGAACGGCGCGGGGCTGCTGTATCAAGGGTATGTTGAAACATCTAACGTCAACGTGGCGGAAGAACTGGTCAACATGATTCAGGTACAACGTGCCTACGAAATCAACAGTAAAGCGGTATCTACCACCGATCAGATGCTGCAAAAACTGACGCAACTCTAAGGCATAACCGGTGGCTGGTTCACCGGTTTACTGATTTTTAAAGATGATAGCCATGCAAAAAAACGCTGCGCGCATTTACGCCATTTCCAGCTTGTTGGTGTTTTCACTGACCGGCTGTGCCTGGATACCCTCCACGCCGTTGGTACAGGGGGCGACTACTGCACAGCCGGTTCCTGGTCCGACACCCGTCGCCAACGGTTCCATATTCCAGTCTGCTCAGCCGATTAACTATGGCTATCAACCGCTGTTTGAAGATCGCCGCCCACGTAATATTGGCGATACGCTGACCATTGTGTTGCAGGAAAACGTCAGTGCCAGCAAGAGTTCTTCCGCTAATGCCAGCCGCGACGGTAAAACCAATTTTGGCTTTGATACTGTGCCGCGCTATTTGCAGGGGCTGTTTGGTAATGCCCGCGCTGATGTCGATGCCTCTGGCGGCAATAGCTTCAACGGGAAAGGTGGAGCCAATGCCAGCAATACCTTCAGCGGCACGTTGACGGTGACGGTCGATCAAGTGCTGGTAAACGGTAACCTGCATGTGGTGGGTGAAAAACAGATCGCCATTAATCAGGGCACCGAATTTATTCGCTTCTCCGGCGTGGTCAATCCACGCACTATCAGTGGTAGCAACACCGTACCGTCTACCCAGGTGGCGGATGCGCGCATTGAGTACGTTGGCAATGGCTACATTAACGAAGCACAAAATATGGGCTGGTTACAGCGTTTCTTCCTTAACCTGTCGCCAATGTAAGTGAGGCTGTGGTGATTAAATTTCTCTCTGCATTCATTCTTCTGCTGGTTGCGGTCGTGGCGCAGGCCGACCGTATTCGCGATCTCACCAGCGTTCAGGGCGTACGGCAAAACTCGCTGATTGGTTATGGGTTGGTAGTTGGCCTGGATGGTACGGGTGACCAGACGACCCAGACGCCGTTTACCACGCAAACGCTAAATAACATGCTCTCGCAGTTGGGAATTACCGTTCCGACAGGCACCAATATGCAGTTAAAAAACGTCGCTGCGGTAATGGTGACGGCGTCACTTCCGCCTTTTGGACGCCAGGGGCAAACCATTGATGTCGTGGTGTCGTCGATGGGTAACGCCAAAAGTCTGCGTGGCGGTACGCTGCTGATGACACCGCTTAAGGGTGTCGATAGCCAGGTGTATGCGCTGGCGCAGGGCAATATTCTGGTCGGCGGCGCAGGCGCATCGGCGGGGGGCAGCAGTGTTCAGGTTAACCAATTGAATGGCGGACGGATCACCAATGGTGCAATTATTGAGCGCGAATTGCCCCGCCAGTTTGGTGCTGGCAATACCTTCAATTTGCAGCTAAATGAGGAAGATTTCACCCTGGCGCAGGAAATTGCCGATACCATCAACCGCACACGCGGATACGGCAACGCGACGGCGTTAGATGCGCGAACTATTCAGGTACGCGTGCCGAGTGGCAACAGTTCCCAGGTGCGTTTCCTTGCCGATATCCAGAACATGCAGGTCAATGTCACTCCGCAGGACGCCAAAGTGATTATTAACTCGCGTACCGGTTCAGTGGTGATGAATCGTGAAGTGACCCTCAATAGCTGCGCGGTGGCACAGGGCAACCTCTCGGTTACGGTGAATCGCCAGGTGAATGTCAGCCAGCCAGATACGCCGTTTGGTGGTGGAGAAACCGTGGTAACCCCACAAACGCAGATCGACTTACGTCAGAGAGGTGGTTCGCTGCAAAGCGTGCGTTCAAGCGCCAGCCTCAATAACGTAGTGCGCGCGCTCAATGCATTGGGGGCTACGCCGATGGATCTGATGTCCATACTGCAATCGATGCAAAGCGCGGGATGTCTGCGGGCAAAACTGGAAATCATCTGATGATTAGCGACAGCAAACTGCTGGCCAGTGCCGCCTGGGATGCACAATCGCTTAATGACCTGAAAGCGAAAGTGGGTGAAGATCCGGCGGCAAATATTCGCCCGGTGGCTCGTCAGGTAGAAGGGATGTTCGTGCAGATGATGCTGAAAAGTATGCGTGAAGCCTTACCGAAAGATGGCCTGTTCAGCAGCGAGCATACCCGACTCTACACCAGTATGTATGACCAGCAGATTGCCCAACAGATGACAGCAGGCAAAGGTCTGGGGCTGGCGGAGATGATGGTTAAACAGATGACACCAGAGCAGCCGTTGCCAGATGAAGCAACGCCAGCGGCACCGATGAAATTCCCGCTTGAAACTGTGATGCGTTACCAAAACCAGGCGCTCTCGCAACTGGTGCAAAAAGCCGTACCACGTAACTACGATGATTCGCTACCTGGTGACAGCAAAGCGTTCCTCGCGCAACTCTCGCTTCCCGCCCAACGGGCAAGCCAGCAAAGTGGTGTGCCGCATCATCTGATCCTTGCCCAGGCGGCGCTGGAATCAGGCTGGGGACAACGGCAAATCCGTCGTGAAAATGGTGAGCCAAGCTATAACCTGTTTGGCGTCAAAGCCTCCGGCAATTGGAAAGGGCCGATCACTGAAATTACCACCACCGAATATGAAAATGGCGAAGCGAAGAAAGTAAAGGCGAAGTTCCGGGTTTACAGCTCATATCTTGAAGCGCTTTCAGATTATGTCGGTCTATTAACACGTAATCCGCGTTACGCCGCCGTGACGAATGCCAAAAGCGCTGAGCAGGGGGCGCAGGCATTACAGGACGCGGGATATGCGACCGATCCTCATTATGCCCGCAAACTAACCCATATGATTCAGCAGATGAAATCGGTAAGCGACAAAGTGAGCAAAACTTACAACATGAGTATCGATAATCTGTTCTGAAGAACTCAAGTCCGGCGGGTGTCTGCCGATAATGCTCTGTAATTGAAGGCTTATAAGGAACCTCCATGTCCAGCTTGATCAATAACGCCATGAGCGGACTTAACGCGGCGCAGGCAGCGTTAAATACGGCGAGTAATAATATTTCCAGCTATAACGTTGCCGGATATACCCGCCAAACCACCATTATGGCGCAGGCCAACAGCACTCTGGGTGCAGGTGGTTGGGTTGGCAATGGTGTCTACATATCCGGTGTGCAACGTGAGTATGATGCGTTTATTACCAACCAGTTACGTGCGGCGCAAACCCAGAGTAGCGGTCTGACTTCCCGCTATGAACAGATGTCGAAAATCGACAATATGCTCTCTGGCAGCACGACCTCGCTGGCAACACAGATACAGGATTTCTTCACCAGTCTGCAAACACTGGTCAGTAACGCGGAAGATCCGGCGGCACGTCAGGCGCTGATCGGTAAAGCAGAAGGGCTGGTAAACCAGTTTAAAACCACCGATCAGTATCTGCGCGACCAGGATAAACAGGTCAATATCGCGATAGGTGCCAGCGTTGACCAGATCAACAATTATGCTAAACAAATCGCCAGTCTGAACGATCAAATCTCACGCCTGACAGGTGTGGGGGCAGGGGCGTCACCTAACGAACTGCTGGATCAACGTGATCAACTGGTGAGCGAATTAAACCAGATCGTTGGTGTAGAAGTCAGCGTTCAGGATGGCGGCACTTACAACATCACGATGGCCAATGGTTACTCACTGGTACAGGGCAGCACGGCGCGTCAGTTGGCGGCAGTACCGTCCAGCGCCGATCCTTCCCGCACGACAGTCGCTTATGTTGATAGTACTGTGGGCAATATCGAGATCCCGGAGAAATTACTGAATACCGGGCCGCTGGGCGGCCTTCTGACATTCCGTTCTCAGGATCTCGACCAGACGCGCAATACGCTCGGACAACTGGCGCTGGCATTTGCCGGGGCTTTCAATACTCAACACAAAGACGGGTTTGATGCCAATGGCGATACAGGGAAAGATTTTTTTGCCATCGGGAAACCGGCTGTGCTGGAGAATACTAAAAACCAGGGTAGTAGCGCGATCAGCGCCACGGTGACCGACGGCTCCGCGGTGCTGGCAACAGATTACAAAATCTCTTTCAACAATAATCAGTGGCAGGTCACCCGCCTTGCCAGCAATACTACTTTTACGGTGACGCCAGATACCGACGGTAAAGTTTCGTTTGACGGTCTGGAGTTGACGTTTACCGGCACACCAGATGCTAATGACAGCTTCACGTTGAAACCGGTAAGCGATGCCATCGTCAACATGGACGTTTTAATCACCGACGAAGCGAAAATCGCCATGGCGAGCGATAAAACCGCTGGTGAGAGCGATAACCGTAATGGTCAGGCGCTGCTGGATTTGCAAAGCAACAGTAAAACGGTGGGCGGGGCGAAATCCTTCAACGACGCCTATGCCTCGTTAGTGAGTGATATCGGCAATAAAACTGCTACGTTGAAAACCAGCAGTACGACGCAAGGTAATGTGGTGACGCAACTCTCTAATCAGCAGCAATCTATTTCCGGCGTCAACCTTGATGAAGAGTACGGCAACTTGCAACGTTTTCAGCAGTACTACCTGGCGAATGCGCAGGTTCTGCAGACGGCGAACGCCATTTTCGATGCGCTTATTAACATTCGCTAAGGGAGAGAAAAAATGCGTTTCAGTACCCAGATGATGTACCAGCAAAATATGCGCGGTATCACCAGTTCCCAGGCGGAATGGATGAAGTATGGCGAACAGATGTCGACGGGTAAGCGAGTTGTTAACCCTTCTGACGATCCCATTGCTGCATCACAAGCTGTCGTGCTCTCACAAGCGCAGGCGCAAAACAGTCAGTACACGCTGGCGCGTACTTTCGCGACGCAAAAAGTGTCGCTGGAAGAGAGTGTGCTTAGCCAGGTTACTACGGCAATCCAGAACGCCCAGGAAAAAATTGTCTACGCCAGCAACGGCACGTTAAGTGACGATGATCGGGCATCGTTAGCCACGGATATTCAGGGACTCCGCGACCAGTTGTTGAATCTGGCGAATACCACTGACGGTAACGGGCGCTACATTTTTGCTGGTTATAAAACCGAATCCGCACCGTTTAGCGAAGCGAAAGGTGAATATGTCGGCGGAACTGAAAGTATTAAGCAACAGGTTGATGCTTCGCGTTCGATGGTGATAGGGCATACCGGCGACAAAATTTTTAATAGCATTACCAGTAATGCGGTAGCGGAACCAGATGGTAGCGATTCTGAAACCAGCCTTTTTGCTATGCTGGATAGCGCCATCG
This sequence comes from Escherichia sp. KTE159, assembly GCF_000408805.1. Taxonomy (NCBI): domain Bacteria; kingdom Pseudomonadati; phylum Pseudomonadota; class Gammaproteobacteria; order Enterobacterales; family Enterobacteriaceae; genus Escherichia; species Escherichia sp. KTE159. The sequence goes on from NZ_KE137292.1 coordinate 940,272, forward strand.
CTGCGCTGAAAACACCGGTTGCAGATAGTGAAGCGGATAAAGAAACCGCTGCTGCGGCATTAGATAAAACTAACCGTGGCCTGAAAAACTCGCTGAATAATGTGCTCACCGTACGTGCGGAATTAGGCACACAGTTGAACGAACTGGAGTCGCTGGATTCATTAGGTAGCGATCGCGCTTTAGGTCAGACGCAGCAGATGAGTGATTTGGTTGATGTGGACTGGAACGCGACGATTTCATCTTACATCATGCAGCAAACGGCGTTGCAGGCGTCGTACAAAGCGTTTACTGATATGCAAGGATTATCGCTTTTTCAGCTCAATAAATAAGCACTTTTCAAACATATCATGAAACTGGGTATGTTTTGTCTGCCCGCTCTGGGATCGCCTGAGCGGGCATTTTTTTGCCTTATTTTTGAGTGTGGCTGGCAAGAATACCATTGGGTGAAGTTGAATATATTGATTCATAACTGAAATAAAAAAAGCCCCGGCGGTTGCCAGGGCTTGATCGCTTTGAGTTAATGATTACTCAACAGGTTGCGGACGCGCAGGGGCGGCAGAGGCATGATGCGTCGCCGTATGACCACCTGCGGCACCTTTACCTTCGAAGGCAAAGGCTGGACGCTGCCAATCACTGTGGCGCGGCGCTTCCGGAACATATTCCGGTGCCGGAGCACGTGTCATCGGCGCGGTAGCGTGGTTATGCTCTACGACTACCTCGGCTTCAACAGGGGCTACTGTTTCAACCTCTGCTGCAACTTCAGCGACCACAGGCGCGGCAGGTTGAGCAACGACTTCAGGTTCGGCAATCACAACCTCGGCAGTTTCGGCAACTTCTTCAATATCAGCCGTCTCTTCCTGCGGTTCAACCACTGGTTCTGCGTGCTCTGCAACTTCCTGCGCTACGGCAACATCAGCTTCGGCAATCACCTGCGGCTGTTCAGTTACTGCAGCGGCAATCACTTCAGGATGCGTCGTTTCAACCACTTGCGGTTCGGCAACCTGAACAGGTGCTTCTACGACTTCAGTTACTTCTTCAACAACCGGCGCGGCAATGACTGGCTCCACAGCGGCGGCGACAGGGACTTCAGTCACCATCGGCTGAACCTGTACTTCTTCCTGCTCGCGTTGTTCTTCAACCTGTACATCTTGCGGACGTACAACCGGGTAGCGGATCCAGACTTTGCCAGAGGCCAGTTCCGGAGATGCGCACGCTACAGTTAACGGCATTGGTGACTGAACCGGATAACGCTCGTCACGATAGCGGCGACGACGCTGGCCACTTACGCGCAGGTGACGAGGCGAACGACGAGAACGACGTGGCATGCCACCGTTGTCACGGTTATCGGCATTGTTCTCTTCTTGCTGTTCCGGCGCAGTTTGCGCAACCACAGGCAGCGGAACTTTTACCAGTTCAGTTCGCTGGGCAGGCGTTTCCTGCATAACAGGCTCGGCAGCGACGGTTTCTTCAACCACCGGTGCGACTACAACTTCTTCAGCAACGCTTTGCTCGTAACGCACTTTTTGGTTCAGTTGACGCTGTTTACGACGTGGTTGAACCGGACGTACACGTTCTTCCTGGTCGGTTTCCTGAACAGATGGCTCTTCAACATTCAGCGCTTTAGCTTCTTGTTGCACCTGACGTTTATCGTCGTTACGGCGACGGCTACGTTCACGACGCGGTGCTTGCTGCTCGTCAGTGGTGCGTGCTTTTTCAGTTACATCGGTCTGCTGACGGTTCTCACGAGCCTCGGCAGTCTGCTGCTGTGCCTGGCGACGATTACGACGGTTTTCTTCGCGATTATCGCTGCCCTCTGTACGCTCACTACGTGTATCGCGGCGTTCATTACGGTCACGGCGGTTGTTCTGGCGAGGCTTACGGCGATCCTGTTGGCGCTCCGGTTTTGCTTCTGCTTTCGACGCGGGTTGCTCGGCCGGTTTGGTTTCTTCGCCGCCGCTGAACAACGATTTCAGTGCGTTGAAAAGACGGCTCAACAGGCCTGGTTGTGCTGGAGCAGCAGGCGTTGTCGGCGCAGCTTTCGGTGCTGGGGCTGCTGCCGGTGCTACAGTTTCAGCCGGGGTTGGCGCTGGTGGAACATCCGGCATGGCGAAGGTTGCCAGTGCAGGTTGTTCCGGGCGTTTACGTTCAGGGAATTCTTCCTCAGAAGGTAATGCCATCGCTTCTTCATGCAGTTTTGGCAGCATGTAGCTTAAGGTCGGCGTCTCTTCTCCTTTACGCACGCGCAGCACGTGGTAGTGCGGAGTTTCCATCTGATCGTTTGGTACAATCACGCAGCGCACGCCGTCCTGACGGGTTTCAATTGCATTCACCGCAGAACGTTTTTCGTTCAGCAGGTAAGAAGCAATGGGGACAGGAACAATAGCGTGGACTTCCTGAGTGTTCTCTTTCAGGGCTTCTTCTTCAATCAGACGCAGAATAGAGAGCGACAGGGATTCGTTGTCACGCACGGTGCCAGTACCGGAGCAACGCGGGCAGACGTGATGGCTGGATTCACCCAGCGATGGGCTAAGGCGCTGACGGGACATCTCGAGCAGGCCGAAGCGAGAAATATGGCTGATTTGAATACGCGCACGATCCTGACGCACCGCTTCACGCAGACGGTTTTCTACCGCACGCTGGTGGCGTACTGGCGTCATGTCAATAAAGTCGATAACAATCAGGCCGCCGAGGTCACGCAGACGCAACTGACGAGCAATCTCATCAGCAGCTTCCAGGTTAGTGTTAAACGCGGTTTCTTCGATATCACCGCCGCGGGTTGCGCGTGCGGAGTTGATGTCGATGGCGGTTAACGCTTCGGTGCTGTCGATAACAATAGAACCACCGGACGGCAGACGAACTTCACGCTGGAAAGCGGACTCGATCTGCGATTCAATCTGGTAGTGGCTGAACAGTGGAATTTCACCCGTGTACAGTTTGATTTTGCTGCTGAAATCCGGGCGGCCCAACGCGGCGATATGCTGACGCGCCAGTTCGAGCACTTTCGGGTTATCAATAAGGATTTCACCTATGTCCTGACGCAGGTAGTCGCGGAAAGCGCGAACGATAACGTTGCTTTCCTGGTGAATCAGGAACGGAGCAGGGCGGCTTTCAGCGGCTTTTTTGATCGCTTCCCAGTGTTTCAGACGGAAGCTCAGATCCCACTGGAGCGCCTCGGCAGATTTGCCGACGCCAGCAGTACGCACGATAAGCCCCATGCCTTCAGGCAGTTCAAGGCTTGCCAGTGCTTCTTTTAATTCGGTACGGTCGTCGCCTTCGATACGGCGAGAAATGCCACCCGCGCGCGGGTTGTTCGGCATCAGAACCAGATAGCTACCCGCCAGGCTGATAAAGGTGGTCAGTGCTGCGCCTTTGTTACCGCGCTCTTCTTTATCGATCTGAACAATGACCTCCTGACCTTCACGCAACACATCTTTAATGTTGGGGCGGCCATGAGCACTGTAGTTAGCAGGGAAATATTCGCGGGCAATTTCTTTTAGTGGGAGGAAACCGTGACGTTCAGCGCCGTAATCAACAAAAGCAGCTTCCAGACTCGGTTCAATGCGGGTGATTTTACCTTTGTAGATGTTCGCCTTTTTCTGTTCATGCCCTGGACTTTCGATATCCAGATCATACAGACGCTGCCCATCTACAAGGGCAACGCGCAACTCTTCCTGCTGAGTTGCGTTGATTAACATTCTTTTCATCGTAACTTACTCATTATTCTTACATTGACGACTAAGCTGCGGGCAAAGTAACGCCTTTCCGGGTGTGAACCGATGGCCTCGTGTCTAGTCGCGTCGCCAACCTCACGGTTATCGTCAGCTCAAAGAGGCGCAGAGTGTCGGTTGCCCGTTTTTCATGCGGAAAAACAGCGCAATTATCAGAGAAACAGACTGGGTATTACTCTCCAGAAATATTTCCATCTACCGGTAAGGACTGCAACCCGCAGCCCGCTAACTGCCTGAAAGATCAATACGTCTTACGCCATTGCTGCGTTGATGATCGGTCGGGCAAAATGGGTTATTCCGTAAAATTTCTTGTTTTAACAAGGTTGGACACGGAAACGTTCTCATTATTCCACTGCAAGCCTTGTTATAGCAAGATGACTTTTACCATTTATCACCCACTTACTCACAGTTTTTTCACTTCTTGCTGGTGATTGGTTTAATAACCAGCAATTAAGTGATTGCGCTGGGAAGTAATAAGGTGCAGAACTAAATATAAGCATAGAAAAATGAGTGGCGCGAATCCTGCTGGCTATTTAGAATCGCCCACCATGAAAACAGAGACTCCATCCGTAAAAATTGTTGCTATTACCGCTGATGAAGCGGGGCAACGTATCGACAACTTTTTGCGTACCCAATTGAAAGGCGTACCAAAAAGTATGATCTACCGTATTTTGCGTAAAGGCGAAGTACGGGTGAACAAAAAACGTATTAAGCCTGAATATAAACTCGAAGCTGGCGATGAAGTGCGTATTCCGCCGGTTCGCGTTGCTGAACGGGAAGAAGACGCGGTTTCGCCGCATCTGCAAAAAGTCGCTGCGCTGGCGGATGTCATCTTATATGAAGATGATCATATTCTGGTGTTGAATAAACCGTCTGGCACAGCAGTACATGGCGGCAGTGGTTTAAGTTTCGGCGTTATTGAAGGACTGAGGGCGTTGCGCCCCGAAGCGCGGTTCCTTGAACTGGTGCATCGACTCGACCGGGACACCTCTGGTGTACTGCTGGTAGCGAAAAAACGCTCGGCGTTACGTTCTCTACATGAGCAATTACGTGAAAAAGGTATGCAAAAAGATTACCTGGCGCTGGTGCGCGGTCAGTGGCAGTCACACGTGAAAAGCGTGCAAGCGCCGTTGCTGAAAAACATTCTGCAAAGCGGTGAGCGTATTGTGCGTGTGAGCCAGGAGGGTAAGCCGTCAGAAACGCGCTTCAAAGTGGAAGAACGCTATGCGTTTGCCACGCTGGTGCGTTGTAGCCCGGTGACCGGTCGTACACACCAGATCCGTGTGCATACGCAATACGCTGGTCATCCGATTGCCTTTGATGATCGTTACGGCGACCGCGAATTTGATAAACAACTCACTGAAGCGGGAACGGGATTGAATCGTTTATTCCTGCACGCCGCGGCGTTGAAGTTTACCCATCCGGGAACGGGTGAGGTGATGCGTATCGAAGCGCCGATGGATGATGGTTTGAAGCGTTGTTTGCAGAAACTGCGTAATACGCGTTAATGCGAGCATATAAATCAGATAGTAGGCGGTAGGCCTGATAAGGCGTTTACGCCGCATCAGGCAGTCAGCACCAATTGCCGGATGCGGCGTAAACGCGTCCGGCCCATAAAATTATCCCATCAGCGGGTTTTTCCCTTCCCGACGTAACATCTGACAGAGCGCAATAAGCGGCAAACCAACCAGCGTGTTAGGGTCACGCCCTTCTAAACGCTCGAATAGCGTAATGCCAAAGCCTTCACTCTTAAAGCTACCTGCACAGTGCAGGGGATGCTCCTTACGCACGTAATTATCAATCTCCGCCTCGCTCAGATGACGGAAATGGACGTCAAATGGTTCCACTTCTGTTTGCAGATGTCCGTTGGCGGAATTATACAATGCCAGCCCGGTATAAAAGGTGACAATATTGCCGCTGGCTTTGCGTAATTGCAGGCGCGCATTTTCTTCCGTTAACGGTTTACCGGTGATTTCACCGTCAAGAACACACACCTGATCAGAACCAATAATTAAATGGTCTGGATAACGTGATGCTAAGGATTGCGCTTTTTCTTGCGCCAGTCGAAGCACCAGTTGGCGAGGTGATTCATCGCTATGCGGGGTTTCGTCGACCTCCGGCGCGGCACATTCGAAAGAGATTTGCAGTTTTTCAAGTAGAGCGCGGCGCCAGGGCGAGGTGGAGGCTAAAATAAGTTTAGACATATTTTTTTCCATCAGATATAGCGTATTGATGATAGCCATTTTAAACTATGCGCTTCGTTTTGCAGGTTGATGTTCGTTGTCAGCACTGAACGAAAATAAAGCAGTAACCCGCAATGTGTGCGAATTATTGGCAAAAGGCAACCACAGGCTGCCTTTTTCTTTGACTCTATGACGTTACAAAGTTAATATGCGCGCCCTATGCAAAAGGTAAAATTACCCCTGACTCTCGATCCGGTTCGAACGGCTCAAAAACGCCTTGATTACCAGGGTATTTATACTCCTGATCAGGTTGAGCGCGTCGCTGAATCTGTAGTCAGTGTGGACAGTGATGTGGAATGCTCCATGTCGTTCGCTATCGATAACCAACGTCTCGCAGTGTTAAACGGCGATGCGAAGGTGACGGTAACGCTCGAGTGTCAGCGTTGCGGGAAGCCGTTTTCTCATCAGGTCTACACAACGTATTGTTTTAGTCCTGTGCGTTCAGACGAACAGGCTGAAGCACTGCCGGAAACGTATGAACCGATTGAGGTTAACGAATTCGGTGAAATCGATCTGCTTGCAATGGTTGAAGATGAAATCATCCTCGCCTTGCCGGTAGTTCCGGTGCATGATTCTGAACACTGTGAAGTGTCCGAAGCGGACATGGTCTTTGGTGAATTGCCTGATGAAGCGCAAAAACCAAACCCATTTGCCGTATTAGCCAGCTTAAAGCGTAAGTAATTGGTGCTCCCCGTTGGATCGGGGATAAACCGTAATTGAGGAGTAAGGTCCATGGCCGTACAACAGAATAAACCAACCCGTTCCAAACGTGGCATGCGTCGTTCCCATGACGCGCTGACCGCAGTCACCAGCCTGTCTGTAGACAAAACTTCTGGTGAAAAACACCTGCGTCACCACATCACTGCCGACGGTTACTACCGCGGCCGCAAGGTCATCGCTAAGTAATCACGCGTCTGCGTGATGAAGCTTAGTGAGGATTTTCCCCAGGTAACTGGGGAAAGACCAAACCGGGCGGCGACGATACCTTGACACGTCTAACCCTGGCGTTAGATGTCATGGGGGGCGATTTTGGCCCTTCTGTGACAGTGCCTGCAGCTTTGCAGGCACTGAACTCTAATTCGCAACTCACTCTTCTTTTAGTCGGTAATCCCGACGCCATCACGCCATTACTTGCTAAAGCTGACTTCGAACAACGTTCGCGTTTGCAGATTATCCCTGCGCAGTCAGTTATCGCCAGTGATGCCCGGCCTTCGCAAGCTATCCGCGGCAGTCGTGGTAGCTCAATGCGCGTGGCTTTGGAACTGGTGAAAGAGGGGCGAGCGCAGGCCTGTGTCAGTGCCGGTAATACCGGGGCGCTGATGGGACTGGCAAAATTATTGCTCAAACCCCTGGAGGGGATTGAGCGTCCGGCGTTGGTGACGGTGTTACCGCATCAGCAAAAGGGCAAAACGGTGGTTCTCGATTTAGGGGCCAACGTCGATTGTGATAGCACAATGTTGGTGCAATTCGCCATTATGGGCTCTGTTTTGGCAGAAGAGGTGGTGGAAATCCCTAACCCTCGCGTGGCGTTGCTCAATATTGGTGAAGAAGAAGTAAAGGGTCTCGACAGTATTCGGGACGCCTCAGCTGTGCTTAAAACAATCCCTTCTGTCAATTATATCGGCTATCTTGAAGCCAATGAGTTATTAACTGGCAAGACAGATGTGTTGGTCTGTGACGGTTTTACAGGAAATGTCACATTAAAGACGATGGAAGGTGTTGTCAGGATGTTCCTTTCTCTGCTGAAATCCCAGGGAGAAGGGAAAAAACGGTCGTGGTGGCTACTGTTATTAAAGCGTTGGCTACAAAAGAGCCTGACGAGGCGATTCAGTCACCTCAACCCCGACCAGTATAACGGCGCCTGTCTGTTAGGATTGCGCGGCACGGTGATAAAAAGTCATGGTGCGGCCAATCAGCGAGCTTTTGCGGTCGCGATTGAACAGGCAGTGCAGGCGGTGCAGCGACAAGTTCCTCAGCGAATTGCCGCTCGCCTGAAATCTGTATACCCAGCTGGTTTTGAGCTGCTGGACGGTGGCAAAAGCGGAACTCTGCGGTAGCAGGACGCTGCCAGCGAACTCGCAGTTTGCAAGTGACGGTATATAACCGAAAAGTGACTGAGCGTACATGTATACGAAGATTATTGGTACTGGCAGCTATCTGCCCGAACAAGTGCGGACAAACGCCGATCTGGAAAAAATGGTGGATACCTCTGACGAGTGGATTGTTACTCGTACTGGCATCCGTGAACGTCATATTGCTGCACCAAACGAAACCGTTTCTACCATGGGCTTCGAAGCGGCGACACGTGCAATTGAAATGGCGGGGATCGACAAAGACCAGATTGGCCTGATTGTTGTGGCAACGACTTCTGCCACGCACGCCTTCCCGAGCGCAGCATGTCAGATTCAAAGCATGTTGGGCATTAAAGGTTGCCCGGCGTTTGACGTTGCCGCAGCCTGTGCAGGTTTCACCTACGCCCTGAGCGTAGCTGATCAATATGTGAAATCTGGTGCGGTGAAGTATGCTCTGGTCGTCGGTTCCGATGTACTGGCGCGCACCTGCGATCCAACAGATCGCGGAACCATTATCATTTTTGGTGATGGTGCGGGCGCTGCGGTGCTGGCCGCCTCTGAAGAGCCAGGAATTATCTCCACCCATCTGCATGCCGACGGCAGCTATGGTGAATTGCTGACGCTGCCTAACGCTGACCGTGTGAATCCAGAGAATTCAATTCATCTGACTATGGCAGGCAACGAAGTCTTCAAGGTCGCGGTAACTGAGCTTGCGCACATCGTTGATGAGACGCTGGCGGCGAATAATCTTGACCGTTCTCAACTGGACTGGCTGGTTCCGCATCAGGCGAACCTGCGTATTATCAGCGCAACGGCGAAAAAACTCGGCATGTCGATGGACAATGTCGTCGTGACCCTGGATCGCCACGGTAATACCTCTGCTGCTTCTGTGCCTTGTGCACTTGATGAAGCGGTACGCGATGGGCGTATTAAGCCTGGTCAGTTGGTCCTGCTTGAAGCCTTTGGCGGTGGGTTTACCTGGGGCTCCGCGCTGGTTCGTTTCTAGGATAAGGATTTAAAGATGACGCAATTTGCATTTGTGTTCCCTGGACAGGGTTCTCAAACCGTTGGAATGCTGGCTGATATGGCGGCGAGCTATCCCATTGTTGAAGAAACGTTTGCTGAAGCTTCTGCAGCGCTGGGCTACGACCTGTGGGCGCTGACCCAGCAGGGGCCAGCCGAAGAACTGAATAAAACCTGGCAAACCCAGCCAGCACTGTTAGCTGCATCTGTTGCGCTGTATCGCGTATGGCAGCAGCAAGGCGGCAAAGCTCCAGCAATGATGGCTGGTCACAGCCTGGGCGAATACTCCGCGCTGGTTTGTGCTGGTGTGATTGATTTTGCTGATGCGGTGCGTCTGGTTGAGATGCGCGGCAAGTTCATGCAGGAAGCTGTACCGGAAGGGACTGGCGCAATGGCGGCAATCATCGGTCTGGATGATGCGTCTATTGCTAAGGCTTGTGAAGAAGCAGCGGAAGGCCAGGTGGTTTCTCCGGTAAACTTCAACTCTCCGGGCCAGGTGGTTATTGCCGGTCATAAAGAAGCGGTTGAGCGTGCAGGTGCTGCCTGTAAAGCTGCTGGCGCAAAACGTGCGTTGCCGTTGCCAGTGAGCGTTCCGTCTCATTGTGCGTTGATGAAACCGGCTGCCGACAAGCTGGCTGTTGAATTAGCAAAAATCACTTTTAACGCCCCAACCGTTCCGGTTGTGAACAACGTTGATGTGAAATGCGAAACCAATGGTGATGCCATCCGTGATGCCCTGGTGCGCCAGCTTTATAACCCAGTTCAGTGGACGAAGTCCGTTGAATACATGGCAACGCAAGGCGTAGAACATCTTTATGAAGTCGGCCCGGGCAAAGTGCTTACTGGCCTGACAAAACGCATTGTCGACACCCTGACCGCCTCGGCGCTGAATGAACCTTCAGCGATGGCAGCGGCGCTCGAGCTTTAAAAGAGGAAAATCATGAATTTTGAAGGAAAAATCGCACTGGTAACCGGTGCAAGCCGTGGGATTGGCCGCGCAATTGCTGAAACGCTCGCAGCCCGTGGTGCGAAAGTTATCGGCACTGCGACCAGTGAAAGCGGCGCTCAGGCGATCAGTGATTATTTAGGTGCTAACGGTAAAGGTCTGATGTTGAATGTGACCGACCCGGCATCTATCGAATCTGTTCTGGAAAAAATTCGCGCAGAATTTGGTGAAGTCGATATCCTGGTCAATAATGCCGGTATCACTCGTGATAACCTGTTAATGCGAATGAAAGATGATGAGTGGAACGATATTATCGAAACCAACCTTTCATCTGTTTTCCGTCTGTCAAAAGCGGTAATGCGCGCTATGATGAAAAAGCGTCATGGTCGTATTATCACTATCGGTTCTGTGGTTGGTACCATGGGAAATGGCGGTCAGGCCAACTACGCTGCGGCGAAAGCGGGCTTGATCGGCTTCAGTAAATCACTGGCGCGCGAAGTTGCGTCACGCGGTATTACTGTAAACGTTGTTGCTCCGGGCTTTATTGAAACGGACATGACACGTGCGCTGAGCGATGACCAGCGTGCGGGTATCCTGGCGCAGGTTCCTGCGGGTCGCCTTGGCGGCGCACAGGAAATCGCCAACGCGGTTGCATTCCTGGCATCCGACGAAGCAGCTTACATCACGGGTGAAACTTTGCATGTGAACGGCGGGATGTACATGGTCTGACCGCGAATTGCACAAAATGCTCATGTTGCGCGCAGTCTGCGTGGTTATGAGTAATAATTAGTGCAAAATGATTTGCGTTGTTGGGGGGTATGGCCTCAAAATAGCGTAAAATCGTGGTAAGACCTGCCGGGATTTAGTTGCAAATTTTTCAACATTTTATACACTACGAAAACCATCGCGAAAGCGAGTTTTGATAGGAAATTTAAGAGTATGAGCACTATCGAAGAACGCGTTAAGAAAATTATCGGCGAACAGCTGGGCGTTAAGCAGGAAGAAGTTACCAACAATGCTTCTTTCGTTGAAGACCTGGGCGCGGATTCTCTTGACACCGTTGAGCTGGTAATGGCTCTGGAAGAAGAGTTTGATACTGAGATTCCGGACGAAGAAGCTGAGAAAATCACCACCGTTCAGGCTGCCATTGATTACATCAACGGCCACCAGGCGTAAGTGAACATCTCCAGGCGGTCGTTCGACCGCCTGAGTTTTATCTTTTTGTCCCACTAGAATCATTTTTTTCCCTCCCTGGAGGACAAACGTGTCTAAGCGTCGTGTAGTTGTGACCGGACTGGGCATGTTGTCTCCTGTCGGCAATACCGTAGAGTCTACCTGGAAAGCTCTGCTTGCCGGTCAGAGTGGCATCAGCCTAATCGACCATTTCGATACTAGCGCCTATGCAACGAAATTTGCTGGCTTAGTAAAGGATTTTAACTGTGAGGACATTATCTCGCGCAAAGAACAGCGCAAGATGGATGCCTTCATTCAATATGGAATTGTCGCTGGCGTTCAGGCCATGCAGGATTCTGGCCTTGAAATAACGGAAGAGAACGCAACCCGCATTGGTGCCGCAATTGGCTCCGGGATTGGCGGCCTCGGACTGATCGAAGAAAACCACACATCTCTGATGAACGGTGGTCCACGTAAGATCAGCCCATTCTTCGTTCCGTCAACGATTGTGAACATGGTGGCAGGTCACCTGACTATCATGTATGGCCTGCGTGGCCCAAGCATCTCTATCGCGACCGCCTGTACGTCTGGCGTGCATAACATTGGCCATGCTGCGCGTATTATCGCGTATGGCGATGCTGACGTGATGGTTGCAGGTGGCGCAGAGAAAGCCAGTACGCCGCTGGGCGTTGGTGGTTTCGGCGCGGCACGTGCATTATCTACCCGCAATGATAACCCGCAAGCGGCCAGCCGCCCGTGGGATAAAGAGCGTGATGGTTTCGTACTGGGCGATGGCGCCGGTATGCTGGTGCTCGAAGAGTACGAACACGCAAAAAAACGCGGTGCGAAAATTTACGCTGAACTTGTCGGCTTTGGTATGAGCAGCGATGCCTACCATATGACGTCGCCGCCGGAAAATGGCGCAGGCGCAGCACTGGCAATGGCGAATGCTTTGCGTGATGCAGGCATTGAAGCGAGCCAGATTGGCTACGTTAACGCGCACGGTACTTCAACGCCAGCAGGCGATAAGGCCGAAGCGCAGGCAGTGAAAACCATCTTCGGTGAAGCTGCAAGCCGTGTGCTGGTAAGTTCCACGAAATCCATGACTGGTCACCTGTTAGGTGCAGCGGGTGCAGTAGAGTCTATCTACTCTATCCTGGCCCTGCGCGATCAGGCTGTTCCGCCGACCATCAACCTGGATAACCCGGATGAAGGCTGCGACCTGGATTTTGTGCCGCATGAAGCGCGCCAGGTAAGCGGAATGGAGTACACACTGTGTAACTCCTTCGGCTTCGGTGGCACCAATGGCTCTTTGATCTTTAAAAAGATCTAATCTGCCATTTTTCACCATTATAAAAGGTCCGCTTGCGGGCCTTTTTTCTTAGGTTTTATTCAGACTTGTTCCGTAGAGAACATGCTGCCACACTAACAATCCTCTGATAAGGAGCCGGTATGTTCTTAATTAACGGTCATAAACAGGATTCGCTGGCAGCGAGCGATCGGGCTACGCAATTTGGCGATGGCTGTTTCACCACAGCCAGAATTATCGACGGAAAAGTCAGCTTATTATCCGCTCACATCACGAGGCTACAGGAAGCCTGTCAGCGCTTAATGATCACCTGTGACTTCTGGTGCCAGCTTGAGCAAGAGATGAAAATTCTGGCGGCAGAGCAGCAGAATGGTGTGCTGAAAGTGGTGATCAGTCGCGGCAGTGGCGGGCGAGGGTACAGCGCATTGAACAGTGGCCCGGCAACGCGGATGCTTTCAGTCACGGCTTATCCAGCACATTACGACCGTTTGCGTAACGAGGGGATGACGCTGGCGCTAAGCCCGGTGCGGCTGGGGCGCAATCCTCATCTTGCAGGTATTAAACATCTGAATCGCCTTGAGCAAGTACTGATCCGCTCTCATCTTGAGCAGACAAACGCTGATGAGGCGCTGGTTCTTGACAGCGAAGGGTGGGTTACGGAATGCTGTGCGGCTAATTTGTTCTGGCGCAAGAACAACGTAGTTTATACGCCGCGTCTGGATCAGGCTGGTGTCAACGGCGTTATGCGACAATTCTGTATTCGTTTACTGGCACAATCCTCTTATCAGGTTGTCGAAGTGCAAGCCACACTGGAAGAAGTGATGCAGGCGGATGAGATGATAGTTTGTAATGCGCTAATGCCGATTATCCCTGTACGCGCTTGTGACGATGTCTCCTTTTCGTCAACAACGCTATATGAATATTTAGCCCCACTTTGTGAGCACCCGAATTAGTCATGAAAAAAGTGTTATTGATTGTCTTGTTATTGCTGGTGGTACTGGGTATCGCCGCTGGTGTGGGCGTCTGGAAAGTTCGCCACCTTGCTGACAGCAAATTACTTATTAAAGAAGAGACTATATTTACCTTGAAACCGGGGACCGGGCGACGGGGGCTCGGTGAACAACTTTATGCCGATAAGATCATCAATCGCCCACGTGTATTTCAATGGTTGCTGCGTATCGAGCCGGATCTTTCTCATTTCAAAGCCGGTACTTACCGTTTTACACCACAGATGACCGTGCGCGAGATGCTGAAATTGCTGGAAAGCGGTAAAGAAGCGCAGTTCCCGCTACGCCTGGTGGAAGGGATGCGTCTGAGCGATTACCTCAAACAATTGCGTGAGGCACCGTATGTTAAGCACACGTTGAGCGACGATAAATACGCCACCGTGGCACAGGCGCTGGAGCTGGAAAACCCGGAGTGGATTGAAGGCTGGTTCTGGCCAGATACCTGGATGTATACCGCCAATACCACTGATGTCGCGTTACTCAAACGAGCGCACAAGAAAATGGTGAAAGCGGTCGATAGCGCCTGGGAAGGTCGTGCAGATGGGCTGCCCTATAAAGATAAAAACCAACTGGTGACCATGGCGTCGATTATCGAAAAAGAAACGGCCGTTGCCAGTGAACGCGATCAGGTTGCCTCGGTATTTATCAACCGTTTACGTATTGGCATGCGTCTGCAGACCGACCCGACGGTGATTTACGGGATGGGAGAGCGTTATAATGGCAAGCTTTCCCGTGCAGATCTGGAAGCACCAACAGCGTATAACACTTATACCATTACCGGTCTGCCGCCAGGCGCAATTGCAACGCCGGGGGCGGATTCGCTGAAGGCTGCTGCGCATCCGGCAAAAACGTCGTATCTCTATTTTGTGGCCGATGGTAAAGGCGGTCACACGTTTAATACCAATCTTGCCAGTCATAACAAGTCTGTGCAGGATTATCTGAAAGTGCTTAAGGAAAAAAATGCGCAGTAAGTATATCGTCATTGAAGGGCTGGAAGGTGCAGGCAAAACTACCGCGCGTAACGTGGTGGTCGAGACGCTTGAGCAACTGGGTATCCGTGACATGGTTTTCACTCGGGAACCTGGCGGCACGCAACTTGCCGAAAAGTTAAGAAGCCTGGTGCTGGATATCAAATCGGTAGGCGATGAAGTCATTACCGATAAAGCCGAAGTGCTGATGTTTTATGCCGCGCGCGTTCAGTTGGTCGAGACTGTCATCAAACCCGCGCTGGCTAATGGAACCTGGGTGATTGGCGATCGCCACGATCTCTCCACTCAGGCGTATCAGGGCGGTGGCCGTGGTATTGACCAGCATATGCTGGCAACGTTACGTGATGCCGTTCTTGGGGATTTTCGCCCTGACTTAACGCTCTATCTCGATGTTACCCCAGAAGTCGGCCTTAAGCGCGCACGTGCGCGTGGCGAGCTGGATCGCATTGAGCAAGAGTCTTTTGATTTCTTTAATCGTACCCGCGCCCGCTACCTGGAACTGGCCGCACAAGATAAAAGCATTCATACCATTGATGCTACCCAGCCGCTGGAAGCCGTTATGGACGCGATTCGCACCACCGTGACTCACTGGGTTAAGGAGCAGGACGCATGAGATGGTATCCATGGTTACGACCTGATTTCGAAAAACTGGTAGCCAGCTATCAGGCCGGAAGGGGTCACCATGCGCTACTGATTCAGGCGTTACCCGGTATGGGCGATGATGCCTTAATCTATGCTCTGAGCCGTTATTTACTTTGCCAACAACCGCAGGGCCACAAAAGCTGTGGTCACTGTCGTGGATGCCAGTTGATGCAGGCGGGGACACATCCCGATTATTACACTCTTGCACCTGAAAAAGGAAAGAACGCGCTGGGCATTGATGCTGTGCGTGAAGTCACTGAAAAATTGAATGAGCACGCACGCTTAGGCGGTGCAAAAGTTGTCTGGGTCACCGATGCCGCCTTGCTGACTGATGCTGCTGCTAATGCCTTGCTGAAAACTCTGGAAGAGCCGCCAGCGGAAACCTGGTTTTTCCTCGCTACACGAGAAATTGAACGCTTACTGGCCACACTGCGCAGCCGTTGTCGCTTGCATTACCTTGCACCACCGCCAGAACAGTACGCGGTGAGCTGGCTTGCGCGTGAAGTGACAATGTCACCAGAGGCCATACTCACCGCATTGCGCCTGAGCGCCGGTTCGCCTGGTGCGGCGTTGGTGTTGTTTCAGGGAGATACCTGGCAGGCACGTGAGACTCTTTGTCAGGCGTTGGCACATAGCGTGCAATCTGGCGACTGGTATTCGATGTTGTCGGCACTTAATCACGAACAAGCTCCGGCGCGTTTACATTGGCTGGCAACTTTGTTGATGGATGCGCTCAAACGCCATTATGACGCCTCACATGTCACCAATGTTGATGTTCCTGGCGTTGTCGCCGCGCTGGCAAACCAGCTTTCTCCCTCTCGCCTGCAGGCTATACTGGGGGATGTTTGCCAAAGTCGTGAACAGTTAATTTCTGTCACAGGCGTAAACCGCGAGCTTCTCATCACCGATCTTTTACTGCGTATTGAGCATTACCTGCAACCGGGCGTTGTGTTACCGGTTCCTCATCTTTAAGAGAGACATTATGTTTTTAGTCGACTCACACTGCCATCTTGATGGTCTGAATTATGAATCTTTGCATAAGGACGTGGATGACGTTCTGGCGAAAGCCGCCGCGCGCGATGTGAAATTTTGTCTGGCGGTTGCCACGACATTACCGGGTTACTTGCATATGCGAGATCTGGTAGGCGAACGTGACAACGTTGCATTTTCTTGCGGTGTACATCCGCTCAACCAGAACGATCCCTACGATGTGGAAGATTTACGCCGCCTGGCGGCAGAAGAGGGGGTTGTTGCGCTGGGTGAAACCGGGCTGGATTATTATTACACGCCGGAAACTAAAGTGCGTCAGCAAGAGTCCTTTATTCACCATATCCAGATTGGCCGCGAACTGAACAAACCGGTTATCGTTCATACGCGCGATGCCCGTGCCGATACGCTGGCAATTCTGCGCGAAGAAAGAGTGACGGATTGCGGTGGCGTACTACACTGTTTTACAGAGGACAGAGAAACAGCGGGCAAGTTACTGGATCTCGGATTTTACATCTCCTTCTCCGGCATTGTGACCTTCCGAAATGCGGAACAACTACGCGATGCCGCGCGCTATGTGCCTCTGGATCGGTTGTTGGTCGAAACTGACTCACCTTATCTGGCACCCGTACCGCATCGAGGAAAAGAGAATCAACCTGCGATGGTTCGTGACGTTGCAGAATACATGGCTGTGTTGAAAGGTGTTGCCGTTGAAGAACTGGCGCAGGTAACCACCGATAACTTCGCCCGTCTGTTTCACATCGACGCTTCCCGCCTTCAATCCATCTGTTGAATGAATTTTTTTTAAGCTCGTAATTAATGGGTAAAACGAGTAAAGTTCACCGCCGCAAATTGGGCGGTGGATAACCACGTTTGAAATATCTTGACATATGTTTTGTCAAAATGTGCAACTTCTCTCATGACCAGAAGTTGAAACGTGATAACCGTCAAACAAATCAACATTGAATTATTTTACTCTGTGTAATAAATAAGGGGCGCTTAGATGCCCTGTATACGGTAAGGCTCTCCCCCCTTGCCACGCGTGAGAACGTTAAAAAAGCACCCATACTCAGGAGCACTCTCAATTATGTTTAAGAATGCATTTGCTAACCTGCAAAAGGTCGGTAAATCGCTGATGCTGCCGGTATCCGTACTGCCTATCGCAGGTATTCTGCTGGGCGTCGGTTCCGCGAATTTCAGCTGGCTACCCGCCGTTGTATCGCATGTTATGGCAGAAGCAGGCGGTTCCGTCTTTGCAAACATGCCACTGATTTTTGCGATTGGTGTTGCCCTCGGCTTTACCAATAACGATGGCGTATCTGCGCTGGCCGCAGTTGTTGCCTATGGCATCATGGTAAAAACCATGGCCGTGGTTGCGCCGCTGGTACTGCATTTACCTGCTGAAGAAATTGCCGCTAAACATCTGGCGGATACAGGCGTACTCGGGGGGATCATCTCCGGTGCGATTGCAGCGTACATGTTTAACCGTTTCTACCGTATTAAGCTGCCTGAGTATCTTGGCTTCTTTGCCGGTAAACGCTTTGTGCCGATCATTTCTGGCCTGGCTGCCATCTTTACTGGCGTTGTGCTGTCCTTCATTTGGCCGCCAATTGGTTCCGCAATCCAGACCTTCTCCCAGTGGGCTGCTTACCAGAACCCGGTAGTTGCGTTTGGTATCTACGGCTTCATCGAACGCTGCCTGGTACCGTTTGGTCTGCACCACATCTGGAACGTACCTTTCCAGATGCAGATTGGTGAATACACCAATGCCGCAGGTCAGGTGTTCCACGGCGATATTCCGCGTTATATGGCGGGTGACCCGACTGCGGGTAAACTGTCTGGCGGCTTCCTGTTCAAAATGTACGGTCTGCCGGCTGCCGCGATTGCTATCTGGCACTCTGCTAAACCAGAAAACCGCGCTAAAGTGGGCGGTATCATGATCTCCGCGGCACTGACCTCGTTCCTGACCGGTATCACCGAACCGATCGAGTTCTCCTTCATGTTCGTTGCGCCGATCCTGTACATCATCCACGCGATTTTGGCAGGTCTGGCATTCCCAATCTGTATTCTGCTGGGGATGCGTGACGGTACTTCGTTCTCGCACGGTCTGATTGACTTTATCGTACTGTCTGGTAACAGCAGCAACCTGTGGCTGTTCCCGATTGTCGGTATCGGTTATGCGATTGTTTACTACACTATCTTCCGCGTGCTGATTAAAGCTCTGGATCTGAAAACGCCGGGCCGTGAAGACGCAACTGAAGATGCGAAAGCAACCGGTACTAGCGAAATGGCACCGGCTCTGGTTGCCGCATTTGGCGGTAAAGAAAACATCACTAACCTCGACGCATGTATTACCCGTTTGCGCGTCAGCGTTGCTGATGTGTCCAAAGTGGATCAGGCTGGCCTGAAAAAACTGGGCGCAGCGGGCGTAGTGGTTGCTGGTTCTGGTGTTCAGGCGATTTTCGGTACTAAATCCGATAACCTGAAAACTGAAATGGATGAGTACATCCGTAACCACTAATCCGTAAGATGTTGGGGAGACTAAGGCAGCCGAATGGCTGCCTTTTTTACTGGCGTCAATCAGAACGGGTACGCTCCGGTAATGCTGAAATTACGCGGTGCGCTGTAGACGATAGAACCTTCTACGTTGGGATCATAGGTTTTATCGAACAGGTTATTGACGTTCCCCTGTAACGAGAAGTTTTTTGTCACCTGATAACGGGTGAACAGATCAACTGTCGTTTTCGGCGCGAAAGAATAATGCCAACGCAATACAGGCGGGTAACAATGGCGGCTGTGTATCCCTGTTTAATATATAAACTAAAGAGAAATCATGTTTTCGGTTCATTAGCAGGCGGAAATGGGAATAATAGCGGTGTATGCGGCAGTAAAGCGATTTTTTGCTTAATAAATCGTGAGTTAAGGTTGAAAGAGCGGGTTTAACTCGACCATACTCTATACTCGCAGTGTGGCGCGGCGTAGCATGGCGCAACGCATGGCTATTATGAAAAAGGAAAATGTCGTGGCAGAAGAAACTATTTTCAGCAAAATTATTCGTCGTGAGATCCCCTCCGATATCGTTTACCAGGATGATCTGGTAACGGCGTTTCGCGATATTTCGCCGCAAGCGCCAACACATATTCTGATCATTCCTAATATCCTCATTCCTACCGTGAATGACGTGTCAACCGAGCATGAGCAGGCGCTGGGGCGCATGATCACCGTGGCGGCAAAAATCGCTGAGCAGGAAGGGATTGCCGAAGATGGTTACCGTTTGATCATGAATACCAACCGTCATGGTGGACAAGAGGTGTACCACATCCATATGCACCTGCTGGGTGGCCGTCCGTTGGGGCCAATGCTGGCGCATAAAGGTCTGTAACGATGAGAAAAGGATGCTTTGGGCTGGTGTCTCTGGCGCTGTTATTGCTGGTGGGTTGTCGCTCACATCCGGAAATTCCGGTGAATGATGAACAATCTCTGGTGATGGAGTCATCACTTCTGGCTGCTGGTATCAGCGCAGAAAAGCCTGTTTTTTCAATGTCTGACATTCAGTCTTCAGCATCCTCGACGCTCTATAACGAAAGGCAAGAACCCGTTACCGTTCATTATCGTTTTTATTGGTATGACGCCAGAGGGCTGGAGATGCATCCTCTGGAAACGCCACGCAGTGTCACGATTCCCGCGCGTTCAGCGGTGACTCTGTACGGCAGCGCCAATTATCTTGGGGCGCACAAAGTCAGACTTTATATTTATTTGTAAGGGGTGAATCTTGATGACAAAAATGAGTCGCTACGCCTTAATCACCGCGCTGGCGATGTTTCTCGCCGGGTGTGTGGGGCCACGTGAACCCGCACCGGTAGAAGAGGTGAAACCTGCGCCGGAGCAACCTGCCGAGCCGCAACAGCCAGTACCCACGGTGCCATCGGTGCCGACGATCCCGCAGCAGCCAGGGCCAATTGAGCACGAAGATCAAACCGCGCCTCCTGCACCGCATATTCGTCATTATGACTGGAATGGCGCAATGCAACCAATGGTCAGTAAGATGCTTGGGGCTGATGGCGTGACTGCGGGGAGCGTTCTGCTGGTTGATAGCGTTAACAACCGTACTAACGGTTCGCTGAATACCGGAGAAGCGACTGAAACGCTGCGTAATGCGCTGGCCAATAACGGTAAATTTACCCTTGTTTCCGCCCAGCAGCTTTCTATGGCTAAGCAGCAGCTAGGTTTGTCGCCGCAGGACAGCTTAGGCACGCGTAGTAAAGCCATAGGCATTGCTCGCAATGTCGGAGCTCATTACGTGCTTTACTCCAGTGCCTCTGGCAACGTCAATGCACCGACCCTACAAATGCAACTGATGTTGGTGCAGACGGGCGAAATTATTTGGTCAGGTAAAGGTGCCGTTCAGCAGCAATAATCCCATCACGCGCGACGAATTACTGTCGCGCTATTTTCCGCAGTATCATCCCGTCGCGACGTTTAATCATGGGCTTAGCGGCGGGAGTTTTCTCATTGAATATAAGGATCAGCGTTTTGTTGTGCGTCAGCCGCACGATCCTGATGCGTCGCAGTCCGCGTTTTTACGTCAGTATCGGGTGTTATCACAATTACCTGCATACCTTGCGCCAAAGCCGCATTTATATCTTCGTGGCTGGATGGTGGTTGACTATTTACCCGGCGAGGTAAAAACGCAATTGCCAGATACCGACGAACTGGCTGGCTTGCTGTATTATTTGCATCAACAACCGCGTTTTGGCTGGCGAGTAACGTTGTTGCCGCTACTGGAACTGTACTGGCAGCAAAGCGATCCTGCGCGGCGAACAACGGGGTGGCTGCGAATGTTGAAACGTCTGCGCAAAGCGCGGGAACCACAGCCACTACGCCTGAGTCCGTTGCATATGGATGTTCATGCCGGAAACCTGGTGCATAGCGCGTCAGGGTTAAAACTCATCGACTGGGAGTATGCCGGTGATGGCGATATCGCGCTGGAACTGGCGGCGGTGTGGGTGGAAAATACTGACCAGCACCGACGGTTGGTTAATGATTATGCCGTGCGGGCGAAGATTAATCCGGCGCAATTGTGGCGTCAGGCCAGGCGCTGGTTTCCCTGGTTGCTGATGCTGAAAGCAGGGTGGTTTGAGTACCGCTGGCAACAAACCGGCGATCAACAATTTATCAGGCTGGCCAATGACACCTGGCGGCAGCTATCAATAAAACAATAAGGAGAGCAGTGTGGGTCCAGTAATGTTGGATGTTGAAGGTTACGAACTGGACGCGGAAGAGCGTGAGATTCTCGCGCATCCGCTGGTCGGAGGGCTGATTCTCTTTACGCGTAACTATCACGATCCAGAGCAGTTACGCGAACTGGTGCGTCAGATCCGAGCAGCTTCGCGCAATCACCTGGTGGTGGCGGTGGATCAGGAAGGTGGGCGTGTGCAGCGTTTTCGTGAGGGTTTTACCTGCTTACCGGCGGCGCAATCATTCGCTGCACTGCTGGGAATGGAAGAGGGTGGCAAACTGGCGCAAGAGGCGGGTTGGTTAATGGCCAGCGAAATGATCGCTATGGATATTGATATCAGCTTTGCGCCAGTGCTGGACGTAGGGCATATCAGCGCGGCGATTGGTGAGCGTTCTTATCATGCTGATCCAGAAAAAGCCCTCGCAATCGCCAGCCGATTTATTGATGGTATGCATGAAGCCGGAATGAAAACCACCGGTAAACACTTTCCTGGTCACGGCGCAGTAACTGCTGACTCACATAAAGAGACGCCGTGTGATCCGCGTCCGCAAGCGGAAATTCGTGCCAAAGATATGTCAGTCTTCAGCACGTTAATTCGCGAAAATAAACTCGACGCCATTATGCCTGCGCATGTGATCTACAGTGATGTTGATCCGCGTCCGGCGAGCGGATCTCCCCACTGGCTTAAGACCGTTTTACGTCAGGAACTGGGTTTTGACGGTGTGATTTTCTCTGACGATTTATCGATGGAAGGCGCAGCGATTATGGGCAGTTATGCTGAACGTGGGCAGGCATCACTGGATGCGGGTTGCGATATGATCCTGGTCTGCAATAATCGTAAAGGGGCCGTCAGCGTGTTAGATAATCTGTCACCGATCAAGGCAGAATGTGTTACACGTTTGTATCATAAAGGTTCATTTTCGCGACAGGAACTGATGGACTTGGCTCGCTGGAAAGAGATCAGCGCCCGTCTGAATCAGTTACATGAACGCTGGCAGGAAGAGAAAGCAAGTCACTAACCCTGGCTTATGTGAGGAAGCGATGATTATCTATTTACACGGTTTTGACTCTAACAGTCCGGGTAACCACGAAAAAGTCTTACAATTGCAGTTTATTGATCCCGATGTACGGCTGATAAGCTACAGCACTCTGCACCCGAAACACGATATGCAGCATCTGCTCAAAGAAGTGGACAAAATGCTGCAACTGAATGTTGACGAGCGCCCGTTAATTTGCGGTGTTGGGCTGGGTGGTTACTGGGCGGAGCGGATTGGTTTTCTCTGTGATATCCGCCAGGTGATCTTCAACCCTAATCTGTTCCCTTATGAAAACATGGAAGGGAAGATTGATCGCCCGGAAGAGTACGCTGATATTGCTACTAAGTGTGTGACCAACTTCCGCGAGAAGAATCGCGATCGTTGCCTGGTGATCTTGTCGCGTCACGATGAAGCGCTTAATAGCCAGCGGACATCTGAAGAGTTGCATCATTATTACGAGATTGTCTGGGACGAAGAGCAGACGCACAAGTTCAAAAACATCTCCCCGCATTTGCAGCGTATTAAAGCGTTCAAAACCCTCGGTTAAAAGCTATCATCGGTCGCATCAGGTAACCTTGCCGCTATCTGATGCGCCCCGGATTCTGTAGGTCGGATAAGGCGTCCACGCCGCATCCGACAGCCGTGCACCAATGTCTGATGTGCATCTTATCAGGCCTAACACCTCACCCTGTTTCACTCTCCCGAAGCTGCTTGAACAATAAACAAAGCACTGTGTTTTTTGATCTCATCCGGTAAATCCGATTATCTTTTCAGCAACAAAACTTGATTCACATCAATTTTGGTATGACCAATGCACCATTCATGTTATTCTCAATAGCGAAGAACATTTTCATCACTGTAACCTGCTGTTAATTAAGGGCTATGATCATAACAATTAATTAACAATTGGTTAATAAATTTAAGGGGGTCACGTTGACTACGCCATTGAAAAAGATTGTGATTGTCGGCGGCGGTGCTGGTGGGCTGGAAATGGCGACACAGCTTGGACATAAGTTGGGGCGCAAGAAAAAAGCCAAAATTACGCTGGTAGATCGTAACCACAGCCATCTGTGGAAACCGCTGCTGCACGAAGTGGCGACTGGATCGCTCGATGAAGGCGTTGATGCGCTGAGCTATCTGGCCCATGCACGTAATCATGGTTTCCAGTTCCAGTTGGGTTCTGTGGTTGATATCGATCGTGAAGCGAAAACAATCACCATTGCTGAACTGCGCGACGAAAAAGGCGAACTGCTGGTGCCTGAACGCAAAATTGCCTATGACACGCTGGTAATGGCATTGGGCAGCACCTCCAACGATTTCAATACGCCGGGTGTAAAAGAGAACTGCATTTTCCTCGATAACCCGCACCAGGCGCGTCGTTTCCACCAGGAGATGCTGAATCTGTTCCTGAAGTACTCTGCTAATTTGGGCGCCAATGGCAAAGTGAACATTGCGATTGTCGGCGGCGGCGCTACTGGCGTGGAACTCTCTGCCGAACTGCACAATGCGGTGAAACAACTACATAGTTACGGTTACAAAGGGCTGACCAACGAAGCCCTGAATGTAACGCTGGTGGAAGCGGGCGAGCGAATTTTGCCAGCATTGCCGCCACGTATCTCTGCTGCGGCTCACAGTGAGTTAACGAAACTGGGCGTTCGCGTACTGACGCAAACGATGGTGACCAGTGCCGATGAAGGCGGTTTGCACACTAAAGATGGCGAATATATTCAGGCCGATCTGATGGTGTGGGCTGCCGGAATTAAAGCGCCGGATTTCCTGAAAGATATTGGTGGGCTGGAAACCAACCGTATCAACCAACTGGTGGTGGAACCGACGCTGCAAACCACGCGCGATCCAGACATTTATGCCATTGGCGACTGTGCGTCGTGTCCGCGTCCGGAAGGGGGCTTTGTACCGCCGCGCGCCCAGGCCGCACATCAGATGGCTACCTGCGCAATGAACAATATTCTGGCGCAGATGAACGGTAAACCACTAAAAAATTATCAGTATAAGGATCACGGTTCGCTGGTATCACTGTCGAACTTCTCTACCGTTGGTAGCCTGATGGGTAACCTGACCCGAGGTTCGATGATGATTGAAGGACGTATTGCGCGTTTTGTGTACGTTTCTCTGTACCGCATGCATCAGATTGCGCTGCATGGCTACTTTAAAACGGGGCTGATGATGCTGGTAGGTAGCATTAACCGCGTGATCCGTCCGCGTCTGAAACTGCATTAATTGGCTTGTACTGGCGGATGTGGTGTGAACGCCTCATCCGCCCTTACAGGAAGAGGACGATTTGTGAGCCTGATAAGACGCGTTAAGTGTCGCATCAGGCATCCCTTCAGACTCATCTGAATCATTCAGTATTTCCTGCTATTCCCGCGTTTTTCATCTTCTGTCTGATAGCGGCTTTTCCTCTTCGCTTGCATGATTGGCATAACTGCAAAGAAGGAGGTGTTCCCGTGAATAAATCAATGTTGGCGGGTATCGGGATTGGTGTCGCGGCTGCGCTCGGCGTAGCGGCAGTAGCCAGTCTGAACGTGTTTGAACGTGGCCCGCAATACGCTCAGGTTGTTTCTGCAATCCCAATCAAGGAAACAGTTAAAACACCGCGCCAGGAGTGCCGCAACGTCACGGTGACTCACCGCCGACCGGTGCAGGATGAAAATCGCATCGCCGGTTCGGTTCTGGGCGCTGTGGCGGGCGGGGTTATAGGGCATCAGTTTGGCGGTGGGCGCGGTAAAGATGTTGCCACCGTTGTGGGGGCGCTTGGTGGTGGGTATGCCGGTAATCAGATTCAGGGCTCTCTCCAGAAAAGCGATACTTACACGACCACCCAACAGCGTTGTAAAACGGTATATGACAAGTCAGAAAAAATGCTGGGATATGACGTGACCTATAAGATTGGCGATCAGCAGGGCAAAATCCGCATGGGTAGCGATCCGGGCACACAAATCCCATTGGATAACAACGGACAACTGGTTCTGAATAACAAAGTATAAAAAAGCTGTACTCTGCAATTTAGCCCCTCATTCGCTCAGGCTGAGGGGCTTTTTTTGCGTCTTATTTCACCAGCGCTGGCCATAAGCGCAATGTTGTCCGCGAAATCTGCATTAGTTTTTCCAGCGATGCGCCTTCCCGGGCACTGATCGACATCCCCTGAATTATACAATTAAGAAATTCCGCAAGATGCGTTACGTCACAGTGGGCAGGAATTTCCCCGCGAGCCTGGCGTTGACATAAAAACTGTTGCAAGGTGCGTTCCTGCATCGCGTGGCGTGACTTTACGGTATGGGCGATATCTCCAGAGTCCGGGGAGAGCGTGGCGCAGTTGTTAATCATAAAGCAACCAGCAGGGGTGTCTTTACTGGTAAAACAGCTCGCGATGGCGGCGAAATAGTCTGCCAGTGCAGACTCCACGCTTTTCTCTTCACAAAACAATTGCGCTTCGTGCTTTGCGGCAAAACGGTCGATATAGCGGTCAAGTACGGCGCGGAATAATCCCTCTTTGTTGGTGAATTCCGCATACAGCGTCGGCGCTTTGGCTCCGGTCGCTTCGACGAGATCGGCAAGGGAAGTTGCTTCATAACCGTGCAGCCAGAACAGTTTCATAGCCTTATCAAGCGCGGCTTCCCTGTCGAACATTTTGGGGCGGCCACGGCTTTTTTTTACACAATGTGCTGAGTCAGTTGCCATGATGCCGTTATACCTTGTAGCTGTGAATGAATGATTATTATAAAAATAATCACCACCGTTCACCAGTCCAGAGAGTAGAAAAATAATTGCTCTCTATTTAACTGAAATTTAAAGAATTTTAATTTAATTAATGAATGTTATAAAAAATATCTTGTATGTGATCCAGATCACATCTATCATTTAGTTATCGATCGTTAAGTAATTGCTTGCGACGCCATTCATCTGCATAAGGTCACTATTATGAAAAACGTAAAAACCCTCATCACTGCGGCGATTTTAAGCTCCATGTCATTTGCCAGCTTTGCGGCTGTCGAAGTTCAGGCAACACCAGAAGGTCAACAAAAAGTGGGTACTATCAGTGCTAACGCGGGGACAAATCTGGGATCGCTGGAAGAACAACTGGCACAAAAAGCGGATGAGATGGGCGCAAAATCTTTCCGTATTACTTCAGTAACCGGCCCGAATACCCTTCATGGAACGGCAGTAATTTATAAATAAGCATTAACCCTCATTAATGCCCGCTACTGCTGCTTTTTTTCCCCACGACATGCCGTGCCGCGGGGATTTTTTTATCCGGTATTTACAACGCTTGTTGGTTCACTTGATGACGACGTACATCCACCGGCATTCCTGAACGTACATCCATCACATGCTGCATTACTTCGGCGTCAGTTTGCGCTGCATTTTTAAATGCCTGCATCGCACTATTGAGCGTAATCGGCAACAATTGCGGATCGTCATCAATCTTCTCTGACAGAGGCTGATGCACTTCTACCAGGCGTGCGCCATTTGGCTCGGCAGAGACTTTAATCGGTGTGTTGATAATGTTCACTTTGGTGCCAGGGGTGACCTGGCTGAAAAGTGTTTTGATATCGTCATCGCGCAGACGAATACAGCCGGAACTTACCCGCATACCAATGCCGAAATCGGCGTTTGTACCGTGAAGTAAATAAACGCCGCCATAGGCCGCCAGACGGATCGCATGATGACCCATCGGATTATCCGGTCCTGCCGGAACAACAGCCGGAAGTTCGATGCCCTGGGCTTTATAACGGGCGCGGATGTTTGCGGTAGGTGTCCATGTTGGGTTAGCTCGCTTGTCCGAAACGGTAGTTACCATTGTTGGCGTCAATGTGTCTCCGCCTAACTGGCCAATGCCGATCGGATATACGGTCACCGAATTTTTACCCGGTGGATAATAATAGAGACGTAACTCTGCAATGTTGATCACAATGCCTTCACGTGGCGCATCCGGCAGCAGCGTTTGCAACGGAATCGTTAACACGCTTCCGGCTCGTGGTACATACGGATCAACGCCAGGGTTGGCCTGTAACAGCGCCAGGAAACCGACGTTATATTTTTTGGCGATGGCTTCCAGCGAACCACCGTCATTCTCCACCACATGAAATTTGTTTTCACCAACCAGACGACTACCCGCAGGCGGCAGCGGCCAGGTATTGGCTTTTGCCGGTAGCGCCAGTGCTACGGCTGCGGCGAACGTAAAATACGTCAGCCAGCGAGAAAAACGCGTTTTGATCATCACCAAAAATCCATAAAAAATATAAGGTTATTGTAATAAAAAGATAAGTATGAATTATGAATGGTGGCAGTGTCGGGTAGTGCAGGGAAGTGCAAAGAATTTGTAAATATTAGGAGAGATGCTGGTTCATGCCCGATGCGGTGTGAACGCCTTATCCGCCTGCAAATTCAATACACGGTAGGCCTGATAAGCGTAGCAAATTTTGTTTATGCTTTGTGTCTAAAGGGGGCATAACCGCCCCCCGATTTACTACTACGCGATGGCGTTCTCTTCCAGCTCACGCATAAACTGGCGCACCCAGTCGATACGTTGTTTCCGCTCGCTCAAATCCTGAATAAACTTCAGGCGCGTCGGGCCATCGAGACGATAGTGCTGCGGCTGTTTTTGCAGCAAACCAATCAACCAGGCTGGATTCACGTGATTCTTCTCGGCAAATTCGATCACGCCGCCTTTCTCATTCCCCTCCAGCTTCCGGACCCCCAGCTTCTGCGCTTGCTGGCGCAGGCGGGCAATCTCCAGCAGAGTACGTGCCGGATCCGGCAGCAGGCCGAAGCGATCGATAAGCTCTACTTTGATCTCTTCCAGTTCATTTTCCGTTTTGGCGCTGGCAATGCGTTTATAGAACGACAGACGTGTATTCACGTCAGGGATGAAATCGTCCGGCAGTAGCGACGGCATCCGCAGTTCGACTTCCGTTTGCTGGCTGGTGAGATCTTCCAGCGACGGCTCGCGTCCGGCTTTCAGCGCATCAACGGCGTTTTCCAGCAACTCCATATACAGCGAGAAACCGATGGTTTCCATCGAACCACTTTGTTCTTCACCGAGCAGTTCACCCGCACCGCGAATCTCCAGATCGTGAGTTGCCAGCGCAAAGCCCGCGCCAAGGTCTTCCAGAGACGCAATCGCCTCGAGACGTTTTTGCGCATCGGGAGTCATCGCTTTCGGATGTGGCGTCAGCAGCCACGCATACGCCTGATGGTGTGAGCGTCCGACGCGACCGCGCAACTGGTGCAACTGCGCCAGACCGAAATGATCCGCGCGTTCAATGATAATGGTGTTGGCGGTAGGAATGTCGATCCCGGTTTCGATAATTGTGGTACAAACCAGCACGTTGAAACGCTGGTGATGGAAATCATTCATCACCCGTTCCAGTTCGCGCTCACGCATCTGCCCGTGACCGATGGCAATTCGTGCTTCTGGCACCAGTTCCGCCAGCCGTTCGGCGGCTTTCTGGATGTTTTCCACGTCATTGTAGAGATAATAAACCTGTCCCCCACGCAAAATTTCACGCAGGACGGCCTCCCGGACGACCAGGCTGTCGTACTCGCGGACAAACGTTTTGACCGCCAGACGACGGGCGGGCGGTGTGGCGATAATTGACAGATCGCGCATTCCACTCATTGCCATGTTCAGCGTGCGCGGAATTGGTGTCGCGGTGAGCGTCAGTATGTCGACGTTCGCGCGCATCGCTTTAATGCGTTCTTTATGACGGACACCAAAGCGGTGTTCTTCATCGACAATCAGCAAGCCCAAATCTTTAAACTTGACGTCGTTTTGCAGCAGTTTGTGCGTGCCGATCAAAATATCGATTTTCCCTTCCGCCACTTCCGTAAGGATTTGCGCCTGTTCTTTGGCGCTGCGGAAACGGGAGATCATTTCGATGCGCACCGGCCAGTTAGCAAAACGGTCGCGGAAGTTGTCGTAGTGTTGTTGGGCGAGGAGGGTGGTTGGCACCAGCACTGCCACCTGCTTGTGGTTTTCCACTGCCAGGAAAGCGGCGCGCATCGCCACTTCCGTTTTACCAAAGCCAACGTCACCGCACACCAGGCGATCCATTGCCAGTGGCCGACACATGTCGCTAAGAACTGCGTTGATGGCCTGCGCCTGATCCGGCGTGGTTTCGAACGGGAAGCTGTCGCAGAACAATTGATATTGTTCGCGATCGTGTTTAAACGCGAAGCCTTCTTTGGCAGCGCGTTGGGCGTAGATATCCAGCAGTTCTGCTGCCACATCACGCACTTTTTCCGCCGCTTTCTGCCGCGCCCGTGACCACACATCTCCGCCAAGTTTATGCAGCGGAGCGTTTTCTTCTGCGCCACCGGCGTAACGGCTAATCAGGTGCAGCGATGACACCGGAACATACAGTTTGGCGTCGTTGGCGTAGGTGAGCATCAGATACTCGCCCGTAATGCCGCCAGCCTCCAGCGTGGTCATTCCGGCATAGCGCCCGACGCCATGTTCCAGGTGAACAACCGGCTGGCCGATATGCAGCTCCGCGAGGTTGCGGATCAGCGTGTCTGGGTTGATGGCGCGACGAGAGTCCTGACGACGACGGGCAACACGTTCACCGAGCAGATCGCTTTCACAAATCAGCGCCAGATGACGTACTGTATCGATAAAACCATGTTCGGCAGCACCGATCATCAGATAACGTCCACGCTCGCTGGCCTCATCGAGACGCATAATGCGTTGCGGGGCAATTTTGATTCGGGCGAGCAGTTCCCCGAGTGCTTCGCGGCGGCCTTCACTTTCTACCGAGAACACCACCGGGCCATCGAAGGATTCGAGAAATTTACGCAGCGCATCCAGCGGCGCTTTTTGTTGCGCCTGAATGGCCAGGTCTGGCAGTTTCTGAAAACCTAAATTGGCATTCGCTGCTTTCGTCGGTAAATGCTCGGTTTTAAGCTGCACGCGAGGCCAGTTTTTTAACGCCGAGAAAAGTTCATCCACTCGCAGCCAGAGCGATTGTGGCGGCAATAGCGGTCGCATCGGATCGACGCCGCGACTTTCAAAACGCGCCAGCGTATCGGCCTGGAAACGTTCGGCACTGTTTTCCAGATCGCCGGTATTCACCAGCAACGTATTGGCCGGGAAATAACTGAACAGTGGCGGCAGCGGTTCGCTGAAGAACAGCGGCTGCCAGTATTCGATCCCGGCAGGCAGCGTGCCTTTACTCACTTGCTGGTAAATATGTTCCGGATCGCGTTTCACCTCAAAAGTATCGCGCCACTGACTGCGGAACAGCTCAATCGCCGCTTTATCGGTCGGAAATTCATGTGCGGGCAGCAGGTTGATGGCTTCCACTTCTTCCAGCGTGCGCTGGCTGTCGACGTCAAATACCCGCAGGCTGTCGATTTCATCATCAAAAAAATCAAGACGATAAGGCAGTTCGCTGCCCATTGGAAAAAGATCCAGCAACGCACCACGCGTGGCGTATTCGCCGTGCTCCATCACCTGATCAACATGGCGATAACCGGCGCTGTCCAGTTGGGTACGCAATGCATCGCGCGATAACCGCTGACCTTTTTTCATTACCAGCGCATGGCCGTGGAGAAAACTGTGCGGGCAAACGCGCTGCATAAGCGTATTCACCGGAACAATCAGTACGCCACGCTGCATTGATGGTAACTGGTAAAGGGTGGAAAGACGCGAGGAGATAATGTCCTGATGAGGCGAAAAACTGTCGTAGGGGAGGGTTTCCCAGTCCGCCAGGTTCATCACCATCTGGTCGGTGAACTGGCTGATTTCATCGTGCAAACGCAGGGCATTTTGCATATCTGGTGCAATAAGCACCACCGGTCCGGCGTGACGTTCGGCAATTTCGGCTACCAGCGTCGCGCAGGCAGCTCCGGTTAACTCGCCCAGCAGACGCTGCTCACCCGCTTTGACGGGCAGCGTATAACGATATTGTTCAGGCATAACAGTTGTCAGAGTCTCGTTAGGATATGCCTCAACATATGGGGGCATATCTCTGATAAGCAATGCTGTTCATTATCCGGAATCGACATGGTTTAGCAAATTGAATCGCCCCGGCTGGGGCGATGGCTTAGCGAGAGTAACTGGTTGCAGGCAGAGAAGGCGGGGAGAACAACAGATCGTTGAATGCGCGTTGTGAAAATTTTCGCACCAGCAAGCCAGCCAGTGTGCAAATCAACAAACTGACAAAGGGATAAACCAGCAGGAGCGCCAGTTCGATTGGCGGCGACCAGCGCGCCGCGTTTATTTGCGGAATCAGACTTAAGCTGAATATCTCTACCAGAATGCGATGGGTGGTGTAGATGGCGATGGTGTTGGAACCAATCACATTCAACAGGCTGAGGGAACGCAGACCGAAGCGCTGCTCGAACTGATAAAACAGCTTCATAATCACCACAATCGACACCAGCGACAGTAGTAGCGACACGTTCAACAACCAGGCTCCGATCGCCAGAACAGCCAGCAGCACTGCTATCAACAGATGGCGACGTAGCGGCACCTCTTTAACGTAGGTCATCAACGTTGAGCCAAACCATGCGCCAAGACTGTAATAAGGCAAATTGCGGATCACACTGTTCATCCCCCACCACGGTGTGGGAACGAAATTAACAGCCACGCTCATCAGTACAAACAGGGCGAATAACGGCAGTGCCTGGCGGTTAAAAGCTTTACACACCACGAAATAGACGATTAAGGCATACAGATACCACAAGCTGGTGCTGGCGGTGGCCATCCCATGCAGGAACTCGCCGGTGGAATCGGCATAAGCAGCATTGGCGGTATTGTTTAAATCGCGCTCTGGTGCCAGCCATTGGTTGAGCGCGCTCAACGCCAGCCACTGGACAATGCCCCAAAGCGCCAGCACCCAAAAGATGCTCCAGATGCGTTTATCGACACAATTACCCCACGGCACGCTGTCGATGTAGCGGCGAATCAAATAGCCGGATATAAAGAAAAAGACCGGCATCCGAAAGGGTGCAAGGTAAAGATTGAAATAGATCCAGCATTTGCTCAAGACTTCCGATAACGGATGCTGGAAAGTGGTCAGATGCGGATAAAAGGTAACAACCGAGTGATAAACCACCACCAGGCAAATACATAACCCTTTGATCTGATTAATCCATAGCTCTTTTTGTTTCATCAGGACAACACGCTCATAAAATTTAACATGCCGTTGATCCTGCGGGGTGAGCGGCGTGGTGTAATGCGTATCTGTCTGTATTTGGTTATTTTTCAGATAAAGATCAGGTTACAAGGCAGATGAGAAAACGAGACACTTTAGCCGATTGATTTACTGATACTTTTCAGATTAGCCCTGACGATCACTTACAGTTCAGGCGTTTACCCATCCTGCTTTCGCTTATATACTCGTGTCTTTGCTAACAGCAACCAGACGGATTTCATGTACCAACCTGTCGCTCTATTTATTGGCCTGCGTTACATGCGTGGGCGTGCAGCGGATCGCTTCGGTCGTTTCGTCTCCTGGCTTTCTACTATCGGCATTACCCTCGGGGTGATGGCGCTGGTCACGGTATTGTCAGTGATGAACGGTTTTGAGCGCGAACTGCAAAACAACATCCTTGGCCTGATGCCACAGGCAATTCTCTCTTCGGAGCATGGCTCCCTTAACCCGCAACAACTCCCGGAGACTGCGGTCAAACTTGACGGCGTAAATCGTATTGCGCCTCTCACTACAGGTGATGTGGTGCTGCAAAGCGCGCGCAGCGTGGCGGTCGGGGTGATGCTGGGTATCGACCCGGCGCAAAAAGATCCGCTAACCCCGTATCTGGTCAATGTGAAGCAAGCCGACCTCGAACCGGGGAAATATAAT
This sequence comes from Escherichia sp. KTE159, assembly GCF_000408805.1. Lineage (NCBI taxonomy): Bacteria > Pseudomonadati > Pseudomonadota > Gammaproteobacteria > Enterobacterales > Enterobacteriaceae > Escherichia > Escherichia sp. KTE159. Next base: position 973,493 of record NZ_KE137292.1, read on the forward strand.
GTCATCCTCGGTGAACAACTTGCCTCACAGTTAGGCGTCAATCGCGGCGATCAAATCCGTGTGATGGTGCCGTCTGCCAGCCAGTTTACGCCGATGGGGCGTATTCCAAGTCAGCGTCTGTTCAATGTGATTGGCACTTTTGCTGCCAACAGTGAAGTCGACGGCTATGAAATGCTGGTGAATATTGAGGATGCCTCGCGTCTGATGCGTTACCCGGCGGGTAATATCACCGGCTGGCGTCTGTGGCTGGATGAGCCGCTGAAAGTCGACTCTTTAAGCCAGCAAAAACTGCCAGAAGGCAGCAAGTGGCAGGACTGGCGCGATCGTAAAGGCGAGTTGTTCCAGGCCGTGCGCATGGAAAAAAATATGATGGGCCTGCTGCTGAGTCTGATTGTCGCCGTTGCAGCGTTTAACATTATTACATCGCTGGGGCTGATGGTAATGGAGAAGCAGGGCGAAGTGGCGATCCTACAGACACAAGGCTTAACTCCACGACAAATCATGATGGTCTTTATGGTACAAGGAGCCAGCGCTGGCGTTATCGGTGCGATCCTGGGCGCTGCGCTTGGTGCACTGCTTGCCAGCCAGTTAAATAATCTGATGCCGATAATCGGCGTCCTGCTTGATGGCGCGGCGTTACCGGTCGCTATCGAACCTTTACAGGTCATTGTTATTGCGCTGGTGGCGATGGCTATCGCGCTGCTTTCTACGCTTTACCCTTCCTGGCGCGCTGCCGCCACTCAACCCGCTGAGGCTTTACGTTATGAATAAGATCCTGTTGCAATGCGACAACCTGTGCAAACGCTATCAGGAAGGCAGTGTGCAAACCGACGTGCTGCACAATGTCAGTTTCAGCGTGGGCGAAGGCGAAATGATGGCCATTGTCGGTAGCTCCGGTTCTGGCAAAAGTACCTTGCTGCATTTACTGGGCGGGCTGGATACGCCAACCTCCGGTGATGTGATTTTTAGCGGTCAGCCGATGAGCAAACTGTCGTCGGCGGCGAAAGCGGAACTGCGCAACCAGAAGTTGGGCTTTATTTATCAGTTCCACCACCTGCTGCCGGACTTTACCGCGCTGGAAAACGTCGCTATGCCGCTGCTGATTGGCAAGAAAAAGCCTGCTGAAATTAACAGTCGGGCGCTGGAAATGCTAAAAGCTGTGGGGTTGGAGCACCGGGCGAATCACCGCCCGTCAGAACTTTCTGGCGGTGAGCGTCAGCGTGTGGCGATTGCCCGGGCGCTGGTTAATAACCCGCGTCTGGTGCTGGCGGATGAACCTACTGGTAACCTCGATGCGCGTAACGCTGACAGCATCTTCCAGTTGCTCGGAGAATTGAATCGCTTGCAGGGCACTGCCTTTCTGGTGGTTACTCACGATCTGCAACTGGCGAAACGTATGAGCCGTCAACTGGAAATGCGTGATGGTCGTCTGACGGCGGAACTGAGCCTGATGGGGGCGGAGTAATGGCGATGCCTTTATCGTTATTAATTGGCTTGCGTTTTAGTCGCGGACGGCGACGCGGCGGCATGGTGTCGCTGATCTCCGTTATTTCTACCATTGGCATTGCCCTGGGCGTGGCAGTATTGATTGTCGGTTTAAGTGCGATGAACGGCTTCGAACGTGAACTGAACAACCGCATTCTGGCAGTGGTGCCGCATGGTGAAATTGAAGCGGTGAATCAGCCGTGGACGAACTGGCAAGAAGCACTGGATAAAGTGCAGAAAGTGCCGGGTATTGCCGCCGCTGCGCCATATATCAATTTCACGGGGCTGGTGGAGAGCGGTGCAAATTTGCGCGCTCTGCAGGTAAAAGGTGTTGACCCACAGCAGGAACAGCGACTGAGCGCGCTGCCATCGTTTGTCCAGGGAGATGCCTGGAACAATTTTAAAGCCGGTGAACAGCAGATTATTATCGGCAAAGGCGTGGCGGATGCGTTGAAAGTGAAGCAGGGCGATTGGGTGTCGATCATGATCCCGAACTCAAACCCTGAGCATAAGCTGATGCAGCCGAAACGTGTGCGCTTGCAAATTACCGGAATTTTGCAGCTAAGCGGTCAACTTGATCACAGTTTTGCCATGATCCCGCTGACGGACGCTCAACAATATCTTGATATGGGTTCCAGTGTGTCAGGTATTGCCCTTAAAATGACGGATGTTTTTAACGCCAACAAGTTGGTACGCGATGCGGGTGAAGTGACCAACAGCTATGTCTATATCAAGAGCTGGATCGGTACTTACGGCTATATGTATCGGGATATCCAGATGATCCGCGCCATTATGTATCTGGCAATGGTACTGGTGATTGGCGTAGCCTGTTTCAACATCGTCTCCACCTTAGTGATGGCGGTGAAAGACAAGAGCGGCGATATCGCAGTATTAAGAACGCTGGGGGCGAAAGACGGTTTAATTCGCGCCATCTTTGTCTGGTATGGATTGCTGGCAGGGCTGTTCGGCAGCCTCTGTGGTGTGATTATCGGCGTAGTGGTTTCACTGCAACTTACCCCGATTATTGAGTGGATTGAAAAGCTGATTGGTCATCAGTTCCTCTCCAGCGATATCTATTTTATTGACTTCCTGCCATCGGAATTGCACTGGCTGGACGTCTTCTACGTACTGGTCACAGCATTGTTGCTGAGTCTTTTGGCAAGTTGGTATCCGGCGCGACGCGCCAGTAATATTGACCCTGCGCGAGTCCTTAGCGGCCAGTAAAGGCAGTACATTAAAACAAGGAGCGGCAATGTATTACGGGTTTGATATTGGTGGAACGAAAATTGCGCTAGGCGTGTTTGATAGCGGTCGGCAGTTGCAGTGGGAAAAGCGGGTGCCGACACCGCGTGACAGCTATGACGCATTTTTAGATGCAGTGTGCGAACTGGTGGCCGAAGCCGATCAGCGTTTTGGCTGTAAAGGTTCTGTCGGCATCGGTATTCCGGGAATGCCGGAAACAGAAGATGGCACGCTGTATGCCGCCAATGTCCCCGCCGCCAGCGGTAAACCGCTGCGTGCCGATCTGAGCGCCCGCCTTGAACGCGATGTGCGCCTTAATAACGACGCCAACTGCTTTGCCCTTTCTGAAGCTTGGGACGATGAATTTACCCAATATCCACTGGTGATGGGACTGATCCTGGGGACTGGCGTTGGCGGTGGACTGGTATTCAACGGTAAACCGGTAACGGGTAAAAGCTATATTACGGGTGAATTTGGGCATATGCGTCTGCCGGTCGATGCGTTAACCATGATGGGACTGGATTTCCCGTTACGCCGTTGCGGTTGTGGCCAGCATGGCTGTATCGAGAATTATCTTTCTGGTCGCGGTTTTGCGTGGCTGTATCAACATTATTATCATCAACCGTTGCAGGCTCCAGAGATTATTGCGCTTTACGATCAAGGCGATGAGCAGGCAAGGGCGCACGTTGAGCGTTATCTGGATTTATTAGCGGTTTGTCTGGGAAATATCCTGACTATCATTGACCCTGATTTGCTGGTCATTGGTGGCGGGTTATCCAATTTCCCGGCAATCACAACGCAACTAACGGACAGGTTGCCTCGTCATCTCTTACCTGTAGCTCGTGTCCCACGCATTGAGCGTGCGCGTCACGGGGATGCAGGAGGAATGCGTGGAGCTGCCTTCTTACATCTTACCGATTAATCAATAGAGGTTGCTATGCTGTCGCGTCGGGGTCATCGGTTAAGTCGTTTTCGTAAAAACAAACGCCGCCTGCACGAGCGTTTGCGTCAGCGTATTTTTTTCAGAGATAAAGTGGTGCCGGAAGCAATGGAAAAACCAAGAGTACTCGTACTGACAGGGGCAGGCATTTCTGCGGAATCAGGTATTCGTACCTTTCGCGCTGCAGACGGCCTGTGGGAAGAACATCGTGTAGAAGATGTCGCGACGCCAGAAGGCTTTAACCGCGATCCTGAACTGGTACAGGCATTTTATAACGCCCGTCGCCGTCAACTACAGCAGCCAGAAATTCAACCTAACGCTGCGCATCTTGCATTGGCAAAACTGCAAGACGCCTTGGGCGATCACTTTTTGCTGGTGACGCAGAATATCGATAACCTGCATGAACGCGCGGGCAATACCAATGTGATTCATATGCATGGGGAATTGCTGAAAGTACGCTGTACGCAAAGCGGGCAGGTGCTCGACTGGACGGGCGATGTCACGCCAGAAGATAAATGCCATTGCTGCCAGTTTCCGGCACCGCTGCGCCCACACGTGGTGTGGTTTGGTGAAATGCCGTTCGGTATGGATGAAATCTATATGGCGTTATCTATGGCGGATATTTTCATTGCTATTGGCACGTCCGGGCATGTTTATCCGGCAGCAGGATTTGTCCACGAAGCGAAGCTGCATGGCGCGCATACGGTTGAACTGAACCTTGAACCGAGCCAGGTTGGCAATGAGTTTGCCGAGAAATATTACGGCCCGGCAAGTCAGGTCGTGCCAGAGTTTGTTGAGAAGTTGCTGAAGGGATTATAAAGCAGAAGTCATTGCCTGATGCGCTACGCTTATCGGGCCTATAAAAGGGCACAATTAATTGAATTTGTGGGTTTTGTAGGCCGGATAAGGCGTTCACGCCGCATCCGGCATAATACACGCGCATTTTACCGACCTCTTTTAACTTTTACTCGGCCATAACAGCGCAGCAAAAAACGTACAGACACTAATCAGCACCGCCCAGAGCGGCGATATTCTGGCAATCGTAAAGCTATTATCGATACACAGGCATAAAGCCTGATAGCCCATATTGGCAACAGTCATAGCTATTGCAAATTTTAGCGCATAAATAAAACGTGTCGTGTAGTAAAAGATCCTGGAAAATAAGACAAACGCTGCAGCCCAGGAGATAAAACCTAATGTCGAGGTGCTGCCTGGCGGATCACTCTCATGCTTTTGTTCGGGATGCGGATAATATGTCAGTGGCGGCGTCGGTTGTTTTAATATCTGTGCTTGTAAAATATCCAGTGCATTATTCATACCCTGATACCAGAGATCAGCATTTAAATAAGCCAGTGTGTAATTTTCTATCAGCCGTCCCAGATGTTTATCGTCCATACTGCTTTCAACCTGGCCGTTGGTTATCACAATTAACCGTGGCTCCCGGGTAGTAAAGATTAACAGAACACTCCCTTTTACATCAGTCAATGAAGATGACGCATGCGCCAGCATCGCTTTGCCATTTTTCCTGAGACTGGTTTCATTGATGTCAGGAACAACCACGATAAATGGCGCAATCCCGGTTTGTTGACGAAAGATCTCCGCTTTACGCGCGATATCCTCGCCATCGGGAACGGTGCCAGTGGTATCCGTAAAGAATGTTTTCATTACGGGTATTACAGGCTGGCTTATTCCCGCCAGTGGCAGAAAAATCAGTAAGTAAAGCAATATAAATAACTTTTTCATTGACGGGATTTCCTTTTCCTGCGCGTCTTTTTAGAGGAGGGCATACTGATTAATAAACCGACGGCGATAAAAATAACGCCCATCATGCCGATAAATCCCCATTTGAAAAAATTAACCCACGGGTTATTTATTTCAGCCTTTTCAGGATGTCCTGGAGGATAATAAACATTAACTTTATCGCCTTCGCTGTCTTCATAAAAAGTACTACCGATACTCGAATTGAAAATGAGCGTGTAGTCTGGCGTAGGACGAAATGCGACAACAGGATGCCATGAACCATCATTACCGATCTGGCGTGAATTGTGCCAGACGGTATCAACAATGATCCCTTCGGTATGTACAGTATTTTTGCTGTAGGTGAACTGGTTATAAAAGATAACAATAGAAATAAGGAGGAGTATCAGACCGACTCCAGGGAAAACGCGGGATAAAATTTGATTGTCCTGACTCATAAGCAACATCCTTGCTTAATAAAAAAGCGGGCGGTAATAACTCCGCCCGCTTGCTGAATTAACGTCCTGCTTTCAGCTTCTGATAATACTCTTCATAAATGCTGCTGGCTGAGCCAACGTCACTCTGCCATTCGCCATTTTTGATGGTTTCGGCATCCGGATAGAGGGTCTTGTCGTTCGCCACTTCCGGGCTTAACAGTTTACGTGCGGCGAGGTTTGGTGTTGGATAACCAATAGTTTCCGCAACCTGTTTTGCCACATCCGGACGTAGCAGGAAGTTGATCAGTTTCAGCGCGCCTTCTTTGTTTTTGGCATTTGCCGGAATAGCCAGACTGTCCATCCAGAAAATGCCGCCTTCTTTCGGCCAGACCACGTCAATTGGCGTGCCTGCCTGACGGGCAACGAAAGCAGAACCGTTCCAGATCATGCCGAGGTTAACTTCGCCTTCCATGTACGGGTTAGCCGGGTTATCGGAGTTAAACGCCGCTACGTTTGGCATCAGCTTTTTCAGCTCGTTATACGCGGCTTCAATCTCTTTCGGATCGGTGGTGTTGCCAGAATAACCCAGCTTACGCAGTGCCATCTGGAACACTTCACGGGCGTCGTCGGTCAGCAGCAGGCTGCCTTTGTATTCAGGCTTCCACAAATCGGCCCAGCTCGTCACGGATTTCGGATCAACCGCATCACCGTTAACGCCAATCGCCGTCGCGCCCCAGATATACGGAATGGAGTAATCGTTATTCGGGTCAAATGGCTTGTTGAGCATTTCTGGATCGAGGTTGCTGAAGTTCGTTAACTTCGACTTGTCGATCTTCTGGATCATCCCTTCTTTACGCATTTTATCGACGTAATAGGTTGAAGGAACCACCAGGTCATAAGCACCGTCTTTGTACGTTTTCAGCTTGGCGTACATGGTTTCATTCGACTCATAAGTCGAATAGATAACTTTAATGCCGGTTTCTTTAGTGAACTGTTCCAGCAGTCCTGGCGGTACGTACTCGGTCCAGTTGTAGAAATACAGCGTGTTGTTGTCATCGGCGTGAGCGGCGCTCATGCCCAGTGCCAGAGCACCCGCCGCGAGCAGGTGGCGTGACCATTTTTTCATTTAACGTCCCCTGTGTTACCTTTCGTTTTATCACGAGCAATAAGCTGGCTGGCAATCACCATCACCAGCGACAGCACCAGTAAAATGGTTGCCAGCGCGTTAACTTCCGGCGATACGCCGACTTTGACCATCGAATAAATTTTTAACGGCAGAATTTCATAGCTCGGCCCGGTGACAAACGACGAAACTACCACATCGTCCATGGACAGGGTAAAGCTTAACACCCAACCCGCCGCCACCGCTGGCATTGCCAGTGGCAGAATGATTTTCCGCAGAATGGTGAACTCGCTGGCACCGAGATCTTTCGCTGCTTCCAGCATCCGCACATCAAAGCCTTTCAGACGCGAATACACCGTCACCACCACAAATGGCAGGCAGAAGGTAATGTGTGAGAACAGCAGCGACCAGAAGCCAAGCTGAATACCCAGCAGCATAAACAGCACCAGCAGGGAAATCGCCATCACGATATCTGGCGACATCATTACCACAAACAGCATCCCGCTAACGAATGGCTTACCGCGGAAGCGATAGCGGTACAGCGCAACAGCCGTCAGTGAGCCAATAAGCGTAGCGAATGTCGCTGAAAACACCGCCATCGTCAGTGAATGTTGCGCTGCTTGTAACAGACTATCGTTGTTCATCAGCAGGCTATACCATTTGGTGGTAAAACCCTGCCAGTTGATGCCAAAGCGCGAGCTGTTAAAGGAGTTCACAATCAAAATGATGATTGGAATATACAGGTACGCATAGATAGCGGTCATAAAACCGCCGCGGAGCAGTCGACCGATCATTCGAGTTCCACCTTCTTGTTCAGCAAACGAGAAGCGCGCCAGTAAACCAGCAGCATCAGACCCATTACGATAGTCAGGGTAATACTGGTCGCGGCACCAAACGGCCAGTCGCGAATGTTGAGGAACTGCACTTTGATGACGTTACCGATCAGCAGGTTTTTCGCACCGCCCATCAGGTCAGAAACATAGAACAGGCCCATTGCTGGCAGCATCACCAACAGACATCCGGCAATAATCCCCGGCATGGTCAGTGGGATGATGATGCGGATAAAAGTCTGCAACTTGCTGGCACCGAGATCGCGAGCCGCTTCCAGTAATGGCTTATCCAGCTTTTCAATACTGGAATAAAGTGGCATCACCATAAACGGCAACAGGATATATACCAGACCGATAATCACCGCGCTGGGGGTGAACATGATGCGAATTGGGGTATCAATAACGCCCAGCCACAGCAAGAACTCGTTGAGATAGCCTTTGGTGCTGAGGAAAATTTTCAGGCCATAGATACGAATCAGTGAGTTGGTCCAGAACGGCACAATCAACAGAAACAGTAACAGCGGACGCACCTTGTGTGGCAGTTTAGCCAGAAACCAGGCAAACGGGTAGCCCAGCACCAGGCAGGCTATAGTCGCGATCAGCGCCATATTCAGTGAGTGCAGCAGCACTTCAAAATAGAGCGGATCGAGCAGACGGGCGTAGTTCTCCAGCGTAAAAACCATTTTGACGAAACTGGCGTCGTCGCGGGTCAAAAAGCTGGTGCCAATGATCATCAGGTTGGGCAGAAAGACAAACAACACAAGCCAACCGACAATAGTGACAATCACTACATTCTGGAACTTACTTGTGTTCTTCATCAGCCAGTACAACCTCCCAGCTTTCTACCCAATTAATGGCCATTTTCTGGTCGAGAGAATGGTCAAAGTCAGGATCGTCTTCATTAAAGAATTCGCTGACCATCACCATCTTGCCATTTTCCAGTTCGACAACTGATTCCAGCGTCATACCTTTGTAGTTGCGTTCGCGAACGTAGCCAATCAGCCCTTCGACGTGGTTGTCATCGTTGATTTCGTCAACGCGTAAGTCTTCCGGGCGCAGCAAAACATGCAACTTTTGCCCTGGTTCAACAGCGAAGTTAACGTAGATATTACATTCGCGGCCTTCAACGTTGGCTCGTACGCGTTGTTCGTCGAGACGCTCGATCACCGTGGCGTTGAACATATTGATTTCGCCAATGAATCCGGCAACAAACAAGTTTTTCGGCTCTTCGTAAATTTCACGCGGCGTGCCGTCTTGTTCAATGCGACCATCGCGCATCACCACAATTCTGTCCGACATGGTGAGCGCTTCTTCCTGATCGTGGGTGACGAAAACGAAAGTAATGCCAAGCTTACGCTGTAAAGCTTTCAGCTCGTTCTGCATCTGTTTACGCAGTTTGTAATCCAGCGCGGAGAGCGATTCATCCAGCAGCAACAGGCGAGGCTTGTTAACCACCGCGCGGGCAATGGCTACGCGTTGCTGTTGACCGCCAGAGAGTTGATGCGGTTTGCGTTGAGCGAAGGTCTCCAGTTGCACCATCCGCAGAGCCTCCATCACGCGAGGCGTAATTTCAGCAGCGGGGGTTTTTTGCATACGCAAGCCAAAGGCCACATTTTCGAACACGGTCATGTGGGGGAATAGCGCGTAGCTTTGGAAAACGGTGTTCACATAGCGGTTTTCCGCCGGAACGTGGGTGATGTCCTCGTTATCCAGCATGATGCGTCCAGAATCAACAGTTTCCAGACCTGCAATCAGGCGAAGAACGGTTGTTTTACCGCAGCCAGAAGGGCCAAGCAGCGTAAGGAACTCGCCATTGTTGATAGTCAGATCCAACTGCGGAATGACTTCTTTACCATCAAAACATTTGCGAATTCCCGCCAATTGCACCAGCGGTGAAAGCGAACTCGGTTGTTTATTCAATTTTTTACTCTGTCCCATGTAAACGCAACGGATGGCTTACCGATGCGGGGTTTGTGGTTAACCACCTTGGTGACTCTTAATGAGGGCGGTAATTCTACGGCAAACCATCGTAATCGCCAATCCTTGTTGTGAATTACTGGCTTAGCTTTATATTGATTAAGGTAATGTTGATAAATATTCCCGCTTGCAGGGGTAAAAGTGACCTGACGCAATATTTGTCTTTTCTTGCTTCTTAATAATGTTGTCACGAAAAGTGAGGGTGACTACATGGATAAACTACTTGAGCGTTTTTTGAACTACGTATCTCTGGATACCCAATCAAAAGCGGGGGTGAGACAGGTTCCCAGCACGGAAGGCCAGTGGAAGTTATTGCATCTGTTGAAAGATCAGCTTGAAGAGATGGGGCTTATCAATGTGACCTTAAGTGAGAAGGGCACATTGATGGCGACGTTACCGGCTAACGTTCCAGGCGATATTCCGGCGATTGGCTTTATTTCTCATGTGGATACCTCTCCGGATTGCAGCGGTAAAAATGTAAATCCGCAAATTGTTGAAAACTATCGCGGTGGTGACATCGCGCTGGGTATCGGTGATGAAGTCTTATCACCGGTGATGTTCCCGGTTCTGCATCAACTATTGGGGCAGACGTTGATCACCACCGATGGTAAAACCTTGTTAGGTGCAGATGATAAAGCGGGTATCGCAGAAATCATGACCGCGCTGGCAGTATTGCAGCAGAAAAACATTCCACACGGCGATATTCGCATCGCCTTTACGCCAGATGAAGAGGTGGGCAAAGGGGCAAAACACTTTGATGTTGAAGCCTTTGATGCTCGTTGGGCTTATACCGTTGATGGCGGTGGCGTAGGTGAACTGGAGTTTGAAAACTTTAATGCCGCATCGGTGAATATCAAAATAGTCGGCAACAACGTTCACCCTGGCTCGGCAAAAGGCGTGATGGTTAATGCGCTGTCACTGGCAGCACGCATTCATGCGGAAGTTCCGGCGGATGAAAGCCCGGAAACTACCGAAGGTTATGAAGGTTTTTATCACCTGACGAGCATGAAAGGCACCGTTGAGCGTGCCGATATGCACTACATCATTCGTGATTTCGACCGTAAACAGTTTGAAGCGCGTAAACGTAAGATGATGGAAATTGCCAAGAAAGTGGGCAAAGGGCTACACCCTGACTGCTACATTGAACTGGTGATTGAAGACAGCTACTACAATATGCGCGAGAAAATCGTTGAGCATCCACATATTCTTGATATCGCCCAGCAGGCGATGCGCGATTGCGATATTGAACCGGATCTGAAACCGATCCGTGGCGGCACCGACGGTGCACAGTTGTCATTTATGGGATTGCCGTGCCCGAACCTGTTTACCGGCGGTTATAACTATCATGGTAAACATGAGTTTGTGACCCTGGAAGGAATGGAAAAAGCGGTGCAGGTGATCGTGCGTATTGCCGAGTTAACGGCGCAACGGAAGTAAGCGAAAAGGGATGCGGCATGTGATGCCGCATCCGGCTTAGATTCAAACTTATCCTTCGAAGAACCAATACCCGCTATTGACCAGCGCCGCGAGCATCGCGAGGAACGATGGATCTTCCAGCGCATCGCCAAAATTCTCGGCGGTCAGAGCAATATTGCTGGCGAGTGCCTCCAGCGCCGGACGGTGTGGAGAATCGATCTTTTCACCATTAGCATATACTTCATCACCAATACGCAACACGCGCAGACCACCCAGACGTACCAGTACATCACCTTGTTTCAGCGCGTCGTATATTTCATCCGGTTGATAAGGCGGTTCTGGCGGAGCGATATCCAGTTCATGCCGTGACTGGGAGATAAACTCGCCAAACCACTGTTTAAAGTGTTCTGGCTGGTTGATCAATTCAAGCATCATCTCACGCAGTTTATCCATCTCCTGCGGCAGAACGTCCGCCGGATGGGCGCGAGGAGGGATATCCGGATCACTGTAATAATTACCGCCCAGTTCACGTTGCAGAACATAATCGGCAAAACCGCTGATCAGCTCCCGCGTATTCGGTGCACGAAAACCGACAGAATAGTTCATCGCATTTTCCAGCGCGTAGCCTTCGTGCGGGAATCCTGGCGGAATATAAAGAATATCGCCTGGCTCCAGTTCTTCGTCGATAATTGCTTCAAACGGCTCGACCTGTAGCAGATCCGGATGCGGGCAGTGTTGCTTCATCTGCAGCTTTTCACCCACCCGCCAACGACGACGACCGGTGCCCTGAATAATAAAAACGTCGTACTGATCGAGATGTGGACCGACGCCGCCGCCAGGTACGGAAAATGAGATCATCAGGTCGTCAATGCGCCAGTCTGGTAATTCACGGAACGGACGCATCAGCGCGGCGGTTGGCTCATGCCAGTGATTCACTGCCTGCACCAGCAATGACCAGTTGGTCTCACCGAGATGATCGTAGCTTTCGAATGGACCGTGGCTGACCTGCCATTTGCCATCCTGATGACTGACCAGCCGACTGTCGACTTCCGTTTCCATTGCCAGACCTGCCAGCTCGTCTGGAGAGATCGGGTCAATAAAATTATTAAAGCCGCGTTTTAACACCACCGGACGTTTCTGCCAGTGGCGTTTAAGAAAATCGGGCCAGTTAAGGGTAAGTTGGTATTCCATATTAAGCGTCCATAGGCGGGTATCTGCAACCGATTATAACGGATGCTTAACGTAATGCGTGAAGAAAGGGCATATTTATTCACCCTTTGGTGCAGAATGCTGGCGACCAAAAATGACCTCCATTCGCGCGCCGCCGAGCATACTCTCTCCGGCGATGATTTTTCCGTCGTATTGCTCGGTAATTTCACGGGCGACAGCCAGACCAACACCTTGTCCGGGACGCAAAGTATCTATACGTTGGCCGCGGTCGAAAATGACTTCACGCTTGCTTAATGGAATTCCCGGGCCGTCATCCTCGACCACAATATAGAGATGATCTTCGGTTTGCCTCGCTGAAATTTCCACGAACTCAAGACAGTATTTACAGGCGTTATCCAGTACGTTGCCCATCACTTCGACAAAGTCATTCTGCTCGCCAACAAAACTGATTTCTGGCGAAATATCGAGAGAAATATTGACCCCTTTACGCTGATACACTTTGTTCAGCGCCGAGGTGAGATTGTCCAGTAACGGGGCAACGGGATGCAGTTCGCGGCTAAGCAGCGTTCCACCGCGCATACTGGCGCGATGCAGGTAGTAGCCGATTTGTTGTGAAATACGGCTGATTTGCTCCAGCATTACCGGCTCAGCATCACTGACGCTCATCTTTTCACTACGCAAAGAACGCAGCGTACTTTGCAGTACCGCCAGTGGTGTTTTCAGGCTGTGCGTCAGGTCGGTGAGCGTTGTGCGGTATTTGTCGTAACGTTCACGCTCACTCTTTAATAGCCGGTTCAGGTTACGCACCAGACTGGTCAGTTCTCGTGTCGTGGCTGGGTTGAGCAATTCGCGGTTATGTTCTTCCAGTTCGCGGACTTCTTTTGCCAGGGCTTCGATGGGGCGTAAACTCCACCAGGCGGCGACCCATAACAGAGGGATCACTAACAGCAGGTTGGCTGAGAGCACGTAGACAAACCAGCTCCACACCATATAGGAACTTTTAAGCTCCACCGGAATAGTATCCACCACCACAATGGTTAACTTCGGCATCCGCGACGTTGCCGGGTAGATGTTCACCGCCACCGAGTGGGTCATCTCTGCGTCGTCGTCATCTTCTCGTACTTCCTGTAACTGTTGCTGTATCGAATGATCTTCACTCAGCAAGATGCTGGTGTCGTTAACATCCGCTTCGATTTCATGGAAGCCATTTGATTTCAGCCAGTCAGGCTGGATCATTTTCATCAGCCAGGGAACGTCACGCTGCGCCCATAAAAGTTGCCCGTTCTCATCATAAATTAGCGTCATGGTGGGGCTTTGCTTGTCGATATTTTCTGGTAACTCGACATGCAACTTATTGTTTTCCCACTTTGCGAGGGTATAGAACAAATTGCTCTCGCCGCGTAACAGGCGAAACGTGGTTTTATCGAAACTGACGCTATAACCGATCAGCGCGACCATTCCGTAGGCCAGCGAAAGCACCAATACTACCGCCGCCGTCGCTAACAGAAAACGTACCCGCAGCGAAAGCGGGAAAAAAAGACGCAGTAATTTTTTCATCAGCGCAATTCGAACAAATAACCCTGGCCGCGAACGGTGGTAATCACTTCTTGCGGATATTGCGCCTGAATTTTTTTGCGCAGACGCCCCATGAGTACATCAATGGTATGGCTTTCCCGCAATTCGGCGTCCGGGTAGAGTTGTAACATCAACGAATCTTTGCTGACCACTTTGCCATTATTACGAATCAACGTTTCCATAATGGTGTATTCAAACGCGGTCAGTTTGATCACTTCGTCATTAATCGATAGTTCACGGCGGGAAAGATCAACCTGAAACGGTGGCAGCGAAATAACCTGTGAAGCCAGACCACTATTACGACGCATTAATGCCTGCATCCGCGCCATCACCTCTTCAATATGAAACGGTTTAGTCACGTAATCGTCAGCGCCGGCGCTTAATACTTCGACTTTGTCCTGCCAGCTTTCACGGGCGGTTAATACCAGAATCGGCAGTGAAACATCATTGCTGCGCCAGCGGCGGATCAGTGACAGACCGTCTTCGTCAGGCAAACCGAGATCGACAATTGCAATATCTGGCAAATGTTCATTGAGATAATAATCTGCTTCTTTGGCATCTTCTGCGTCATCGACCTGATGACCAGCGTCCTGAATCTGAACTTTAAGATGGTGACGTAACAACGCATTGTCTTCGACAACCAGTACGCGCATTTTTATTTCTCCCTGTCTTAATTATTAAAATAGTGTAACGCGATTATGTGTTTATGGGAGTAAACATTAATTAAACCAGCGGGTAGGGGAGATAATACGGGAAAAGATCAGCTTAAGAAGCAGGCCGGACAGCATCGCCATCCGGCATTGATATGGGTGTTATTTCAGCTCATCCACCATTGTGATGGCGCGACCAATGTAGTTAGCAGGGGTCATCGCTTTCAGGCGCGCTTTCTCTTCTTCCGGCAGCGCCAGACCGTCGATAAATTGCTTCATGCCTTCGGCGTCAACGCGTTTACCGCGAGTCAGTTCTTTCAGCTTCTCGTACGGTTTTTCGATGCCATAGCGACGCATAACTGTCTGGATCGGCTCAGCCAGCACTTCCCAGTTGTGATCCAGTTCATCCAGCAGATGGTCACGGTTCACTTCCAGTTTGCTCACGCCTTTCAGGGTGGACTGGTAAGCAATTAGCGCATAACCGATGCCCACTCCGAGGTTACGTAGCACGGTAGAGTCGGTCAGGTCACGCTGCCAACGGGAAACCGGCAGTTTGCTGGCCAGGTGCTGCAACACCGCGTTGGAAAGCCCCAGGTTACCTTCGGAGTTTTCGAAGTCGATTGGGTTAACCTTGTGCGGCATGGTGGAAGAACCAATCTCACCGGCGATGGTTTTCTGTTTGAAATGGTTAAGGGCGATATAACCCCAGACGTCACGGTCAAAGTCGATCAGAATGGTGTTAAAGCGCGCGATGCAATCAAACAGTTCGGCAATGTAGTCGTGTGGTTCAATCTGGGTGGTGTACGGGTTCCACTGAATACCCAGTGAGGTGACAAACTCTTCACTGAACTGATGCCAGTCAACTTCCGGATACGCGGCGATGTGGGCATTATAGTTACCGACCGCGCCGTTGATTTTGCCGAGGATTTCCACCTGATTAAGCTGGCGGAACTGGCGCTCCATACGATAAGCGACGTTAGCCATCTCTTTACCGATGGTTGACGGTGTCGCTGGCTGACCGTGGGTACGGGATAGCAGCGGAATATCGCGATACTGAACAGCCAGATCTTTAATGCCGTCAATCAGTTGACGCCAGTACGGCAGGATCACTTCATCACGCGCGGTTTTCAGCATCAATGCGTGGGAGAGGTTGTTGATGTCTTCTGAGGTGCAGGCAAAGTGAATAAATTCAGAAACTGCGTGCAGTTCTGGGATCTCAGCCACTTTTTCTTTCAGGAAATACTCAACCGCTTTAACGTCGTGGTTAGTGGTACGCTCAATGGTTTTGATTCGCGCCGCATCTTCTTCACTGAAATTAGCGACGATTGCATCAAGGTAACCGATTGCGTCGGCAGCAAAAGCAGGAACTTCCTTGATCGCTGCGTGCGCGGCCAGTTTTTGCAGCCAACGTACTTCAACTTGTACACGGAATTTCAGCAAACCATATTCGCTGAAAATCCCGCGCAGCGCGCTGACTTTATCGCCGTAGCGTCCGTCGACAGGGGAAACGGCGGTCAGTGAGGATAATTCCATAGATCACAACTCCGGGGTTAAATGAGCAAGAATTTGTTTTGCCTGAGTGGTCAGGCGATTACGAGAAAACATCAGTTGTAGACGTCCGCCGCCAACCTGGTGCCAGAGCACGGCGGCGCGAATGCCTGCCAGCAGGGTAGCGCGAACTTTCGCCTGCACCTGTGGGCTTTGCAGTACGGCAGGGGAACCGGTGACCTGAATACGTGGGCCAAGTGGGCTGATAACATCAACATAAATAGCAGCCATTGCGCTCATCAGCGTTTCCGACTGTAAATCGAAATGTTCGAGCTGGCGTTGCAGGCCGTTAATCCGGTTACCCAGAGTGTCGAGCGCACCTTTGGCAGACGAGAGTTTGCGCTCAAGCACCATCAGGCTAAGGGTGTAGCGGGTTAACTCAGCGTTTAAGCCCTGGCGACTGCTGGCATTGAGCACGCCGAGCAGGGTTTCCAGCCCGACGCGCAGGTTGGCTTCGCTGCCGCCAAAAACCGCCAGCGTGGAGCTGGGGTTCACATCGATAATACTGTTGAGTGAGACGTGTAGCGCATCGGCATCACAATGCCCCTGGTGAGCAAGCTGTTGTACCAGGCGTGCCGCCTGACAAATACCGGCCAGGGCGAGGGTGATGTCATAGTAATTCTTTGCCACGTTCACTGCTTCCTTGTTTTAAGTAAGAAAATAATCAGACTGGCAGCGGCAGACGCTGCTCAATGATGCCGCCGCCGAGGCACACTTCACCGTTATAGAAGACGGCGGATTGACCTGGAGTGACGGCCGCAACCGGCTCATCGAAAATCACTTCAATGCGATCATCATCCAGCGCCTTGACGGTGCATGGAATGTCAGTCTGGCGGTAGCGGGTTTTCACCGTGCAACGCATAGTGCCGGTGAAAGGTTCGCGATCGACCCAGTGCAGTTGCTGGGCAATCAATCCGACAGACATCAGACGTGGGTGTTCATGACCCTGCGCAACAATCAGAATGTTGTTCTCGACGTCTTTATCCACCACGTACCACGGCTCTTCAGTGCCGTCTTTGGTGCCACCGATGCCCAGGCCTTTACGCTGTCCGAGGGTGTGATACATCAGTCCCTGGTGCTCGCCAATCTCATCACCATCGACAGTAATGATTTTTCCCGGTTGCGCCGGGAGATAACGGCCAAGAAACTCGCGGAATTTACGTTCACCGATAAAGCAGATCCCGGTAGAATCTTTTTTCTTCGCGGTGACCAGACCGAGATCTTCCGCAATCTTACGTACCTGCGGTTTTTCCAGTTCGCCAACCGGGAACAGGCTTTGCGCTATCTGCTCATGGCTAAGTGTATAAAGGAAGTAGCTCTGGTCTTTGTTGCTGTCCAGACCACGCAGCAGGCGGCTCTTGCCATTGACATCTGCACGACGAACGTAATGACCGGTAGCGATATAATCGGCACCTAAATCTTCGGCGGCAAATTCGAGGAAGGCTTTAAATTTGATCTCTTTGTTGCACAGAATATCCGGGTTCGGCGTGCGACCCGCTTTATATTCAGCAAGGAACAGTTCAAAGACGTTGTCCCAGTACTCGGCTGCAAAGTTGACAGTGTGCAGTTCAATGCCGAGCTTATCGCAGACAGCCTGGGCATCAGCCAGATCCGCTGCCGCCGTGCAATATTCCTCACCGTCGTCTTCTTCCCAGTTCTTCATAAACAGGCCTTCGACCTGATATCCCTGTTGTTGCAACAGCCAGGCAGAAACGGAGGAATCGACGCCGCCGGACATGCCGACGATCACTTTTTTTGCGGTTTCAGACATTGGATTACTCACGACATTGAACTTCAAGGCGGCGTATTCTATCACGCAGCCTTTTAGATGACACCCTTTGTAAAAGGCCAGTTAAACTCGCCAATCATCTCCAGCGGATAATGTTGCCCGCTTTGATAACAACGAATACTTTCTGCCACTAATGGCGAGCGCAGATTTGGTGCCTGTAAAATCTCTTCAGCACTGACCCAACGGCAACAGTCGATATCACTGTCATGAGGGTGTGTTGGGCATATTTGCTCAAGCTCAATGGCAAACAGGAAGCGCAAAAATGGCGTCTTATCCGGCGCAATCCACTGATGCATACGGATGAAATATTGCGGTTGCGCGCTGATGCCGGTTTCTTCCCACAGCTCACGCGCCGCTGCTTCTGTTAATGTTTCATCCGCCTCCAGATGCCCGGCGGGTTGGTTCCATAACGCTTTACCATTAATCGTCTCTTCAACGACTAAAAATTTGCCTTCTGCGTGCACCACGCAGGCAACGGTAACGTGCGGTTTAAACATTTTGCGTCCTTATTCTGTCGCTTCTCGCCATTCGCCATTGGCAAGATTATCCAGCGTGTAATTACCCATCGCATAGCGAATCAGTCGCAGCGTGGGGAAACCAACATGGGCGGTCATGCGGCGCACCTGGCGATTACGTCCTTCATATAAGGTGATCTTAAGCCAGGAGGTAGGAATACTTTTACGCTCACGAATTGGTGGATTACGTGGCCATAACCACTCCGGTTCTTCAACCAGTTCCACACCTGCGGGCAGGGTAGGGCCATCATTTAAGGTTACGCCATTGCGTAAGGCTTCAAGTACGTCTTGCGTGGGAATGCCTTCCACCTGCACATAATAGATTTTTCCGGTGCGTTTGCCCGGCTGGGTTAAACGCGCCTGTAACGCGCCATTATTCGTCAGCACCAGTAACCCTTCGCTATCTCTGTCGAGACGACCTGCCGCATAAACGCCCTGAACAGGGATGAATTCTTTTAATGTTTTGCGCCCGGCTTCATCGGTGAACTGCGGAAGAACATCGTAGGGTTTATTGAACAGGATCACGCGCGTGGGCTGGTTTTCAGGTTTGCGCCTGGTGGAACGTTGCGAGCTGAATCGCTTAACCTGGTGATTTCTAAAAGAAGTTTTTTGCATGGTATTTTCAGGGTTTATGAATTGCCGCATTATAGCCTAATAACGCGCATCTTTCATGACGACAAACAATAGGGTAGTATTGACAAGCCAATTACAAATCATTAACAAAAAATTGCTCTAATGCATCCGTGTGGCAGGACGCAAACGCATGTGCAACGTGGTGGCAGACGAGCAAACCAGAAGCGCTCGAAGGAGAGGTGAATGGAAAGTAAAGTAGTTGTTCCGGCACAAGGCAAGAAGATCACCCTGCAAAACGGCAAACTCAACGTTCCTGAAAATCCGATTATCCCTTACATTGAAGGTGATGGAATCGGTGTAGATGTAACCCCAGCCATGCTGAAAGTGGTCGACGCTGCAGTCGAGAAAGCCTATAAAGGCGAGCGTAAAATCTCCTGGATGGAAATTTACACCGGTGAAAAATCCACCCAGGTTTATGGTCAGGACGTCTGGCTACCTGCTGAAACCCTTGATCTGATTCGTGAATATCGCGTTGCCATCAAAGGCCCGCTGACTACTCCGGTTGGTGGCGGTATTCGTTCTCTGAACGTAGCACTGCGCCAGGAACTGGATCTCTACATCTGCCTGCGCCCGGTTCGTTACTACCAGGGCACTCCAAGCCCGGTTAAACACCCTGAATTGACTGATATGGTCATCTTCCGTGAAAACTCGGAAGACATTTATGCAGGTATCGAATGGAAAGCTGACTCTGCTGACGCTGAGAAAGTGATCAAATTCCTGCGTGAAGAGATGGGGGTGAAGAAAATTCGCTTCCCGGAACATTGCGGTATCGGCATTAAGCCGTGTTCTGAAGAAGGCACCAAACGTCTGGTACGTGCAGCAATCGAATACGCAATTGCCAACGACCGTGACTCAGTGACCCTGGTGCACAAAGGCAATATCATGAAGTTCACCGAAGGCGCGTTTAAAGACTGGGGTTACCAGTTGGCGCGTGAAGAGTTTGGCGGTGAACTGATCGACGGCGGCCCGTGGCTGAAAGTCAAAAACCCGAACACCGGCAAAGAGATCGTCATTAAAGACGTGATTGCTGACGCATTCCTGCAACAGATCCTGCTGCGTCCGGCTGAATACGACGTTATCGCCTGTATGAACCTCAACGGTGACTACATTTCTGACGCACTGGCAGCACAGGTTGGCGGTATCGGTATCGCCCCCGGTGCAAACATCGGTGACGAATGCGCACTGTTTGAAGCCACCCACGGTACAGCACCGAAATATGCCGGTCAGGACAAAGTAAACCCAGGCTCTATCATTCTCTCCGCTGAGATGATGCTGCGCCATATGGGTTGGACTGAAGCCGCAGACCTGATTGTTAAAGGTATGGAAGGCGCAATCAACGCCAAGACCGTAACCTATGACTTCGAACGTCTGATGGAAGGCGCTAAACTGTTGAAATGTTCAGAGTTTGGTGACGCGATCATCAAGAACATGTAATCTCTACATGTGTTAAATATTGAAACGGGCGTGTTATACGCCCGTTGTTTTATGAAGATGTAAAATCTTCCCCAAAACTTTCCCCAAAACCCTTCCCCAAAACTGGCTATTTTCTATGCTGTTTTAATATCTACGATAACCCAGTCTTTACCACGATCATCATTGTATCGGTCGGTCATTTTTCTGGATTTATGACCTAACAACTTTTGCGTATCCAGACCCTGTTCCCGATATAACCGTTCTGACAGAGATCGCTGCTCATGAAATGTGGGCGCAGTTCCTTGCTCCCATTTTATGCCACATTTTTCCCGGGCCTTTTTAAAAGCCGTTGTCAGAGTATTTGCAGAAACCTGGTCTCCTCTGTTTGCTTGAGAGGTAGTGTGACGGTAATGGACCAGATATTTACTAACAACAGCATCCCTGCACTGAGATATAACTTCACGAAGGGTAATATTCAGAGCATCGCATTTCAGGTTAAGCGGAATAGCAAGTTTTGAACCGGTTTTTTCCTGAGTAATGTGCAACATGTCGTCCCATATATCAGAGAATTTCAAATTGCAGATATCGCCTAAACGTTGTCCAGTAACAAGAGCAAGTAGCATCCCGCATTTTAAATAGGGCTGCCGTCTGCTTACGCTGTCAAATATTGCCTGCCATTCGGGCAGTGATAATCTTTGGCGGTTTACTCGATTTCGCGGTTGTTTTGTTGCCTGCGCTGGGTTAAATCCTGGCGGAACATGTCCGGCGTGTTGTGCTTCTTTGAAGACGTCGATCAACACCATTCTCACGACTTGCGCCATCCTGTTATGACCTTCAGCCTTTACAGCATCAATTATTTCGGCAATATCAAGTGCGGTAATATCCTTGAGGTGTTGCATTCCACAATGCTCACGGAAAAGACGAATGGGTTTGCCTTTTTGCCGATAGGAGTTGGGTCTTAGTTCATTATGTTGCAGCCTGTCCTCCTGGATAGAAATATATTTATCAAGCCATTCTGTCACCGTAATGTCTGAGCGCCTGCCTTTCATTCTTTCCAGACGCTCATTGACGCTTAATATTTGTCGGGTACGTTGTTCAGCAATAATGGTATTTGCTTCAGTAGCAACTTGTTTTGCTTCATTCTCATCAGTTCCTAAGCTATGAAAACGACCGGATAGTGGATGTTTGTATTGCCAATATACCTTTCCGGTTCGCTTATCTAATTTGCAATATAAATTGGGTATAGAGATTTTGTGAGATCGGGGTCTAGCAGCCATCAGCGATTATCCGTTGGAGTTTTGGGTTTGCGTTTATTGGGAGTTGCGGTTCTGCAAGCGTTCCTACAAAACGGGAATTTCGGTCAATCATCCAGTAGCGACCAACTTTTATAGCGGGTGGGGCCATCATTTTCCCTTGCGCGTATTTTTTCAGAACTCGCTCACTTGGTGCTAAGTCCCCAAATTCTTCTTTAGCCCAGTCCTGTAAAGTGATTAGTCGAGACATTTGTCCTCCTCTTAGCTGCTGAGGGAGTTTGTGACCGATATATCTGACATGATATTAAGCTCATGGCAGGTACATCTCTTGACTGGTCATAGAGATAAATTTAATGCTGAGAAATGCAGTATTGAATTTATCAATTTTTCTATTTCCTGCGTATGGCACGTAACTTCTTAATGTGTTCTGCCGTTTCGATCTCTTCTGCTATCCGATCTGCATCAGCTTTATTCACAGGTTCAAAGTCATGATTAAAGCGGAACATGCTGGCGATACATGTTCTGCCTTTTCGGATGTAGTGAACTTTGTTGTGGGTAGAACGCAGGATTCTGCAGGGAGTGCCGTGGTGGTCGACGTACCAGGTGTTAGGAAAAATGATTCTGAACATTTTTACACCTCAGTTGGACGATGTTGAAATTTACTGCTTTGAGGCCATCACAGTCCCCATTGTTTGTTCTTAAGTTCGATCTCCTCCTGGCAACTTGCACAAGTCCGACAACCCTGAACAGCCAGGCGTCTTCGCTCATCTATCGGATCGCCACATTCACAACAATGAGTTGCGGATACAGTCTGGTAGTTCAGACGACGCATTTTTATTGCTGTATTGCGCTGTAATTCTTCGATTTCTGATGCTGAATCAATGATGTCTGCCATCTTTCATTAATCCCTGAATTGTTGGTTAATACGCTTGAGGGTGAATGCGAACAATAAAAAAGGAGCCTGTAGCTCCCTGATGATTTTGCTTTTCATGTTCACCGTTCCTTAAAGACGCCGTTTAACATGCCGATCGCCAGGCTTAAATGAGTCGGTGTGAATCCCATCAGCGTTACCGTTTCGCGGTGCTTCTTCAGTACGCTACGGCAAATGTCATCGACGTTTTTATCCGGAAACTGCTGTCTGGCTTTTTTGATTTCAGAATTAGCCTGACGGGCAATACTGCGAAGGGCGTTTTCTTGCTGAGGTGTCATTGAACAAGTCCCATGTCGGCAAGCATAAGCACACAGAATATGAAGCCCGCTGCCAGAAAAATGCATTCAGTGGTTGTCATACCTGGTCTCTCTCATCTGCTTCTGCTTTCGCCACCATCATTTCCAGCTTTTGTGAAAGGGATGTGGCTAACGTATGAAACTCTTCGTCTGTTTCTGCTGGTATTGGCACAAACCTGACTCCAATTTGAGCAAGGCTATGTGCCATCTCAATGCTCGTTCTTAACTCAACAGGAGATGCTTTGTGCATACAGCCCCTCGTTTATTATTTATCTCCTCAGCCAGCCGCTGGGCTTTCAGTGGATTTTGGATAACAGAAAGGCCGGGAAATACCCAGCCTCGCTTTGTAACGGAGTAGACGAAAGTGATCGCACCTCCCCGGATATTATCGTGAGGATGCTTCATCGCCATTGCTCCCCAAATACAAAACCAATTTCAGCCAGTGCCTCGTCCATTTTTTCGATGAACTCCGGCACCATCTCGTCAAAACTCGCCATGTAATTTTCATCCCGCTCAACCACGACATAATGCAGGCCTTCACGCTTCATTCGTGGGTCATAGTTTGCAAAGTACCAGGCATCTTTTCGCGTCACCCACATGCTGTACTGCACCTGGGCCATGTAAGCCGACTTTATGGCCTCGAAACCACCGAGCCGGAATTTCATGAAATCCCGGGAGGTAAACGGGCATTTCAGTTCAAGGCCGTTGCCGTCACTGCATAAACCATCGGGAGAGCAGGCGGTGCGCATACTTTCGTCGCGATAGATGATCGGGGATTCAGTAACATTCACGCCGGAAGTGAACTCAAAGAGGGCTCTGGCGTCGTTCTCGTACTGTTTTCCCCAGGCCAGCGCCTTAGCGTTAACTTCCGGAGCCACACCGGTGCAAACCTCGGCAAGCAGGGTGTGGAAGTAGGACATTTTCATGTCAGGCCATTTCTTTCCGGAGCGGGGTTTTGCTATCACATTGTGAACTTCTGAAGCGGTGATGACGCCGAGCCGTAATTTGTGCCACGCATCATCCCCCTGTTCGACAGCTCTCACGTCGATCCCGGTACGCTGCAGGATAATGTCCGGTGTCATGCAGCCACCTTCTGTTCAGAGGCTTTCTGTTTCAGGAATCCAAGAGCTTTCATTGCTTCGGCCTGTGTCAGTTCTGACGATGCGCGAATGTCGCGGCGAAATATCTGGGAACAGAGCGGCAATAAGTCGTCATCCCATGTTTTGTCCAGGGCAATCAGCATAGTGTTAATCTCCTGCATGGTTTCATCGTTAACCGGAGTGATGTCGCGTTCCGGCTGACGTTCTGCAGTGTATGCGGTATTTTCGACAATGCGCTCGGCTTCATCCTTGTCATAGATACCAGCAAATCCGAAGGCCAGACGGGCACACTGAATCATGGCTTTATGCCGTAACATCCGTTTGGGATGCGACTGCCACGGCCCCGTGATTTCTCTGCCTTCGCGGGTTTTGAATGGTTCGCGGCGGCATTCATCCATCCACTCGGTAACGCAGATCGGATGATTGCGGTCCTTGCGGTAAATCCGGCATGTGCAGGATTCATTGTCCTGCTCAAAGTCCATACCATCAAACTGCTGGTTTTCATTGATGATGCGGGACCAGCCATCAACGCCCACCACCGGAACGATGCCGTTCTGCTTATCAGGGAAGGCGTAAATTTCTTTCGTCCACGGATTAAGGCCGTACTGGTTGGCGACGATCAACAATGCGATGAACTGCGCATCGCTGGCATCACCTTTAAATGCCGTCTGGCGAAGAGTGGTGATCAGTTCCTGTGGGTCGACAGAATCCATGCCGACACGTTCAGCCAGCTTCCCTGCCAGCGTTGCGAGTGCTGTACTCATCCGTTTTATACCTCTGAATCAATATCAACCTGGTGGCGGGCAATAGTTTCAACCATGTACCGGATGTGTTCTGCCATGCGTTCCTGAAACTCAACATCGTCATCAAACGCACGGGTAATGGCTTTTTTGCTGGCCCCGTGGCGTTGCAAATGATCGATGCATAGCGATTCAAACAGGTGCTGGGGCAGGCCTTTTTCCATGTCGTCTGCCAGTTCTGCCTCTTTCTCTTCACGGGCGATCTGCTGGTAGTGACGCGCCCAGCTCTGAGCCTCAAGACGATCCTGAATGTAATAAGCGTTCATGGCTGAACTCCTGAAAATGGCTGTGAAAATATCGCCCGCGAAATGCCTGGCTGATTAGGAAAACAGGAAAGGGGATTAGTGATTCAGGCCGTTACCGCGTCCGTCGAGAAAAACTTCTACGAGCAAATCACGGGTATAAGTGCGCTCGATGCCGCGATGCAGATAAAGCCGTCCGCGTAAATTAGCTGATGCAGTCCAGGTACCATCTTTGTGTTTGACCAGCATTCCTGGCATGACCGCACCTCGATTAACGGTCTGCGTTCCGTAATGTTGATGAACCATAAAAAACTCCTGCCCGTAAGCTGGGCTGCTGAACATATTGAGACTTCTGCGCGTATTCAGGCGGTGGATGGCCGCCGGTTGTCATAACTAAGTCGCCTCGTTGAAGCGACTGAGGTATGAAGTGTTGAGTTGATTTCAGCTGGTCACACCGACGTTCACGCGTCCGCTTCACCCCTCGCACTCCCCGGAGCCTGCTGAAATTCAAGCTGCGGATCTAAGCGGTCATCGCAACGGTGAATCAGGTGGTTGCCGTATCGTTGTGTTGTTGCGATATGGTGATAATAGCTATTGCTATTGGTGATATCAATACTTATCGCTATTGGCTGATGTGTTTTGATATTAAATGTTTGATAGCAAAAAGAATTAATTTTGTGACTTGCATCGCATAGCGATAACTGAAGCGGGGGTTATGGTGGTTTTTCGAACGGTTTGTGTGATGAGGGGGAGGCAAAAGAAAACCCGGCACGGTGGCCGGGTAGCATCACTATTCGATTTTTTTAACCATGTAGTTACGTCGTGATGTTCCTAATCTTTCATTGTGAATCTCAGAAACGCTTACTACGAGCGATATTCGTTCACCAACTTTATATTTACTTTGAATTTCTCCTAACATATCAATCGGATAAGAAGCCTTTATTTTTCCAAGCTCGCTTGCAATCTCCAATTTCCCGTACATGGATAAAATAGCAAGTTCGCCTGATATATGCTCATCCGGTAGCTGAATGACCTTCGTTAAAGCTAAGCGAGCATTCAGTTTTTTTATATCTTCTGAAGAAATTGACACTTGTCTGGTACCATCACTTAAAGGTCCAATCCAAGTAAGATCAAAGTTAAGACTATATTTTTCGCACTCATTTATGATGTTTTTTAGGTTAGCTGTTGATTGCGAACCAATTTCGGCAATTTTAGCCGTGAATGTTTCTTCATCAATGGATGAGAGTAGTGCAAAAATCTCCTTAACAGCATGACTGGATACTGTTTCGATGAGCTCGCAAGAACCAGTAGAAAAAGTAACACCTAACTTCGTCGAACCTGGACGCAAGTCTGCCAATCTCATGTCTAATGATTTTTTAACATCAATCGGCACACGACTAGAATCTTTCCCAGATCCAAGTCGGTAAACTGCTTTCTGTACAAGGGATGCGAGATTACCTGAAATTACAGATAGAATATCTAACGGAATAGACCCGAAATCGACCAAAACACCTTTTAATCTCAACTCCATGAAATCACGTAAAGGATGTTGGTTATCGATTGCACGTTGTCTCTCTCGGAGATCGCTCAGATGGGAGTCAAGTGATCTAAATATAATGTCATCAGCAAATGATCTCCCCTTATTTTGAGCAAGCAGATCCACATCGCGTTGAATGAACGCAATTCGCTCCTTGAGGGAGTTGAATGTTTTTTCTTCGCTCATAACATTACCCTCACGAGGCCTTTAGGATTCTCCTTCCGATCAAAACCAAACCACCCTCTCCAGTAACTTCGCCTTTCACTATAATCGATTTCTGGATGATTTTCAGGCAGCAAAAGAACGTCAATGCTGTAGTTTTCTTTAATAAAATCTCTATTTAACAATGAGCTAACCAATGGCATCAGCGTGTTTGGCAAAGAGTTTAGGGCCAAATAATCGACGACCACGAGTATATCTATGTCATCAGGTTCAGGTTTCTCTGTAGTGAATGAACCATCGATCCACACTTCAGAGAAACATAGACACTGCTGATTAACAAGTTTAAATTGCTCAATAAGCTGTATAAAATTACAGTATAGCATACTTCTTCTAACGGATTTTGGGAAGGTGTCGACACAAAGAGACTTGATGCCATCACTATCCATATCATGAAATCCTGCTGTAAGAAGAGGTGGGAAGCTAGGCTTTTCCATCCTAAGTCCTTGTTTATGCCATATAGCGTTCTATTTAATATTCTTGAAAAGAGTGTGCCTTAAAAAGCTACAGGCTAATTATTAACCATGCTTCCTGTACGTCTGCGGCATGCTCCCAATAACCTTACCGAAGATGAACACCCGGTTCATCTCGTCTTTCTCGATCGGGTCCCACGGTGAGTAGCTCTTGTTATCAGAGATAACCAGTAGCTTATCTTTCATCATTTGCAGGCGCTTTACATGGGCTGTGTCGTCGTACAGAAACGCATAGATACCATCACCGTCGAAAGATTTAACCGTGATATCAACGAACAGCAGATCACCTGGTTCGATCGTTCCTGACATGCTGTCACCACGCACGTTAATGATGCGGATATTTTCCGCCTTCCTGCCATCGAACATGTGACGAGCATCGTCAAACGAGTACTCAACCGAGCGTAGAACTTCTACAAACTCACGGTTGATTACACCCGGCCCGGCACTGACTTCTATATCAAGAACGTCAATTTTGAAGTATTTGGAATGGCTGACAGCAGGCTTCCCTGATTGTTGACCGTCATTTCTCATCGGGCCTATGCCTGATGAGAGCCATTCTGTTCGAACACCCAATGCATTAGCTATTTCAACAATTTTTGTTGAGCCGCGCGCGTTGCCGCTTGTCAGTCTCCAGATTGTGGGTTGAGCTACGCCAGACGCCTTTGCAAGAGCGCCTTGAGACATTCCAGATTGTTCCATCGCTAGGTTTAAGCGATCAGCAAGAGTTTCTTTTTTCATAAGTTTTAATTTATACGCTTGCGTATTGATGGTCAAAACACGTTTTGCTATTGCTTGGATTAATACGCATTGCTATTATTCATTCATTGCAATACCAGTAGGAATTGATAATGACAAATCAAACCATTCAACTCGCAATCAGTATTACAGGTAGTCAAAAACGACTGGCAGATCTATGCGGTGTAGCCCAACCCACTGTTTGGCGTTGGCTACACGGTGGCGGAATTGATGCCCGCTATGTAATGAAAATTGTCTCAGCCACTGGTGGAAAGATTAAACCAGCAGATATTCGTCCCGACCTCGCACCATTGTTTAACGCGAGTAATTCTGCCGCCTAAACTGCGGCGTTAACTGATAAGGCAATGACTATGCAACCACTTACATACCAACAGACTAGCGGATTTATCCCGACTGCGGTGATAAATCGTTCTCAAATAAAACAGGTGCCAGGCCACGAAAAAATCCGTGATGCCATCCGCGCCTGGTCGGCTGTAGATAATCAGGATGTCGTTGCCGCACTCATTGTGAATGAGTATCGAGCACAGGGCGGCGGCACTATCGATTTTCCTGATGATGTCAGTCGTGCACGCCAGAAGCTGTTCCGCTTTCTCGATAACAAATTCGATTCTGAAAAATACCGAAATAACGTGCGTGAACTGACTCCAGCAATTCTGGCAGTACTACCGCTGAAATATCGCGGCCACCTGGTTGAGCAGGATAGCTTCATGGCTCGGCTGGCTGAAATGGAAAAGGAACTCAGTGAGGCAAAACAGGCTGTCATTCTCAACGCACCACGCCACCAGAAACTGAAGGAGATGAGTGAAGGCATTGTGTCGATGTTTCGTGTGGACCCGGATTTGGCTGGTCCACTGATGGCGATGGTCACCACCATGCTGGGGGCAATATGACAGGTTCAGAAATGGCGAAAGCCGGTCTGCGCGAACAGAACCGACTTTCAGGTGCAAATCGTAACACACTCATTGCGGGAGGAATTATGGCAAACACTGCTGAGATATTCAATTTTCCAGTGCCGGATGTGGCACAAAAGGAGCCGCGCGTGGCAGATCTCGATGATGGTTATACGCGCATTGCAAATGAGTTGCTGGAAGCTGTGATGCTGGCCGGATTAACACAGCACCAGCTTCTGGTCTTCCTGGCTGTCATGCGCAAAACATATGGCTTTAATAAAAAACTGGATTGGGTGAGCAACGAGCAACTTTCCGAATTGACCGGGATATTGCCGCACAAGTGTTCTGCTGCAAAAAGCGTTCTGGTAAAGCGTGGGATTCTTATTCAGAGCGGGCGGAATATCGGCATTAATAATGTGGTCAGTGAATGGTCAACATTACCCGAATCAGGTAAGAAAAATAAAGTTTACCTGAAAGAGGTAAATTTACCTGAATCAGGTAAGAAAAGTTTACCCAAATCAGGTAAAGGCGTTTACCCGAATCAGGTAAACACAAAAGACAAACTAACAAAAGACAATATAAAACCTTTTTCGTCCGAGAATTCTGGCGAATCCTCTGACCAACCAGAAAACGATCTTCCTGTGGAGAAGCCAGATGCTGCAATTCAGAGCGGCAGCAGGTGGGGGACAGCAGAAGACCTGACCGCCGCAGAGTGGATGTTTGACATGGTGAAGACCATCGCGCCATCAGCCAGAAAACCGAATTTTGCAGGGTGGGCTAACGATATCCGCCTGATGCGTGAACGTGACGGACGTAACCACCGCGACATGTGCGTGCTGTTCCGCTGGGCATGCCAGGACAACTTTTGGTCTGGTAACGTGCTGAGCCCGGCCAAACTTCGCGACAAGTGGATCCAACTCGAAATCAACCGTAACAAACAACAGGCTGGCGTGACAGCCGGAAAACCAAAACTCGACCTGACAAACACAGACTGGATTTACGGGGTGGATCTATGAAAAACATCGCCGCACAGATGATTAACTTTGACCGTGAGCAGATGCGTCGGATCGCCAACAACATGCCGGAACAGTACGACGAAAAGCCGCAGGTACAGCAGGTAGCGCAGATCATCAACGGTGTATTCAGCCAGTTGCTGGCAACTTTCCCTGCGAGCCTGGCTAACCGTGACCAGAACGAACTGAACGAAATTCGCCGCCAGTGGGTTCTGGCTTTCCGGGAAAACGGGATCACCACAATGGAACAGGTTAACGCTGGAATGCGCGTAGCCCGTCGGCAGAATCGACCATTCCTGCCATCACCCGGGCAGTTTGTCGCCTGGTGCCGGGAAGAAGCATCCGTTACCGCCGGGCTGCCAAACGCCAGCGAGCTGGTTGATATGGTTTACGAGTATTGCCGGAAGCGCGGGCTGTATCCGGATGCAGAGTCTTATCCGTGGAAATCAAACGCGCACTACTGGCTGGTTACCAACCTGTATCAGAACATGCGGGCTAATGCGTTGACTGACTCGGAATTACGGCGCAAGGCTGCCGATGAACTTGCCCATATGACTGCGAGAATTAACCGTGGTGAGGCTATACCTGAACCAGTAAAACAACTTCCTGTCATGGGCGGTAGACCTCTAAATCGTGCACAGGCTCTGGCGAAGATCGCAGAAATCAAAGCTAAGTTCGGACTGAAAGGAGCAAGTGTATGACGGGCAAAGAGGCAATTATTCATTACCTGGGGACGCATAATAGCTTCTGTGCGCCGGACGTTGCCGCGCTAACAGGCGCAACAGTAACCAGCATAAATCAGGCCGCGGCTAAAATGGCACGGGCAGGTCTTCTGGTTATCGAAGGTAAGGTCTGGTGAACGGTGTATTACCGGTTCGCTACCAGAGAAGAACGGGAAGGAAAGGTGAGCACGAATCTGATTTTTAAGGAGTGTCGCCAGAGTGCCGCGATGAAACGGGTATTGAGGGTATATAAAAGAACATCAATGGGTACACAATGATGAAACAGGTGAGTTGAGTTCAAACTGTAGTACAATTCTCTCCAGTTTGAACAGGAAAGAATATGTTATGAACCCTTATATTTATCTTGGTGGTGCAATACTTGCAGAGGTCATTGGTACAACCTTAATGAAGTTTTCAGAAGGTTTTACACGGTTATGGCCATCTGTTGGTACAATTATTTGTTATTGTGCATCATTCTGGTTATTAGCTCAGACGCTGGCTTATATTCCTACAGGGATTGCTTATGCTATCTGGTCAGGAGTCGGTATTGTCCTGATTAGCTTACTATCATGGGGGTTTTTCGGCCAACGGCTGGACCTGCCAGCCGTTATAGGCATGATGTTGATTTGTGCCGGTGTGTTGGTTATTAATTTATTGTCACGAAGCACACCACATTAAAAATAATTTCTTTTAAAAGACTGAAATATGGCGGTTCATATCTTTACATGGGCCGCTTTTGTTAATGTTTTTAGTTTTTGTGTATTCTTTTGTGCCTTCAAGATTATTGCGTAAGCAAATTGCAATACGATTATTGTTGTATATTCAAAAGAATGTGATCGTAATTGTCTTTTTAAATAAAAATTAAACAAAAATTATATCTCACCACTAAGGTTTATAAAAGCATACGTTAGCAGGTGTCACCATGAAAAAAGCCATAGCATATATGCGATTTTCATCACCAGGTCAGATGTCTGGCGACTCATTAAACCGACAGAGAAGACTTATTGCTGAATGGTTAAAGGTAAATAGTGATTATTATCTTGATACCATAACATATGAAGATTTAGGATTAAGTGCATTCAAAGGAAAGCATGCACAATCAGGAGCTTTTTCGGAATTTTTAGATGCTATAGAGCATGGTTATATATTGCCAGGAACTACATTGCTAGTTGAAAGTCTGGACAGACTTTCAAGAGAAAAAGTCGGTGAAGCGATTGAGCGTCTGAAATTGATTTTGAATCACGGTATTGATGTTATAACTCTTTGCGATAATACAGTCTATAATATTGACTCTTTGAATGATCCATATTCATTAATAAAAGCCATACTTATAGCACAAAGGGCAAATGAAGAAAGCGAGATAAAGTCAAGTCGGGTTAAATTATCATGGAAGAAAAAACGGCAGGATGCACTGGAGTCAGGCACGATTATGACGGCGTCTTGTCCGAGATGGCTCTCATTGGATGACAAAAGAACAGCTTTTATTCCAGACCCCGACAGGGTGAAAACGATTGAGCTAATTTTTAAACTCAGGATGGAAAGGCGATCATTGAATGCAATAGCCAAGTATTTAAATGATCATG
This sequence comes from Escherichia sp. KTE159, assembly GCF_000408805.1. Lineage (NCBI taxonomy): Bacteria > Pseudomonadati > Pseudomonadota > Gammaproteobacteria > Enterobacterales > Enterobacteriaceae > Escherichia > Escherichia sp. KTE159. The sequence continues at coordinate 1,005,788 of NZ_KE137292.1, forward strand.
CTGTAAAAAATTTCTCAGGAAAAGAAAGTGCATGGGGGCCTTCTGTAATTGAAAAATTATTAGCGAATAAAGCTCTGATAGGTATATGCGTACCTTCATATCGTGCAAGAGGTAAAGGAATAAGTGAAATCGCTGGCTATTATCCCAGAGTCATATCAGATGATTTGTTTTACGCTGTGCAGGAAATTCGGTTGGCACCTTTTGGTATTAGCAATAGTAGCAAAAATCCTATGTTGATAAATCTACTTCGAACAGTTATGAAGTGCGAGGCTTGTGGTAATACCATGATTGTTCATGCGGTATCTGGAAGTTTGCATGGCTATTATGTTTGTCCGATGAGAAGACTGCATCGATGTGGCAGGCCATCAATAAAGAGAGATTTGGTTGATTATAATATCATTAATGAGTTGCTTTTTAATTGTAGTAAAATCCAACCAGTTGAAAACAAGAAAGATGCTAATGAAACTTTAGAGTTGAAAATTATTGAGCTCCATATGAAAATTAATAATTTAATTGCTGCATTATCTGTTGCGCCTGAAGTTACCGCTATAGCAGAAAAAATCAGAGTATTAGATAAGGAATTACGAAGGGCTTCTGTATCATTAAAAACTTTGAAGAGTAAAGCGGTGAGCTCACTTGGTGATTTTCATGCTATTGACTTAACCAGTAAAAATGGGCGAGAGCTATGTCGTACACTTGCCTATAAAACATTCGAAAAAATCATAATCAATACAGATAATAAAACCTGTGATATCTATTTTATGAATGGCATTGTTTTTAAACACTATCCTTTAATGAAAACAATATCCGCCCAGCAGGCGATAAGTACTCTCAAATATATGGTTGATGGTGAGGTTTATTTTTGAGTAATAATCACTTTTTCAACCGTGCTATAGTAAGAAAGTTAGGTAAGTACAATAAAATTATCTATCCTGAACGAAGCGTCCTGAGCTATGGTTTTACTATAGGGACTGCCAATGGATGCTGGCGTTCTCGTTCTAGCAGTTCAACAATCCCCAATCACAAAACAATTCACTGATAACGAACTTTGCACACTCGCCTGGTTATGGCGAGCAGGGAATGTGATGTTAATTGCCTACCAGAACGTTACTCATCTTCTTCAGGATGCGGAGCATGGTGAAGCTGGTCACTTCACTTCCATCGAGCAAGAATATCCCCAGATACTCAACAGAGCGCGAGCAATCCTCGTCCGAGAAACGGCACATGTAAAACTTCAGCCGTGGCAGGATGATAAGTGGAGTCGAGTATTGCCGCATTTACCTCAGAATCTGTTTCAATAAAGGCGCTAGTTAGTAAGGCTTCCGTCATTCTGCGATGACGGAAGTGCGGGCTGCGTACGGGAGAGCAATTGCATGAATAATATAAATATTCCGCTCACTCCATATAGCGATTTCTGATACAAACTTATCTATTGTGGTAAAATTATAGAAACAAACTTATAGCGTACTAACCATATGGACAATATTAATAAACACGGGCTCTCAAGAAGAATACCTGAGACAATAAAACGTCAGATAAGGCAAAGGTGCGGCTTTGGCTGTGTAATTTGTGGATTTGGATTTTATGATTATGAGCATTTTAAACCTGACTTCGTTGATGCCAAAGTACATGATCCGAATGGAATGACACTTCTTTGCTCCCAATGCAATCAAAAAAGAGCTCGTGGTAGACTTTCAGCACAGACAGTGGAAATAGCTGACAGAAATCCCAAGTGCTTACAGGCTGGTTTTGCAAATGAAATGTTTGATTTTCATAATGAGCCTATAACAGTAAAATTTGCAGGAGTGACGTTTCATAACTGTCAAAATTTGATTGTAGTCAACGAACAACCCATTCTTTCTGTGAAACCTTCACCCATACCACATGGACCGATGCTTTTATCAGGAATTTTCTGTAATTCTATTGGTAAGGAGACTTTACTGATAGATGAAAATGAATGGAAAGCTAAATCAGACAATTGGGATGTGGAGTGTACCGGCCCGCGTATAACAATACGACGTGGGCCAGGAGAGTTTGCCCTCGTTCTAAAAATGGAACCTCCAACAGGATTGATTGTTGAGCGTCTTGATATGTTGTATGAAGGGGTCAGGATGAAAGGAGATAAAGATCTGCTGGAAGTTTCGATTAATGGAGGTCCCTTGCACAGATGGCAATCATGCTCAATGTCAAATTGCCATACAGGGCTTGCGATTCAGGGCGGTATTAGAGCTGCTAATGATCCTTTGTATTGCGCCTAAATCCACTAAATTGATTTTCAACAATCAACTTGCCATAATTAAGTCACCGGAGTTTGAACTCCTCCGGTGACTTCTGCGCTAAACGGGGACGTTTATGCGCACATACAATCCAACCTCTCTTCTCCATTCACAGATGCAGAAATGCACCTGCGATATTTTGCATCCAGCGTTTGATCTCTGCGGAGGTGAAGCGTGAACCTCCCACAAGATGGTATCAAATTGCATCGCGGTAACTTCACCGCTATCGGTCGGCAGATCCAGCCTTATCTGGAGGACGGCAAATGCTTTCGCATGGTGCTTAAACCGTGGCGCGAGAGACGCAGTCTTTCCCAGAATGCACTCAGCCACATGTGGTACAGCGAAATCAGTGAATACCTCATCAGCAAGGGTAAAACGTTCGCCACTCCAGCTTGGGTAAAAGATGCTCTCAAACACACATATCTCGGTTATGAAACCAAAGACCTGGTTGATGTCGTAACCGGTGATATCACCACTATCCAGTCGTTACGCCATACCTCCGATCTTGATACCGGAGAGATGTATGTCTTCCTGTGTAAGGTTGAAGCCTGGGCGATGAATATTGGCTGCCACCTGACTATTCCGCAGAGCTGCGAGTTCCAGCTGCTGCGTGATAAGCAGGAGGCGTAATGGCTACACCGCTTATTCGTGTCATGAACGGACACATCTACAAAGTACCAAATCGTCGTAAGCGTAAGCCTGAGCTGAAACCATCCGAAATACCAACACTGCTCGGATATACCGCCAGCCTGGTTGATAAAAAATGGTTGCGACTGGCAGCAAGGAGGAATCATGGCTGATTTGAGAAAAGCAGCGCGTGGTCGGGAATGCCAGGTAAGAATCCCTGGCGTATGTAATGGCAATCCTGAAACGTCAGTACTGGCACATATCCGGCTGGCTGGATTGTGCGGTACCGGTATCAAACCGCCAGACCTGATTGCCACCATTGCATGTTCTGCCTGCCACGACGAAATCGACCGTCGCACGCATTTTGTTGACGCTGGATATGCAAAAGAATGTGCGCTGGAAGGTATGGCGAGAACACAGGTTATCTGGCTGAAAGAGGGGGTAATTAAGGCGTGAATACTTACAGCATCACATTACCCTGGCCTCCGAGCAATAATCGCTATTACCGCCATAATCGCGGGCGCACGCACATCAGCGCAGAGGGGCAGGCATACCGCGATAACGTCGCCCGAATCATCAAAGGCTCCATGCTGGATATCGGCCTGGCTATGCCAGTGAAAATCCGTATTGAGTGCCACATGCCGGATCGCCGTCGCCGTGACCTGGATAATCTGCAAAAAGCCGCTTTTGACGCACTCACCAAAGCAGGTTTCTGGCTGGATGATGCTCAGGTCGTTGATTACCGCATTGTGAAGATGCCTGTTACCAAAGGTGGGAGGCTGGAACTGACCATCACCGAAATGGGGAATGAATGATGTTTGAGTTTTATATGGCAGAACTTCTTCGCCACCGCTGGGGGCGTCTGCGCTTATATCGTTTCCCCGGTTCTGTTTTGACCGATTACCGAATACTGAAGAATTACGCCAAAACCCTGACAGGAGCAGGAGTATGAAGTCAGAGATAACAATCAACTAATACTGTTTTGTTGATTTTTGCTTGTAATTGGCGTTCTGGTCTGATTTTTGTGGAGTAAGTTGATGCGTGATATTCAGATGGTTCTTGAGCGTTGGGGAGCGTGGGCGGCTAATAATCATGAAGATGTGACCTGGTCGTCCATTGCCGCCGGTTTTAAGGGATTAATTCCTTCAAAAGTAAAATCTCGCCCACAATGTTGTGACGATGACGCGATGATCATTTGCGGGTGCATGGCCCGTCTGAAAAAGAACAACAGCGATTTGCATGATTTATTGGTGGACTATTATGTCGGCGGCATGACTTTTATGGCGCTTGCACGTAAGCATGGGCGATCTGATTGTTGGGTTGGCAGGATGCTCCAGAAAGCTGAGGGCGTAGTGGAGGGTATGCTGATGGTGTTGGATCTCCGATTGGAGATGGATGCTGATTGTTCGAAATAATTAAAGGAAAAGTTGCTGTCTGATTGTCATTAGTCTAACATTTTAAATGTTGGAATCGCAACGTAGTTATTATCATATAACAGCTTGTTTCCTGATTTAGCCAGCCTCCCCAAAGGCTGGTTTTTTCTAATAAGTATCATTTCGGGTAGGGATTTTATTGTTTAACCCATAATAATTCATTGACATTGAATCCCAACTTTTGAGCGGTTCGCACATAGTCTGCTTTTACTTTATCTGGAATAGTTGAGGTCCTTGCCAGAATCCATAGGTATTCTCTGTTCGGACCACTGACAAGAGCATACTTATACTCATCATCCAGTTTGATTACATTATAGCCACCATAGAAGGGGCCAAAAAACGAAACCTTCAACGCTGCAGTTTTAGTATCTCCAGTAAAGTATGCTTTACCTTCGCTCTCGCTCCATTTATTTTTCGTTGGATCGTATCCACGGTTAAGTACACGAATCCCTCCGTCGTTCCGTTTTCCATAAGTAGCGCTGACCTGTTCCAGACCACGTTCGAACCGGTTCTCGAGGCGAGCTATTTCATACCATTTTCCGAGGTAGCGGTTGGCGTCAAAATTTGTAATCGGCTGCACACCTTTAGGTGGTGTCGGGGCCTTACATGCTATAAGAGTGAAAGAGAGCGCAATGCCAGTCAACACAGGCCATAACTTCATAATAAATCCTGTACTTTTGATAGTTGAGAGTAAGTATGAAAGATAGATGATTACGACCGATCACTTAAAGAACTTTCATACTATATTAGGAATAGTCCATAACAGAAAAATTGTCAGTGATGACGCCAGAAAGGCAATTTATTCCGTGCACTACACAGTTTATGTGTTAATGAATTAGTCAAGGGGGAGGATATGATAAAAAAACCTGTGATTGGAATCAGCGGTTGTTTGGCCGGTTCTGCTGTTCGTTTTGATGGTGGTCACAAAAGAGCTGACTTTTTAATGGACAAATTAGTGGAATGGGTAACATTCAGACCAGTATGTCCGGAAATGGCTATAGGGCTGCCAGTTCCGCGTCCTGCTCTACGTCTTGTGCGCTCGACGCAAGGAAATATACGGATGTGTTTCAGCCACGACCAGAATGAGGATGTGACAGAGAGAATGACAGAGTTTAGTCGTTCTTATATGGACAAATTAAAGGATGTATCGGGGTTTGTGGTTTGTGCTAAATCTCCCAGCTGTGGCATGGAGCGCGTGCGTGTCTATGATGAAAATGGTAATCGAGGTCGTAAAGATGGAGTGGGACTATTTACGAGCACTTTGATGGAAAAGTTTTCCTGGCTACCGGTTGAAGAGGATGGGCGATTACATGATCCAGTGCTTCGTGAGAATTTTGTTGAAAGAGTTTTTGCTTTGCATGAGCTCAATCACCTTTACAAGGAGAAATTATCAAGAAGAGAGTTATTGGCTTTTCATAGTCGTTATAAGCTTCAGTTGTTGGCGCATAGTCAGACAGGCTATAAAGATATGGGACCATTTGTGGCTGCAATACACGAGTGGGCGGATCTTGAATCATACTTTGAGGTGTATCGTGATAAGCTGATGGCGATTCTCAGAAAACCTGCATCACGTAAAAATCACACGAATGTGCTGATGCATATACAGGGGTATTTTAGTAACTACTTAAGTACACGCCAGCGTAAAGAGTTGAGCGAGGTTATACTTAACTATCGTTCTGGCACATTACCTCTTCTTGCGCCGTTGACTCTGCTGAAGCATTATCTGGGTGAGTATCCTAATGATTACTTGCTTACACAGAATTACTTCGATCCCTATCCGGACGAACTGGCTCTAAGACTGATGGTAAATTAATTGTATGCGATATCATCCAAAAGGATGAGTTCCTGCATACAGGATATTTACAATCGTAAAAACTACACTATGATACCCAGAGTGTCAGTTTGTATAAAAACTCTGTTTACGCTGAAGAAACCATTGAGATGCAACTTAAATTTGGTAAACATGCCAGTCAAAATATATGATATTATGATTCCACGCAGCTATATATAATATAACAGATTGGTTTAATAATTTGTCTTTGTGAGTTAAATACATAATTTTATACTTGTGATGCAATGAGATTTTCCTTATTGTTGAACTGGCGAATATTGATTTTCCACCTATACTTATCTGGTGTAACCCCAATGATATCAGGTGGATAATATGCCATACATATGTTCTATCATTTTGGTGTTGAACTCGTTTGATGTCCGAATTGGTAAAGAAGATATTTTGTTTAAAAAAGGAAGTGCTGTTCTCATTGATTACAATTTAAAAGATTTTTTTTCATCAAATATAGATCATGTAATGATCGTAGATGTTGAAGAGAAAACAGTTAATGATTTCTTTAAAAGCAACACACTCTCACCTTTTTCTGTAAGAAGGTTTTATCCGGCATACTTGATGGTGGAATGTGAAGATTTTTCATTGTTAAAGAACTTGATTGCATGCTTGAATTGTGATGGCAGAACTGTGGATTTTGTTAGAAATCAAATATCACTTGCATGTCTTGCTATCTTATCTTCAGAGAAAATAGTGCAAAGTTTTTTATTTGGATGTCTTAATAGTTTAGGAAGTAAAGTTAAGGCTATTATTCACACGGATATATCTGCAACATGGAGACTTTGTGATATATCTTCAAGACTGTATCTGAGTGAAAGTCTGTTAAAAAGAAAATTAAAGCACGAAGGCTTATCATTTAGTAAATTAATTCTTGAAGAGCGAATGGTGATGGCGGAAAGGTTATTAAGCTACAATTTATATTCTGTTGGAAAAGTTGCTGAGATATGCGGTTATGAAAACACGTCATATTTTGTAAGTGTTTTCAGAAGATATTTTGGTGTTCCTCCCCATCAATATTCATCAAGATTTTTTTTAGAAAAAGACATGATGTAACGTGATGCGTTTTAATGATTTTGTAATTTTCGTATTTGATAATTGTATGATGCTTTCAGCTACGCCAGAATAATCGCTGGCGTTTTTCTTTTTGAATAGATGTTCAAGCCTTACGCTAATGTAACTTCTATACCTTTCCTCTTCGTTCCGAACCGTGTACACCATCCGTTATTTGCGGAGGTGAGGCTATGAAATCCATGGATAAGTTAACAACGGGCATTGCCTACGGCACCTCCGCAGGCAGTGCTGGCTACTGGTTTTTACAGCTGCTCGATAAAGCCACGCCCTCACAGTGGGCAGCAATAGGTGTGCTGGGTAGCCTGGTATTTGGCCTGCTGACGTACCTGACAAACCTTTATTTCAAGATTAAAGAAGATAAGCGCAAGGCTGCGAGAGGTGAATAATGCCTCCATCATTACGAAAAGCCGTTGCTGCTGCTATTGGTGGCGGAGCAATTGCTATAGCATCAGTGTTAATCACTGGCCCAAGTGGTAACGATGGTCTGGAAGGTGTCAGCTACATACCATACAAAGATATTGTTGGTGTATGGACTGTATGTCACGGGCATACAGGAAAAGACATCATGCTCGGTAAAACGTATACCAAAGCAGAATGCAAAGCCCTCCTGAATAAAGACCTTGCCACGGTCGCCAGACAAATTAACCCGTACATAAAAGTTGATATACCGGAAACAATGCGCGGCGCTCTTTACTCGTTCGTTTACAACGTGGGCGCTGGCAATTTCAGAACATCGACGCTTCTTCGCAAAATAAACCAGGGCGATATCAAAGGCGCATGTGATCAGCTACGTCGCTGGACATATGCTGGCGGTAAGCAATGGAAAGGTCTCATGACTCGTCGTGAGATTGAGCGTGAAATCTGTTTGTGGGGTCAGCAATGAACAGAGTAACCGCGATTATCTCCGCTCTGGTTATCTGCATCATCGTCTGCCTGTCATTGGCTGTTAATCATTACCGTGATAACGCAATCGCCTACAAAGAGCAGCGCGATAACAAGGCCAGTGAACTGGAGAAGGCGAACGCCACCATCGCTGACATGCGGAAGCGTCAACGTGATGTAGCAGAACTCGACGCAAGATACACAAAGGAGCTTGCTGATGCTAACGCGACTATCGAAAGTCTCCGTGCTGATGTTTCTGCTGGGCGTAAGCGCCTGCAAGTCGCCGCCACCTGTGCAAAGTCAACGACCGGAGCCAGCGGCATGGGCGATGGAGAAAGCCCAGGACTTACAGCAGATGCTGAACTCAATTATTACCGTCTCCGAAGTGGAATCGACAAGATAACCGCGCAGGTTAACTACCTGCAGGAATACATCAGGACGCAATGCCTGAAATAATTTTTTTGCAAATCACAAAGTCCATTTAATGAGCCTCGCGATGCGGGGCTTTTTGCAATAAATGCGTACCGCAACGCATGTTTTTTACACCGAACCTGCCCCTTTGGAATGGGCCTTTGAGGATACCAGTTAGTGCTGGCGAGCCTCGGTGGGCTGGTTTCCTGTGCGGCAAAGGTTCATTTCAAAGAGTAGGTACACGCTATGAAATCATTAACCCTCTTCAATCAACCAATTCGTATCGGTGAAGATGGCATGATCTGCCTCACTGATATGTGGAAAGCCAGTGGTAAAAGTGAATCTGAATCGCCTTACCACTACCTGCGAAACAAGCAGACCAAAGAGTTCTTAGCCGAGCTGGAGAAAAACCACGAATCTGTGGTTTTTACTGAGCGCGGTGTACACGGTGGAACATATGGCGGGAAGTTTGTTGCTTACGATTATGCGGCTTGGTTAAACCCCGGGTTCAAGTACGCGGCCTATAAAGTCCTCGATGACTACTTCACCGGAGAACTTCAGCATCGCAACAGCTTAAGTGCGCAGCTCAACATGAAATGTCATGAGTTTGACCAGAAGAAAGACATGGCGAGCTTCTGCGGACAAGGGCTGGCAGCATGGCGCTATACGAAGCCAGTGTTGGTCGCTGAGATTAACTCCCTGGCTAACCAGCTGCAGATTACGATCCCCGGGCTTCCGGGATGAGTGATCGGGTTATTGAATGCGCCTCCAGAGCGGGGCGCGACTTCTCAGAGTTCATGAAAGGCGAGAAGGGCATGATGGAAGCATTGGCCTCGGTGGATGAGTTTGGCGAGCAGCTGCGCCTCAACGGCTGTGTCAATCATCACTTTGTTAGCTACATGATGCGGAACTCGATCATGCAGGCATTCATGGACATGGCAAAAGCCGAGAGGAAAGAAGAGCGCCGGCGTAAGCGAGCGGAAGCAAAAGCAAAAGCAAAAGCAAAAGCAAAAGTGAAGTAGCCATTACAAAGCCCATTTACGGGTGGGCTTGATAATGAAACCGGAATTTATTCTGGGCCACCAGTTAACGGCAGTACCACGAAACAACCCAAGCCAGTAAGTGGGGAAATAACACCGGCAGCCACTGAAAGATGAACCTCCTGCCTTATGGCAAAAAAGATTCTTTGTGGTGGCGGACTGATGGAAAGACATCCTAATTTCAGCCAAACATTGAAGGAGTTGTTATGTCAGCAGAAGGTTTCAATAACCCATCAAAATTTCGGGATGAGTGGGATAGCAGCGTAAAGAGTAAGTGATGCCATCACAAAAGCCATTCCCTACAGAGTGGCTTTGATAATGGCTTATACCCTACACGGGATAACTTAACTGATATCCCTTTTAAAGGATAAAGGTATTCAAGCCTGACACATCATGCGCTGTATCGTCGCCGTATTCCCGTATTAACAGAGACCGTAGCCCGACGGGGAATTCCTTCTGCGTGAGTGTGCGGGAATAATCAAAAACGATGCACACCGGGGTTACCGGGTACACATATTTCATCATGCCAGCGAGTCCGGTTCTGGCGCGGAAGAAACCGGACGTTATGATTTAGTGCGGAAATATTTGTGTAGTGTTCTGAATGTTCTCAGTAAATAGTAATGAATTATCAAAGGTATAGTAATACCTTTTGTTTTCGTGGATATTTGTAATCCATCTGAAAACCCCTGCTGTAGCAAGATTTTTCCTGTATTCGTAAAATGATAACTCTCCTGATTTGAATCCTTTTAAGGTGGCTTCTATAAGGCATTTATTTTTTGAAAATCTTACATTTACAACCTTACCCTGTCCTTTTATTAAAACCGTATTATCGTTTTCAAGAACAAGATGAATATTCTCTGTGGCTAAATAGTAAATGTAATGTGAGACATTGTGACGTTTTAGTTCAGAATAAAACCAGTGATAGTTTAAATTATTTCGCACTTTATCGAATATTTGTTTAAAAATGGCAACCTGAGCCATTGTAGTACCTTCCATGTGATATGATGGGGCGTAGTCTGCACGATTATCTAAATTGCTTCAATCTGGTCTGACCTGTTTTCTGAGCAATTCAGTAATGTCACTCTTTTCTTTGTTTGCTTCAGGCGAAACTCTTTTTTCTGAGCACAGTCTCCGGCGGCAGGCTTCAATGACCCAGGCTGAGAAATTCCCGGACCCTTTTTGAACAAGAGCGATGTTAATTTGTTCAATCATTTGGTTAGGAAAGCGGATGTTGCGGGTTGTTGTTCTGCGGGTTCTGTTCTTCGTTGACATGAGGTTGCCCTGTATTCAGTGTCGCTGATTTGTATTGTCTGAAGTTGTTTTTACGTTAAGTTGATGCAGATCAATTAATACGATACCTGCGTCATAATTGATTATTTGACGTGGTTTGATGGCGTAGATGCACGTTGTGACATGTAGATGATAATTATTATCATTTTGCGGGTCCTTTCCGGCGATCCGACAGGTTACGGGGCGGAAGGCGCGCGGGTTTTCGCTATTTATGAAAATTTTCCGGTTTAAGGCGTTTCCGTTCTTCTTCTCCGTAACTTAATGTTTTTATTTAAAACACCCCCTGAAAAGAAAGGAAACGACAGGTGCTGAAAACAGGCCTTTTGGCCTCTGTCGTTTCCTTTCTCTGTTTTTGTCCGTGGAATGAACAATGGAAGTCAACAAAAAGCAGCTGGCTGACATTTTCGGTGCGAGTATCCGTACCATTCAGAACTGGCAGGAGCAGGGAATGCCCGTTCTGCGAGGCGGTGGAAAGGGTAATGAGGTGCTTTATGACTCTGCCGCCGTCATAAAATGGTATGCCGAAAGGGATGCTGAAATTGAGAACGAAAAGCTGCGCCGGGAGGTTGAAGAATTACGGCTGGCCAGCGAGGCAGATCTTCACCCCGGAACACTTGAATTTGAGCGCCATCGCCTGACTCGTGCTCAGGCGACGGCGCAGGAACTGAAAAATGCCAAAGAATCGGCTGAAGTGGTGGAAACCGCATTCTGTACTTTCGTGCTGTCGCGTATAGCAAGGGAAATATCCAGTATTCTCGACGGTATTCCTCTGTCGGTGCAGCGACGTTTTCCTGAGCTGGATAACCGGCATATTGATTTCCTGAAACGGGATATCATCAAAGCCATGAACAAAGCAGCCGCGCTGGATGAACTGATACCGGGGTTGCTGAGTGAATATATCGAACAGTCAGGTTGACAGGCTGCGGCATTTTGTCCGCGCCGGGCTTCGTGCCCTGTTCAGGCCGGAGCCACAGACCGCCGTTGAATGGGCGGATGCCAATTACTATCTCCCGAAAGAATCCGCATACCAGGAAGGGCGCTGGGAAACACTGCCCTTTCAGCGGGCCATCATGAATGCGATGGGCAGCGACTACATCCGCGAGGTGAATGTGGTGAAGTCTGCCCGTGTCGGTTATTCCAAAATGCTGTTGGGTGTTTATGCCTACTTCATAGAGCATAAGCAGCGCAACACACTTATCTGGTTGCCGACGGATGGTGATGCCGAGAACTTTATGAAAACTCACGTTGAGCCGACCATCCGTGATATTCCGTCGCTGCTGGCGCTGGCTCCGTGGTATGGCAAAAAGCACCGGGATAATACGCTCACCATGAAGCGTTTTACTAATGGTCGTGGCTTCTGGTGCCTGGGCGGTAAAGCGGCAAAAAACTACCGTGAAAAGTCGGTGGATGTGGCGGGTTATGATGAACTTGCTGCCTTTGATGATGATATTGAACAGGAAGGCTCTCCGACGTTCCTGGGCGATAAGCGTATTGAAGGCTCGGTCTGGCCAAAGTCCATCCGTGGCTCCACGCCCAAAGTGAGAGGCACCTGCCAGATTGAGCGTGCTGCCAGTGAATCCCCGCATTTTATGCGTTTTCATGTTGCCTGCCCGCACTGCGGGGAGGAGCAGTATCTTAAATTTGGCGACAAAGAGACGCCGTTTGGCCTCAAATGGACGCCGGATGACCCCTCCAGCGTGTTTTATCTCTGCGAGCATAATGCCTGCGTCATCCGCCAGCAGGAGCTGGACTTTACTGATGCCCGTTATATCTGCGAAAAGACCGGGATCTGGACCCGTGATGGCATTCTCTGGTTTTCGTCATCCGGTGAAGAGATTGAGCCACCTGACAGTGTGACCTTTCACATCTGGACAGCGTACAGCCCGTTCACCACCTGGGTGCAGATTGTCAAAGACTGGATGAAAACGAAAGGGGATACGGGAAAACGTAAAACCTTCGTAAACACCACGCTCGGTGAGACGTGGGAGGCGAAAATTGGCGAACGTCCGGATGCTGAAGTGATGGCAGAGCGGAAAGAGCATTATTCAGCGCCCGTTCCTGACCGTGTGGCTTACCTGACAGCCGGTATCGACTCCCAGCTGGACCGCTACGAAATGCGCGTATGGGGATGGGGGCCGGGTGAGGAAAGCTGGCTGATTGACCGGCAGATTATTATGGGCCGCCACGACGATGAACAGACGCTGCTGCGTGTGGATGAGGCCATCAATAAAACCTATACCCGCCGGAATGGTGCAGAAATGTCGGTATCCCGTATCTGCTGGGATATTGGCGGGATTGACCCGACCATTGTGTATGAACGCTCGAAAAAGCATGGGCTGTTCCGGGTGATCCCCATTAAAGGGGCATCCGTCTACGGAAAGCCTGTGGCCAGCATGCCACGTAAGCGAAACAAAAACGGGGTTTACCTTACCGAAATTGGTACGGATACCGCGAAAGAGCAGATTTATAACCGCTTCACACTGACGCCGGAAGGGGATGAACCGCTTCCCGGTGCCGTTCACTTCCCGAATAACCCGGATATTTTTGATCTGACCGAAGCGCAGCAGCTGACGGCTGAAGAGCAGGTCGAAAAATGGGTGGATGGCAGGAAAAAAATACTGTGGGACAGCAAAAAGCGACGCAATGAGGCACTCGACTGCTTCGTTTATGCGCTGGCGGCGCTGCGCATCAGTATTTCCCGCTGGCAGCTGGATCTCAGTGCGCTGCTGGCGAGCCTGCAGGAAGAGGATGGTGCAGCAACCAACAAGAAAACACTGGCAGATTACGCCCGTGCCTTATCCGGAGAGGATGAATGACGCGACAGGAAGAACTTGCCGCTGCCCGTGCGGCACTGCATGACCTGATGACAGGTAAACGGGTGGCAACGGTACAGAAAGACGGACGGCGAGTGGAGTTTACGGCCACTTCCGTGTCTGACCTGAAAAAATACATTGCGGAGCTGGAAGTGCAGACCGGCATGACACAGCGACGCAGGGGACCTGCAGGATTTTATGTATGAAAACGCCCACCATTCCCACCCTTCTGGGGCCGGACGGCATGACATCGCTGCGTGAATATGCCGGTTATCACGGCGGTGGCAGCGGATTTGGTGGGCAGTTGCGGGCGTGGAACCCACCGAGTGAAAGTGTGGATGCAGCCCTGCTGCCCAACTTTACCCGTGGCAATGCCCGCGCAGACGATCTGGTACGCAATAACGGCTATGCCGCCAACGCCATCCAGTTGCATCAGGATCATATCGTCGGGTCTTTTTTCCGGCTCAGTCATCGCCCAAGCTGGCGCTATCTGGGCATCGGGGAGGAAGAAGCCCGTGCCTTTTCCCGCGAGGTTGAAGCGGCATGGAAAGAGTTTGCCGAGGATGACTGCTGCTGCATTGACGTTGAGCGAAAACGCACGTTTACCATGATGATTCGGGAAGGTGTGGCCATGCACGCCTTTAACGGTGAACTGTTCGTTCAGGCCACCTGGGATACCAGTTCGTCGCGGCTGTTCCGGACACAGTTCCGGATGGTCAGCCCGAAGCGCATCAGCAACCCGAACAATACCGGCGACAGCCGGAACTGCCGTGCCGGTGTGCAGATTAATGACAGCGGTGCGGCGCTGGGATATTACGTCAGCGAGGACGGCTATCCTGGCTGGATGCCGCAGAAATGGACATGGATACCCCGTGAGTTACCCGGCGGGCGCGCCTCGTTCATTCACGTTTTTGAACCCGTGGAGGACGGGCAGACCCGCGGTGCAAATGTGTTTTACAGCGTGATGGAGCAGATGAAGATGCTCGACACGCTGCAGAACACGCAGCTGCAGAGCGCCATTGTGAAGGCGATGTATGCCGCCACCATTGAGAGTGAGCTGGATACGCAGTCAGCGATGGATTTTATTCTGGGCGCGAACAGTAAGGAGCAGCGGGACAAGCTGACCGGCTGGATTGGTGAAATTGCCGCGTATTACGCCGCAGCACCGGTCCGTCTGGGAGGCGCAAAAGTGCCGCACCTGATGCCGGGGGACTCACTGAACCTGCAGACGGCTCAGGACACGGATAACGGCTACTCCGTGTTTGAGCAGTCACTGCTGCGGTATATCGCTGCCGGACTGGGTGTCTCGTATGAGCAGCTTTCCCGGAATTACGCCCAGATGAGCTACTCCACGGCACGGGCCAGCGCGAACGAGTCGTGGGCGCACTTTATGGGGCGGCGAAAATTCGTCGCATCCCGTCAGGCGAGCCAGATGTTTCTGTGCTGGCTGGAAGAGGCCATCGCCCGCCGCGTGGTGACGTTACCTTCAAAAGCGCGCTTCAGTTTTCAGGAAGCCCGCAGTGCCTGGGGGAACTGCGACTGGATAGGCTCCGGTCGTATGGCCATCGATGGTCTGAAAGAAGTTCAGGAAGCGGTGATGCTGATAGAAGCCGGGCTGAGTACCTACGAGAAAGAGTGTGCAAAACGCGGCGATGACTATCAGGAAATTTTTGCCCAGCAGGTCCGTGAAACGATGGAGCGTCGTGCAGCCGGTCTTAAACCACCCGCCTGGGCGGCTGCGGCATTTGAATCCGGGCTGCGACAATCAACAGAGGAGGAGAAGAGTGACAGCAGAGCTGCGTAATCTCCCGCATATTGCCAGCATGGCCTTTAATGAGCCGCTGATGCTTGAACCCGCCTATGCGCGGGTTTTCTTTTGTGCGCTTGCAGGCCAGCTTGGGATCAGCCGCCTGACGGATGCGGTGTCCGGCGACAGCCTGACTGCCCAGGAGGCACTCGCGACGCTGGCATTATCCGGTGATGATGACGGACCACGACAGGCCCGCAGTTATCAGGTCATGAACGGCATCGCCGTGCTGCCGGTGTCCGGCACGCTGGTCAGCCGGACGCGGGCGCTGCAGCCGTACTCGGGGATGACCGGTTACAACGGCATTATCGCCCGTCTGCAACAGGCTGCCAGCGACCCGATGGTGGACGGCATTCTGCTCGATATGGACACGCCAGGCGGAATGGTGGCGGGGGCATTTGACTGCGCTGACATCATCGCCCGTGTGCGTGACATAAAACCGGTATGGGCGCTGGCCAACGACATGAACTGCAGTGCAGGTCAGCTGCTTGCCAGTGCCGCCTCCCGGCGTCTGGTCACGCAGACCGCCCGGACAGGCTCCATCGGCGTCATGATGGCTCACAGTAATTACGGTGCTGCCCTGGAGAAACAGGGTGTGGAAATCACGCTGATTTACAGCGGCAGCCATAAGGTGGATGGCAATCCCTACAGCCATCTTCCGGATGACGTCCGGGAGACACTGCAGTCCCGGATGGACGCAACCCGCCAGATGTTTGCGCAGAAGGTGTCGGCATATACCGGCCTGTCTGTGCAGGCTGTGCTGGATACCGAGGCTGCAGTGTACAGCGGTCAGGAGGCCATTGATGCCGGACTGGCTGATGAACTTGTTAACAGCACCGATGCGATCACCGTCATGCGTGATGCACTGGATGCGCGTAAATCCCGTCTCTCAGGAGGGCGAATGACCAAAGAGACTCAATCAACAACTGTTTCAGCCACTGCTTCGCAGGCTGACGTTACTGACGTGGTGCCAGCGACGGAGGGCGAAAACGCCAGCGCGGCGCAGCCGGACGTGAACGCGCAGATCACCGCAGCGGTTGCGGCAGAAAACAGCCGCATTATGGGGATCCTCAACTGTGAGGAGGCTCACGGACGCGAAGAACAGGCGCGCGTTCTGGCAGAAACCCCCGGAATGACCGTGGAAACGGCCCGCCGCATTCTGGCTGCAGCACCACAGAGTGCACAGGCGCGCAGTGACACTGCGCTGGATCGTCTGATGCAGGGTACACCGGCACCGCTGGCTGCAGGTAACCTGGCATCTGATACCAATAAAGAATTACTTAATACACCTGAAGCTTTACCGGTATAAGAGGCAGTTATGGCGACAAAAGAAGAGTTTAACCATTACCAGCCGCTGGGTAACAGTGATCCGGCTCATACAGCAATTGCGCCTGGCGGATTGAGTGCGAAAACGCCTGCAATGACCCCGCTGATGCTGGATGGCACTACCCGTAAGCTGGTTGTGTGGGATGGCACCACCGACGGTGCAGCCGTTGGCATTCTGGCGGTTGCTGCTGACCAGACCAGCACCACACTGACGTTCTACAAGTCCGGCTCGTTTCGTTATGAGGATGTGCTCTGGCCGGAGGCTGCCAGCGACGAGACTAAAAAACGGACCGCGTTTGCCGGAACGGCAATCAGCATCGTTTAATCTTCCCCTTCATCAACAAAGGCCGCCTGTGCGGCTTTTTTTATGGAAATAATTTATGTCTGTATATACAACTGCAGAATTACTGGCATCGACCCAGCATCACTTTAAGTTCGATCCGCTGTTTCTGCGCCTGTTTTTCCGTGAAACCTATCCTTTCACCACGGAAAAAGTCTATCTCTCACAAATTCCGGGACTGGTAAACATGGCGCTGTACGTTTCGCCGATTGTTTCCGGTGAGGTTATCCGATCCCGTGGCGGCTCCACCTCTGAATTTACGCCGGGTTATGTCAAACCCAAGCATGAGGTGAATCCGCAGATGACCCTGCGTCGCCTGCCGGATGAAGATCCGCAGAACCTGGCTGACCCGGCTTACCGTCGTCGCCGTATTATTCGGCAGAATATGCTGGATGAAAATCTGGCGATTGCCCAGGTCGAAGAGATGCAGGCAGTTTCTGCCGTGCTTAAGGGCAAATACACCATGACCGGTGAAGCCTTCGATCCGGTTGAGGTGGATATGGGCCGCAGTGCGGCGAATAACATCACGCAGTCCGGCGGCACAGAGTGGAGCAAGCGTGACAAGTCCACGTATGACCCGACCGACGATATCGAAGCCTACGCGCTGAACGCCAGCGGTGTGGTGAATATCATCGTGTTTGATCCGAAAGGCTGGGCGCTGTTCCGTTCCTTCAAGGCCGTCAAGGAGAAGCTGGATACCCGTCGCGGCTCTCATTCCGAGCTGGAGACAGCGGTAAAAGACCTGGGCAAAGCGGTGTCTTATAAGGGAATGTATGGCGATGTGGCCATCGTCGTGTATTCCGGACAGTACGTGGAAAACGGCGTCAAAAAGAACTTCCTGCCGGACAACACGATGGTGCTGGGGAACACTCAGGCACGCGGTCTGCGCACCTATGGTTGCATTCAGGATGCGGACGCACAGCGCGAAGGCATTAACGCCTCTGCCCGTTACCCGAAAAACTGGGTGGCCACCGGCGACCCGGCGCGTGAGTTCACCATGATTCAGTCAGCACCGCTGATGCTGCTGGCTGACCCTGATGAGTTCGTGTCCGTTCAACTGGCGTAATCATGGCCCTTCGGGGCCATTTTCTCTCTGTGGAGGAGTCCATGACGAAAGATGAACTGATTGCCCGTCTCCGGTCGCTGGGTGAGCAACTGAACCGTGATGTCAGCCTGACGGGGACGAAAGAAGAACTGGCGCTCCGTGTGGCAGAGCTGGAAGAGGAGCTTGATGACACGGATGACGCAGCCGGTCAGGACACGTCTGTCAGCCCGGAAAATGCGCTGACCGGACATGAAAATGAGGTGGTATCAGCACAGACGGATACCGTGACTGATACGGCTGCTCTGGTCACGGTTGTGGCACTGGTGACGCTGCATACCGATGCACTTCACGCCACGCGGGATGAGGCTGTGGCATTTGTGCTGCCGGGAACGGCGTTTCGTGTCTCTGCCGGTGTGGCAGCCGAAATGACAGAACGTGGCCTGGCCAGAATGCAATAACGGGAGGCGCTGTGGCTGATTTCGATAACCTGTTCGATGCTGCCATTGCCCGCGCCGATGAAACGATACGCGGGTACATGGGAACGTCAGCCACCATGACATCCGGTGAGCAGTCCGGCGCAGTAATACGTGGTGTTTTTGATGACCCTGAAAATATCAGCTATGCCGGACAGGGCGTACGCGTTGAAGGCTCCAGCCCGTCCCTGTTTGTCCGGACTGATGATGTGCGGCAGCTGCGGCGCGGCGACACGCTGACCATCGGTGAGGAAAACTTCTGGATAGACCGGATTTCGCCGGATGATGGCGGAAGCTGTCATCTCTGGCTTGGGCGGGGCGTACCGCCTGCCGTTAACCGTCGCCGCTGAAAGGGGGATGTATGGCCATAAAAGGTCTTGAGCAGGCCGTTGAAAACCTCAGCCGTATCAGCAAAACGGCGGTGCCCGGTGCCGCCGCAATGGCCATTAACCGCGTTGCTTCATCCGCGATATCGCAGTCTGCGTCACAGGTTGCCCGTGAGACAAAGGTACGCCGGAAACTGGTAAAGGAAAGGGCCAGGCTGAAAAGGGCCACGGTCAAAAATCCGCAGGCCAGAATCAGGGTTAACCGGGGGGATTTGCCCGTAATCAGGCTGGGTAACGCACGGGTTGTCCTGTCCCGCCGCAGGCGTCGTAAAAAGGGGCAGCATTCATCCCTGAAAGGTGGCGGCAGCGTGCTTGTGGTGGGTAACCGTCGTATTCCCGGCGCGTTTATTCAGCAACTGAAAAATGGCCGGTGGCATGTCATGCAGCGTGTGGCCGGGAAAAACCGTTACCCCATTGATGTGGTGAAAATTCCGATGGCGGTGCCGCTGACCACGGCGTTTAAACAGAATATTGAGCGGATACGGCGTGAGCGTCTTCCGAAAGAGCTGGGCTATGCGCTGCAGCATCAACTGAGAATGGTAATAAAGCGATGAAACATACTGAACTCCGTGCAGCCGTACTGGATGCACTGGAGAAGCATGACACCGGGGCGACGCTTTTTGATGGTCGCCCCGCTGTTTTTGATGAGGAAGATTTTCCGGCAATTGCCGTTTATCTCACCGGCGCTGAATACACGGGCGAAGAGCTGGACAGCGATACCTGGCAGGCGGAGCTGCATATTGAAGTTTTCCTGCCTGCTCAGGTGCCGGATTCAGAGCTGGATTCGTGGATGGAGTCCCGGATTTATCCGGTGATGAGCGATATCCCGGCACTGTCAGATTTGATCACCAGTATGGTGGCCAGTGGCTATGACTACCGGCGCGACGATGATGCGGGCCTGTGGAGTTCAGCCGATCTGACTTATGTCATTACCTATGAAATGTGAGGACGATATGCCAACACCAAATCCTCTGGCACCGGTGAAAGGGGCCGGGACCACACTGTGGGTTTATAACGGGAGCGGCGACCCTTATGCAAACCCGCTTTCAGACAATGACTGGTCGCGTCTGGCAAAGGTTAAAGACCTGACGCCCGGCGAACTGACCGCTGAGTCCTATGACGACAGTTATCTCGATGATGAAGATGCGGACTGGACCGCGACCGGACAGGGGCAGAAATCTGCCGGAGATACCAGCTTCACGCTGGCGTGGATGCCCGGAGAGCAGGGGCAGCAGGCGCTGCTGGCGTGGTTTAATGAAGGTGATACCCGTGCCTATAAAATCCGCTTCCCGAACGGCACGGTCGATGTGTTCCGCGGCTGGGTCAGCAGTATCGGTAAGGCGGTGACGGCGAAGGACGTGATCACCCGCACGGTGAAAGTCACCAACGTAGGACGTCCGTCGATGGCAGAAGATCGCAGCACGGTAACAGCGGCAACCGGTATGACCGTGACGCCAGCCAGCGCTTCCGTAGTGAAAGGGAAGAGCACCACGCTGACCGTGGCATTCCAGCCGGAAGGCGCAACCGACAAGAGCTTCCGTGCGGTGTCAGCGGATAAAACAAAAGCCACCGTGTCGGTCAGTGGTATGACCATCACCGTGAATGGCGTTGCTGCAGGTAAGGTCAACATTCCGGTCGTATCCGGTAATGGTGAGTTTGCTGCGGTTGCAGAAATCACCGTCACCGCCAGTTAATCCGGAGAGTCAGAGATGTTCCTGAAAACCGAATCATTTGAACATAACGGTGTGACCGTCACGCTTTCTGAACTGTCAGCCCTGCAGCGTATTGAGCATCTCGCCCTGATGAAACGGCAGGCAGAACAGGCGGAGTCAGACAGCAACCGGAAGTTTACTGTGGAAGACGCCATCAGAACCGGCGCGTTTCTGGTGGCGATGTCCCTGTGGCATAACCATCCGCAGAAGACGCAGATGCCGTCCATGAATGAAGCCGTTAAACAGATTGAGCAGGAAGTGCTTACCACCTGGCCCACGGAGGCAATTTCTCATGCTGAAAACGTGGTGTACCGGCTGTCTGGTATGTATGAGTTTGTTGTGAATAATACCCCTGAACAGACAGAGGACGCCGGGCCTGCAGAGCCTGTTTCTGCGGGAAAGTGTTCGACGGTGAGCTGAGTTTTGCCCTGAAACTGGCGCGTGAGATGGGGCGACCCGACTGGCGTGCCATGCTTGCCGGGATGTCATCCACGGAGTATGCCGACTGGCACCGCTTTTACAGTACCCATTATTTTCATGATGTTCTGCTGGATATGCACTTTTCCGGGCTGACGTACACCGTGCTCAGCCTGTTTTTCAGCGATCCGGATATGCATCCGCTGGATTTCAGTTTGCTGAACCGGCGCGAGGCTGACGAGGAGCCTGAAGATGATGTGCTGATGCAGAAAGCGGCAGGGCTTGCCGGAGGTGTCCGCTTTGGCCCGGACGGGAATGAAGTTATCCCTACTTCCCCGGATGTGGCGGACATGACGGAGGATGACGTAATGCTGATGACAGTATCAGAAGGGATCGCAGGAGGAGTCCGGTATGGCTGAACCGGTAGGCGATCTGGTCGTTGATTTGAGTCTGGATGCGGCCAGATTTGACGAGCAGATGGCCAGAGTCAGGCGTCATTTTTCCGGTACGGAAAGTGATGCGAAAAAAACAGCGGCAGTCGTTGAACAGTCGCTGAGCCGACAGGCGCTGGCTGCACAGAAAGCGGGGATTTCCGTCGGGCAGTATAAAGCCGCCATGCGTATGCTGCCTGCACAGTTCACCGACGTGGCCACGCAGCTTGCAGGCGGGCAAAGTCCGTGGCTGATCCTGCTGCAACAGGGTGGTCAGGTTAAGGACTCCTTCGGCGGGATGATCCCCATGTTCAGGGGGCTTGCCGGTGCGATCACCCTGCCGATGGTGGGGGCCACCTCGCTGGCGGTGGCGACCGGTGCGCTGGCGTATGCCTGGTATCAGGGCAACTCAACCCTGTCCGATTTCAACAAAACGCTGGTCCTTTCCGGCAATCAGGCGGGACTGACGGCAGATCGTATTCTGGCCCTGTCCAGAGCCGGGCAGGCGGCAGGGCTGACGTTTAACCAGACCAGCGAGTCACTGACGGCGCTGGTGAATGCCGGTGTGCGTGGTGGTGAGCAGTTTGAGGCGATCAGCCAGAGTGTGGCGCGTTTCTCCTCTGCATCCGGCGTGGAGGTGGACAAGGTCGCTGAAGCCTTCGGGAAGCTGACCACAGACCCGACGTCGGGACTGACAGCGATGGCACGTCAGTTCCATAACGTGACGGCGGAGCAGATTGCGTATGTTGCTCAGTTGCAGCGTTCCGGAGATGAAGCCGGGGCATTGCAGGCGGCGAACGAGGCCGCAACGAAAGGGTTTGATGACCAGCCCCGCCGCCTGAAAGAGAACATGGGCACGCTGGAGACCTGGGCAGACAGGACAGCACGGGCATTCAAATCCATGTGGGATTCGGTGCTGGATATTGGTCGCCCGGACACTGCCCGGGAAATGCTGGAGAAAGCAGAAAAGGCTTTTGATGAGGCGGACAAAAAATGGCAGTGGTATCAGAGCCGGAGCCACCGGCGCGGTAAAACATCCGCATTTCTTGCCAATCTCCGGGGAGCATGGGAGGACAGAGCGAATGCGCAACTTGGGCTTTCAGCCGCCACGTTGCAGGCCGATCTTGAAAAGGCCAGAGAGATGGCAGCAAAGGACTGGGCCGAGTCTGAGGCATCACGGCTGAAATATACCGAAGAGGCGCAGAAGGCTTATGAACGCCTGCAGACGCCGCTGGAGAAATATACCGCCCGTCAGGAAGAACTGAACAAGGCACTGAAGGACGGGAAAATTCTGCAGGCAGATTACAACACGCTGATGGCGGCGGCGAAAAAGGACTATGAAGCGACGCTGAAAAAGCCGAAACAGTCCGGCGTGAAGGTGTCTGCGGGCGATCGTCAGGAAGACAGTGCTCATGCTGCCCTGCTGACGCTTCAGGCTGAACTCCGGACGCTGGAGAGGCATGCCGGAGCAAATGAGAAAATCAGCCAGCAGCGCCGGGATTTGTGGAAGGCGGAGAGTCAGTTCGCGGTACTGGAGGAGGCGGCGCAACGTCGCCAGCTGTCTGCACAGGAGAAATCCCTGCTGGCGCATAAAGATGAGACGCTGGAGTACAAACGCCAGCTGGCTGCACTTGGCGACAAGGTTACGTATCAGGAGCGCCTGAACGCGCTGGCGCAGCAGGCGGATAAATTCGCACAGCAGCAACGGGCAAAACGGGCCGCCATTGATGCGAAAAGCCGGGGGCTGACTGACCGGCAGGCAGAACGGGAAGCCACGGAACAGCGCCTGAAGGAACAGTATGGCGATAATCCGCTGGCGCTGAATAACGTCATGTCAGAGCAGAAAAAGACCTGGGCGGCTGAAGACCAGCTTCGCGGGAACTGGATGGCAGGCCTGAAGTCCGGCTGGAGTGAGTGGGAAGAGAGCGCCACGGACAGTATGTCGCAGGTAAAAAGTGCAGCCACGCAGACCTTTGATGGTATTGCACAGAATATGGCGGCGATGCTGACCGGCAGTGAGCAGAACTGGCGCAGCTTCACCCGTTCCGTGCTGTCCATGATGACAGAAATTCTGCTTAAGCAGGCAATGGTGGGGATTGTCGGGAGTATCGGCAGCGCCATTGGCGGGGCTGTTGGTGGCGGCGCATCCGCGTCAGGCGGTACAGCCATTCAGGCCGCTGCGGCGAAATTCCATTTTGCAACCGGAGGATTTACGGGAACCGGCGGCAAATATGAGCCAGCGGGGATTGTTCACCGTGGTGAGTTTGTCTTCACGAAGGAGGCAACCAGCCGGATTGGCGTGGGGAATCTTTACCGGCTGATGCGCGGCTATGCCACCGGCGGTTATGTCGGTACACCGGGCAGCATGGCAGACAGCCGGTCGCAGGCGTCCGGGACGTTTGAGCAGAATAACCATGTGGTGATTAACAACGACGGCACGAACGGGCAGATAGGTCCGGCCGCTCTGAAGGCGGTGTATGACATGGCCCGCAAGGGTGCCCGTGATGAAATTCAGACACAGATGCGTGATGGTGGCCTGTTCTCCGGAGGTGGACGATGAAGACCTTCCGCTGGAAAGTGAAACCCGGTATGGATGTGACATCGGCTCCTTCTGTCAGGGAGGTGCGCTTTGGTGATGGCTATTCCCAGCGTGCGCCTGCCGGGCTGAACGCTGACCTGAAAACGTACAGCGTGACGCTGTCTGTCTCCCGTGAGGAGGCCACGGCGCTGGAGTCGTTTCTGGCTGAGCACGGGGGCTGGAAGGCCTTTCTGTGGACGCCGCCTTATGGTTACAGGCAGATAAAGGTGACCTGCGCAAAATGGTCGTCGCAGGTCAGTATGTTGCGTGTTGAGTTCAGCGCAGAGTTTAAACAGGTGGTGAACTGATGCAGGATATCCGGCAGGAAACACTGAATGAATGCACCCGTGCGGAGCAGTCGGCCAGCGTGGTGCTCTGGGAAATCGATCTGACAGAGGTCGGTGGTGAACGTTATTTTTTCTGTAATGAGCAGAACGAAAAAGGTGAGCCGGTTACCTGGCAGGGGCGACAGTATCAGGCGTATCCCATTCAGGGGAGCGGTTTTGAACTGAATGGCAAAGGCACCAGTACGCGCCCCACGCTGACGGTTTCTAACCTGTACGGTATGGTCACCGGGATGGCGGAAGATCTGCAGAGTCTGGTCGGCGGAACGGTGGTCAGGCGTAAGGTTTACGCCCGTTTTCTGGATGCGGTGAACTTCGTCAACGGAAACAGCGACGCCGATCCGGAGCAGGAGGTGATCAGCCGCTGGCGCATCGAGCAGTGCAGCGAACTGAGCGCAGTCAGTGCCTCTTTTGTACTGTCCACGCCGACGGAAACGGACGGCGCTGTTTTTCCGGGACGTATCATGCTGGCCAACACCTGCACCTGGACCTATCGCGGTGATGAGTGCGGTTATAGCGGTCCGGCGGTCGCGGATGAATATGACCAGCCAACGTTCGATATCACGAAGGATAAATGCAGCAAATGCCTGAGTGGCTGTAAGTTCCGCAATAACGTCGATAACTTTGGCGGCTTCCTTTCCATTAACAAACTTTCGCAGTAAATCTCATGACAGAGACAGAATCAGCGATTCTGGCGCACGCCCGGCGATGTGCGCCAGCGGAGTCGTGCGGCTTCGTGGTGAGAACGCCGGAGGGGGAAAGATATTTTCCCTGCGTGAATATTTCCGGTGAGCCGGAGGAGTATTTCCGGATGGCTCCGGAGGACTGGCTGCAGGCAGAGATGCAGGGTGAGATTGTGGCGCTGGTCCACAGCCACCACGGTGGTCTGCCCTGGCTGAGTGAGGCCGACAGGCGGCTGCAGGTGCAGAGTGATTTGCCGTGGTGGCTGGTCTGCCGGGGTGAGATTCATAAGTTCCGCTGTGTGCCGCATCTCACCGGGCGGCGCTTTGAGCACGGGGTGACGGACTGTTACACGCTGTTCCGGGACGCTTACCATCTGGCGGGGATTGAGATGCCGGACTTTCATCGTGAGGATGACTGGTGGCGTCACGGTCAGAATCTCTATCTGGATAATCTGGAGGCAACGGGGCTGTATCAGGTGCCGTTGTCAGCGGCGCAGCCGGGCGATGTGCTGCTGTGCTGCTTTGGTTCATCGGTGCCGAATCATGCCGCCATTTACTGTGGTGACGGCGAGCTGCTGCACCATATTCCTGAACAACTGAGCAAACGAGAGAGGTATACCGACAAATGGCAGCGACGCACACACTCCCTCTGGCGTCACCGGGTATGGCGCGCATCTGCCTTTACGGGGATTTACAACGATTTGGTCGCCGCATCGACCTTCGTGTGAAAACGGGGGCTGAAGCCATCCGGGCACTGGCCACACAGCTCCCGGCGTTTCGTCAGAAACTGAGCGACGGCTGGTATCAGGTACGGATTGCCGGGCGGGATGTCAGCACGTCCGGGTTAACGGCGCAGTTACATGAGACTCTGCCTGATGGCGCTGTGATTCATATTGTTCCCAGAGTCGCCGGGGCCAAGTCAGGTGGTGTATTCCAGATTGTCCTGGGAGCAGCCGCCATTGCCGGATCATTCTTTACCGCCGGAGCCACCCTTGCAGCATGGGGGGCTGCCATTGGTGCCGGTGGTATGACCGGCATTCTGTTTTCTCTCGGTGCCAGTATGGTGCTCGGCGGTGTGGCTCAGATGCTGGCACCGAAAGCCAGAACTCCCCGCACACAGACAACGGATAACGGTAAGCAGAACACCTATTTCTCCTCATTGGATAACATGGTTGCCCAGGGCAATGTCCTGCCTGTTCTGTACGGTGAAATGCGCGTGGGGTCACGTGTGGCATCTCAGGAGATCAGCACGGCAGATGAAGGGGACGGTGGTCAGGTTGTGGTGATTGGTCGATGATGCAAAATATTTTATGTGAAACCGCCTGCGGGCGGTTTTGTCGTTTATGGAGCATGACGAATGGGTAAAGGCAGCAGTAAGGGGCATACCCCGCGCGAAGCGAAGGACAACCTGAAATCCACGCAATTACTGAGTGTGATCGATGCCATCAGCGAAGGGCCGATTGAAGGTCCGGTGGATGGATTAAAAAGCGTGCTGCTGAACAGTACACCGGTGCTGGACAGTGAGGGGAATACCAACATCTCCGGTGTTACGGTGGTGTTCCGGGCAGGTGAGCAGGAGCAGACACCGCCGGAGGGATTTGAATCCTCCGGTTCCGAGACGGTGCTGGGTACGGAAGTGAAATACGACACGCCGATCACCCGGACCATCACGTCTGCAAACATCGACCGTCTGCGCTTTACCTTCGGTGTGCAGGCACTGGTGGAAACCACCTCAAAGGGTGACAGGAATCCGTCGGAAGTCCGCCTGCTGGTTCAGATACAACGTAACGGTGGCTGGGTGACGGAAAAAGACATCACCATTAAGGGCAAAACCACCTCGCAGTATCTGGCCTCGGTGGTGGTGGGTAACCTGCCGCCGCGCCCGTTTAATATCCGGATGCGCAGGATGACGCCGGACAGCACCACAGACCAGCTGCAGAACAAAACGCTCTGGTCGTCATACACTGAAATCATCGATGTGAAACAGTGCTACCCGAACACGGCACTGGTCGGCGTGCAGGTGGACTCGGAACAGTTCGGCAGCCAGCAGGTGAGCCGTAATTATCATCTTCGCGGGCGCATTCTGCAGGTGCCATCGAACTATAACCCGCAGACGCGGCAATACAGCGGTATCTGGGACGGGACGTTTAAACCGGCATACAGCAACAACATGGCCTGGTGTCTGTGGGATATGCTGACCCACCCGCGCTACGGCATGGGGAAACGTCTTGGTGCGGCGGATGTGGACAAATGGGCGCTGTATGTCATCGGCCAGTATTGCGATCAGTCAGTGCCGGATGGCTTTGGTGGCACGGAGCCGCGCATCACCTGTAACGCTTACCTGACCACACAGCGTAAGGCGTGGGATGTGCTCAGTGATTTCTGTTCGGCGATGCGCTGTATGCCGGTATGGAACGGGCAGACGCTGACGTTCGTGCAGGACCGACCGTCGGATAAGGTGTGGACCTATAACCGCAGTAATGTGGTGATGCCGGATGATGGCGCGCCGTTCCGCTACAGCTTCAGCGCCCTGAAGGACCGCCATAATGCCGTTGAGGTGAACTGGATTGACCCGAACAACGGCTGGGAGACGGCGACAGAGCTTGTTGAAGATACGCAGGCCATTGTCCGTTACGGTCGTAATGTCACGAAGATGGATGCCTTTGGCTGTACCAGCCGGGGGCAGGCACACCGCGCCGGGCTGTGGCTGATTAAAACTGAACTGCTGGAGACGCAGACCGTGGACTTCAGCGTGGGTGCCGAAGGGCTTCGCCATGTACCGGGCGATGTCATTGAAATCTGTGATGATGACTATGCCGGTATCAGCATCGGTGGTCGCGTGCTGGCGGTGAACAGCCAGACCCGGACGCTGACGCTCGACCGTGAAATCACGCTGCCATCCTCCGGCACCACGCTGATAAGCCTGGTTGACGGAAGTGGCAATCCGGTCAGCGTGGAGGTTCAGTCCGTCACCGACGGCGTGAAGGTAAAAGTGAACCGGGTTCCTGACGGTGTTGCCGAATACAGCGTATGGGGGCTGAAGCTGCCGACGCTGCGCCAGCGCCTGTTCCGCTGTGTGAGTATCCGTGAGAACGATGACGGCACGTATGCCATCACTGCCGTGCAGCATGTGCCGGAGAAAGAAGCCATCGTGGATAACGGGGCGCACTTTGACGGCGACCAGAGCGGAACGGTGAACGGTGTCACGCCGCCAGCAGTGCAGCACCTGACCGCAGAAGTCACCGCAGACAGCGGGGAATACCAGGTGCTGGCGCGCTGGGATACGCCGAAGGTGGTGAAGGGGGTGAGCTTTATGCTTCGCCTGACCGTGGCAGCGGATGACGGCAGTGAGCGGCTGGTCAGCACGGCCCGGACGACGGAAACCACATACCGCTTCAGGCAACTGGCGCTGGGAAACTACAGACTGACGGTCCGGGCGGCAAATGCCTGGGGGCAGCAGGGCGATCCGGCGTCGGTATCGTTCCGGATTGCCGCACCGGCAGCACCGTCGCAGATTGAGCTGACGCCGGGCTATTTTCAGATAACCGCCACGCCGCATCTTGCCGTTTATGATCCGACGGTACAGTTTGAGTTCTGGTTCTCGGAAAAGCGGATTGCGGATATCAGGCAGGTTGAAACCACAGCCAGCTATCTTGGCACGGCGCTGTACTGGATAGCTGCCAGTATCAATATTAAGCCGGGTCATGATTATTATTTTTACGTTCGCAGTGTGAACACCGTTGGCAAATCGGCATTCGTGGAGGCTGTCGGTCGGGCGAGCGATGATGCGGAAGGTTACCTGGATTTTTTCAAAGGCCAGATAACCGAATCCCATCTCGGCAAGGAGCTGCTGGAAAAAGTCGAGCTGACGGAGGATAACGCCAGCAAACTGGAGGAGTTTTCGAAAGAGTGGAAAGACGCCAACGATAAATGGAATGCCATGTGGGGCGTCAAAATTGAGCAGACCGAAGACGGCAGGCATTATGTCGCGGGGCTTGGCCTCAGCATGGAGGATACAGAGGAAGGCAAACTGAGCCAGTTCCTGGTTGCCGCTAACCGTATCGCGTTTATTGACCCGGCAAACGGGAATGAAACGCCGATGTTTGTGGCGCAGGGCAACCAGATATTCATGAACGACGTGTTCCTGAAGTATCTGACGGCTCCCACCATTACCAGCGGCGGCAATCCTCCGGTATTTTCCCTGACACCGGACGGGCGGCTGACGGCGAAAAATGCCGATATCAGCGGTAACGTGAATGCGAACTCCGGGACGCTCAACAACGTCACGGTAAATGAAAACTGTACGATTAAGGGCATGCTGGAGGCGAACCAGGTCAGAGGTGACTTCGTTAAAACTGTATCCAAACCATTTCCGAAAAAGGCTGGTACGTGGGGTAACACGGAAACACCAAACGGGACGGTTACAGTCACCATCAGTGATGATCATAACTTTGACCGTCAAATCATTATTCCGCCCATTATCTTTAACGGAATAGCGTATAGCGATCCGGGAAGTGGTAATAACCCGGGAGGTACAAGATACACGGGTTATGGTTTTGAAGTTCGCAAAAACGGTGTATTAATCGCATCCAGAGAAACTAAAGGGGCCATTCCCGGTAGCTACAGTGCGGTTATTGATATGCCGAGTGGCAGGGGAAGCGTCACTCTGGAGTTTAAGATTTTCCAGAAAGGCAATCAGTGGGCAGGTAATATCACCGATTGTACGGTGATTGTGACCAAAAAAGCCGCTTCCGGCATCAGTATTCGTTGAAATTGTTATAACCCATATAAGGGCACCAGAAATGGTGCCTTTTTTATTGCAGAAAAGCGAGAGGTAATTATGCGTAAACTTTATGCCGCCATTTTTTCCGCAGCCATCTGTCTGGCCGTATCCGGTGCGCCTGCATGGGCATCTGAACATCAGTCCACGCTGAGCGCGGGGTATCTTCATGCCTCGACGAACGTTCCCGGCAGCGATGATCTTAACGGGATTAACGTGAAATACCGTTATGAGTTTACGGACACACTGGGGCTGGTGACGTCATTCAGCTATGCAGGAGACAAGAATCGCCAGCTTACCCGTTACAGCGATACCCGCTGGCATGAAGATTCCGTGCGTAACCGCTGGTTCAGCGTGATGGCGGGGCCGTCTGTGCGCGTGAATGAATGGTTCAGTGCTTATGCGATGGCGGGTGTGGCTTACAGCCGTGTTTCGACGTTCTCCGGGGATTATCTCCGCGTAACTGACAACAAGGGGAAAACGCACGATGTGCTGACCGGAAGTGATGACGGTCGCCACAGCGACACGTCTCTGGCGTGGGGAGCTGGCGTGCAGTTTAACCCGACCGAATCCGTGGCCATTGATATTGCTTATGAAGGTTCCGGCAGTGGCGACTGGCGTACTGACGGTTTCATCGTGGGTGTCGGTTATAAATTCTGATTAGCCAGGTAACACAGTGTTATTACAGCCCGCCGGTTCAGGCGGGCTTTTTTGTGGAGTGGATATGGCAGCAGTAAAAATCTCAGGTGTGCTGAAAGATGGTGCGGGAAAACCAATACAGAACTGCACTATTCAACTGAAGGCAAAGCGTAACAGCACCACGGTACTGGTGAACACGGTGGCCTCTGAAAATCCGGATGAAGCCGGGCGTTACAGCATGGATGTTGAGTATGGCCAGTACAGCGTCACCCTGCTGGTTGAAGGTTTTCCGCCTTCACATGCCGGGATCATTACCGTCTATGAAGGTTCCAGACCCGGTACGCTGAATGATTTTCTCGGTGCCATGACGGAAGATGACGTCATGCCGGAGGCATTGCGTCGTTTTGAGGCAATGGTGGAAGAAGCGGCACGCAACGCCGAAGCCGCCTCTCAGAGCGCAGCGGCGGCAAAGAAATCCGAAACGGCTGCGGCATCATCGAAGAACGCGGCGAAAACCTCAGAAACGAATGCAGCTAACAGCGCACAGGCGGCAGCGGCCTCGCAGACTGCATCGGCAAACTCCGCGACAGCAGCCAAAAAATCAGAAACCAACGCGAAAAATAGCGAGACAGCCGCAAAGACGAGCGAAACCAACGCAAAGTCCAGCCAGACGGCAGCGAAAACCAGCGAAACGAATGCCAAAGCCAGTGAAACTGCGGCGAAAAATAGCCAGAATGCAGCAGCCGAAAGCGAGAGTGCGGCAGCTGGTTCTGCGACTTCAGCAGCTGGATCAGCAACTGCTGCGGCTAACAGCCAGAAAGCAGCGAAGACGAGCGAAACTAACGCAAAGTCCAGCCAGACGGCAGCGAAGACCAGCGAAACGAATGCCAAAGCCAGCGAAACTGCGGCGAAAAGCAGTCAGGATGCAGCAGCTG
Source organism: Escherichia sp. KTE159 (assembly GCF_000408805.1). NCBI lineage: Bacteria > Pseudomonadati > Pseudomonadota > Gammaproteobacteria > Enterobacterales > Enterobacteriaceae > Escherichia > Escherichia sp. KTE159. Next base: position 1,037,370 of record NZ_KE137292.1, read on the forward strand.
AAAGCGAGAGTGCCGCAGCTGGTTCTGCAACAGCGGCAGCTAATAGCCAAAAAGCTGCAAAAACCAGTGAAACTAACGCAAAGACGAGTGAAACAAAAGCAGCAGCTAGCGAGACAGAAGCAACGTCAGCCGCAACAAGAGCAGAGAATGCAGCCCGGATTGCAGAAGATGCCGCTGATCCTGCTTCTGTCCCTCCGCTTCCTGATATCTGGCTACCCTTGAATGATTCTCTGGAAGCGATAACAGGGTATGCCCCGGGCTATAAAACAATAACCATCGGCAGTGATGAAATAACAATGCCTGTTAATGGCATATGCCAATTTAGCCGGGCTTCATCTGCAACGTATATTGATAAGTCCGGGCATATTACCGTGGCAGGGAATAACGTTCCTCGTTTTGAAAAATATGGTTTGCTGATAGAGAATCAGCGAACAAACATGTTCGTAAATAGTTTTAATCCTGATGCCTGGAATAAAAGCGGTGGTATATCTGTAACATCATCAACAGATGAATTTGAGTTTAAATATGGACGTTTCACGGTAGGAAGCGATATAGCAGGAACGACAACAGGGAGAAATATATGCACAGTTGCTGGTAACAAAGGCATAGATGTGACTGGCGATGATCAGTACAGTAAAGGTCCGTATGTTACCGCGTCGTTCAGGGTAAGAAGTGATCTCAATGTTCGCGCACGTATCCGTTTTGAACGGTATAACTCGGAAGGATACACCTTCCTTTGCGACGCCTATTTGTCATTACAGACCCATGAACTACAAATTACTGGTGGCAATGCCCAGCTATTAACAGCAAACTTTGAAATCGATCCTGGTAGTGGATGGATATACTTTCAGGCAACACTGAAATGTCTGCCAGAATGGGGAATGGTTGGTACGCAGCTGCAAATTGCAGCCGACAGAGCTGTGGGGTCTTTTGCAACAGGTGACTGGATAGAAGTAACCACCCCGCAATTCGAGTATGGTGCTTGTGCAACTTCCTTCATCATAACGACAACAGAGCCAGCGACTCGTGCATCAGATTTATGTAAATTTCCGCTGATGAAAAATATGTATACCATGCCTTTTACGTTCATGGTGGAAGTCCATAAAAACTGGTTTATTTCTCATAATGCTGCACCGCGTGTCATTGATTCAGAAAATCACCAGTCCGGAGGCCCATTTATTATGGGGTTTGGTTCTTCTGGAACTATTAGTCAGGACGGTTATTCGTATTGCGATATAGGCGGGGCTAACCGACGTGTATATGAATCATGCGGAGTAAGGGATCTCGTTATGGGATTCAGGGTTAAGGCTGACGGCATGACATGCTCATTTGCAAATAAGCATATAAGCACTGAAACAAAAACAGTATGGAAATATATTCGTGAAGCAGCCGTGATTCGTATCGGGGGGCAAACGACGACAGGATTACGACACCTTAATGGTCATATAAAAAACCTCCGTTTCTGGAACAGAGCATTGTCAGATACGCAGCTTAAGGAATACGTATAATGCGGGATATAACATTACGATTCGATAACAGAGAACAGTTTAACGCAATTGTATATGACAGTGGCCTGTTCAGTCTTGAAGAAGAAAACGGGGTTCTTGTTGATGTTATTGGCTGCATTATCGATTACGAGGAGCCAGAAAACGAAAGATGTACAGGCATTGATCGCGGTGGTTTTTTCGTAAACATGAGGATTGTTGATAGCAGTAAAAACATATCTTCTTTAATGCCTTTCATTACGACAGATCAGCATGTAAGGACATGGGCTTAATGGAGTAAGACAATGGTTACAAAAACAGTAATTCCTGATGACATCAAAACGCTAAAATCCGATGTTAGTAAACTAAAAACTGATCAAGGAAGCTATGCAACAAAATCATATGTAGACAATAAAACAACATGGAATAGTTATTGCAATGTAATCTATGATCAAAAGGCATTGCCGACCACTGGAACTATATTTAGCGGTAAGATTCACTTGTCAAATAAGGCAGGAGAAACCGAAAACGCTTATAGCGAGATGTACACCAGAAAAAATATTGACGGCACTAAAGATACAATGACAAGGATTGTCACACACAACGGAACAAAAGGTATCTTCTGGGATTTTAGCGATCTTTACGGTGGGACATTGATTTTCCCAGGAAATGAAGGTTACTTAAAAATGGGTAAGTGCCTCATGTCTTATGGGAATCGTGTTGATAACGCCATTATTAAATTTGATTACACAGACACATTACAAATCAAATACGCTAATCATGGGTCAACCATGACATTAAACACACAGGGAACCGCTCACGCTGGCGTAACAACTAGACTATGGGGTAGTTCTAGCCGTCCGGTTGTTTATGAAGTTGGCGTAGATGAGGCTCTGTATATGTTCTACGCACAGAAAACTACCAGCAATACCTACGAATTAACGGTTAACGGCGCGTGCAATGCAAGTGCATTTAATCAAGGCTCTGACCGGGATCTGAAAGACAATATTCAGGTGATCGATAATGCAACCGACCGCATTCGTAAAATGAACGGCTATACATACACGCTTAAAGAAAACGGTATGCCTTACGCTGGTGTTATTGCACAAGAAACCCTGGAAGCCATCCCCGAAGCCGTAGGGGCTATGATGAAATATCCAGACGGCGGGAGTGGATTAGATGGAGAAGAAGGTGAACGGTATTACACTGTAGATTATTCTGGTGTTACTGGCTTGCTTGTTCAGGTAGCCAGAGAGTCAGACGACAGGATAACAGCACTGGAAGAAGAAAACGCAGAATTAAGACAAAGATTATCTGCAATTGAGGCGGTGCTTGCGTCTAAATAATATTAAGGGGCCGAGCGCCCCATTTTATTGGGTAGGATGAAAATGGATATAACACCTTTCCTTCATGCACTTTGTGCTGTGGCTGCGCAGCTACTGATTGGTCTTTTTACCGGGAACTGGGCTTACGGAGCGATAGCCGGTTGTACGTTCTTCATTGCGCGTGAACACACCCAGGCAGAATATCGCTGGATCGAAATGTTCGGGCATGGCAAGCGAATGAATATGCCGTGGTGGGGCGGTTTTGATACACGTGCATGGGATGTGGCAAGCCTGATGGATTTTGCTGTGCCGGTGGTGGCGTGTCTGCTGGTCTGGCTGTTGGTTAATCGTGGGTGAAAAAAGGTGAGCTGTATATGCAACGGAGGAAGAAACCCCGTTGCTGGAAGCCTGGAAAAAGTATCGGATGCTGCTAAACCGTGTGGACACTTCCGTAGCACCAGATATCGAGTGGCTTATTCAACCATAATAAACAGTATGTATATCATAGGTTATTAATTGTGAGTTTTTTCGGTGTGTTATTTGTTTGTTTGATGTTATGCTTTTGCGCCCCAAAAGGTTGTTTAGATGTATTTTATCAATTGATTTTCAATATCGTTTAATAAAGAAAAATTAAGCAAGCTGGATGTTGGTTTTTTGTTAATTGAATGGTTCTAATAATGTTTTTTTACTGTTGTTGAATGTGACTTGATAAGAAATGCAAGTAAAAATGATACTCTTTTTATTTTAAATTCAAACGGTTGACATATATATAGCAAGAGGTTTCAGGTGCGTTGTAGTGAGTTTATGTTAATAAAAAGCATAGTAATCGTTGAAAAAATGTAACTTTGAAATACGTTAGAATAAAAAACAATATACATATAATAATTTAATCTTAAATGAAATTTATTAAAATTTGCAAACTATAATTTTGTGTATAAAAATATAAATGCACATCATCCTGATTATGATTGTGTATTTAATTGGTTGTTATTTGACTACTATCAACTTGTTTTAATTTTATGATAGGTGCAAGATGGATTATGTTTGCTCCGTAGTTTTCATCTGTCAATCATTTGATTTAATTATAAACAGGAGAGTTATCTCGTTCAAAAAAAATTCATTGTTTATTGTAAGCGACAAAATTAGAAGAGAGTTACCAGTATGCCCCTATAAACTAAGAATTGTTGATATAGATAAGAAAACATGTTTATCCTTTTTTATCGACGTGAATAATGAGTTGCCTGGCAAATTTACTCTTGATAAGAATGGCTATATTGCTGAAGAGGAACCTCCATTATCGCTTGTTTTTTCTCTGTTTGAAGGGATTAAAATAGCAGACTCACACTCCCTTTGGTTAAAAGAAAGACTATGTATATCCTTACTTGCCATGTTCAAAAAACGCGAAAGTGTAAATTCATTTATACTAACAAATATAAATACATTTACCTGTAAAATTACTGGAATAATCAGTTTTAATATTGAGCGGCAATGGCATTTAAAAGATATTGCGGAATTGATTTATACGAGTGAAAGTTTAATAAAAAAAAGATTAAGGGATGAAGGAACGTCATTTACTGAAATATTGAGAGATACTAGGATGAGGTATGCAAAAAAACTCATAACTTCAAACTCTTATTCTATCAATGTCGTAGCCCAGAAATGTGGCTATAACAGTACTTCATATTTCATATGTGCATTTAAAGATTATTATGGTGTCACGCCATCTCATTATTTTGAGAAAATAATCGGCGTCACAGATGGAATAAACAAAACAATTGACTGATAATATTTATTACAAGTTGTCTACATGTTAATTATAATATTATACAGCGTGTTTTTTGATGTGATATTCTGGAACCATTAATTTGTAATTGGGTTGCTGTCGCCTATTTTATACACACTATAATTGATGGTTTTCTATGTGATTTAGTTAATAACCTTCTGGGTTTATTTTAAGGGTTAATTGTTACATTGAAATGGCTAGTTATTCCCCGGGGCGATTTTCACCTCGGGGAAATTTTAGTTGGCGTTCTTAAAATGTGTACTTAAGACCAGCAGTAGTGATGAAGTTATAGTTTTCTATGCCTGCTCCATTTTTGCTGTAGTCTGAAGTGTTATTATTGTGATCATAAAGTGAAGTATTACCTTTTTTATTCGTAACCCGATTCCATGCGCCTTCAACATAAACTTTTGCGTTAGGTGTGACGTAATAACCTGCATTGACTGCAACAGAATAGTAATTTTGGTCTTTGACCTTACTGCGATAAGTGATTCTTTTTCCCGGGTCATAGTGTTCATCGTTATCAGATGATTCCACCCAGCCGCTGTATTTAAATGTGCCACCTAGCTCAAAATCTTCATAACGATAACTTCCAGTCAAGCCAATGTAGGGCATTTTAAAACGTTGTTTGTAGCCGATTGCTCTTTCTCCATTCGGGAAGGAGCCGATATCATCTCTGAATCCCTCCTCAGAACTGTAGATATAGGAACCACCTCTGGCTGTAAAGCTATAACGGCTTTCCTGATATCCGGCCATGAGTCCCAGGCGGTAATTGGGTTCGTTGAGGAGCCAGCCTTTGATATTCAGATCAAATTCGTTGGCATAATTGAGTTGTGTATCAGGATGTCTACTTTCATCCGTCCAGGTTCCGGGGTTACTGGAATCCATCCAGTCCTGATCGACCATATTGCCACCTCGGCTGCCGAGTGTTGTCCAGCCAGCAGCCCCGATAGATATCTGAGGCATCAAATCCCAATTAATTGCACCTTTAATAATTGCAGCGTTATTGAATTTCCAGTCAAGTTGACTGACTTTTCGGCTTCCTTCTTCGGCTAGATAAACACGCTCTTTTGTTTTTCCGCTCAGAGTTCCAAGACTAATGTCCGCATTTATGTTGTCAGGAGTAAACGATAAAGTCTCGGTAGAAGCAAAAGAGTTGATCGCAATAGGGGTTGTCAGGACTATTCCCAGAAGTTTCGCCCGCATAAAAGTTCTCCATTCAATCGTTTTAATGATTGAATATGTATTTTTTATATCTAACTTAATGAGTCAATTACATATTGCTCCACTGTTTATATTTTGTTTAGTATTGAATGATTATCACAATGCGCTATCTGTTTTTGGTTTAATTATCTGTTATTGTTTCATATTGCGGTTTTACTGTGTGGTTTTTTTATGATTTTGTGGTGCTTTTATCTATTTAAGTGCCATGCCTTTAGAGGCATATAAGCGAAAATAGCATGAGGTTTATCCTCAATTACTATGTTTTTTAGTACAAAAAAGAGGGACAAAACTGAGACACATAAGGCCTCACAAAGGTCTGCAAGGCCTCACATGTATTGAGATGTTAATAAAATGTAGGCTTGTAATTTTGATATAAATGGTAGATAAAACCTTTCCCCAAAATAAAAACGAACGTCAATGAAATCAAACGGTTGAATAAAGTTGATTTTGGCTAATAAAAAGACAATAAAATAATTTTTATCATTAAATATCAATGAATTGAACTTAATGTTTTTATATACTGCTGCGCCATATGGGCTGGGTTGAAGCGGCTGACTTAATTGTTAAAGGTATGGAAGGCGCAATTAACGCTAAGACCGTAACCTATGACTTCGAACGTCTGATGGAAGGCGCTAAACTGCTGAAATGTTCAGAGTTTGGTGATGCGATCATCAAAAACATGTAATCACTACATGTGTTAAATATTGTAACGGGCGTATGACACGCCCGTTGTTTTATGTAAGTTTGCTAACGGTTATCAAAATAAGTTATCAAAACCTCTTAGTTGTTTGGGGTCGGTTGGTCAGTCAGATGACAGTTCTACGGCCAGGTTCCTATTAGACATTCCTCTATTTGGTGGACGCTCGTTAATATTTAGATCCGCTATGTGTCAGGTGCGGACATTGTTATAAATGCCAATTGATATAACGTCAGCTCGTTTATCTCATCTTACAGAACCTCAACAACTTCAAACTCTTCCATAATCAACTCCATATCTTCAGAAAAATGACCTTCCTGGGTGAAAAATCGTTGATGCTCTCTCTGCCAATATTCAAGGCTCAAATCGCCTTCACCTTCCTTGCGAGCTAACTCGGCAGTAACATCACAAAAACACACCAGTTGCATCGACACCAGCCTGGTCACGCATACCGGTACATCCTGGCCGTCAAGGATGATGTTATAGCTCCCAATCCTTGGGGCAAATTCTTCCTTCTGATAAGAGGCATAAGAGCCACAGGAGGCCGTTTTAATCCCTTTTTCTATAAGTGCTGCAAGCTCGTTAGCCAGTTCAGGGCTGTCGCCCATTTGCCAGGCATTCGCGTCCGGATATTTCATCTTTAGTTCATCAACCTTACCCATTACACGTCCTTTCTGATTGTAAATAATAGAGAAATAGCTGAGCATTAATTGTTCGAATATTAACAGTGATGCTTTCTTGCTAATATCATAGTTCGTTTTTCGCTCAAAGCGGGCTGTTTGGTTCTTTTTCATATGGGGTGAGAAATTCAAGGAGGCGTTGAGACGTTTAAATTTTCACAACGCTACTTTGCGCCATTCTTTACCTCAATTATCATGATAACGATCGGTTTGACGAAAGTGATCGCGCCTACGCGGATATTATCGTGAGTATGCTTCATCGCCATTGCTCCCCAAATACAAAACCAATTTCAGCCAATGTCTCGTCCATTTTTTTGATGAACTCCGGCACCATCTCGTCAAAACTCGGCATGTACTTCTCATGTCAGGCTACTTATTTCCTGAACGGGGTTTTGCTATAACGTTGTGAATTTCAGAAGCGGTAATGACGCTGAGCCGTAATTTGTGCCACGCATTATCTCCCTGTTTGACAGCCCTCACGTCGATCCCGGTACGCAGCAGGATAATGTCCGGTGCCATGGCGCCACCTTCTGCTCTGTGGCTTTCTGTTTCAGTAACCAGTATAAATCAGGCAGTGGCTAAAGTGGCGCAGACAGGAATTCAGGTTATCGATGGTATATAAACGAACATCAATGAATGCACCGGGATGAAACCGGTGAGTTAAGTTCAAACTGTAGTACAATTCTCTCCGGTATTAACAGGAAAGACTATGCTATGAATCCTTATATTTATCTTGGTGGTGCAATATTTGCAGAGGTGATTGGTACAACCTTAATGAAGTATTCAGATGGCTTTACACGGTTATGGCCCTCTGTTGGTACAATTATTTGTTACTGTGCATCATTCTGGTTATTAGCTCAAACATTGGCTTATATTCCTACAGGGATTGCTTATGCTATCTGGTCAGGAGTCGGTATAGTCCTGATTAGTTTACTTTCCTGGGGATTTTTCGGCCAACGTCTGGATCTGCCAGCCATTATAGGCATGATATTGATTTGTGCCGGAGTGTTGGTAATTAACTTGTTGTCACGAAGCGCACCACATTAAAAATAATTTCTTTTTAATCAAATGGAATATGTCAGCCCGCATGTAAATGCGGGCTGCTTTTTACAGGTTAGCGTTTGGGTTTTGTTGTTGGGTGGTGGTTTTCATAGGGACTCCCAGATTTTTAGTAAACCACTCAACAACCCTGTTTATAATAATTGGCTGATACCATGTATTATCTCCATGCTCAGCCCCTTCTACCAGCACGTACTCAGCATTATTGCCGTTCTTTTTCAACATTCTGAATAGTTTGGCACTTTGCTCCGGTGAAACCAGAGTGTCTTTGCTACCATGCATAATAAGAAATGGGGGTTTTACTCCTTTCATATGTCCGATTGGGCTGGCGTTTAGCGCTTTTTCTTTTGACGCTGTGATGGGGGCTCCCGCAAAACTTCTGAATGCAGGGCCATTGATCATTAAAGCTTCGGTTACGGCAGGAGATCGATGAACCTCCTGCACTGATTCAGGGAACCCCTCACCAATATTCAACAAGTCAGAAATCCCATAAAGTGTGGCAACTGCCTGAACATCTGATGATTGCTGAAGAAAGTCACCTTTATCAAAGGTTTTGTCACCATTTGTAGTTCCCATCATCTGGGCAAGCCATCCACCGGCAGAGTCACCCAGAACTCCGATTCTTTGAGGATCAACCCCATAATCGCTGGCATGCTCTCTCAGGTAACGTATTGCAGCTTTTCCATCCTCAACTGGCGCTGGAAATGTATCAGGAATTGTTCTGTATTCTACAGCGGCTACAACAAAACCAGCTTCTGCCAGAGCCATTCTCATTTCAATAAATTTGTCATGTTCAGAAGACATGAACCCGCCGCCAGGATAGTAAATAATGGCTGGTTTCAAATCATTTGTTCGCGGGACAAGAACTGACATGTGAAGCTGTCTGACAGAACGAGTCCCTTTTATCTGGGAATAAACAACATCACCAATAAGATCGACCTGGTTTCTGGTCGATGAAACATTAATGACATCTGCACCAGGGGTGTAACCAGGAAGATTAGTCTGGACAGTTGTTGAACAATTCCCGACCGACATGACTACTGACATACCATACAATAATGTTGCGGATGATAGTATTTTGTTAATTTTCATATTTTACATGCCTTGACTTATCGGATGAAATTTTCTTAGCGAATTTAACGGCAACTTAAGAGTTGTACAACAGGAGGTATCTTAGGAAACTCAACAAGATGTAAAAAATCCTTGTCAGTGAAATTGCGCGTATTCTGGTTCAAGAATAGCCGTCTATAAATCATACTAACTTATGCCAGCATGACTAATAATAAACCTAAAATCTATTTAGATAACATCAATATGATTCGTGCATATTATGGCTAATGCTGGGGTCTATTTTATAATTATGATTGCTTTTGCATGAACATTGCGTCTTTATGCATAATGAGATAAAGGAATATCAAATAAAATAACGATAGGTCATAACAAAGAGGTTTTTATGAAAAAACTTATCGTTTCAAGTGTATTGGTATTCATCACATTTTCTGCGCAGGCCGCAGAGTTTCAGGTCACAAGTAGTGAAATGAAAACAGGAAAACAACTTACAAAGTCTCATATCTTTTCCAGATTTGGGTGTGAAGGTGGCAATATATCGCCCTCATTAACCTGGTCTGGTGTCCCTGAGGGCACTAAAAGTTTCGCCGTAACTGTTTATGATCCAGATGCACCTACTGGTAGTGGTTGGTGGCACTGGACTGTTGTTAATATTCCAGCAACAGTAACATATTTGCCTGCTGATGCAGGAAGACGTGATGGTACAAAACTGCCGACAGGTGCTGTTCAAGGCCGAAATGATTTTGGCTATGCCGGATTTGGTGGTGCATGTCCTCCGAAAGGGGATAAACCGCATCATTACCAGTTTAAAGTATGGGCTCTGAAAACTGACAAGATTCCTGTAGATTCTAATTCCAGCGGAGCGTTAGTTGGTTATATGCTTAATGCCAATAAAATCACAACCGCTGAGATAACACCAGTTTATGAGATAAAGTAGGGTGAGAGTATGCTGGCAAAAGGTAAGACCAACCTAAAGATTGAAGAAATACGGATGCATAAACATCATGAGACTCATAGGGTTAGGGCTATTATGCCAGCTTTATGCCGTATCCGTCAGGGAAAAAATTATCAATTGGGAGACGCATAGTTTGACTGTTGATAATAATCAAATAATGTTATTTCCATGTGGACATGAGTTTTATATTGCGAATTATCCAGAAGCAGGTCTTTATCTTGCAGAAATGCTTTACTTCCCATTGAACTAATTGAAAAATTCCAAAAATTTTTTGCGGTAACTGATCAAACACGTAACAAAACAGGGTTCTGTTTACCTCAGAACCCTGAGTTAATATATTGTTGGGAGCAGCTAAAAATATCTATTTTTCGAGGTTTCTCAACTCAAATTCAGGAGCATTTAGCAATGGCTGTTCTACTTTCGTTAGGAGTAAATCATGCTAATTATTTACTTTTATCAGATAGTAAACAATCACTGATAAGTCGTTGTTATAACCTGCTGCTATCCGAACCAGGAGCAAAATGGACAGCAAACAAGGTTGCGAGATATCTCTACATTTCTGTTTCCACATTACATCGCCGTCTGGCAAACAGGGGGGTAAGTTTTCAAAGTATATTGGACGATGTGAGGTTAAATAATGCGTTGTCTGCTATACAAACGACTATAAAATCCATAAGCGAGATTGCCAGAGAAAATGGTTATAAGTGTCCTTCTCAGTTTTACTGAAAGATTCCATAATCGTTTTAAGATAACACCAAGAGAGCTAAGAAAGGCTTCCAGAGAGTAAAAGTATTTTAACTGTATCGATGTTTTTGGGAAATCAAAACGGCATAATTACCCTATCGGAGCCTGAACAACTCCGGTGGCTTCTGCGCTAAACAGGGACGTTTATGCGCACATACAATTTTTTGTATCCAGCGTTTGACCTCTGTGGAGGTGAAGCGTAAACCTGAGCTGAAGTTATCCGAAATGCCAACGCTGCTCGGATATACCGTCTACCTGGTGGGAGAAGAAACTATGTCAGTATTGTCATGGCAAGGGAGAAGTCAGCACGGTGAGCAGAGGGTGTAAGGGTAAAGGTATTGTCCTGGATAAAAAAGAATCCGGCTTCATGGCGTGCCTGTTTATAAGATGTGCGGACGTTGCAATGGAAATTGGTTTAGTCGTTTACCGCCCCCCAGGTGCGATGTCATGTCCAGAAGCTGGTTCCAGACATGACGGATTATCAATGGGATAAAGGATATGCTGACGTTATTGATAAACTGGTTACAAAGTGCTGGCAGGAAGAAGCGTATGTGAGGTGCAGTTAAGGAAATTGACAATATAAATAATTTTCAGCGAAGATGGCGGCATGATGCTTGCTTTTTGCTTCAAAAAACATGGGTGAGATTTTCTCAACGATGGGCTTTGTATATCCGGTGTTGAGAAAAAGTAGAAAACCCGCTAATGAGAGTTTTTTGTGTTTTAAATTGGAGGGGTGGCTGGATGTCTAAAATAAACATTGCTTCTATGTGTACAACTATGCGTTAATGATTGCGTCGGTTTGAAGAACAGACGATATACGAAGTAGTTTACTAAAGCAGTTCTCATTTCAGGTGTTATTCACTTATTCCTTCTTTGAGTCTCTCCAATTAAGTACGAAGTCGTTTCTGTTATACAAACCATTTATGCCGAAAGGCTCAAGTTAAGGAATGTAGAATGTCAAATAAAATGACTGGTTTAGTAAAATGGTTTAACGCTGATAAAGGTTTCGGCTTTATTTCTCCTGTTGATGGTAGTAAAGATGTGTTTGTGCATTTTTCTGCGATTCAGAATGATAATTATCGAACCTTATTTGAAGGTCAAAAGGTTACCTTCTCTGTAGAGAGTGGTGCTAAAGGTCCTGCGGCAGCAAATGTTATAATTACCGATTAAAATCCAGGACTCGACTGTATACGATAACGAAGATGGCTGATGCCTGAGTAGAGATGCAGATAGAGTAATGGATATAGAATCCCATTTTGTGGTGAAGTACAGGTTTGCTGTATGAATAGTTTAATAGCAGAAGCTAACTGCTGGCATAGTAAAACAAAGTGCGTAAGTGGGTGACTCCCACAAAAAGCACCACAATCTCAAACCCGCTCAGGCGGGTTTTTTCTTATCTGATTTAAATATATTATTAAAATATCAAAGCTCTTGATAAGTAATCAAAAATCAGGCAACAGCTTTAAGATTTGTTTGGAATACTTTGTTGCAATGAGGGCAGATTAAAAGGGCACCTTTTTGTACTCTGGAAAAACTGTGTTCTGATTCTTGGGTGCAGTTTGGGCAGGAGCATTTAACGAGATAATTACGGCGTGATTTTGAGTCTTTACGTTCTGACATAGGCTTTTCCTGTGTAAATGGTCGTATACAATACACTAAATAACAAAACATATCGCGCATTATTATTTAATACATGGGTTTTAACCCTATTATTTTAAATTTCTGTTTTTTAGTGTTGTTGTGAACAATGTTTGCTGTAAAAACTAACCCGTAGACTCCGATCTTTTCAAACATACTGCACCATTCGCGCACATCGGGGTGAGGATATGAAATCCATTGATAATAACAACTGGCGTCGCCTGTGGCACATCGGCCTGTAATGCTGGTTTCTGGGCATTGCCGTTACTCGATAAATGAACTCCGTCACATTTCAAGATTAAAGAAGAGAGGCGTAAGACTGCGAGAGATGAATGATGCCGCCATCATTACGCAAGACTGTTGCGGTTGCTATTACTTCCAAAAATCGTTATTTCCCTCAGAGTGAGGAGCAGAAAAAGAGAATATGAGACAGGAATGCTCCTCTTATAACTGGACTTGGTGACTAAAATTTTGCAGGCCCTTTCCGGCAATCCGGCAGACTACGGGGGAAGGCGCGCGGGTTTTCTCTATTTATGAAAATTTTCCGGTTTAAGGCGTTTCGTTCTTCTTCACAGTAACTTAATGTTTTTATTTAAAACACCGCCTAAAAAGAAAGGAAACGACAGTTACTGAAAATGGGCTTTTTGGCCTCTGCTGCTTCCTTCTCTGTTTTTTCCGTGGAATGAACAATGGAAGTCAACAAAAAGCAGTCGGCTGACATTTTTGGTGCGAATGTCCGTACTATTCAGAACTTACACGTGCGCAGACCGACGCACAGGAGCTGAAAATACCAGAGACTCTGCTGAAGTGGTGGAAACCGCATTTTGTACTTTTGTGCTTTCACGGATTGCAGGTGAAATTGCCAGTATTCTCGACGGAATACCCCTGTGGTGCAGCAGCATTTTCTTGAGCTGGATAACCGACATATTGATTTCCTGAAACGGGACATCATCAAAGCCATGAACAAAGCAACCGCACTGGATGAACTGATACGGGGCCGAGTGAATATATCGACCGCTGTCTGGAAGACTGTTATGTGCCAGAAGCAGATGTACTGAGCCTTCATCAACTTTGCGGCAGGCTTTATCTCCACGTGGGACATCACCTAAAAACAAAAATATGACGGCTTAATACTGAGAGAACACTAAATGTAGAAATTATGTCTACTTAGTTCGGACCAGAGTGCTGTTTTTTTATTACGTCGTTGAGACCATCATACTTCCTCCAGTAAAGGAGATAAAAATGGAAAAATTATTTACCCCGTTTCAGGTCGGTGACACTAACTTGGCAAATCGCGTCGTTATGGCACCAATGACCCGCTCACGGGCAATTTCAGACGATACTCCAGATGAACTGACTGCAAAATATTATCAGCAGCGCGCATCTGCAGGGCTCATTATTACAGAAGGATCGCAAATCTCCGTCCAGGGACAGGGTTATCTTTTCACTCCCGGAATCTACAGCGATGCTCAGGTGCAGGGATGGGGAAAAGTTACAAAAGCGGTCCACGACGCTGGCGGAAAAATTTATATTCAACTTTGGCACGTCGGGCGAATTTCTCACACAAGTTTGCAGGCTAATGGACAGGCCCCCGTCAGTTCGGTGGCAGTTAAAGCCAATAATTCCACCTGCTACGCACGCGACGAAAACGGCAAACCCGGTCCGGTTCCGGTATCGGAACCCCGTGCGCTGTCGAGCCCCGAGATTAAAGCCGTGGTGCAGGATTACGTTCAGGCCGCTAAAAATGCTATTCGGGCGGGCTTTGATGGTGTTGAGATCCACGCCGCCAATGGCTATCTGCTTGAGCAGTTTATTAATGGTGGGCTGAATACTCGCAAGGATGAGTACGGTGGCGCGGATACTGACAATCGCCTGCGCTTTGTTCTGGAAGTGACTGACGCAATCTCTACGGCCATCGGCTCAGGTAAAACGGGTATCCGCCTGGCTCCCTTCGGGCGTCTGTTTGACATGCGTCCTTTTGATGGCGAGGAAGAAACCTGGCTGATGCTTGCTGATAAACTCAGCGCCCGTTCTCTCTCGTATGTTCATCTGAGCGACCAGCAAACACTGGGAGAACAGGCCATCCCTGCCGGGTTTATTGAAAAATTTCGTGCAGCTTATTCCGGACCTTTGATTATTACTGGTGGCTTTGATAAGCAGCGTGCCGAAGCATATCTCCAGGAGGGGAAAGCTGACCTGATTGGTTTTGGTCGGCCTTACATTGCGAACCCGGATCTTGTGGAACGAATGGTTAATGACTGGCCGTTGAATGACGTTAACCGGGCAACGATGTACGGCGGAGATGAAAAAGGCTATACGGATTACCCCTTCTGGTCCGATAGCAGGGAATAATTAATCAAGCAGGCCGTCTTCCGCAGCCCTGACCAGGGTATCCACTACATAGCGGATTTTGGGCAGCAGTTGGCGGCTTTTTGGCCACAGCGCGCTGATAGGCATCTCCCCGCCGGAGTGTCCGGGCAGCACTTCCCGCAATTTACCCTCGTCGAGATATCTGCCCACCAACCAGAGGGGGAGTTGCGACAATCCCCCTCCCGCCAGGGTAGCAGCGAGCATCGCGTCACCATCGGCAAACTCATGGGTCGGCGGAGGGACAAAGCGGCTGATTTGACCATCCCCCTCTTTCAGCAACCACGAAACAGGCTGGTTACGGCGAAAGCCGACAACGCACTGATGGTGATTCAGGTCATCGATACTGACAGGCTCGCCGTGGTTGAACAGATAATCTGGAGAGGCGCAGATCACCAGCTTCTGGGTTGTCAGTCTTCTGGCAACCAGCCCACTGCTGTCTGACAGCTCACCAATGCGAACGACAAGATCGATCCCCTCATCAATCAGGTTAACGAACCGCTCGCTGAACGTAACGGTCAACGCCAGTTCGGGGTAGCGTCGGGTGATATCAAGCAGGATAGGAAGGATGCGCTGTCGTCCGAAGGCTGCAGGTAAATCTACCCGCAGGCGCCCGGAGGGCTGGCAGGTATGTGACGTCAGTTCCGCCTCAGCCTGCTCCAGGATATCTATTGCGCTCTGGCAACTGGCAAGAAAACGCTCGCCATCAGGCGTCAGGCTCAACCGACGGGTGGAACGTTGAAAAAGCTTCAACCCGAGGCGGTCTTCCAGACGACTGACGCTTTTTCCTATGGCAGACTTTGTCAGCCCCAGCTTTTCCGCTGCTGCCGTAAAACTTCCTTGCTGGGCTGTGGCGACAAAAGCCGTAATTCCCCCCAGATGATCTGTTCTTCTCATAATTGTCCGTGAGAGGTATTAGCCCTGTATACATAGATTTATTTTACAATAAATTGAAAACGATTTGTAGAATCTATGTCTACTCAGAGACGAGTGAAAGCGTGTTTATCGCACGAAGAAAAACAGCCATAGTCACCTTCTCTATTACGCTTCATCTAAATTGCAAGACGATGCCGGATTTCGCCGGCCAGTTTTACAAAAACATGAATTAATACAGAGGAGAATATGATGTCATCTGCTAACGGTTTCAAACATGTGGGCTTTCTTACCCGTAAAAAAGGACAGAGCTTCGACGATTTTGTTAAATACTGGGATGAGGTACATACAGCGATAGCGCTCAGACTCCCCGGCTTAAAAGGTTATGTACTCAACCCCATCGATCGGGAAAAATATCCCGATTCCCCCGTCGACGGTTTCTCCGAACTGTGGTTCGACTCACTTGAAGATGCTATCGCAGCATTCAATTCTCCCGTCGGCAAAGAAGCCTATGACGACGTGTCCAATTTTGTTGAACATGCTGCCATTACCTACATCACTGAAATCAGAAAGCGCTAATGCCTTAACATGCCGGGAGCGGTAGAGGTACTGGATTTAATGCGGAGTTTTTAGGTAAATCTAAGATAAGGTGAAGAAATCTGCCATAAAGGCAGATTTCTTAAATTCATAATTAGAGATTTGCAACGTTATGATATACTTTTTGAACATCATCATCATCTTCAAGGGCATCAACAAGTCCCTCAAAGATTTCTAAATCTTCTGGTGAAAGCTCAACTTCTGATTGAGCAATCATTTCTAATTCTGTTGTTGAGAACTCAGTAATTCCGGCTGCTTTTAGCGCTGCAATTCCTTTGTGAAGGTCTGTAGGCTCAGTATAAATAACGATATTTCCTTCTTCTTCGGTCACATCGCGAACATCAACTTCAGCATCAAGCAAAATTTCAAAAATATGGTCAGGATCTGTTCCTTTAAATACAATCACTCCAGTATTGTCAAACATATAGCTGACAGAACCTGCCGCTCCGATATTTCCGCCTTTTTTGTTGAAAATTGTGCGAACATTAGCAATCGTGCGGTTAACATTTGAAGTTAACGTTTCGGCGATAATCATTGAACCATTGGGGCCAAAACCTTCATAACGTCCTTGTACGAACGTTTCATCTCCGCCACCTTTAGCTTTATCAATTGCTTTATCAATGACGTGTTTTGGAACTTGTGCCTGCTTCGCACGCTCAATAACGAATTTTAAAGATGTATTTAATTCAGGGTCTGGTTCACCTTGTTTAGCTGCAGCATAGATTTCTACACCGAATTTTGCATATATTTTAGACGTTGCACCGTCTTTAGCCGTTTTTTTAGCAACAATATTGGCCCATTTACGTCCCACTGGAATGATCTCCTCGAAATTTATTTACATTACCGACAAGTTGATAACTTGTGTTTTTTCATCGTATTATATTATATCATAACATGAAAAAATTCGTCTATGGGAATATAAAATATTCTATTTTCACGCAAGGATATTTAATTTTAACGATGTTAATTATTGTCGATGCGTTATTTTATGATTTCATTTTTCATTGTTAATAATTAAACCGCAACAATAATGTCGCGGTATGGTTGATTTTGACACCTGAATGCCTTATTAAGGAGGCGCGGTTTTAAATTGGCGGTAGCCCATATTTAGCTCGGGCGCGATTACATGCCTCATTAATTTCTCCATGCTCGCCAGACATGGCGAATTCTCTACATGTGGATGAGCGATTCTTGTATATTGTGCAGCAGGCGTTTTTTCCAGGCGTTCCAGCCAGGGCAACACAGCGTGGATTCTTCTGGTTAGTACCGCGCATACATCGGTGGTAAGGGGATATCTGCTCAGTCAGATGAGCCGGTATGGTGCCGCCTGCATCATCAGCTTCGGCCCAGTAAAAAGAGACGCGGAAAAATGCACAACAGGCACCACACGTCAGGCATGGATTCGGATTGCTCATAATTCACCAGTACTACTATTTAAATATCACAACGAAACCGCAGACACGTCATATGAAAGCACGTGCCTGCGGCAGGCTGGCGAACTTTCTAT
The DNA here is from genome assembly GCF_000408805.1 of Escherichia sp. KTE159. Lineage (NCBI taxonomy): Bacteria > Pseudomonadati > Pseudomonadota > Gammaproteobacteria > Enterobacterales > Enterobacteriaceae > Escherichia > Escherichia sp. KTE159. The sequence continues at coordinate 1,055,368 of NZ_KE137292.1, forward strand.
AGTGCGAGTATTGAATGATTACCAGCCGTTATCAATTTTACATATCTATTTAGATATGACCAGACAAGTTGAATGCAAACTGGAAGAGTTAATCTTTACAATTTGTAACGTGGTGGTTTGTGAAAAGTGAACGTCTTATGTAACCAGAGTCTGTATTATATTGTCCCTATAGTCCGACTTGCTAAATATAGCGATTAGTGATTTCTTTTTAATTCTAATTGGTTAGGTAAGTTCATCAGAAAAAGTTATTTTTCTTGTTTTAACGTGTAAGGCTTATATTACTGCTATCCGTGTTTCACATTCATTCTAGTGATTTTGCTGTATGTATTGGTGCTGATTTGGGATGTGGCTATTGAGCGACATGGTCTGGCATCTCCATCTTATGATCTGGAGCCGCCGCTATCGAAGAAAAGACGCGGGGGCACGTACTGGAAAATTAACACCCACCTTACCAGCGAGGCCCCATCGACGTTGTGCCAGTTCATCATATCCTTACTTATTGATAGCTTATGTATAAAAGTGAAGGGGACACAGAGAACTTTGCCTGACCAATATTCTTGTTCCGTTTTGTTGTCCAATGCTTTTTCTCTGCTTTAAGTTACGGCATAGAGGGCAAAATTTCATCAAGAGTATGGATATTTCTGGTTCTCTCTACCATGCTCTTTGTAGACGCCAGATTGAGCGAATGAACACAAAATAATGGCCCCGGGACACGCAAATGCGCAATACACTTATCCCCATCCTCGTTGCGGTGTGCTTGTTTCTTACTGGTGTGTCTATTTTGAATTTTCAGCTCTGGTATTCCGCAAAAGCAGAGAGCCTGGCGGGGGCGAGGTACGCCGCTAACAACATTAATCATATTCTTGAGGAAGCGTCACAGGCGACTCGAACGGCAATGAAAATTGCCGGGAAGAGGTGCGATCTGGATGAACAATACCAACTAGGTACAGAGGCTGCGCTGAAACCACATCTGCGGACGATCATCATTCTCAAACAAGGTGCAGTCTGGTGTACATCGCTACCAGGTAATCGGGTTCTGCTATCCCGTATTCCTGTTATATCTGACAACAATTTGCTATTGGCTCCGGCGATCGACACCGTAAATAGATTACCCATCCTCCTTTATCAGATTCAATTCGCTGATACGCGTATCCTGGTGACAATTAGTGACCAGCATATCCGCGGGGCGCTCAATGTGCCGTTGAAGGGGGTGAAATATACTTTGCGCGTGGGGAATAGCATTATTGGACCGTCAGGAGATGTGACAACTCTCAATGGCAGCCATCAATTTTCTGGACGGGTAAATTCCACAGAATATCATTTCAGTATTATCTATAACCAACCGCCACTATTTAATTTCACCAGACTTATCGATAAAGGTTTGGGTATTTTGATATTCAGCCTGTTAATCTCCTGTTCTGCTGCTTTTTTGCTTGATAAATATTTTAACAAAAGTGACACACCTGAAGAGATCCTGCGTAGAGCAATAAGCAATGGTGAAATTGTACCTTTTTACCAACTCGTGGTTAATGGCCGGGAAGGGACGTTACGCGGCGTAGAAGTACTTGCCAGGTGGAAACATCCTAGCGGAGGATATATTTCACCCGCAGCATTTATTCCACTTGCTGAAAAATCAGGGTTGATAGTTCCGCTCACCCAAAGTCTGATGAACCAGGTCGCCACACAAATGAACGCGATCGCAAGTAAACTGCCGGAAGGTTTCCATGTAGGGATTAATTTTAGCGCCTCACATATTATTTCGCCTACGTTTGTTGAAGAGTGTCTGAAATACCGGGACAGCTTCACGCGCCATGATTTGAATCTCGTTCTTGAGGTTACTGAGCGTGAAGCTTTGCATGTTGATGAAAACCTTGTCCAGCGACTAAATATTCTGCATGAAAATGGCTTTGTCATTGCGCTGGATGATTTTGGTACGGGGTACTCGGGACTTTCTTATCTCCATGATCTGCACATCGATTATATTAAGATTGATCACAGTTTCGTTGGTCGGGTCAACGCAGATCCAGATTCCACCCGAATTCTGGACTGTGTGCTGGATCTGGCGCGAAGACTTTCTATCAGTATTGTTGCCGAAGGTGTCGAAACGAAGGAGCAACTCGATTACCTGAACAAAAATAATATCACGTTTCAGCAGGGGTACTATTTCTATAAACCGGTGACGTATATTGAGTTAGTCAAAATTATTCTCTCAAAACCGAGGGTGAAGGTGGTTGTTGAGTAAATATGTACTAATTCACGTAGCATGATGATGTCTGGCTAAAAAATGATCGAAAAGACTCTGTGGTGGTGCAATTGTAGACAGATAATTAGCTCGTTGCGTCTTGTTACTATTGTTCATTATTTTGTTTGCTATAATTATCTGAAATTGTTTTCAGGATCGCCGTCAGTAGCATGAACAATAGTAATAGCCTGGATTATTTCACTTTGTATATCATCTTCTCCATCGCGTTTATGCTGATCACCATTCTGGTGATCCTGGTCGCCAAACCCAGCATCTGGCTGGGAGAAGTGCTGGTTACCATAAATTTAATCAATGCACTTGTTTGGTTGGTGATCAATTTGCTTAACCGATTAAGAGAAAAGTTTGTAAGTCAAAGGGATCAACATTAATCTTTTTTATTATATTTTGATAATCTGGACTTATAGGATATTTGATCAGGCGTGTTTATAAGTCCAATCATTGAATAATTAATCATTAAAACTGAAAAACTATCCGGGTTTAATTTGAGGAATTGCTTTGGCGGTGAGTAACGCGTATACGAATATGATTGCAGGGAAATAGTTTTTGTGAAGAATAAAAAACTAAATCAATAAAATCACCAAAATAAATAATCAGTGCTTCAGTATTGTCTGTAAGTCTGTTCACCCGCTAAAAATACACCGCGTCGAATCAATCGGCGCGGTGCTACATTATCGATTATTTTTTACCGATGGCACGCATGGTGTCATCAATTGCGGTAATTAACAGCATTTGCGGATCTTTGGCACAAACCTGATTCAGTTTTTCTACCACTTTGGCACTCAGTTCCGGTGATTGCTCAATCTTTAAATCACGGCTGGTAACGCTGGCGTTACCCATTACCGCAACGATATCTGCAACCTGTGCGCTGTCAGTTTTTGCCATTTCGTTGGCTTCTGCGCAGGTAATATAGGTTTCTGCTGGCAAACCATTCTTAATATTATAGTCCTGAGCCCAGGTCATTGGTGCGAAGACGAACAGCCCCGCCAGTAAAGCAAATTTTTTCATCATCATTCCTTATTTCATTTTACCCAGAATTGCACCACCCGTACCGCCAATTACGGCACCTTTAATTGCGCCTTCAAGACCATTGCCGGTCAGAACGCCAGTGACCGCGCCAACGGCGGCACCCACTTTTGCGCCTTTACGGGCATTTTTACCATCGTGGCCTTTTTCTGTTACTGCACCAACGCCAGCGCCCACAGCAGCACCTTTCAGTACGCCATTAACACCATTGCCAGTCAGTAAACCAACGCCTGCGCCTAACAGTGCACCTTTCGTGGTGCGATTCATATCCGCCATCGCTGGCGCGGAGCAGAGCAATGCTGAGATAAGCCCTAAGGCGAGTATTTTTTTCTTCAACTTAGATGTCCGGTATTTAGTAAGTTGCACACACAATAATTTCGTCTTCAATTAAGAACAGCTTAACTAAAGAACGCTCTCTATTATTCAGATAATTCAAAATGAGCGCGGTTTGTATAATAAGAATTATGGTTTTTGCTTGAATGGGAATAATCTTAAATAATAATTAACTCATTGATTTGAAATGTTTATTCAAGAAATGTCATCAAATGTTAACGTGGTATTGTAAAGGTAAGGTGATCTGAAATATCAATATTATTGTGTAATTTATATGTGAACAATATTTATCAGAAAACGTAATGTAAGTGATTATCTTCTGGCGGCAGTAATGTGAATCTGTTTGGCGGGGAAGGGGGTAGCCAGGCAGAGAAAAACTTAAATCGGATGTAATCTGACAGATACCTGTATAAATCACCGGTAACTGTCAGATCAGGTCTGAGCTAATACGGCTTATTTCAGCTCTTCTGCTTCCGGCAAGGTCACGTTAAGCTCAAGGATGGAAATATCACCATCTTTTTGCTCAAGCTGAACAGTCACCATCTCGGGATCGATTTGTACGTATTTACAAATGACATCAAGAATATCTTTACGCAACTGCGGCAGATAGTGCGGTTCTGCATCGCTGCGCCGGCGTTCAGCAACAATAATTTGCAACCGTTCTTTTGCAATATTGGCCGTGTTTTTCTTCCGTGAGAGAAAGAAATCGAGTAATGCCATAACTTATCCTCCGAACAAGCGTTTGAGGAAACCTTTCTTCTCTTCTTCAATGAAGCGGAAAGGGCGTTCTTCTCCCAACAGACGTTCTACGGTATCAGCATAGGCTTTACCCGCATCGGCGTTGATATCGAGAATAACCGGTTCCCCCTGGTTAGAGGCGCGCAATACTGATTGATCCTCTGGGATCACGCCGACGAGCTTGATGCGCAGGATCTCCAGTACGTCTTCCATGCTCAACATGTCGCCTCTGTTAACGCGGCCTGGGTTATAGCGCGTTAATAGCAGGTGCTCTTTAATCGGTTCTTCACCGTTTTCTGCTCGACGGGATTTCGACGCCAGAATACCTAAAATACGGTCTGAGTCACGAACTGATGAGACTTCCGGGTTCGTGGTTATAATAGCTTCATCTGCGAAATAGAGCGCCATTAATGCACCGGTTTCAATACCCGCCGGTGAGTCACAAACAATAAACTCAAAATCCATTGCTTTTAGGTCATCAAGAACTTTGGCGACCCCTTCGCGGGTAAGGGCGTCTTTATCGCGAGTTTGTGATGCCGGAAGAATATAGAGGTTTTCAGTACGCTTATCTTTAATTAAAGCCTGATTTAGCGTTGCATCGCCCTGAATGACGTTGACGAAATCGTAAACGACCCGGCGCTCGCAACCCATAATCAGGTCGAGATTACGCAAGCCGATATCAAAATCGATCACGACAGTTTTCTTTCCCTTCTGGGCCAAACCAGTGGCGATGGCCGCGCTGGAGGTTGTCTTTCCAACGCCCCCTTTCCCCGAAGTAACAACAATAATGCGTGCCATAAAAATTCCTTGTTAAAAAGGGATCAATTTAACGATTGAACGGTCAAAGCGTTTTCGACTAATTGCAGCCGTGCCGCTTTGCCATAAAATTCTGCTGGGATTTTATCACTCAGCCAGTATTCACCTGCGATAGAGACCAGTTCTGCCATCAGGCTCGTACAAAATATTTGTGCTTCCCGATCACCACTTGCCCCCGCCAGCGCACGACCGCGCATCATGCCATAGACATGAATGTTACCATCTGCGATCAATTCTGCCCCTGCGCTAACATGGCTTGTAACAATTAGATCACATTGTGGCGCATAAATGCGCTGACCGGAACGCACTGGGGTATCTATTAAGCGCGTTTTTGTGTCCGGCGTTGTATTTTTCGCAGGAGCCTGGGGGGCAGGAGCTGGACGCGGCGCTTTTTCCTTTCCTTCAGTCAGGATTGGCAACCCCATTTTTTCGATTTCAGCTTTCAGTTTCGCATTTTTGCAGCCACTGACACCAATGATCCGCAAGCCCGTTGCCGAGATAGCTTTATGCATTGCAGACCAGTTGACCTGTTCTTCGAGGCCACTGACATTGAGTACGATGGGGGCATGCTTTAAAAATGCGGGAGCCTGAGCGATTTTGTCTTCCAGCGCCTGATGAATAACCTTAGGTTCTGCCTCATGCAGATGAACCACAGATAAGGTGAAGCTGCTACCTTTAAGCTCGATTGGCGTGTTTGACATCCTGGCCTTACTCAATTAGCTAATTACCATCATCATCAGCGTGCGATGATATTACGAAGACTATAAGGCATGTTATAGTCTGGATTATATTGAGGCAAGTCACCCCCCCATTTATTCAGAGTAAAATTATGTTTTGTGTGATCTATCGAAGTAGCAAACGTGACCAGACCTATTTATATGTTGAAAAAAAAGACGACTTTTCGCGTGTTCCAGAGGAGCTGATGAAAGGTTTTGGTCAACCTCAACTTGCGATGATTCTTCCATTGGACGGGAGAAAGAAACTGGTAAATGCCGATATTGAGAAAGTTAAACAGGCATTAGCTGAGCATGGCTATTATCTTCAATTGCCACCACCTCCCGAGGATTTGCTGAAGCAACATCTTTCTGTGATGGCGAAAAATACAGACAGCACTAAAAAATAACCGATATCCGGCGGTGGCACCATATTTGTCGGAGCGGGTTTTAAGAACCACGATGAAGTGAGAGGAACGTTATGTATCAACATCACAACTGGCAAGGTGCGCTGCTGGATTATCCGGTGAGTAAAGTGGTCTGTGTTGGCAGTAATTATGCCAAACATATTAAAGAGATGGGGAGTGAAGTGCCTGAAGAGCCAGTGTTGTTCATTAAACCCGAAACGGCACTGTGCGATCTGCGCCAGCCATTGGCCATCCCCTCTGATTTCGGTGCGGTTCATCATGAGGTTGAACTGGCGGTGTTGATCGGCGCGACGCTACGCCAGGCCACGGAAGAGCATGTACGCAAAGCCATTGCCGGTTATGGTGTGGCGCTCGATCTGACATTACGTGATGTTCAGGGAAAGATGAAGAAAGCCGGGCAGCCATGGGAAAAAGCTAAAGGGTTTGATAACTCTTGCCCACTGTCCGGGTTTATTCCCGCTGCAGAGTTCACTGGCGATCCACAAAATACGTCGCTAGGCTTAAGTGTAAATGGTGTCGTTCGTCAACAGGGTACAACGGCAGATATGATCCATAAAATCGTTCCGCTGATTGCTTATATGAGCAAGTTTTTTACCCTCAAGCCTGGTGACGTTGTACTAACAGGCACGCCTGATGGTGTTGGACCACTACACAGCGGTGATGAACTGATCATCACTTTCGGTAGTCATTCGTTGACAACTCGCGTTTTGTAATACTTTTTGCCGCCTGAAAGAGGCGGCAATACTTGCAACGCTGTGCCAGACTGGTTATAAGGTGCGTTTTAACGTAATGGCGGAACACCTGATGAGCGATATACCTTTCTGGCAAAGTAAAACCCTGGATGAAATGAGCGATGCAGAATGGGAGTCGTTGTGTGATGGTTGTGGTCAGTGCTGTCTGCATAAACTGATGGATGAAGATACTGACGAAATCTACTTCACTAACGTCGCTTGCCGTCAGCTTAATATTAAAACCTGTCAATGTCGTAACTACGAACGCCGCTTCGAGTTTGAACCTGACTGCATTAAATTAACCCGTGAGAATCTGCCAACATTCGAATGGCTACCGATGACCTGTGCTTATCGGTTGCTGGCGGAAGGGAAGGCATTGCCAGGGTGGCATCCACTGATTACCGGTTCGAAAGCGGCAATGCATGGTGAGCGAATCTCCGTACGTCATATCGCGGTGAAAGAATCAGAAGTGATCGACTGGCAGGATCATATACTCAATAAACCTGACTGGGCACAGTGAGCAACTGAAACCGAAGGGATTACTTGTTTTGTGCATGGGGCATTGTTGGTGCATCAGAACTGAAATTAGCATCCAGAATTGCCAGTGGATTGCCATTATTGTCTGACACCCATCTGAGCAGAAATCTGCCCCATTTGTGCAGCAATGACCTGCGCTTAGTGCTCTACAAGCAAATGTGCGCCTTGATTTGTACACGTTACAAACACATAGCTGCTCTTTTTAGAATGTTGTTTCAGTTAGCACCAAATGAGCCAGGTGCATGCCGTTTACCACCTTTGTTATTTCTTGCCATCAAGTGAGGAACGAAGATGAACCTCAATATAAGGTTATTTACCTATTCTGGTAAAAGCCATCTGAATTATCAGCACATTAATAACGGCCTGCCTAAGATTGATCATCCGTATACCGCTTTCTGTTTCTGATGATGTGAAATGATCTTTAATCGCAAGATTGCATTTGATGGTAATTATCCATTTTTTGTATAAATATTTCCCTGCTAATACATATATTTCGCCGTGCCACACTACTGTATTTATTACCAGTTTCCAGAGATTATGTATCTGCCTGTACGGGCATTTTCCAGAGAGACGATAATATCCCTCACAAGTGAGAGGGGGTTGATCTGATTTCGCTTTTTTGAGAGGGAGAATAGCTGTAAAAGGAGATTTGCTAATATAGCCGTTTAATTCGTCGAACCCGAACACGGGTCTCATTCAGAACATATACAGATTTATGTTCTCACTGTTCGATCGTTCTTAACGGTATGTTTTTTTTGATTATGTCCGCAATGTGGTGGCCTGGTTGATGAAACTGGCACTGTATAGTGCCAGTCGCAACTTAGCTGGTCTGCTTTTTCATCATACTGAGAATGAACAACAGCGCTGCACACAACACCACCGAGGGGCCTGCTGGCGTATCGTAAAACGCGGAAAATGTTAAACCGCCCGTTACAGCAACCATTCCTACTACAACAGCGACACCAGCCATCTGTTCCGGCGTGCGGGCAAAACGGCGCGCAGTAGCCGCAGGAATAATCAACAGCGAGGTAATAATCAACGCGCCAACAAATTTCATTGCTACGCCAATCGTCAATGCGGTCACCAGCATCAACAACAATTTCACACGCTGTAATTTCACACCATCAACAAACGCCAGATCCGGGCTAATCGTCATCGACAGTAAATTGCGCCATTGCCAGAACAGAATCGCCACCACGATAACCACGCCAATCGCAATAGCGATAAGATCTTCCGGTGTTACTGCCAGCAAATCACCGAACAGGTATGCCATCAAGTCAACGCGAATGTTAGACATCAGGCTGACGACGACCAGACCCAGCGACAATGCACTGTGCGCCATAATTCCCAATAACGTATCGATCGCAAGTTGTGGGCGCTTCTCCAGCCATACCAGGCCGCCCGCCAGCAGCAGCGTAACCGCAATCACCGCATAGAAAGGATTCACATCCAGTAACAAACCAAACGCGACTCCCAGTAAAGACGCATGAGCCAGCGTGTCACCGAAATAAGACATACGACGCCAGACAACAAACGAACCCAGCGGACCTGCAGCACAGGCCAGCATGATCCCGGCTAACCAACCGGGAAATAATAATTCAATCATGAGCGGTCATTTCCCCGACGCAGAATAATTCGCCCCTGTAAATCGTGGCGGTGATTATGATGATGGCGATAGATACCTAGCTGTTCAGCACCCCGAGGTCCGAACATCGAAATAAATTCCGGATGCAGGGAAACGACTTCCGGTGTGCCGGAACAACAGATGTGATGATTCAGACAAAGTACTTCATCGGTTTTGGCCATCACCAGATGCAGATCGTGAGACACCATTAAAACGCCGCAATCCAGTTCGCGGCGCAGTTGGTCAATAAGGTCGTACAGCGCAACCTGACCATTCACATCCACGCCCTGAGTAGGTTCATCCAGCACTAATAATTGCGGTTGATTTAACAACGCGCGTGCCAACAATACACGCTGCGTTTCACCACCAGAGAGCTTTTGCATTGGCGCGTCAATCAGATGCCCGGCCTGAACGCGTTTCAGTGCAGGCAGAATGTCTTCTTTATGTGTACTGGGGCGTAAGCGTAAGAAACGGTTTACAGTTAGTGGCAACGTGGTGTCGAGATACAGCTTCTGCGGCACATATCCGATGCGCAGTTTTCCGTGGCGCTTGATAACACCTTCATCAGGTGTTACCAGTCCGAGCACAACCCGCACTAGCGTCGACTTACCGGCACCGTTCGGCCCAAGTAAGGTCAAAATTTTTCCAGGTTTAAGTTCCAGCGACACATCAGAGAGGACGCGGCGTTGGCCAAAAGAGACCGAAACATTTTCCAGGGAAACCAGACTTGTCATGTTAATTTTAGTCTTGCAGTAGTCATGAAATGTTATAATATCACACTTCTCATATTCATTACGATGATTGGTCGCATTATGTTACATAAAAAAACGCTTCTTTTCGCAGCATTATCCGCTGCTCTCTGGGGGGGCGCAACACAGGCCGCAAATGCCGCCGTTGTTGCTTCGCTTAAACCTGTCGGATTCATCGCTTCCGCCATTGCTGATGGGGTAACAGAGACCGAGGTATTACTTCCGGACGGTGCTTCTGAACACGATTATTCACTGCGTCCATCGGATGTAAAACGCTTACAGAACGCGGACTTAGTCGTTTGGGTTGGCCCGGAGATGGAAGCGTTTATGCAAAAGCCGGTGAGCAAATTACCAGAGGAGAAACAGGTAACGATTGCGCAGCTTGAGAATGTAAAACCGCTGCTGATGAAAAGTATTCACGACGATGATGATGATCATAACCACGCGGAAAAAAGTGACGAAGATCACCATCACGGCGATTTCAACATGCATCTTTGGCTTTCCCCAGAGATAGCGCGGGCTACAGCGGTTGCAATCCATGGAAAATTAGTGGAACTTATGCCGCAAAGTCGAGCCAAACTTGACGCCAACCTGAAGGATTTTGAGGCACAATTAGTTGCAACCGATAAACAGGTTGGTAATGAGCTCGCGCCGCTCAAGGGAAAAGGTTATTTCGTTTTTCATGATGCTTATGGCTACTTCGAAAAACAATTCGGACTGACACCGCTTGGTCATTTTACCGTTAACCCAGAGATTCAACCGGGCGCGCAGCGTTTACATCAAATAAGAACACAGTTGGTTGAGCAAAAAGCAACCTGCGTTTTTGCTGAGCCACAGTTCAGGCCAGCGGTCGTTGAAAGCGTCGCACGAGGGACATCCGTTCGTATGGGAACGTTGGATCCCCTTGGGACGAATATCAAACTGGGTAAAACAAGTTATTCAGAGTTTCTGAATCAATTAGCCAACCAGTATGCGAGCTGCCTGAAAGGAGATTAATGAGGAAGTGATTACGTGCAACAGATAGCCCGCTCTGTCGCCCTGGCGTTTAATAATTTACCGCGACCACACCGCGTTATGCTGGGGTCGCTCACCGTTCTTACCCTGGCCGTCGCTGTCTGGCGGCCCTATGTTTACCACCGCGACGCCACGCCAATTGTCAAAACAATTGAGCTGGAACAGAACGAAATCCGTTCACTCTTACCTGAAGCCAGTGAACCGATTGATCAAACCGCACAAGAAGATGAAGCCATTCCGCAGGACGAACTGGACGACAAAACCGCTGGTGAAGCGGGTGTGCATGAATATGTCGTTTCCACAGGCGATACGCTAAGTAGCATCCTCAATCAATATGGTATTGAGATGGGTGATATCACCCAACTGGCTGCTGCGGATAAAGATCTGCGTAACCTGAAAATTGGTCAACAACTCTCCTGGACATTAACCGCAGAGGGCGATTTACAGCGTCTGACCTGGGAAGTTTCTCGCCGCGAAACCCGTACCTATGATCGCACTGCTGCTAATGGTTTTAAAATGACCAGCGAAATGCAGCAAGGGGAGTGGGTTAATAATCTACTGAAAGGCACCGTTGGGTCGAGCTTTGTTGCCAGCGCCAGAAATGCTGGTTTGACCAGCGCTGAAGTGAGCGCAGTGATCAAAGCGCTACAGTGGCAGATGGACTTTCGGAAGGTGAAAAAAGGCGATGAATTTGCTGTATTAATGTCGCGTGAAATGCTTGATGGCAAACGTGAGCAAAGCCAGTTGCTGGGCGTGCGTTTGCGTTCTGAAGGCAAAGATTATTACGCAATCCGCGCTGAAGATGGCAAGTTCTATGACCGTAACGGTACTGGCCTGGCGAAAGGTTTCTTGCGATTCCCGACGGCGAAACAGTTCCGCATCTCGTCTAACTTTAACCCGCGTCGTCTGAACCCGGTAACTGGTCGTGTTGCACCACACAGAGGTGTTGATTTCGCGATGCCACAGGGTACACCGGTGCTTTCGGTGGGTGACGGTGAAGTGGTAGTAGCCAAACGCAGTGGCGCTGCAGGTTATTATGTTGCGATCCGTCATGGTCGTAGCTATACCACGCGTTATATGCACTTGCGTAAGATTCTGGTGAAACCGGGGCAGAAGGTGAAACGTGGCGATCGTATCGCGCTATCCGGTAACACCGGGCGTTCAACCGGACCACACCTGCACTATGAAGTATGGATCAACCAGCAGGCTGTAAACCCGCTGACGGCGAAACTGCCGCGTACCGAAGGGCTGACAGGTTCCGATCGTCGCGAGTTCCTGGCGCAGGCCAAAGAGATTGTGCCGCAGCTACTGTTTGATTAATTAACATCCATTCGCAGCCGGTACGCAGTCAGTACCGGCTTTTTTATTTGGTGCGGGGCAAATTGCGCCGCTACACTATCAGCAGATTGATTTTTGCCTTATCCGAAACTTGAAAAGCATGGAAACGAAAAAAAATAATAGTGAATACATTCCTGAGTTTGATAAATCCTTTCGCCATCCGCGCTACTGGGGAGCCTGGTTGGGCGTGGCGGCGATGGCCGGTATTGCTTTAACACCTCCGAAATTCCGCGATCCCATTCTGGCGCGACTCGGGCGTTTTGCCGGACGACTGGGAAAAAGCTCGCGCCGTCGTGCGTTGATCAACCTGTCCCTCTGTTTTCCGGAACGTAGCGAAGCCGAACGCGAAGCGATTGTTGATGAGATGTTTGCCACAGCGCCCCAGGCGATGGCGATGATGGCGGAACTGGCGATACGTGGGCCGGAGAAAATTCAGCCGCGCGTCGACTGGCAGGGGCTGGAGATCATCGAAGAGATGCGGCGTAACAACGAGAAAGTGATCTTTCTGGTGCCGCACGGCTGGGCAGTGGATATCCCCGCCATGTTGATGGCCTCGCAAGGACAGAAAATGGCGGCAATGTTCCATAATCAGGGCAATCCAGTTTTTGATTATGTCTGGAACACCGTGCGTCGTCGTTTTGGCGGACGTCTTCACGCGAGAAATGATGGCATTAAACCGTTCATCCAGTCGGTTCGTCAGGGCTACTGGGGCTATTATTTGCCCGATCAGGATCATGGCCCGGAGCACAGCGAATTTGTTGATTTCTTTGCAACCTATAAAGCGACGCTGCCCGCGATTGGTCGTTTGATGAAAGTGTGTCGTGCGCGCGTCGTACCGCTGTTTCCGATTTATGATGGCAAGACGCACCGTTTGACGATTCAGGTGCGCCCGCCGATGGACGACTTGTCAGAAGCGGATGATCATACGATTGCGCGGCGGATGAATGAAGAAGTCGAGATTTTTGTTGGTCCGCGACCAGAACAATACACCTGGATTTTAAAATTGCTCAAGACCCGGAAGCCTGGTGAAATCCAGCCGTATAAACGTAAAGATCTTTATCCCATCAAATAAAAAAAGCCTCTCACGAGGAGAGGCTTCCGTTAGTTGATAAGTTCAAGTTTGCCTGATGAGTAATTTTATCGAGCCTACAGACGATTTGTAATCTTTTGAATTATCAAGGTGTTGTAGGCCGGATAGGGCGTTTACGCCGCATCCGGCAACTTACTTACTCAACAGTTAAAATACGCGTGGTATTGGTAGAACCCACGGTACTCATTACGTCGCCCTGGGTGACGATGACCAGGTCGCCGGACATCAGATAGCCTTTATCGCGCAGCAGATTTACCGCTTCGCTGGCCGCAACTACGCCATCACTTGCACTGTCAAAATAGACCGGCGTGACACCACGATAAAGCGCAGTCAGGTTCAGGGTACGCTCATGACGAGACATGGCGAAAATTGGCAGACCGGAACTGATACGGGAGGTCATCAGCGCGGTACGACCAGACTCGGTCATGGTGATGATAGCGGTAACCCCTTTCAGGTGGTTAGCTGCATACATCGCGGACATGGCGATTGCTTCTTCCACATTATCGAACTGAACGTCCAGACGGTGTTTAGAAACGTTAATGCTCGGGATTTTTTCAGCACCCAGGCAAACGCGCGCCATCGCAGCAACTGTTTCTGAAGGGTATTGGCCCGCAGCGGTTTCTGCAGACAGCATCACGGCATCAGTACCATCCAGCACGGCGTTTGCCACGTCCATAACTTCTGCACGGGTTGGCATCGGGTTGGTGATCATTGACTCCATCATCTGGGTCGCTGTAATTACCGCACGGTTAAGCTGGCGCGCACGACGGATCAACGCCTTCTGAATGCCGACCAGTTCCGGATCGCCAATTTCAACGCCGAGGTCACCGCGTGCGACCATCACCACGTCAGAGGCGAGGATAATGTCGTCCATTGCATCCTGGCTGCAAACGGCTTCCGCACGTTCAACCTTGGCGACAATTTTCGCATCACAACCTGCGTCGCGTGCCAGACGGCGGGCATAGTTCAGATCTTCGCCACAGCGCGGGAAGGAAACTGCCAGATAATCCACGCCAATCAGTGCGGCAGTCTGAATATCAGCTTTATCTTTTTCGGTCAGTGCTTCAGCCGACAGACCGCCGCCGAGTTTGTTGATCCCTTTATTGTTAGAGAGAGGGCCACCGACAGTGACTTCGGTGAACACTTTCATGCCCTGAACTTCCAGCACTTTTAACTGTACGCGACCGTCGTCCAGCAGCAGGATGTCGCCAGGCACGACGTCAGCAGGCAGACCTTTATAGTCGATACCGACTTTTTCTTTATCGCCTTCACCTTTACCCAGGTTAGCATCCAGCAGGAATTTGTCCCCAATGTTGAGGAACACCTTACCTTCTTTAAAGGTAGATACACGAATCTTTGGCCCCTGAAGGTCACCCAGAATAGCCACATGACGCCCCAGTTTTGCGGCAATTTCACGAACTTTATCTGCGCGCATTTTGTGATCTTCAGGCGAGCCGTGAGAAAAGTTCATACGTACAACGTTTGCGCCGGCAGCGATAACTTTTTCAAGGTTATTATCGCGATCAGTAGCCGGGCCTAACGTGGTAACGATTTTGGTTCTGCGAAGCCTTCTGGACATGTAATACTCCGTTGACTGAAACAACAAGGTGTTGCTTGAACATGAAATTCGCATAAATTAAAACGATAACGGTTCTAAATTAAACACATGCGAATGTCGTATAAGGATAGAACAGTGACTATCGTTTCAGCGATCGTCACTTAAATTAAGTAACTGCTTATCAAAACGCGATTCCTTGAGAGCTTCCTTGACCCGCTTCAAGTTATCTCTGAATTTTGTTCCGCGTCGCAAAGTAAATCCTGTTGCCAGCACATCTATCACGGTCAACTGTGCAAGTCGAGAGACCATGGGCATATAAATGTCAGTATCTTCCGGTACATCGAGGGTAATTGCCAGCGTTGCTTCCCGGGCGAGTGGCGTTCCCGCTGAGGTGAGGGCAATCACCATTGCGTCGTTTTCTCGCGCCAGTTGCGCCAGTTCAACCAGATTTTTTGTTCTGCCGGTGTGGGAAATCAGCACAACGACGTCACCATCACTACAATTCATACAACTCATTCGTTGCAGTACGATATCGTCCGAGTAGATCACCGGAACATTGAAGCGAAAAAACTTATTCATCGCATCGTGGGCAACGGCAGCGGAAGAACCTAATCCAAAAAAGGCAATTTTCTTCGCCTGGGTGAGGAGATCAACGGCACGATTGACGGCGGATTTATCCAGCGAGTGACGGACGTGATCAAGAGTAGCCATTGCCGACTCAAATATTTTCCCTGTGTATGATTCAACGCTGTCATCTTCATTGACGTTGCGATTAACATAAGGAGTGCCATTCGCCAGACTTTGCGCCAGATGCAGTTTAAAATCAGGAAAACCGCGAGTGTCCATGCTGCGACAGAAACGATTCACCGTCGGCTCGCTAACATTGGCTTCCAGCGCCAGAGCAGCAATACTCGAATGGATCGCGTTGTCGGGCGAAGCAAGAATGACCTCGGCAACTTTGCGTTCTGATTTGCTCAAATGTTCCAGTTGAGACTGGATTTTTTCCAGCATATTCATGATGTAAAGAGACTCACGGGTAATGACGATTTCCGCACTGAAAGAAATCGAAATGCAGTTTTGTCAGATATTACGCCTGTGTGCTGGGTTAATGACAAAAGCAGATAAAAAAGTTGTTATTTTTTTTCATAACATGATCAGTGTCAGATTTTTACCCAATGGAAAACGATGGTTTTTTTATCAGTTTTGCCGCACTTTGCGCGCTTTTGCTGTAATCGCACGGGTGGATAAGCGTTTACAGTTTTCGCAAGCCCGTAAAAGCAGTACAGTGCACCGTAAGAAAATTACAAATATACCCAGGCTTAAGTACCGGGTTAGTTAACTTAAGGAGAATGACATGGCGGTAACGCAAACAGCCCAGGCCTGTGACCTGGTCATTTTCGGCGCGAAAGGCGACCTTGCGCGTCGTAAATTGCTGCCTTCCCTGTATCAACTGGAAAAAGCCGGTCAGCTCAACCCGGACACCCGGATTATCGGCGTAGGGCGTGCTGACTGGGATAAAGCGGCATATACCAAAGTTGTCCGCGAGGCGCTTGAAACCTTCATGAAAGAAACCATTGATGAAGGTCTGTGGGATACCCTGAGTGCGCGTCTGGATTTTTGTAATCTTGATGTCAATGACACGGCCGCATTCAACCGCCTTGGCGCGATGCTGGATCAAAAAAATCGTATCACCATTAACTACTTTGCCATGCCACCAAGCACCTTTGGTGCGATCTGCAAAGGGCTGGGTGAGGCAAAACTGAATGCTAAACCTGCTCGCGTGGTCATGGAAAAACCGCTGGGAACATCACTGGCGACTTCGCGTGAAATTAACGATCAGGTAGGCGAATATTTCGAGGAGTGCCAGGTTTACCGTATCGACCACTATCTGGGTAAAGAAACGGTACTGAACCTGCTGGCGCTGCGTTTTGCTAACTCTCTGTTTGTGAACAACTGGGACAATCGCACCATTGATCATGTTGAGATCACGGTGGCAGAAGAGGTCGGAATCGAAGGGCGCTGGGGGTATTTTGATAAAGCCGGTCAGATGCGCGATATGATCCAGAACCACCTGCTGCAAATTCTTTGCATGATTGCGATGTCTCCGCCGTCCGACCTGAGCGCCGACAGCATCCGTGATGAAAAAGTGAAAGTACTGAAGTCATTG
Organism: Escherichia sp. KTE159; assembly: GCF_000408805.1. Classification (NCBI taxonomy): domain Bacteria; kingdom Pseudomonadati; phylum Pseudomonadota; class Gammaproteobacteria; order Enterobacterales; family Enterobacteriaceae; genus Escherichia; species Escherichia sp. KTE159. The sequence goes on from NZ_KE137292.1 coordinate 1,072,490, forward strand.
CGTCGAATTGACCGCACCAATGTGCGTGAAAAAACAGTACGCGGGCAATACACCGCAGGCTTCGCTCAGGGCAAAAAAGTACCAGGCTATCTGGAAGAAGAGGGTGCGAATAAAAGCAGTAACACGGAAACCTTCGTGGCTATCCGCGTCGACATCGATAACTGGCGTTGGGCTGGCGTGCCGTTCTACCTGCGAACAGGTAAACGTCTGCCGACAAAATGCTCTGAAGTTGTGGTCTATTTCAAAACACCAGAACTGAATCTGTTCAAAGAGTCGTGGCAGGATCTGCCGCAGAACAAACTGACTATTCGTCTGCAACCCGATGAGGGCGTGGATATCCAGGTGTTGAATAAAGTCCCTGGTCTTGATCACAAACATAATCTGCAAATCACCAAACTGGATCTGAGCTATTCAGAAACCTTTAATCAGACGCATCTGGCTGATGCTTATGAGCGTCTGTTGCTGGAAACGATGCGCGGTATTCAGGCGTTGTTTGTGCGTCGCGATGAAGTGGAAGAAGCGTGGAAATGGGTAGATTCCATTACTGAAGCATGGGCGATGGACAACGATGCGCCGAAACCGTATCAGGCCGGAACCTGGGGCCCGGTTGCCTCGGTGGCGATGATTACCCGTGACGGTCGCTCCTGGAATGAGTTTGAGTAATATCTCGACTTATCCTTACGGGTTATTTTACCGGTAACATGATCTTGCACAGATTGTAGAGTAATTTTTACACTTTTGAGCCTCGTGTGGATTCACCCACGAGGCTTTTTTTATTACACTCACTGAAACGTTTCTGCCCTATGAGCTCCGGTTACAGGCGTTTCAGTCATATTTTTCTTGAGTGAAACGCATTGTGAATCACCCTGCTCTGACAACTCAATTTCAGGAGCCTTTATGAATCCACAATTGTTACGCGTAACAAATCGAATTATTGAACGTTCGCGCGCGACTCGTTCTGCTTATCTCGCCCGGATCGAACAAGCGAAAACCTCGACCGTTCATCGTTCGCAGTTGGCATGCGGTAATCTGGCACACGGTTTCGCCGCTTGCCAGCCAGAAGACAAAGCCTCCCTGAAAAGCATGTTGCGTAACAATATCGCCATTATCACCTCCTACAACGACATGCTCTCTGCCCACCAGCCTTATGAACATTATCCAGAGATCATTCGTAAAGCACTGCATGAAGCTAACGCGGTCGGCCAGGTGGCGGGGGGTGTTCCGGCGATGTGCGATGGTGTCACCCAGGGGCAGGACGGAATGGAGCTGTCGCTGTTAAGCCGCGAAGTGATTGCCATGTCGGCGGCGGTGGGGCTGTCTCATAACATGTTTGATGGCGCGCTGTTCCTCGGCGTGTGCGACAAGATTGTCCCAGGGCTGACGATGGCTGCACTGTCGTTCGGTCATCTGCCTGCGGTATTTGTGCCATCAGGCCCGATGGCAAGTGGTTTGCCAAACAAAGAGAAAGTTCGCATTCGCCAGCTTTATGCTGAAGGAAAAGTGGATCGTATGGCGCTGCTGGAGTCAGAAGCCGCGTCTTATCATGCGCCGGGTACGTGTACTTTTTACGGTACAGCCAACACCAATCAGATGGTGGTTGAATTTATGGGGATGCAGTTGCCAGGCTCTTCTTTTGTTCATCCGGACTCTCCACTGCGTGATGCATTAACTGCAGCCGCTGCGCGCCAGGTTACACGCATGACCGGCAATGGTAATGAATGGATGCCAATCGGTAAGATGATTGATGAGAAAGTGGTGGTGAACGGTATCGTGGCGCTGCTGGCAACAGGTGGTTCCACTAACCATACAATGCACCTGGTGGCGATGGCGCGTGCGGCGGGTATTCAGATTAACTGGGATGACTTCTCTGATCTTTCTGATGTCGTACCGCTGATGGCGCGTCTCTACCCGAACGGCCCGGCCGATATTAATCACTTCCAGGCGGCGGGGGGCGTACCGGTGCTGGTGCGTGAACTGCTCAAGGCGGGTCTGCTGCATGAAGATGTGAATACGGTAGCGGGTTTTGGTCTTTCTCGTTATACCCTCGAGCCGTGGCTGAATAACGGTGAGCTGGACTGGCGAGAAGGTGCAGAAAAATCGCTCGACAGCAATGTGATCGCTTCCTTCGAACAACCTTTCTCTCATCATGGTGGGACAAAAGTGTTAAGCGGTAACCTGGGCCGTGCGGTTATGAAAACCTCCGCTGTACCCGTTGAAAACCAGGTAATTGAAGCGCCTGCGGTTGTTTTCGAGAGCCAGCATGACGTTATGCCAGCCTTTGAAGCGGGTTTGCTGGACCGTGATTGTGTGGTTGTTGTTCGTCATCAGGGGCCAAAAGCGAACGGAATGCCAGAATTACATAAACTCATGCCGCCACTTGGTGTATTATTGGACCGGCGTTTCAAAATTGCGTTAGTTACCGATGGACGCCTCTCCGGTGCTTCAGGTAAAGTGCCGTCAGCTATCCACGTAACACCAGAAGCCTACGATGGCGGGTTACTGGCGAAAGTGCGCGATGGAGACATCATTCGTGTGAATGGACAGACAGGCGAACTGACGTTGCTGGTAGACGAAGCGGAACTGGCTGCTCGCGAACCACACATTCCTGACCTGAGCGCGTCACGCGTAGGAACAGGACGTGAATTATTCGGCGCCTTGCGTGAAAAACTGTCCGGTGCCGAACAGGGCGCAACCTGTATCACTTTTTAAGACGACAAAATTTGTAATCAGGCGAGAGAAAACTTTGATGAAAAACTGGAAAACAAGTGCAGAATCAATCCTGACCACTGGCCCGGTTGTACCGGTTATTGTGGTAAACAAACTGGAACACGCGGTGCCAATGGCAAAAGCGTTGGTTGCTGGTGGCGTGCGCGTTCTGGAAGTGACTTTGCGTACCGAGTGTGCAGTTGATGCTATCCGTGCAATCGCCAAAGAAGTACCGGAAGCGATTGTGGGTGCTGGTACTGTGCTGAACCCACAGCAACTGGCAGAAGTGACCGAAGCAGGCGCACAGTTCGCTATTAGCCCGGGTCTGACTGAACCACTGCTGAAAGCAGCAACTGAAGGCTCCATTCCTCTGATTCCAGGTATCAGCACTGTTTCTGAACTGATGCTGGGTATGGACTACGGCCTGAAAGAGTTCAAATTCTTCCCGGCGGAAGCTAATGGCGGCGTGAAAGCACTGCAGGCGATCGCAGGCCCGTTCTCCCAGGTTCGTTTCTGCCCGACTGGTGGTATTTCTCCGGCTAACTACCGTGACTACCTGGCGCTGAAAAGCGTGCTGTGTATCGGTGGTTCATGGCTGGTTCCGGCGGATGCGCTGGAAGCAGGCGATTACGACCGCATCACTAAGCTGGCACGTGAAGCAGTAGAAGGCGCGAAGCTGTAAAAGTCAAAATGCCCGATCCATGATCGGGCATTTTTGCAGCGTGTTTCTGACGGACTTAACCTTGTACTTTCACCTGTGCGGCGGCGTGCTTCGCGCGTTCAATTGCCTCATCAATGCTCTCCGCTGTAGCCAGCGTCACACCCAGACGACGGCTGCCATCAATTTCCGGCTTACCAAATAAACGAATCTGCAAACCTGCGCCAACGGCATTCTGCACATTATCAAACGTGACATTCTGACTGCTCAGTTGCGGCAGGATAACAGCAGAAGCGGCAGGGCCATTCTGACGAATCCCGCCAACAGGCAGTCCGAGGAACGCGCGTACATGCAGGGCAAATTCCGAGAGATCCTGAGAAATTAACGTCACCATCCCGGTGTCATGCGGGCGAGGGGAGACTTCACTGAAAATCACCTCATCGCCACAGACAAACAACTCCACACCAAACAGACCATAGCCGCCCAGCGCCAGCACCACTTTGCGGGCAATCTCCTGCGCACGTTCCAGAGCCAGTGGACTCATTTGCTGCGGTTGCCAGGATTCTCGATAGTCACCATCTTCCTGACGATGACCTATTGGTGCACAGAAATGGACGCCATCCACCGCACTGACGGTTAGTAGGGTAATCTCAAAGTCAAACTTAACCACGCCTTCAACAATCACGCGTCCCGCCCCGGCGCGACCACCTTGCTGGGCGTACTCCCACGCCTGAGCAAGCTGGTCGGCAGAGCGAATAAACGTCTGCCCCTTGCCGGAAGAACTCATGACCGGTTTAACGATACAGGGATAGCCAATGGCGGTAACCGCCTCGCGGAAAAGACTTTCGCTATCGGCAAAACGATACGTTGAAGTGGGAAGCTGAAGTTCTTCTGCCGCCAGGCGACGGATCCCTTCGCGATTCATCGTTAGCTGAGTCGCACGAGCGCAGGGGACAACATTCAACCCTTCCTTTTCAAGCTGGATCAGCATATCGGTGGCAATAGCTTCGATCTCCGGCACGATATAGTGCGGTTTTTCCAGTTCAACCACACGGCGCAACGCATCGCCATCCAGCATATTGATGACATGAGAACGATGCGCGACATGCATGGCTGGCGCGTCGGCATAGCGATCGACCGCAATCACTTCTACACCGAGGCGTTGGCACTCGATGGCCACTTCTTTACCCAGTTCACCGGAGCCTAATAACATCACGCGAGTTGCTGCCGGACGCAGCGCAGTGCCTAATAACGTCATAACGAATATCCCCTGATTAATTCCGCGCGCAGTATAAACGAAAACGTTTGCGTATGTCTTTATTGCTTGATTGCTCGTGTTGATTTCAAGACCGAAAAGAATTATACTGTATAAAATTACAGTTATTGTGAGAGGCTGCAAATGGCGGTTGAAATTAAATACGTAGTCATTCGTGAGGGCGAAGAGAAGATGTCGTTTACCAGCAAAAAGGAAGCCGATGCTTATGACAAAATGCTTGATACGGCGGATCTGCTCGACACCTGGCTGACAAGTTCTCCAGTACAAATGGAAGACGAGCAACGTGAAGCGCTTTCGCTGTGGCTGGCAGAACAGAAAGATGTGCTTAGCACGATTCTGAAAACTGGTAAATTACCGTCTCCCCAGGTGGTCGGTAGTCGCTCTGATGTGGCAGATGAGACACACGCCGCCTGAAGCCACTTGCGCTCCTGATAATTTGTACCATGCTTTCTCCTGAATCATTGTGCTATGGAGAAAAACATGAAAAAAAGAGGGGCGTTGTTGGGGCTGTTACTGCTTTCTGCCTGTGCATCAGTTTTCGCTGCAAATAACGAAGCCAGCAAGTCGGTCACTTTCCCAAAGTGTGAAGGTCTGGATGCAGCCGGAATCGCTGCGAGTGTAAAACGCGATTATCAACAAAACCGCGTCGCGCGCTGGGCAGACGATCAAAAAATCGTTGGTCAGGCCGATCCGGTAGCGTGGGTCAGTGTGCAGGATATTCAGGGTAAAGATGATAAATGGTCAGTTCCGCTGACAGTGCGTGGTAAAAGCGCTGATATTCATTATCTGGTTAATGTGGACTGTAAAGCGGGAATGGCGGATTACCAGCGTCGTTAATTGCTGTCAGTCATTGCACATAACCCCTGGCGGATGCGGCGCGAGCGTCTTATCCGCTCTATAACGCACCAGATCCCGCAGGCCTGATAAGGCGCGACAGCGTCGCATCAGGCAATCAGCATAAGGCAACTCCAATTACGGCTACAAACCTCTACCATCGCAATTACCCTAAATAACCCGATCACCATTTTCCGTGGCTGGCTTCCTTGCTGTCCGCTAATTTGCGCATCTTTTGCCTCAATATACACTTTCTGACATCCTCATCCGCTATGCTACAGGCATTAAAATGGTTATTGAGGAGCAAACATGGCTAACTGGTTAAATCAACTGCAATCCCTTCTCGGGCAAAACAGTTCTTCTACCTCCTCGTCTACGGATCAGGGATTGGGCAAACTTTTAGTGCCGGGCGCATTAGGCGGGCTGGCTGGGTTACTGGTAGCGAATAAATCAGCACGTAAACTTTTAACGAAGTATGGCACGAACGCGTTGCTGGTAGGCGGTGGCGCGGTGGCTGGTACGGTGCTGTGGAACAAATACAAAGATAAAATTCGCGCGGCGCACCAGAACGAACCGCAATTCGGCACCCAGAGCACGCCGCTGGATGAGCGCACGGAACGTTTGATCCTCGCGCTGGTATTTGCCGCTAAAAGTGATGGTCATATTGATGCCAAAGAGCGTGCGGCTATCGATCAGCAATTGCGTGAAGCGGGTGTAGAAGAGCAGGGCCGTGTTCTTATCGAGCAGGCAATCGAACAGCCATTGGATCCTCAGCGTCTGGCCCTGGGGGTTCGAAACGAAGAAGAGGCGCTGGAAATCTATTTCCTGAGCTGTGCAGCTATTGATATTGACCATTTTATGGAGCGTAGTTACCTGAATGCACTGGGCGACGCGCTGAAAATTCCCCAGGATGTTCGCGAAGGGATCGAACGCGATATCGAACAGCAAAAGCGTACTTTGTCTGAATAATCCTTCTCTCTGTATAGCCCTATATTTACGTTTTTCGGGCTATACAAACTCGCACAGCTAGTTGAACCGACTGATTTTATCTGCCTGCTACCTTTCGATTTTCACTTCATAACGTGTCATCATCGCTGCAATGACTGTCCTGTTTCGCTTGCATCCCGGGTGAGTTTTGCCACCCTTATAAGATGCTTCAACCAGAAAGAACAATAACATGCTACCAAAAGCTGCTCGAATTCCCCATGCCATGACGCTTCATGGTGATACGCGTATCGACAATTACTACTGGTTGCGGGACGACACGCGCTCGCAGCCGGAAGTACTGAATTACCTGCAACAGGAAAATAGTTACGGGCACCAGGTGATGGCTTCGCAACAAGCCCTGCAGGATCGGATACTAAAAGAAATCATTGAGCGTATCCCGCAAAGAGAAGTCTCTGCGCCTTATATTAAAAACGGTTATCGTTACCGGCATATTTATGAACCCGGCAGTGAATATGCCATTTATCAACGCCAGTCTGCATTCACTGAAGAGTGGGACGAATGGGAAACGTTGCTTGATGCCAACAAGCGGGCGGCACACAGTGAATTTTATTCTATGGGCGGCATGGCTATAACGCCCGATAACACCATTATGGCGCTGGCAGAAGATTTCCTTTCCCGACGCCAGTACGGCATCCGTTTTCGCAATCTTGAAACGGGCAACTGGTATCCCGAACTGCTGGATAATGTGGAACCCAGCTTTGTCTGGGCGAATGACTCATGGACTTTTTATTATGTGCGTAAGCATCCGGTAACTCTGCTGCCTTATCAGGTCTGGCGGCACGCCATCGGGACTCCGGCATCGCAAGATAAACTGATCTACGAAGAAAAAGACGATACGTTTTATGTCAGTCTGCATAAAACGACATCAAAACACTATGTGGTTATTCACCTTGCCAGCGCCACGACCAGTGAAGTTCGTCTGCTGGATGCCGAGCTGGCCGATGCAGAACCGTTTGTCTTTTTGCCGCGGCGTAAAGATCACGAATACAGTCTCGATCATTATCAGCACCGCTTTTATCTACGCTCTAACCGTAACGGCAAAAACTTTGGTTTATATCGTACCCGAATGCGTGAAGAGCAGCAGTGGGAAGAGTTAATTCCGCCACGCGATAACATCATGCTGGAAGGATTTACGCTGTTTACCGACTGGCTGGTGGTTGAAGAGCGCCAGCGTGGGTTAACCAGTCTGCGGCAAATCAATCGCAAAACGCGGGAAGTTATCGGTATTGCTTTTGACGATCCGGCTTACGTCACCTGGATTGCCTATAATCCGGAACCTGAAACTTCGCGATTGCGTTACGGCTATTCCTCCATGACCACGCCAGACACGCTGTTTGAACTGGATATGGACACCGGTGAACGCCGCGTATTAAAACAAACTGAAGTGCCCGGTTTTGATGCAGAGAATTACCGTAGTGAACACCTGTGGATCACCGCCCGTGATGGCGTCGAAGTTCCGGTTTCGTTGGTTTATCATCGCAAACATTTCCGCAAAGGGCACAACCCGCTGCTGGTGTACGGATATGGTTCTTACGGCGCAAGTATTGATGCCGATTTCAGTTTTAGTCGCCTGAGTTTGTTGGATCGCGGCTTTGTCTACGCCATTGTGCATGTTCGTGGCGGTGGTGAACTGGGACAGCAGTGGTACGAAGATGGCAAGTTCCTGAAAAAGAAAAATACTTTCAATGATTATCTTGATGCCTGCGACGCACTGTTAAAGCTGGGTTACGGTTCTCCTTCGCTCTGTTATGCGATGGGTGGTAGCGCGGGTGGCATGTTGATGGGGGTCGCTATCAATGAACGACCAGAATTGTTCCACGGCGTTATTGCCCAGGTGCCGTTTGTCGATGTGGTGACGACGATGCTTGATGAGTCGATTCCGCTCACTACGGGCGAGTTTGAAGAGTGGGGGAATCCGCAGGATCTACAATATTACGAGTACATGAAAAGCTACAGCCCGTATGACAATGTCACGGCGCAGGCTTACCCACATTTGCTGGTGACGACAGGTTTACACGATTCACAGGTGCAATACTGGGAACCGGCAAAATGGGTGGCTAAATTGCGCGAGCTTAAAACAGACGACCATCTGTTGCTGTTATGTACCGACATGGACTCGGGGCATGGCGGCAAATCCGGTCGCTTTAAATCTTACGAAGGTGTGGCAATGGAATATGCTTTTCTGGTCGCGCTGGCGCAGGGAACATTACCTGGTCAGCCAGCGGCTTAAGCATCCGCCAAATAGTGCTTCAAGGTTAAACGCAGTTCCGGGCTCATACTGTCGAGGTTATTAAACAACCAGCGCAGATAGCCCGGATCGCGCTCTGCAACTTCTGATACCGCTTTGCCGCGATACTTGCCAAACGTGAATGTCGTTAACAATGACGGACGCCCGGTGATATCCGCCATTTGTTCTACCGTCCAGCCGGATGTGTTCATAATATCGATAAGTAAGGCCGCGGTGATGTAACAGTCATACAGCGCACGGTGGTGATGCAGCCCCGGCGGCGTTTGCACATTGAGCTTACGTGTTTTATACAGCGCCATGTTGCTGTACTTGATCCCCGGCCACAAACGACGGGCCAATTTCATCGTGCAGATCCACTCACCGGGCATTTCAGGCAGTACACGGCGGTCAAAGCTGGCGTTGTGGGCGACATACCATTCACTACCGTAGTAGTGTGGGAGCACGTCTTCAATCCACGGTTTGTCAGCAACCATGGCTTCAGTAATACGGTGGATCGCCATAGCCTGCGGAGTGATAGGGCGGTCGGGGCGAACCAGGTGGCTCATAGGGTTAACGATTTTCCCGTCAACAACATCAACAGAGGCAATCTCCACGACCCCTCCCTGTAAACCGCAGGTTTCAGTATCGATAATACGCAACATGGCAAAACTCCGGGTCGAAAACGCCTAGCGTAATGGAATGATATCGCCTTGCCAACCCTGCGATGTGCGCTGACCAACTAACAATAACGAACCGTAATCGGCGCGGACGATGAGGCGACCATATTCATCCCACAATGCACTATTACCGCGGGCATTAGCCATTAGAACAGCGATGGAATATTGATGTGAGAAAAATTGTAAGTGGCGAGTAGAAGTCAATAAATCTGGCTCGCTGATGCACTGACCGGTGGTAAAGAGTGAGCAGCTCGGGTCCATATCAATACCTTCAGGTTGTCCATCCACCACCGTGATGGTTTTGGAATGTCGCCCCAGGCATGCTCCGTGACTTTGATGATAAATTGCTGGCGCATTCATCCACGGTGCAAATACGGCAATTCCACGAATAAATCGATCGTTATATTCAACGGGAAGGCCGGTAATAATGGTCATTCGATAAGTCATTGCGGCATAACAAAGCGGGTCTAATAGCGAGAGGTCGGGCGGGGCAGGAAGAGGGCGTCGTTTATAATCACATCCCAGTAGAGAAAGCGAGGGGAAAACCAAAAGTTCACACTGCTGTCTGGCGGCAGCCCTCACGAACTCCAGATGATGGGCTACCTGCTCAGTGAGTGAGGCTTTACGAGGCTCATATTGTGCTGCTGCGACTTTCCTGTATGACATGATGACTTCCTTTTCACAGTGTCCGCAAATATTGGTGAGAATAAGAAAATACTCATAATTTAGCAGGCATCATGTAAGGAAGTGTAACTTAATATAAGGTTTATTTAAGTTTAGGTTCGTAAGGTAAACGTGACAGATTTACAGAGGTGAGACGGTGGGCGATAAGGCGCTCACGAAACCAGCTTCGCAGGTGTTCTGGTTGTTCACGTTCAACCGCTTCAGCAATCACCGGCATATTGTAACGTTCTTTAAATGCTACCCCGGCGGCCGCCAGATCGACATTAACTTTATCCATTTCAGTTTGATCCAGTTTGGCCAGATTCTTCAACATGCTGTGTCTCCTCATTAATCGCGGGCAAAAGTTACTAAGAGTTAGCCAGGATGGCAAGCCGGAATTGATGATCCTCGACTCTATCATTAGACAAGGTTATGCTCTGTAAAAAAGTTATTACAAAAAGGAATAGATAATATGGCTTCAACTGCACGTTCCCTTCGTTATGCGCTGACATTTCTGACAGCTTCGCTGGGAGTACCTTCTGCCTGGGCGCATGCGCACTTGACGCATCAGTATCCTGCGGCGAATGCGGAGGTTATCGCTGCTCCACAGGCCATTACTTTAAACTTCTCTGAAAGTATTGAACCCGGGTTCAGCGGCGCAAAAGTCATTGGCTCAAAGAATGAAAATATTAAAACGTTACCCGCGAAGCGTAATGAACAGGACAAAACCCAATTGATTGTTCCGCTTGCCGACGCCCTGAAGCCCGGGAGTTATATCGTTAACTGGCATGTTGTTTCGGTGGACGGGCATAAAACCAAAGGGCAATACACCTTTACAGTGAAATAAAGCATGTTGGCGTTTACCTGGGTCGCACTACGATTTATCCATTTTATCTCCCTGATGCTGGTCTTTGGCTTCGCGATGTATGGAGCATGGCTGGCACCAGTAACAATTCGTCGATTACTGACGAAACGTTTTCTGCGTATACAACAGCACGCCGCCGTCTGGAGTTTGAGCAGTGCCGCTGCGATGTTCGCCGTTCAGGGAGGGTTGATGGGCGCGGGATGGCCGGATGTGGTGTCGTTGAACATTTGGTTGTCGGTATTACAAACACAGTTTGGTGGTGTCTGGATTTGGCAAATCGTTCTCGCCCTCGTTACGCTGACCGTGGCTCTGATGCAACCACGGAATATGCCTCGTCTGTTGTTTATGTTAACTACCGCGCAATTTATTTTGATGGCGGGAGTAGGACACGCGACATTAAACGAAGGATTAACGGCGAAAATCCATCAGACGAATCACGCCGTACATCTGATCTGTGCGGCGGCATGGTTTGGTGGCTTGCTGCCGGTCGTCTGGTGTATGCAGTTGGTGAAAGGGCGTTGGCGACGTGAGGCCATTCATGCACTGATGCGATTTTCCCGGTGTGGACATTTTGCTGTGATAGGTGTACTGGGCAGTGGTGTGCTTAATACATTGTTAATCACTGGATTTTCCCCCACACTTGCGACGTACTGGGGGCAGCTTTTATTACTTAAAGTCATACTGGTAATGGTTATGGTGGCCATCGCGCTGGCAAATCGTTATGTTCTTGTTCCGCGCATGGGGCAGGACGAAGACCGTGCGGCACCCTGGTTTGTGTGGATGACTAAACTCGAATGGGCGATAGGTGCGGTAGTGCTGGTGATTATCAGCCTGCTTGCGACTCTCGAACCTTTTTGATGGATTACGAAAATGATGAAAAAAAGTATTCTGGCGTTTCTGTTACTCACCAGTTCGGCAGCGGCGTTGGCGGCTCCGCAGGTGATTACCGTCAGCCGTTTTGAAATGGGTAAAGACAAATGGGCGTTTAATCGCGAAGAGGTGATGCTGACCTGTCGTCCGGGCAATGCTTTGTATGTCATTAACCCAAGTACCCTGGTGCAGTATCCTTTAAACGATATCGCACAAAAGGAAGTAGCCAGCGGGAAGACTAAAGCCCAGCCCATTTCGGTGATCCAGATTGATGATCCCAATAAACCAGGTGAAAAAGTGAGTCTGGCACCGTTTATTGAAAGAGCTGAGAGACTCTGTTAATTATCTATAGTAATTTTTTGATTTTAAATAAAAAACCGCCCGGGTGCTTTCACCAGAATGGGCGGTTTTTAACATTTTAGAGGATGATAAACGCGCTTTTTTTCTGACCACTTTACGCGCGGACTGGAAAACCTGGCGTCGTCATCTATTCTTAAAAGGCAAGGCAACTAAGCCTGCATTAATGCCAACTTTTAGCGCACGGCTCTCTCCCAAGAGCCATTTCCCTGGACCGAATACAGGAATCGTGTTCGGTCTCTTTTTATCTATAAAGCCAGTTTGATAATGGCATTACTGCTTTTCCCTCACTGACTTCACAATCAACCATAACACACACTCTACTGCTTCAGTCCAGGCTTTTTTAACATTTTTGTTAAAATAATGTGATCTTATGCGCGGGAGTAAGGAATTGATGAAACAGGCAGGCCACATCTATCAGAGAATTGATGGTAGTCAGTGGCGACATATTTGGCTGGTGGGTGATATTCATGGCTGCCTGGCGCAACTGCGAGAGAAATTATGGTTCTGCCGGTTTGACCCGTGGCAAGACTTGTTAATCTCGGTTGGTGACGTTATCGATCGTGGCCCGGAGAGTTTGCGTTGCCTGCAATTACTGGATCAACGCTGGGTCAGGGCGGTAAGAGGCAATCATGAGCAGATGGCGATGGATGCGCTGGCATCGCAGCAGATGTCTTTGTGGTTTATGAATGGTGGCGACTGGTTTGCCGCACTGACAGAGCACCAACGTGAGCAAGCGAGAAGGGCGCTGGAAAAGTGCGGGTCTTTGCCGTGGATAATTGAATTAAGCTGTAGTAGCGGACTGCATGTCATCGCCCATGCGGATTACCCCAATGATATTTATGAGTGGCATAAGGAAGTCGATCTGCATCAGGTGTTGTGGAGTCGCTCGCGATTGCGTGAAGGCCGAAAAGGGCAGGGAATTACCGGCGCTGATCATTTCTGGTTTGGTCATACGCCATTACGCCATCGCGTAGATATCGGTAACTTGCATTATATTGATACCGGCGCGGTCTTTGGTGGAACACTCACGTTGGAACGACTCCAGTAATTAAAAGTCACTGTAATCTTGCGCAGGCCGCCAGAACCCATCAATGAAATCTTCAACGGGAAAACAGCCACCGTGGCGGATCCGTTGATCGTCCATTGAGTAGAGGCACTGCTGTTCCGTATTGTAGACATCAACCACAATATCTTCACAACCAGCGTCCAGATAGCAAACAAAAAGTACCAGCGCGAACATTTCATCCTCGAAGTGCGTTGCCGTACCGTTAAGTTTAGGAGAGATTTTACAACGGGAAAATAACCGGGATAAATAACCCGTCATGCCGACGGGTTCTTTTTGGATCAGGCAAGACGCATAATCCAGGCATCGGACTGTTGATCGTAGCGGGTACGGTAAAGGACAGAGTGTTCGCCGTTTAGCAGGGCAGGAATGCTGGTGTCGGCGTCCCAGGCATCCAGTTGCATACATAAATCCGGGTCAGATTTACAGGGAATGGTCAACGTTCGGTCACCAGGCGATTCGCCGTGTAACTCGCCGTCATCGATTTCAAAAGCGCCTATGCGCACACTGGTTTTCATCTTCGTGCTCTCCATTGAAGTGCTGGTTGTGGTACGACCAGTCCGATCGCACCATTTTTCAGCCTAGTCAAGGCAGTCAGATTCGCCAGTCAAAACGTGCGCTTTTTGTGTACTGTCAGGCTTTACCCGTAAAAAGTTTTCCGTCGCGCACTAGCTCACGCGGGTAACTGTTTTTCAGTCGCGAGCCAATACGTTTGGCTAAACCGATTGGCTGGCGCTGGAAGGTGACCAACACATCATCCCCGGTTGGTGCGGTCTGCGGGTAAACATCGCGCCCACGATACCACTCTTCTGCTTCTTGTGGTGTTAGTTCAAACGCGTTAGCGTGGTCGGGTGAGGCAAGGGCAATGACCGCTTCATGCTGCCAGCGGTAACCTTTGTTATGCGTTTCGGCAAGTTTTACTCCCAGACGAGAAAATCGGACTTTACCGATCAACGCTTCAATGCCCACCGGGAATAACCAGATTTCTTTATCACGCTGCCAGAGACGCAGGTTTTTGTCCCACTGTAAGCCAACATTCGCAGCCGCCTGCCGAATTTGTGCGGTTTCGCGATCTTTCACTGGGCTAAACGGGAAATTGCCCACTTTGTATTTCGGTGCGGGTAAGGCAGGAATGGCCTGAGTTTTACGCAGACGAGCAACGAAGAAGCCTTCGCAGTCATAAATTTGTGGGAAGACGTGCAAGAAGCCTTCTTCGGTCAGCGCTTTTTTTGCATCAGGGAAGAGATCGCCCAACGGCAAAAACTCTACTGCATCGGGATAAGTCTCTTTCAGCCACAGGCAAACGGCTTCGTTTTCGTCACGGTTTAAGGTACAGGTCGAGTAAACCAGCGTACCGCCAGGACGTAAGGCATGAAATGCACTGTCAATCAGTTCACGCTGGGTGGCGGCGATTTCCAGGTTGCTTTCCGGTGACCAGTTTTTCAGCGCGTCGGGGTCTTTACGTACCACACCTTCACCGGAGCAGGGAGCATCCAGCAAAATGGCGTCGAACATTTCTGGCAACGCTGCACCAAACACGCGGCCATCAAAATGCGTTAAAGCTACGTTACTGATACCGCAGCGGCTGATATTGGCATATAACACCTTTACCCGGCTGGCGGAAAACTCATTGGCAAGGATCGCGCCTTCATTATTCATACTCGCAGCAATCTGCGTGGTTTTTGATCCCGGCGCAGCCGCCACATCCATCACCCGTTGCGGGGAGTTACCATCGGCAAACAACGCCGCAACCGGTAACATCGAACTGGCTTCCTGAATATAAAACAGGCCACTTAAATGTTCGGCGGTGCTGCCCAACGGTAATGCCTCTTCATCGTCGCGTTCAATCCAGAAACCTTCCTTACACCAGGGAACCGGTGTTAACGTCCAGCCGTAAGGTGCGGTTAATTGCAGGAAATCAGCAACGGAGATTTTCAGCGTATTAACGCGAATGCTGCGGCGCAACGGGCGCTGGCAGGCGGCGAGAAAATCATCAAAAGAGAGTGTCGAAGGCATCGCTTCGCGCATTTGCGTCAGAAAGGCGTCCGGGAAATAAACGGTGTGTTGAGCCACAAGTATGTACCAGCGGAAAAAAACAGGCGCGCAGTTTAGCATAAACGCTCCGGCGCAGGCACGCCGGAGCAGGAGGAGATTAACGAGGCAGGGCGGTGCCCCATTCACGCCACTCTTTCGGTTCGCTTTCCAGCAACAGGAAGTGTTTGCCTTCCTGAGCTTTCGGTGCCAGTGGCGTTCCTGGTGGGGTAGCGAAGGCGATCCCTCCACGGATAAACTGATTAAAGGTGCCGGTTTTCACCACACCACCCGTCAGGCCAAAGTCCAGACTGTAGCCCGATGCCAGCCAGAAGACGGAATTGTTACGCACCAGGTGCTGGTATCGCTTACTGATGCGCATCGCAATCATCACCCGATCTGACAATGTCCCCAGCGTCATTCCGGTAACCGTACCTACTTCCAGACCACGGAACAGTACCGGAGTACCAATGCCTAATGACCCGGCTTCTGGCGCTTCAACAATAATGCTTAAGCCATCAAGGTAACGAGAATCGGTAATGGTGGCTTCTTGCAACTCAAAGTCACGGCGAGGATTACCCCGACCAGGTTCGACATTGATATACGGCTGAAGGATGGTATCAAGGTGCTCAACGCCCGCTGCCGAAATCTGTGGTGTGACCACCGAGAAGCGCGTACCTCCGCGGGCGAAGGTCTGGACATATTCCGGATAGAGCACCGCTTTTGCCTGTACTTCATTGCGTGCGGTGATCAGATCCAGCGTCTGGATCTGCCCGATATCAATACCGAGATAGCGAATTGGCATACCAACAGCCAGTTTTCCGGCATCGAAAGCATGGAGCGTAATCTGCCCGCCAACCGCACGAGCGGCTGTTTCGGAAGCATATAGAATTCGCTTGTCGCCTTTACGCTGACTGGCGCTGGCACCGCTGAGGTTATCGAAACTGATAGCCCCCTTTAATGCCCGTGAAAGCGGTGATGCCTGTACGGTCAGGCCGCTGCCGTTAAGCTGAACTTTTGCGCCACCTTCCGCCCAGAACACACTGTTGCTGGTCAGGAGATTGCGATATTCCGGCTTAATATGCAGATCGATATCAAAGGCATTGGCCCGAGGACGTACGGTAATAACTTCACCAACCTCAAATTTGCGGTACAGCACTACCGATCCCGCCTGCACATCTGGCAGCGTTTCCGCGCTCAAACTCACGGTCGTTGTAGGCAAATCGCTCAGGCTGTTTTCCAGGGCTTTTTCCAGATTGGCATACAGCGGATAGCTGGCTTTCATCTCGCCTTTTTCGCCCGGCAGAATGCGGATGCCACCGTTGAGCCATTCTGAGGCGCTGGCACCGAGGAACTCGACGCCATCCAGTCCCACTTTCACGTCAACACGGCTATTAACGACAAATTTGCTGTCACCTTTTACCAGTTCACGATGCTGCGGTTCGATGGCAACGGTAAAGGTGACGCCTTTGCTGGTAAGTTTACGTTCAATTACCTGGCCTACCTGTACACCATGCAGAATTAACGGCTGACCGGCATCAATACCGTAACTTTCCGGCGCGGTCAGGGTCAGCGTCATAACATCCGGTTCATGCAGCAGGGCTTTCTCGCCAGGCACAACAACAAACTCTTTGCGTGGCTCGCCATTACCTGGCACCAGTTCGAAGGTTTTGCCGGTCAGTAGGGAACTCAGATTGGCATCGCTGAGGGATAATTTCGGGTTACGTAACTCAATGCGAGTATTTTCACGAAGTAGGGTAACTACGCTGGGATCAACGGTCATTTCACCAGTAACTTTGCCACCTGGATTTAAATTCAGTTTGGTCAGTTGCCCGACTTCCAGTCCCTGGTACATGAGCGGCGTTGAATCGGCGCTTAATCCGACTCCGTTTGGCAGATCCAGTTTTATGAGCACCCCACGCTGGCTGTGGGCGAGATCTTCATACAGACCAAAGGTATCTTCCGGATCGGCTGGTTTCGACTCTTCCGGCGAGTCGAAGGCAATCGCACCGTTAACCAGAGCAGCCAGACTTTCCAGTTTCACCTTCGCGCCACTGATACTGACATTGGCATCAACGCCAGAAACGTTCCAGAAGCGACTGCCTTTTTTCACCAGGTCGGTAAAGCGCCGCTCAATCAGGACATCAATCACCACGCCTTGCTTATTGGGATTGATCGCATAGTCATAGACTCGCCCCACCGGGATTTTGCGGAAATAGACCAACGAGCCGCTGTTCAGCGAACCAAGATCGGGGGCTTGCAGATGGATCATAAGATCACCATTATCCAGCCGATATTTGGGCTGGGTATCGAGGGCGACAAAGTGATCTTGCTCTTTACCTTTACCTGGCATCATGCCGATATAGTTTCCGCCGACCAGCGCATCCAGCCCGGAAACACCTGCCAGCGAAGCTTTTGGCGTCACCAGCCAGAACTGCGTCTCTTCGCGCAACGCATCTTTCATATCGGACTTGATGCTGACCTTCACTTCAATCTTACGCAGATCGTCGCTCAGACTGACATCCTGCACCGTTCCGACTTCAACGCCCTGATAGCGAACAGGTGTGCGACCCGGAACAATGCCATCCGCCGACATAAAATCGATGGTGACGGTATTGCCTCGATCCTGATAACTCCCCCAAATTAGCCAACCGGCTATCATTAGCGCGATGAATGGCAGTAGCCAGAAAGGTGAGATACGGCGTTTAGTTTTAATTTGCGCTTCAGTCGTCGAAGCGGGCGTTTCCTGACTCATGTGCATCCCAAAGTAAGCGGCTGTCCAGCCATTCCACTGCAAGAATAGTCAAAATAACCGCTGCGCCGAAATAAAACGCAGCCGGTCCCATAGTAAAAGCGAGGATTTGATCGCGATTAATCAGCGACATGGTTAAAGAAATGACAAACAGATCCAGCATCGACCAGCGGCCAATCCAGGTCACTATTCGCAGTAACATTATTCGCGTACGTAACCCCTGTTGGCACTTAAAATGAATGCTCAACAATAAAGTGAACATAACAATCACTTTGGTAAATGGCACCAGAATACTGGCGATAAATACGATTCCGGCAACGGCAATATTGCTGTTCGCCAGCGACATAATCCCGGAAAGGATCGTATCTTCTTGTCGACCACCGTTCAGATAAATGATCGAAATAGGTAACAGATTGGCAGGAAACAACAAGATGATTGAAGCTAACAGCGCCGCCCAACATTTTTGAATACTATGATGGCGACGCAGGCGAAGCGGGATATGGCAACGGGGACAGCGACCGCGCGGATCAGGGTAGCCGGTAAAGTGACACCCCAGACAAACGCGTAGTTTTTTATCCCTACGCGTGGCAGGGCGTTCAGGGTAAAATCGCTCCCACAACTGTTCAACATTAAGATGTGACAACGTCACCGTCGTTAAAATCACCAGCGCTACAAAAGAGAATAGGCCGGCACCGGCCTGGATATGGGCATAGTCCTGCACCTTTATAGAGGCAACGGCAATGCCGACCAGGTAGATATCCAGCATTACCCACTCTTTCAGCCGCTCAAGCATCAGCAACACCGGACGTAAATTCATTCCCAGCCGATTACCAAACCACAACCAGGCAATAGATGTCACCAGAATGAGGGGGGCACCGATAACGCAGAAAAAAACCATTGCGCCCGTTACCGCATCTCCCTGTTTGGTCATTTGCCAGATGCCTTGCATTACGTTGGCGTCAATACGAATACCTAACAACCAGATATGCAATAGTGGTTCGCCCCACGCAAAAGGCATCAGCAACAGCATTGTGAAGGCCATTGCCGCCAGGCGCGTTAGCGACCAGTCGCGTCCGTCACGGATTTTTGCCTGGCAGCGTGGGCAATAGGCACTTTGGTGTGAATTTATCTCTGGCAGGCTGAACAGCATGTCACATTGCGGGCAGCGTTGGTAATCACCACGCGGCAACGCTTCGCCAATTGATCTCACTGTTATTTTTTTTGTTGGCGTAACTTGTGGGGTGTAAAGAGCCATGACGCGCCAAATGTAATAAGAATTAACACTAATCTTAACTCATGATGGGAATGATCTTGAGCATTAACGCATTTAATGCTTATTTTAATAGGCTGGCAGTTCCAGGTAAGACAACCAAGTGATTATATAATGAACAAAACAGAATTTTACGCGGACTTAAACCGCGACTTTAATGCGCTGATGGCGGGAGAAACCAGTTTTCTGGCAACACTGGCTAATACCAGCGCGTTATTATACGAACGTCTGGCCGACGTAAACTGGGCGGGGTTTTATCTACTCGAAGATGAGACGTTGGTTCTCGGACCGTTTCAGGGCAAAATTGCCTGCGTAAGGATCCCCATCGGGCGCGGCGTGTGTGGCACCGCGGTTGCCCGTAACGAAGTACAGCGAATCGAGGATGTTCACGCATTCGATGGACATATTGCCTGTGATGCGGCGAGTAATTCTGAAATTGTTCTACCGTTGGTGGTGAAAAATCAGATTATTGGCGTTCTCGACATCGACAGTACCGTCTTCGGTCGCTTCACCGACGAGGACGAACAAGGCTTACGTCAGCTTGTGGCACAGCTTGAAAAGGTGCTTGCAACGACGGATTACAAAAAATTCTTTGCGAGCGTCGCAGGATAATCAACGGATAACGTAGCATTTACTGATGGCGTCATTATAATGACGCCTGTTCATGCCTGCGCTTGTTGGCTACGTCCGTTGTAATCAGGAAATTTCATGGAAAATCAACCTAAGTTGAATAGCAGTAAAGAAGTAATCGCGTTTCTGGCCGAACGTTTTCCCCACTGTTTCAGTGCGGAAGGTGAAGCGCGTCCGCTGAAAATCGGTATTTTTCAGGATTTGGTCGATCGTGTTGCCGGGGAAATGAACCTGAGCAAAACGCAACTGCGATCCGCTTTACGTCTCTACACTTCGAGCTGGCGCTACCTGTATGGTGTTAAACCAGGCGCGACGCGTGTCGATCTTGACGGCAACCCTTGCGGTGAGCTGGACGAGCAACATGTAGAACATGCTCGCAAGCAGCTTGAAGAAGCGAAAGCGCGCGTTCAGGCCCAGCGTGCTGAACAGCAAGCTAAAAAACGCGAAGCTGCCATCGCTGCTGGTGAGAAAGAAGATGCACCACGTCGTGAACGTAAACCACGTCCTGCTGCGCAACGCCGTAAAGAAGGCGCCGAGCGCAAACCTCGTGCGCAAAAACCGGCTGAGAAAGCGCCAAAAACAGTAAAAGCACCTCGCGAAGAACAGCATACCCCGGTTTCTGACATTTCAGCTCTGACTGTCGGACAAGCCCTGAAGGTGAAAGCTGGTCAAAACGCGATGGATGCCACCGTATTAGAAATCACCAAAGACGGCGTCCGCGTCCAACTGAATTCGGGTATGTCTTTGATTGTGCGCGCAGAACACCTGGTGTTCTGAAACGGAGGCCGGGCCAGGCATGAACATGTTTTTTAGGCTTACCGCGTTAGCTGGCCTGCTTGCAATAGCAGGCCAGACCTTCGCTGTAGAAGATATTACGCGTGCTGATCAGATTCCGGTATTAAAGGAAGAGACGCAGCATGCAACTGTGAGTGAGCGCGTAACGTCGCGCTTCACCCGTTCCCATTATCGACAATTCGACCTCGATCAGGCGTTCTCGGCCAAAATCTTTGACCGCTACCTGAATCTGCTTGATTACAGCCACAACGTGCTGTTGGCTAGCGATGTCGAACAATTCGCGAAAAAGAAAACCGAGTTGGGCGATGAACTTCGTTCCGGCAAACTCGACGTTTTCTACGATCTTTACAATCTGGCGCAAAAACGCCGCTTCGAACGTTACCAGTATGCGTTGTCGGTACTGGAAAAACCGATGGATTTTACCGGTAATGATTCTTATAACCTTGACCGCAGCAAAGCGCCCTGGCCGAAAAATGAGGCTGAGTTAAACGCGCTGTGGGACAGCAAAGTTAAATTCGACGAGTTAAGCCTGAAGCTGGCGGGAAAAACGGATAAAGAAATTCGTGAAACCCTGACGCGTCGTTACAAATTTGCTATTCGCCGCCTGGCGCAAACTAACAGCGAAGATGTTTTCTCGCTGGCAATGACGGCTTTCGCACGCGAAATTGATCCGCATACCAACTACCTTTCCCCGCGCAATACCGAACAGTTCAATACTGAAATGAGTTTATCGCTGGAAGGTATTGGCGCAGTGTTGCAAATGGATGATGATTACACCGTTATCAATTCGATGGTGGCGGGTGGTCCGGCTGCGAAAAGTAAAGCGATTAGCGTTGGTGACAAAATTGTCGGGGTCGGACAAACCGGTAAACCGATGGTTGATGTGATCGGTTGGCGTCTTGATGATGTTGTTGCCTTAATCAAAGGGCCGAAGGGCAGTAAGGTTCGTCTGGAAATTTTACCTGCGGGTAAAGGCACTAAAACCCGCACGGTGACGTTGACGCGTGAGCGCATTCGTCTGGAAGACCGTGCCGTTAAAATGTCTGTGAAGACGGTTGGCAAAGAAAAAGTCGGTGTGCTGGATATTCCGGGCTTCTATGTTGGCTTGACGGACGATGTCAAAGTTCAACTGCAGAAACTGGAAAAACAAAATGTCAGCAGTGTCATCATCGACCTGCGTAGCAACGGTGGCGGTGCGTTGACTGAAGCGGTATCGCTCTCTGGTTTGTTTATCCCATCAGGTCCGATTGTGCAGGTTCGCGATAACAACGGTAAAGTCCGTGAAGACAGTGATACCGACGGCCAGGTCTTCTATAAAGGCCCGCTGGTGGTGCTGGTTGACCGTTTCAGTGCTTCGGCTTCGGAAATCTTTGCTGCCGCAATGCAGGATTATGGTCGCGCGCTGGTTGTGGGCGAGCCGACATTTGGTAAAGGCACAGTCCAGCAGTATCGCTCTCTGAACCGCATCTACGATCAGATGTTGCGCCCAGAATGGCCTGCGTTAGGCTCAGTACAATATACAATCCAGAAATTCTATCGCGTTAACGGTGGCAGTACGCAACGTAAGGGCGTAACGCCAGATATCATCATGCCTACGGGCAATGAAGAGACGGAAACGGGTGAGAAATTCGAAGATAATGCGCTGCCGTGGGATAGCATCGACGCAGCAACCTATGTGAAATCAGGAGACTTAACGGCATTTGAGCCGGAGTTGTTGAAGGAACATAATGCGCGTATCGCGAAGGATCCTGAATTCCAGAATATCATGAAGGATATCGCTCGCTTCAACGCCATGAAGGATAAGCGTAACATCGTCTCTCTGAACTACGCCGTGCGTGAAAAAGAGAATAACGAAGATGATGCGACGCGTCTGGCGCGGTTGAACGATCGCTTTAAACGCGAAGGAAAACCGGCATTGAAGAAACTGGATGATCTGCCAAAAGATTATAAGGAGCCGGATCCATATCTGGATGAGACAGTGAACATCGCGCTTGATTTGGCGCGTCTGGAAAAAGCCAGACCCGCGGAACAGCCCGCTCCCGTCAAGTAACATCAATCAGGCACAAGAAATTGTGCCTGATTTTTTAACAGCGGCAAGATGCCGTAAATCAGATGCTACAAAATGTAAAGTTGTGTCTTTCTGGTGACTTACGCTCTATCCAGACTTGAAAATAGTCGAGTAACCCATACGATGTGGGTATCGCATATTGCGTTTTGTTAAACTGAGGTAAAAAGAAAATTATGATGCGAATCGCGCTCTTCCTGCTAACGAACCTGGCCGTTATGGTCGTTTTCGGGCTGGTACTGAGCCTGACAGGGATACAGTCGAGCAGCGTTCAGGGGCTGATGATTATGGCCTTGCTGTTCGGCTTCGGTGGTTCCTTCGTTTCGCTTCTGATGTCCAAATGGATGGCATTACGATCTGTTGGCGGGGAAGTGATCGAGCAACCGCGTAACGAAAGGGAACGTTGGCTGATCAATACTGTTGCAACCCAGGCGCGTCAGGCTGGGATTGCTATGCCACAAGTGGCTATCTACCATGCGCCGGACATTAACGCTTTTGCAACCGGTGCGCGCCGGGATGCCTCTCTGGTTGCTGTCAGCACGGGTTTGTTGCAAAACATGAGCCCGGATGAAGCCGAGGCGGTAATTGCCCACGAAATTAGCCACATTGCTAATGGTGACATGGTTACCATGACGCTGATTCAGGGCGTGGTGAACACCTTTGTTATCTTTATTTCCCGTATTCTGGCACAACTGGCCGCTGGCTTCATGGGCGGTAACCGCGACGAAGGCGAAGAGAGTAACGGCAACCCGCTGATCTACTTTGCAGTTGCGACGGTACTGGAGTTAGTGTTTGGTATTCTGGCGAGCATTATCACCATGTGGTTCTCGCGTCACCGTGAATTTCACGCTGATGCCGGTTCAGCCAAATTGGTTGGCCGTGAAAAAATGATTGCTGCGCTACAGCGCCTGAAAACCAGCTATGAACCGCAAGAAGCAACCAGCATGATGGCTTTCTGCATTAACGGTAAGTCAAAATCGCTGAGCGAGCTGTTCATGACCCACCCGCCGCTGGATAAACGTATTGAGGCTCTGCGCACGGGTGAATACCTGAAGTAAGATGAAATAAATACTCAAAAAGCGCGTCCAGGTTGACGCGCTTTTTTTATGCCTGGGATCGTGGCTGGGTGATCCGTAAACCACTAACACCGGCAGCGATTACTGCCAGAATAGCCGCGGTCATCAGCGAGACGTGCGTACCATTATCACCAAACTGATTTAACATCAGTGCCACCAACGCTGCGCCACTACTCTGACCAAGCAGACGAGCCGTACCTAACATGCCACTGGCACCGCCGCTACGTTCCCGCGGGGCGGAAGTAATAATGGTGTGGTTATTGGGTGACTGGAATAATCCAAAACCGGCACCGCACAAGATCATAGGCCAGATGATATTGATATCGGCAGGTGAAGCAGGCAAGAGAACCAGCGAAAAAAGCCCCGCCGCCATAATAAACAACCCTAAAGCTCCAAGTAACCCAGCATGCACGCGTTCTATCAGATAACCTGCCAGCGGTGCCATCACCATTGTTGCCAGCGGCCATGGGGTCAGAAGTAGACCTGTTTCCACTTCACTACGTCCGAGCACCGTTTGCAGATAAAAGGGCAGGGAGACCATTGCCAGCATCTGTGCGCAGAAAGAGCAAATAGACGTGCAAATAGACAGTGAAAAAAGCGGAATACGCAGTAAATCCACTGGCAACAGCGGCACGGGAAGAGAAAGCTGACGACGAATAAAGAAAATACCAACGACAACCATTACCGCCAGTTCTACACCAATCAACGTCAGCGATTGCCCCTGAGCAAAACCACTCAACGCGGTAATAAGCAGACCAAATGTTAACGCGTTCATCACGGCGCTGGGCAGGTCAAAACGTGGTTTACTGGCACGAGAACCATTAGGTGGCAGAAAACGCATTGCCAGAAGCAGGGCGATAATACCCAACGGTACGTTGATTAAAAATAGCCACTTCCATGACGCGATGGAGAGGATTACCGCGGCGATAGTTGGCCCGGCAGCAGAGGAGACGGCGACAATAAACGAGTTAATTCCCATTCCCCGCCCCAGAAAACGCTGTGGATAGATTAGCCGGATAAGAGCAGTATTGACGCTCATTAGTGCTGCGCCACCAAAACCTTGTATTACACGCGCCAGAGTTAGCATTTGCAGCGAATCAGAAAGGGCACAGAACAACGATGACAGCAGAAATACGACCAGGCCGCATTTATAAATGCGTCGATAGCCAAACATATCTCCCAGAAACGAAAACGAAAGCAGGGAGACGACAATCGCGATTTGATAGGCATTCACCACCCAAATAGAACTGGCTGGCGTGGCGTGAAGATCAGTAGCAATAGTTGGCAAGGCGACGTTGGCGATAGCGCCGTCGAGGACCGCCATCGAAATACCGATAATAATGGTTAAAATCGCGCCGTATCGCTGAGGCAACGGCAGGCCATCGGCCTGAACTTTTGGCATAGGAATTTTATATCTTTGGATGATAATCAACAGGGTTATGATTCTAGCACTGATATTCACGGCGGATGTCGCAGAATTGTAACTAACCGGCAAAAGATGGATTGCGACCACCCAGGCGCGAAATTATAATAAAAAACAGTTCTGATTTTTATAAAACACTCGCAATGAGGTGATAAATGGCTAACGCAGATCTGGATAAACAGCCTGATTCTGTATCTTCTGTACTGAAGGTTTTTGGCATTTTACAGGCGCTGGGCGAAGAGCGCGAAATAGGGATAACCGAGCTGTCACAGCGCGTCATGATGTCAAAAAGCACCGTTTATCGCTTTTTACAGACCATGAAAACCCTGGGGTATGTGGCGCAGGAAGGGGAGTCGGAGAAATATTCTCTGACCCTGAAATTGTTTGAGTTGGGGGCTCGTGCCTTACAAAACGTCGATCTCATTCGTAGCGCAGATATCCAGATGCGCGAAATCTCCCGCCTGACGAAAGAAACCATCCACCTTGGCGCACTGGACGAAGACAGCATTGTTTACATCCACAAAATTGACTCTATGTACAATTTGCGCATGTATTCACGGATTGGTCGTCGTAATCCGCTTTACAGCACCGCGATTGGTAAAGTGCTGCTGGCCTGGCGCGATCGTGATGAAGTGAAGCAGATCCTTGAGGGCGTTGAGTATAAACGCAGTACCGATCGTACCATTACCAGTACCGAAGCGTTACTACCGGTGTTGGACCAGGTGCGCGAGCAAGGTTATGGTGAAGATAACGAAGAGCAGGAAGAAGGACTACGCTGTATCGCGGTTCCGGTATTTGACCGCTTTGGTGTGGTTATTGCCGGTCTGAGCATCTCCTTCCCAACGCTGCGTTTCTCTGAAGAGCGTTTGCAGGAGTACGTAGCTATGTTGCATACGGCCGCACGTAAAATTTCCTCGCAAATGGGGTATCACGACTATCCGTTCTGATTAGAGTTAGAACCTGTCTGTATAATATTCAGACAGGTTCTTATCTGGTGGGGGGTAAATAAAGTTACTGATGGCTGGCGTAATATCGTATACGTTGGTGATAAGTGTACGTTTTATGCATTGAGTTTAATGTGGGTATTTATACCTTAATCTATTAGCCATTATCGACGACGATATTGTTTTTACGTAACAGTGGGCAATCGGTTATCCCGAAAAAACCACTTTTAGTGTGCAGGTATTGTACCGTACTGGTATCCCGGGCCGTCAGATAGGTGCATTGCAACCCTAACCCAGCGGCATTTTCCTTGCTTCCAATCAGAACACCATATCCGCTTAGTAATAATCCTGTCCATACCAGTGCTATCAACATAATTGTGCGAATAATGAATCGCATTATGACCTCTTCTCTTTTTTGTTCGCTTAATCGTAGCGGTAATATGGACTGAAGCAAGCGTATAGTTCCGAAAAAGCACGAATATCGACATGGTTAGGCGCTGTTTAACTAACGCATGATAGTTTAATGACATAAGGTAGGTTAAACGGAGAATGGAGTGAAAAAGTTTCGATGGGTCGTTCTGGTTGTTGCTGTGCTGGCTTGCTTGCTGCTATGGGCGCAGGTATTCAACATGATGTGCGATCAGGATGTACAATTTTTCAGCGGAATTTGTGCCATCAATCAATTTATCCCGTGGTGATATCATTTTTTCAGCAGTAGATTTCCTTCCTGTGTGGCAGTGGTAGAATGACACCTCTACTTAGAGGTGGTGAAATGAACGAAGTTGTAAATTCAGGCGTAATGAACGTTGCGTCTTTGGTTGTATCGGTGGTAATTCTCGCTATTGGGCTCATCTTGTGGTTTTTCATCAACCGTGCCAGTTCACGGACTAACGAACAGATTGAACTTCTTGAGGCATTGCTGGAACAGCAAAAACGGCAAAATGCACTGTTACGTCGTTTGTGCGAAGCAAACGAACCTGAAAAAACGGATGCGAATACTGCTGAGAACCTAAAAACGGCTGAAGATGAAGATATCATCCGCCTGGTAGCGGAACGGTAATCTTTCCTCAAAATTTGAGTAGCCCTAATGCTGATGGGTTACTCATCTTATCCGCACTATAGTGGTGCAATTGATTCAAATTAATACTCTGGTCTGACTTCGATTATTTATCGTGTTATTTATTTCATAATAGCGGTATCGGAAAAAGATATTAATCGCACTAAGCTATTGGGATGTTTACATCGGAATTGTGATCAATTGCGGTATTATTTATTAGCGAAACGTTTCTCCCTTCACTTTTTAGTAATTCATCAATTTTTCTTATTTTAAATTAATAATGAGCATTAAGTCTGGTTTCTTCATTTCACCTGTGTATGTTGTTAACTATCTGTTTTATTGGGTGAAGTTATATAACATTTTATTCGTTATATATCATAAAAAGTGATATCGCTCGCATTGCGTAATAACTTGTACTGCTGCTCTGGAAGAACTGAACTTATTGAACTATGTTAGAAACTGCATCAGGTCAAGTATCTGCGTGTAATGGTATGGTTAAGTGCATCGATATATCGGCACGTATTCCGTTGCATAAGTGTGCAAAAAAAGTGGAAGGCGTATCGAGATTTGTGCGGCTGATCGAGACATGTTTAAAAATGGCTTGCCATAATTAACGTTGTATGTGATAACAGTTTCGGGTTAAACGAGGTACAGTTCTGTTTATGTGTGGCATTTTCAGTAAAGAAGTCCTGAGTAAACACGTTGTCGTTGAATACCGCTTCTCTGCCGAGCCTTATATTAGTGCCTCATGCAGTAATGTGTCAGTTTTATCTCTGTAATGCCTGCGGGCGAAGAAAACAATCTAAGGAATTTTTCAAATGGCAAAGATTAAAGGTCAGGTTAAGTGGTTCAACGAGTCTAAAGGTTTTGGCTTCATTACTCCGGCAGATGGCAGCAAAGATGTGTTCGTACACTTCTCTGCTATCCAGGGTAATGGCTTCAAAACTCTGGCCGAAGGCCAGAACGTTGAGTTCGAAATTCAGGACGGCCAGAAAGGTCCGGCGGCTGTTAACGTAACAGCTATCTGATCGAATCCACTGATCTGAAGTGTAAACGCGCTTCAATCTCGCTATAAAGCCTCGTCGAATTTGCGAGGCTTTTTACTTTGTTTTATTTTCGTTCCTGTCTCCGGATATTTGCCAGTCGTGCGATTCGCGTTACACTTGCGGCCTTTAGTATCCTGCCGGAGTTGTCATGTCATTTTCCTGTCCACTTTGTCATCAGCCTTTAGCGCTTGAAAAAAACAGCTATATCTGTCCCCAACGGCATCAATTTGATATGGCGAAAGAGGGATATGTTAATTTGCTGCCCGTTCAGCATAAACGTTCTCGCGATCCGGGCGATAGTGCGGAAATGATGCAAGCGCGGCGTACATTTTTAGATGCCGGTCATTATCAGCCGCTTCGCGATGCGATTGTCGCTCAATTGTGTGAATGTCTTGAGCAGCACGCAACGGCGATACTGGATATTGGTTGTGGGGAAGGGTACTACACCCATGCTTTTGCCGATGTCTTACCTGGCGTGACGACTTTTGGTCTGGATGTCTCTAAGGTCGCGATTAAAGCTGCTGCGAAACGCTATCAGCAGGTCACCTTTTGTGTCGCTTCCAGCCACCGTCTGCCGTTTTCTGATGCCAGTATGGATGCCATTATCCGTATCTACGCACCGTGCAAAGCAGAAGAATTAGCGCGAGTAGTCAAACCGGGTGGGTGGGTCATTACCGCTACTCCTGGGCCACGGCATTTAATGGAGCTGAAGGGTTTAATTTACGACGAAGTACATCTACATGCGCCCCATGCTGAGAAACTGGATGGTTTTGAGCTGCAGCGGAGTAATGAATTACATTATCCGATGCGCCTGCGCGGAGATGAGGCGGTTGCGTTGTTACAGATGACGCCGTTTGCCTGGCGCGCAAAGCCAGAGGTATGGCAAGCGTTGGCAGCAAAAGAAGAATTTAATTGCCAGACGGATTTTAATATTCACGTCTGGCAACGAATAAATTAGCTGTGGTAGTGCGTCCAGAGGATCTGGACGCCAATGCCAATAAGCACCAGCCCGCCAAGAATTTCCGCTTTTTTCCCAATAATTGAACCGATAAAGCGGCCCACCATCATGCCTAATGTTGACATGATTAAGGTGGCGCAGCCAATCGCCAGCGCAGTCGCGATAATGTTCACTTGCAGGAAGGCCAGACCAACACCAACAGCCATTGCATCCAGGCTGGTGGCAATTGCGGTAGTCACCAGCAACCAGAAACCGTGACGACGACGCGGTTCTTCATCTTCATCATCTCCACCGCGAAAACCCTCAATAATCATTCGCCCGCCGAGGAATATCAGCAGTACAAACGCAATCCAGTGGTTCCACTCGAGGACAAAACGGCTGGCCAACATGCCCATCCCCCAGCCAATCAGCGGCGTCAGCGTTTCGACGGCACCGAAAATAAGGCCAGTTCGCAGAGCTTCAGAAAATTTCGGTTTATGGAGGGTGGCACCTTTACCGATTGATGCAGCAAAGGCATCCATCGACATACCAAAAGCAAGAAGAACAGTAGCAGTGATATTCATGACAATGTCCTGACCGGGGTATCCATAAAACACATCATCGCCCCCAGCAAACATGCACACACGAACGACAAGAAGCGCTCATGCAGGCATAGCGATTGATGTGCATATGGTCTCGCCTGACTGAAAATGTTCAGTCCGTACGCGCCACGTTTTGCAACGAGTATGTTGACACGTACATTTCCGGAGTCTGGAAATCGGCTACTCCCCAAATGAGGGCGCAACCTTAACATATTTTGAGAATATAAAACAACTGTCAGAATATATTATTCCATTGCTATTATTGATAACGATTTTCATTTAGATTTATATATCAATAAAACGTTAAAAATAATAACAAATAAGGGACGGCGTAATATAGCCTAAGCTATGTCTGGTTATTAAAAATACACTACACATAGCTTTGGCTAAGTTGATAACTTATTGAGTTGAAACTAGAAGTTTATAAATCTTTTCCAGATCGTCGATATTTCGGACGCGGATTAACAAACGGCGCTGTTCTAATTGCATCACCAGTACACCATCTTCCGATAAGTTCATCGCTTTAATTCGGCTATATTCAATCCAAACATTGGCGAAGAAAAACCCTTTTTGTTTGAAGATGATTTTCGGAACCCGGATCCAGAAAGTATAAAATCCCATTAGCGCCAGTGCACTTAATAACCAGGTGGTTATTTGTGCGCCATGGCTGGTTACATTGTTATAGATAAGAATGACAATCAGCCCGACAAAGATAACGCTATCGATGCGACCGCGCCGGAGCAAAGGAATTGCCAGCAGGGTGGGGCCGTTGCGGCGGGGCATGATGAACTGATCGTATATCGCAAAAGCAAGCAGTGCGGCGATGAACAGAATCAGTACCAGTTCCGTGATTGTCATTAATCCTCCAGATAAAAAAACGGGGCCAAAAGGCCCCGGTAGTGTACAACAGTATTACAGTCCCAGCAGGCCGCAAGCGTAACCAGCGATACCAATGACGAAGAAGCCAACGATAATCCACAGCGGGTTAACTTTTTTGCGCAGCAGCCACATACAGGCAAAGGTCAGCAGCAGCGGCACCAGGCCTGGCATTAACTGGTCAAGAATGGTCTGGACAGTGGTAACGTGCTCTTTACCCGTCTGGTCGGTGATGCGAGAGACGACCAGAGGGATGTTGACATGTGTCCACTTGTTAACCAACGCCCCCATGACAAACAGGCCGAGAATAGACGCCCCTTCCGTCAGTTTTTGCAGGAAGCCGCCACCCATATCTTTAACGATATCGATACCTTTGGAGTAACCATACGCTACGCCGTAGTAACGTGTTGCCAGACGCACCAGGTTAAACAGGATAAAGAACAGCAGCGGACCTAACAGGCTGCCACTCATCGCGATACCGGCTCCCAGAGCTGCAAAAACCGGACGTACCGTACCCCAGAAGATCGGGTCACCCACGCCTGCCAGCGGACCCATCAGACCTACTTTGATACCGTTGATAGCACCGTCGTCGATCTCTGCGCCGTTAGCACGCTGTTCTTCCAGAGCCAGGGTTACGCCCAGAATTGGCGCAGCCACGAACGGTTGGGTGTTAAAGAATTCGAGGTGACGTTTAATCGCCTGTTTACGGGCATCATTGTTCTCAGGGTAGAGGCGACGAATCGCCGGAACCATAGAGAAGCAGAAACCCAGTGCCTGCATACGTTCGAAGTTCCATGAACCCTGGAAGAGGTTAGAACGCAGGAAGACGCCACGAATATCACTCGGAGTGAGTTTTTTCTCGGTGGTAGTTTTAGTTGTATCAACCATTTCGCTCACCTGTTAGTCCAGTTCGTTATCGAGATCGTTGTTACCAGCAGCCTGAACAGGCGCACCAGCTACGCGGTTATATTTCGGGCTAAGTTGGATGTAGAGCACTGCCATAACAGTACCAATTACACCCAGAGCAACCAGGTTAAAGTTGGTGAATGCTGCGGTTACGAAGCCGAGGTAGAAGAACGGCATCAGGTAGCCTGCACGCATCATGTTGATAACCATTGCATAACCAACAACCACGATCATGCCGCCAGCAATGTTCAGACCATTGGTCACCACTTCCGGAATGGCGTTCAGCATGTTCTGAACTTCACTGGTGCCTACAGACAGCGCAACAATTACGGCCGGGATAGCCACACGCATCGCTTGCAGGAACAGCGAAGAAACGTGGATCCAGGAAATTGCCGTCAGGTTGCCATTCTCAGCCGCCTTATCCGCAGCGTGCTGGAAAGCAACGGTGATGGTACGAACGATGATGGTCAGCACCTGGCCCGCAGCGGCCAGCGGGATTGCCAGCGCGATACCGGCACCGATGCTCTGATGACCTGCAATAACCAGAATGGTAGAAATGATAGAAGCCAGAGCGGCGTCAGGCGCAACTGCGGCACCGATATTCATCCAGCCCAGAGCGATCATTTCCAGAGTACCACCGATAATAATACCGGTTTTCATATCCCCAAGAACGATACCCACCAGGGTACAGGCGATTAACGGACGGTGAAACTGAAATTCATCGAGGATAGATCCCATACCTGCGATACAGGCTACGATAAATACCAGCACAATTTGAAGAGTGGTAATCTCCATTGTACTTCTCCTGTTTACGTAAGACTTAAGTGTGAAAACTGAGTGATAATCAACACAATACGTTACTTATCGATTTTGCTGATCAGATCCATCATTTTCAGTTTCGGATCGGTGGAAACCTTACGGACTTCCAGTTCGATACCGCGTGCATTCAGTTTCTTGAACGCTTCGATATCTTTTTCATCAACCGAAACCGCGTTATTCACCTGGGTTTTGCCCTGACGGAATGCCATACCACCGACGTTAACAGAGGTAATTTTCACGCCGCCTTCAACGAGGCGCTCAACATCTGTCGGGTTGGTGAATAACAGCATTACACGTTCGCCAGCATATTTCGGGTTGTTGTAGACGCGAATCATCTTGGCAACATCAACCACGTGTGCTGTTACGCCCGGAGGTGCGACCTGGGTGAGCAGTGTCTTACGAACGGTATCCGCAGCCACTTCATCACTAACAACAATAATACGGGAGACATTGGTTTCTTTGGTCCAGCGGGTAGCTACCTGACCGTGAATCAGACGGTCGTCGATACGCGCAAGGCCAATAACCATGTAGTCATTTGGTCCCATTGGTTTTGCCGGAGTTGGGGCCGCTTTGGGTGCCGCCGAAGCGGGGGCGGGAGCTGCTTTTTCAACCGGTTTGGCTTTCAGTGCTTTCACACCTTCACGGCCTGTTTCTACTGCCAGCGCCACCAGTTCATCAAAGCCCGGGTCATCATCACGAGCCATTAACGTTTCCACCAGCATTGGAATGTTAACGCCTGCGATCACTTCATAATGCTCTTTGTCGACGACAATGCGGCTGGCAGCATTGAACGGGCTGCCTCCCCATGTATCAACGAGAAACAGCACGCCTTTAGTGGTGTCGAGTTTTGCCAACTGAGCGTTGTACTTTTCGATCAGCGTTTCGGCATTTTCGCCTGGAACGAAATCGATCCAGCCGACGTTTTCCTGCTCGCCTAACAGCATCTCTGCCGTTTTAAGCAACTGCTCTGCAGCCCAACCATGTGTGCCTATAACAATAGCAATGGTCACTTGCTACCTCCTTTATTATTGTTAACACCTCAACGTGCCAGATGTATTTTTGAATCGTCGTCCACAATCGAATCGATTCAGATAAGGGTTACAACCAAAAACCCCCTGCGTTTCGCGATTTATTTTAGATATCGAAAAAAATATTTTATGTGATGAAGATCCGTAATTTAACTTTGGATTATCAAAATTCCGAAAGAGAAAATATTTTCGTCACATTTGTTTGCAAAGGAAGGTAAATCTTTGCCAAATCAGAGGTCTCTCTGATATGTTTAACTCCCGTTTAACAACCAAGGAGTATAGGGCAGCAGCCCGCAGTATGGATCGTCACCGACGTCATTTCAGCATCAGGCCTTTCAGCGCCTGCCTTTCTGGCACTTTTTGCCGCACCTTTTGTTTGCATTTTGTTGTTACGCCTGCATTATTTCTGGCGCCGAATAGCTATTCCTTAAGCAGGAGCTTGTCATGGAATTCTTAATGGACCCCTCGATTTGGGTGGGGCTACTCACGCTTGTCGTTCTTGAAATCGTGCTGGGTATCGATAACCTGGTTTTCATCGCCATCCTTGCCGACAAACTGCCACCGAAACAACGTGATAAAGCTCGTTTGTTAGGACTGTCGCTGGCGCTGATCATGCGTCTGGGACTGCTGTCGCTGATTTCATGGATGGTCACGCTGACCAAACCGCTATTTACCGTGATGGATTTTTCCTTCTCTGGTCGCGACCTGATTATGTTGTTCGGGGGGATATTCTTGCTGTTTAAAGCGACAACGGAGCTGCATGAACGGCTGGAAAACCGCGATCATGATTCCGGTCACGGTAAAGGTTATGCCAGCTTCTGGGTGGTAGTAACGCAGATTGTCATTCTCGATGCCGTCTTCTCGCTGGATGCGGTGATTACCGCAGTTGGGATGGTCAACCACCTGCCGGTGATGATGGCGGCGGTGGTGATTGCGATGGCGGTCATGTTGCTGGCGTCGAAACCGTTGACGAGATTCGTTAACCAGCATCCTACAGTGGTGGTGCTCTGCCTGAGCTTCTTGTTAATGATTGGTCTGAGCCTGGTTGCTGAAGGGTTTGGCTTCCATATTCCGAAAGGTTACCTGTATGCCGCGATTGGCTTCTCGATCATCATCGAAGTGTTTAACCAAATTGCGCGCCGTAACTTTATTCGTCATCAGTCAGCTTTACCGCTGCGTGCGCGTACTGCCGATGCCATCCTGCGTTTGATGGGGGGTAAACGTCAGGCGAACGTTCAGCACGATGCCGATAACCCGATGCCGATCCCTGTGCCGGAAGGCGCGTTTGCGGAAGAAGAGCGATATATGATTAACGGCGTGCTGACACTGGCGTCTCGCTCTCTGCGTGGGATTATGACACCGCGCGGCGAAATTAGCTGGGTTGACGCTAATCTCGGTGTTGATGAAATCCGTGAGCAGTTGCTTTCTTCGCCACATAGTCTGTTCCCGGTATGTCGCGGTGAACTGGATGAAATCATCGGTATCGTGCGTGCTAAAGAACTGCTGGTGGCGCTGGAAGATGGCGTTGATGTCGCAGCAATTGCCTCGGCTTCTCCGGCGATTATCGTTCCGGAAACCCTCGATCCGATCAACCTGCTGGGCGTGCTGCGTCGTGCTCGCGGTAGTTTTGTTATCGTTACCAACGAGTTTGGTGTGGTGCAAGGCCTGGTCACGCCTCTGGATGTGCTGGAAGCCATTGCCGGTGAGTTCCCGGACGCTGATGAAACGCCGGAAATCATTACTGACGGCGACGGCTGGCTGGTAAAAGGCGGTACAGACTTACATGCCTTACAGCAGGCGCTTGATGTTGAGCACCTTGCCGATGACGATGATATCGCGACGGTGGCAGGTCTGGTGATTTCTGCAAATGGTCACATCCCGCGTGCTGGCGATGTGATTGACGTAGGGCCGTTACATATCACCATTGTTGAAGCTAACGATTATCGTGTTGATCTGGTTCGCATTGTTAAAGAGCAACTGGCGCACGACGAAGACGAATAATCATTAACGAAATGGCATGACGGGCGTGATATGCCCATTATGCCGGGCGGGCGGCGGTTGGCTGCCCGCCAGCCATTTTGGGAAATCACGCAGTGGCATCGGCTGCGCGTACAAATACCCTTGTAAAATATGCACCCCATGACGGCGTAAATACTTCGCCTGTTCTTGCGTTTCTACGCCCTCCGCCACCAGTTCAATATTCAGTCTTTGCCCCAATGCGATGATGATATCGGTTACCGTCGAGTTAACCGCATCGGAACCAATTGCAGCGGTGAAAGACTTATCGATTTTCAGCACATCAGGGCGTAACGTTTCCAGCCAGGAAAACGAACTGTTGCCGGTGCCGAAGTCATCAATCGCCAGTTTGACGTTTTTACGATGCAGTTCGCGGGCAATCCGATAATCGACATCCAGTAAGGCATCGCGCTCGGTGATTTCGAGGATGAGTTGCTGAATCGGGTTAGCACTAAACCAATATTGATTGAGATCCTTCAATAACACGCCGCGGCGAAAATGGCTGGGGGCGACGTTAATCCCAATGTGAAACTGGCTGCTCATTGGAAAAACGTGGATTTGGCGGATGGTTTCCATCATCACATAACGGGTAAGCGGCACTATCAGATGATGTTCTTCCGCGATAGGGATAAATACATCTGGTGAGATCCACCCCTGACGCGGGTTATTCCAGCGCAGCAATATTTCTACACCAACACATTGCTGGCTACGAGCGTTTAGTAAAGGTTGACAGAATAGCTCGAATTCATGTTGCGCGAGGCCAAGATTAATTTCGCGCGAAAAACTCATTCTATGGGCGGTTGCCAGCCATGCGATGTAACCCACCAGTAAACTCAACAGTACCGCCAGTGGAAATTGGCTGGGAAGATGATGCAACGCCAGCGCTGTCGCGCCAGGGCCGCTAACGCTGATGGTAAAAGGGAAGTTCTGCGATGAAACCTGGTAACGTTCATTGCCATTAAGTGGAGGTAAAGCGTCAACCAGACCGTCACCATAGAGTAAATGGCGATCAGCCACCGTCAGGCTGGCGTTTCTAATTTGCGGCAACTGCGGTTCCAGTAACATCGTCGTCAATAGGTCAATGTTGATCATCTCCAGAACGCCATCGCCAGTATGTGATTGAGAGGGATACCACTGGATCAGCACTGGACTACCTTTAATCAACACGCGATCGGTGGTAAGGCGCAAAAGAGCCTGTGGGGCGGGCAAATCGGCCTGAATATCATGAACCGGAACATTGCGATAGCCAAAGATACTGGAGCAGTAAAGTGTACCGTTTTGTACCAGACCAATAGAACGCACCGTTTGCAGTTTTGCGGCTTGTTTGCGTAGAGGCAAATGAGTGACTGAGCAAGGGAGGCCAATCAACGGAAGTAACATCTCGCGTCCCGCCTGAAGGGGTTGCAATATATTATCCAGCTCTTCAACCGCGTGATTGGCGAAAAGTATCACCCGCTGTTGATTTAAATTACGCTGTGAAATAAATCGCACGCTTAGTGTCGCCACAAGCGTAAAGAGTGCGCAAATTGTACAAACAATCATTCGATTACGGCGATAAGTTTTGATGATCCGTTGTGCTTTTTGCATGCGGGCCGCCCTGTAAGCGTATGGCAACAAACGCCTGACGCAACAGTGGAAGTGTAGTGGGGAAATTTACTGCAGACGAGAAAGCGGGGGAAATTCGCCCATCCGTTGCAGATGGGCGAAAGAAAAGTATTAGTCACACTGGACTTTTATTGCCAGACCACCGCGAGAGGTTTCACGGTACTTGGCGTTCATATCCTTACCGGTTTCGTACATTGTCTCGATGACTTTATCCAGCGAGACGCGCGGAGCACTGGTGCGGCGTAAAGCCATACGTGCGGCGTTGATCGCCTTCACCGATGCAATAGCATTACGCTCAATGCATGGCACCTGAACCTGACCGGCCACCGGATCGCAGGTCAGACCGAGGTTGTGTTCCATCCCAATTTCCGCTGCCACACAAACCTGTTCCGGGCTACCGCCCAACAATTCAGCCAGGCCTGCGGCGGCCATTGAACAGGCTACGCCGACTTCGCCCTGACAACCCACTTCAGCACCGGAAATAGAAGCGTTCATTTTATACAACGCGCCAATTGCCCCAGCGGCCATAAAATAGCGGGTATAGATATCCGGGCTGACCGATTCAATAAAGTGGTCGTAATAGGCCAACACTGCCGGAACAATGCCGCACGCACCGTTGGTAGGCGCTGTCACCACGCGACCACCTGCGGCGTTTTCTTCGTTCACTGCCAGCGCAAACATGTTCACCCAGTCGATAACATTCATCGGATCGTTAGACAGTTTATCGCTGGAAACCAGCATCCGGCGCAGGGCAGATGCACGGCGCGGAACACGCAGCGGCCCAGGCAATACGCCTTCGGTATTCATTCCGCGATCGATACACGCCTGCATGGTCTGCCAGACATGCGCGAAATAGTCATCGATCTCTTTCTTACTGTGCAGCGCCAGTTCGTTCTGCATTGCCAGGCCGGAAAGGGAATAGCCAGTTTCATTACAGTATGCCAGCAACTCGGTTGCAGATTTAAACGGATACGGCACACTGACTTCGTTGGTGGCATCGTGACCAAAATGTTCTTCATCGACGATAAAACCGCCGCCGATGGAATAATAAGTTTTGCTGTAAACAACTTTATCGCCATTATACGCGTGGATCTGCATCCCGTTTTCATGCAGCGGCAGGTTGCCGTTATGAAAACGCATCCCATTGTCACGGGGGAAATCCACTTCATGCCGTCCCTGCGCCAGCAGCAGACGTTCGCGCTCTTCTACGTCGCGAATAAAACCGGGAATACTGTCGATATCCACGGTGGCAGGTTCGTTACCTGCAAGACCCATAATAATGGCGATATCGGTATGATGGCCTTTACCCGTCAGCGATAGAGAACCGTAAACGTCCACGGCAACGCGGGTAACGCTATCCAGTAAGCCTTTTTCGACCAGATCATCGACGAACTGTTTACCCGCCTTCATAGGCCCTACAGTATGGGAAGATGAGGGACCAATCCCCACCTTAAACATGTCGAATAGACTAATCACGATAATACTCCTGACAAGGTGACTGGACTTCCAGTAACGAACTAATAACAGCGCATAGTGTAAGAGGGAACGCGGCGATCGGCTTAACTATTCACATGAATTAAACTAATCAAAAACCGCGATTTAACTAATATTGCGATGATTGTCTCAAGTAGTGTTTTGTAGATGTAAAGATAAGTATAGTCAGGGTTTCACACCAATTTGCAGCGCCAGCTCACGAATTATGCCTGCGGTCATTCCCCATACAAAATACTGTTCGTACCAGGAAAGCCATACCCGATGTGAATCGCCACGGCGGTAGATATCTAAAGGGTGATAGCGCCCCAGATGTAATGCCTGAGCGAGCGGCATTTCAAACACAGCGGAGACTTCATCTTCACTGGCGCGATAGGGTAAATCGGGCGGGATAATACCGACGACTGGGGTTACCTGGTAACCCGTTACGCTATCGACGGGCGGCAGCACGCCGATAACTTCAACGGCTGAAGGCGGTATAGCGACTTCTTCTTCGGCTTCGCGTAGCGCGGCGGCGATAACTGACGCGTCGGTGTCATCTACTGCGCCACCTGGAAACGCCACCTGTCCGGCGTGTTTACGCAGGTGAATTGAACGCTGAGTAAGTAACAAACCCGGTTGCGGTCGGCGCACGATGGGGATTAACACAGCAGCCTGACGATGATTTAAGGTTTCCCGGTTAATTTGCGGGCGCAAAAGTTGAAAGCGTGATAAAAAATCATCAAGCGTCAGGCTACGGTATTCCACGTCTTACTTCTCCAGTTGCTTCAGAATACGATTAACTTTATCAAAAGTTTCCTGATATTCCGCCTCTTCTTGGCTATCGGCGACAATACCGCCGCCCGCAGAGCAGTAAATTTGCCCGTTAACCGCGGTCAGGGTGCGGATAGTGATGCTGGTGTCCATATTGCCGCAAAAACTTAAATAGCCAATGCTGCCACACCAGGCGTTGCGTCGCTGAGGTTCCAGTTCGTCGATAATTTCCATTGCCCGTACTTTCGGTGCGCCGGTGATTGAGCCTCCGGGAAAAGCCGCGCGCAGCAGATCGCTGGCATGCAACTGCTCGGGAAGGCGTGCCGTTATGGTGCTGACCAGATGATGCACTGCAGGGAAGGGCTCCACCACGAACAGCTCCGGCACTTTTACCGAACCTGCGACGGCAACACGGCCAATATCATTACGCATTAAATCGACAATCATCAGGTTTTCGGCGCGATCTTTCGGTGAGTTCGCCAGTTTTTCTGCCTGTTTGCTATCTTCCTGAGGATCGGCCAGACGCGGCAGAGTGCCTTTAATCGGACGGGTCTGGATCTCACCATCAGCACAAAGAATAAAACGTTCTGGCGAGAGGCTTAAAATCGCACCTTGCTCCAGGCGCAGGAAGGCACTAAATGGTGCACGGTTGGCCTGGTTGAGTTTAACGAACGCCAGCCACTCATCACCAGAATAGGTAGCTTGAAAACGCTGGGCAAGATTCACCTGGTAACAATCGCCGCTGTGCAGATATTCCTGCACCTGGCGAAATTTCTCGCCATACTGTTCGCGGCTCATATTAGATTGCCAGGCAGAGGTTAGCGTGAAATCACCCTGCGGTGTAATTTGCTGGTTTTCCAGCCACGCCAGACGGGCATTGACATCATTATGACTCAGCAAAGAAACAACCCGGTGCTGGTGGTCGACAATCAACGCCCAGTCGTAGATACCTACCGCCATATCAGGAAGGTTGATATCTCTCAGCGCCAATTCCGGCAGGGACTCAAAACGGCGGCCCAGGTCATAGCCAAATAAACCCAGTGCGCCACCCTGAAATGGCAAATTACCATTATGCAACGGGTGAATGTTTGCATGCTCCAGCGCCTGTTGGAGTACCCTTAACGGGTCATCAGTGGTCGTTGTACGGGTTTCTCCTTCACACACCACGGTTTCATTACCGTGAGTTGTTAAGGTGCAAACGGGGTCTGCCACCACAATATCAAACCGACTATGCGGATGATCGGCATAGCCGGAGTGCAAAAGCATCGCCCACGGCAAGTGGCTCAAGCGGGAGAAATAAAATTCAGCGGCGTCCTGACGCCAGGGTAAAGTAATCACAGCGGGAGATAACGTCTTCATTAGTCCTGACTCTACTGGCTATGTGCCGGGTAGCATGAAATAATTAGCGCCAACAATTTAGCAGGAGTTAACAATGTTTGCAGGTTTACCTTCACTCACCCATGAACAGCAGCAAAAAGCCGTTGAGCGGATTCAGGAATTGATGGCACAGGGGATGAGCAGCGGTCAGGCAATCGCACTGGTAGCCGAAGAGTTACGCGCCAACCATTCCGGCGAACGGATTGTGGCGCGTTTTGAGGATGAAGACGAGTAATACACAATGATCCGTATCGATTTCGTCACGGATGACGTTCTGTATCTTGATACGGATAGCCTCATCGGCTGGGATTTTTCCGGCATGAATTTACATCGCGCTATTTTTGATGGCATGTGTCTGGATGGTGCTCGGTTTAATGATGCGCATCTGCGTAATATCAGTTTCATCACATCCTCCCTTATTGGGGCCGACCTCTCGTCTGCCGCCCTGATGTGTGCCTGGCTAAATCACGCCGATCTGACGAATTGTAATTTTTATCAGTCACGCCCCATTGCTGCTGATTTTAGACATTCACGACTTTGTGGAGCAGATTTTACCGCTGCCGATTTAAGAGGTGCTAATTTCGCTGGGACAGATCTTCAGAATGTTTGTTTCAACGGGGTGCATTATGACAAGCGAACCATTTGGCCTGCAGCGTTTGAACCAAAGAAACGCGGGGCTGTTTTGCTTGATTGAATTCAGCGGTTTTATTGATAACGAGAAAAAAGGACGCTTTTCTAAGATCAATGAAAGCGTCCGGATTGATTTTTAGTGCTGGAGTTTTGACTCACACAAGGGCTTTAAGTTCTTCCTGCATATAAGACGAGAAGTATTCAGGGTTTTTAATCACCACGCGTTCACCAGACTCCATTTTTTTTGCCCAGCCAACCATTTTTTCCGTGAATCCAGGATTCCAGCCTTCCTGTTCAGCTCGCGCAGTAATATCGGTGGCCGTCGCGGGTACACCCAGAGCATGCAAATATTTAAATATTCCCTTCGCCGTACTTTCATTCATAGAGCTGGGGGTTGGTGCTGATATATCCATAGCACTAATGAAATCCAGGGCTTTATCTATTACAGCAGGCATATTCTTGTCCTTAAATTAACCACGTTTTCGATAAGGCTATATATGACATTAAATTGTGCCTAATATCAAAAGGATTATGACAATATCTCATTCGTTAACCTGTTGACATTCAGGTATTTTAAAGGTAGCAGGTCATGGCGGGTTATCTAGTGATGTGCCGAAATTAACAGAGAATCGTAGTACCGTAGCCAGGTTGTTCAGGTAAGTAAGGGCAACAGCGGAAAACAGGTTAGGTTAATTGAGTGATTAACACGTGGTTTAGTTTTTATGATTAATATCGTTTCTTTATAAATAAACTTGAAATCAAAAAAATAAATAATAAAGCCCCCGACTGGGGCACCGTCCATCTAAAGTAAGAGCTTAAGCACTGGTCGATTTGTTCATGATCGACCAGTATTTTCGATAATTCTCTTCCGGAATTAAACCGCCGCAATAATCTTAATTTCAACTTTATACTGCGGATTCATCAGTCCCGCTTGCACCGTGCAGCGTACCGGAGCATGACCCGCGACAACCCAGGCATCCCACGCTTTATTCATTGCCGCAAAGTCGTTTTTATCGGCCAGGAAAATGGTGGCATCCAGAATGCTCGACTTATTGCTGCCCTGTTTTTCCAGTACCGCGTCAATTTGCGCCAGTGTATTTGCCGTTTGCTCAAAAGCATCGGCGTCGAGGTTTTCCGGTACGCCAGTGTAGTAGAGCGTGTTGTTGTGGATCACCACATCAGACCAGCGGGCTTCGGCGTCTATACGAACGATAGTCATCATTTTGTCCTCATTATTATTCCATTTTTGTGCTGCAAAGACTGCCACAATGTGAAGTCGCCGTCATCACTTCAACTGGCGAAAAATAGCCTGGCCTGACATAATCCCTGTTCAAATCAACAGGGGGTAGTGTGACGGACGATTTTGCACCAGACGGTCAGTTGGCGAAAGCGATACCAGGCTTTAAGCCGCGTGAACCACAGCGACAGATGGCGGTAGCCGTCACCGGGGCGATAGAAAAAAGCCAACCGCTGGTGGTGGAAGCGGGAACCGGTACGGGCAAAACCTACGCTTACCTTGCCCCTGCGCTGCGGGCGAAAAAGAAAGTCATTATCTCGACTGGCTCGAAAGCATTACAAGATCAACTCTACAGCCGTGATTTGCCGACGGTGTCAAAGGCGCTGAAATACACCGGCAATGTGGCATTGTTGAAAGGACGTTCAAACTACCTCTGCCTCGAACGTCTCGAACAGCAGGCGCTGGCGGGCGGCGATCTGCCGGTACAAATCTTAAGCGATGTGATCCTGCTACGCTCCTGGTCCAATCAAACCGTCGATGGTGATATCAGCACCTGCGTCAGCGTTGCGGAAGATTCTCAGGCATGGCCGCTGGTCACCAGCACTAACGATAACTGCCTCGGCAGCGACTGCCCGATGTATAAAGATTGCTTTGTGGTCAAAGCACGCAAAAAAGCGATGGACGCCGATGTAGTGGTGGTAAACCATCATTTGTTTCTGGCGGATATGGTGGTCAAAGAGAGCGGATTTGGCGAACTGATCCCGGAAGCGGACGTGATGATCTTCGACGAAGCCCATCAGTTGCCGGATATTGCCAGCCAGTACTTTGGTCAGTCACTTTCCAGCCGACAACTGCTCGACCTGGCAAAAGACATCACCATCGCCTATCGCACTGAATTAAAAGACACTCAACAGTTACAAAAGTGCGCCGACCGCCTTGCTCAGAGTGCGCAGGATTTTCGCCTGCAACTCGGTGAGCCGGGTTATCGTGGCAATCTGCGCGAATTGTTAGCCAATCCGCAAATTCAGCGGGCGTTTTTACTGCTCGATGACACGCTTGAACTCTGTTACGACGTGGCGAAATTGTCGCTGGGTCGTTCCGCGTTGCTGGATGCGGCATTTGAACGTGCCACGTTATATCGCACACGTCTGAAGCGGCTGAAAGAGATCAACCAACCGGGCTACAGTTACTGGTACGAATGCACCTCACGTCATTTCACTCTGGCGCTGACGCCGCTCAGCGTGGCGGATAAATTCAAAGAGTTAATGGCACAAAAACCCGGAAGCTGGATTTTTACCTCGGCAACGTTGTCAGTGAATGACGATCT
The DNA here is from genome assembly GCF_000408805.1 of Escherichia sp. KTE159. Lineage (NCBI taxonomy): Bacteria > Pseudomonadati > Pseudomonadota > Gammaproteobacteria > Enterobacterales > Enterobacteriaceae > Escherichia > Escherichia sp. KTE159. The sequence goes on from NZ_KE137292.1 coordinate 1,116,390, forward strand.
GCATCATTTTACCTCCCGGCTTGGCATCGAACAGGCCGAGTCGTTGCTGTTACCCAGCCCATTTGATTACAGCCGCCAGGCGTTACTCTGTGTGCCGCGTAACCTGCCGCAAACTAATCAACCGGGTTCCGCACGGCAACTGGCAGCAATGTTGCGACCGCTCATCGAAGCCAACAATGGGCGCTGCTTTATGCTTTGCACCTCACACGCCATGATGCGCGATCTGGCTGAGCAGTTCCGTGCCACCATGACGCTTCCCGTTTTGTTGCAGGGTGAAACCAGTAAAGGGCAATTGTTGCAGCAGTTTGTCAGTGCCGGTAACGCGCTTCTTGTCGCAACCAGTAGTTTCTGGGAAGGGGTGGATGTGCGCGGCGATACGCTGTCACTGGTGATTATCGACAAGTTGCCGTTTACCTCGCCGGACGACCCACTACTAAAAGCGCGAATGGAAGATTGTCGTTTGCGCGGTGGCGACCCGTTCGATGAAGTGCAACTGCCAGATGCGGTCATTACTCTCAAACAGGGGGTAGGGCGACTGATTCGCGACGCCGACGATCGCGGTGTGCTGGTGATTTGCGACAATCGGCTGGTGATGCGCCCTTACGGCGCGACGTTCCTCGCCAGCCTGCCGCCTGCGCCGCGCACCCGTGATATAGCCCGTGCGGTTCGTTTCCTTGCGATACCTTCCTCCAGGTAATTTGTGATGGAGTATGGTATGATGCGCGCCTTTTTATTGATCTAAGCACGAAGACCCATGCGAATTCTGGCTATCGATACCGCGACAGAGGCCTGCTCTGTCGCCCTGTGGAATGACGGCACTGTCAACGCTCATTTTGAACTTTGCCCACGTGAACATACTCAACGAATCTTACCGATGGTGCAGGATATCCTGACCACCAGCGGAACCTCCCTGACTAACATAAACGCATTAGCTTACGGGCGTGGTCCCGGTAGCTTCACCGGTGTGCGTATCGGTATTGGTATTGCACAAGGGCTGGCGCTTGGCGCGGAGCTGCCGATGATTGGCGTCTCCACGCTAATGACCATGGCGCAAGGGGCATGGCGCAAAAATGGCGCGACCCGCGTGCTGGCGGCCATTGACGCGCGAATGGGCGAAGTTTACTGGGCCGAATATCAGCGTGATGAAAATGGTATCTGGCACGGTGAAGAAACCGAAGCTGTACTCAAACCAGAACTCGTTCATGAGCGGATGCAGCAGCTTTCCGGTGAATGGGTGACGGTGGGGACAGGCTGGCAAGCCTGGCCGGATCTCGGTAAAGAGAGCGGGCTGGTTTTGCGCGATGGCGAAGTGTTACTGCCCGCCGCAGAAGATATGCTGCCGATTGCCTGCCAGCTCTTTGCTGAAGGCAAAACGGTGGCAGTGGAACATGCCGAGCCGGTTTATTTGCGTAACAACGTCGCGTGGAAGAAACTTCCGGGCAAAGAATGAATCTTAAGAGTATGCCCTGAGAAAAAAAGGAGTCGCATCATGGCGGTTCAAAAGAATGTTATCAAAGGCATACTGGCAGGTACGTTTGCGCTAATGTTGAGCGGTTGTGTCACTGTGCCGGATGCCATTAAAGGCAGCAGTCCCACGCCGCAACAAGATTTAGTTCGGGTGATGAGCGCGCCGCAATTGTATGTTGGTCAGGAAGCGCGCTTTGGCGGCAAAGTGGTCGCGGTACAAAACCAGCAGGGGAAAACCCGTCTGGAAATTGCCACCGTACCGCTCGATAGCGGAGCCAGGCCGACGCTGGGGGAACCTTCTCGCGGGCGCATTTATGCCGATGTGAACGGTTTTCTTGATCCAGTTGATTTCCGCGGACAACTGGTGACGGTTGTCGGGCCAATCACCGGTACGGTTGACGGTAAAATCGGCAATACACCCTATAAATTTATGGTTATGCAGGTAACGGGCTATAAGCGTTGGCATTTAACCCAGCAGGTGATTATGCCGCCGCAGCCGATTGATCCGTGGTTTTATGGTGGCCGTGGCTGGCCCTATGGCTACGGCGGATGGGGCTGGTATAATCCCGACCCTGCAAGAGTACAAACAGTTGTAACTGAATAATTGCTTGTTTTTAAAGAAAAAGAAACAGCGGCTGGTCCGCTGTTTCTGCATTCTTAGAGTAAAGATAAAAATAAATAGTGACGCGCTTCGCAACCTTTTCGTTGGGGAATTATCAAGCTGGTATGATGAGTTAATATTATGTTAATAACATGTATATCACTTGGGGTTGCGATGACGACGAACACGCATTTTAGAGGTGAAGAATTGAAGAAGGTTTGGCTTAACCGTTATCCCGCGGATGTTCCGACGGAGATCAACCCTGACCGTTATCAATCTCTGGTAGATATGTTTGAGCAATCGGTCGCGCGCTATGCCGACAAGCCCGCGTTTGTGAATATGGGGGAGGTGATGACCTTCCGCAAACTGGAAGAGCGCAGTCGTGCGTTCGCCGCGTATTTACAACAAGGGCTGGGGCTGAAGAAGGGCGATCGCGTTGCGCTGATGATGCCTAACTTATTGCAATATCCGGTGGCGCTGTTCGGCATTTTGCGCGCCGGGATGATCGTCGTAAACGTCAATCCGTTATATACCCCGCGCGAGCTTGAGCATCAGCTCAACGACAGCGGCGCATCTGCGATTGTCATCGTGTCCAACTTTGCCCATACCCTGGAAAAAGTGGTTGATAAAACCGCTGTCCAGCACGTGATTCTGACACGTATGGGCGATCAGCTTTCTACGGCGAAAGGGACGCTGGTTAACTTCGTTGTTAAATACATCAAGCGTCTGGTGCCGAAATATCATCTGCCAGATGCCATTTCATTTCGTAGCGCTCTGCATAATGGTTACCGGATGCAGTACGTAAAACCTGAACTGGTGCCGGAAGATTTAGCCTTCCTGCAATACACCGGCGGCACCACTGGCGTAGCGAAAGGCGCAATGCTGACTCACCGCAACATGCTGGCAAATCTGGAACAGGTTAACGCGACCTACGGGCCGCTGTTGTATCCGGGTAAAGAGCTGGTGGTGACGGCATTGCCGCTGTATCACATTTTCGCATTGACCATTAACTGCCTGCTGTTTATCGAACTGGGCGGGCAGAATCTGCTTATTACTAACCCACGTGATATTCCGGGGCTGGTGAAAGAGCTGGCGAAATATCCGTTTACCGCGATCACCGGCGTTAACACGTTGTTCAACGCGTTGCTGAACAATAAAGAATTCCAGCAACTGGATTTCTCCAGTCTGCATCTTTCCGCTGGTGGTGGGATGCCTGTTCAGCAAGTGGTGGCAGAACGCTGGGTGAAACTGACCGGACAATATCTGCTGGAAGGTTATGGCCTGACCGAGTGTGCACCGCTGGTCAGCGTTAACCCGTATGATATTGATTATCATAGCGGTAGCATTGGTTTGCCGGTGCCGTCGACCGAAGCCAAGTTGGTTGATGACGACGATAACGAAGTACCGCCGGGTCAACCGGGTGAGCTTTGTGTCAAAGGGCCGCAGGTAATGCTGGGCTACTGGCAGCGTCCGGATGCTACCGATGAAATCATCAAAAATGGCTGGTTACACACCGGCGACATCGCGGTGATGGATGAAGAAGGATTCCTGCGCATTGTCGATCGTAAAAAAGACATGATTCTGGTTTCTGGCTTTAACGTCTACCCCAATGAGATTGAAGATGTGGTCATGCAGCACCCAGGTGTACAGGAAGTGGCGGCTGTTGGCGTACCTTCCGGTTCCAGCGGTGAAGCGGTGAAAATCTTCGTGGTGAAAAAAGACTCGTCACTCACGGAAGAATCACTGGTGACTTTTTGCCGCCGTCAGCTCACAGGCTATAAAGTACCGAAGCTGGTGGAGTTTCGTGATGAGTTACCGAAATCTAACGTCGGAAAAATTTTGCGACGAGAATTACGTGACGAAGCGCGCGGCAAAGTGGACAATAAAGCCTGAGCGTTAAGTCAGTCGTCAGACGCCGGTTAATCCGGCGTTTTTTTTGACGCCCACTAAAGAGAATACAATTTGAATTACCAAATGATTACCACGGACGATGCGCTGGCTTCTTTGTGTGAAGCCGTCCGTGCCTTTCCGGCGATAGCCCTGGATACTGAATTTGTACGTACGCGCACCTATTACCCGCAACTTGGGTTGATTCAACTTTTTGATGGCGAACATCTGGCGCTAATCGATCCACTCGGGATCACCGACTGGTCACCGCTGAAAGCGATCCTGCGCGATCCTTCCATCACCAAATTTCTCCATGCGGGCAGTGAAGATCTGGAAGTGTTCCTCAATGTCTTTGGTGAGTTACCACAACCTCTGATTGACACGCAAATCCTCGCCGCATTCTGTGGACGCCCGATGTCATGGGGCTTTGCCTCTATGGTGGAAGAGTATTCCGGCGTTACGCTCGACAAGAGCGAATCGCGCACCGACTGGCTGGCCAGACCGCTAACCGAGCGTCAATGCGAATACGCGGCGGCGGACGTCTGGTATCTGTTACCGATCGCCGCAAAGCTGATGGTTGAAACGGAAGCCTCTGGTTGGCTACCTGCGGCACTGGATGAATGCCGCCTGATGCAAACGCGTCGTCAGGAGATCGTTGCGCCAGAAGACGCATGGCGTGATATCACCAATGCCTGGCAATTACGCACGCGCCAACTCGCCTGTCTGCAACTGCTAGCCGACTGGCGGCTGCGTAAGGCTCGGGAGCGCGATCTGGCGGTGAACTTTGTTGTGCGTGAAGAGCATTTGTGGTCGGTAGCGCGTTATATGCCGGGCAGTCTGGGCGAGCTGGATAGCCTGGGCTTATCCGGTAGCGAAATCCGCTTCCACGGTAAAACGTTGCTGGCGCTGGTAGAGAAAGCGCAGGCATTGCCAGAAGAGGCCTTGCCGCAGCCGATGCTTAACCTGATGGATATGCCCGGTTATCGCAAAGCGTTTAAAGCGATTAAGTCGCTGATTACTGACGTGAGTGAAACGCACAAGATCAGCGTCGAATTGCTGGCATCGCGTCGGCAAATCAACCAACTGCTGAACTGGCACTGGAAATTAAAACCACAGAATAATTTGCCAGAGCTGATTTCCGGCTGGCGTGGTGCGCTGATGGCGGAAGCATTACACAATTTATTGCAGGAATATCCGCAATAAAACGTGCGTAAGCCGGACAAGGTGCGTTATGCGCTGCATCCGGCTTCGGATAAACTACAAATCCAACACCAGTCGGTTCAAATAAACTGGTTTGACCTTAACGCAAAATAATTTTGCAAATAGCGTCAGTAAATTGTGGCGTGGTGGCATTGCCTTTCATATCCGGTGTTTTTGGCCCGTGAGTAATCACTTCTTCAATCGCTGCCAGGTTTGGTGTCTGGCAATTGTGCAATAAAGAAGGGCAGCATACGATTAAAGTTACCGGGCCGATGTTGTCTAACCATGGGGAAATTGTGCATCAGTGGTGCCTCGATGGTCAGGGGATTGCGCTGCGCTCCTGGTGGGATGTCAGTGAAAATATTGCCAGTGGTCATTTAGCGCAAGTGCTACCGGAATATTACCAGCCAGCGAATGTCTGGGCGGTATATGTATCAAGGCTGGCGATGTCAGCGAAGGTGCGGATAACGGTAGAGTTTTTACGCCAGTATTTTTCCCAACACTATCCGAATTTTTCACTGGACCAGGCATGAATAACAATTCAATTGTCCAGTTATTGTCAGGTTAAAACCTGATTTTCTCCTTTCTAAGCCGTTGCGGATTGGTTAGCATATTCACCTTTAATCGCGCATGATCCAAAGAGAATTAAAGAGGTTAATGTGTTCGCAGAATATGGGGTTCTGAATTACTGGACCTATCTGGTTGGTGCCATTTTTATCGTGTTGGTGCCAGGGCCGAATACCCTGTTTGTGCTTAAAAATAGCGTCAGCAGTGGGGTGAAAGGCGGTTATCTTGCGGCCTGTGGTGTATTTATCGGTGACGCGGTATTGATGTTTCTGGCGTGGGCTGGTGTCGCAACCTTAATTAAGACCACACCGATATTATTCAATATCGTACGTTATCTTGGCGCGTTTTATTTGCTCTATCTGGGGGGTAAAATTCTTTACGCCACCCTGAAAGGTAAAAATAACGAGGCTAAATCAGATGAGCCACAATATGGTGCCATCTTCAAGCGCGCATTAATTTTGAGTCTGACCAATCCGAAAGCCATTTTGTTCTATGTGTCGTTTTTCGTACAGTTTATTGATGTCAATGCGCCACATACTGGGATTTCATTCTTTATTTTGGCGACAACACTGGAATTGGTAAGCTTCTGTTATTTGAGCTTCCTGATTATTTCAGGTGCATTTGTCACGCAATACATTCGCACCAAGAAGAAACTAGCCAAAGTGGGCAACTCGCTGATTGGTCTGATGTTTGTTGGTTTTGCCGCACGACTGGCGACGCTGCAGTCTTAATGCTTTCAGCCCGCGATGCTGCGGGCTTCCCTCCTGAAATGCATCTGTATTCACCGTTTGATGATGCTAAAAAGTAACCAATAAATGGTATTTAAAATGCAAATTATCAGGCGTACTCTGAAACGGCTGAAATAAATGGTTTTCAGCATATTTACTGAAGGAGGGAAAAGGATGCTGCAAATCCCACAGAACTACATTCATACGCGCTCAACACCTTTCTGGAATAAACAAACTGCGCCTGCCGGAATATTCGAACGTCATCTTGATAAAGGAACGCGTCCGGGTGTTTATCCACGCCTGTCCGTTATGCATGGGGCGGTCAAATATCTCGGCTACGGCGATGAACATAGCGCAGAACCTGATCAGGTGATCCTCATCGAAGCAGGTCAATTCGCGGTGTTCCCGCCAGAAAAGTGGCACAATATTGAAGCCATGACTGACGATACTTATTTCAACATTGACTTCTTCGTTGCTCCTGAAGTCCTGATGGAAGGTGCAAAACAACGGAAAGTCATTCATAGCGGGAAATGAATCATGGGCAAAGCAACGTATACCGTAACCGTCACCAATAACAGTAATGGTGTTTCTGTCGATTACGAAACAGAGACGCCGATGACCTTGCTGGTGCCAGAAGTGGCGGCTGAAGTAATAAAAGATCTCGTCAATACCGTGCGTTCATATGACACGGAAAACGAACATGATGTTTGTGGTTGGTAATAATTGCTAATGTCAGATGGCGCTAATTCAGCGCCATCGCAAAAAAAATCCTCTGTGACACACATCACAATTCTTGCTTCTCTTATGTTGTGCTATGCTTTTTATCAGCGACTAACCCGCTAATGCAAAACAGATAAGTGAGGAAACAATGGGCATTCTGTCATGGATTATTTTTGGACTTATTGCCGGTATTCTGGCGAAGTGGATCATGCCTGGTAAAGATGGTGGTGGATTCTTTATGACCATCCTGCTGGGAATTATCGGTGCCGTAGTTGGTGGATGGATCAGTACACTGTTTGGTTTTGGCAAAGTCGATGGCTTTAACTTTGGTAGTTTTGTTGTTGCCGTGATTGGTGCGCTTGTCGTGTTGTTTATCTACAGAAAAGTCAAAAGTTAATGCTGAAAAACACAAAGGCTGCCGACAGGCAGCCTTTGCTATTTTTACCGACGTAGTGTTACCACCATCCCAGCTCGGTGCCAAGAACGACAATAATCGCCACGCCCATCATGATAATCGTTGTTTTTTTCATCTTCATGCCCCTGGGGCCGCATAGCCGCCAATAAAAAACCACGCTAAAAATACGACTGCCGTAATAAAGATTACGACGGGAAAGATAATACCGATTCGCATGTTACCACCAAAGAAAAGGATGTGAATATGCCTCAGGAATGCCTGTCTGAATGCGCGATAAAAGGTGTTTTCTCTTTGTGTTTTTTCTCCTGATACATCGCGATATCGGCAGCGTGCAGGGCACTGTCTGCGTCGGTTGTTTCAGGATCCACTTCAACTATGCCAAGACTGGCACCAGGATAAAACAGCTCAATATCGCCCAAGTGATATTCTCCACGTATTTGCTGTTGAATACGCTCACGCAGTGATGGGATATCCGCGTTTTCATTAACCAGAGATACGACTAAAAATTCATCGCCGCCGAGACGACCAATAATCTCGCCATTTTGATGCAGCTTATTGAGGCGCTCACCAACCTGAATAAGAAACAGATCGCCGCTATTGTGGCCAAAACGGTCATTGATTAGTTTGAAGTTATCCAGGTCGATAAAGGCAATCATGGCTTTACGCTTCAGATGCCGGGCAAGAGAAAACAGCGTCTTCAGGTTATCAAAAATCGCCCGCCGATTAGGTAGCCCAGTTAAAGAGTCAGTATACGACTGCGCAATCAAAGCGGCATTGGCTTCACGTAATTGCTCAACCAGCGCCTCTTTTTGAATATATTGTGCAATCAGCCCGGCGAATAACTGTAAAACCTGCTCTGCGCGCTCACTCCACGGACGCTTCTCGCTGCTGGCGGCACAAAGCGTGCCATAGAATGAACCATCCGGTAAGTGAACCGGCGTGCTCAGGAATGTCGTGATGCCGAGATTGCGGGCTGCGATGCAGTCACCCCAACGATCGGGAACTTCATCGCTGAAAAAACAGTTTTCATCAATGGCGCGTTTGCACAACGAGTAATCCCACGAGACAGTAAAATTCTCCGGAATGTGCATTTTCTGGCTATTACGGGCGAACAGAATATGTTGCAGGCGCGCGTCAATATCCACTTTTGTCAGATAAGTCGACTCCATGTCGGTGACCATTTCCAGCATCTCCAGAAGCTGCCGAACCAGACTTTCGAGAGAATGTTCTGAGGCGAGTGACTGCGAAACGCGGGCAATGATCTGATCTGACACGAAAGAACTCCAGGATGCTGCGGGTAAAATGCTGATTATTTAATCTTTACAGGCATGATAAAACATCATCAACGAAGATGAAACTAGCTGTAATATATTTTAAGTGAATGTAAAAGAAATAGTGCTGCAAAACAAAACGATACCGCGATATTCTAAGGCGTAGATAAATGTGCGGGATCAATATATGAAAATTCTCAGTTTTGCTCTGCCTTGCCTGCTAATTCTGGCAGGGTGTTCAACTACTTCTCAGCCGGATGCGCCAAAACCGCCGCAGGTTGGCATGGCGAATCCGGCTTCGGTCTACTGTCAGCAGAAAGGCGGTACGCTCATTCCGGTGCAGACACCGCAAGGGGTCAGTAACAATTGCAAATTGCCGGGTGGTGAAACGATTGATGAATGGGCGTTATGGCGGCGGGATCATCCGGCTGGTGAAAAATAACAGCCGGATGCCATGCTAAAATCACAAGCTGCGTAGCCAGTCGGCCAGTACCAGTGCATGGTTTTGCGTGGTATTTTTTGCCGAGTAGAGCAGGGTCAGCGGCTGTTTTTGAGCGATTTCCGCCAGCCGTTTCCCTTCCGACTCGTGTTGCGCCAGTTCAGCAAGATATTGTTCGCGAAAGGTTTTAAAATCGACCACTTCTCCGTGAAAGGCTTTGCGCAACTCTGTTGATGGTGTGATCTCTTTATCCCACTCATCAAGTGCTAAATCAGTTTTTTTGATACCACGCGGCCAGAGGCGGTCGACCAGTACGCGATAACCATCGCTCTGTTCAGCCGGATCATAAACGCGTTTACACTGAATATTCATCGTGTTTGTTCTCCCTTTCACGCATGATTTACCACGTCACTATAGCACTTTGTGGCTGTTGGTTTTTTGTTGTGCCAGTTCTGAGTTCGAAAACAGTCTACTGTTTCCCGATGATCAGAGAGACCAGTCCCGCGGCAATAAGCGGGCCGACCGGTACACCGCGAAACAGTGCCACACCTAAAATTGTGCCTACCAGCAGCCCGGCGACCAGTTGCGGCTGGCTGCCCATTAACGTCACGCCGCGTCCGCCAAGCCAGGAGACAATCACTCCCACGGCAATCGCTACCAGCGATTTCCAGTTCAGAAACGAGTGAATCAGTGTCGAGGGGGGCAGTGTTCCGCTGGCAATAGGGGCCATTACGCCAATGGTCAGAATGATTATCCCGATACTCAGTCCCTGTTTTTCGATCCACGGAAAAAAGGTGCTTAACGGTGTGACGCGGACAATGATCAACACCAGAATTGAAACGGCGACAGTGGTGTTGTGGCTGATAAAGCCCAGCGCAGCTAAGCCGAGCAGGATCAGCAAAGTGACATCAAACATCGTGGTTTCCTTGCCAAAAAATAATAACCCCGCCTACTTTACGCCTGCTGCTGAAAGGAAGCAGAAAAAATTACGTGTTATGCATAAAAAATCAGGCAATTTGTCATCAAATTGCCACTTGTACACGCTAACAATAACGTGAAAACAGGTATCTTCTGGGGGAAAACCATGAACGATCAAATGCTCGTTGAGACACTGATTATCACGTCATCGTTTTTTGCCATTGCAGTTGTGTTAGTACTGTCCGTTCTGCTTATTGAACGGACCAGCTAGTTACGCAGTACGGCGGAATTTGACCAGTTCTGGTTGCGCAATGCGCAAGTAATCTGTGGTGTTCAGAATTACAGATTTATCCAGCATGCCTGCGTTGAAGGCAATCTCATCGAATCGCTCAAAGAGTAGTGGGTCGGCAACCAGTTTGAGTTTTGGGTGGAAGCTGAAGGGGGGGATAGCGCCAAAGACACAGCCTGTCAGTTCATCGACTTCCGCCGGGCTGGCCAGCGAAGCGCGTAGCCCACCGATGTGACTGGCGAGTTTACTAAGATCAGCCTGTTGATCGGCTGCGAGGATCGCCAGAACATGCTGATTTACGCCATTACCTTTGACTTTACACACCAGTGCTTTAGCTCCCTGACCCAAAGCGGTGCCACGAATTTCTGACACCGCTTCGCATTTACCTACCGCTTCGTGGGTAACGATGCGGTAGTTAGCACCTTCTTGTGATAATAAAGCGATTAACCGCTGATGCGTCACGCTTCCTTTAGTCATTTCAGTCATTTCACGCTCCTGGAATTATAACCAAATAACCACAGAAGATTATCATGAACGGCTGTTTTTGTTCTGCTTATTGACATATAAACGTTCATCAGAAGCTTTATACGCATCATGTAACGTATCGTTTTCTTTCATCGCGTAAATACCGGAAGAGAAGCCGATCTCTTTCTTCGGCGCGATATGTTGCAGGCGTTTTTCGATACGTTCAGGCAGTTGCGCGGCAATTTGCGGCGTCGAATCGACCAGAATGATGCAAAATTCATCGCCACCGAGACGGATGGCATAATCGCTTTTACGAATCGACTGCTTAATCGCCTGGGCTAATAATGTAATCGCTAAATCGCCCTCCTGATGACCAAGGGTGTCATTAATTTGCTTTAACTTGTCCATGTCAATTGCAATAAACATGACAGAAGAACCGGATTGCACCAGTTTCTGCAAACGCTGCTCCAGTTCAGGCGTTAATATTTTGCGATTATACAGTCCGGTCATCGCATCACTGATATTTTCGCGCGTCACGTTCTGGTACAAGCGGAAGTGCATCCGGACCATATTCAGCAAAATTAACGCTGTCAAAATCCAGAACAGAACGCTTTTCCACGAAGACGTGATAAAGTAAAGAATATCAATGGATAACGAAACGCGAATACCGCCAGGTAAGTCGTGGACGTAACTGACATACTGAAACAGGTTATCTTCGCTCTGGTTGATAATAATGTCCCGTCCCGAATCTGTATCGGTTAGCGTGACATTAAGAAAACGCCAGAGGAGAGGGCGATCATGAGTGTAAAAGATATTTCGTAGATTATTCTTATTAATATCCAGCAGTACAATACCTTTTAACTGCCTTGCAACATAAACCGGTGTCAGCAAACTCATCACGTTCTGTTTAGTACGCTGATCCTGGTAAATGCTCGATAACACAGTACGTCCGGTAAACACTTTTTCAATATCTTTACGATCAATGCCAATGCTTCCTGATTGCAGGAAGGACCAGTTATTCATCGCGAAGTATTCAACATTGACTGGCTCATAAAAATAGACATAGCGGTCATTGAGATCGAGATAATAGTGAAATTTCTCTTCGGCCATGCCAAGACCGGAACCATAATCATCCTGATGGCGGTTGCCTTCAACTGCCTGATCAAATGCCGGTAAGAGCGCCGCAGCTTCCACAATCGTGTCGCAGTCAGTGGATGCAGTCTGCAATGTTCCGTGTAAACCCGCGTAAGTATGGGCTGTCAGGTTTAAGCCATGGGTATTGTTGGCAGATTCAAAAGCTTCACAGATGGCACGTCGCTGTTCTGGCGACACCTCAGACTGTTTCGCAGCAAGCGCGCGCATCACATGTGCGGCGATACTCTGATTTTGATACTTGTCGTAGAGAAAGGAGGAATCTGCTTTCTGGACGATATAGCGCAAATAAGCACTCATTGCCCTGTCGCTGGCGACAAGTTCAAAAATAAGGAAGGAAGATGTCAGCACAATGACACTTGCGGCGATAAAATGCCGGAGCATTCTATGGTGCAATTTCATGATAAATGGCACTCCTTCGGTTAGTGAAACGAGAAAACCAGATAAAGTTCGATTGCGGCCTGGTACAGGGGCGCTAATTATACTCATCTCTGCGCCGCTGGGGAGGGGAAATTTAGGGGTATTGATAATAAATTGTATGCCAAAGCCACGCAAAACGCATGGCTGTGAATAATTTTGCACTCAAATATAATGAATAATCACTTTGTTGCCACCATCATTTTTCGCTTCTCGTAACGCTTTATCAGCTTCCGTCATGACAAGCGAGATATTACGCGTGTCGCCAGTGGAAAAAACACAGCCAATGCTGATGGTCATTTGTTCAGGGACATTATATCTATTACTAAAACCGGTCAGTAGTTCGACATTTTTACGCACCCGATCGGCGATAATTTTTGCCTGGGCAGCATTCAATTCGGTAAATAGTAAACCGAATTCTTCACCTTCCAGACGCGCGAAGATGTCATCGGGGCGGATACTTTGCTGGATAATATCGACAATTGAAACCAGAACTTTATCGCCCACATGATGACCCCACTGAGCATTTATGCGTTTGAACTGGTTAATATCTACCAGCATGATACAAAAATCCTTCACAACAGGGCGAGAGAGTAATGACTCTACACTGTTGAAAAAGTGACGGCGGTTATAAATATTGGTCAGTACATCATAAACCGCCAGTTTACTGGCAAGTTGTAGTTCCTGAAAAATGTTATAAATCAGGAAAGAAACCACAAACAGTTTACTGGAAACCTCAATACCGCGGCTGATATACCAGATGGTGTAATTATATTCATCCAGAGTCAGTAGCAACAAGTTACAACAGAGTGAGGCCAGACATAATAACGCGATTGACGGCCAAAGTTCGCTCGCTAAACCTGTCCGTGTGATAATAAAAAATAGTAAACATGCCCACAGACAAACCAGAATCTTGGTGTAGTTAATACCCCAACTCGCAGTATTATTATTCGGGCAGTAATCTACGACATATAAGGCATAGTCAGGATTATAACTGCTCAGGTTGTGCGCCAGTAATGGAAACAACATAAAAGGTATTAGTGCCAGCAACAGGATGCAGGTTTTTTTCTTGTTGTTTGTCAGAATGCTGTTTCGGTCATAACAGAAAAGAGCCAGCGATGCTAAGCTAATAAAACTTAGTTGGCGAAAAAGATAGAAAATGGAAACGTCATTCGATTTCGTCTGGATCAGCGTACTATCGCTGATAGGCTTGTGAATAATAACGATCGTTTCAGTTAAATAGACAAGGCCACTTAAAAAAGCAAGACTTAAAATTAGGGTTGGGAAAATATCTCGATTAGTAAAATACTTCATTAACATGAAAAGGAAAATGACGGCGTTAAGGAAAAATAAAGCCACAACGACCATCAGGTAGTTCATCTGAGGGATGAGCTTTATATTGGCGTTTTCATTATATAAGGTGGTAATGCAAAATAAAATTAATGTCAATAGTAAGCTGAAAATAAAAAAGCCGTGTGCTTTTAATTTTTGTGTACCCATGGGAACCATAAAAAAGGAGAGCAATCTGAGTAGTCGATTTTATTGATTGCAGAGAAATGGAGTTTTGACCGGGATCAATTATCATTATCAGTAAAAAAGAATTAAAGTATAGCATTGAGAAAAGCGTGCTAACAGAATCATTTTTCCGAATGATTGTTTCATGAAACTAAGTTCTGTAAAGGTTACGCTGTTATATTTAAGTTGTTTGTAAGCTAATGTAGATAATAAATAACTGTATTTACAATTAACTAAAAATCAGCCAGGGAATAATGACCTGGCTGATGGTTTTAGTCTTTAGTAGTTGCATTTTGTTTATGAAATAGTTCGCGAAACACCGGATAAATATCATCCTGATCGCGGATATGCTGCATCGCAAAGTTTTCGAATGTAGATTGCAGATGCTCATATTCCCGCCACAATGTCTGATGAGCGCGACGGGTAATTTCGATATAGCTGTAATAACGAACAACGGGCAACAATTTTTTCGCCAGAATTTCATGGCAAAGCGGAGAGTCATCGGCCCAGTTATCACCGTCCGACGCCTGCGCGGCATAAATATTCCATTGTGCCGGGTTATAACGCTCTTTCACCACCTCATCCATCAGTTTCAGAGCGCTGGAAACAATGGTGCCACCCGTTTCCTGCGAGTAGAAAAACTCATGTTCATCGACTTCTTTCGCCTGGGTATGGTGGCGGATGTAAACGACCTCCACGTTCTTGTAAGTTCTGCTCAGGAACAGATACAGCAAAATATAAAAACGTTTGGCCATATCTTTGGTGGATTGATCCATTGAACCAGAAACGTCCATCAGACAAAACATTACCGCCTGACTGGAGGGATCGGGTCGTTTTTCGTAGTTCTTATAACGTAAATCGAAGGTGTCGATGAACGGAACGCGTTCAATTTTGGCGCGTAATTCGGCAATCTCTTTGCGTAGCCGTTCCTCTTCCAGCAATTGCGCAGGTTCACTGTTGCTGATGATTGCCAAATCTTCTTCCAGAGCATGAAGTTCCCGCCGTTTACCTGCGGTCATCGCGGTACGTCTCGCCAGTGAGTTTTGCAATGAACGCACCACGCTGATATTGGCCGGAACGCCGTTAGCGGTATAACCCGCCCGATGCGTTTTAAACTCGGTCAATTGGCGTTGCTGGTTCTGTTTTAAATTCGGTAAGGCTAAATCTTCAAACAGCAGGTCGAGATATTCGTCTTTCGAAATCTGGAAGACAAATTCATCCTGACCTTCACCGTCCTGACTAGCCTGGCCCTGACCACTACCGGAACCGCCGCTGCCGCCCTGGGGACGTTCAATGCGATCGTTCTGGATGAAATGGTCGTTACCCGGGTGAACGCGATGGCGCAGGCCGCCACGCCCCTGATGAAACATCGGTTCGCTAATATCTTCCGTTGGAATGGAGACGGACTCGCCGCTGTCGACGTCAGTCACCGAACGCTTATTAATGGCCTCGGAGATCGACTGTTTAATTTGCGCTTTATAACGGCGTAAAAAACGCTGGCGATTCACCATGCTTTTGTTTTTGCCGTTCAGACGCCGGTCAATAAACCAGGTCATATGCCCCCCGTACTGCATTTGCCAACTGTATGCTGCACCTGTATTGCCGGACACGCTTCGCTTATCCGGCCTACGGTTCGCTGTCGTTGTAGGCCCATGAGCATGTGCTCCGGGCCATGGTTGTTAAGAGGATTTACGTACGCGCAAATACCATTCGCACAGTAAACGCACCTGTTTACGGGTGTAGCCTTTCTCCATCATACGGTCGACAAAATCGTCGTGTTTCTTCTGCTCGTCGGTTGAGGTTTTAGCGTTAAACGAAATGACTGGCAGTAATTCTTCGGTATTGGAAAACATTTTTTTCTCAATAACCGTGCGCAGTTTTTCATAACTGGTCCAGTTCGGATTGCGTCCGCTGTTATTTGCTCTGGCGCGCAGCACGAAGTTGACAATCTCGTTACGGAAATCTTTCGGATTGCTGATCCCCGCTGGTTTTTCGATTTTCTCCAGCTCGGCGTTCAGCGACTCGCGATCAAACAACTGACCGGTATCCGGGTCGCGATACTCCTGATCCTGGATCCAGAAATCCGCATAGGTGACATAACGATCGAAAATGTTCTGTCCATATTCGGAATAAGACTCCAGATAAGCCGTCTGGATCTCTTTGCCGATAAACTCGGCATATTTCGGGATCAGATAACCTTTCAGGAACTCCAGATAGCGTTCTGCCTGCTCTTGCGGGAACTGCTCGCGCTCAATCTGCTGTTCAAGAACGTAGAACAGATGGACCGGGTTAGCTGCCACTTCCACGTGATCGAAGTTGAACACGCGAGAGAGGATCTTAAACGCAAAACGAGTGGACAGACCGTTCATCCCTTCATCGACGCCCGCGTAATCCCGATACTCCTGATACGATTTGGCTTTCGGATCGGTATCTTTTAGACTTTCGCCATCATAAACGCGCATCTTTGAATAAATGCTGGAGTTTTCTGGCTCTTTCAGACGCGAAAGAATGGAAAAACGTGACAGAGTTTCCAGCGTGCCAGGTGCGCATGGTGCGTGAGTCAGTTCACTATGATTAAGTAATTTCTCGTAGATTTTAATCTCTTCGGAAATGCGCAAGCAGTACGGCACCTTCACGATATAGACACGGTCGAGGAAGGCCTCGTTGTTTTTATTGTTACGGAAAGTGACCCATTCGGATTCGTTCGAGTGGGCGAGAATAATCCCGTTGAACGGCAGGGCGGAGATACCTTCCGTCCCGTTGTAGTTGCCTTCCTGGGTGGCGGTCAACAGAGGATGCAGCACTTTAATCGGTGCTTTAAACATCTCGACAAATTCCATGATCCCCTGGTTGGCGCGGCACAGCGCACCGGAATAACCATAGGCGTCTGGATCGTTCTGCGCGTAGTGTTCGAGCTTACGAATATCGACTTTCCCTACCAGCGCTGAGATATCCTGGTTGTTCTCATCGCCGGGCTCCGTTTTAGCGATGGCAATTTGTTGTAGAATCGACGGCCAGACCTTCACAACCCGAAATTTAGTGATATCGCCACCAAATTCATGCAGGCGCTTCGCGGCCCACGGCGACATGATAGTGCCGAGGTAGCGGCGCGGAATGCCGTACTCTTTTTCGAGGATCTGCGCATCTTCCTGTGGATTGAACAGACAGAACGGATGATCGTTGACCGGGCTGCGCTCACCATTGGCGCTCAATACATAAATAGGCACGAGTTGCATTAATGATTTCAGTCGCTCCGCAAGCGACGATTTCCCCCCACCCACAGGCCCCAGCAGATACAGAATTTGTTTCTTCTCTTCCAGCCCCTGAGCCGCGTGTTTCAGATAAGAGACAATCTGTTCAATCGCGTCTTCCATGCCGTAAAACTCTTCAAACGCCGGATAACGTGCGATGACCCGGTTCGAGAAGAGTCGAGAAAGTCTGGGTTCCTGGGCTGTATCGACCATGACAGGCTCACCAATAGCCATCAGTAGCCGCTCAGCCGCGTTGGCATAAGCACTGCGATCTTGCCGACAAGTGGTAAGAAACTCCTGCAGTGTGAACTCTTCGTCCTTGGCAGCTTCATATCGCTGGCGATAGTGATCGAATATATTCATGGTATGCCGTCCTTTCGTTTTTTAGCACAGGTTAAGAGCCGTTCATATGAATAGTAGAGGCTCCCGGAAGAGGTAAACTGAACGACGTCTCTTGCTAAAACACAGCAACTCTCATGCCATCTTACCGACTGCGAGAAGAACGTGCCCGGTGATACACCTTCAAAATTAAGCGTAGATGGCAAATGGAAAACTTGCCTGCACGGCTTTCTGGATTTCAATGGCATATCAACAACTCACCCATAAAAATTGCATAACTAATGTAAAGAATATTGCCGTCGGTAATGCAAAATTCATTCAGGTGTAAGCCTGATGTCACCAGCGTCAGGAAAATTAAACAGTTACCTTTAGAAATGAAAATGTAAAAAGGTTGGGTTTCGATGTATTGACGGGTAAACTTTGTCGCCCGCTAAACATTTGTTTAAGGAATGATTAATTGTGACCAAACTCAAACTTCTGGCACTTGGAGTGCTTATCGCAACGTCTGCAGGCGTAGCACACGCTGAAGGTAAATTTTCCCTGGGCGCAGGCGTAGGTGTCGTTGAACACCCTTATAAAGATTACGATACCGATGTTTACCCAGTACCGGTAATCAACTATGAAGGCGATAACTTCTGGTTCCGTGGCTTAGGTGGTGGTTACTACCTGTGGAACGATGCAACGGATAAACTTTCGATTACCGCTTACTGGTCGCCGCTCTACTTCAAAGCTAAAGACAGTGGCAACCACCAGATGCGCCACCTGGATGACCGTAAGAGCACTATGATGGCCGGTCTGTCCTACGCTCACTTTACCCAGTACGGTTATCTGCGTACCTCTCTGGCAGCCGACACACTGGATAACAGCAACGGTATCGTCTGGGATACGGCCTGGTTGTACCGTTACACTAACGGTGGTCTGACTCTGACCCCGGGTATCGGTGTGCAGTGGAACAGCGAAAACCATAACGAATACTATTATGGCGTATCGCGTAAAGAGTCTGCGCGCAGCGGTCTGCGTGGCTATAACCCGAATGATAGCTGGAGTCCGTATCTGGAACTGAGCGCCAACTACAACTTCATGGGCGACTGGAGCATTTACGGTACTGCGCGCTACACCCGTCTGTCCGATGAAGTTACCGATAGCCCGATGGTTGATAAGTCCTGGACAGGTCTGATTTCTGCCGGGATCACCTACAAATTCTGATAGTGCATCTTTCCAGGGCATTTTGTGCATAAAAACAGGGCGTCACGCCCTGTTTTGCATTACGGTGGTGCGTAACCTGGGAGGAAACAATGCAACAAAAAATGATTCAGTTTAGTGATGGGGACTCAGTGCCAGCCATAGGGCAGGGAACATGGTTTATGGGCGAAGATGTCAGTCAGCGCAAAACAGAAGTCGCTGCACTGCGCGCGGGCATTGAACTCGGTTTAACCCTCATTGATACCGCCGAAATGTATGCGGACGGTGGTGCTGAAAAGGTAGTTGGTGAAGCATTAACTGGCCTGCGTGATAAGGCCTTTCTCGTCTCTAAGGTCTATCCGTGGAATGCTGGCGGACAAAAAGCGATTAATGCCTGCGAAGCCAGCTTACGCCGTCTTAATACCGATTATCTCGATCTTTATTTATTACACTGGTCTGGCAGTTTCGCTTTTGAAGAAACTGTTGCCGCGATGGAAAAATTGATCGCCCAGGGCAAAATCCGCCGCTGGGGCGTTTCTAATCTTGATTATGCCGATATGCAGGAGCTCTGGCAGGTGCCGGGGGGAAATCAGTGTGCGACTAATCAGGTGCTTTATCATCTTGGCTCACGGGGTATTGAGTTCGATTTACTCCCCTGGTGCCAGCAACAGCAGATGCCGGTGATGGCTTACAGCCCGTTAGCCCAGGCTGGGCGGTTGCGCAATGGACTGCTAAAAAACGCGGTCGTCAACGAAATCGCACATGCCCACAATGTCAGCGCGGCGCAAGTTCTGCTGGCGTGGGTAATCAGCCATCAAGGCGTGATGGCGATTCCAAAAGCGGCAACTATCGCGCATGTTCAACAAAATGCGGCTGTGCTGGAGATTGTGCTTTCGCCAGAAGAATTAGCGATGCTGGACAAAGCGTATCCGGCACCAAAAGTAAAAACTGCGCTGGATATGGTGTGATGCTGAGCAGTGCCGGATACATCGCATCCGGCACACAAAACTAGCGCAGATTAGCGTTTGGCAACGCGGATGGATTGTGCCAGACGAGAGGGCATATCTTTGGACGTTTTTTGTGCTTCAGAGGCGTAAGCGGTTTCTACGCAGACAAAGGTTTTGTAGCCGTCATCTGGCATATCGCCCATGCTGACTGAAAGCGCCGGACCTGGATTCCAGCCAACAACGTTCAGATGATGCTGGTGACCAACGGTAATAATGCGGTTCAACGCTTCGTCATTAATCACACTACAATCTTGCGGATTCAGATACACGCGATCGGTACGATCCGGGAATGTCTGAATCCCCCCGGTCAAAGTGCCTTCTTTCGCGTCATTGACTTTATCAATGAAGCGATCGCCCAGGCCACTGACGCTCACCTTAGCAATATCACCCACGTTAAAGTAGGTATGCAGGGCAGAGGTGGTTTCAAATTCGCCGTGCGCTTCAAGATCAATTTCACAAGTCTTACCCACGCGGAAATGCGCTAACAGCGTAAAGTCGTGCGGCCAGTATTTTTTCGTCTCGTCGCTTTGTGTCAGTTCAAAAGTCAGCGCTACGCCATCGGCATCTTCACTGTGCGATTTCAGCGTCCACGGCAGAATGCGGGCAAAACCGTGAGCAGGCAGACCTTGCTGTGCTGCCGGACCAAACCACGGCCAACAAACCGGCACGCCGCCGCGAATGGCGACGCCATTTTTAAACGGCGTGTTATTACTCAACCACAGAACGTCTTCTTCACCTGTAGGTTTCCAGGAGAGAAGGTGTGCGCCCTGTAATGCAAAAGAGGCTTTTACCTGGGGATGATCGACCACAATAAGGTCCAGTTCATCCAGTTTACGACGGGAGAGGACAGGGGAAATTTGTTCGATGACCGGAAGGGCAAAAATTTTCTTAATCATGACGCAGTCCTTTAACTTCATTTCATCAGGTAAAAAAAAGAGCGACCGAAGTCGCTCTTTTTAGATCACAGAGTCATCTCAACTTATTTGGAGATGTGAGCGATCAGATCCAGAACTTTGTTGGAGTAACCGGTTTCGTTGTCGTACCAGGATACCAGTTTCACGAAGTTGTCGTTCAGAGCGATACCCGCTTTAGCATCGAACACGGAAGTGCAAACTTCGCCGTTGAAATCGGTAGATACTACGTCATCTTCGGTGTAGCCCAGAACGCCTTTCATTTCGCCTTCAGCAGCAGCTTTAACGGCAGCTTTGATCTGCTCGTAAGTTGCAGCTTTTTCCAGACGAACGGTCAGGTCAACTACGGATACGTTCGGAGTCGGAACACGGAACGCCATACCAGTCAGTTTGCCATTCAGTTCTGGCAGTACTTTACCTACAGCTTTAGCAGCACCGGTAGAGGACGGGATGATGTTCTGGGAAGCGCCACGGCCGCCGCGCCAGTCTTTGTGAGACGGGCCGTCAACGGTTTTCTGAGTAGCGGTAGTAGCGTGAACGGTGGTCATCAGACCTTCGATGATGCCGAAGTTATCGTTGATAACTTTAGCCAGCGGAGCCAGGCAGTTGGTGGTGCAGGAAGCGTTAGAAACGATGTCCTGGCCAGCATATTTGTCGAAGTTAGCGCCTTTAACGAACATCGGAGTGTTGTCTTTAGACGGACCAGTCATAACCACTTTTTTCGCACCAGCGGTGATGTGTTTACGAGCAGTTTCGTCAGTCAGGAACAGACCAGTTGCTTCAGCGACAACGTCAACACCAACTTCGTCCCATTTCAGGTTAGCCGGATCACGTTCAGCGGTAACACGGATTTTTTTACCGTTTACGATCAGATGACCGTCTTTCACTTCAACGGTGCCGTCGAAACGACCGTGAGTGGAGTCATATTTCAGCATGTATGCCATGTAATCAGCGTCTAACAGGTCGTTGATTGCAACGATCTCAATGTCAGAACGTTTCTGAGCAGCACGGAAAACAATGCGACCGATACGGCCAAAACCGTTGATACCTACTTTGATAGTCATATATTCCACCAGCTATTTGTTAGTGAATAAAAGGTTGCCTGTAAAATTACAAAAACCTTACGCAGCGTCAAGCGGAATCGTGTCAATCATTGCGACAAATCAATCCTGTGCCTTGGCATTACACGACTGACTCGCCTCACTCTTCCTTTGGGCTTGAAACCACATGAGGGCGGCGCCCAGAATTTTAAAGGGCAATTATGATAAAAATGTGATTTTCATCACGATTTAGGTGCAGCTATTTCGTCGAGATCAAGTTTAGGACAAAATTTTGCCAGTAGGTGTTAATGTTTTGTTAGAATAAGTCACGTAATGTGAGCGTGATTAAAGTGAGATGTGAGCAAATGGCTAACAAACCTTCGGCAGAAGAACTGAAAAAAAATTTGTCCGAGATGCAGTTTTACGTGACTCAGAATCACGGGACGGAGCCGCCATTCACTGGACGTTTACTGCATAACAAGCGCGGCGGTGTTTACCACTGTTTGATTTGCGATGCACCTCTGTTTCACTCCCAAACCAAGTATGATTCAGGCTGTGGCTGGCCCAGTTTTTATGAGCCGGTGAGTGAAGATTCGATCCGTTATATCAAAGACTTGTCACATGGTATGCAGCGGATAGAAATTCGTTGCGGAAACTGTGATGCCCATCTGGGGCACGTCTTTCCCGACGGCCCGCAACCCACAGGCGAACGTTATTGTGTTAACTCGGCATCATTGCGCTTTACTGATGACGAAAATGGCGAAGAAATCAACGGTTGAAAAAACGATTCAGCAACTTATTCCACAGGAGCGGGAAAATTATGGATCTTGATGAAATAATCAACAGCATGACGCCTGAGGTTTACCAGCGTTTATCGACTGCCGTTGAACTGGGAAAATGGCCAGATGGTGTTGCGCTGACTGAAGAACAAAAAGAGAACTGCCTGCAACTGGTGATGTTATGGCAGGCCCGAAACAATACCGATGCGCAGCATATGACAATCGACACTAACGGTCAGATGGTCATGAAGAGCAAACAACAGTTGAAAGAAGATTTTGGTATCTCGGCAAAGCCGATAGCCATGTTTAAGTAAGAGATTTGTTCCCTTTATCAGACGTTTATGAAGAGAGGGATAATCTTTACTGTTACGAGTTGATTGTTTGATTTAACTACGAGCACGCCAGATGCGCCGTTGATGTGTCTTATCTGGCCTACAACGTCAGTACTGAATCGTAGGCCAGCAAAATTATCCCTGCGTCTCTTCCCAGTCCGCCAGCGTGTACAGTGTTGCTCCAGCCGCTGACATCTCCATAAATGCGTGTGCACTGTCCTGCGGCTGAATATTTACGCCACGACAGCCATCGGTAATCACGCTCACGCTATAACCTAACTGCAACGCGTCCAGCACGGTAAACTTCACACAATAGTCAGTAGCCAGCCCCATAACGATCAATTCATTGATTTCATGGTCGCGTAACCAGCCATCGAGCGCGGTTTTCTGCCGACGTCCGTTATCAAAAAAAGCACTGTAACTGTCAACTAAAGGGTTTTCGCCTTTATGGAACACTGCTGCGATCGCATTTTGATTGAGTAACGGATGTAATTGCGCGCCTTCACTGCTCTGCACGCAGTGTTCAGGCCAGAATGTTTGCGGCAAACCGTCGAGCGTCCCCTGGCTGTATGGCTCCACCTGATGCTGGCTGGCAAAACTGCCGTGATTAGCCGGATGCCAGTCCTGACTGGCGATAACTGGTTCACCGCGCAACTGACACCAGTCAATCAAGCGGTTAGCGACATCCACAGTGCTGTCACCTTCTGGCACGGCGAGCGCGCCACCGGCACAGAAATCATTTTGTAAATCGACCAGTAACAGGGCGCGATGGGGCATTGCAATCTCCTTGTATCTTGAAAATTGGTTAATATAACAGCGATTAGATTTGGCAATGTGTATGCAGCCTGTTGTCTCCTGGGGTTTATAGCCCGTGATTAAGCGTTTGGCGCATACACTGAGCCACTCATCTGAAACCCGAACAAGACAGTTGCTTAATCATCCGGCGTCAGCTCGCCGCGTAGGTTTTGGCTCATAGCCTTGCGAATGGTTTCAGTATCCAGTCCCTGGCTAAGTAGATAGTGCAGCTTGGTGAGAGTGGCTTCCACAGTCATATCCGCGCCGCCAATAACGCCGGCGTGGGCGAGGGCGTTACCGGTGGCATATCCCCCCATATTCACTTTACCGGACATACATTGCGTCAGATTAACCACCACGATACCGCGATCGCTGGCCTCCTGTAATTCTTGCAGGAAAGCTTTGTTTTGCGGCGCATTACCCACGCCGTAAGAGCGAAGAATCAACGCCCTAACCGGTTGGCGCAGGAAATTACGCACAACATCGGCAGAGATCCCCGGATAAATTGTCACCACGCCGATCGGTTGTGGCGTAATTGGATGAACGATCAGTTCTCCATCACCGTGCGGGGCGGGTGGTGTATTCAAACGACGAATATGGATACCTGCCTCCAGTAACGGTGGAAGATTGGGGGAAGCAAAGGCATCAAAACCATCGGCATGGGCTTTAGTGGTTCGGTTTCCGCGATACAGGCGGTTATTAAAAAACAGCGTTACTTCGTTGATCGGGTAGTTAGCAGCAACGTACAACGCATTCAGCAGATTGATTTGTCCGTCAGAGCGTAGCTCGGCTAACGGGATTTGTGACCCTGTCACAATGACCGGTTTACCAAGATTCTCCAGCATGAACGACAGTGCAGAGGCGGTATATGCCATGGTATCGGTGCCGTGCAGAATGACAAAACCATCGTACTCGTTATAGTGCGCTTTAATGTCTTCAGCGATATGCTGCCAGTCTTCCGGCGTCATATCGGAAGAATCCATTAGCGGCGTATATTCATGAATAGTGAAATCTGGCATCTCCGGGCGATGGAATTCCGGCATCAACGCCAACTGGCGTTGCAGATGACCTGACACTGGAATATAACCCTGCTCGGAACGCTGCATCCCGATGGTTCCGCCCGTGTAGGCAACGTAAATTGATTTCTTTTGCATGATATTGATATGAATGATATCGAAAGAGCAAAAGTATATACGTGAGGGGCAGGGAGCGCACCTGGATACTCTGTGGATATGAGAAAAGTCTGGCGGAACAGAGGGTGTAGCGTCCCGCCGGAGAAAAGTGATTAATCCTGCAACGCATAGGTTACGGTCGTTACCACGCGCACCGTTTTATTAATCGCCGTAGGATCATCTTCATCACTGCCACTGGCGAAGATCTGGAACACCCCTTGCGAAGCATCGCTGATTGACCCCACCTGACTACCTGAATCTGTCGCAAACTGTAATGCTGCGTTGCGTGCGTCTTTTGTCGCGGCGGCAATCATCTCAGCGCGAAGTGCGCCAATGCCATTAAAACGATAGGCGATTTTGCTATCAGCGATAGCACCATCCGTGGCGACTTGCAGTTCGTTTAGTTTAGCGACGACTTTTTCGACGGCAGCAACGTTATGGGTTTTTATCGTCACTGACCCGTCGGCATTATAGCGAGGCATCGTTGGATCATCTTTGAGATAAAAGGAGTCCGTTCGCTTGCTTGTCCATTGACCCAGGTTTATCTCTGTGCTGCTAATCCCCTGAGCGTTGAGTTCGGCAACAATTTTTTTCTGCGCGTCTTCCAGTTTTGGGAAAAGCTCGCCGGGAACATTGCCCTTAAAGTTAATCGCAATGGTTAATTCAGCCGTATCTGCGCGAACTTCTTTTTCCGAAAGCCCCCGCACGTTCACATAACGGTTGTTAGTTTTTAAATGCTTAACTCCATCGCCAACGAAATAACCACAGGCGCTGATCCCCAGTCCGAGGACAATAGCGGCAATTAAAGAGGGTGCCTTATTCACTGATGACTCCTTATCAGATGCAGAATGAGCAAGGCAATGTAGTGGAGAGAGGAAGTGAAAGACAGTCCGGTTCAGGAGTGTGGCCGACAGCATATCGGCCACATATTTGCAGGGATTACCGCACGTTGGCGCAGGTCAGGCAAAACGCGTAACGGTTTTGCGGATCGTTAAAGGCCGCCAGCTTGTCGCTTTCGCTTTTAACGGTTGAAGCCACCGAGGCCAGCGGTGCAGGCAACATAGCCTGGAGCGTATCTGGCAACATCGCCCGTACAGAACCTGACATGTTGTCCATCACTTTGTCGAAGAAGGTTGGTTCATCGACGTAATATTCCAGATGCCACTGTTTCATTTTGGCCAGTTCTGCCGCTTTGGCAACTGCATCATCGAAATCACCGAGACTATCGACCAGACCGTTAGCTTTCGCATCCTGACCAGTCCAGACGTGGCCCTGAGCGATTTTATCGATCTGCTCTGGCGTCGAGTTACGCGAATCCGCAACCAGCGTGATGAAGCGTTTATAACCGTTCTCAATGCTTAACTGCATCATCTGCTGCGCTTCCGGCGGCAGTGCTTTAGTAATGGAAACATCCGCCAGAGGTGAGGTTGAAACGCCATCAGTATGTACACCAATCGAATCCAGACTGTTTTCTACGGTAGTGATCACGCCGAAGATACCGATAGAACCGGTCAGAGTGCTGGGGTTAGCCACAATGTAATTGGCCGGCGTGGAGATCCAGTAACCACCAGATGCCGCCATGCCGCCCATCGATACAACCACAGGCTTGCCAGCCGCTCGGGCTGCTGCCAGTTCAGATCGAATCACTTCAGACGCAGTAACGCTGCCGCCAGGGCTATTAACACGCAGAACAATCGCTTTCACTTTCGGGTCAAGACGAGCGTCGCGGATTTGCGCTGCGGTTGTGTCGCCGCCAACATTACCCTGGGTTTCTTCGCCATCCATAATTGCGCCATTTGCGAAGACGACACCGATGCTGTCGCCGGTATCTGCCGGAGTTTTCAAAGCATAATCGTAATAACTGATGGCGCGATAATTTTTATCCGCCTTACTCCAGCCGAACTCTTTGGTCAGGGCTTTTTCGATTTCGGCACTTGATGCCAGTGCATCGACCAGTTTGTTATCCAGCGCGTACTTCGCGGTATCGCCACCGGTTTTGGTTAAGCCATCAAGCACCCCTTGTGCGCCAGGGAATACTTGCTGGGCGGTGATCTGACGATTAGCAGCCACAGTGTTGAGATAGTTTTGCCACAGCTCACCAATCCAGCGGCTGTCAGCCTCGCGGGCTGCCGGTGACATATCATCACGAATAAACGGCTCAACGGCAGATTTATACGTACCGACGCGGAACACATGGGTGGAAACTTTTAACTTATCCAACAATGACTTGTAATACAGTCCGTTGGTCGCAAAACCATGCAGATCAACCACGCCTTGTGGTGATAGCCAGATTTTGTTGGCAAAACTGGCAAGATAATATTGTCCCTGGCTGTAGTTCTCGCCAATGGCATAAACCGGTTTGCCGCTGTCACGAAACTCTTTCAGGGCTTTACCAATGTACTGCATGGAAGGCTGATCGCCGCCCGCGAAGTTTTTCAGATCCATCACGATACCGGTGATGTTCCGGTCATCTTTTGCCTGGCGAATGGTGTTTACAATGTCAAACAGTGAGTTTTCCTGCAAACGATCAGAACTGGCACCAAGTAACTGACGGCTCAGCTTGCTAAACCGCTGCGAACTGTCAGGCTTATCGACGATCACGCCGGAGATATCGAGCAGCAACGCGCCACGACTGGCGGTTTCTTTGCTATCGCTACCACTGACCTGCATCCAGATACCCACGACAACAAGCACGAGAAAAATAAAAAACAGGTTAAGTACCATTTCACGGACAAAATTCAGTAGACGCCATGTCCATTTAAAAAATCCGGCAATAAGTCGCCAAAGGGTTCGCATGTATTCTCCCAGACTAAAAGTTACACCTGTCGCAGGTGCAATAGATGTGGTTATCGTAATGACCCAACCGGCACTTGTCAGCAGGAATCGCGGCCTGTGCTGTAACAAAATCCACTCTCGTGTTAATTTTGTGAATAAACATCATGACAGGAGTTAATCAAATGGATGCACTCGAACTATTGATCAATCGCCGTAGCGCCTCCCGCCTGGCGGAACCCGCACCAACAGGTGAGCAACTGCAAAACATCCTGCGTGCGGGGATGCGTGCGCCGGACCATAAGTCCATGCAACCGTGGCATTTTTTTGTGATTGAGGGGGAAGGGCGCGAACGTTTCAGCGCCGTTCTGGAACAAGGCGCAGTTGCTGCGGGGAGTGATGAGAAAGCGATCGACAAAGCCCGTAATGCGCCGTTCCGCGCGCCACTTATCATAACGGTGGTGGCGAAATGCGAAGAAAATCATAAAGTCCCGCGCTGGGAACAGGAAATGTCTGCCGGTTGCGCGATCATGGCAATGCAAATGGCTGCGGTTGCCCAGGGCTTTGGCGGGATCTGGCGTAGTGGGGCGTTAACCGAAAGCCCGGTGCTACGTGATGCATTCGGTTGTCGGGAGCAGGATAAAATCGTCGGGTTTCTCTACCTCGGCACACCGCAGTTGAAAGCGTCAACGTCAATTAACGTTCCGGACCCGACACCGTTTGTGACTTATTTCTGATAATTGCGGTGAAACTGAGTGGATTGTGAGCAAAGACGCAGGAATTCAGACACTCTCACTTATCACTTCACGGAATGAGGGTTACCATACCCGGATTGCATTGACAGGAGATGTCCATGAGCGAGAACTCGATTCGTTTGACCCAATACAGCCACGGAGCTGGTTGCGGCTGTAAAATTTCCCCAAAAGTGTTGGAAACCATCCTGCACAGTGAGCAGGCGAAGTTTGTTGATCCGAATTTGCTTGTGGGTAACGAAACCCGCGACGACGCGGCGGTGTACGATCTGGGCAATGGCACCAGCGTCATCAGCACCACCGACTTCTTTATGCCGATTGTTGATAATCCTTTCGATTTTGGTCGCATTGCGGCGACTAACGCCATCAGCGATATTTTTGCGATGGGCGGCAAACCGATTATGGCAATTGCGATCCTCGGCTGGCCGATTAACAAACTGTCCCCGGAAATTGCCCGTGAAGTGACCGAAGGTGGCCGTTATGCATGCCGTCAGGCGGGTATCGCGCTGGCCGGTGGTCACTCCATCGACGCGCCGGAACCGATTTTTGGTCTGGCGGTGACGGGGATCGTACCGACTGAACGGGTGAAGAAAAACAGTACCGCACAAGCGGGATGTAAACTGTTCCTGACGAAACCGCTGGGGATTGGTGTTCTTACCACTGCCGAGAAAAAATCACTGCTGAAACCGGAACATCAGGGACTGGCGACGGAAGTGATGTGTCGGATGAATATCGCGGGAGCGTCCTTTGCCAACATTGAAGGCGTAAAAGCGATGACCGACGTTACCGGTTTTGGTCTGCTGGGCCATTTAAGCGAAATGTGCCAGGGCGCAGGCGTGCAGGCGCGCATTGACTATGAAGCAATCCCGAAACTGCCGGGCGTGGAAGAGTACATTAAGCTGGGCGCTGTGCCGGGGGGCACCGAACGCAACTTTGCCAGCTACGGTCATCTGATGGGTGAAATGCCACGCGAAGTGCGCGATCTGCTGTGCGATCCGCAAACCTCCGGCGGCCTGCTACTGGCGGTTATGCCAGAGGCGGAAAACGAAGTTAAAGCTACCGCAGCCGAATTTGGTATCGAACTGACAGCGATTGGCGAACTGGTGCCTGCGCGCGGTGGTCGTGCCATGGTTGAGATCCGTTAATTCAATGCGGTTATTTATTGCCGAAAAACCGAGTCTGGCGCGCGCTATTGCTGATGTCCTGCCCAAACCGCACCGTAAAGGCGATGGCTTTATCGAATGCGGCAATGGTCAGGTGGTGACCTGGTGTATCGGTCACCTGCTTGAGCAGGCGCAGCCAGACGCCTACGACAGCCGCTATGCGCGCTGGAATCTGGCAGATCTGCCGATTGTCCCGGAAAAGTGGCAATTGCAACCGCGGCCTTCCGTGACCAAACAACTTAACGTCATCAAACGCTTTCTGCACGAAGCCAGCGAAATCGTTCATGCCGGAGACCCGGATCGTGAAGGGCAATTGCTGGTGGATGAAGTGCTGGATTACCTGCAACTTGCGCCGGAAAAGCGCCAGCAAGTTCAGCGTTGTTTAATCAACGACCTGAACCCGCAGGCGGTTGAGCGGGCGATCGATCGTCTTCGTTCCAACAGTGAGTTTGTACCGTTGTGCGTTTCTGCGCTGGCGCGAGCGCGTGCCGACTGGTTGTACGGCATTAATATGACCCGCGCATATACCATTCTGGGGCGTAATGCTGGCTACCAGGGGGTACTTTCCGTTGGGCGCGTGCAGACGCCAGTGCTTGGGCTGGTGGTGCGCCGCGACGAAGAGATTGAAAACTTCGTCGCGAAAGATTTCTTTGAAGTCAAAGCGCATATCGTGACGCCTGCCGATGAGCGGTTTACCGCCATCTGGCAACCGAGCGAAGCGTGTGAGCCGTACCAGGATGAAGAGGGGCGTTTGTTGCATCGTCCGCTGGCGGAGCATGTCGTTAACCGCATCAGCGGCCAACCGGCGATTGTCACCAGTTATAACGATAAACGGGAATCAGAATCCGCGCCGCTGCCATTTTCGCTTTCGACGTTACAGATTGAAGCGGCAAAACGTTTTGGCCTGAGTGCGCAGAACGTGCTTGATATCTGTCAGAAATTGTACGAAACGCACAAGCTGATTACCTATCCACGTTCCGATTGTCGTTATTTGCCGGAGGAACATTTTGCCGGACGCCATGCGGTGATGAATGCCATCAGTGTCCATGCGCCGAGTCTTCTGCCGCAGCCCGTGGTTGATCCAGATTTACGCAACCGCTGCTGGGATGACAAAAAGGTGGATGCCCACCACGCCATCATCCCGACCGCGCGGAGTTCGGCCATCAACCTGACGGAGAACGAAGCGAAGGTTTATAGTCTGATTGCTCGTCAGTATCTGATGCAATTTTGCCCGGACGCGGTGTTCCGCAAGTGTGTGATCGAACTGGACATAGCAAAAGGCAAATTTGTTGCAAAAGCTCGTTTTCTTGCCGAAGCGGGCTGGCGCACGCTGTTAGGCAGCAAAGAGCGTGACGAAGAAAACGACGGTACGCCACTTCCTGTGGTGGCAAAAGACGATGAGTTGCTGTGCGAGAAGGGCGAAGTGGTAGAGCGGCAAACCCAGCCGCCGCGCCATTTCACCGATGCAACACTGCTTTCGGCAATGACCGGGATTGCGCGCTTTGTACAGGACAAAGATCTGAAGAAGATCCTTCGTGCGACCGATGGTCTGGGCACAGAAGCGACCCGCGCGGGGATTATTGAACTGCTGTTCAAGCGCGGCTTCCTGACCAAAAAAGGGCGCTACATCCACTCTACTGATGCCGGAAAAGCGTTATTCCATTCGCTGCCAGAAATGGCGACGCGACCGGACATGACAGCGCACTGGGAATCGGTGCTGACGCAAATCAGCGAAAAACAGTGCCGCTACCAGGACTTTATGCAGCCGCTGGTGGGGACGCTGTACCAACTGATTGATCAGGCTAAGCGCACGCCGGTGCGGCAGTTTCGCGGCATAGTGGCTCCGGGCAGCGGCGAAGAGAAGAAAAAGGCTTCACCACGCAAGCGAACGCCGAAAAAAAGCCCACCATCGGAAGATGCGGGCAGTGGAGCGATAACATAAAGGCGTGATGCTGAAGATTTTCAGGGGGTTTACGTCGCACCCGGACAAATGCCTGATGCGACGCTTGCGCGTCTTATCAGGCCTACAGAGCTGTTCTCTGATTCAGAGGGTTTTCGTAGGCCGGATAAGGCGTTCACGCCGCATCCGGCACAAACGCCTGATGACTTAAATCACCCCTTGCGCCAGCATCGCATCGGCAACCTTCACAAAACCAGCAATATTCGCGCCCTGCACGTAGTTGGTTTGCTCACCTTCACCACCATGCTCAACACAGGCATGGTGGATATCCAGCATAATGTGGTGTAAACGCGCATCAACTTTTTCGGCTTTCCAGCCCAGACGCGCAGCGTTTTGCGCCATTTCCAGCCCCGATGTTGCAACGCCACCTGCATTAGCCGCTTTACCTGGCGCAAACAGCACGCCTGCCTGCTGGAACAGCTCAGTCGCTTCGATGGTCGTTGGCATATTTGCCCCTTCGGCCACCGCTTTAACGCCGTTGGCGATAAGCTGATGTGCAGCGTCAACATCCAGTTCGTTCTGGGTCGCGCACGGCAGGGCGATATCAACCGGCACAGACCACGGTTGTTGGCCTTCGAGATAGACCAGACCAAATTCTTTGGCGTAATCCGCAACGCGACCATCACGGCTGGATTTGATTTCGATAAGACGCGCCAGTTTCTCTTTGGTAAATCCACTTTCATCAACCACGGTGCCGCTGGAGTCTGATGCTGTAACCACGCGAGCGCCAAATTCCATCGCTTTTTCGATAGCGTACTGGGCGACGTTGCCGGAGCCAGAAACGGAAACACGCATTCCTTCAAAACCCATACCGTGGCGTTTCAGCATCGCTTCAGTGAAATAAACCAGACCGTAACCGGTGGCTTCCGGACGAATCAGACTGCCGCCAAAAGAAAGCCCCTTACCGGTGAAGACGCAGGCGGTATTGTTAGACAGTTTTTTCATCATCCCCGCCATAAAGCCGACTTCACGGCCACCAACGCCGATATCGCCCGCCGGAACGTCGGTATCCGCGCCCAGGTGGCGATACAGTTCAGTCATCAGCGCCTGGCAGAAACGCATCACTTCGCCTTCGCTTTTCCCTTTCGGATCGAAATCGCTACCACCTTTACCACCGCCCATTGGCAGGGTAGTCAGAGCATTTTTAAAGGTTTGTTCGAAGCCGAGGAATTTAAGGATGGAGAGGTTTACTGAAGGATGGAAGCGCATACCGCCTTTGTACGGGCCGATGGCGGAGCTGAACTGGACACGCCATGCGCGGTTAACCTGTACCTGATTGCGATCGTCAACCCAGACTACGCGAAACTGAATCACGCGCTCCGGTTCAACCAGGCGCTCCAGTAACGACATTTGGCGATATTTTGGATTTTGTTCAAGAAAAGGCCAGAGTGTGGTCATGACTTCACGAACGGCTTGCGCGAACTCGGTTTGATTCGGGTCGCGCTTTTGGACATGGTTGAGGAATGACTCCAGAGAATATGTCTGATCCATAGATATAAAACCCTTATATATTAATACGATTGTGCTGGTGTTGTTTGTTTTAGATGCTTCTGCAGTTTTCGACTATACCATCAAGAATGTGACGGTAAGCAAGAAAAAAATGACGCAGGAAAGCAAATTAATGATCTGCGGGTTTTATAAACGTCACCTAATGTTTGCTGTGACTCTGGTGCGTTTTATCAGACCTGGAAAACCGTGCGCATTTTCAAGAGTGGTTCGAGGCGGATAAGACGTGCACGTCGCATCCGGCAACCAGACGCTAAAGTTTTTCTGCCCGGTTACCGTTATCAGTAGCAGAGACAACGAATATAAGGAGTTTCCTGTGAGTAGAGCATTATTCGCCGTAACATTGGCATTTCCATTCTTTGCGCTGGCCAACCCGCAATATCGTCCGGATGTAGAGGTGAATGTGCCGCCGGAGGTGTTTAGTTCTGGCGGACAATCGGTGCAGCCCTGTAACCAGTGCTGCGTTTATCAGGATCAAAACTATTCGGAGGGGGCAGTGATTAAAGCGGAGGGGATATTGCTGCAATGCCAGCGGGATGACAAAACCATTAGCACCAATCCGCTGGTCTGGCGGCGCGTAAAGCCATAAACGCCTGTAAAAGTGGAATATCAGCAGGAGCCAGCGGATATTGCAAAGCCTCTTCTGGCGAACACCAGACCAGCGCCTGATGTTCGAGTGCCTGGCACGTACCGTGGAAGTCCGGTACGTGCCAGGCATGAAGATGGATAATCCGGCCAGACACTTCCTTCTGATGGCTGGCAACGTAAACACCGACAGTAGCTTCGATGCCGAGTTCTTCGCGCAATTCCCGCACCAGCGCCTGCGGCTGGCTTTCATCCGGCTCGACTTTGCCACCTGCAAACTCCCATAACCCCGCCTGATCGCTATGAGCGGGGCGCTGTGCGAGTAAAATTTTGCTATCCCGTTCGATAATGGCGGCAACAACATCAATCATTTTCATAAATTACCCACAGGCAGATAAGCGAAAAATGCCATAATATCCGCAGTGTTGCCCGAGCTGAAGGGCTTTATATTTAAGGAGTGCCCGTGTTAGACCGCCATCTTCACCCCCGGATTAAACCTTTGCTGCATCAATGCGTGCAGGTGCTTGATAAACCCGGCATCACGCCAGATGGTTTAACGTTAGTCGGGTTTGCTGTTGGTGTGCTGGCACTGCCGTTTCTGGCGTTGGGCTGGTATCTGCCTGCGCTGATCGCCATTTTGCTGAACAGATTACTTGATGGTCTTGATGGCGCGCTGGCGCGGCGTAGAGGATTAACTGACGCAGGCGGTTTTCTTGATATTTCTCTCGATTTTCTCTTTTATGCGCTGGTGCCGTTTGGCTTTATTCTCGCGGCACCAGAACAAAATGCGCTGGCGGGCGGCTGGCTGCTGTTTGCGTTTATCGGCACGGGCAGCAGTTTTCTTGCTTTTGCTGCGCTGGCGGCGAAGCATCAGATCGATAACCCCGGTTATGCGCATAAATCGTTTTACTATCTGGGGGGATTAACTGAAGGCAGCGAGACGATTTTGCTGTTTGTTCTGAGTTGCCTCTTTCCAGCGTATTTCCCGTGGTTTGCGTGGATATTTGGCGCGCTGTGCTGGATGACGACATTTACACGGGTGTGGAGTGGGTATCTGACGCTGAAGGGGCTTCAGCGTCAGTAATTGCAGTGTTATTTGCTACTGTCCGGGCCGCGTTCACCGGTTGCTACCGGGTTTTTCGGATCGCTGCTCCATTCGTACCAACCACCGTCGTAAACAGAGACATTATTCCAGCCCATTGCCCGCGCATACATAAAGGTTTCTGATGCGCGCCAGCCGGTGCCGCAGTAGAACGAGACTTGTTGATCCGGCAGGATGTTCCATTCTTTCCACATCGCTGTGATGTCATCCGCAGTACGCATAGTGCCGTCTGGGTTATGGAAATCTTCCATATGTGTTGAGTCGCTGCCCGCATGACCCCAACGTGCGCCAGGGATATCACCTTTTGGCTTGATGTAGTCATAGCCGCTGGTGGTGCCGATAAATTCAGCCCATGAACGAATGCTGACCAGTGACGCATCCTGGCGATGCAGCAGACCGCGCGCCTGTTCCATATCGAGCATCAGTTGCGGTTGCGCCGGGATCTTCACGCCGAAGTCAGGTTCGGGTTTCACTGTCGGTAGCGTACCGCGTTCAACGGGCAGACCCGCATCAGACCAGGTTTGCCAACCACCGTCCAGCAAGCGCACATCTTTCACGCCAGCGTAGAGCATAATCTGCGCCACGCGTGCGGCGGCGTAAACGTCACGCCCGTACAGAATTACTGTGGTGTCATGACGAATGCCATGTTTTGCCAGCATTGCTTTAAGTTGTTCGTCAGAGACTTTATTCCACAGTGGTTCGCTTTCCACTTCGTTGGTGTCAATGTAATCGGCACCAGGAATATGGCTGAGGAGGTAAAGTTTCGGAGCGCCCCATGCTGCTTCGATCACTTTCCAGTCACCCGCAGGTTTCGCCGTAACTTCTTTGCCTTGTTGCAGGTCATGCAGCCATTGCGGGTAAACCAGTTGCTCAAAGTGCGGCAATTTTTGCAGACGGGAAGGTTCGCTTAGCGCGCCACTCAAGATGGAGATATGCGTAAAGCCTGCTTTTTGCAGACGCGTTTTAACGGCTTCGACGTCTTTGTCATTACCGTATAACGCCACCGGCGCATCGGCTTTCAGGTTATGTTGCGTAATCCACGCGTTGAGCTGTTCAGTGCTCATTTTGTCGAGCCAGCTTGCAGAAAGGTTTAAGGCGGCAGGTTCATGGCCGGAAGGGCCATTTAAGGTTTGTGGCCAGCCGTTATAAAACGCGCTTGGGCGGGTATCTATTGCTGCGCCATTTTGTTGTTGAAGCTGGTCAAGTGTAAGAGGCTTCGCCAGTTCAGCGGCCCACGAAGAAGCGCAAGCCAGCCCTAAAGCCATTGCCAGCGCGGTCATTTGAGAAACACGTTTCATCGAAAATCCCGACATTGTAGTTTTGAGTGCGCCATTCTGAACTGACGCATCGGGAAAAACTTTGCGTTATCGCAGTTTGTTGTAATTTTCTGACCACTGAGCCATATCCAGAACGGGACTATCGGCAGGAACATCCTGAAAATCGTGGGTGACTTGAACGACGGGGATCGCCAGTTCGCGGACTTCATTGAATACCCACTGACGAAAATTATCGCGCAGAGCTACGTCAAGACGGCTGAACGGTTCATCAAGCAATAATGCCTTTGGCTGGGCGAGAAGGGCGCGCAGCAGAGCCACCCGCGCACGTTGGCCACCAGACAGCGTGGCCGGGTCCTGATGGAAAGTTCCGCCAAGTCCCGCACGCTCAAGCGCATCATCCACTGCATTGCGTCTTGCGTCACCTTTGAGCGTTGACGGTAGTGCCAGTAGTAAATTTTGTCCAACGCTGAACTGATCAAACAACAGCGCATCCTGGAAAAGAATACCAATCTGACGCCGGGCGGTGGGCAGGGTGTCGAGGCGTTGCTCATTGAGCCATAGTTCACCGGTGCAAGAAAATTGTCCCGCCAGTGCGCCAATCATCCAGGAAAACAGCGTAGATTTTCCGCAGCCAGACGGGCCCATTAACGTGACAACGTCACCTTTATTGACTGTGAAATTAACGTTTTCCAGTAAGCAGGTTTCAGGCAAACGTAGCGAAACATCTTTTACGCAGAGCATTAACGGAGTCCTTGTCTGGCAAAACCTACCCATTTTGCAAGCAGGGCGGTAAGGGCAAAAATAATAAGTGGTAATAGCAGTTGCCATAAAGCCTGAGCGGCGAGGATACCGTTGCTGCCGCCACTGCTTAACGCCACTGCTTCAGTCGTCAGCGTCGGGAAGCGCCCCGCACCCAGCCACAGCGTCGGCATATATTGCGCAATGCTGACTGAAAATCCGACAGCGAAGGCAATAAGCGCAGGACGCAGCATGAGTGGGCATTTCACGTAAAAGAATATTTTGCCTCGCGACCAACCCAGCGTTTGGGCAATCAGAATTAACCGTGAGTCAATACGCCGCCAGGCCGGTTGCAGGATAAACAACATCCACGGCATCACCCACAGCAGATGTCCCCACACCACCACAGCCCAGCAGCCATCCAGATGTAACCACAGCGCCAGCGTGTACTGGCCTGCCACCAGCGGCAGCGCTGGTAATAAAATGGGCAGCCATAACCACAATTGGCGACGCTTTGCTCCCCATTCCAGCCACAGCAGTAATAGGATCAAAGCGATGAATGTCGTTGCCAGTCCCATCGTCAGGCTATTGAATAGCGCCTCGTCATTGATCGTCGATTGATCTGCAAGGATCGCCAGCAGAACCACACAGAGCACGCCAGTTAATGGTAATAATCTCGCCAGCGTACTACCGGGCAATAAAGGCGTGGCTGGTTTGCGAACGCCATCTTTGCGGGGAATTGTGCGCCGCCAGGTGCGCCATAAAAGATAGCCCAGCAAAACACAGGTGGCGAGTAACAGCATCAGCAGCAGGCTGGCAAGTGCGCCTTTTATCTGTTGATCGGTGTCGCCCTGGGTTAACCACTGCCAGCTAATTACCGCCAGCGTCGGTGGATTACCCGGCCCAAGGATAATTGCGATATCCACGACCGATAGCGACCAGGCCACAATTGCCAGCATCGCCATTGCCAGTGCGGGAGCGACTGAGGGTAACAGCAGCCAGTTCAGGCATTGCCAGCGGCTGTAGCCCAGTGAATCCAGCACGATGACTTGTTGCAACAGCCTTTTTTCACTCAATACTGCCGCCAAAATCCACAGCAGAAATGCGCTTTCTTTCACCGCCAGAGTAATGCCCAGACCGATACCCAATCTGTCTGTTGGCGGAGTGAGGAAAGGGAAAAACTGATAAACCAGGCCGCCTTCGGCAAACAGTAGCAGGACGCTGGTGGCAAAAGCGACGTGGGGGATGGCGAGCAGCCATGGCAGACGGGCGCACAAATGCAGCCATTTCGCGCCAGGCCACAGCGCCACAATCACCAGCAGGGCAATCAACAACGCACCTACCGCCGCGATAGTTGTCGACACCAGCGTTGCCAGTATTGCCTGTGATAACTGCGGATCGGCAAATAACGCCTGCCAGTGTGTCAACGACAAGGCAGGCGTTATCAGCGTGAGAGCTGCCGGGATCAGCGGTGCGTAAATCACCGCCATCACCACCCACAGCAATAAAATTAATGCGTACCGTAACGGCGTAGCCATTCTTGTTCCAGCACATTTACCCAACCAGCATGCGGTTCCGCCAGTACTGGCGGCAGATCCTGCGGCATTCTTGATTGTAATGTTTCGCGCTGCCCGGCAGGCAGTTTTTGTGGATCAAGAACAGAAGGATCGCCCCAGACCGCAGGATCCGCTTTACGCAGTTGCGCTTCGGGTGAGAGCAGGAAGTTGGCGACCACCTTCGCCGCAGCACTGGCACTGGCGTTGGCAGGAATGGTGACGAAATGCACGTTGCCAATCATTCCCTCGCTAAAGCCAAAGCTGTAACTGCTCGCTGGCAAATCGCCACTGGCTATTTTTTGCCGGGCATGAGCGGGGTTAAAGGTCAGCGACAGGCGCAATGTGCCGGATTTCAGCAGGGCATCCATTCGCGCGGGCGAAGGGGGGAAATCCTTTCCTTCGCGCCACAAATACGGGTGCAGCGCATCGAGATACTGCCACAGCGGTGCAGTAATCTGGGCGAAAGTAGCATCGTTCGGCGCTTCTTTTAATGCAGCGGGATCTGGCGTCAGCATAATCAACAACTGTTCAAGAAATGCTGTGCCGGTAAAGTCTGGTGGGCGTGGATAGGTAACTGCGCCTGGATTGGCTTTGGCAAACTCCAGCAAGGCTTGCGGTGTTTTCGGTGGTTGTGGTGTCAGATCGCGGCGAGCGATAAACGTAAGTTGTGCGCCGCCCCAGGGGGATTCTGCCCCCTCGGTAGCGACAGAAAAATCTTCCCGTACAGGTAGTTGCGTGTCGACATAACGCCAGTTAGGTAATGTTTCCGCCCAGCCGGTTTGCAGCAAATTCGCCTCTTTTAACGTGCGGAAATTTTCACCATTTACCCACAAGAGATCTACCGAGCCGCCCGTTTTACGTCCGGCTGCGGCTTCGGTCTGAATGCGTTTTACTGCGTCAGCGGCATCAGCCAGGCGAACAATCTTCAGGTTTATATCGTAATGCGTTTTCATCTCACCGCTGACCCAGTCGAGATAGCGGTTAATCGCGGTGTCGCCGCCCCAGGCGTTAAACCAGACGATTTGCCCTTTGGCGTCGTTCTTAGTTTCCTGCCAGTCACTGGCATGTGTTGCCAAAGAAAACAGCGATAACAGTCCCAGCAACCACCCACAATGGCGCATCATTTCTCCTTAAGAACGTTTTTCAGGAAGTCGGCACAGTCCCTGGGCGGGAATGGCCATAGCAGAATTAAAACGGGCCGACAGGTTTTGCAGGCCGATTAATGCCGTCAGTTCGGTGAGCGCCTGAGCGTCAAAATGGGCTGCCAGTCGGGTGCGCAGGGCATCATCTACCGTTGGCGGCGTAACGCTGGCGGCTTCGGCGTATTCCAGCGCCAGCCGCTCCTCATCGCTGAACAGCGGGCTTTGCCGCCAGTCGGCCACCGCCAGCAGTTTATCGGTGCTGCCGGTTCGTTCAGCGACTTTCATGCTGGTGATGTCTACGCAAAACTCACACAGGCACATTTGCGCAATGCGCGCGCTGACAAGCGATCGCACCACCGGATCGAGCGGGGAGCGTTTGCGCTCCAGCCAGCCGACAAACATCGACACCAGATAGAAAATAAATGGGATCCGCCCCCACCAGCGAATCGGACTTAGCACCTCACCGTAATGGCGACGATGTAGCCACGCCTGCGGACGTAAAATTAAAGGAATTTTGCTAAGCGGCGGTAAACCCATCAGACATTCCTCTTCTGGCGCTCAAACCATATTTTTTTCGCCATGAAAATCACCACAGTCAGGGCAAACAGGATAAACAGTCCGGTAACAAACCAGAATGTGCCGCCCGTTAACATGCTGCCCGCCCAGGAATAGACAATGGTTGCGGGTAACTGACCAAGCCCGGTGGCGATAAAAAACGGACGAAAACGTATTGATGTCAGGCCGGCAGCATAGCTGATTGGATCAAAAGGGACAAAAGGCAATAACCGACATACCAGGATGGTATGTTTGCCGTAGCGAGTGAAAAAACCGTCCATGCTATCGAGCACGGTTTTACCGGTTAACTTTTCCACTACTTCGCGGCCCATCACTCTGGCGATAAAAAAGCACAGCGCCGCACCCGCCATCGAACTGGTCCACGACAGCAAGCCCCCCCAGAACGCGCCAAACAGCGACGCATTGGCAAAGGTGATCAAAAACGCAGGCAGCGGTGCGGCAATGGCCTGCAAAATCATCAACAAGAATGAGACAACTGCCGCCAGTGTGCCGTAAGACTGAATAAATCGTTCTATACCCTGTTGGTCCACAGCGGCAAACGCCGCAAGGCTGCGGTTGATAAAGTCATGGACGCCAGGAACCAGCGCCCATGCGAGCAGCGTAGCGAACAACAGGATGATGATGGCTGTACGGTAGTACCAGATTTTACGCGAATGCATCTTCATCATCTTTTATCCATGTTTTATTCTGTGATTTTAAAGGTCACCGTTGCCAGCGTGCTATCTGCCGGGAGAACTGACGCATTGCCTTTGAATTTCACTTCGCCACGTTTTTCCACCGCACCATAAGTGTATGTCGCATTGCTGACAATACCGACCGGGCAGCTATCCAGGCACACCAGACAACCGGTTTTTTTCTCTTCTGCCGCCGCTAAATTGCCACCAAAGCGCATGTCCAGTTTCTTGCCATTACTATCAACAATCACTTCATCGAAGGAATACGCTTTTGCCGCCCCTTGCCAGTTCACCGAAATATCCAGTTTACTGCCTGCAACATGGGTAGCTTCTTTGTTATCCATAGTCATATTTTCGCCCGGTGTGCCACCGGCCTGTTTCAGAGCGTCATAAAATGCTTTCGGGGTGGCATATCCCATAAACAGTGATTTATGCCCGTTGGAGCCGTCTTTAAACACAATGCCGTGACGGGTATCGTCGGTGAGGAAACGACCATTAATTTGCACCAGCATAGTTACCGTATGTGCCTGTGTATCGACGCGCAGTGGCTCACTGGCCGAAAGCCCATCGTATTCCACTTTGGCCTCGGTATTCTCTTTTTGATCACAGCCGCTAAGCCCTGCCGCTGCCAGTAAACACAGCGCAGCCAGTCCTTTTTTCCATGACACTGAATATTGTTGCAACATCGTTCTATCCTTCGTTTTTAGGGTGAGTAAGCGGTTGGCTGTCAGAAGCAGTCAGATCCACGTGTTTAAAGCGGGCGTAGCGTTTGGCGAGTTGGACGAGAATAAACAGCGTCAGTCCAGCCAGACAGAGGTTTAAAATAAAGTGCACGGTAATGCCTTCACGGGCGAGATCGCTGGCCATCACGGTATAAATAATAATCCCAGGCAGGGTAGTTAATGCCGAAATAAGGGTAAAAGGCCAGAAGGCTATAGCAGTTAATCCGTAAGCGTAATTTTGAATATTGTAAGGAAACAGCGGGATT
Source organism: Escherichia sp. KTE159 (assembly GCF_000408805.1). Lineage (NCBI taxonomy): Bacteria > Pseudomonadati > Pseudomonadota > Gammaproteobacteria > Enterobacterales > Enterobacteriaceae > Escherichia > Escherichia sp. KTE159. Next base: position 1,158,040 of record NZ_KE137292.1, read on the forward strand.
AAGCGGGTCAGAATAAGAAAATCGATACCATTACGCGCAATACCTTTTTCAATAGCCTGAAAAGTATGGCTATGACCGACGTATTTCAGCAGCAAGTCACGCCCCAGCCAGCGCGCCAGCAGGAATGAGCACGACGAGGCCAGCGTAGCGGCAATTAACGAAAGTAGCGTTCCCAACAACGGGCCAAAGACTATTCCACCGGCGATCACCAGTACGCTACCGGGTAACAGAAAGAGGGTAGCGATAATGAATAACAGAATATAGAGGCTATAACCGAAAAATCCGCTCTGGCGAATGAGCGTTTGTAAGTGGGGTAAATCGGTGACCAGATCGAATAAACCGAAAGCGTGGATAGCGTAAATTATCAGTGCAAAAAGCAGACAGGCAAAAAGAAATTTACGCTCAGCGTTCATCGTAGAGTTTCCTATATCAAACTTGATAATAGAGAAGTGGTCAGACAACTAAAAACGCAGTGACGGTATAACAAAGGAAGGCAGGCAACAAATCATTACTGACAGTTTGTTGATTTTTCTCAAGGTTAATTCTCCTGACCTCGTGCGGGTCAGGAGAGCAGATAAATTAGCGGCGGAAGGTCGCCCACACAGGTGCGTGATCTGACGGTTTTTCCATACTGCGGATTTCATAGTCGATGCCGGTTTCTACGCAGCATTCCGCCAACGGCTGGCTGGCGAGCAGCAGGTCGATACGCAGACCACGGTTATCGTCAAAACCTTTTGAGCGGTAATCAAACCACGAAAAGCGATCTGCTGTTTCCGGATTAGCGTGACGGAAGGTATCTACCAGCCCCCAGCCGATCAGTCTGTCCATCCATTCGCGTTCTTCCGGCAGGAAGGAGCATTTACCGGTACGCAGCCAGCGTTTGCGGTTCTCTTCGCCAATGCCGATATCCAGGTCGGTGGGGCTGATGTTCATATCGCCCATAATCAGCACCGGATTATCGCGCTTAAGCTCAGTTTCCAGATAGTTTTGCAGGTTCTGGTAGAACTGCGCTTTTGCCGGGAATTTAATTGGATGGTCGCGGCTTTCGCCCTGTGGGAAGTAGCCGTTGATCACGGTGACATTGCCCAGCGGCGAGGGGATTTCTGCCATAATAATCCGCCGTTGAGCCTCTTCGCCGTCGCCCGGGAAGCCGCGACGCACAGCAATCGGCGTCTCTTTGGTCAGCAGCGCCACGCCATAATGGCCTTTCTGCCCGTGATAAAACACGTTGTAGCCGAGCTTTGCCACCTCTTCGAGCGGAAACATATCGTCATGAACTTTTGTCTCCTGCAGACCAATCACATCCGGTTGGTGCTTTTCGACGATGGCTTCAAGTTGGTGAGGTCTGGCGCGCAGACCGTTGATATTAAAAGAGACAAATTTCATAGTCGCTGCCGTTTATTCATATTAAGAGTGCGTGGATGGTAGCAGAAATTCGCTGTACTTACCGCCCGTTGTTAAGTGATTTGATCGATGGTTGTTAATGATGTCAACGATGGCGCAAAAAATGCCCGCTTTTGGTGCGGTCTGCGTCAGAATGGCGCAGTAATTTCCAGTAAATTTCGTCAATGATCACAATTCCAGAATTATATTTTACTTCTGCATAACATTGCGTTTTTTATTCTTTTTATTCATCCGTATCGCAAACGTATTCACTTTATATGCACTTTAAATGCATATCAGTTGGTTATAACTCGTTGATTTTCAGTTGGCCGCCGTCGCTTATGCAATTTTACCCCTGGCTGGCACGAACCCTGCAATCTACATTTACAGCGAAAACATTACTTATAATTAACATATAAATAACTATTTATTTACTGTGGGGTCGCTATGTCTCAGTCAATTACGCGTGAAAACTTTGATGAATGGATGATACCTGTTTACGCTCCGGCACCGTTTATTCCGGTACGCGGCGAAGGTTCGCGCTTGTGGGATCAGCAGGGGAAAGAGTATATCGATTTCGCGGGTGGCATTGCAGTGAACGCGCTGGGCCATGCGCATCCGGAATTGCGCGAGGCGCTAAACGAGCAAGCGAGTAAGTTCTGGCATACCGGTAACGGCTATACCAACGAACCAGTGCTGCGACTGGCGAAAAAACTTATCGACGCGACGTTTGCCGATCGCGTGTTCTTTTGTAACTCCGGTGCGGAGGCCAACGAAGCAGCGTTGAAACTGGCGCGCAAATTCGCCCATGACCGCTACGGCAGCCATAAGAGCGGCATCGTGGCGTTTAACAATGCGTTCCACGGGCGCACGCTGTTTACCGTTAGCGCAGGTGGCCAGCCAGCCTATTCTCAGGATTTTGCGCCACTGCCGCCGGACATCCGTCATGCCGCGTATAACGATCTCAATTCTGCCAGTGCGCTGATTGACGACGCCACCTGCGCGGTAATTGTCGAGCCAGTGCAGGGTGAAGGCGGCGTGGTGCCAGCCAGCAAAGCGTTTTTACAGGGGCTGCGAGAATTGTGTGACCGCCACAATGCATTGCTGATTTTTGATGAGGTACAAACCGGCGTCGGGCGTACCGGTGAACTGTATGCCTATATGCACTACGGCGTAACCCCCGATCTGCTGACCACCGCCAAAGCGCTGGGCGGCGGTTTCCCCGTTGGTGCGCTGCTGGCAACGGAGGAGTGCGCCAGCGTGATGACCGTTGGCACCCATGGCACCACCTATGGCGGTAATCCGCTGGCATCAGCAGTGGCGGGCAAAGTGCTGGATCTTATCAATACGCCGGAAATGCGTAATGGCGTCAAACAGCGCCACGACGGGTTTGTTGAGCGGCTTAACGCTATTAATCATCGCTGCGGTTTGTTCAGTGAAATTCGTGGACTGGGTCTGCTGATTGGCTGTGTTCTGAATGCCGACTATGCCGGACAAGCGAAACAGATTTCTCAGGAAGCGGCAAAAGCAGGCGTGATGGTGCTGATTGCGGGCGGCAGCGTGGTGCGTTTTGCTCCGGCGCTGAATGTCAGCGAAGAAGATATGGCTACCGGGCTGGATCGCTTTGCGCTGGCCTGTGAACGCGTTGTTAGCCGAGGTTCATCATGATGGTCATTCGTCCCGTTGAGCGCAGCGATGTCGCGGCGTTAATGCAACTTGCCAGTAAAACGGGCGGCGGTTTAACGTCGCTTCCTGCCAATGAAGCCACACTTTCGGCGCGTATCGATAGAGCCATCAAAACATGGCAAGGCGAATTACCCAAAAGTGAGCAGGGTTATGTGTTCGTGCTGGAAGAGAGTGAAACAGGTACGGTGGCGGGCATTTGCGCCATTGAGGTGGCTGTTGGGCTAAACGATCCCTGGTACAACTATCGCGTCGGCACGCTGGTTCATGCTTCGAAAGAGCTGAATGTTTATAACGCGCTACCGACGCTTTTTCTCAGTAATGATCACACCGGAAGTAGCGAATTGTGCACGCTGTTTCTCGATCCGGACTGGCGCAAAGAGGGCAACGGCTATTTGTTGTCGAAATCTCGCTTCATGTTTATGGCAGCCTTTCGCGACAAGTTTAACGACAAAGTGGTTGCCGAAATGCGTGGGGTGATTGACGAACACGGCTATTCGCCGTTCTGGCAAAGCCTCGGTAAACGCTTCTTTTCGATGGATTTTAGCCGAGCCGATTTTCTCTGCGGTACTGGTCAAAAGGCATTTATTGCTGAGTTGATGCCAAAACATCCGATCTATACGGACTTTTTATCCCAGGAAGCGCAAGACGTTATCGGTCAGGTACATCCGCAAACGGCACCCGCGCGGGCGGTGCTGGAAAAAGAGGGCTTTCGCTACCGCAACTATATCGACATTTTCGACGGTGGGCCGACGCTGGAGTGTGACATCGACCGCGTTCGCGCCATGCGCAAAAGCCGGCTGGTGGAAGTGGCAGAAGGGCAACCCGCACAGGGCGATTTTCCGGCCTGTCTGGTCGCCAATGAAAATTATCATCATTTCCGCGTGGTGCTGGTGCGTAGCGATCCGGCTACCGAGCGTTTGATTTTAACCGCCGCACAACTGGACGCTCTCAAGTGTCATGCCGGGGATCACGTTCGTCTGGTACGCCTGTGCGCAGAGGAGAAAACAGTATGACTTTATGGATCAACGGCGACTGGGTGACGGGCCTGGGTGCGCTGCGCGTGAAGCGTAATCCGGTATCTGGCGACGTTTTATGGCAAGGCAATGATGCCGATGCTGCTCAGGTGGCGCTGGCATGTCGTGCTGCTCGCGCAGCGTTTCCGCGTTGGGCGCGGCTCTCCTTTGGCGATCGTCAGGTAAGAGTTGAACGATTTGCCGGACTGCTGGAAAGCAATAAAGCTGAATTAACGACGATTATTGCCAGAGAAACGGGTAAGCCGCGTTGGGAGGCGGCAACCGAAGTGACGGCGATGATTAATAAAATTGCTATTTCAATCAAGGCATATCACGTGCGCACGGGTGATCAGCGCAGTGAAATGCCAGATGGGGCGGCAAGCTTACGCCATCGCCCACACGGCGTGCTGGCGGTGTTTGGTCCGTACAATTTTCCTGGGCATTTACCTAACGGGCATATTGTTCCGGCGTTGCTGGCAGGCAACACAATTATCTTTAAACCCAGTGAGCTGACACCGTGGAGCAGCGAAGCGGTAATGCGCTTATGGCAGCAGGCTGGATTGCCGCCAGGGGTGCTGAATCTGGTGCAGGGTGGGCGCGAAACCGGTCAGGCGCTGAGTGCGCTGGAAGATCTCGATGGTTTGCTGTTTACCGGTAGCGCCAACACTGGCTACCAGTTGCATCGTCAGCTTTCCGGTCAGCCAGAAAAAATCCTCGCCCTCGAAATGGGCGGCAATAACCCGCTGATTATTGATGAAGTGGCGGATATCGACGCCGCAGTGCATCTGACTATCCAGTCGGCATTTGTTACTGCCGGACAACGCTGCACCTGCGCCCGTCGTATATTGTTGAAAAGTGGAGCGCAGGGCGATGCGTTTCTTGCTCGCCTGGTTGCCGTCAGCCAGCGATTAACACCGGGCAACTGGGATGACGAACCACAGCCGTTTATCGGCGGGCTGATTTCTGAACAGGCCGCGCAGCATGTTGTTACCGCCTGGCAGGAGCTGGAAAACATGGGCGGACGGACGTTGCTTACGCCACGCTTACTGCAACCAGGTACTTCACTGCTTTCACCTGGAATCATTGACATGACGGGCATTTCTGGTGTGCCGGATGAAGAAGTGTTCGGGCCGTTACTGCGTGTCTGGCGTTATGACACCTTCGATGAGGCGATTAAGATGGCGAACAACACTCGCTTTGGCCTCTCTTGTGGGCTGGTTTCACCGGTGCGGGAAAAATTCGAACAACTGTTACTGGAGGCACGAGCGGGGATCGTTAACTGGAACAAACCGCTGACCGGTGCGGCCAGTACTGCACCATTTGGTGGCGTAGGCGCTTCCGGCAATCATCGCCCCAGTGCATGGTATGCCGCTGATTATTGTGCCTGGCCGATGGCAAGCCTGGAATCGGACTCGTTAACGCTGCCCACTACGCTTAACCCCGGGCTGGATTTTTCCGATGAGGTGGTGCCATGAACGCCCGGGAAGTTAATTTCGACGGGCTGGTGGGGCTGACGCATCATTACGCTGGCCTGTCGTTTGGTAATGAAGCTTCTACCCGCCACCGTTTTCAGGTATCTAACCCGCGACTGGCGGCAAAACAGGGCTTGCTGAAAATGAAAGCCCTTGCCGATGCGGGATTCCCGCAGGCGGTGATCCCGCCTCACGAGCGCCCATTTATTCCGGTTTTGCGTCAACTGGGATTCAGCGGCAGCGATGAGCAAGTGCTGGAAAAAGTTGCCCGTCAGGCGCCGCACTGGCTTTCCAGTGTCAGTTCCGCTTCGCCAATGTGGGTCGCGAATGCGGCGACGGTGGCACCTTCTGCCGACACGCTGGATGGCAAAGTGCACCTGACGGTTGCCAATCTGAACAACAAATTTCACCGTTCGCTGGAAGCACCGACCACCGAATTGCTGTTAAAAGCCATTTTTATTGATGAAGAGAAATTCACCGTGCATTCGGCACTGCCTCAAGTGGCGCTGCTCGGTGATGAAGGGGCGGCAAACCACAATCGGCTCAGTGGTAACTATGGTGATCCGGGTATACAGGTTTTCGTCTATGGCCGGGAAGAGGGCACTGGCACGCGACCTTCCCGTTATCCGGCGCGGCAAACCCGCGAAGCCAGCGAGGCGGTAGCAAGGCTGAATCAGGTTAATCCACAACAGGTAATTTTCGCTCAACAAAACCCGGAAGTTATCGATCAGGGGGTTTTTCATAATGATGTGATTGCCGTGAGCAACCGCCAGGTGCTGTTTTGCCATCAGCAGGCATTCGCCCGTCAGGCGCAATTACTGGCAAATCTGTGTGCGCGGGTGAGCGGCTTTATGGCAATAGAAGTTCCGTCGGCACAGGTTTCCGTAGCGGATGCTGTCTCGACCTATCTGTTTAACAGCCAGTTGTTGAGCCGTGATGACGGTTCGATGGTGTTGGTGCTGCCGCAGGAGTGTCGGGAACATGCCGGGGTATGGCGTTATCTCAATGAATTACTTGTTGCCGATAACCCGATCAGTGAACTGAAAGTTTTTGATTTACGCGAAAGTATGGCAAACGGTGGCGGCCCTGCGTGCCTGCGTTTGCGCGTGGTGCTGACGGCAGAAGAACGTCAGGCGGTGAATCCGGCGGTGATGATGAACGAGACACAGTTTAATGCGCTCAATGACTGGGTGGATCGTTACTACCGCGATCGTCTTACCGCTGCCGATCTTGCCGATCCGCAATTGCTGCGCGAAGGAAGGGAAGCTCTGGATGCACTGACTCGTTTGCTGGATCTCGGTTCGGTTTACCCGTTCCAACGGGAGGGGAGTGGCAATGGATAATTTTCTTGCCCTGACGTTAACGGGTAAAAAACCAGCCGTAACAGCGAGAGAAAGCAACGGTGTCCACTGGCGCTGGCTGGGTGACGGGCTGCTGGAACTGACGCCAGTCACCCCACCGCAAGGTGCGCTGGTGATATCAGCGGGGATCCACGGTAATGAAACGGCACCTGTTGAGATGCTGGAGGCGTTGCTTGGGGCAATTTATCACGGTGAGATTCAGTTGCGCTGGCGGCTGCTGGCGATCCTCGGAAATCCTCCCGCCCTGAAGCAAGGCAAGCGTTATTGTCATAGCGATATGAATCGAATGTTTGGCGGACGCTGGCAGCTATTTGCCGAAAGCGGCGAAACCTGTCGCGCCCGCGAACTGGAACAGAGTCTGGAAGATTTTTATCAACAGGGTAAAGAGTCCGTTCGTTGGCACCTTGATTTGCATACCGCAATTCGTGGTTCATACCATCCGCGTTTTGGTGTTTTACCGCAACGTGACATTCCCTGGGATGAGAAGTTTCTGACGTGGCTGGGCGCAGCGGGGCTGGAGGCACTGGTGTTTCACCAGACGCCTGGCGGCACGTTTACCCATTTTAGCGCCGAACATTTTGGCACCCAGGCGTGTACGCTGGAACTTGGCAAAGCGTTGCCGTTTGGGCAAAACGATCTTTGCCAGTTTGCGCCAACGTCCAGCGCGATTGCCGCGCTGTTATCCGGGATGAGCGTCGGTTTTGATAAAAAGCCGCCATTACGTTACCGGGTGGTTTCGCAAATTACCCGCCACTCCACTGATTTTGAACTGCATATGGCGAGCGAGACATTGAACTTCACGGCGTTTAAGAAGGGGACGTTGTTAGCGCAGGATGGCGAAGAACGCTTTACGGTGACTCATGATGTTGAATATGTGTTATTCCCTAATCCATTGGTGGCGCTGGGATTGCGTGCAGGGTTAATGCTGGAGCAAATAATCTGATGCTTACCTGCAGAAATCATCTGCGGGTATTTACTGGGTTTTTAATGAAATAATACGGATTAATCCTGGTTATTTGCTTTAATTATCACCAGCTATCAGGTATAGTTCTTCATAATTCCTGCAAAATCAGCGTGTTGTAATATTTATTCATCACTCTCCATCAAATTTTCTTTTTTTCTCCATAATTGGCGCAAAAGTGTTTTTTACACTTTCATTGATTTACCGTTGCTCTGATTAATTGACGCTAAAGTCAGTAAAGTTAATCTCGTCAACACGGCACGTTACTTAAGAAAGCCGTAATAAATAACTGAAAGGAAGGATATTGAATATGCGTAAATTAACTGCACTGTTTGTTGCCTCTACCCTGGCTTTTGGCGCGGCTAACCTGGCCCATGCCGCTGATACCACTACCGCAGCACCGGCTGACGCCAAGCCGATGATGCACCATAAAGGTAAATTTGGTCCACATCACGACATGATGTTTAAAGACCTGAACCTGACCGACGCGCAGAAACAGCAGATCCGCGAAATCATGAAAGGTCAGCGTGATCAGATGAAACGTCCGCCGCTGGAAGAACGCCGCGCAATGCATGACATTATTGCCAGCGATACCTTCGACAAAGCAAAAGCTGAAGCGCAGATCGCAAAAATGGAAGAGCAGCGCAAAGCTAACATGCTGGCGCACCTGGAAACCCAGAACAAGATTTACAACATCCTGACGCCGGAGCAGAAAAAGCAATTTAATGCCAATTTTGAGAAGCGTCTGACAGAACGCCCTGCGGCAAAGGGTAAAATGCCTGCAACTGCTGAATAATCTTTCAGCCTGACAACTTAAGACCGCCGGTCTTGTCCACTACCTTGCTGTAATGCGGTGGACAGGATCGGCGGTTTTCTTTTCTGCTGTTCAACTTTTGCAAAAAAAGCCTAATCACCACTAAGGTAAATCACCCGAGTTGCCGATAACAATCCCCGGTTGCCTGAACGATAACAATGAAAAGAGCATGTCGGGAGCGAGTATGGAATACTTTGATATGCGTAAAATGTCGGTGAACCTGTGGCGAAACGCTGCCGGTGAAACTCGCGAAATCTGTAGCTTTCCCCCGGCAAAACGTGATTTTTACTGGCGCGCCAGCATTGCTTCCATTGCCGCAAATGGTGAGTTTTCTTTGTTTCCGGGCATGGAAAGGAGTGTGACGCTGTTGGAAGGTGGCGAGATGCTCCTTGAAAGCGCAGGCCATTTTAGCCATACCTTAAAACCGTTACAGCCTTTTGCCTTCGCGGCGGACCAGGTGGTAAAAGCAAAACTGACCGAAGGGCAGATGTCGATGGATTTCAACATTATGACGCGCCTTGATGCCTGTAAGGCGAAAGTCAGAATTGCCGATCGCACGTTCACCACTTTTGGCTCACGTGGTGGGGTGGTGTTTGTTATTAGCGGAGCGTGGCAACTGGGCGACAAGCTGTTGACTACCGACCAGGGCGCATGCTGGTACGATGGCAGGCACACCCTGCGGCTTTTACAACCGCAAGGCAAACTGCTGTTCAGTGAAATTAGCTGGCTTGCAGGCTATTCACCGGATCAAGTTCAGTGATTCATTATTAGAATGCTGCGCCCGATAACACTGGTGATATCTGACACAGCATGTCTGCGTTATTTTTTCCAGAAATCATCAAAAACGGTAATGGGCGGGCGGCGTTTATGCTCGGTTTTCAGATACCAATTCTCAATGGTTCTGGCGACCTGTTCCGGTACGGTTTTCCCTTCCAGATAGTCATCAATGTTGTCATAAGTGACGCCAAGCGCGACTTCATCCGGCAGTGACGGACGATCATCTTCCAGATCGGCGGTTGGTGCTTTCTTATAGAGATGCTCCGGGCAACCTAACGCTGCCAGTAATTGTTTACCCTGACGCTTGTTCAAACGGTATAGCGGGTTAATGTCAGTGCCTCCGTCACCGTATTTAGTGAAGAATCCGGTAATGGCTTCTGCCGCATGATCGGTGCCCACCACGACGCCGTGGGTCATGCCTGCAATGCTGTATTGTGCTTTCATCCGCTCACGTGCTTTTTCATTGCCACGAACGAAATCACTTAATTCAATACCCGCTTCGCGCAGTGCCTGTTCGCTGGCCAATACCGCGCCCTTGATATTAACGGTTAATACGCGATCCGGTTGAATAAAGGCAATGGCATCCTGACAATCCTGTTCATCGGCCTGAACACCGTAGGGCAGGCGTACTGCAATAAATTGCAGTGCCTCGTTGCCCGTTTCCTGACGAAGTTCGTTAATCGCCATCTGACACAGTTTCCCGGCAAGCGTGGAGTCCTGACCGCCACTAATACCAAGTACCAGTGATTTAATGAACGGATAGGTTTGCAGATAGCTTTTCAGAAAATCGATACTGCGGCGAATTTCCTCTTCGGCATTAATCTGCGGTTTTGCGCCCAGCGCCTTTATTATTTGTTGTTGCAATGTCATTGAACCCCTCCAGACAAAAAAATAAAACTTCCTTAAAGCTAACCCGTTGCTACAGAAACGACAAGCGACAGCAAGTTGAATGGCGGTTAAAACGTCATACAGGAATCCTCTGAAAGCGGAGCCGTTTCGTTCACAGGCTTGAAAAAGCCCCCGATGTATTCCAGGCTTATCTAACACGCTGATAAACAAGAGGACGAAATATGAACAAGAATATGGCAGGAATTCTGGGTGCAGCGGCGGTATTAACCATGCTGGCAGGTTGTACGGCGTATGATCGTACCAAAGACCAGTTTGTACAGCCTGTGGTGAAAGACGTCAAAAAAGGCATGAGCCGGGCGCAGGTTGCACAAATTGCGGGTAAACCTTCGTCTGAAGTGAGCATGATCCATGCTCGTGGTACTTGCCAGACCTATATCCTGGGTCAACGTGATGGTAAAGCAGAAACCTATTTTGTCGCGTTAGATGATACCGGACATGTCATCAACTCCGGCTATCAGACCTGTGCCGAATACGACACCGATCCACAAGCAGCGAAGTAATTTCTTCGCCAGAAAGCTTGAGTTACAACAGAAACCGGCCATTGCGCCGGTTTTTTTTTGACCCTTGTTCTTATTTATTGTCGCGAATTATTTAACTGAAATGTGAAGAAGGTCATAACAGCAGGTCAAGGAGAGACAATTTATGAGGTCAAGGAAATACTATCGTTCAGGTCAATACCGTATACTCTTTTCAGCCACCAAAAAAAGTCATGTTGGTTTCGCAAGTTACCCAGAGCATGGAAGCAGGTTAAGACTTGCGGAGTGTCTGGCTGACAGATAGTCGTTGATGAGGGCAGTTTTATGGAAAAGAAACACATTTATCTGTTTTGTTCTGCGGGCATGTCTACCTCTTTACTGGTATCAAAAATGCGCGCTCAGGCAGAAAAATATGAAGTTCCGGTCATTATTGAAGCATTTCCGGAAACACTGGCTGGTGAAAAAGGTCAGAATGCCGATGTCGTGTTATTGGGGCCGCAGATTGCTTATATGTTGCCCGAAATCCAGCGTTTGTTACCCAACAAACCGGTTGAAGTAATTGACTCACTGTTATATGGCAAAGTCGATGGTTTAGGCGTGCTTAAGGCTGCAGTTGCAGCAATTAAAAAAGCCGCAGCAAATTAATTTTTAAATTTTCCGTCAAAGAGTTATTTCATAAATCTATACCGCAATATTTTAATTGCGGTTTTTAAGGGTATTTTTCTATGAGTAATGTTATTGCATCGCTTGAAAAGGTACTCCTCCCTTTTGCAGTCAAAATAGGAAAGCAGCCACACGTTAATGCAATCAAAAACGGCTTTATTCGCTTAATGCCGTTAACCCTCGCAGGGGCCATGTTTGTATTAATCAATAACGTTTTTCTGAGCTTTGGGGAGGGGTCGTTTTTTTACTCGTTAGGTATTCGCCTTGATGCCTCAACTATTGAAACACTCAATGGGCTGAAGGGTATTGGCGGCAACGTTTATAACGGAACGTTAGGGATTATGTCTTTAATGACACCGTTCTTTATCGGCATGGCGCTGGCAGAAGAGCGTAAAGTCGATGCACTGGCGGCAGGATTGTTATCCGTTGCGGCATTTATGACCGTCACTCCTTATAGCGTCGGTGAAGCCTATGCGGTCGGCGCAAACTGGTTAGGCGGCGCGAATATTATCTCCGGGATTATTATCGGCCTGGTGGTAGCAGAAATGTTTACCTTTATTGTCCGCCGCAACTGGGTCATTAAATTACCCGACAGCGTACCGACATCGGTATCGCGTTCTTTCTCTGCATTAATTCCTGGCTTTATTATTCTTTCCGTGATGGGGATTATTGCCTGGGCGCTGACTACCTGGGGCACTAACTTCCACCAGATTATTATGGATACCATTTCGACGCCGCTGGCATCGTTGGGTAGCGTGGTTGGCTGGGCCTATGTGATCTTTGTTCCGCTGCTCTGGTTCTTCGGTATTCATGGCGCGCTGGCGTTGACCGCCCTGGACAACGGCATTATGACGCCGTGGGCGCTGGAAAACATCGCCACCTACCAGCAATATGGTTCCGTCGAAGCGGCGCTGGCAGCCGGTAAGACTTTCCATATCTGGGCCAAGCCGATGCTGGACTCCTTTATTTTCCTCGGCGGCAGCGGCGCGACCCTGGGGCTTATTCTGGCCATTTTTATCGCTTCTCGTCGTGCTGACTATCGTCAGGTGGCAAAACTGGCACTGCCGTCAGGCATCTTCCAGATTAACGAACCGATTCTGTTTGGTCTGCCGATTATCATGAATCCGGTAATGTTTATCCCGTTCGTGCTGGTGCAACCAATTCTGGCGGCAATTACCCTGGCGACGTACTACATGGGCATTATCCCGCCGGTGACCAACATTGCGCCGTGGACCATGCCAACTGGTCTGGGAGCCTTCTTTAATACTAACGGTAGCGTCGCCGCATTGCTGGTCGCACTCTTCAACCTTGGTATCGCAACGCTGATTTATCTGCCATTTGTTGTGGTGGCGAACAAAGCGCAGAACGTGATTGATAAAGAAGAGAGTGAAGAAGATATTGCTAACGCCCTGAAATTTTAATCGACACCGGCGCGGGCAACTCGTGCCGGTAAGAATAGAGAGGAACGATGTATGATGGATCTCGAAAACATTCCTGACACGCAAACCGAAGCCGAAGAACTGGAAGAAGTGGTGATGGGGCTTATCATCAACTCCGGACAGGCACGTAGTCTGGCGTATGCCGCGCTGAAGCAGGCGAAGCAGGGCGATTTTGCAGCCGCCAGAACGATGATGGATCAATCGCGGATGGCCTTGAATGAAGCGCATCTGGTACAGACGAAGCTGATTGAAGGCGATCAGGGCGAAGGAAAGATGAAAGTTAGCCTGGTGCTGGTCCACGCGCAGGATCATTTAATGACTTCAATGCTCGCGCGTGAACTGATTAGTGAATTAATTGAGCTTCATGAAAAACTGAAAGCATAAGGAGTCAATGATGCAGCCAGTGATTAACGCGCCGGAAATTGCCACTGCCCGTGAGCAGCAATTATTTAATGGCAAAAATTTCCATGTGTTTATCTACAATAAAACCGAAAGTATTACTGGGTTGCATCAGCATGACTATTATGAATTTACCCTGGTTTTAACCGGTCGTTATTTCCAGGAGATTAACGGCAAGCGTGTGTTGCTGGAACGGGGCGATTTTGTTTTTATTCCGTTAGGATCACACCATCAAAGTTTTTATGAGTTTGGTGCCACGCGCATATTGAACGTTGGGATCAGTAAACATTTTTTTGAACAGCATTATTTACCGTTGTTACCTTATTGCTTTGTTGCTTCACAGGTTTACCGCACTAATAATGCTTTTCTCACTTATGTGGAAACGGTAATTTCTTCATTGAATTTCAGTGAAACCGGGCTGGAAGAATTTGTTGAGATAGTCACTTTTTATGTCATTAACCGTTTACGCCATTACCGCGAAGAACAGGTAATTGATGATGTGCCACAGTGGCTAAAAAATACGGTTGAGAAGATGCATGATAAAGTGCAGTTCAGTGAAAATGCGTTGGAAAACATGGTGACGTTATCGGCTAAATCGCAGGAGTATTTGACGCGTGCGACTCAGCGATACTATGGCAAAACGCCGATGCAGATTATTAATGAAATCCGCATTAACTTTGCCAAAAAACAACTGGAAATGACCAACTATTCTGTGACGGATATTGCATTTGAAGCTGGTTATAGTAGCCCAAGTCTGTTCATTAAAACGTTTAAGAAACTAACGTCTTTTACGCCAAATAGCTATCGTAAGAAATTGACTGAATTTAATCAGTAGCTGTTATCGCTGATCATTAAATTTACATGCGTGCCTTGTTTATCCTGGGGAAACCGGGATATTCCTGACACAGAGGCAGGCATGAAGAATATCAGTATTTCCTGATGAAGGGAGAAATTATGAACCAGAAATTAAAAATCGTCACTATTGGTGGCGGGAGTAGTTATACCCCGGAGTTACTGGAAGGGTTTATTAAGCGTTATCACGAATTGCCGGTTACTGAATTATGGCTGGTGGATGTCGAAGGTGGTAAAGCGAAACTGGATATTATTTTTGAACTCTGTCAGCGCATGATTGATAACGCTGGCGTACCGATAAAGCTTTATAAAACGCTTGATCGTCGTGAGGCGCTGAAAGGGGCTGATTTTGTCACTACCCAACTGCGCGTAGGTCAATTACCGGCACGTGAACTGGATGAACGCATTCCGTTAAGTCATGGCTATCTTGGCCAGGAAACCAACGGTGCGGGAGGCCTGTTTAAAGGTCTGCGCACCATTCCGGTGATTTTCGATATTGTGAACGATGTTGAAGAACTATGTCCGAATGCGTGGGTTATCAACTTTACTAACCCGGCGGGAATGGTCACTGAAGCGGTTTATCGTCACACTGGATTTAAACGCTTTATCGGCGTGTGTAATATTCCTGTGGGTATGAAAATGTTTATCAGCGATGTTTTAGCGTTGAATGAGAGCGATGATTTATCTATCGATCTGTTCGGCCTGAACCATATGGTGTTTATTAAGGATGTGCTGGTAAATGGCAAATCGCGCTTTGCCGAATTGCTCGACGGCGTGGCATCCGGGCAGTTAAAAGCGTCTGGCGTAAAAAACATTTTCGATCTGCCGTTTAGCGAAGGCTTAATTCGTTCGCTGAATCTGTTGCCATGTTCTTATCTGCTTTATTACTTCAAGCAAAAAGAGATGCTGGCGATTGAAATGGGTGAATACTACAAAGGCGGTGCGCGTGCGCAGATAGTGCAGAAAGTCGAGAAACAACTCTTTGAGCTGTATAAAAACCCGGAGCTGAAAGTTAAACCGAAAGAGCTGGAGCAGCGCGGTGGGGCTTATTACTCAGACGCGGCGTGCGAGGTGATTAACGCTATCTACAACGACAAGCAAACGGAACATTACATTAATATCCCGCATCATGGGCATATTGATAATATTCCGACTGACTGGGCGGTAGAAATGACCTGTACGCTGGGTCGCAATGGCGCGACGCCACATCCGCGAATTACCCATTTTGATGACAAAGTCATGGGGCTGATCCACACCATTAAAGGCTTTGAAATTGCCGCCAGCAACGCAGCACTTAGCGGTGAATTTAACGATGTGTTACTGGCGCTAAACCTTAGCCCGTTGGTGCATTCCGATCATGACGCAGAGTTGCTGGCACGTGAGATGATTCTGGCGCACGAGAAGTGGCTACCAAACTTTGCTGACTGTATTGTAGATCTCAAAAAAGCACATTAACCGGGGCTGATTATGGAACGCTTACTGATTGTTAATGCAGATGATTTTGGCTTAAGTAAAGGTCAGAACTACGGCATTATCGAGGCCTGTCGCAACGGGATTGTCACGTCGACGACGGCGCTGGTAAATGGTGAAGCCATCGACCATGCGGTGCAGTTGAGTCGTGATGAGCCGAGCCTGGCCGTCGGGATGCATTTTGTCCTCACCCTGGGCAAGCCGCTAACTGCAATGCCCGGTTTAACCCGCGAAGGCGTGTTGGGGAAATGGATCTGGCAACTGGCAAAAGAAGATGCTTTACCACTGGAGGAAATTGCTCAGGAACTTGCCAGCCAGTATCTGCGTTTCATTGAGCTGTTTGGGCGCAAACCTACCCATCTTGATAGTCATCATCATGTGCATATGTTCCCGCAGATTTTCCCGATTGTGGCCAGGTTTGCCGCTGAAGAGGGGATTGCGTTGCGCATCGATCGTCAGCCAGTATTTAACGATAGTGATTTACCGGCTAAATTGCGCAGTTCGCAGGGCTTCAGTAGCGCATTCTATGGTGAAGAGATCAGCGAGTCCCTGTTCCTGCAAGCGGTGGATGATTCCAGTCATCGCGGTGAGCGCTCGCTGGAAGTGATGTGCCATCCGGCGTTTATTGATAATACGATTCGCCAGAGTGCTTACTGTTTTCCACGGTTAACGGAGCTGGAAGTGTTGACATCAGCATCGTTGAAGTATGCCATTGCCGAGCGAGGTTATCGGTTGGGTAGTTATCTTGATGTGTAGGTAATGTTGTTTTGCCGGATGTAGCGTAAATACCTTATCCGGCCAGCAAAGTGTCGCAATTTCAATATATTATGAATTATTACGCTAGACCTGATAAGCGCAGCGCATCAGGCAAAGGCGGCGCAACTGCGCCGCCTATATTCAGGCAGGGATTTTGTCAATCTTAGGGATACGTGACCAGACGCGGTGCGCCGCTATCAGAGTCAGTAACTCATTCATAAAATTGCCGTCAGCTCTGTCGGCTTCAACAATCCCTTCTTCACCCTGGTCATCGACCTTGATTGTTGCCTTGAACTTGCGTGCATCTCCCGTCAGGGCTATCGGTTTAAGGTGTTTATAGGCTTCCATCAGGTAGTAGTTTGCGTCGCCGTTGTCTGCGATATCCGCGATATTGCCGCATGGGATAATAACCGCATCAACCGTCAGTGAGGGGGCTCCAGCAAAGGTAGCGGCTATTGGCAATACTGTACCGTCATCTGCTGTCACTTCTCCCATCCGTGAATAAAGCAGTTTGGCATGAACGCCTTTAGCTTTCAGCGCCTTGAGCATTTCCAGAAGGTCTGCCGATCTCACCTCATCATTAAGCAAAATCGCGACCACACGGCCTTTCACATCCCCATCCGGAATGGCATACAGACTTAACGCAGGATCTTTTTTCAGCCCGTTCACGTCCGGTGGTGGCGTAATGTTCAGTTGGTCGTCTGTCAGTGCGATACCGAGATTTTTTGCTACCGCTTGCGCCAGGTTGAGATCGATATGCGCTAGCTGGTCAACAACGCGCTCACGAATATATGGGCGTACAACTTTACTCAACTCAAAGCTGAACGCATCGATAATATGGCGCTGTTCGAATGGTGTCTGGCTTAACCAGAACAGGCGCGGATGGGAATAATATTCGCCAAACGATGGGCTACGCTCGCGCACCTTATTGCCTTCTACGCGCTCCTGATAGGATTCAAAACCTCCGCGTTTCGGCCCCGGCGGTGTTTCTCGCGGCCAGTTATCGTTGATCGAATTCGGTTCGTAGTTTGCTGGGTTAGTGTCGATTCCCATCCGATGCATGCCGTCACGCTGGTAATTGTGGTACGGGCAGGTTGGGCGGTTAATTGGAATTTCATGGAAATTCGGCCCGCCAAGACGGCTGATTTGTGTGTCGGTGTAGGAGAACAAACGCCCCTGCAACAGCGGATCGTTGGTGAAATCCAGACCGGGGACAATGTGTCCAGGATGGAAAGCCACTTGTTCATTTTCGGCAAAAAAGTTATCCGGGTTACGATTGAGCACCATTTTACCGACGCGCTGAACGGGGACTAACTCTTCCGGGATAAGTTTTGTTGGGTCAAGCAGGTCGAAGTCGAATTTGAATTCATCCTCTTCCGCAATCAACTGGAAGCCAAGTTCATATTCCGGGAAGTCGCCCGCTTCAATCGTTTCCCATAGTTCGCGACGGTGGAAGTCCGGGTCTCGCCCCGTCAGTTTCTGCGCCTCATCCCATACCAGCGAGGCTTTACCTGCCAGTGGTTTCCAGTGGAAACGCACAAAGGTTGCTTTACCTTCGGCGTTAATCAGGCGGAAGGTGTGAATGCCGAAGCCTTCCATTGTGCGATAACTGCGGGGGAGCCCACGGTCTGACATCGCCCACATTACGTTATGCAGGGTTTCAGGTTGCAGGGAAACATAATCCCAGAAAGTGTCGTGGGCGCTGCCTCCCTGTGGGATCGCCCAGTGCGGCTCCGGTTTTACCGCATGAACAAAATCGGGGAATTTGTGTGCATCCTGAATAAAGAAGATCGGCGTGTTGTTGCCAACGAGATCAAAAATACCTTCTTCGGTATAGAACTTGGTGGCGAAACCACGGATATCACGCACGGTATCTGCCGAGCCAGCGCCTCCCTGAACGGTAGAGAAGCGCACAAATACCGGAGTGATTTTGTTCGGATCAGACAGAAAATCGGCTTTGGTGATGTCGCTCAAGTTTTTATACGGCTGGAAATAGCCGTGAGCAGCAGAACCGCGTGCGTGAACAATACGCTCCGGGATGCGTTCGTGGTCAAAGTGAGTGATTTTCTCACGCAGAATAAAATCTTCCAGCAGCGTAGGCCCACGGCTACCGGCACGCAGGGAGTTTTGATCGTCGGCTATGCGTACGCCCTGATTGGTGGTCAGTGCATAATTCTCGCTACCTTTACGCACATCTTCCAGGGAATTTATTTTTTCATTACGCGTATCCGGCGCTTTCAGGCTACCTGGCGCAGTAGGTTGCGCACCAGGCGGGGTCGGTTCAGCCGCTGGACGATGAGAGCCGTCCTCAGGTGCCAGTGAGTCCATCCCGGGTTTCGCTTCGCTCGAATCGTGCAGGGGGGACTGGTGCTGATGTGGGTTCTTTTCGTTATGTTGCGACATTGAACTCGTCTCCTTATTTCATTGCTGAAAGGGCCGCTGTTTTGGTCAAAAAACCTTCTAACTATAGACCACCAGGGGGATCTCGCTCTGGAAGTGGTGCCAGAGAAGGTTTTTGGGAATGTACGCAAAGCAGGACGGACGGGGGCTAAATCGGCTAAACTACAGTTTTTCTGATTTTTAATATGCGTTTAGTGAAGCCAGTAATGAAGAAACCGCTACGTCAGCAAAACCGCCCGATTATTAGCTATGTTCCGCGCACAGAACCCGCGCCGCCAGAACATGCGGTTAAAATGGATTCGTTTCGTGATGTCTGGATACTGCGCGGCAAGTATGTGGCGTTTGTCCTGGTGGGGGAATCATTCTTGCGCTCACCGGCGTTTAGCGTACCGGAGTCGGCCCAGCGTTGGGCAAATCAGGTGCGGCAAGAAAATGAGATCGAAGAATAAATAAACGCCTGTCGGATGACAGGCGTTTTGCGTTATAAACCAGGATTAACGGTGTGCCAGCTCGGCGTCGTCTTCGCTGTCCAGAATGGACTTATCGGTTTGCTTCAGCCACTGGCTGGTCAGCGTACCTGCGGTCATTGAGCCGCTAACGTTCAATGCAGTTCGGCCCATATCGATAAGCGGTTCAACGGAGATTAGCAGAGCCACCAGCGTTACCGGTAAGCCCATTGCTGGCAGAACAATCAACGCGGCGAATGTCGCACCACCACCAACACCTGCAACACCTGCTGAACTCACCGTGACGATACCGACGAGTGTCGCAATCCACATTGGATCCAGTGGGTTAATGCCAACTGTAGGCGCAACCATCACCGCCAGCATTGCCGGATACAAACCAGCACAGCCGTTCTGACCAATGGTCGCACCGAAAGAAGCGGCGAAACTGGCAATGGATTCAGGAACACCCAGACGACGCGTTTGCGCTTCTACGTTCAGCGGAATAGACGCGGCGCTGGAGCGACTGGTGAAGGCAAACGTCAGTACTGGCCATACTTTACGGAAGTATTTCAGCGGGCTTACGCCGTTAATACCCAGCAGAATGCCATGTACCGCAAACATAATGATAAGACCCAGGTAGGACGCGACAACGAAGCTACCCAGCTTAATGATGTCTTGCAGATTGGAACCGGCAACGACTTTGGTCATCAGCGCAAGCACGCCGTAAGGGGTCAATTGCATGACCAGGCGAACCAGTTTCATCACCCAGCTTTGCAGCGTGTCGATAGCGGTTAAGACGCGTTCACCTTTCGGCGCATCATCTTTCAGCAGTTTTAGCGCGGCGACACCAAGGAAGGCGGCAAAAATTACCACGCTGATAATTGACGTCGGATTGGCACCAGTCAAATCGGCAAACGGGTTTTTCGGAATAAAGGACAGAATGAGTTGCGGAACACTTAAGTCTGCAACTTTACCAACATAGTTGCTTTCGATAGCGTTCAGACGCGCCGTCTCTGCGCCACCCTGAACCAGACCTTCAGCAGTCAGACCAAACAGGTTGGTCACCAGCACACCGACCAGCGCCGCAATCAGCGTGGTAAACAGCAGCGTACCGATGGTCAGAAAACTGATTTTGCCTAACTGAGATGCGTTATGCAGGCGAGCAACCGCGCTCAGAATAGAGGCGAATACTAACGGCATGACGATCATTTGCAGTAGCTGAACATAGCCGTTACCGACAATGTTAAACCACTGTACAGAATCTTTAAGTACCTGGCTGTCAGAACCATAAATGGTGTGCAGAGCAAGGCCAAAGACCACGCCCATCACCAGACCCACCAGCACTTTTTTTGCCAGACTCCACTGTTTGTGGCGAGTCTGGGCCAACGCAAACAGCAGCACAACGAACACCACGATGTTCGCAATTAATGGAAAGTTCATCCCCGTTCTCCTGATCTTATTATTTCTATCACTGTGTAACAGTCATAGTGTTGTCGCAAGATTAACAGAACTGTGAGCTGGCTCTTATATTCAAATAGAATTGCTTATTCCAGAAAGACGGTTTTTGCCGCTTTAATATTCAACCTGATGCTTAATAAGGCGATGAAACTGGATCTGCAAGGTATTGATCATTTCCGATGACCAACGCACGGCACTGTTTTCGGGCAATGAATGGGGCATCCACACCGACCAGACAAATAATGCCATGCAGAGAAAACGTTCCAGTTGATTGCCCTTTTGTGGCACCAGAATTGGCAGGCGGAAGCGCCAGCGACATGGCCAGAGGAGGGGAACGCCAGCCGGTGTCAGCATATCGGCAAGGATATGGCTCAAATAACCCAGCACCATACCTTGCAAAGCATCAGCCGGAATAAACCAGCTTTCCGGAACTTTAAGATAAAAGGTCGCCAGCAACGCAAAGACCGCCAGCAGACTGTGGGTAAATCCACGGTGTCCAAATGCCCGGGCAATGGGTTTTGATATCCACTTTAATCGCTGCCCAAGAAACGATTTTGGGTGGTCGATGTCCGGTAACAGACACGTTAAGATTGCGGAAGGGACAATATGCCACCAGTCACCCTGTGCCAGCACGGGCGTTAGTTCGGCATTTTTGGCAAATACCGCGCAAGCAATAGAAAAAAGAAGGTGACCTTCCGCCGTCATGATAAAACTCACTAAACTGTCGATACGTACAGTATAGGATTTTTATACAGTGCGCGGAAGTGGTGACGGTGTAACTCTTTATCACAAAATGATGATAAATCCGCCAGTTGAATAAAAATTCAGATAAAAAACCAGGGGCAGTGATGACACTGCCCGATTTT
Organism: Escherichia sp. KTE159; assembly: GCF_000408805.1. Lineage (NCBI taxonomy): Bacteria > Pseudomonadati > Pseudomonadota > Gammaproteobacteria > Enterobacterales > Enterobacteriaceae > Escherichia > Escherichia sp. KTE159. The sequence continues at coordinate 1,179,641 of NZ_KE137292.1, forward strand.
TATTAGCCGAGGAGGTCTTCCGCGGTGAGTTCGGTGAGAGATGAAAGCTTCACGTTTGCCAACACAAAACGTGGATCATTTTGCGCTTCTGGCGCAGGAACGACGATGGAACGCATACGGGCTGCTTTAGAGGCGATCATACCGTTTACAGAATCTTCCAGCGCCACGCAGGCCAGCGGATCAATACCCAGTTTTGCTGCGCAGTCGAGATACACTTGCGGGTGCGGTTTGCTGTAAGGCAGTTTTTCTGCGGAGGCGAGGGCATCGAAACTGTCACGTAAGTCAAACATGGTCAGCACTTTTTCCAGCATATGTAACGGCGACGCAGAGGCCAGGCCAACCAATAAACCGTGTTCTTTGCACAGCGCAACGGCCTCACGCACACCAGGCAGTAATGGCCGAGTCTCTTCAACCAGTGAAATGGCACGAGCAATAACCCGTTCTACCACTTCCTGACGACCCGGCCCACGCCACGGTTGCCGGGCGTACCACAGATCAACCACCATATCGATGCGTAAACCTAAGGTGTCCGGTAGCTCGTTACGACGGGAGATGTCCACCCCCAGGCTTGCCATCACATCCAGTTCGGCTCGATCCCATAAAGGTTCAGAGTCGATAAGTAATCCATCCATATCGAAAATTGCAGCAAGAATCTGTCGCGGGGTTGACATTACAACCTCTCCTTTAGAGCATTAAGTGTAAGGTATTAAGCAGTGCTTATGATTAAGCGCCTATCATATCGCCTTTAAAGAATGGGCGAAAACAGATATCTACAGGTAAACTAAGTGAATCGACGCGTCTTAATCAAGGAGAACTCATGACGTATCAACAAGCTGGACGCATTGCTGTTTTGAAAAGGATTTTCGGTTGGGTGATTTTTATACCCGCACTGATCTCTACGCTGATTTCTTTGCTGAAATTTATGAATACCCGGCAGGAAAATCAGGAAGGCATTAATGCGGTCATGCTCGACTTTACCCATGTCATGATCGATATGATGCAGGCGAATACGCCTTTTTTGAATCTGTTCTGGTACAACTCACCGACGCCCAATTTTAATGGCGGTGTGAATATTATGTTCTGGGTGATTTTCATCCTGATATTTGTTGGACTTGCGTTGCAAGATTCCGGTGCCCGTATGAGCCGCCAGGCGCGTTTCTTACGTGAAGGTGTTGAGGATCAACTCATTCTGGAGAAGGCTAAAGGAGACGAGGGGTTAACGCGTGAACAGATTGAGTCACGCATTGTTGTTCCGCACCATACCATTTTCTTGCAGTTTTTTTCACTCTATATCCTGCCGGTCATTTGTATTGCTGCTGGGTATGTGTTTTTTTCTCTGCTTGGGTTTATTTAATCAAAAGGCCGCGCGAAGCGGCCATTATCATCAACTCACATCACGCCGCTAATAATCTATCCAGTGACTGCTGAGCAATAACCAAATGCTGCCCGCCAAACAACCTTGCACGATTAAGTAACGTGTAGAGCTGGTAAATTGGTTGACGTTCGAGGAAATCTGCCGGTAGCGGTGAAACTGACTGATAGCCGTCATAGATTTGCGGCGGTTGTTCAGTGTGCAGCGGCAACATCGCCAGATCGCACTCTCTGTCACCCCAGTAACAAGCGGGATCGAAGATGTACGGGCCATTCGGACCCAGCGCACAGTTTCCGGACCATAAATCACCGTGTAACAGTGACGGCTGCGGCTGATGTGAGGCCAGACGTTGCTGAATGTGTTCGACGATGGCGTCGATATTGCCGAAGGCGATCCCTTTTTCTGCCGCCAGTTCCAGTTGCCAGCCAATACGTTGTTCAGCAAAAAACGTTGCCCAGCGACGTTGCCAGGTGTTGGGTTGTGGAGTAGTCGAAAGTGCGTTATCGAAATCGAGGCCAAATTGTGGCTGATCACTCCATTGATGCAGGCGCGCAATTTGCTGCCCTAAAATAAATGCATTATGTGCATCCAATGGGCGAGGCGGGAGATAGTCCATCACCAAAAAACTGTAGTCCCGGTCAGCGCCAACAGCCCAGACTCTGGGCACAGTAACGGTTTTACTGCGTGATAATAATTCCAGTTGATCGGCTTCGGCGGTAAAACCGGAAAGCAGGTCCCTTTCATCACATTTGACGAAAAAATCACGTCCAGCATAGCGCAAATGCCATGCGGCATGGACTTCCCCGCCAGGCAGTTCATTACGCAGCTCGATTTCGCCTTCACCTAACTGCTCGCTCAAAAGACGACTGATTGCCTGCCACATGATGTCTCTCCCATGTTGTCTGCCAGATCATAAAGTTAGCGCAAGAATGCGGTGAAAAAACACGAGCTAACGCACACCACAGACTGATTATTGCCCAAAAACCATTTATTTTCTGTCGCTATACCATTTCTCCCAGGTGGTTATTGTGATTTCCGGGGATTTGCCGGTTGCACTTTGGGTAAGCCCGGCAACCAACTCTCTTATTTCATCTTCATTTTGAGTACTGATAAGCCCAAAGGTGTTCGTTCCCAGCTCATGGATATTTCCGTCATCATCCGTCATGGTCAGTAAAAAACCGTCGCGTGTCAGAAAGTTATTTAACTCATTAATTTCAGTTAATGTGTCTTCATGCAACATGACGGTAATGACATAGCGGACAAGGTCGCCACCGGCCATAATTCACCTCTTTGTTATCACGTGATTTTTTAGCATAGTCGGAGAAACGCGTTGCCGACAGGTTTGTGGTGATTCCCCCAATGTTGGGGGAATATCTCTATTAGTGGGAAAGGTAAGCGTAAATTTTTTGCGTATCGTCATGGGAGCACAGGCGAGTTCCTTGATTGAGCGTGGCGGCACTACCTGCGGCTACGCCAAAACGAACCATTTCTTCAAGAGGGGCATTTTCCGCCAGCTTCAGCGTCATCGCGCCGACCATGCTGTCACCTGCACCGACGGTACTCTGGCTTTTCACCGGTGGCGGCACTACCTGAATGCAGTTTTCGCTGTCCACTCCCAACGCCCCTTGCGGGCCAAGAGAAACAACAACCCGTTTGGCCTTACCACTATTTACGATTTCCTGCGCGGCTTTGCGCACATCATCTGGCTGGGTGAGTTCGCGATTGACCAGTGCGCTGAGCTCTTTCTGGTTAGGTTTCACCAGTTCGATATTGCCAATGGCCAGTGCCGCGCTTAGTGCATCGCCGGAACTGTCGACAATGCAACGAATCCCTTGTTTTTGTGCAGCGGAGATAAGTTGAGTTAATTTTTCCAGCTTCACACCTGGGGGCAGACTGCCGCTTATGACCAGGATAGCCCCTGATTCAATTTCCAGAACCTGTTCTTCAAGTTGACGAAATTCATCTTCACTTAACGTCGCGCCAGGCATGACAAATCGGTACTGCTCACCCGTAGATTCTACATGTACGTGCAGATTCTGGCGGGTCCAGTCTTTTGCTTCGACAGTGGCGACCGGGACATTTTCATCAGCCAGCAGTGAAACCAGATGTTCGCCGGTTGCGCCGCCAGCCGGGAAGATTGCCGTGGCGCTACCCCCAAGGTGAGCAATGGCGCGGGCGACGTTAATACCGCCGCCACCAGGCTCAAACACCGGGGCGGTACAGCGCAGTTTTCCTTCGGGATAAATTTGCGGGGTAATTGTTGCGCTATCGAGAGAAGGCGCAAGTGTCAACGTATAGATACGTACCATCATTTCCTCCTATAGGCTGATTTCAGTCTGGCACTGAATCAGTGGAAAGTGAAGAAATTAACAATATGATTTATTGGATATTTATATAAAATTAATCGGGTAAAGATATATAAATAAATATCTGTTTTCGCAATGTGCTTATTCAAAAAATGAAATAAGAAGTCATTGCTAAGTTTTTCACTCCTTTTTATAATTTGTTACCTTTCCAGGGACGCTACTCTTTGATCCTCAAGAAAGTTTCCGGGACCGCGATGGTCTCTTTTTTTGTTGTACGGACTTTTAATAAATGAAGCTTTTGAAGACAGTTCCTGCCATCGTTATGTTGGCGGGGGGTATGTTTGCGTCTCTGAATGCAACTGCCGATGATTCCGTTTTTACTGTCATGGACGACCCTGCCAGCGCCAAAAAACCTTTCGAAGGTAATCTGAATGCAGGTTACCTTGCACAATCAGGTAACACGAAAAGTTCTTCACTAACGGCTGATACCACTATGACCTGGTATGGGTATACTACTGCCTGGTCGCTGTGGGGGAACGCCAGCAATACGTCTTCTAATGATGAACGTTCTTCGGAAAAATATGCGGTGGGCGGGCGTAGCCGTTTTAATTTAACTGACTATGACTATTTATTTGGTCAGGCTAGTTGGCTGACAGACCGTTATAACGGTTATCGCGAACGCGATGTGCTGACTGCGGGTTATGGTCGCCAGTTTTTGAATGGTCCGGTACACAGTTTCCGCTTTGAATTCGGTCCTGGCGTGCGTTACGACAAATATACCGACAATGCCAGTGAAACTCAGCCGCTGGGTTATGCTTCCGGGGCTTATGTGTGGCAGTTGACCGACAACACTAAATTTACCCAAGGTGTTTCCGTCTTTGGCGCGGAAGACACGACGTTAAACTCGGAAAGTGCGCTGAATGTTGCCATCAATGAGCATTTCGGTCTTAAAGTGGCTTACAACGTCACGTGGAACTCTGAACCGCCTGAATCGGCCCCAGAACATACTGACCGCCGAACAACGTTATCGCTGGGATATAAAATGTAACTATTACTGCCGGACTGCGACGTGCGGTCTGGCTTTTACGTTAGCAGATAGAGTCTTACCATTCAGCCCCAAATCATTGCTGCCCAACGCAGTAACAGCATCGCGCCACAGATAGCCAGTAGTACCACCACCATCTTCCAGTGTTTTTTGTCAAAACGTTTTGTCGGCATGTGATTTTCCTGCGTATTTCGAGTAGTCGATAATCGAGTGTAACAAAATGGGCAGGTGTTGCCTGTGTTGATTTATATCATATCGATCATGGTGATTGTCGCTTTGCCCGACAACAAATACCGTGTAAACTGCCAGGCGGTATTATCAGAAAGTGGGTGTAGGTCTGGCATCACCAACCGGTATGCTGTGACATATTTCGCAGAGTGAAGCGGGAATCAACCCAAACCTTTTTGGTAAATTTCATATGAATCTTTGTATGTGATCTTTCGTGTGGGTCACCACTGCAAATAAGGATATAACATGCCTGTTATTACTCTTCCTGATGGCAGCCAACGCCATTACGACCACGCTGTAAGCCCCATGGATGTTGCGCTGGACATTGGTCCAGGTCTGGCGAAAGCCTGTATCGCAGGGCGCGTTAATGGCGAACTGGTAGATGCGTGCGATTTGATTGAAAACGACGCTAAACTGGCGATCATTACCGCTAAAGACGAAGAAGGTCTGGAGATCATTCGTCACTCCTGCGCGCACCTGTTAGGGCACGCAATTAAACAACTTTGGCCGCATACCAAAATGGCAATCGGCCCGGTTATTGACAACGGTTTCTATTATGACGTTGATCTTGACCGCACGTTAACCCAGGAAGATGTCGAAGCACTCGAGAAGCGGATGCATGAGCTTGCTGAGAAAAACTACGACGTCATTAAGAAGAAAGTTAGTTGGCACGAAGCGCGTGAAACGTTTGTTAAACGCGGCGAGAGCTATAAAGTCTCCATCCTGGACGAAAATATTGCCCATGATGACCTGCCGGGTCTCTATTTTCATGAAGAATATGTCGATATGTGCCGCGGTCCGCACGTACCGAACATGCGTTTCTGCCATCACTTCAAACTGATGAAAACGGCAGGGGCTTACTGGCGCGGCGATAGCAACAACAAAATGTTGCAGCGTATTTACGGTACTGCGTGGGCAGACAAAAAAGCCCTCAACGCTTACCTGCAGCGCCTGGAAGAAGCCGCGAAACGCGACCACCGTAAAATCGGTAAGCAGCTTGACCTGTACCATATGCAGGAAGAAGCGCCGGGTATGGTGTTCTGGCACAACGACGGCTGGACAATCTTCCGTGAACTGGAAGTGTTCGTACGTTCTAAACTGAAAGAGTACCAGTATCAGGAAGTAAAAGGTCCGTTCATGATGGACCGCGTCCTGTGGGAAAAAACCGGACACTGGGAAAACTACAAAGATGCGATGTTCACCACGTCTTCAGAGAACCGTGAATACTGCATTAAGCCGATGAACTGCCCGGGTCACGTACAAATTTTCAACCAGGGGCTGAAGTCGTATCGCGATCTGCCGCTGCGTATGGCCGAGTTCGGTAGCTGCCACCGTAACGAGCCGTCAGGTTCTCTGCATGGACTGATGCGTGTACGTGGTTTCACTCAGGACGACGCGCATATCTTCTGTACTGAAGAACAAATTCGCGATGAAGTTAACGGATGTATCCGTTTAGTCTATGATATGTACAGCACTTTTGGCTTCGAGAAAATCGTGGTCAAACTTTCCACTCGTCCTGAAAAACGTATTGGCAGCGACGAAATGTGGGATCGTGCTGAGGCGGACCTGGCAGTTGCGCTGGAAGAAAACAACATCCCGTTTGAATATCAACTGGGTGAAGGCGCTTTCTACGGTCCGAAAATTGAATTTACCCTGTATGACTGCCTCGATCGTGCATGGCAGTGCGGTACGGTACAGCTGGACTTCTCCTTGCCGTCTCGTCTGAGCGCCTCCTATGTGGGCGAAGACAACGAGCGTAAGGTTCCGGTAATGATTCACCGCGCAATTCTGGGGTCTATGGAACGTTTCATCGGTATCCTGACCGAAGAGTTCGCTGGTTTCTTCCCGACCTGGCTTGCGCCGGTTCAGGTTGTTATCATGAACATTACTGATTCGCAGTCTGAATACGTTAACGAATTGACGCAAAAACTATCAAATGCGGGCATTCGTGTTAAAGCAGACTTGAGAAATGAGAAGATTGGCTTTAAAATCCGCGAGCACACTTTGCGTCGCGTCCCGTATATGTTGGTCTGTGGTGATAAAGAGGTGGAATCTGGCAAAGTTGCCGTTCGCACCCGCCGTGGTAAAGACCTGGGAAGCATGGACGTAAATGAAGTGATCGAGAAGCTGCAACAAGAGATTCGCAGCCGCAGTCTTAAACAATTGGAGGAATAAGGTATTAAAGGCGGAAAACGAGTTCAAACGGCGCGCCCTAACCGTATTAATGGCGAAATTCGCGCCCAGGAAGTTCGCTTAACAGGTCTGGAAGGCGAGCAGCTTGGTATTGTGAGTCTGAGAGAAGCTCTGGAGAAAGCTGAAGAAGCCGGAGTAGACTTAGTCGAGATCAGCCCTAACGCCGAGCCGCCGGTTTGTCGTATCATGGATTACGGCAAATTCCTCTATGAAAAGAGCAAGTCTTCTAAGGAACAGAAGAAAAAGCAAAAAGTTATCCAGGTTAAGGAAATTAAATTCCGTCCTGGTACAGATGAAGGCGACTATCAGGTAAAACTCCGCAGCCTGATTCGCTTTCTGGAAGAGGGTGATAAAGCCAAAATCACACTGCGTTTCCGCGGTCGTGAGATGGCGCACCAGCAAATCGGTATGGAAGTGCTTAATCGCGTGAAAGACGATTTGCAAGAACTGGCAGTGGTCGAATCCTTCCCAACGAAGATCGAAGGCCGCCAGATGATCATGGTGCTCGCTCCTAAGAAGAAACAGTAAGGCCATCAAGTAATCATTCCTGTGGGCCTCGGCTCACAGGGTGATTCGCCTTTGTTTCTGTTTATCAACAATGCGAAGTGGAAGTTATTAAAATGCCAAAAATTAAGACCGTACGCGGTGCTGCTAAGCGCTTCAAAAAAACCGGTAAAGGTGGTTTTAAGCACAAGCACGCTAACCTGCGTCACATTCTGACCAAAAAAGCGACCAAACGTAAACGTCACCTGCGTCCGAAAGCCATGGTTTCTAAAGGCGATCTGGGTCTGGTAATCGCGTGCCTGCCGTACGCATAAGCCGTTAACGTTTTTTAACTTTTTAATTAGAATAGATACAGGAGAGCACATATGGCTCGCGTAAAACGTGGTGTTATTGCACGCGCACGTCACAAGAAAATTTTGAAACAAGCTAAAGGCTACTACGGTGCGCGTTCTCGCGTATACCGCGTTGCCTTCCAGGCTGTTATCAAGGCTGGTCAGTATGCTTACCGTGACCGTCGTCAACGTAAGCGTCAGTTCCGTCAACTGTGGATTGCGCGTATCAACGCAGCAGCACGTCAGAACGGTATTTCTTACAGCAAATTCATCAATGGCCTGAAAAAAGCCTCTGTTGAAATCGACCGTAAGATCCTGGCTGACATCGCAGTATTCGACAAAGTAGCGTTCACCGCTCTGGTTGAAAAAGCGAAAGCAGCTCTGGCATAAGCCAGTTGAAAGAGGGAGCTTGTCTCCCTCTTTTCGTTTCAACACTATCAGAACATTGACTTTTATCGTCGTAGCCTTTTCAATAAAGGTCTTTTGAAAAGTCCCAAAAGGTAACGCAAGCAATGAATGCTGCTATTTTCCGCTTCTTTTTTTACTTTAGCACCTGACTCCAGGAGGCTAGCGCGTGAGAAGAGAAACGGAAAACAGCGCCTGAAAGCCTCCCAGTGGAGGCTTTTTTTGTATGCGCGTTCTGAAAAATAAAAAGCCTGTCTCATCAGGCGTAATTGTCGCAGTCAGTTTGGACACGGCCAGCGCGGAGAAACCGGAGCGTACTTAAGTACGTGAGGATTTCGAGCACTGTCCGGGACAAAATGGCAAGTAAAATAGCCTGATGGGATAGGCTCTAAGTCCAACGAACCAGTGTCACCACCGACACAATGAGGAAAACCATGTCACATCTCGCAGAACTGGTTGCCAGTGCGAAGGCGGCCATTAGCCAGGCGTCAGATGTTGCCGCGTTAGACAATGTGCGCGTCGAATATTTGGGTAAAAAAGGGCACTTGACCCTTCAGATGACGACCCTGCGTGAGCTGCCGCCAGAAGAGCGTCCGGCAGCCGGTGCGGTTATCAACGAAGCAAAAGAGCAGGTGCAGCAGGCGCTGAATGCGCGTAAAGCCGAGCTGGAAAGCGCGGCGTTGAATGCGCGTCTGGCAGCAGAGACTATTGATGTCTCCTTGCCGGGGCGTCGTATTGAAAACGGCGGTCTGCATCCGGTGACCCGTACTATCGACCGTATCGAAAGTTTCTTCGGTGAGCTTGGCTTTACCGTGGCTACCGGGCCGGAAATCGAAGACGATTATCATAACTTTGATGCTCTGAACATTCCAGGTCACCACCCGGCGCGCGCTGACCACGACACTTTCTGGTTTGATGCTACTCGCCTGCTGCGTACCCAGACGTCTGGCGTACAGATCCGCACCATGAAAGCCCAGCAGCCACCGATTCGTATCATCGCACCTGGCCGTGTTTATCGTAACGACTACGACCAGACTCACACACCGATGTTCCATCAGATGGAAGGCCTGATTGTTGACACCAACATCAGCTTTACCAACCTGAAAGGCACACTGCACGACTTCCTGCGTAACTTCTTTGAAGAAGATTTGCAGATCCGCTTCCGTCCTTCCTACTTCCCGTTCACCGAACCGTCTGCAGAAGTGGACGTTATGGGTAAAAACGGCAAATGGTTGGAAGTGCTGGGTTGCGGCATGGTGCATCCAAATGTGCTGCGTAACGTCGGTATCGACCCGGAAGTTTACTCCGGTTTTGCCTTTGGGATGGGGATGGAGCGCCTGACTATGTTGCGTTACGGCGTCACCGACCTGCGTTCATTCTTCGAAAACGATCTGCGTTTCCTCAAACAGTTTAAATAAGGCAGGAATAGATTATGAAATTCAGTGAACTGTGGTTACGCGAATGGGTGAACCCAGCGATTGATAGCGATGCGCTGGCGAATCAAATCACTATGGCGGGTCTGGAAGTTGACGGTGTAGAACCGGTTGCCGGTAGCTTCCATGGCGTGGTTGTTGGTGAAGTAGTTGAGTGCGCACAGCATCCAAACGCTGACAAACTGCGAGTGACGAAAGTCAACGTTGGTGGTGATCGCCTGCTGGATATTGTCTGTGGCGCACCAAACTGCCGCCAGGGCCTGCGTGTGGCGGTAGCGACCATTGGTGCTGTTCTGCCGGGTGATTTTAAAATTAAAGCGGCGAAACTGCGTGGCGAACCGTCTGAAGGGATGCTGTGCTCTTTCTCCGAGCTGGGCATTTCTGACGATCATAACGGCATTATTGAACTGCCAGCGGATGCGCCGATTGGTACTGACATTCGTGAATACCTGAAACTCGATGATAACACTATCGAAATCAGCGTTACGCCAAACCGTGCCGACTGCTTAGGCATCATTGGTGTTGCGCGCGACGTTGCTGTGCTGAACCAGTTGCCGCTGGTTGAACCGGAAATCATTCCGGTTGGTGCAACCATTGACGATACGTTGCCGATTGCAGTAGAAGCGCCTGAAGCCTGCCCGCGTTATCTTGGTCGCGTCGTAAAAGGCATTAACGTTAAAGCCCCAACTCCGCTGTGGATGAAAGAAAAACTGCGTCGCTGCGGCATTCGTTCTATCGATGCGGTCGTTGACGTGACCAACTACGTGCTCCTTGAACTGGGTCAACCGATGCACGCTTTCGATAAAGATCGCATTGAAGGCGGTATTGTGGTGCGGATGGCGAAAGAGGGTGAAACGCTGGTGTTGCTCGATGGCACTGAAGCGAAGCTGAATGCTGACACTCTGGTTATTGCTGACCACAACAAGGCACTGGCAATGGGTGGCATCTTCGGCGGCGAACATTCTGGCGTAAATGAAGAAACGCAAAACGTTTTGCTGGAATGCGCTTTCTTCAGCCCGCTGTCTATCACCGGTCGTGCTCGTCGTCATGGCCTGCATACCGATGCGTCTCACCGTTACGAGCGTGGTGTTGATCCGGCACTGCAGCATAAAGCAATGGAACGTGCGACTCGTCTGCTGATTGACATTTGCGGCGGTGAAGCAGGTCCGGTTATCGATATCACCAACGAAGCAACGCTGCCGAAGCGTGCGACTATCACTTTACGTCGCAGCAAACTGGATCGCCTGATCGGCCATCATATTGCCGATGAGCAGGTTACCGACATTCTGCGTCGCCTCGGCTGCAAAGTGACCGAAGGTAAGGACGAGTGGCAGGCAGTTGCGCCGAGCTGGCGTTTCGACATGGAGATTGAAGAGGATCTGGTCGAAGAAGTCGCTCGTGTTTATGGCTACAACAACATTCCGGACGAGCCGGTGCAGGCGAGCCTGATTATGGGCACTCACCGCGAAGCTGACCTGTCGCTCAAGCGTGTGAAAACGCTTCTCAACGACAAAGGCTATCAGGAAGTGATCACCTACAGCTTCGTGGATCCGAAAGTTCAGCAGATGATCCACCCGGGTGCAGAAGCGTTACTGCTGCCAAGTCCGATCTCGGTTGAAATGTCAGCAATGCGCCTTTCTTTGTGGACTGGCCTGCTGGCAACGGTAGTGTACAACCAGAACCGTCAGCAAAACCGTGTGCGTATTTTCGAAAGTGGTCTGCGTTTTGTTCCGGACACCCAGGCACCATTGGGCATTCGTCAGGATCTGATGTTAGCTGGTGTTATTTGCGGTAACCGTTATGAAGAGCACTGGAACCTGGCAAAAGAGACCGTTGATTTCTATGATTTGAAAGGTGATCTGGAATCCGTTCTCGACCTGACTGGTAAACTGAATGAGGTTGAGTTCCGTGCAGAAGCGAATCCGGCGCTGCATCCTGGACAATCCGCAGCGATTTATCTGAAAGGTGAACGCATTGGTTTTGTTGGGGTTGTTCATCCTGAACTGGAACGTAAACTGGATCTCAACGGTCGCACTCTGGTGTTCGAACTGGAGTGGAGCAAGCTCGCAGACCGCGTGGTGCCTCAAGCGCGCGAGATTTCTCGCTTCCCTGCGAACCGTCGCGACATCGCGGTTGTGGTCGCAGAAAACGTTCCCGCTGCGGATATTTTATCCGAATGTAAGAAAGTTGGCGTAAATCAGGTAGTTGGCGTAAACTTATTTGACGTGTACCGCGGTAAGGGTGTTGCGGAGGGGTATAAGAGCCTCGCCATAAGCCTGATCCTGCAAGATACCAGCCGTACACTCGAAGAAGAGGAGATTGCCGCTACCGTCGCCAAATGTGTAGAGGCATTAAAAGAGCGATTCCAGGCATCATTGAGGGATTGAACCTATGGCGCTTACAAAAGCTGAAATGTCAGAATATCTGTTTGATAAGCTTGGGCTTAGCAAGCGGGATGCCAAAGAACTGGTTGAACTGTTTTTCGAAGAGATCCGTCGCGCTCTGGAAAACGGCGAGCAGGTAAAACTCTCTGGCTTTGGTAACTTCGATCTGCGTGATAAGAATCAACGTCCGGGACGTAACCCGAAAACGGGCGAAGATATTCCCATTACAGCACGGCGCGTGGTGACCTTCAGACCAGGGCAGAAGTTAAAAAGCCGGGTCGAAAACGCTTCGCCCAAAGACGAGTAATCTGATCTAACTAAAAAGGCCGCTCTGCGGCCTTTTTTCTTTTCACTCCCGCTGAGTCACCGTAAAATCAACAGCATTATTCTGAAGCTGAACGGATATCATGCTGACACTTGCCCGCCAACAACAGCGACAAAATGTACGCTGGTTATTTACCTTGTCAGCATTAATGCTGCTGGCGCTTCTTTTAAGCCTTTGTGCTGGTGAACAATGGATCTCGCCAGATGACTGGCTTACCCCCCGAGGCGAGCTTTTTATCTGGCAAATACGTCTTCCGCGCACGCTGGCTGTGCTATTGGTTGGAGCGGCGCTGGCATTGTCCGGTGCAGTGATGCAGGCGTTATTTGAAAACCCATTGGCAGAACCCGGGCTACTCGGCGTCTCTAACGGTGCAGGTGTGGGGCTTATTGCTGCTGTATTGCTGGGGCAAGGGCAATTACCTGAGTGGGCGCTGGGACTTTGTGCTATTGCTGGTGCGCTCATTATCACTTTAATTCTCTTACGTTTTGCTCGTCGTCATCTTTCGACCAGCCGATTATTGCTGGCGGGGGTTGCATTAGGGATTATCTGTAGTGCATTAATGACGTGGGCCATCTACTTTTCCACTTCTGTTGATTTACGGCAGTTGATGTATTGGATGATGGGCGGCTTTGGCGGCGTTGAGTGGCGGCAAAGTTGGTTGATGCTGGCGTTGATTCCCGTGCTGCTGTGGGTCTGCTGCCAGTCCAGACCGATGAATATGTTAGCGCTTGGTGAGATCCCGGCGCGACAGTTAGGTTTGCCTCTGTGGTTCTGGCGCAATGTGCTGGTGGCCGCGACCGGCTGGATGGTCGGCGTCAGTGTGGCGCTTGCTGGTGCTATCGGATTTATTGGGTTGGTGATCCCGCATATTCTGCGGCTGTGCGGGTTAACCGATCATCGTGTATTGCTTCCCGGCTGTGCGTTGGCGGGAGCTACCGCATTGCTTCTCGCTGATATTGTCGCTCGCCTGGCGCTGGTTTCCGCCGAGTTGCCCATTGGTGTGGTCACCGCAACCCTGGGAGCGCCGGTGTTTATCTGGTTATTGTTAAAAGCAGGGCGTTAGCCGCAAAAGACGGTCTATGATTAAAAGCTAAGATTTTTACTGACCTCATCCAGGAGACACGATGCAAGATTCCATACTGACCACCGTAGTGAAGACGATTGACGGTGAAGTGACCACGCTGGAGAAATATGCCGGTAATGTGCTACTGATTGTCAATGTCGCCTCAAAGTGTGGCTTAACGCCGCAATATGAACAGTTAGAGAACATTCAGAAAGCTTGGGCCGATCGTGGTTTTATAGTATTGGGATTTCCGTGCAACCAGTTTCTTGAGCAAGAGCCGGGCAGCGATGAAGAAATTAAAACTTACTGTACAACGACCTGGGGTGTGACGTTCCCGATGTTCAGTAAGGTTGAAGTTAATGGCGAAGGTCGTCATCCGCTGTACCAAAAATTGATTGCCGCAGCGCCGACCGCCGTTGCGCCGGAAGAAAGCGGATTCTATACGCGCCTGGCCAGTAAGGGGCGGGCACCACTGTATCCTGATGATATTTTATGGAATTTTGAAAAATTCTTAGTGGGCAGGGATGGTAAGGTTATCCAGCGTTTTTCCCCGGATATGACGCCGGAAGATCCTATTGTGATGGAAAGCATTAAACAGGCGTTGGCGAAATAATGTCTATTGTGATGCAGTTACAGGATGTTGCGGAATCAACCCGCCTGGGGCCGCTTTCTGGCGAAGTCCGGGCAGGGGAGATCCTGCATCTGGTGGGGCCGAACGGCGCAGGCAAGAGTACGTTGCTGGCGCGGATGGCCGGAATGACCAGCGGTATGGGAAACATTCAGTTTGCTGGCCAGCCACTGGAAGCATGGTCCGCGGCGAAGCTCGCGCTGCATCGTGCTTACCTTTCGCAGCAACAAACGCCGCCATTTGCTATGCCGGTATGGCATTACCTGACCATGCATCAGCATGATAAAACGCGTACTGACCTGCTAAATGATGTTGCCGGGGCGCTGGCCCTTGATGACAAGCTCGGACGTAACACTAATCAACTTTCCGGCGGTGAATGGCAACGAGTGCGTCTTGCTGCGGTGGTACTGCAAATCACGCCGCAAGCCAATCCTGATGGTCAATTGCTGCTTCTCGATGAACCCATGAACAGCCTTGATGTTGCCCAGCAAAGTGCGTTAGACAAAATTCTGAGCGCGCTGTGCCAGCAAGGACTGGCGATAGTGATGAGCAGTCACGATCTCAATCACACATTGCGTCACGCGCATCGGGCCTGGTTACTTAAACAAGGGAAACTGTTAGCCAGTGGACGCCGGGATGAAGTTTTGACGCCGCCGAACCTGGCCCAGGCTTACGGGATGAATTTCCGCCGTCTGGACATTGAAGGACACAGAATGCTGATTTCGACTGCCTGATAGCAATAGCATCTTGAAAATCGGGTAATTTCGACGCTAAATTAATGCAAGAATAAAAAACAGAGGATTCGTACGGAATGCGTTTCTGCCTTATTTTAATCACAGCACTGTTTCTGGTTGGGTGTAGCCATCACAAAGCGCCGCCGCCAAATGCCAGACTTTCTGACTCTATTACCGTCATTGCCGGTTTGAACGATCAACTACAAAGCTGGCATGGCACACCTTATCGTTATGGCGGCATGAGTCGTCGTGGGGTGGACTGCTCAGGCTTTGTGGTCGTAACGATGCGCGATCGTTTCGATTTGCAGTTGCCGCGTGAAACAAAGCAGCAGGCCTCTATCGGTACTCAAATTGATAAAGAAGAGTTGCTGCCAGGCGATCTGGTTTTTTTCAAAACTGGCTCCGGGCAAAATGGTTTACATGTGGGTATTTATGATACCAACAACCAATTTATTCATGCTTCTACCAGCAAAGGGGTGATGCGCTCTTCCCTTGATAATGTCTACTGGCAGAAAAATTTCTGGCAAGCAAGACGGATCTAGTATGTCAAAAAGGACGGTGATGATACATCGCCGTCCTTTTACTTCTGAATAAAGTAGTATTTTTCAGACAAAAATTCCGTAAATGGAATATTCGTTTATAATTAGGATAATCTTAAAAGGGACCCCTGAAAAAGTGGTTAACAAGGAAAAAATGAAAGTTATCCGATCTGTATTTTTTATGCCTTATGGTCTCATCTTTTTTAGCCGGAATTGCAAAAACATTCCTGGAGAAGGGTGGTTACCATGAAGGTTCTACTGGAGAATGTTTATCATTCTGATTGCTATTTTCTGCCGATAAGAGATAGTCAGCAAAATCTTGTTGGGATTGAATTAATAACCCATTTCTCCAGTGAAGACGGTACGGTTCGCATCCCGACGACGCGGGTTATGGCGCAACTTTCCGAGGAGCAGCATTGGCAGTTATTTGTCGAGCAGTTGGAATTACTTAAATCATGCCAACATTTTTTTATTCGACACAAACTCTTTGCATGGGTTAATTTGACACCGCAAGTGGCAAGGTTATTATTAATTGATAATAATTACGCAGCCCAACTATTAAAAATCCCCTTTGTTGAATTGCGGATTAATGAAAATTATCCACAGCTTAATGAGGGGAAAGATAATTACAACCTTTTGCACTTATCGCAAATTTTTCCATTGGTATTGGGAAATTTAGGTGCGGGAAACAGTACCATGAAAGCGATATTTGATGGTCTTTTCACCCGAGTTATGTTGGATAAAGGCTTTGTTCAGCAACAAATAGCTAATACATCCTTCGCGCCATTTATTCGTGCTATTCATGCGCAAATATCACCCTGTTGCAACTATATCATTGCGGCGGGTATTGATACCTCAGGAATGTTGGCGAAAATAACGCCGTATGGTTTCCATGCCCTACAAGGAAGCTTATGGCCAGCCGTTCCCGTAAGCAAGGTAACAACTCTGGTTCAGCGATAACCCCTTTGTTTGCTGGTGTTTAAGACGAGGGTTACCGTCTACACTATCAGACAGGAGGATCTATGACCCTGTCTTTTATTACTCGCTGGCGTGATGAATTACCTGCAACTTATACATCACTTTCCCCCACGCCTTTAAATAATGCCCGGCTGATCTGGTATAACGCCGAACTGGCTAATACGCTGGGTATTCCATCGTCGCTGTTTGAAAGTGGCGCGGGCGTCTGGGGAGGAGAAACATTACTACCGGGCATGTCACCACTGGCGCAGGTCTACAGTGGTCATCAGTTTGGCGTCTGGGCGGGCCAGTTGGGTGACGGGCGCGGCATTCTACTTGGTGAGCAACAGCTTGCCGATGGCACCACAATGGACTGGCATTTGAAAGGTGCGGGGCTGACGCCTTATTCGCGAATGGGCGATGGACGGGCGGTATTACGCTCTACGATTCGCGAAAGCCTCGCCAGCGAGGCGATGCATTACCTGGGCATTTCAACGACGCGCGCTTTAAGTATTGTCACCAGCGATACGCCGGTTTATCGGGAAACGGTGGAATCGGGCGCGATGCTGATGCGTGTGGCGCGCAGTCACTTACGATTTGGCCACTTCGAGCACTTTTATTATCGCCGCGAGCCGGAAAAAGTTCGCCAGTTGGCTGATTTTGCCATTCGTCATTACTGGCCGCACCTTCAGGATGATGAGAACAAATACCGTCTCTGGTTTACCGATGTTGTTGCACGTACCGCGTCGTTAATTGCTAACTGGCAGACAGTCGGCTTTGCACATGGCGTGATGAACACTGACAATATGTCAATTCTCGGATTGACGCTCGATTACGGACCGTTTGGTTTTCTTGATGATTACGAACCGGGCTTTATCTGTAATCACTCGGATCATCAAGGGCGTTACAGTTTTGATAATCAACCTGCCGTCGCGTTGTGGAATTTACAGCGTCTGGCACAGACATTATCGCCATTTATTTCTGTGGATGCGTTGAATGAGGCACTGGACAGCTATCAGCAGGTTTTGTTGAGCGAATATGGGCAACGGATGCGCCGAAAACTGGGCTTCATGACGGAGCAAAAAGAGGATAACGTTTTGCTGAGTGAATTATTCAGCCTGATGGCGCGAGAGCGCAGCGATTATACCCGCACATTCCGCATGTTGAGTCTGACCGGGCAGCACAGCGCGGCATCACCACTGCGTGATGAATTTATTGATCGTGCGGCGTTTGATAACTGGTTTGCGCGTTATCGGGCGCGTTTGCAGCAAGATGAAGTCACCGACAGCGAACGTCAGCAACTTATGCAGAGCGTCAATCCGGCGCTGGTGTTGCGTAACTGGCTGGCACAACGGGCCATCGAGGCGGCAGAACAAGGCGATATGACGGAGTTACATCGCCTGCATGAGGCGTTGCGAAATCCTTTCAGCGACAGAGATGATGATTATGTCAGCCGTCCACCGGACTGGGGCAAACGGCTGGAAGTCAGTTGTTCAAGTTAAACGCTACTTGGTCAGCAACAGTTTGCCTGCCTGTGTTTTACGTAGCAGATATTCTTGTCCGTCATGATCAATGATGAGCTTGCCATCCGGACCTAGCAGTGTCTGGCTGGCAATCCGCCGAATGGGCTGTGGGGAAGGAGCCTTCTGATTTGCATCCGTTTTAGGCGTGAGTCTGCTGCTATCCGTATAGCTCATAAAAATTAATAATAATTGATATAACAATGATTCTTATTATCAATATAATATTGCGTCAGGGCAAGTAATAATTCGTTGAGAAGACAACAGGTTGAGCAGAAATGCCCATTCCCGACGGAATGGGCACGCATTCAGAAGCGGGTATCTACCGCAGAGGCGAGTTTTTCGATCAGGTGTTCGGTATCTTCCCAGCCTAAACACGGGTCGGTAATGGATTGGCCATAGGTGAGCGGCTGACCGCCGACAATTTTTTGCGTACCTTCGCGCAGGAAACTTTCCGCCATAATGCCGGCAATCGCCGTAGAGCCATTGCGGATTTGCTGACAAATATCTTCACAGACTTCTAACTGGCGACGATGCTGCTTCTGGCAATTGCCGTGGCTGAAATCCACCACCAGATGTTCTGGTAAATCAAACTCGTGCAATGTATCGCAGGCGGCGGCGATATCATCGGCATGGTAATTCGGTTTTTTGCCGCCACGCATAATAATGTGGCCATACGGGTTGCCGCTGGTCTGGTAAATGGTCATCTGGCCGTTTTTGTCTGGCGAGAGGAACATATGGCTGGCGCGGGCAGCACGGATTGCATCTACGGCAATCCGCGTGTTGCCATCAGTGCCATTTTTAAAACCTACCGGGCAGGAGAGAGCTGAAGCCATTTCACGGTGGATCTGGCTTTCGGTTGTGCGTGCGCCAATCGCCCCCCAGCTAATCAGATCGGCAATAAACTGACCGGTCACCATATCGAGAAACTCAGTGGCAGTGGGCACACCCAGTTCATTCACCTGCAACAGTAACTTGCGCGCCAGTTCGAGGCCGTGATTTACGCGATAGCTGCCGTTTAAATCCGGGTCGGAAATTAATCCTTTCCAGCCGACAACGGTGCGCGGTTTTTCAAAATAAGTGCGCATTACGATTTCCAGCCGTGACTGGTACTGATTACGCAGCGCCTGCAGACGGGTGGCGTACTCCATTGCAGCGGTAAGATCGTGGATCGAACAGGGACCAATAACGACCAACAGTCGCTTGTCTTCACCATTCAATATTTTTTCAATTCTGCGCCGGGAATCAATTACATGGCTGGCAACGCCAGGCGTTACGGGATACCGCAGCGCGAGTTCAGCGGGCGTTACCAGACTCTCGATACGCGCAGTACGGAGTTCGTCAGTTCTGTTCATTACAAGTCTCAGAAATTTGTTGCTTCAACGGCAGGGTTGCCAGGAAGTGATGCGCATCACGATAAACCAATCCCTGCTGATTTCAAGTGCGAGGCAGGCAACACCTCGCGCAATTGACGGCATAGTAACAAAAAAACGAACTTCTATACTAGTTTTCTAGTACATTCTCCGACTAAGTCCCATGATATCAAGGATTTTGGTGGCAATCTCTTCTACCGAATAATTGGTACTGTTGATCCACGGGATCTGATTTTTACGGTACAACGCTTCCACTTCTGCGACTTCCATCCGGCACTGACGCAACGAGGCATAGCGGCTGTTCTCTCTACGTTCTTCGCGAATGGCTGCCAGCCGCTCCGGGTCAATAGTCAGGCCGAACAACTTATGCTGAAGTGGTTTGAGCGACGCAGGCAGGACCAGGTTGTCCATATCATCGGCAATAAAGGGGTAGTTTGCTGCGCGAATGCCAAACTGCATCGCGAGGTAAAGGCTGGTAGGTGTTTTACCACAGCGAGAGACGCCGAGCAGGATCACTTGCGCCTGATCCAGATTGCGCAACGAAATGCCGTCATCATGGGCGAGGGTGTAATCAATCGCCGCAATGCGCGCATCATATTTATTAAGATTATTAGGGTTCAGGCCGTGGGTACGGTGAGCAATTGGTGTCGGGTCCAGCTTCATCTCTTGTTGTAGCGGAGCAACCAGCGCCTGAACAATATCCTGACAAAACCCTTCGCTTTGCAAAATGATGTTGCGAATCTCCGGTAACACAATGGAGTAAAAGACCAGCGGGCGCACGCTCGTCTGCTGGTAAATCGCGTCGATCTGATCTTTCACCGCCCGTGCACGGCTCTCATTTTCGACAAACGGCAGCGTAATGCTGCTGATAGTAACGGGAAATTGCGACATGACTGCGTGACCTAATACCTCCGCAGTAATTGCCGTACCATCAGAAATATAAAAAACGTGGCGATCAACAGCATTATCCATTTTGTTCTTCCCGAGATGCAGACATAATTATATGAAAGCATAAATTAAAAATGCACAGAAGCGTAGAACGTTATGACTGGTTTATAAAATGAACCTTCAATTTTATTTTTTATGAAAATAGCATTTCATTTTTATGGTTTCGTTTATACCGATGGTTTATGTGGGAATTATCGAAGATAGTGGATTTGCGCAACGCTGGGAGCAGTCTTAAAAAGCAAAAAAATATATTTGCTTGAACGATTCACCGTTTTTTTCATCCGGTTAAATATGCAAAGATAAATGCGCAGAAATGTGTTTCTCAAACCGTTCATTTATCACAAAAGGATTGTTCGATGTCCAACAATGGCTCGTCACCGCTGGTGCTTTGGTATAACCAACTCGGCATGAATGATGTAGACAGGGTTGGGGGCAAAAATGCCTCCCTGGGTGAAATGATTACTAACCTTTCCGGAATGGGTGTTTCCGTTCCGAATGGTTTTGCCACAACCGCCGATGCGTTTAACCAGTTTCTGGATCAAAGCGGCGTAAACCAGCGCATTTATGAACTGCTGGATAAAACGGATATTGACGATGTTACCCAGCTTGCGAAAGCGGGCGCGCAAATCCGCCAGTGGATTATCGACACTCCCTTCCAGCCTGAGCTGGAAAATGCCATCCGCGAAGCCTATGCCCAGCTTTCTGCCGATGACGAAAACGCCTCTTTTGCAGTGCGTTCCTCCGCCACCGCAGAAGACATGCCGGATGCCTCCTTTGCCGGTCAGCAGGAAACTTTCCTTAACGTTCAGGGGTTTGACGCCGTCCTCGTAGCTGTGAAACATGTCTTTGCGTCCCTGTTTAATGATCGCGCTATCTCTTATCGCGTTCACCAGGGGTACGATCACCGTGGCGTGGCGCTCTCCGCCGGTGTTCAGCGGATGGTGCGTTCCGACCTCGCATCCTCTGGCGTGATGTTCTCCATTGATACCGAATCCGGTTTCGACCAGGTGGTGTTTATCACTTCCGCATGGGGCCTCGGTGAAATGGTGGTGCAGGGCGCGGTTAATCCGGATGAATTTTACGTGCATAAACCGACGCTGGCGGCGAATCGTCCGGCTATCGTGCGCCGCACGATGGGATCGAAAAAAATCCGCATGGTCTACGCGCCGACTCAGGAACATGGCAAACAGGTTAAAATTGAAGATGTGCCACAGGAACAGCGTGACATCTTCTCGCTGACCAACGAAGAAGTGCAGGAACTGGCAAAACAGGCCGTACAAATTGAGAAACACTACGGTCGCCCGATGGACATTGAGTGGGCAAAAGATGGTCACACCGGCAAATTGTTCATTGTGCAGGCGCGTCCAGAAACCGTGCGTTCACGCGGCCAGGTCACGGAACGTTATACCCTGCATTCACAGGGCAAGATTATCGCAGAAGGCCGTGCTATCGGCCATCGCATTGGCGCAGGCCCGGTGAAAGTCATTCATGACATCAGCGAAATGAACCGCATCGAACCAGGTGATGTGCTGGTCACCGACATGACCGACCCGGACTGGGAACCGATCATGAAGAAAGCGTCGGCCATCGTCACTAACCGTGGTGGGCGTACCTGTCACGCGGCGATCATCGCTCGTGAACTGGGTATTCCGGCGGTAGTCGGCTGTGGTGATGCAACCGAACGGATGAAAGACGGTGAGAAGGTTACCGTTTCCTGTGCCGAAGGTGACACCGGTTACGTGTATGCCGAACTGCTGGAATTCAGCGTGAAAAGCTCCAGCGTGGAAACCATGCCGGATCTGCCGCTGAAAGTGATGATGAACGTCGGTAACCCGGATCGTGCGTTTGACTTCGCCTGCCTGCCAAACGAAGGCGTGGGTCTGGCGCGTCTGGAATTTATCATCAACCGCATGATTGGCGTTCACCCGCGCGCACTGCTCGAGTTTGACGACCAGGAACCGCAGTTGCAAAACGAAATCCGCGAGATGATGAAAGGTTTTGATTCTCCGCGTGAATTTTATGTTGGTCGTCTGACCGAAGGGATCGCGACGCTGGGCGCTGCGTTTTATCCGAAGCGCGTCATTGTTCGTCTCTCGGACTTTAAATCTAACGAATACGCCAACCTGGTGGGCGGCGAGCGTTACGAGCCGCATGAAGAGAACCCGATGCTTGGCTTCCGTGGCGCGGGGCGCTACGTTTCCGAAAGTTTCCGCGACTGCTTCGCGCTGGAGTGTGAAGCGGTGAAACGTGTGCGCAACGACATGGGGTTAACCAACGTTGAGATCATGATCCCGTTCGTGCGTACCGTTGAGCAGGCGAAAGCGGTGGTTGAAGAACTGGCGCATCAGGGGCTGAAACGTGGTGAGAACGGGCTGAAGATCATCATGATGTGTGAAATTCCGTCCAACGCCTTGCTCGCTGAACAGTTCCTCGAATATTTCGATGGTTTTTCTATTGGCTCAAACGATATGACACAGTTGGCGCTCGGTCTGGATCGTGACTCCGGCGTAGTTTCTGAACTGTTCGATGAGCGCAATGACGCCGTGAAAGCACTGTTATCAATGGCGATCCGTGCCGCGAAGAAACAGGGCAAATATGTCGGGATTTGCGGTCAGGGCCCGTCTGACCACGAGGACTTTGCTGCATGGTTGATGGAGGAAGGGATCGATAGCTTGTCCCTGAACCCGGATACCGTGGTGCAAACATGGTTAAGTCTGGCTGAACTGAAGAAGTAAATAAAAGCCCGGCGGCGTTCAGTCGCCGGGTTTACGTGATCCCTGAAGATGAAACTTATTCAATCACTTCGCAGACATCCTGAGTTAATCGCCGCATAATATCTTTGCGTAACAAAAACTTTTGTATTTTACCTGATGCAGTCCGCGGTAATTTTTCGATCACCACGATATGTTCAGGATATTTATATTTCGCGACCCGTTTACGGCTAAAAAATGCCACTACATCTTCCAGCGATAATGAATGATGCGGTGCTTTCAGCACGACATAGGCGCATGAACGTTCACCTAAGCGTTCATCGGGCATTGCAACCACACAAGCATCGTGAATTTTAGGATGCTGCAATAGAATATCTTCCACTTCACGGCTGCTAATATTTTCGCCGCCGCGGACAATAATATCTTTCTTGCGTCCGGTTATTTTTATATAGCCAGCCTCATCCATGCGGCAGAGATCGCCACTGTAATACCAGCCCTCTTCATCCAGCGCGCAAGCGGTTAATTCAGGTTCATCAAAATAACCCATAAACACATTAGGGCCACGCGAGGCCTCTTCACCTTCGCAACCTGGCGGTAAGGTTTTGCGTGCATCATCGACCACTTTGATCTCCACCCCAGCGGCAGCGTAACCATCGGTGTGCATAAAGCGCGACAAAGGATCGTCGAGATTCACCACTGCATGTGGCGAGCTTTCTGTGGAACCATAAACGCTTAATAATTTAATGCCGCGCTGCTGGCATTCACGCGCCACTTTTTTGGGGATCGTGGTGCCGCCGCAAAGAAAGAAACGCAGCGCAGAAAGGTCGGCAGGCTGTTTCTCAAGTAGATTCAATAGGTCATAAACAAACGGCGTTGCTCCGAGCATACAGGTGCAACGTTGTTGCTCAAGCAGCGAGAGACAGGCTTCCGGGGTAAAAATATCTAACAACACGCTGCGGGCGCCAATCAAAAACGGCGCTGTTACGCCATGCAGAAACCCCGTCGCGTGACCGAGTGGTGCAGGCATCATAAAGACATCCAGCCAGGTCAGGTTAAGCCGTGCACAATAAGCCCGTTCGCTGGCGAGAATATTATTATGCGTTAGCATCACGCCCTTTGGCATGCCCTCAGTTCCGGAGGTAAATAGCACCGCCGCTAATTCATCGCCGTGGACCGATGTTGCGGCGACCAGCGGGGGATTGTCGGCAATAATCTGACTTAACGAGAGAGACGAGGTGGCGGGAGCCAGCTTATCCACGCCGACGATCTGTTGTAGTTGTGGAAGCTGATTTTGCAGTGGCAGGATTAAATCTACCGGACGCGTTTGTTTAAACAATGTCGGTGCAAAAAACATTTTTGCCTGACACTTATTGAGCACCCACACCAGTTCAGCTTCTCGCCAGGAAGGCAACAACGGCACGGAAACCGCACCGGTTTTCAGGCAGGCAAGATAGATAACAGTAAATTCACACCAGCCAGGCAATTGAAAAGCGATACGATCGCCCGATTCAATACCGTTAGCCAGTAACCAGCTTGCCAGACAGTTCGCGGCGTGATCGAGTGCGCTATAGGTGTACGATTCGCCATGATTATCGACAACGGCTATTTTGTCTGGCATCGCGCATGCAGTCTGCCGCCAGTAGTCGACCAGCGAAGCGTCTCCCCACAATCCTTGTTGTCGATAGGCTGCACGACGCTGCGCGTTAAACGTTAATGTCACTTTCATTTTGGACTCTCGAAACAGAACGTCAGGCCCGAGGTGCGGGCCTGTGGGAAGCGTAATTAGCCGTAACGGAAATCAATACCGAAGGTGCCTGCGGGGTATTGCCATTGTTCGAGAATAGTGTTGCCACACAGCACCCGACAGGTGCCGCACTCCAGACAACCGGCGGAATCAAAATGAATGTTTCCCGCGTCATCCTGCTTATACAGTCCGGCAGGGCAGGCTTTCATTAATTTTTGAAATTCATTGATGTCGGGATTTGCCGCCAGAATGATATGTGGGTGGCCCTCATCAACATGGAATTTGTTGACGCCTAATTTGACGTCAACGTTGACCGTAGCGTTCTGGCTCATAGCGCGGTTGCTCCCTTAATGCCATCTTTCAGCAGATTAATCAGCCCGATTTTCTTCGCATGTCCGAGAATCATTTTTCGTACCGGCTGGTTTGGTTTACCGTCAATAGTGAACATGTCGTTCATGATATCGGCGACCATGCGCGGATACTGACTAAACAGGCGCGGGTTTTCCATCAGCGCCGGGATCTTGCGAAAATGCTGCATATCACGCATGACACAGCTTTGTTCCAGTTCGCGTTTGTATTGCGCCAGGCTAGTGACAGAAAAATCCGCGCGTTCTTTGGCGGCAATCACCGTTGTGGCTGCCGCCTGGGCCGATGCGATGGCTAAATCCATTCCGCGAACCGTAAAGCCCAGATTGAGGCAGAAGCCTGCTGCGTCACCGACGATCATCACACCATCGTTGACCAGTTGCGGTACCATTGCCAGACCGCCTTCCGGCACCATATGCGCGGAATATTCAAGCAGTTTGCCACCGCTAATCAGTGGGCGAATGGCGGGGTGCTGTTTAAAATCCTCCAGCATTTGCGGCACGCTTTTTTGCGCATGGGCGATATCACCCAATCCACAAACCAGACCCAACGATACGGAATCGTGATTGGTGTAGATGAATCCGCCGCCCATCAGGCCGTCAGAAGGGGAACCGGCAAACAGCCAGGCGACACCTTCATCGTCAGTGACGTTAAAGCGATCGTTGATTTGCTCCGGCGTGATGCCAATGACTTCTTTAACGCCAACAGCGTAATGATGCGGATCGGAGGCGGGAACCATTCCCAGCGAACGGCCAAGCATCGAATTAACACCATCAGCCAGAATCACCACATTGGCTTCAAGAATATCATCCCCGGCCTGGACGCCAGTGACCTTGTTACCTTCACGAACCAGCGCATCGACGCGAACGCCCGGGATAAACTGCGCGCCCGCCTGTTCGGCTTGTTCCATCAACCACGGGTCGAGACGATTGCGCAATACGGTATAAGAAGCGTGTTGCGGAACATCTGGCTGCTCGCGGTGAAAATCGAGGGTAACGGCGCTCTCTTCGGTTAAGAAGGAGATTTTCTCGCGTGTGACTTTGCGTTCTACCGGCGCTGATGCAGCAAAGCCTGGAATGATCGCTTCAAGCGTGTGGGCATAAAGACGCCCGCCGGTCATATTTTTACATCCGGCACTGTCGCCGCGTTCGATCACCAGGACATCCAGTCCGGCTCGCGCCATGACCAATGCGGCAACGCTACCGGCAACGCCCGCACCGACCACAATGGCATCAAATTTGTCATCCGACATGCGTTATGCTCCCTTCCCGCTGCGTTTACAGCGGGAGATGTGGTTGAAAGGGAATTAGCGACTCAACTGGCTAATCAGGGCAGGGACGACTTTGTAGATATCGCCCACCAGACCGTAGTCGGCATAGTTGAAGATTGGCGCGTTTTTATCTTTATTGATGGCGACAATCACTTTTGCGCCATTGCCGCCAACCATATGTTGGATCTGCCCGGAGATCCCCAGCGTCAGGTAGAGGTCGGATTTCAGCAACACGCCGGAGACACCGATATAACGTTCACGCTCCATCCAGTTCTCGCCTTCGGCAATCGGGCGTGAACAGCCGACTTCGGCATTGAGTGTCGCTGCCAGTTCGTGGACCATTTTCAGGTCATCCTGCGCCGCCAGACCACGACCGACGCCGACCACGCGTTTTGCTTTGCTCAGGTCCACGCTGCTTGCCGCTTTCGCACGGCGTTCGCGACTAAGAATTTCATGACGCGGAGCAACGTAAGGCACAGTTTCAATCGGACACTGATGCGAGGCGTCACTGGTGCAAGGTTCCTGAACACCGGGCGCAAGGGTAATGATCGCCAGCGGGCTATTGATCTTTTCCTGGGCGAACGCTAGCCCGCCATACATACGGTGCTCGGCGTAAACGTGACCATCGACCACATCAACCGCAGTGGCATCGTTCACCAGCGCCGCATTCAGTTGCACACTTAACCGTGCAGCCAGCGCTTTACCGCGTTTTGTCGCGGCCAGCAGTAGCATAGAGGTGTGTTTATCTTTCAGCAGGGCAGCAACGCTTTCAGCGTAATTTTCAGTGCGTTGCAGTGCATCGTTTTGCTCAAGAACATAAATACATTTTGGACCATAAGGCATAACAGCCTGTGCCTGGTCGGTATTTTGTACAATGGCATAAACCTGTTGGCCCCATTGCTGCGCGCCGCCAAACAGTTCAGCATAACGTTCAGGATTATCGCTAAAGACCCAGACGTTGTTTAATTGATTCATCGTTTCTTCTCCGTTGGCTTTAGTTCAGGGCTTTCTTCAGATGTTCCACCAGCTCGGCAATGGCTTCCGGCGAATCGTTATCGAGAATGATGTGTTTGCGTTCTGTTTGCGGCGGTACGCGAACGCCGATCAGTTCAGCAAGCGGCGTGGCCTGGCTCCAGCCGATATCACTCGCCTGCCACTGATGTACCGTTTTTTTGCCCGCGCCGAGAATGGCTTTCATTG
This sequence comes from Escherichia sp. KTE159, assembly GCF_000408805.1. NCBI lineage: Bacteria > Pseudomonadati > Pseudomonadota > Gammaproteobacteria > Enterobacterales > Enterobacteriaceae > Escherichia > Escherichia sp. KTE159. The sequence continues at coordinate 1,207,221 of NZ_KE137292.1, forward strand.
AAGGAATACGTGGCACGTTAATATCGGACGTGACACACAGCACTGCTGGCAGTGAAAGCTCAACGACTTCAACTTCCTCTTCCAGAGCGCGTTCGATAATCAGGCTGTCGCCCTGACGTTGAATGGCGCTGACAGCGTTAATTACCGGAAGCTGCAGAATTTCCCCTACCAGTAAACCAACCTGTTGGGCATAGAGATCGCCAGAACCTTCACCGAAGATCAGTAAATCGAAGCCGATCTTTTCTGCCGCCGCGGCCAGTGCCTTAGCCGTATCAAGGGGGAGAGCATGCTCAAGCTGGGCATCCTGCACCATATACAGACAGTGCGGTCCGCGGGATAACACGTCTTTACGCACTTTTGAGTTCTGCAACAATGAGCCGCCAACGGTCAGCGCGGCTATCTCATCATCATCCATTGCAAGCTGGCTTGCGGCTTCAATGGCATTGAGATCGAACTGGCTAATTTTGGCGTCGGCATTGTCGAAATTGAGGGTGTACTCGGGAGTGACAACAATGTCCTGTTCTTCAGGCACCAGCTTAAAGCAGGTTATTATTTTCATGATTTCTCCTGTGGGTCGCATACGGAACCATCTCCGATGGAAGGTAAAAATTGCCTGAAAATAGTGTGCGATAGCAGGAAGGGGTTTTCGACGGAGCAATCTGTTTTCCTTGCAAACAATCTTGCAAAAAAAATGAGATCGTTAAAACAAAAGCACAATAAGCGGCAATATTATGCCGTCGTGGACGTACTATCTTGCATTCAGTGTAAATAATCTTGTTTAGCTCTCGCTAAACGCAGTTGTATAAGTGCAGTACACACCGTATTTTATCCTGCATATATTGCTTTTGCTTGCTTATGGAATAGAGAGGTTGTCATGTATCAACGCTGTTTTGATAATGCCAGCGAAACGCTGTTTGTCGCCGGTAAAATACCACGACTTTCGCGCTTTGCGTTTAGTGATGATCCTAAATGGGAGTCGGGACATCACGTTCATGATAATGAAACCGAGCTGATCTATGTTAAGAAAGGGGTGGCAAGATTTACCATTGATTCTTCGTTATATGTGGCACATGCCGATGACATTGTAGTGATAGAACGTGGCAGGCTGCACGCGGTGGCCTCAGATGCTAACGACCCGGCAACGACCTGTACCTGTGCGCTATACGGTTTTCAGTTTCAGGGCGCAGAAGAAAATCAGTTACTGCAACCGCATTCTTGCCCGGTAATTGCCGCAGGGCAGGGAAAAGAGGTCATCAAAACGCTTTTTAATGAATTAAGTGTGATTTTACCGCAAAGTAAAAATGGCAACACATCTTCAGTGTGGGATGCATTTTCCTATACGTTAGCGATTCTCTATTACGAAAACTTTAAAAATGCTTATCGTTCGGAGCAGGGGTATATTAAAAAAGATGTCCTGATAAAAGATATTCTCTTTTATCTTAATAATAATTACCGCGAAAAAATCACTTTAGAACAGTTATCGAAAAAATTTCGTGCCAGCGTCAGTTATATTTGCCATGAATTTACTAAAGAGTATCGTATTTCTCCCATCAACTATGTGATTCAACGGCGTATGACCGAAGCAAAATGGCTGCTGACCAATACCGATTTGTCGCAGGCAGAAATCTCATGGCGCGTGGGTTATGAAAATGTCGACCACTTTGCCAAATTGTTTTTGCGCCATGTCGGCTGTTCGCCAGGCGATTATCGCAGGCAATTTAAAAACTGTTTTGCGGAACAAGAAATCTTGTCTGAATTTTCTGCACCTGTAAGTTTTGCCGGGTAAATGTGGCGGCGCAGTTTTTATCTGAAGCTGCGCCGCCTGAAGATTATTTATTCTGGTAATCTTTCAGGATCTGCCGACCTGCAACGTAAATCATAATCTCGTCAGTACCACCGCCAATTCGTTCACAGCGGACATCACGCCAGAAGCGGGAGACGCGCGCCTCATCGGTGTAGCCCAGACCGCCCATGATTTGAATCGCATCGTCAATGACTTCCATCGCAGTACGCGCGCAGTACAGTTTTGCCAGCGCCGCGCTGGTGCGCAGTGACTGATGCTGATCAGCTTGCCACGCCACTTTCAGCACCATATTGCGCATGTTGTCGATCTTAATCGCCATTAGTGCCAGTTTTTCCTGGATCATCTGGTTATGACCAATTGGCTTACCAAAAGCGATACGCTGGTTGGCATAGCGGGCGGCATCTTCGAATGCGCATTCGGCAAAGCCGGTGCTGCGCGCGGCGTTGATCAGGCGCTCCATCTCAAAGTTGTACATCACATTGAGGAAACCCATTCCTTCTTCGCCTACCATGTCGCTCTCTTCAACTTCCACGTTGTCGAGATAAACTTCGCAGGTGCTAAGCATATGCCAGCCGATTTTATGCAGCGGATTGATCTTAATGCCGGGCTTACTGGACTCAACCCACCACAGGGTGAAGGCTTTTTTCGGATCTTTCGGTTCTGGATCGCGCGCCAACACCAGCATATACGGGTACTCTTTCGCACCGGTAATAAAGGTTTTCTGTCCGTTGATGTAAACCTTGCCATTTTTACGCGTGTAAGTGGTGGTGGCGCTGTTGTTATCTGAGCCAGCACCGGGTTCCGTCAACGCCAGGGCATAGGCGGGGTCGCCGGTTTCCAGCGTGCTTTCTGCCGTTTTACGTAGCTGCTCCTCAGAACCGAAACGGCGCATGCTGTGAATACACTGACCGTTGGTAATCAAAAACGCCGGAGCACCGCATTTTGACACTTCCATCAGCGCCAGCATCTGGGTGACGTAATCCGCAGGGATACCACCAAATTCTTCCGGCACGCCAAGCATGGAAATACCGTTATCCGCCAGCGCCCGCATAAACTCACGCGGATATGTCCCGTTTTGATCGCAGGTGCGGAAATACTCTTCCGGAAAGTTAGTCGTAATCAGTTCGCGAATACTGGCCAGCAGCAGTTCTTGTTCTTCAGTTAAAGAAAAATCCATCGTGATACTCCTGTTAATGAGCCGCTTCAGGCAGGACAAAACCCATCGCCGCATCGATAAATAATCTTTCGTCCATCAGTTTTAGTTCTGGCGAAATAACTGGGGTGAAATCCATTTTGTCGAGAATATCTTTTTGCAAATCGACGCCAGGGGCGATTTCGATTAAATACAGACCGTCTTCTTTCAGGGTGAATACAGCACGTTCGGTGATGTAACGAACATCCAGTCCCCGTTCGAGCGCGATTTTTCCGCTAAAAGTAATTTCCGGTAGTTCACGGATAAATTTATTTACCCGTCCTTCCTGGACGATATTTAATTTACCATCGGCAATTTCTGTTTTTAAACTGCCCGCAGTTAACGTGCCGCAGAAAATGATTTTCTTCGAGGTGGCACTGATATCAATAAATCCACCGGTACCCATGATTTTGCCATTGAATTTATGCACACCGACGTTACCGTGCTGGTCGACTTCGGCAAAACTCAAATAACAGACATCCAGACCACCGCCGTGATAAAAATCGAACTGGGAAGTCATATCCAGAATGGCGCGGGTATTCACGTTCGCGCCAAAGGCGATACCTTGCGAAGTAATACCGCCAATTGGGCCTGTTTCCACCGTCAGAATAAAGTCATCAGCACAACCTTCTTCCCGGGCGACCAGGCCAATACCGTCGGCAATACCGACACCAACATTCCCCACAGCACCTTTGCGCATTTCAAACAATGCGCGTCGCGCGACTAATTTACGCTGATTAAGAGGCAAGCTAAGTTGGGTACTGTCATCCAGTGTGAAGTCACCAGAAATAAAACGATTAACTGGCGCACCGCCATACAGTTGGGTTTGGTCCGGATCGACCACCACAATATCGATAAGATAACCTGGAATACGGACAGCTTTAGGATGCAGCGTGGCTTTCTTAACCATCTTCTGCACCTGCATCATCACGACACCACCGTTATTGTGCACCGCCTGGGCAATAACCAATGCGTCGAGATACATCACTTCATCTTCAAAGGTAGCGTAGCCTTCGCTGTCGCAGGTGGTGGCGCGAATAAAGGCAATATCTGGCGCGATCGCTTTGTAATAGAGATATTCTTTACTATCAAACTCGACCAGTTTAATCAGATCTTCTTTAGTCACTTCATTCAGTTTGCCGCCTTGTTGGCGAGGGTCGACAAACGTTCCGATACCAATATCGCTAATAATTCCTGGCTGGTGGGCAGCAGCGGCGCGCAATGTTTGAGTGAGCACACCTTGTGGATAGTTATAGGCAACAATTTTATTTTGTTCTGCGAGTTCAGAAATACGCGGTGATTGTCCCCAATGGCCGCATAATGCCCATTTCACCAGACCTTCTTGCGCCAGCGGACTAATACCACGATCGGCGCGATCGCCAAGCCCTGTAGGGCTAATAATCGATAAATTACGCGGTGTCTGGGTTTGTTTATATTTGTCAGCAAGAGCGGTAATTAATGTGGTGGCTTCCAGAATACCGCCACCTGCACCTAATACACAAAGTGTTGCTTCGTCGGGAATATAACTTACCGCTTCCTGTGCCGACAGGACCGGCACGCGTCCATTAATACGAGGTGGTTTTACAGGTTTCATTATTTTTTCCTGATTCAGGTGTGGATTTCTCTGCGCAAGAATTAAAAATAGCGCACAGATACCCACAGAATATTTTTATCAAATACTCTTTAAAAAAATTTTTTAATACGGCGGGGAAGATTACTCCCGCCGGTACGTTATTTATTACGCCTGGTGCAAAATAGTTAATACTGTGCGCAAATCATTCACCGATATTTGCCCAGGCGCAGAGGCTTTTTTTACTGCGCCAAACGTTGCGGCCGAACCAAATACTTCACCAGCCAGACGGGAAATTACGCCAGTTTTTGCCATCGACATCGTGATGATTGGTCGATCGGCATACTGCTCCTGCATCTCCAGGGTAGCGGCGAGCAACGTCAGGACATCGCTGGTGCTTTGCGGCATCAACGCAATTTTAGGAATATCGGCGTCGAAGGACTGCATTTTACGTAAACGGGCAATAATCTCTTCGGCTTCCGGCGTTTTATGGAAGTCATGGTTGGACATGACAACCTTCACATCATGCGCATGTGCATAGGCGACGGTTTCTTTAACCTGATCATCGCCGGTAAATAACTCCAGATCGATCATATCGACCAGACCGCTGTCGATGGCTGCGCGATTGAGTGCAATATAAGCCTCAGTGGAAATCGCCTGCTCGCCGCCTTCTTTAGCGCTACGGAAGGTAAACAGCAATGGTTTTTCTGGCATGATCTCACGGAGGATTTTTGCCGCTGCCATGACAGACTCCACGCTGGAGAGGTCGGCAAAGTGGTCCACACGCCATTCCAGAATATCAAAGTCCGCTTCACGATAGGCGAGAGCTTCAGATTTCACGCTGGCGATATCTTTCGCCATCAGCGAGACGATGATTTTTGGTGCGCCCGTACCAATGACGAGATCTTTTACAGTTACGGTTTTCATTTTTTACCCTTTCTGCACGCGGTCAGCCTGTCAGGCGCCGAACCCCATGACCTGTTTAACGTATTCCAGAGGGAAATCTTTGCCAGTCCATAACGTGAACTGTTCAGCCCCTTGCCACAACAACATGCCGTATCCATCAATCGTTTTGCAACCTGCTTGTTGCGCCTGCTGCAATAACTTCGTCATATGCGGGTTATACACGCATTCAGTGACCAGCAGTCCTGGATGTAACAAACTGATATCGTTAACTAATGATTCATTTTCAAGAGGCTTCATACCCACTTTTGTGCCGTTGGTTAAAATGTCGGCGGAAGACAAGGCTTCAGCAAAGGCTTGCTGATCGGCGAGATCGGTAACGGTGACGACACAATCGGTGTTTTCGTTGACTCGTTGCGCGAAGGCGAGGGCTTTATCGAAGAATTCATCCCGACGGTTGAAGATTTTAATCTCTTTTAAACCTTCAATCGCGCCCTGCGCGCCAATTGCCGTTGATGCACCACCGGCACCTAGCAGCACCATCGTTTTGCCTTTGATATCAAAACCGCTCTCTTTAATGGCGCGAATATGGCCCGTGCCGTCGGTGTTATAGCCACGCAGATAGCCATCATCATTAACGATGGTATTGATAGCGCCAACCAGTTTTGCCGCAGGTGTTAATTCATCAACATATTCACACGCCAGTTGTTTGTTTGGCATCGAAACACCGGTTCCGCGCATTTTTAAGGCTTTTAATCCTTCAATTGCACCGGCAAAGCTATCGTTATCCACTTCAAAGGCCATATAGGTAAATGGTAATCCCGCTTTTTCTAAGGCTTTGTTTTGCATTTCAGGCGATAAACTGTGGCGGATAGGATAGGCCATCAGGCCAATCAATTCGTATTTAGCGGTAACATCCATAATTAACTCCTCTAATTTCTTTGCTTAATTGTGTCTAACCGGGGTGCTAAGATTGCGTTCGCCAAACCGGACATCATTTTCAGGAATAATGAAAACGCGGTAATAGCGGATGAAAACAATAATTGCGGTAATCAGGGCCAGCAGCGCGAAAGTAAAATCGAGAACGATGATGTATTGCAGACCTATATTCGACAGATAACCGGTAATCAGCGGAATAACAAAATTGGCCAGACCACCCATCATCATATAAATACTGGTGACTTTGGCTTTGCTTTTCGGGAAGAACTCTGACATGACTGAAACGCCAAGCTGTAAAATACCGCCAGCAGCAGAAAAGCCGATAACAAAAGCCCCTGCATTACACACCAGTGGAGAAGGGTACAGATAAATGATAGCAGCGGTTACCGTTGCCAGTGCTGAGTTAAACACGTTAGCCCAGATGGGACGTACCATTTTTTTCAATAGTGCGGCAAAAATAAAGACACAGACCAGCGAACCCATACTGTAATAAGAGATAGTTTTTAATGCCTCGGATTCCGACATACCGGCAAATGCCATCGCATATTTGGGCATCCACACGACAATTACATAAAAGGTCGAGAACGCGGCAACACCGAACAGTACTGATGAAACACCTTCCAGCCAGACTAACGGCTTGCTGTTCATTTGCGGTAGTTCACCAGCTACGCTGGCATCCACCAACTGACCTGGGAATTTACTTTTCAATAGCATCAGCATGATCAGCACAAACACGATGCCTGGAATAATCAGCCCATAACCGTACCAGATGTTATTCAACAGCATATAACTCACCAGCATCGGATAGAGCATTTGTCCGAACGATATCATCGCCTTAACCAATATTACGGCTGAACCCGAGGCTTTCGGGAAGCATTCCATCAACGCCGGATATCCACCGGTATCCAGGGCCGAGTTGGCGATACCAACGCACACTGCCAGACCGTAAGCGAGAGCTAAACTTGGGCAGGCCGGAATACCAAAGAAAAACAGCATATACATGGCGACGGCCATGAATATTACTGCTCGCCGACCAAATTTATCGGAGATTACACCGAAGAATAAAATGCTGATCAGACGACCCAGACCGATACCGGAAATTAAATAGGCGATACCGGCGTTATCGGTAGAAAATTTTTCTGCCAGAGATGACATGTTTTGTGCAAGTGTAATAACACTAATACCATGTAGGAAATAACTGAAGTAAATACAAAGAACAGCCAGGATAAATGGCGTGCTGAAAGCCTTATTTTGAGACATTTTCACAGCTCCTTGCTGAAAGATAATTTTGTTACCGTCCGTGTTGTATTTCGACGGTTTTCATAATCACTATACTGAAGATAATTTTCTCTGGGTACATGGCATAAAGTTTATGTTTCCAGGAATATTGCATGTGATAGTTTGTTTTTGATCGCGATTTTCCTTAATTAGCGCAGAAAGAGTAATTTATCCGTAAAATCTTGCATGACCTGAAAAGAATATTGCATTACCCGCCTATAGAAACATTCTCCTTTAATGATGGATGTTGTGCTTCTTTTCGACTGCGTACGCCAATAAACAGCACCAGTAAAAAGCCGATAGCAGCGATGGCGGTATCGAACCACATAATATCGGCAATACTTCTTTGCGAAAGATGGGCAGTAATCAACGGGATAGTAAAGGTCGCAATACTGCCCGCACTGTAATAGATCCCCGTAGCTTTGCCTTTGGCATGGGGAAAACGTTCCGCCATTAACGTCAGGCCAATTTGTACAACACCACCTGCGGAGGTAAAACCGATGACGAAAGCAAATATTATCACCACATAAAATGTGGGATGCAGGCAGACGGTAAGCAGGGCGATAAATGAGATAAAAGTGTACAGCATCAACAATGTTGTTGAGTGAACGGTTTTACGAATGAGTGGAGCAGTAATAAATACACACAGCAGCGAACCCACGGTATAGATACTGAGTAATTTGATCGACATGGTGTATGACATGCCAGCGACAAATTGCCCGTATTGTGCCAGCCACTGGCTAACCAGATAAAAGGTTGCCATTGAAATATAGCCATAGAGGGTGTAACTGGCTAAATCAATAATTGAGCAGCGATGCCCCGCAGAAGTGGTCGCTTTCTTTACCACAGGCAAGCGACGGCCCGGATGTGGTGGAAAGGTACAGCGATATAAAAACAGACCGTTAACGATCATAATTGCTGCGGCAATCATAAAAGACCAACCGAACCACATTTCAGCCCACACTAACAGGCTGATAATTAGCGGCAATAAAAATTGCCCGCTGGAGACAAAGGCTTTAATTAAAATATTGGCTGTACCCGGTGAATGAGGAAAGGCTTCCATCAAACTGGGATAGGTACCAGCATCGAGAAAACTGTTCGCCATGCCCGCCAGGAAACCAAAAACATAAGCAATAATGATGTTATTGGTGTGCAGGATGCCAAAAAAGAAGGTCATATAGCAGCACATACCCAGAATAATAAAAGGGCGGCGACCAAAGCGATCGGATAATAATCCTGCAAAAAGCAAGACACTTAATCGACCAATGCCCAGCGATGAGATAACTATCGAGACGCCCGCGGCATTAGTCTGCCAAAGCGTCTCAAGCGAGGCCATATTCAGGCTCATCAAAATGACGCCCATACCATGCACCAGGTAATTGAAATACAGTCCCAGTGCGGTAGGGAGATAGGGATTTTTCATAAGATCTACTTAGCAATATTGCTTAAAAGTTGCTGTTGTTATGTCAGCATCCGTTTATTATTTTTGTCATGACGTCCGTCGTATCCCGTTAAAATATCAACACAGGCGTTCCAGATCGTGCGCATATAATTCAGCGGCTACCGATTGATAAATCTTCCAGTCAATAAAATTGCCATCAGGGTAGACACGTTGAAACGCAGTTAAGTCAGGGAAGGAACGCATGGTATTATTGCCGATGCGGTTATTTATTTTCTTTATGATAGCGTGAAGATGTTTTTTTCTTTGCTGACGCATAGCCAGCAGTTGTTCAACAACGCGATCAGGAATGGCACGTTTGCCGTCTTCCCACTGTTTCCAGCTTTCACTGTCACCCGTCAGGGCAATCCAGGTCGCGCATTCATCAATAGTCATGGCAAAAATATGGCGTAGTGCCTGGAGTTCATAAGCGTTCATTGTGTAATGGCTGCATGAATAAAAGGATAAAATATAAATAACACTATCAGCCAGCTAACGGCTTGAAGAGAATCACAGTATCTTGTGCAATATTCCTGGAGATATCGAGAGGCGAGTTGTTGGGGCGAAAAAGTGTTAAAAAAAAGCCCATCATGGGAGATGGGCAAAGACTACACACAGCAATTCGTTTTTCACTCAGGGGATTCCATGCTTATAAATCAATATGTTGATTTATAACCGTGAGCTAATAGTAGGCATACGGACTTTTTGCGTCGATCAGATTCGTCTCATTAGTTTAAAAACTGTAAAGGATTTGCGACAGGTAAGCGTTGCTGAATGGCAGTAAGCAAGAGGGTGAATGAAAAAAAGGAAATATTAATTAGCCCTGATTAACAATCAGGCGGCAAAGCCGCCTGATGAGAGATTTACTTATTCGTTTTTTCAATTTCGCCCAGTTCTTCGATAATTTCCTCCGGCTGGTCAGTCGGCGGCGGGACTTCTTCCACCCACGCGGCAAACAGACGCCAGGAAACAGCCAGAAGTACCGGACCAATAAACAAGCCGATCATACCGAAGGCAATCAAACCACCGATGACCCCGGAGAGGATGAGGATGAGCGGTAAATCTGCTCCCATGCGAATTAACATCGGGCGAATAACGTTATCCAGTGTGCCGACCACGCCACTCCACACTAACAATACCGTGCCCCAGGTGGTATCGCCGGTCCAGTAAAGCCAGATGATCGCCGGAATCAACACCGGCAACGGACCAAGCTGGACAAGGCAGGAGAGGATCATTAATACCGTCAGCAGCGTGGCGTAAGGAACGCCGGAAACGGCCAGACCGATCCCACCAAGAACGGCTTGTACTAACGCAGTCACCACAACGCCCAGCGCTACTGCGCGGATAGCCTGCGCCGCCAGCAGTACAGCGGCATCACCGCGAGCGCCTGCCAGACGAGTCGCAAAATGGCGAATACCTTGCGCTACCTGTTCACCGCGCCAGTACAACAGGGCGCTGAATAACAGCATCAGCGCACAATGCACCATAAAGCGACCAATATGTGCCGCTTGTCCGACGAACCAGGTGGTGGTGGTGCCAATATAAGGACGGACTTTCGCCATGATCGCCGTCCCCCCCATATCCAGCAAATTGTGCCAGCCTGCATACAGCTTCGCGCCAATCACCGGAATGGTATTAAGCCACGCTAAATCGGGTAACGCCATGTCACCGCTGGAAATGGCTTTAATTACCGGACCGCTGCCATCGACAATACTGTTAACCAGTAAGGCAATAGGGATGATAAACACCATCACCAACAACAGCGTCATTACCAGAACGGCGAGAGAGCGGCGGCCAAACATGATTTTTTGCAAACGTAACAATACCGGCCAGGTGGCGATAACCACCGTACCGGCCCATGCAAAGCCGAGAATAAAGGGTTGAACAATCCACAGACATGCCACAATCATGATGGCTAAAAACAGCACCGAAAGCAGAATTTGTGCGACATCCCTGGGCTGACGAACATTTACCATAACTACTTTTCACCTTTTTTGTGCGTCAAATCGTCGACGCGACGTGAACACGTGAAACTCACCTGCATAATGATGAGCAATTTCAGCGGTTTTTAACAGGCCGATTCTGCCCTTAATTCTGATGGGCGTGTAAGAAAAAAATGTGGTACAACAAGTGACATAACACGCAAACGATTAATCTCTCATCACAGACCGCAGGAAAGGGTCAATATAATGATTCCACAGATTTCCCAGGCACCCGGCGTCGTTCAACTGGTGCTTAATTTTTTGCAAGAGCTGGAGCAACAGGGTTTTACTGGCGATACGGCGACAAGTTATGCCGATCGTCTGACAATGTCGACCGACAACAGCATTTACCAACTTCTCCCCGATGCGGTGGTATTTCCACGTTCAACCGCAGATGTGGCGTTAATCGCCCGTCTGGCTGCGCAGGAACGCTATTCATCGCTGATCTTCACCCCACGCGGTGGTGGCACCGGCACTAACGGTCAGGCGCTCAACCAGGGGATTATTGTTGATATGTCTCGCCATATGAACCGCATCATCGAAATTAATCCTGAAGAGGGCTGGGTGCGCGTTGAAGCTGGGGTGATTAAAGATCAACTTAACCAGTATCTGAAACCGTTCGGATATTTCTTTGCACCGGAACTTTCGACCAGCAACCGGGCAACGCTTGGCGGGATGATTAATACCGATGCTTCCGGTCAGGGATCGCTGGTCTATGGCAAAACGTCAGATCACGTGCTGGGCGTGCGGGCGGTGTTGTTGGGGGGCGATATTCTCGATACGCAACCTTTACCCGTAGAACTGGCTGAAACGCTGGGTAAAACCAACACCGCTATCGGGCGTATCTATAAAACGGTTTATCAACGCTGCCGCCAGCAGCGGCAGTTAATTATCGACAAGTTCCCCAAACTTAACCGTTTTCTTACCGGTTACGATCTGCGCCATGTCTTTAACGATGAGATGACCGAGTTCGACCTGACTCGTATTCTGACGGGTTCAGAAGGGACGCTGGCCTTTATTACCGAAGCGCGACTGGATATTACTCGTTTGCCTAAAGTGCGCCGTCTGGTGAATGTCAAATATGACTCTTTTGACTCCGCGCTGCGTAATGCGCCGTTTATGGTTGAGGCGCGCGCGCTTTCAGTAGAGACGGTGGACTCTAAAGTGCTGAATCTGGCGCGGGAAGATATCGTCTGGCATTCCGTTAGCGAACTGATTACCGATGTGCCCGACAAAGAGATGCTCGGGCTGAACATTGTTGAATTTGCCGGGGACGATGAGGCGTTGATCGACGAGCGGGTAGACGCACTCTGTGCGCGGCTGGATGAGCTGATCGCCAGCCAGCAAGCGGGCGTGATCGGCTGGCAGGTGTGTCGTGAGCTGGCTGGAGTCGAGCGCATTTATGCGATGCGTAAAAAAGCTGTTGGCCTGCTTGGCAATGCTAAAGGGGCAGCCAAACCGATCCCATTTGCCGAAGATACCTGCGTACCGCCGGAACATCTGGCGGATTATATTGCTGAATTTCGCGCACTGCTCGACAGTCACGGTTTAAGCTATGGCATGTTTGGCCACGTCGATGCGGGGGTCTTGCACGTCCGTCCGGCGCTGGATATGTGCGATCCGCAACAAGAGATTTTGATGAAACAAATCTCTGATGACGTGGTGGCGCTTACCGCGAAATACGGTGGTTTGTTGTGGGGGGAGCACGGTAAAGGTTTTCGTGCCGAATACAGCCCGGCGTTTTTCGGTGAGGAACTTTTCGCTGAACTGCGCAAAGTTAAAGCGGCGTTTGATCCGCATAATCGGCTTAATCCGGGGAAAATTTGTCCGCCAGAAGGTATCGACGCGCCGATGATGAAAGTGGACGCGGTGAAACGCGGTACGTTTGACCGGCAGATCCCTATCGCAGTTCGTCAGCAGTGGCGCGGGGCAATGGAATGTAACGGCAACGGTTTATGCTTCAACTTTGATGCTCGTAGCCCAATGTGCCCGTCGATGAAGATAACCCAGAATCGTATCCATTCACCGAAAGGGCGCGCGACGCTGGTGCGCGAATGGTTGCGTTTGCTGGCTGACCGTGGTGTTGACCCATTAAAACTGGAACAAGAACTGCCTGAAACGCGAGCCAGTTTGCGCACGTTGATTGCCCGCACTCGTAATAGCTGGCATGCCAATAAAGGTGAGTATGACTTCTCCCACGAAGTCAAAGAGGCGATGTCTGGCTGCCTGGCCTGTAAAGCCTGTTCAACCCAGTGCCCTATCAAAATTGATGTGCCGGAGTTCCGCTCTCGTTTCCTGCAACTTTATCACACCCGTTATTTACGCCCGCTGCGTGACCATCTGGTGGCGACGGTCGAGAGTTATGCGCCGCTGATGGCGCGAGCGCCGAAGACGTTTAACTTCTTCATTAACCAACCGCTGGTGCGCAAACTGTCGAAAAAACATATCGGCATGGTCGACTTGCCGCTGCTTTCGGTGCCGTCGTTGCAACAACAAATGGTGGGGCATCGCTCGGCAAACATGACGCTGGAACAGCTTGAAGTGCTTAATGCTGAGCAGAAAGCACGCACGGTGCTGGTGGTGCAAGACCCTTTCACCAGTTATTACGATGCACAGGTGGTAGCGGATTTTGTCCGTCTGGTCGAGAAATTAGGTTTCCAGCCCGTGTTACTGCCGTTCTCACCAAATGGTAAAGCGCAGCATATCAAAGGCTTTCTCAATCGTTTTGCAAAGACAGCGAAAAAGACGGCGGATTTCCTCAACCGCATGGCGAAGCTGGGAATGCCAATGGTGGGCGTCGATCCAGCTCTGGTGCTTTGTTATCGCGACGAATATAAGCTGACGCTGGGCGAGGAGCGCGGTGATTTTCAGGTCTTACTGGCAAATGAATGGCTGGCAAACGCACTTCAGCCACAGCCGGTGGCAGCGGTTAGTGGCGAGCCGTGGTATTTCTTTGGCCACTGTACCGAAGTCACCGCCTTGCCGGGTGCGCCAGCGCAGTGGGCCACGATATTTGCCCGTTTTGGCGCGAAGCTGGAAAATGTCAGTGTGGGTTGCTGCGGCATGGCGGGGACTTACGGACATGAAGCGAAAAATCATAAAAATTCGCTCGGGATCTATGAGTTATCCTGGCATCAGGCGATGCAGCGACTGCCGCGTAATCGCTGCCTGGCAACCGGATATTCCTGCCGAAGCCAGGTAAAACGGGTTGAAGGCACGGGGGTACGCCATCCTGTGCAGGCATTACTGGAGATTATTAAATGATATGGAAACGTAAAATCACCCTTGAGGCGCTGAATGTCATGGGTGAAGGAAACATGGTGGGGTTACTGGATATTCGCTTTGAACATATTGGTGATGACACGCTGGAAGCGACAATGCCAGTAGATCAGCGGACGAAGCAGCCTTTTGGGTTGCTGCATGGCGGGGCGTCTGTGGTTCTGGCTGAGAGTATCGGTTCCGTTGCCGGTTATTTATGTACCGAAGGCGAGCAAAAAGTCGTTGGTCTGGAAATCAATGCCAACCATGTCCGGTCGGCGCGAGAAGGGCGGGTTCGCGGCGTTTGCAAACCGCTGCATCTCGGTTCAAGGCACCAGGTCTGGCAGATTGAAATCTTCGATGAGAAAGAGCGTTTGTGCTGCTCGTCACGATTGACGACCGCCATTTTGTGACGTTGTCACCAGAAAAATGTGACGCATATTGTTTTTGGTTATTATCTGCGCAGTAAACGGTGGTATACTGTGCAGGTCTTGTCTACAAACGAGGATGCTATGTCTACTCAACTTGATCCCACCCAACTGGCTATGGAATTTTTACGCCGTGACCAGAGCAATCTTTCTCCTGCCCAATATCTCAAACGACTGAAACAATTAGAACTTGAATTCGCTGACCTGCTCACACTCTCTTCTGCTGAATTAAAAGAAGAAATCTACTTCGCCTGGCGTCTGGGCGTGCATTGATTGTGGTGTAATGCCGAAAGCTCGCCAAATCGACCTGGATTAACCTCCGTCCAGGCTCGACGGCTTCCTTAATGCTGCTTATTTTACCCGCTTTATCTCGCTTAAAAAGAATACAAATCGCAGTTTGTGTTAAAACGGTGGCCTGGTCTTATGAGATTATTCTTATCGCCCCTTCAAGAGCTAAGCCACTGTGAGTGCCGGAGATAAGCGCCGGATGGGGTAGAAACCCTTAAGTCTGTGTCGAACAGACTTAAGGGTTTTCTTATTTCTGAACTCGCTACTTTTTTACCTATCCCTTAAATAGTCATTTTCGATACAACTTTTCCTTTTCCATCACCGCCTTAACTCTATTTCTATAATAATCATTATCTAACAATGAGATACCTAATTCTTAGCGTGCCTGTTAACCCACAAATCAGGGTCTATGCTTATTAAATGCAGGCAAAAAGCATGTTTTACGGGAAAGCCCCTGCGTTTGCTGGGTTGAACTGATAATCATTATCACTAACATGCTGTTATCCGCGGTAAGTGATTTAAGTGAGGTAAATCGATGGACATGCATTCAGGAACGTTTAATCCAGAGGATTTCGCCTGGCAAGGCTTAACGCTAACACCGGCAGCGGCAGCACACATCCGTGAGTTGGTGGCGAAGCAGTCGGGCATGGTCGGCGTGCGATTAGGTGTTAAACAAACGGGCTGTGCGGGCTTTGGCTATGTACTCGACAGCGTCAGCGAGCCGGACAAAGACGATCTGCTGTTTGAACACGACGGCGCGAAGTTGTTCGTCCCGCTGCAAGCGATGCCGTTTATTGATGGCACGGAAGTCGATTTCGTTCACGAAGGACTTAATCAGATATTCAAATTTCACAACCCGAAAGCCCAGAATGAATGTGGCTGTGGCGAAAGCTTTGGGGTATAGGCGGTACTATGTCTCGTAATACTGAAGCAACTGACGATGTCAAAACCTGGACCGGCGGCCCACTGAATTATAAAGAAGGATTCTTCACCCAGTTAGCCACTGATGAGCTGGCTAAGGGCATAAACGAAGAAGTGGTGCGCGCAATTTCGGCTAAGCGTAATGAGCCAGAATGGATGCTGGAATTTCGGCTCAATGCCTACCGCGCATGGCTGGAGATGGAAGAACCGCACTGGCTGAAAGGCCACTATGACAAGCTGAATTATCAGGATTACAGCTATTACTCGGCACCATCGTGCGGTAACTGTGATGATACTTGTGCGTCGGAACCTGGTGCCGTGCAACAAACGGGTGCGAACGCTTTTTTAAGTAAAGAGGTGGAAGCGGCATTTGAGCAGTTGGGCGTACCGGTGCGTGAAGGCAAAGAGGTGGCGGTGGATGCCATTTTCGATTCTGTTTCGGTTGCCACCACCTACCGTGAAAAACTGGCAGAGCAAGGGATCATCTTCTGCTCCTTTGGCGAAGCGATTCATGAACACCCGGAACTGGTGAGGAAATATCTCGGCACTGTGGTGCCAGGTAATGACAATTTCTTTGCCGCACTCAATGCGGCAGTAGCTTCCGACGGTACGTTTATTTATGTACCTAAAGGTGTGCGCTGCCCAATGGAACTTTCGACCTATTTCCGTATTAACGCGGAAAAAACCGGGCAGTTTGAGCGCACTATTCTGATAGCCGACGAAGACAGTTATGTCAGCTACATCGAAGGCTGCTCCGCACCAGTGCGAGATAGCTATCAGCTACACGCGGCGGTGGTGGAAGTCATCATCCATAAAAACGCCGAGGTGAAATATTCCACGGTGCAAAACTGGTTCCCAGGCGATAACAATACTGGCGGTATTCTCAACTTCGTCACCAAGCGCGCCTTGTGTGAAGGAGAAAACAGTAAAATGTCGTGGACGCAATCGGAAACCGGTTCAGCGATTACCTGGAAATACCCAAGCTGCATTCTGCGCGGCGATAACTCAATCGGTGAGTTCTACTCGGTGGCGCTGACCAGTGGCCATCAGCAGGCTGATACCGGCACCAAGATGATCCACATCGGTAAGAACACCAAATCGACCATTATCTCGAAAGGGATCTCCGCAGGGCACAGCCAGAACAGTTATCGCGGCCTGGTGAAAATCATGCCAACGGCAACCAATGCGCGCAATTTCACTCAGTGCGACTCAATGCTGATTGGCGCTAACTGCGGGGCGCATACTTTCCCGTATGTCGAGTGTCGCAATAACAGCGCGCAACTGGAGCACGAGGCGACTACGTCGCGCATTGGCGAAGATCAGTTGTTTTATTGCCTGCAACGCGGGATCAGTGAAGAGGACGCCATCTCGATGATTGTTAACGGTTTCTGCAAAGATGTGTTCTCTGAACTGCCGCTGGAATTTGCCGTTGAAGCACAAAAACTCCTCGCCATCAGTCTTGAACATAGCGTCGGATAAGGAATAAATATGTTAAGTATTAAAGATTTACACGTCAGCGTGGAAGATAAAGCTATCCTGCGCGGATTAAGCCTCGACGTTCGTCCAGGTGAAGTTCACGCCATTATGGGGCCAAACGGTTCGGGGAAAAGTACCTTATCGGCAACGCTTGCCGGGCGCGAAGATTATGAAGTGACGGGGGGGACGGTTGAGTTTAAAGGCAAAGATTTGCTTGAGTTGTCACCGGAAGATCGTGCAGGTGAAGGTATCTTTATGGCCTTCCAGTATCCGGTGGAAATCCCTGGCGTCAGTAACCAGTTTTTCCTGCAAACGGCGCTCAATGCGGTGCGCAGCTATCGCGGCCAGGAAATACTCGACCGCTTCGATTTTCAGGATTTGATGGAAGAGAAAATCGCCCTGCTGAAAATGCCGGAAGATTTATTAACCCGTTCGGTTAACGTTGGGTTTTCCGGGGGCGAGAAAAAGCGCAACGATATTTTGCAAATGGCCGTGCTGGAGCCGGAACTGTGTATTCTTGATGAGTCGGACTCCGGGCTGGATATTGACGCATTAAAAGTGGTTGCTGATGGTGTGAACTCGCTGCGTGATGGCAAACGCTCGTTCATCATCGTTACGCATTACCAGCGCATTCTTGATTACATCAAACCTGATTATGTCCATGTTTTGTATCAGGGGCGAATTGTGAAATCCGGTGATTTCACGTTGGTCAAACAACTGGAGGAGCAGGGTTATGGCTGGCTTAGCGAACAGCAGTAACATGCTGCAACAGTGGCATCACTTGTTTGAGGTCGGAGGGGCGAAACGCTCCCCGCAAGCACAGCAGCATTTACAACAACTGCTGCGTACCGGACTGCCGACACGTAAACATGAGCACTGGAAATATACGCCACTGGAAGGACTGACCAATAGCCAGTTTGTCAGCATTGCGGGTGAGATATCCCCGCAACAGCGAGATGCTTTAGCACTCACTTTAGACGCCGTGCGGCTGGTGTTTGTCGATGGACGCTACGTGCCATCACTTAGCGATACGACCGAAGGCAGCGGCTATGAGGTGAGTATTAACGACGAACGTCAGGGACTGCCTGATGCCATACAGCCGGAAGTGTTTCTGCATCTGACGGAAAGCCTGGCACAAAGCGTGACACATATTGCCGTGAAGCGCGGTCAACGGCCCGCGAAGCCATTGCTGTTAATGCATATTACCCAGGGCGTGGCAGGTGAAGAAGTGAACACCGCCCACTATCGGCATCATCTGGATCTGGCGGAAGGTGCCGAAGCCACGGTGATTGAACATTTTGTCAGCCTGAATGACGCTCGTCATTTTACCGGAGCGCGGTTCACTATCAACGTTGCCGCGAACGCCCACTTGCAGCATATCAAGCTCGCGTTTGAAAATCCTGTAAGCCACCACTTTGCACATAACGATTTGCTGCTGGCGGGCGATGCCACCGCATTTAGCCACAGTTTCCTGCTTGGTGGCGCTGTTTTACGCCATAACACCAGTACGCAACTCAATGGCGAAAACAGCACGTTACGTATTAATAGCCTGGCGATGCCGGTGAAAAACGAGGTATGTGATACCCGCACCTGGCTTGAACATAATAAAGGGTTTTGTAACAGCCGTCAGTTGCACAAAACCATCGTCAGCGACAAAGGGCGCGCGGTATTTAATGGTTTGATTAACGTCGCGCAGCACGCCATTAAAACTGACGGCCAGATGACCAACAATAATCTGTTGATGGGCAAGCTGGCGGAAGTGGATACCAAACCGCAACTGGAAATCTATGCTGATGATGTGAAATGTAGCCACGGCGCAACGGTCGGGCGCATCAATGACGAACAGATGTTCTATCTGCGTTCGCGCGGGATCAATCAGCAGGATGCCCTGCAGATGATTATCTACGCCTTTGCTGCTGAACTGACAGAAGCATTGCGTGATGAGGGGCTTAAACAGCAGGTGCTGGCCCGTATCGGTCAACGGCTGCCGGGAGGTGCAAGATGACTTTTTCCGTCGACAAAGTGCGGGCTGACTTTCCGGTGCTTTCGCGTGAGGTGAACGGTCTGCCGCTGGCTTATCTCGACAGCGCCGCCAGCGCGCAGAAACCGAGCCAGGTGATTGACGCTGAAGCCGGGTTCTATCGTCACGGCTATGCGGCGGTGCATCGCGGTATTCATACGTTGAGCGCCCAGGCGACCGAGAAAATGGAGAACGTACGCAAGCGGGCGTCGCTGTTTATCAATGCCCGCTCGGCGGAAGAACTGGTGTTCGTTCGCGGTACAACGGAAGGCATCAATCTGGTGGCCAATAGCTGGGGCAACAGCAACGTGCGGGCGGGCGATAACATCATTATCAGTCAGATGGAGCACCACGCTAACATCGTTCCCTGGCAAATGCTTTGTGCGCGCGTTGGTGCAGAGTTGCGGGTGATCCCCCTCAACCCCGATGGTACGCTGCAACTGGAGACGCTGCCTAATCTGTTCGATGAGAAAACCCGCCTGCTGGCGATTACTCACGTGTCTAATGTGCTGGGGACGGAAAATCCGCTACCGGAAATGATTGCTCTTGCGCATCAGCATGGCGCAAAAGTGCTGGTGGATGGCGCTCAGGCAGTGATGCATCATCCGGTGGATATGCAGGCGCTGGATTGCGATTTCTACGTTTTCTCCGGGCATAAACTGTACGGTCCCACCGGGATTGGCATTCTTTATGTTAAAGAAGCCTTGTTGCAGGAGATGCCGCCGTGGGAAGGGGGCGGATCAATGATCGCCACCGTTAGTCTTAGCGAAGGCACCACCTGGGCCAAAGCGCCGTGGCGGTTTGAAGCAGGTACGCCCAATACCGGCGGCATTATTGGACTTGGCGCGGCGCTGGAATATGTTTCGGCGCTGGGGCTTAAGCACATTGCTGAGTATGAACAGAATCTGATGCATTACGCGCTGTCACAACTGGCAGCAGTGCCGGATCTTACTCTCTATGGCCCACAGAACAGACTTGGCGTTATTGCCTTTAATCTCGGTAAACATCATGCCTATGACGTCGGCAGTTTTCTTGATAACTATGGCATTGCTGTGCGTACCGGTCATCACTGCGCGATGCCATTAATGGCGTATTACAACGTACCCGCTATGTGTCGGGCATCGTTGGCTATGTATAACACCCATGAAGAAGTGGATCGTCTGGTAACAGGATTACAACGTATTCACCGTCTGCTGGGATAACAGGGAGGCTCTATGGCTGTGTTGCCAGATAAAGAAAAATTGCTGCGTAATTTTTTACGTTGCACCAACTGGGAAGAAAAATACCTCTACATTATTGAGCTGGGCCAGCGTCTGCCTGAATTACGTGACGAAGACAGAAGCCCGCAAAATAGCATTCAGGGCTGCCAGAGTCAGGTGTGGATTGTGATGCGTCAGAATGCGCAGGGAATTATTGAATTACAGGGCGACAGCGATGCCGCCATTGTGAAAGGGCTTATCGCGGTCGTCTTTATTCTCTACGACCAGATGACGCCGCAGGATATTATTAATTTTGACGTGCGTCCGTGGTTTGAAAAAATGGCGCTCACCCAACATCTCACCCCGTCTCGCTCACAAGGTCTGGAAGCGATGATTCGTGCAATTCGCGCCAAAGCCGCTGCACTTAGCTAAACTAAAAGAACAGCTTTCATCCGGATGACTCACATTGCCGGATGGTCGATGTTTACTCTGGCCAGCACAGGAGTGTTTTGGCTTCAGGTAAGCAAAAGCACCATCCGACGTCTCAGCGTGAGTCTCCGGCAAATACAGGAGGTTTACAATGAAACGCGCGTCTCTGCTTACACTGACTCTTATCGGTGCTTTTAGCGCCATCCACGCGGCCTGGGCGATAGATTATCCGCTTCCACCAACCGGAAGCCGACTGGTTGGGCAGAATCAAACCTATACGGTTCAAGAGGGGGATAAAAACCTTCAGGCTATCGCACGACGTTTTGATACTGCGGCAATGTTGATCCTTGAAGCCAATAACACCATTGCACCAGTACCAAAACCTGGCACGATGATAACCATCCCTTCGCAATTGTTATTACCTGATGCGCCGCGTCAGGGAATTATTGTTAACCTTGCTGAGCTGCGACTTTATTATTATCCGCCGGGAGAAAATATCGTACAGGTCTACCCGATAGGAATTGGTTTGCAGGGACTGGAAACGCCGGTGATGGAAACACGGGTAGGGCAAAAAATCCCGAATCCTACCTGGACGCCAACTGCAGGTATTCGTCAACGCTCACTGGAGCGAGGCATCAAATTACCGCCAGTTGTACCCGCCGGGCCAAATAACCCACTAGGACGCTACGCACTGCGCCTGGCGCATGGTAATGGCGAGTATCTCATTCATGGCACCAGCGCGCCGGACAGCGTTGGTTTGCGCGTCAGTTCGGGCTGTATTCGTATGAATGCGCCGGATATTAAAGCGTTGTTCTCCAGCGTGAGAACGGGAACGCCGGTTAAAGTGATCAATGAGCCGGTGAAATACTCCGTAGAACCGAACGGAATGCGTTATGTGGAAGTGCATCGACCGCTATCGGCAGAGGAACAGCAGAACGTTCAGACGATGCCGTATAAACTGCCCATTGGTTTTACACAATTCAAAGATAATAAGGCGGTAGATCAGACGCTAGTTGATAAAGCATTATATCGTCGGGCAGGGTATCCGGTTGCGGTGAGCAACGGAGCGACGCCCGCAGCCAGCAATGCGTCCGCAGTTGAGTCAGCGCAGAATGGCGAGCCTGAGCAGGGAAATATGTTACGCGCGATGCAATAGCAGTCATTAGCAGGCAAAAAAAATGGCGCACAATGTGCGCCATTTTTCACTTCACAGGTACTATTACTTGCGGTATTTAGTAGCCATGTTGTCCAGACGCTGGTTAGCACGAGCTGCGTCATCTTTAGCAGCCTGAACGTCGGAACGCATTGCGTTCACGTCGTTGCTCAGCTGGTCAACTTTAGCGTTCAGAGTCTGAACGTCAGAAGACAGCTGATCGATTTTAGCGTTGCTGGAGCAACCTGCCAGCAGAGTAGAACCCAGGATTACCGCGCCCAGTACCAGTTTAGTAGCTTTCATTATTAATACCCTCTAGATTGAGTTAATCTCCATGTAGCGTTACAAGTATTACACAAACTTTTTTATGTTGAGAATATTTTTTTGATGGGAAGGCACTTATTTTTGATCGTTCGCTCAAAGAAGCATCGAACGCTGGGTTTTAGATAAAAAAATTGAGAGAAAACAGGATGCTTCCATCGGATTCATCTTAGATAAAGTGAGATTATATAGTGAAATCCGATTTGATTTTTTATTGTTTCTGATTATCGATTAAATAAAAAAAGCGCCCATCAGGGCGCTTCGATATACAAATTAATTCACAAAAGCAATATTACAGGACGTGAACAGATGCAGTGTTGGTAGTGCCGCTCGGGACAAGTGCGCCAGAAACCATTACTACAACGTCGCCTTTGTGCGCCAGACCGCTCTGCAGAGCCAGTTCTTTACCCAGACGATAGAAATCATCAGTAGAGGTGATTTCTTTAACCAGTTGCGGTACAACGCCTTTGCTCAACACTAATTGATGTGCAGTTTTTTCATTAGTGGTCAGGGCCAGGATAGTTGCATCCGGGAAGTATTTACGCACTGCACGAGCAGATTTACCGCCCTGGGTTGCGACGACGATCAGCGGAGCATCCAGTTTTTCAGCCGTTTCAACCGCGCCACGGCAAACCGCTTCGGTAATGCGTAGTTTACGGTTATCGTTGTTGAACTCGAGACGGCTGTTCATCACGCGGTCAGTACGTTCGCAAATGGTTGCCATGATAGAAACAGCTTCCAGCGGGTATTTACCTTTTGCGGATTCACCAGACAGCATGACTGCGTCAGTACCGTCAAGGATGGCGTTCGCGACGTCACCGGCTTCTGCACGGGTAGGACGCGGGTTTTTGATCATAGAATCCAGCATCTGGGTCGCAGTAATAACGACTTTACGTGCACGGATACATTTTTCGATCATCATCTTCTGGGCGAAGATAACTTCTTCAACCGGGATTTCTACGCCCAGGTCACCACGTGCAACCATGATGCCGTCAGAGGCTTCGAGAATTTCGTCGAAGTTGTTGAGGCCTTCCTGGTTTTCGATTTTGGAGATGATTTGGATGTTTTCGCCACCGTGCGCTTTCAGATGTTCACGGATTTCGATAACGTCAGAACGCTTACGGATAAAGGAAGCTGCAACAAAGTCTACACCTTGTTCGCAACCGAAGATCAGATCCTGTTTGTCTTTTTCGGCCAGTGCCGGCAGGGCAATAGAAACACCCGGCAGGTTCACACCTTTGTTTTCGCCCAGGTCACCGTTGTTCAGTACTTTACAGATAACTTTGTTACCTTCGATAGCGGTAACTTCCATACCGATCAGACCATCGTCAACCAGCACGGTGTTGCCGACGGACAGGTCGGTAGTGAAACCTTCATAAGTTACCGCAACCATTTCGCTGTTGCCGATAACAGATTTGTCAGTGGTGAAAGTAAAGGTCTGGCCTGCTTTCAGAGAAACGTCATTACCGCCTTCCAGTTTCATGGTGCGGATTTCCGGACCTTTGGTATCGAGCAGGATAGCGGCAGTTTTGCCTGTTTTGCTCATCACGTTGCGCAGATTCTGAATGCGCTGACCGTGTTCTGCATAGTCACCATGAGAGAAGTTCAGACGCATGACGTTCATGCCTGCGTCCAGCATTTTAGCTAACATCTCTTCAGATTCGGTTTTTGGTCCGATGGTGCAAACAATTTTGGTCTTTTTCATGACAGTCTTAGTCTTTAAGTTGAGAAGGATAGGAGAAACTTGCTTTCTGGGCGCACTGCCGGAAAGCGAATCCGGTATTACGAAAGTGATGATGCCTCGCTCTAAGGATAGGTGACATCGAAAAAGCGTGCAGAGGAATGTGTGCTTGTGTCTCAGCCCAACGTGAGTGCCTGTTTTTGAGTCGTTGAGTTCTACAGTCCAAAGTGCTGAAACCATTCAAGAGTCAATTGGCGCGCATTATACGCTGAATTTAATCCAAAAGGAAAACAAAAACAGCGTTTCAAAAAACAATCATCCATATTCACAATAAATTGTTATCAAAGATTTAACGTCCTCAGAAAGAGATTACGCAAAAACATCACTGTTTGCGCAACGTGAAAACGATAGCTGGAGAGAGAAGGTCTGCTGGCGCAAAGTCATACCATTCAACTGATACAATTAAAATAATTTATCGGGTTATTTGTTTGATTTTGTTTGTTTTTTGTTTAATTGATGAGATTGATATATGCTGATGACTGGCATGATAAATGGGTATGAATAATGGGCAACCGGACAAAAGATGACGAGCTGTACCGCGAAATGTGCAGAGTGGTAGGGAAGGTGGTTCTGGAGATGCGCGATTTGGGGCAGGAGCCAAAGCACATAGTCATCGCTGGTGTGTTGCGTACAGCATTAGCAAATAAACGTATTCAGCGTAGCGAATTGGAAAAGCAAGCGATGGAAACAGTTATTAACGCACTGGTGAAATAATTGTTCGGGGATGGAGTGCAATACTTCATCCTCTATTATTTTATTGCTCTATGAGGATTTGTTTTAAGAAAGGTATAAAAGGGAATTATCATAATTTCGATATGTATTTTAATTTATAGCGTATTGGCTGTAGTGCCTGTACTACGGCATGTCCGTGGATGATGGCCACCGTAAATACCAAAAGTAAAAAATAACCGAGTGGAAAGATATTACTGTGTGAGTCTTGCAAAGGAAAAATCATGGCTAATATTCTCGGTCCAGGTTGCAGCGCCGTGCTGGCATATCATGACGGCGAAAGAGTGCGCTTTGCCGTCGCCGTTGAAGGCGAAAATAATATTTGTGCCGGAGTTCGCTATCGTCTCAATGAGCAACATCAGTTTGTTGAGTGCTGATAACTTTACCTTTAATCAAACGTAAGACGCCGGCGTGAACGGGAAGCAGGCTTTGCGATGGCCTGTGCCATAGCCTTGCCAATTTCTGCACAAGCCGTAAGCCCCTGAACGAAAGGCTGGTCGTGCATCAGCCAGGGTAACGCGCCGAATGCCACGCGCCCCCGTAATTCTTCAGGCTGCTGTAACGAATAATCTTCACCAACATCAGGGATTTCCTCGCCTGTTTTCTGCAACTGTTCGCGCAGCCCAGGGAAAGGAATATCTTGTACTTTGAGTGGACGTTGACCCCGGGCATCAATAAAAACATCAAACGAGTAGCTGTTGTCTGCTGTTTTCAGAACGGTGTGCGTTTCGTTGGTTTCCATCTCGTAGTCCTCACCAAGGGCGAGAATATGAATGATCCCCGCCTCGCGCAAGGCCAGCAGGCGACGAATAGATTCTGAAGGGATTGCCGCATAATTATCGATAAAGACTCTGGCAAGTCCTTTACTGAATCGTTTATGGTCGTGTTCATTCAGATGTGGCACAATTTCCTGTACGGCTTCATGCAAACGCAGAATGGCATAACGCCAGGGGACAGTATGTTTTTCCCGTTTATTTTGCTCGACTTCGGCTAAGTTCTCTTCCGCCCAGCCAAAAGGATCATGTTGTTTACGCTCGGCAAACCAGGCTTGAGCAAAGGTATCTACATTGAGGCTCTCTAACGCTATACGTTGACTCCAGTCAGGATCGGCAGAACTAATTTCTTGTTGTATCAATTTGAATACCCGATCCAACAGACCGTCTGCACCTTTTTCTATTTCTCTATTTAAAGCCTGTTCTGTGACGATGCGTAATGGTTTGTAGGGGATAGGGCAATAGAAATCGGCTTCCGGCAAAATACCTGTACGGGACATCAACGTAATATGCAGATTTTCACTGTTACTATCGCGTTGAAAGCTAACGTGTTGATTATCTTCTTCAATAAACGAACCGTGCTGAATGGCAACCGCCATTGCTGCATCCAGTCCGCTCAAGGATGTGCCTATAATGCCGACGTTACAGGCATCAATTTTCGCTTCCAGTAATCCTGACCACGGGCTGGGGAAATACTTTCGGGTGGCTTCTTCTTCATCAGGCCAGACGTGACCGGTAGCTATCAGCGCTAAATCAAACGTCTCTGTGAGTAGATCCTGATTTGTGGCAAGAATGACACCGGAGTCTGTGACCTGCAGATCGGTCACCTGACATGATTCATACACGTTTATCTCAAAATTCAACTGCCGGGCTTGTTCAACTAATTGTAAAAAGCAATTGCGAAAATACTCACCCAGCAGAATACGCGGTAAAAACTGGCGATCGTGCAAGGTATCTTTTTTAACGCCGTAACGTTGCAGGTGACTGGCCTCTTGCCTTTGTAACCATTCCAGATAAGTACAATAAATCGGTGGTATTTCAATACTGGCAATATTTGCCAGCATAATTTTAGAATTTTCTTCATCGCTGTACGGCATACCGACACCGGCTTCGTCGGCCTGCTCGAAGATGGAAATAGAAAGCGGCGTTTGTTGTTGTAAAAGTGAGAAGAAAGTATAAATCCCTGTTGGTCCGGCACCCACAATGGCGATTTTTTTCATTGTTACTTACCTGTGTGCATTCTTTCGAATTTAGCGTTATCAGATAAGTTTGGTTGAAATCTATATAAAATGAGAAATTTCAGACAGGGATGAAAAGGGCGCTAACCGCCCTTCATTAAGATCTGTCAGGCGAGTTTTGCCTGATTGATGTGACTCAGTGGCTCATTGACATCGAAAACTTTGGCAATAACTTCATCGACACCGAGATTTTTCAGGCGAGCTGTATGTTTGTCCAGATAGGCAAGAGCGCTTTTTTCATCAGCAAAGAGATAGATGCCACCGGCTTCGTGGTTCTTTTCACTTTCCGTCCACACCTTCCACAGAAAACCGGGTTCCTGATTAATCGACTCGGCAAGCGGTTTAAGCTGTTCGGCCATTTCATTGCCAAAGGGACCATTAAATGAAAAGTGAAGCTGTAACAAAGTCGCCATCGTTATTCTCCTTCTGATAACACATACGAAAATAGTGTAAATCTTTTAACGTATTGGATACAGAGAATAAATAAGGGAATAAAAATGAGGAGACCAGACTAAGAAAATCTGGTGCGTCCGAGTGGACTCGAACCACCGACCCCCACCATGTCAAGGTGGTGCTCTAACCAACTGAGCTATGAACGCAACGTTGTAGGTGACAACGGGGACGAATATTAGCGGCAGAGTGGAAAGGTGGCAAGAGGTAAAACGTAATTTTCTGCATCATTTCGACCGTTTGCAGAGCTTTTAAGCAAATTGTCTATATTTTGTTGATTTTAAAGGGCGGTTTTTGTTCAGAGTCATATTTACATCTGACACAGTCAATGGCCTCGCGCATCAGGATGTAAACCGTGCCGTTTGCCTCCATATCAATTCTGGCGTGGATAAATCCTTCGTAGCCTTTACACTTAGGTGGTGATAAGGGCACACAGATGCAGCAAAGGAATAAATCATGGGATCTGATGAAAAAAATTTGATGAGCGACGGGAACGTGCAAATTGTTAAGACAGGCGAGGTCGTCGGTGCGACTCAACTTACGGACGGTGAGTTGATTATTGAGGCTGGCGGAAGGGCAGAAAACACCATAGTGACTGGTGCGGGCTGGCTGAAAGTGGAAGCAGGCGGGATCGCCAGGGGGGCACAGTACGGCAACAATGGCACGTTATCAGTCAGTGACGGGGCCATTGCCACAGATATTGTTCAGTCCGACGGTGGAGCAATTAGCCTTTCAACGCTCGCCACTGTTAATGGCCGCCATCCTGAAGGTGAATTTAGCGTTGATCAGGGCTATGCCTGCGGTTTGTTGCTGGAGAACGGCGGTAACTTGCGCGTACTGGAAGGTCATCGGGCAGAAAAAATCATTCTCGATCAGGCTGGTGGTTTGTTGGTTAACGGAACAACTTCATCTGCAATAGTGGATGAAGGCGGTGAATTGTTGGTTTACCCAGGTGGAGAAGCTTCCAACAGTATGATTAACCAGGGCGGTGTCTTTATGCTGGCGGGGAAAGCCAGCGATACGACACTTGTGGGCGGTGCCATGAATAATCTTGGTGGAGAAGACATCCACACCCTGGTTGAGAATAGCGCCGTTTATCGCCTGGGGACGGACGGTCTACAGCTCTACAGTTCCGGTAAGGCTAAAGATTTGGCGGTGAATACGGGAGGACGGGCTGAAATTCATGCGGGGACGGTGGAAAATGTGGTGGTGAAAGGTGGCACGATGATTGTTATGTCTCCCACCAGCGCGGACGATAAATTTGTAGTGGAAGAGGATTGTGCGCCAGTTGAACTGATGGGTAACGTCGCCGTACAAGAAAGTAGCTCTTTGATTATTGGTTATGGTGCCGATTTACAGCAGTCAACGGTTACGGTACAGCAGGGGGGCGTGTTAATCCTCGATGGTAGCACGGTGAAGGGTGACGGTGTCACTTTTCGTATTGGAGAGTTAAAGCTTGACGGTGGAAAAGTGTGGCTGATCACGGCGGCAGCAACGCATGTACAACTGAAAGCGAAAAGCCTGCGCGGAGAAGGAACGATCTGCCTGCAAACCAGTGCGAAAGAGATTTCGCCTGACTCTATCAGTGTGAAAGGGGAAGTTAGCGGTGATATTCACGTTGAGATAACGGATGCCAGTCGGCAACCTGTCTGTAGCGCGCTTAAACTTCAGCCAGACGAAGACGGGATTGGCGCAACGCTCCGGCCTGCATGAAAACAAAGGCGCAACCCGCGAAGGTTGCGCCTTGTCTTTATTAACGAGCGGCTCGTTGCAGAATAATGGCTGACGGTAAACGTTGCAGAAAACGCATACGCAGCATCATCATAATGGCAGCAGAAGTCAGGCCGATAATAAAACCGATCCAGAAGCCTGCTGGCCCCATTGGTTCAACCACCAGATCGGTCAGAGCCAGAATGTAGCCGCTCGGCAAACCCAGCACCCAGTAAGCCGTAAAGGTGATATAGAAAATGGAACGCGTATCTTTATAACCACGCAAAATCCCACTGCCGATCACCTGTATGGAGTCAGAAATCTGATACACTGCTGCCAGTAACATCAAGTGAGCAGCCAGCGTCACAACCTCTGGGTTATCGTTATACAACAGGGCGATTTGCTCCCGCAGTGAAATCGTGAAAATTGCGGTCAGAGTCGCCATACAAACGCCAACCATAAGCCCTGTCCGTGCGGCTGTTTGTGCATCCAGCGTCGAACCCTGGCCCAGACGATAACCTACGCGGATGGTTACCGCTGCAGCCAGTGACATTGGAAGAACGAACATCAACGAACTGAAGTTCAGTGCAATCTGGTGGCCTGCCACATCGACAATACCGAGTGGGGATACCAACAGCGCCACCACAGCAAACAGCGTCACTTCAAAGAACAGCGCCAGCGCGATAGGAAGACCAAGTTGCACCAGGCGTTTCATGGCGGCTGGATCCGGTTTAGCGGTGCCTTTTTCGTTGCGGATATCGCGCATGGAGCGGGCACGTTTAATATAAGAAACCATAGCGAGGAACATCACCCAATACACAGCCGCAGTCGCCACACCACAGCCGACGCCACCGAGTTCTGGCATCCCAAAATGACCATAAATAAAGATATAGTTCACTGGAATGTTCACCAACAGGCCAATAAAACCCATCACCATCCCAGGTTTGGTTTTTGCCAGACCTTCACACTGGTTACGTGCGACCTGGAAGAATAGATAGCCCGGTGCGCCCCACAACAGTGCTCGCAGATAACCTACCGCTTTATCAGCGAGCGCCGGATCGATATTTTGCATGGAGCGGATGATATAACCCGCATTCCACAGTACCACCATAATGAGCACTGAAACGAAACCGGCAAGCCAGAAACCTTGTCGCACCTGGTGCGCAATGCGCTCACGGCGACCAGAACCATTTAATTGCGCGATAACCGGCGTTAATGCCAGTAGCAGTCCGTGGCCAAAGAGGATGGCCGGAAGCCAGATTGACGTACCGATAGCCACCGCCGCCATGTCGGTGGCACTATAGCCGCCCGCCATCACGGTATCGACAAAACCCATTGCGGTTTGGGCGATTTGCGCGAGAATCACCGGGATTGCTAATGCTAATAACAGACGCGCTTCACTGATATACTTCTGCACGTGAACACCTTTTATATTGTTGTTATATGAGAGACTAAAAAGCCGCCTGAATGGGCAGCAAAAAGAAGAAGCAGGGGAAATTCAGTCTATTGTAGCGAGGATTTATTAATTCTCCAGTGAAAAAATAACCATTCAGCCCCCTTTACTGGCAAGGGTGTTTCCCACCTGCTATTGTGCTGAACAGAATGCCTTAACTGATTTCAGGAGTTGTAAGTATGTTTACGGGGATAGTGCAGGGCACTGCAAAACTGGTGTCGATTGACGAGAAACCAAATTTTCGTACTCATGTGGTTGAGTTACCTGACTACATGCTTGATGGTCTGGAGACCGGTGCGTCTGTAGCACACAACGGTTGTTGCCTGACCGTGACGGAAATCAACGGTAACCATATCAGTTTTGACCTGATGAAAGAGACGTTACGCATTACCAATCTTGGCGATTTACAGGTTGGGGATTGGGTAAATGTAGAACGTGCGGCGAAATTCAGTGATGAAATAGGTGGGCATTTAATGTCGGGTCATATTATGACCACCGCCGAAGTCGCGAAAATATTAACCTCTGAAAATAATCGCCAGATCTGGTTTAAAGTGCAGGATAGTCAGTTGATGAAATATATCCTGTATAAAGGATTTATCGGAATCGACGGTATTAGCCTGACCGTAGGCGAAGTAACGTCGACCCGTTTCTGTGTGCATTTAATTCCGGAAACGCTGGAACGTACCACCCTCGGTAAGAAAAAACTCGGCGCGCGTGTCAATATCGAAATCGATCCACAAACTCAGGCAGTGGTAGATACGGTAGAACGTGTGCTGGCAATGCGTGAGCAGGCCTTGAATCAATAAGATACTGAAGCCTGATTTGAAATGACATCGCCCCCAAAACGGGGGCGATAGAATGACATTTAGCGTGCAACCCGAAGACCGCTTTCGATCCCACGTGAGAACACCACTTGCCAGAGCTGAATATCGCGGGCGCGGAAAGCACCAGCGCAAGCATTCAGATAATAGGTAAACATCCGTTTAAAGCGCTCACTGTAGTTATCAGCAATTTCTGGCCATGCGGCGAGGAATCGCTCATACCAGGCCATTAACGTGGTGTCGTAATCGGCACCAAAGTTATGCCAGTCTTCCATCACGAAATGCGGTTCGCTGGAGCGAGCAATTTGCCGAACAGAGGGCAGACAACCGTTCGGAAAAATATATTTATTTATCCACGGGTCAACATTCAGGTCGGTTTTTTTCGAGCCGATAGTATGCAACAGGAAAATACCTTCCGGTTTCAGATTACGATCCACCACTTCGAAATAGGTATCGTAATTTTTCGGCCCGACATGTTCGAACATTCCAACCGAAACAATACGGTCAAACTGGTCGTTCAGGTCCCGGTAATCTTGCAGCAAGATGGTGACATCCAGACCTGCGCAGCGCTCCTGAGCCATTTTTTGCTGTTCGGCAGAAATCGTGACACCCACCACACTTACGTCATAATTAGACGCCATGTAATGTGCCAGACCGCCCCAACCACAGCCAATATCCAGTACGCGCATACCCGGTTTTAACTGCAATTTTTCACAGATCATTTTGAGCTTCGCTTGCTGGGCTGATTCCAGATTATCGGCATCTTTCCAGTAAGCGCAGGAGTATTGCATGAAGGGATCAAGCATGCGGCTAAACAAGTCATTACCGAGATCGTAATGCTCTTTGCCAACTATCCAGGCACGTTTTTTACTTTGTAGATTGAAAAGGCGTGCACCAGCAATGCGCAGTGTGTCTTTGAAATGATGGGGGAGTTGGTTTTCGAGACCTGCGCGCAAGACCTTGCTAAAAAACATATCCAGTCGGTCACATTCCCACCAACCATCCATATAACTTTCGCCTAACCCTAACGATCCTTCTTGCAGGACGCGTTTAAAAAAATCGGGGTTTTTAACACGAATATCTGCCGGAGCAGGGCCATTAATAGCAATGCCAGCACGGCTAAGTAATTCGTTGGCGATACGATACCAGTTGTCATCCGGTACACTGACTTCTTCTATACACGATGAACTCATAGTTTCTCCATCACTGGTCGGTGATCAGAACCTTAAAACAGCGTAGACGCTTTTTGGGCTTTGTGAGAAATCTCGCAGAAAAAACCGCGAGTCTATAATCCGACGTAGAACAGAGGGAAAGGAGGAACCCTTGCCGAAATGACCATCCATAGTAAACCGGGAACACTCCTGTCCCCGTAGAAACATAATATTTATCGTAATCTTAACAACTGAAAATTAGTATAGGCCGCTAATTTCAATCATACAACAAAATTTTGTTAGCGGCCTAAGTATAAAGATATCGATATATATCAATGCGATTCACTATGAGCGACTTCGGCATTGCTTTGATTCTGGCAGTCTCGTTCTTTACAACGTTGCATCATGTAACCCAGAGCGGCCAGCACCACAGTTGATAACATCACGCTAGTGGTGGTGAACAGAGGTGTGCTAACGCTGATAAGCCAGGAAACCACCAGGCTTGCGAGGAAGCACAGTCCCAGTTGCAGAGTGTTCTGCAAGGCTGCGGCGCGTCCGGTTGCATGTGGGAAGGGCCGCAACGCCTGTGCGACAACAATCGGGTAGATTGCGCCGTTGGCAATCGCCATCACACAGAATGGGACCAGAATTTCGACCAGTGAAACATGGCTAATGAATCCTGCCGCCCAGGTTGCCACGACGCTGATAGCAAACAGCATCAGTAGCCACGGCAACAACTGCTTACCTTGCCATTTCTGCAACGCGGCGCGACAGCCATAACCACCAATCAGAAACGCAATAGTTTGCGGGACATAACTTAAACCAATGACGGCCGGGCTGTAACCCATTTCGCTAAGGATGAACGGAGAACCGGTCAGCCAGGCAAAGAAACTGGCTGAACAGGCAGCATAAATCAGTACGTTTCCGCGATAGATTTTTGAACGCAGCAGATCGGTAAAGGTCAGACCATCCTGGCTATCATTACGTGCTTTAGTCGTGGGTTTAAGCCAGAAAATGGGCAGAATCAGTACTACGGTAATGGCAAACAGGGTGGCGAAAATCGCCTGCCAGGAAAAATGGACCAGCAGCCAGCTACCTAAAAGAGGAGCAAGCGCCGGAGACAGTCCCACTAACGGCATGATAGTGGCGAAAATACGATTCACTTTTTGTGAAGGGTAGTAGTCCGTCACCAACGCCTGCCAGATAACTGCCGCGGCGCAGACCCCCACAGCTTGCACGAACCGCAATACCAGCAGAGTGACGGCGTTTTCCACCCATAACATCCCCAGACTACCCAGAGCAAAAATTGTCAGGCCGATCAATAACACCGGTTTACGACCATATCGGTCGGAGAGCGGCCCCCACAAGAGCTGGGCTGCGGCAAAACCGGCAAGGAACAGACTAAGGCTGGCACTGACAGCAGACGCAGGCGTTTGCAGATCGGCCTGAATGGCGGCGAAAGCAGGCAGATACATATCGGTTGCCAGAAAACCGAGTACGCTCAAACCCGCCAGCCAGACTAAAAATCTTTTCCCAGGTTGCATGTATATTCTCTAAATCTCTCAATTAAACACCGTCGCAAAGTGTAGGGAGTGAAATTCGTGTTGTGAAACGGTAATATTTGATGACTGGTTTCAAAAATTTTGCAGGCAAACTATGTGGTCTGAGTATTCTCTCGAAGTGGTTGATGCGGTGGCGCGTAATGGTAGTTTTAGCGCCGCGGCCCAGGAGTTGCATCGCGTTCCTTCTGCGGTCAGCTATACCGTTCGTCAGTTGGAAGAGTGGCTGGCAGTGCCGCTTTTTGAAAGGCGTCATCGTGACGTGGAACTGACCGCTGCCGGGGCGTGGTTTCTCAAAGAAGGGCGTTCTGTTGTCAAAAAAATGCAGATCACTCGCCAGCAATGTCAGCAAATAGCGAACGGTTGGCGCGGTCAGTTAGCCATCGCGGTAGATAATATTGTCAGGCCAGAACGCACGCGGCAGATGATTGTTGATTTCTATCGCCATTTTGATGACGTCGAACTTCTGGTTTTTCAGGAGGTGTTTAACGGTGTCTGGGATGCGCTTTCCGACGGACGTGTGGAACTGGCGATTGGTGCGACACGGGCGATTCCGGTAGGTGGGCGTTACGCCTTCCGTGATATGGGAATGTTGAGCTGGAGTTGTGTTGTTGCCCGCCACCATCCGCTTGCGTCGATGAATGGGCCGTTCAGCGATGATACGTTGCGCAACTGGCCGTCACTGGTGCGCGAAGACACGTCACGGACGCTGCCCAAACGTATTACCTGGCTGCTCGATAACCAAAAGCGCCTGGTTGTCCCGGACTGGGAATCATCGGCAACCTGTAT
Organism: Escherichia sp. KTE159; assembly: GCF_000408805.1. Lineage (NCBI taxonomy): Bacteria > Pseudomonadati > Pseudomonadota > Gammaproteobacteria > Enterobacterales > Enterobacteriaceae > Escherichia > Escherichia sp. KTE159. Next base: position 1,242,234 of record NZ_KE137292.1, read on the forward strand.
CTCGGCCGGGTTATGCATTGGCATGGTGCCGACCCATTTCGCTAAACCGTGGCTGAACGAGGGGAAGTGGGTAGCATTAGAACTGGAAAATCCATTCCCTGATTCGGCATGTTGTCTGACCTGGCAGCAGAATGATATGTCGCCTGCGTTAACCTGGCTGCTGGAGTATCTCGGTGATAGCGAGACGCTGAATAAGGAATGGCTGCGGGAGCCGGAAGAGACTCCCGCAACGGATGATTAACGACGATAGTCGCGGAACGGGCCGTCAGCCACGGAGCGGCGTTCAATAAGCCGCGGATGAACTTCAATTGACTGCGGTTCTTCGCGTTTGTTGACGATACGATCCAACAGCATGTTGAACGCCGTTTCGCCCAGCGAATCTTTTGGCTGATGGATAGTCGTCAGCGCCGGAGTAAAATAACGGGCGTTGCGCACGTTATCATAACCGATCAGCGAAATATCTTGCGGTACGCGCAGACCCATTTCATCAGCGGCGCAAAGTGCGCCCATAGCCATGATATCGCCGCCACAGAAGACAGCAGTAGGGCGGTGCGGTTGCGACAGGATTTGCTGCATGGCGCGATAACCCGATTCAGGCTCAAAGTCACCCTGCACAATCCAGTTTTCCGGCACCTTGATCATGGCTTCTTCCATCGCTTTCATAAAACCCGCCAGACGGCCAGCGCCGGTGTTGCGCTCCAGCGGACCAGGAATAACGCCAATTTCGCGATGACCGCGTTCAATCAGATAGCGCCCGGCCATGTAGCCGCCTTCAAAAGCGTTATCGATAACTGCATCGGTAAAGTCCGCTTTTGCTTCGCCCCAGTCCATCACCACCATCGGGATATGGCGATACTCTTCCAGCATCGCCAGCAATGGTTCCGGATACTCAGAACACATGACCAGCAGGCCATCGACGCGTTTTTGCGCCATCATCGACAGATAGGCCCGCTGTTTCTCAAGATTGTTCCACGCATTGCCCAGAATCAGTGTGTAGCCTTTCTGGAAGCAATTTTTTTCTACCGCTTCAATGATCTCGGCAAAATAGGCCGCTTCGCTGCTGGTCGCCAGCAAACCGATAGACTTGGTGTGGTTAACCTTCAGGCTACGCGCCACCGCGCTAGGAGAGTAGTGTAATTCTTTAATCGCTGCCCACACAGCGTTACGAGTCTCTTCCGCGACAAAACGCGTTTTGTTTATAACGTGTGACACAGTTGTAGTGGAAACGTTTGCTCGTTTCGCTACATCTTTTATTGTTGCCATTCCATTTCACTCCAGACCCTAACTTCAGCTCCTGCAAAATCGCAAGGTAAACGTTTGCCTTTACACACCTTACGCACAACGAAAGTGTTGCGGTACGCCGGAAAAATGACACGGAGCGTCAGGAAGGGGTCAATGGCCAGTACGCAAATAGTGTAAGCGTGGAATTTTGGCCGATCTTGATGAAAAGGGGAAGTAGTAAAAACACTTATCATTATAAATGCCGGGAGATTTTTTCATCACACTGTGTAAAAATGAGTAATATCATTTTTTGTGTGGTAATAAAAAAGGAGAAAACTTGATGAGCACCGACCTTAAATTTTCATTGGTAACAACCATTATCGTTCTTGGTTTGATCGTGGCAGTGGGTTTGACTGCCGCGCTGCACTGATTTCCCCTCGAGGGAGCGCGTTCTCCCTCGCATCTCTCTCCTCTTTGTTAGCAAAATGGCAAAAGTGTTTTCTCTTTTTGTTATTTTCATTCTTTTGTGATTGATGTCATGCTTTCGCCACTTTGATGAACATCGCGTGATGACGCGAAGAGGTGGAGATTAGGCATGAAAATTAACTATCCGTTGCTGGCGCTGGCGATTGGCGCGTTTGGTATCGGGACAACGGAGTTCTCGCCAATGGGTCTGTTGCCCGTCATTGCGCGCGGTGTGGATGTCTCGATCCCTGCTGCCGGAATGTTAATCAGTGCCTATGCGGTTGGTGTGATGGTTGGCGCGCCGCTGATGACATTATTACTTTCTCATCGTGCCCGCCGCAGCGCGCTGATTTTCCTGATGGCGATTTTTACCCTTGGTAATGTACTTTCTGCCATTGCCCCGGATTACATGACACTGCTGCTTTCACGTATTTTGACCAGTCTGAATCACGGTGCATTTTTTGGCCTGGGGTCAGTTGTGGCCGCAAGCGTTGTGCCAAAACATAAACAGGCCAGCGCAGTTGCGACCATGTTTATGGGCTTAACTTTGGCGAATATCGGCGGTGTTCCGGCGGCGACCTGGCTGGGTGAAACTATTGGCTGGCGAATGTCGTTCCTGGCAACGGCGGGGTTGGGCGTGATTTCGATGATTAGCCTGTACTTCTCTTTACCGAAAGGTGGCGCAGGGGCGCGACCAGAAGTGAAAAAAGAGCTGGCGGTGCTGCTGCGTCCGCAGGTGTTATCGGCTTTACTGACGACGGTGCTGGGGGCTGGCGCAATGTTTACGCTCTACACTTATATTTCTCCGGTGCTGCAAAGTATCACCCACGCGACGCCGGTGTTTGTTACAGCCATGCTGGTGCTGATTGGTGTCGGATTCTCTATCGGTAACTATCTCGGCGGTAAACTGGCAGATCGTTCGGTCAACGGCACGCTGAAGGGATTTTTGTTGCTGCTGATGGTGATTATGCTGGCAATCCCGTTCCTGGCCCGTAATGAGTTCGGTGCGGCAATCAGCATGGTAGTGTGGGGCGCGGCAACCTTTGCGGTCGTACCGCCCTTGCAGATGCGAGTGATGCGAGTCGCCAGCGAAGCGCCGGGTCTGTCATCATCGGTGAATATTGGTGCCTTTAACCTTGGAAATGCATTGGGAGCGGCTGCTGGTGGTGCGGTGATTTCCGGTGGTCTGGGGTACAGTTTTGTGCCGGTGATGGGGGCGATTGTCGCGGGACTGGCATTATTGTTGGTGTTTATGTCAGCCAGAAAACAACCTGAAGCAGTTTGCGTTGCCAACAGCTAATAAAACAAAAACGCAGAAGGATAACCTTCTGCGTTACAGTTTGCAGGCAAAGTGCGATTTATCTTGCCAGATGTGGTGTTAACGCCTCATCCGCGTAGGTCTGATAAGCGCAACGCATCAGGCAATGTTGCATTTGCCATCAGTTATTATGCAGCGAGATTTTTCGCCACGAACTCCCAGTTCACCAGCGCCCAGAAGTGTTCCAGGTAGCCAGGACGCGCATTGCGATAGTCGATGTAGTAAGCGTGTTCCCAGACATCAACGGTCAGCAGCGGGGTCGCATCGGTGGTCAGCGGAGTACCGGCATTAGAAGTAGAAACGATAGCCAGTTTGCCATCGCTGTTTTTCACCAGCCAGGTCCAGCCAGAACCAAAGTTTTTGATCGCAGCATCAGTAAACTGCGCTTTAAAATCGGCAAAGCTACCAAAAGAAGCGGCGATAGCGTCAGCCAGTTCACCAGTCGGTTCGCCACCGGCGTTCGGTGCCAGGCAGTTCCAGTAGAAAGTATGGTTCCAGACCTGAGCAGCGTTGTTGAATACGCCACCTTCAGAGCTACGAATAATCTCTTCCAGTGATTTACCTTCAAACGCAGTACCTTTGATCAGGTTGTTCAGGTTAGTGACATAAGTTTGATGATGTTTGCCGTAGTGATACTCGATAGTTTCCGCAGAAATGTGCGGTGCCAGAGCATCTTTAGCATATGGTAGTGCAGGTAATTCAAATGACATTGCTACTCTCCTTTATTATTAATTGGCATACGTACAATAGCCTTATTGTGCGTGAGGATAGGGTAGCAAAATAAAAGGTGAGACAAAAGATGAACTTACCCTGTTGCTGTAACAACAGGGTAAAGTTTTAGCGAAGTGTTTTTGGGGTCATTACCCGACGAGCACCTACATAGTGGCGCTGCCAGTAATCTTCGCTTAAAGAAGTGATTTTAATTTCCTGTCCACTGCGCGGAGACTGAATAAATTTGCCGTTGCCAACATACACGCCAACGTGATCGGCGGTTCCGCGACCCTGAGTGCGGAAGAAGACCAGGTCGCCATTTTTCAATTCACTGCGATCGATCGGTGCGGCGTCACGCAGGTGATACATTTCGTTAGCTGTACGTGGAATACGGATCTTCACCAGATCTTTATAGGCGTAATAAACCAGCCCGCTACAATCGAAACCGGTACGCGGTGAGCTGCCGCCCCAGCGATATGGCTTGCCAATTTGTTGCATCAGTTTATTCATTGCCACGGTAGTGGCTTTCTGTACTTTGGCTTTATGTGCGTCAGCGAGGGTTCCTGGTGCGGCATTTTTAACTTTCACGCAATGTGTTTTATAACCCTTACGTTTAGTGCACTTTTCCGTAAAGCTGGCTGCCGCTGTTTTATTCACAACTTGTTTGCTGCGGTTTTTGGCGTTTTTAGAAGCGGTAATGGAGGATTTTTTTACGGAAGAAGCAGTTTTACTTTTAGTGGTACTTTTACTGGCGGCTTTTTTCGCTGTTTTCTGGCTGGCTTTATTGGTCTTTTTGGTGGTTGCCGTGCTTTTCTTTTTATCTGCTTTTTTGGTGATGTGAGTAGTAGCAGAACTCTCCCTGGCTTGCTTTGAAGCATGGGCCATAGGCGTTAAAGGCAGGGTGGTAAAAAGTAAAGCACAGAGCGTGATCGAAATACGGTTTATCCGCGCCACTGAGCGTCCCTCTGTTAAGGCAGGTCTATCATGCCTGCGTCTGATTTACAAAACTTGATGATTCTAATGCATAGAAGAAGAGAAAGTTAATAGCTTTTATTGTTAAAAAATATATTTCGTCGGTGAGCGTAAAAAAATGCAGCAGTGAAAGCTGGAAATGGTCATAAATACGCCAGTTTGCAGCGCAACAGCGAAGAAACGAATATTTGAAATGCAACAAATAGAGCAAAGGGATAAAATAGCAAAAGCGTGATGAAAATGTTATTTTCCGTTGCCGCACTGACCCGCTACAATGTCAGATTACTGCCGTAAAGAAGTTTGAGGAAGCAAGACAATGAGCACCACTATCGAAAAAATCCAACGCCAGATTGCTGAAAATCCGATCCTGCTGTACATGAAAGGTTCACCGAAACTGCCAAGCTGCGGTTTTTCTGCCCAGGCAGTTCAGGCGCTTGCCGCATGTGGCGAACGTTTTGCCTACGTTGATATCCTGCAGAATCCGGACATTCGCGCGGAACTGCCGAAATACGCTAACTGGCCGACTTTCCCACAGTTGTGGGTGGACGGCGAGCTGGTAGGTGGCTGTGATATCGTGATCGAAATGTATCAGCGTGGCGAACTGCAGCAGCTAATCAAAGAAACCGCCGCTAAATACAAGTCTGAAGAGCCGGACGCGGAATAATCCGTCCCGCAATACTGACGGAGGCTAACGGGCATCCGTCAGTGTTTTTTATCCCCAATCCAGCCCTTGTGGCGAACTGGAAAATCCCGCCTCACGCAGCAGCGTAAACATCGGCGTTTGCCGTACCGGTTGATCATTCACTTCTGTCAATGTAAAGCGTAGCCGTGGTTCGCGGCGTAGTGCGGTTGCCAGTGCGTGGAATACTTCTGGGGGGAGCAGTTCATCTTTTTCTTACCATACCAGCATCTTCTTGCCGCCTTGTGCCAGGTAGAGCAACAATTTTCCGCCAGCAATGACTACCAGCGCCCCCGCCCACGGTTCATGCACTCGTCGCCCATAAGGGGAGTGTAAAATAATACGCCAGTCGCCAATTTCATCGTGACAGCGTTCGAGAACCAGGTGGCGACTTCCCGGAACAACAATTAACGCTATTCCCCGTGAATATCATGCATGATTCGTGGAATAGCCTCACTATAGATGCCTGAGTCATTACATGTCATCAGGCATCGACTCGATTACACCTCTTCAGCGGCAGGGAGCGGCCAGCCGCCCAGTCGTTTCCAGCGGTTGACGATTTCACAAAACAGCACGGCGGTGCGTTCAGTGTCGTACAGCGCGGAATGCGCCTGGGTGCTGTCAAAATCCATGCCAGCGGTCTGGCAGGCTTTTGATAATACGGTTTGTCCGAGAGCCAGCCCGGCCAGTGCCGCGGTGTCGAAAGTGACAAAAGGGTGGAACGGGTTACGTTTCAGTGAGGCGCGTTCTGCGGCTGCCATCATAAAACTGTGGTCGAAATTGGCATTGTGCGCCACCATAATGGCGCGGTTACAGCCGCTCGCTTTAATGCCTTTACGGACAACTTTGAAAATCTCATGCAACGCCTCATATTCGCTGACTGCACCGCGATCGGGATCGTTCGGGTCAATACCATTGAAGGCGAGGGCTTCTGGTTGCAAATTAGCGCCGACAAACGGCTCGACGTGAAAATGTAATGTGGTGTCCGGCATCAGCCAGCCTTGTTCATCCATTTTCAGGGTGATGGCGGCGATCTCAAGCAGTGCATCGGTTTTGGCGTTAAATCCGGCGGTTTCGACATCGATCACAACAGGATAAAAACCACGAAAACGGTCGCACAGACCGGTAAGTTGAGCGTTATCGGACATCTGATTCTCTTAATACGGAAAAATTGCAGCGTGCATTATGACAAATATTACCCGCTGATGCAGTAAAGATGCGGGCGCGATGAGTTCACGCCCGGCAGGAGATTAGTTGCCCAGACCGCGACCGGCGTCTTTCTCTTCAATCAATTCAATTTTGTAACCGTCTGGATCTTCCACAAAAGCGATAACCGTAGTACCGCCTTTTACCGGACCCGCTTCACGGGTAACGTTACCGCCGTTCTGACGGATTTTTTCGCAAGCTTCTGCGGCGTTATCGACGCTAAGGGCGATGTGACCATAAGCGGTGCCAAGTTCGTATTTATCCACGCCCCAGTTATAGGTCAGTTCAATTACCGCTTCTTCTGTTTCCGGGCCGTAGCCAACAAACGCCAGCGAGTATTTGTATTCCGGATTTTCGCTGGTACGCAGCAGTTTCATGCCCAGCACGTTGGTATAAAAATCGATGGAGCGTTGCAGATCGCCAACGCGCAGCATGGTGTGAAGAAGACGCATCTTTATATCCTCAAAATGGCTAACAGATTCAAAATGTTGTTTTAGTATAGCGGCGGTTTTGCGCCGCTCGCAATGTTGGATTACAGCGTAGGGTAGTCGGTATAACCTTCCGCACCGCCGCCGTAAAAACTTTCGGCACGCTGTGGGTTAAGCTCAGCTTTGCGCTGCAATCGAGCGACCAGATCCGGGTTTGCAATCCAGTCACGACCAAACGCCACCGCATCAATTAACCCTTTGCCGATCAGCGTTTCTGCTTTTTCTACCGTATATGCACCAGCCCCGATAATCGGGCCGTGGAAACGGGCGCGTACTTTTTCGCGGAACGCCTCGGTATATGGTTTGCCGCCTGCCCAGTCTGGTTCGGACATATGCAGATAAGCAATGCCGCGTTTACCCAGTTGTTCAATCAGATACAGCGCATCGGCTTCTTCATTCGGGCCGTTATCGGTGTTCTGGAAAGTACCAATTGGCGAAACGCGAATACCAATGCGATCGGCACCCCATTCTTTAATCCCGGCATCAACAACTTCCAGCACCAGACGAGCGCGATTTTCCACGCTGCCGCCGTACTGATCGGTACGATGGTTGGAGGATGGAGAGAGGAACTGATGCAGTAAATAACCGTGAGCGGAGTGGAGTTCCACCAGATCAAAACCGGCTTCACGGGCGTTGGCGATAGCCTGGCGGAAATCGTTGACAATACCCGGGATTTCTTCCAGCTCCAGCGCACGCGGCATGGTGGTTTCGACGCGGATCGCCTGACCATTTTCATCGCGCAGAGAAGTTCGTGTACCCGCACTAAGTGCAGAAGGCGCTACCGGTGCCTGGCCACCAGGTTGCAGGCTGGCGTGAGAAATGCGCCCCGTGTGCCAAAGTTGCACGGCGATATGACCATTTTCAGCATGAACACCGGCGGTAATTTTCTTCCACGCGGCGATTTGCTCCGGACTATGAATGCCTGGCGCGCCCGCATACCCTTTTGCCTGGGCGGAAACCTGGGTGGCTTCGCTAATGATCAAACCTGCACTGGCGCGTTGGCGATAATATTCCGCCATCAACGGAGTAGGGATATCACCCGGTTCAATGCTACGCAGGCGCGTCAGAGGAGCCATAAAGATACGGTTTGCCGCCGTGATTGCGCCCACTTTCAGTGGGGAATACAGTTTTTCAGATGACATAAAGACTCCCGGTCGTCTGGTGATAAAATAAAAAATGCCTGCTAAACGGCAGGCGTCGCAATAATGGTTTTGACATGTGTTAGCGCGTTTTCCAGAGGCCCGGAGCTGCGCGAAATTTTGGCTTGCAGATTGGCCCCCAGCCACAGCGCATAGAGAACTTGCGCCTGTTGCAGCGGTTCTCCGCAAAAGGTTAAACAGTGGCTATCGCGGCCATTTTCCAGCGCCTGGGCGAGCAGAGCGATTACCTGGCGCGCACCTTTATCCATCGCGCTGCGCATATCTTCTGACAGGTCGCACACTTCAGCAGAAAGTTTTACTGTCAGACAGCCGCTGATCGTCCCATGCTGGCAGAACTGGTTCAGCGTTTGCTGGTAATAGGCCAGAATACGGTCGCGGTAATTTCCCTCGCCAGATTGCAGCAACTCCGTCAGTCGTTGGTGGTATGCCGCGTAATGGCGTTCAAGCATGGCAACACCAAACGCCTCTTTAGAACGAAAGTAGTGGTAGAAAGACCCTTTTGGCACTTCGGCGGTCTTCAGTAATTCGCTTAACCCCATTCCGGTAAACCCACGCTGCAGGCAGAGTTGCTCTCCGGTTGCCAGGAGGTGTTCGCGAGTATCGTGTTCAGGATGTTTGTTCATGCGCTTGAGTGTAGTAGACCGGTCGGTCTAGTGCAAGCAAAGTTGCTACTTTGGGCATTAACAGCTTCAATAGTGGTAATAATCTTATATAAGGAGGGCGAGGTGGCGGAGCAATTAGAGTTCTTTCCCGTCCAGAGCCCATGCCGGGGAATTTGCCAGTCTGACGAACGCGGATTTTGCCGTGGCTGTTTTCGTAGCCGGGATGAGCGTTTTAACTGGAATAAAATGAGTGATGGTGAAAAACAGGAGGTTCTGCGACTTTGCCGACAACGGCTTATGCGTAAATTACGCGCGAACAGGCCAACGTCATCAGACGAACCAGAGCAACCATCACTCTTTTGAGAGCAATCTTGCGTATACTCCTCTCATATCTGATAAGAGGAAGCGATTATGGTTCAGCGTATTACTATTGCGCCGCAAGGCCCGGAGTTTTCCCGTTTTGTGATGGGCTACTGGCGACTGATGGACTGGAATATGTCCGCACGCCAGTTAGTTAGTTTTATTGAAGAGCATCTGGATCTCGGTGTGACCACCGTGGATCACGCTGATATTTATGGCGGCTATCAGTGCGAAGCGGCATTTGGCGAGGCGCTGAAACTGGCACCGCATTTGCGTGAACGGATGGAAATTGTCAGCAAATGCGGCATCGCGACGACTGCGCGTGAAGAAAACGTTATTGGTCATTACATCACCGATCGCGACCATATTATTAAAAGTGCCGAACAGTCGCTAATTAATCTCGCGACCGATCATCTGGATTTACTGTTAATCCACCGTCCCGACCCGTTAATGGATGCCGATGAAGTGGCGGATGCGTTTAAACATTTGCATCAGAGCGGCAAAGTGCGCCATTTTGGCGTATCGAACTTCACGCCTGCGCAATTTGCCCTGCTGCAATCGCGTTTGCCATTTACTCTTGCCACTAATCAGGTGGAAATTTCTCCGGTGCATCAGCCGTTGTTGCTGGATGGTACGCTCGATCAACTACAACAACTGCGTATTCGCCCGATGGCCTGGTCTTGTCTTGGCGGTGGCCGTTTATTTAATGATGATTATTTCAGGCCGCTACGTGATGAACTTGCTGTGGTGGCGGAAGAATTAAACGCGGGTTCTATCGAGCAGGTGGTTTATGCCTGGATATTGCGTCTGCCATCGCAGCCGCTGCCGATTATTGGCTCCGGTAAAATTGAGCGTGTGCGTGCCGCCGTTGAAGCGGAATCCCTGAAAATGACACGCCAGCAGTGGTTCCGTATCCGTAAAGCGGCATTAGGTTACGACGTCCCGTAAGCACTTTCGGAATCGCCTCCGTTCAAATATGTGTCACTGGTTTACACTTATTCAGGTATGCACATTGAGCGGAGGTCTTATGAAACGTTTTAGTCTGGCTATTCTGACGCTGGTTGTTGCGACCGGCGCGCAAGCCGCCAGTGAAAAAGTCGAGATGAACCTCGTCACATCACAGGGGATTGGGCAGTCAATTGGCAGCATAACGATTACTGAAACCGATAAAGGTCTGGAATTTTCGCCCGATCTGAAAGCATTACCGCCCGGTGAGCATGGCTTCCATGTTCATGCCAAAGGAAGCTGCCAGCCAGCAACGAAAGATGGCAAAGCTACTGCGGCGCAATCTGCAGGCGGACATCTTGATCCCAAAAATACCGGTAAACATGAAGGGCCAGAAGGTGCAGGGCATTTAGGCGATCTGCCTGCGCTGGTGGTCAACAATGACGGTAAAGCAACCGATGCCGTCATTGCGCCTCGTCTGAAATCACTCGACGAAGTTAAAGACAAGGCGCTGATGATCCACGTTGGCGGCGATAATATGTCCGATCAACCAAAACCGCTGGGCGGCGGCGGTGAACGCTATGCCTGTGGTGTTATTAATTAAGAGGCTAGCGTACCCTGTGGTGGTGCCTGCTCAAGTTGCGAAAGCGAGCAGTACAGTCGCCAGACAATCGCCGCCAGCTCACGGGCAGCGGGTTGATGATGGCGGGCAAGGCTGTCGCAGATTCGCTGTAACTCTTCAAGTGTGGCCGCCAGTGATTTTTGCTGAACGCCACGCTCGCTCATCACTCCTCGCAACAATGAAATACAGTTATCTCGCACCTGCGATAAAGGATCGGAACGTGATTCCCAGTCGCGCAATTGCCAGACAACATGTGAACAGTTCAGCAGCACCACGCCCCAGCGTAATAACCAACGGCGAGCCAGCGCGTCCTGGCTGTTACTCAACTGGCTGACGTGATGATAAGTGAGCGATTCAAATTCGCTTTCACTCAGGGTTGGGTGACGGCTAAGTTGATCGACAAAATCCCGTCGCAGTGCGCGAATATGACGGCGGCTTTTGCGGGCATCGGACCCCGGTCGCAAAATGGCGAATGCTAACCATGCCAGCGCCACGCCAACGATTTTTGCCAGGTTATCGTTAAGAAAATCAGCAAAATCATACACCGGAGGATTAGTGACAGCGATAAACGACCCCATAAATACAATCAGTTGTCCCCACAGCGCGGCCAGTTTTGGCATCTGCAACTTGAGAAGCTGCATTGTCGCCAGTAGCGGGAAGAGAAACAGCAAAAATTGCCACAGATCGCTAATCTGAACCATCAGGCCAAACTTAACCACAAAACTGAATAGCGAAAGTAATACCAGCGTGCGCATCAGTAGCGACAACGACTTAAACGGTGCCGCGACTGCGGAGTAAAGTACGCAACTAATTGCTGCCAGCGTTAATGCATTGGCACCAGCATCCCATTGCGAGGCAATACTCCATGCGCCAATCATCATCAATGTACAAAATGTACGCAGTCCGCTCCACATAGCTTCGGCATTATCGGTATGACGTGCCAGACCAGATGCGCGAGGGAGCCTGGTATGATCATCTGAGCTGCTTTCCAGGCGATGCAATTCTTGACTACTTTGCAGATAAAGGTGGCAAAAATAACGTAATCGGTGCCAGAAGGCGACGTGCCGGTAGTCGGCTAAGTTGGTTGGGCGTAGCGGGGCAATAATGCGCGCAACGGTGTAAAAATTTGTTTGCGAGTTGGCGAGCACCGTCAGTAACTGTTCGATAATTTCCCGTGTGGCACCGGGCGCTGAGGGCCAGTTGAGCAACATACGTCGCAGGCTGGAGATGACGCTGGTCATACGTAATTGCTGGTGGAGTAGTGCATTCAGGCGTGCATTTTGCTGGCGGAAACGATAGTGGCTCCAGAACGCCTGAATACGCAGCAAATTCATGGTCAGTATTTGCCCAATTACCGATTCATGTGCTGTGCGAATGGCATCGGTCGTTTCGGGCTGCCAAAGCAAACTGGCATGCTCCAGTAAACGAGCATGCATGTTTTTCAGTGCGGTTAAAAGAGCGGTGGCATCAGAACTGCTCGGCAGGATCATCATCATCATGCCGCCGCAAAGAATACCGACAATCACTTCACAAACACGTGCCTGAGCGATATCCCATAGCTGGCTGGCTTCAGTAATATTGACCATCGGAAAGGCGATAATGGCCGCAGTATAGCCCGCCAGTTGAAATGCATAGGCCACGTTATTCGTGAAATGCGCGCAGGCCCAGGTACAAAAGCCAAGCCACGCAGACATGCTCAACAGAAAAAACCACGGCTCGTTGAGAGTATGTCCGGCAAGAATCAGTGCCGCGATAGCTCCGAGCAAACTGCCAGCAATACGTCCCATGCTTTTGCTGATGACACCGCCAACGGTGGGGAAGCTGACCACCGCCGCCGAGGTCATTGCCCAGTAAGGTTCATCAAGATTTAAATAATAGGCAACCGTCAGCGCCAGACACATGGCAATGGTGTTGCGTAACGCATAACGCCATTGCGCCAGCGTGGCTCTGAACCAGGGGAAATTGTGCAGCGACCATGGCGGTACGTTCATTACGGGCCTACAGCGATACTACAGGTGGTGCCGGATACCAGCGTGACATCGCCGGGGACGTTATCGAGAGCAAAACGAACAGGAACACGTTGGGCGAGACGAACCCAGGGAACGTTAGGTTTAACGTCGGGAATCAGGCTGGAATCATTTTCCACACTCTGATCATAAATCGCCCGACCAATACTGGAAACGTGACCCTGTAACGTTTTATTGTCGCTGTAGAGTGTAATTTGTGCTGGCGCACCGCCCCGGATATGGCGCAATTTGGTTTCTTCAAAATAACCAATGGCGTAAAACGAGTGGCTGTCCACCAGAGCAAACAGTGGTTTTCCGGTGTCGGCGTAGTCACCGATGCGGGTGGTGAGATTAGTGACCCATCCACTCACCGGGGCGCGAATTTCTGTTTGCGCCAGTTGCCATTGTGCCTGTTTCAGCGTTGCTTGTGCGGCATCGACACTTGCCTGCATCGCTTTAACATTGAGGTTAGCGGTATCCAGCTCTTCGGCAGAGATAAAGTTTTGTGAGAGATGGCGGCGACGGTTAGCTTCATTATTGGCTTTGGCGAGGTCAGATTGCGCTTTTGCCAACTGAGCCTGGGCATTAAGCACAGCAATCTGAAAGGGCGTTTTATCGATAGAGAACAGAATATCACCCGCGTTAACCAACTGGTTGTCTTTTATATTCAGCTCAACAATACGTCCAGACACCTGTGGCGTGATAGAAACCTGTTCTGCGCGTATTTTTCCGTCGCGTGTCCAGGGGGACTGCATGTAGTAGTTCCATAGCCACCATCCGGCAAGAACTGCAAAAACCGCCACAATAATTGTTGAGAAATATTTAATGGTTTTAATTGACATAGTTACCACGCAATCAGTATTGCCAGGGCAAAGCAAACGCAAATCGCAAACAGCGACAAATCCATTAACAAGGGATGCCAGATGTCTCCGGCGTAGATTTTGTCGCGAAGCAGGCGGTGTATAACGAGCCAGATGACAAATCCAAGCGCGAACGCTTTGAAAAACGGAGGAAAGTAGATGGATGCACCGAACACCAGATCTTGTAAGGGTAATCCTGTTGCACTATGCATAAACTTCACAAAATAGATTCCTTTACGGCTGAATATATTGCTTTAGATTAATAAATATTCTTTATGTGCGAGAAAGTTACTCGCTATTTCTGAAAAGCATGTCTGATGGTAAGCAAATGCAGCAATACATTTGTTTTAGCAATACAATTGCTGCACACTATTCTAAAAGCTGTATAATATCTTAGCAAGCTAATTATAAGGAGATGAAATTGGAATCGCCACTAGGTTCTGATCTGGCACGGTTGGTGCGCATATGGCGTGCTCTGATAGACCATCGCCTGAAACCGCTGGAGTTAACGCAAACCCATTGGGTAACGTTGCACAATATCCATCAGTTACCTCCAGACCAGTCGCAAATTCAACTGGCAAAAGCGATCGGCATTGAGCAGCCTTCACTGGTTCGTACGTTGGACCAACTGGAAGAAAAAGGGTTAATTTCGCGTCAAACTTGTGCCAGTGATCGTCGGGCCAAACGCATTAAACTGACGGAAAAGGCGGAGCCGCTGATTAGCGAAATGGAAGCTGTGATTAACAAAACCCGGGCGGAAATCTTGCATGGGATTTCCGCAGAGGAGCTGGAACAATTGATTAAGCTCATTGTAAAAATTGAGCATAACATCATAGAGTTACAGGCCAAAGGGTGAAATGAAGGAGGCGTGTGGCCAGTTACCTGACCACACGTTAACGTGTTTAGCGCGGGGAAACAGTCACCTGGCTGCCGTTGCTGGCCAGAATGACACGTTGTCCCGGAGAGAAGTGGGTATTGCCCTGTTTCTGTACCACCATGATGGTGTTGCCATCATCTTTACGAATTTCCAACTCCACACCTTGGGTTTTGTTTATTGCGCTCTGCACGCCCTGACCGGCTACACCGCCTGCGATAGCACCTGCCGCGGTAGCCAGAGAACGCCCGGTTCCGCCGCCAACGGTATTTCCAAGGAAGCCACCGAGAACCGCACCGCCAATTGCGCCGATAACGTTGGAATCATCACCGCCCTGAATTTGTACCTGTCGTACATTAACGATTGTGCCATAGCTGACATTCTGCACTTGCTTCGCTTCAGAGGCGGTATAGACATCACCAGAAAGGGTATCGTTGTTGACACAACCGACAAGAGACAGACCGACCATTGATACAACCAGTACGCGCTTAATCATTGAAAAATCTCCTGATTACCATGAAACGCCTCACAAGCATCCCTCATGGCCAAAGTAAATGGCATTGGTATAACTATGATTACATGTTCCACTAAAACATGATGGAATCATAATTAGAATACGGTTAACCAAGTATAAACAAAACATTCATAGTAGTTATTGATATAAATATAATGTTTTCCTACCAACGGTAAAAATCGGCACTCATGCATGGAATTCGCGAGAGGTTTGTGTTTGAGTGGAGCGCAAACGTCAGGTTGAAAAAGGATGAACTATGAAATCAGGCCGCTTTATTGGCGTAATGTCAGGCACTAGTCTGGATGGTGTCGATGTTGTGCTGGCGACAATCGATGAACACAGGGTGGCGCAGTTGGCAAGTTTGAGTTGGCCGATCCCTCCATCACTTAAACAAGCGGTGCTGGATATTTGCCAGGGACAGCAGCTTACACTTTCGCAGTTTGGTCAACTGGATACTCAACTTGGTCGCCTGTTTGCCGATGCCGTTAACGCATTGCTCAAAGAAGAAAATTTGCAGCCGAAAGATATCGTTGCTATTGGTTGTCACGGTCAGACTGTATGGCACGAACCCACGGGCGTCGCGCCGCATACTCTACAGATTGGGGATAACAACCAAATTGTGGCGCGCACTGGAATTACTGTCGTCGGGGATTTTCGCCGTCGCGATATCGCCCTGGGTGGACAGGGCGCACCGCTGGTGCCAGCGTTTCATCATGCATTGCTGGCTCATCCTACTGAGCGGCGTATGGTGCTCAACATTGGTGGTATTGCCAATTTGTCACTGCTCATTCCTGGGCAACCGGTGGGTGGCTACGATACCGGACCGGGTAACATGCTGATGGATGCGTGGATCTGGCGTCAGGCGGGTAAACCTTACGATAAAGACGCTGAGTGGGCACGCGCGGGCAAGGTCATTCTCCCTCTGCTGCAAAATATGCTTAGTGATGCGTATTTTTCCCAGTCTGCGCCAAAAAGCACCGGGCGTGAATACTTTAACTACGGTTGGCTGGAGCGTCACCTGCGTCAATTCCCGGGCGTTGATGCGCGCGATGTCCAGGCGACGCTGGTGGAACTGACAGCAGTGACCATTTCTGAACAGGTGTTATTGAGTGGTGGTTGTGATCGTTTGATGGTATGTGGTGGCGGAAGCCGTAATCCATTAGTGATGACGCGACTTGCTGCCTTGCTGCCAGGAACGGAAGTGACCACCACTGATGCTGTCGGCATTAGCGGTGATGACATGGAAGCATTGGCCTTCGCCTGGCTTGCCTGGCGGACGCTGGCGGGGCTGCCTGGCAATCTGCCCTCGGTCACTGGCGCAAGCGAGGCGACGGTATTGGGCGCAATTTTTCCCGCAAACCCGCGATATCAGAGTTAACTGAATTTTTCCTACTGCGTCTGCCGTTACACTTGGATGTTGAGGAGAGCGTTTTGCTCTCCGGACCAGGAAAGTCTTCGGGATATGTTTATGAAAAAACTGTTACTGATCTGTTTACCGGTGCTTCTCACCGGCTGTAGCGCGTTCAATCAACTGGTTGAGCGCATGCAAACCGATACGCTGGAATACCAGTGTGATGAAAAACCGTTGACGGTAAAACTGAATAATCCACGTCAGGAAGTCAGTTTTGTCTACGACAATCAATTACTGCACCTTAAACAGGGCATTTCAGCATCAGGCGCGCGTTATACCGACGGTATCTACGTTTTCTGGTCGAAAGGCAATGAGGCGACGGTCTATAAGCGTGACCGCATTGTCTTGAATAACTGTCAGTTACAAAATCCACAGCGTTGAGATTTTTCCAGGGGCGGCGCACAATAGCGTCACCCACTGACAATCCGTAAAGAAAACCATGTCTGATAACGACGAATTGCAGCAAATCGCGCATCTGCGGCGTGAATACACCAAAGGCGGTTTACGCCGCCGCGATCTTCCCGCCGATCCATTAACCCTTTTCGAACGCTGGCTCTCCCAGGCGTGTGAAGCTAAGTTGGCTGATCCTACAGCGATGGTCGTCGCGACCGTTGATGAACATGGTCAGCCTTATCAGCGCATCGTTTTACTCAAACATTACGACGAAAAAGGTATGGTGTTTTACACTAACCTTGGCAGTCGCAAAGCGCATCAAATCGAACAAAATCCGCGCGTTAGCCTGCTTTTCCCCTGGCATACTCTTGAGCGCCAGGTGATGGTTATCGGTAAAGCGGAACGTCTTTCGCCTCTCGAAGTGATGAAATATTTTCATAGCCGTCCCCGTGACAGCCAGATTGGCGCGTGGGTATCGAAGCAGTCCAGCCGTATTTCCGCGCGCGGGATCCTTGAGAGTAAATTCCTTGAGCTGAAGCAGAAGTTTCAGCAGGGCGAAGTCCCTTTACCGAGTTTCTGGGGCGGTTTCCGCGTCAGTCTTGAGCAGGTTGAGTTCTGGCAGGGTGGTGAGCATCGTCTGCATGACCGCTTTTTGTACCAGCGTGAAAATGAGGCGTGGAAAATCGATCGTCTCGCACCCTGAAAAGATGCAAAAATCTTGCTTTAATCGCTGGCACTCCTGATTCCGGCACTTTATTCTATGTCTCTTTCGCATCTGGCGAAAAGTCGTGTACCGGCAAAGGTGCAGTCGTTATATACATGGAGATTTTGATGGCAAGCAGTAACTTGATTAAACAATTGCAAGAGCGGGGGCTGGTGGCCCAGGTGACGGACGAAGAAGCGTTAGCAGAGCGACTGGCGCAAGGCCCGATCGCGCTCTATTGCGGCTTCGATCCTACCGCTGACAGCTTGCATTTGGGGCATCTTGTTCCATTGTTATGCCTGAAACGCTTCCAGCAAGCGGGCCACAAGCCGGTTGCGCTGGTAGGCGGCGCGACGGGTCTGATTGGCGACCCGAGCTTCAAAGCTGCCGAGCGTAAGCTGAACACCGAAGAAACTGTTCAGGAGTGGGTGGACAAAATCCGCAAGCAGGTTGCCCCGTTCCTCGATTTCGACTGTGGAGAAAATTCTGCTATCGCCGCGAACAACTATGACTGGTTCGGCAATATGAACGTGCTGACCTTCCTGCGCGATATCGGTAAGCACTTCTCCGTTAACCAGATGATCAACAAAGAAGCGGTTAAGCAGCGTCTCAACCGTGAAGATCAAGGTATTTCGTTCACCGAGTTTTCTTATAACCTGTTGCAGGGCTATGACTTCGCCTGCCTGAATAAACAGTATGGTGTGACGTTGCAGATTGGCGGTTCTGACCAGTGGGGGAACATCACCTCTGGTATCGATCTGACTCGCCGTCTGCATCAGAATCAGGTGTTTGGCCTGACCGTACCTTTGATCACCAAGGCTGACGGCACTAAGTTTGGTAAAACTGAAGGCGGAGCCGTATGGCTGGATCCGAAGAAAACCAGTCCGTACAAGTTCTACCAGTTCTGGATCAATACCGCTGATGCCGACGTTTACCGCTTCCTGAAGTTCTTCACCTTCATGAGCATTGAAGAGATCAATGCCCTCGAAGAGGAAGATAAGAACAGTGGTAAAGCACCACGCGCCCAGTATGTACTGGCGGAGCAGGTGACGCGTCTGGTTCACGGTGAAGAGGGTTTGCAAGCCGCGAAACGTATTACCGAATGCCTGTTCAGCGGTTCTTTGAGTGCGCTTAGTGAAGCGGACTTCGAACAGCTAGCGCAGGACGGCGTACCGATGGTTGAGATGGAAAAAGGCGCTGATCTGATGCAGGCACTGGTCGATTCTGAGCTCCAACCGTCCCGTGGTCAGGCGCGTAAAACTATCGCGTCCAATGCCATCACCATTAACGGTGAAAAACAGTCCGATCCTGAATACTTCTTTAAAGAAGAAGATCGTCTGTTTGGTCGTTATACCTTACTGCGTCGTGGCAAAAAGAATTACTGTCTGATTTGCTGGAAATAATGCACTAAGTGGAAAAGGGGAGTGAGAAATCACTCCCCTGGTTTTTATACAGGGAACACGATGAAAAATATTCTCGCTATCCAGTCTCACGTTGTCTATGGTCATGCGGGTAACAGTGCGGCAGAGTTTCCGATGCGCCGCCTGGGCGCGAATGTCTGGCCGTTGAATACCGTTCAATTTTCTAATCACACCCAATACGGCAAATGGACTGGCTGCGTAATGCCGCCCAGCCATTTAACCGAAATTGTTCAGGGCATTGCCGCCATCGATAAATTACATACCTGTGATGCTGTACTCAGTGGTTATCTGGGGTCGGCGGAACAGGGGGAACATATCCTCGGTATTGTCCGTCAGGTGAAAGCGGCGAATCCACAGGCGAAATATTTTTGCGATCCGGTAATGGGGCATCCTGAAAAAGGTTGCATCGTCGCGCCGGGTGTGGCGGAGTTTCATGTGCGTCACGGTCTGCCTGCCAGCGATATCATCGCGCCGAATCTGGTGGAGCTGGAAATCCTCTGTGAGCATCCGGTACATACCGTCGAAGAAGCCGTTAAAGCTGCGCGCGAACTCATTACGCAAGGGCCACAAATTGTGTTGGTTAAACACCTGGCGCGTGCGGGTTACAGCCGCGATCGTTTTGAAATGCTGCTGGTTACTGCCGATGAAGCCTGGCATATCAGCCGTCCGCTGGTAGATTTTGGTATGCGTCAGCCGGTCGGTGTTGGTGATGTGACGAGCGGTTTACTGTTGGTGAAACTGTTGCAGGGCGCAACGTTGCAACAGGCGCTGGAACATGTGACTGCCGCAGTATACGAAATTATGGTGACCACCAAAGCAATGCAGGAATATGAGCTGCAGGTGGTTGCAGCACAAGATCGTATAGCCAAACCGGAACATTATTTCAGCGCAACGAAACTCTGAAATACCTCTTTTCGGCCCACAGTTTCCTGTGGGCCGATGACTATTACTGCAATCCTTCCGCCGTCAACGCAGCTTTCACCGCCGGACGTTCAGCCATACGTTGCATAAATGCCGCAATGTGCTCTAAACCCTCCAGATTCAGTTTCACCGCGTATGCCCAGCGCAGAACCGTAAACAGGTAGGCATCAGCAATAGTAAAACGTTGCCCACAGATCCAGTGCTCATCTTTCAGCGCGTCGTTAACATACTGCAGTTTTTTCTCCAGTTGTGCGCGCGCAATCGGTTTGAACTCTTCTGGTGTAGCCGGGTGAAACAGCGGGGTAAAGCCTTTATGTAGTTCGGTGGCAATATAGTTCAGCCATTCGATGGTTTTATAGCGCGAAATACTATTTACCGGAGCCAGTAATTGACGGTCGGGTACGCTATCGGCAAGGTATTGCATAATCGCCACGCCTTCTGTCAGTAGCGTGGCATCATCGAGCAGTAACGCAGGAACCTGTCCCTTAGGGTTAATGGCAAAGTAATCATCACCATTTTCGAGGCGTTTTTTCATCAAATCCACACTGACGAGCGTAAAATCCTTTCCGCTCTCACGCAGGGTGATATGGGAAGCAAGAGAGCAGGCGCCCGGTTTATAGAACAGTTTCATCGGTAACTCCTTTTGGCTGTGGTTTAAAGAATGGTAGTGCGTTGTTGAATAAAAAAAAAGCCGCTAACGAAAAGTTAGCGGCTTGTAAAAGAGTTTCCCTGAAATTTATGCTACGGCAGCTTTCGCTGCTTTGTCTGCAGCATCGTCCTGAGTCATGCGATGCAGTTTCGGTGCGGTCAGCAGCATCAGCACTGCGATAACGGCAGTGGCGACACCAATCTGCAAGAACACGCGGCCATACACATCCAGCGACATCAGCGGATCGGTTACGTTATCCGGAACAGCCATCATGCCCGCAACATAACCACCAATCAGGTTTGCACCGGCAGTGGTCAGGAACCAGCTACCCATAATGAAGCCCATCAGACGCTGAGGAACGAGCTGAGCAACCATTGCCAGACCCAGACCGGAGATCATCAGTTCACCGATACTCTGCAGGCCATAGCTTGCTACCAGCCAGCCTACAGAAACGATACCGGCGTCAGAAGCGAATTTCGCGCCCACTGGCAGGATCAGGAATGCGCCGGAACACATCACCATACCGATTGCAAATTTGGTCGGCATCGGCAGAGTGTCGCCCATCTTGTTATAGATAGCGGCCAGAATCGGGCTACCAATGATGATCCAGAATGGGTTCAGCGCCTGATACTGTTCAGGTTCAACCGCCATCCCCAGAATGGAGTGTTCAACGTTACGAATCGCAAAGAAGTTCAGCGACGTCGGCATCTGGCTGTACAGCACGAAGAAGATGATTGCTTCAAGCATCAGAATGAAGGCAACGATCATTTTACGACGCGCAGCACCTTTCATGGCGAACGCTTCTTTACCGAAGATAACAACGATACCGAAGGCAACAACGCCCAGCGCCATACGCGCAACTTCCTGGTTGTGCAGCAGCCAGGTTGCAACCGCGATCAGTGCCACAACGCCAATAATGGTCAGCAGCAGGTTACGGTAGTTGACTGGTTCAAAGTCAGGTTTCGAACCGTACTGTTTAACCCAGCGCTGGCAGAAGGCAAAGTTAACAATGGTGATCAACAGACCGACTACGCTAAGCGCAAACGCGACGCTCCAGCCGTATTTAACCGCCAGCCACGGGGTTGCAATCATAGAGAAGAAAGAACCGATGTTGACGGACATGTAGTACATGGTAAATGCACCGTCCAGACGCGGGTCGTTTTTCTCATAGCAAGTCGAGAGCAGCGAAGACGGGTTGGCTTTAAACAGGCCGTTACCGACAGCAATTGCCGCCATACCCATATAGACGATACCTGCGTCGTGACCAGACCACGCAACCAGCGCATAGCCAATCGCCAGCACGATAGCGCCAAGCATAATGACGCGTTTAGTACCCAGTACCTTGTCACCTAACCAGCCGCCGATAGCGACCAGACCATAAACCAGGGCACTAAAGGAAGAGAAAAGTGTGATTGAATCCGCTTCAGACATACCCAGTTGTTTAACCAGGTAGACAGCCATAATTCCTTGTAGGCCGTAATAACCAAAACGTTCCCATAACTCAATCGAGAAGATGAGATAGAACGCCTTCGGTTGTTTGAAAGCGTTCAAACTAACGCTTTCTGTTGGTTTTTGGTTTGCAGTGGACACTTTTACCTCTTTTTTTACATCCCATATTAACGGGGGTGCATTCTCGCGTGATGTCTAAAAAACATACGCGCAATTGTTATAGTGGGAGGGGAAACGGCAGGTAATGTTCACCATCTTGCACTTTCAGACAAGTCCTTTGTAATAATCTGTTACATATAACTGGCCTGGAGAATTCATCGGCTTTGGGAAATGTTATCCAGCGTTAAATTTTTCAAAAAACGTAACGGCAGATTTTTTCACTACTGGAGCCGGGTAATAATTCCTCTTTGGCGATATGTTCTGCTATAAGGTGTTTCATGTAGTGGGATAGTCCATTATCTGAAAAATAGCCAGTGTAATGTTTTGTAGGTTTCAGGTCGGATTGAATCAATGCTTTGTCAAATTTAACTTTTGAGGTGCATTATTTTTACATTTGTGTATCAGTGTGATTTCGATCACAAATGAATAGAAAATTTCGCTATTAAAAAAACAATTAACCTGCATTTTTGGTTATTCACAAACGGATTGCCTAATGATGCCGCAGCGAGGCGGCATCATTAACGTTAGAAAGTTGTTTTTGAAGAGGATGAGTAGCGGTAATGGATGAAGAAACGGCAGTACCTGTTTGTGTCAGATGTCAACTTTCTCTTTGTATTCACAAAGATCTTCAATAATGCAGGAGCCACAGCGCGGTTTGCGGGCAATGCAGGTATAACGCCCGTGAAGGATTAACCAGTGATGGCAGTCGACTTTAAATTCTGCAGGAACTACTTTTAGCAGTTTTTCCTCAACTTGTTCGACGTTTTTCCCGGGAGCAAATTGGGTGCGGTTGCAGACACGGAAAATGTGGGTATCTACAGCAATGGTCGGCCAGCCGAAAGCGGTATTCAACACCACGTTAGCTGTTTTGCGTCCAACGCCGGGCAATGCTTCCAGCGCAGCGCGATCTTCCGGAACTTCGCCATTATGCTGCTCCAGTAAGATACGGCAGGTCTTGATGATATTTTCCGCTTTGCTGTTATATAACCCAATGGTTTTGATATACGTTTTCACGCCTTCAACACCCAGTTCGAGCATCGCGGCAGGCGTATTGGCTACCGGGTAGAGCTTCGCTGTTGCTTTATTAACGCTGACATCAGTGGCCTGGGCAGAAAGTAGTACAGCAATCAGCAATTCAAAAGGCGAACTGAAATTAAGCTCGGTTGTGGGATGAGGATTGTTCTCACGCAGGCGGGTGAGGATCTCCAGTCGTTTTGCTTTGTTCATCAGACATTCCCTGTTTCACCGTTTTGCAACTCGCGTTCAGCGGCTGCTTCAGTGCGGCGCTTTTTCATTTTTTCATCAATCAGGTATTTTCCTGCCAGCATCAGTCCCAGGCCAATAAATGCCCCTGGTGGTAACATTGCGAGCAGGAAAGGGGAATCAGTGTGGAAGATCTCCACGCGCAATACTTTTGCCCAGTTACCCAACAGCGCATCGGCACCGTCAAATAACGTTCCGTTGCCGATAATTTCGCGCAGTGAACCCAGCACGAACATTGCGCAGGTTGCACCCATGCCAATCGAAAATCCGTCCAGCGCCGAAAGCGCCGGACCTTTTTTTGCAGCGAAGGCTTCAGCGCGACCAACAACGATACAGTTAGTGACAATCAGCGGAATAAAAATTCCTAACGATTGATACAGACCAAAGGCGTAGGCGTTGATCAGCATTTGTACGGCACTGACCACCGAGGCGATGATCATCACGTAAATAGGGATACGGATCTCGGCTGGCGTCCAGTGACGCAGCGTCGAGATAGTCAGGTTGGTGAGAGTCAACACCAGCGTAGTCGCAAGCCCTAAACCCAGTGCGTTGGTGGCAGTTGACGTGACTGCCAGCAGCGGGCAGAGACCGAGCAACTGAACCAGTGCGGAGTTGTTCTTCCATAACCCCTGAACAATAACGTCTTTAATTTCGCTCACGGTCTATTCTCCACAGGCAGGAAGTTGAGAAAGTTGTTCTGGTAACGTTTGGGCGTACAACCCGGCGCGTTTTACCGCATTCACCACCGCGCGAGGCGTAATGGTCGCGCCGGTGAACTGGTCGAAATCACCGCCATCTTTCTTTACCGCCCAGTGAGCGTCATTTGCGGTGCTGATTTTTTTACCCGCAAAATGAGTGATCCAGTCAGAGAGGCGCAGTTCGATTTTATCGCCAAGCCCTGGCGTTTCGTGATGTTCTGTCACGCGTGTGCCAAGTACAGTGCCGTTAAAATCGGCTCCGACCAGTAGCTGAATCGCGCCTGAATAGCCATCCGGCGCAGTCGCTTCCAGAACGGCAGCTACCGGCTGGCCATCCTGTTTAGCGATGTAAACCCGATGTTCACCTTTACCCAGCTCAGGCGCATTCACTAAATAGCAACTTTGTGCCAGCTCATTGTTATAGCGTTCGGCTGGCAACACCTGATCAAATAACGTCTTTTGTTGCAGGCTGGCCTGTTCAGCAATCGTCGTTTTGGTCATCTGGTTGATGGCCGCCGTTAAACCTGTTGAACCGGCGGCAAACAGTGCCAGCGTAATACCGTGTTTTCGGATAGTTTTCAGCATGGTTTATCCTTTGCGATGGCCGTAAACGCGCGGACGCGTATAGTAATCGATCAGAGGAACCGTGATGTTCGCCAGCAGGACAGCAAAAGCCACGCCGTCAGGATAGCCGCCGAAACTGCGGATCAACCAGACTAATAAGCCCGCCAGTGCGCCAAAAATCAGACGACCACGATTAGTCGTAGAAGCGGTCACC
This sequence comes from Escherichia sp. KTE159, assembly GCF_000408805.1. Lineage (NCBI taxonomy): Bacteria > Pseudomonadati > Pseudomonadota > Gammaproteobacteria > Enterobacterales > Enterobacteriaceae > Escherichia > Escherichia sp. KTE159. The sequence continues at coordinate 1,267,082 of NZ_KE137292.1, forward strand.
GGATCGGTCAGAATAAAGAATGCGCCAAGCATGGTCGCGCCAGACAGCAGATGAATTTGCGGTGATGCCAGCGTCTCAGGTGAGAACAACCAGCCCAGCGTTGCGCATAGCGCCAGCGTCACTAAGAAGCTGACGGGAATATGCCAGCGAATCGCTTTCTGCCATAGCAACCACACGCCGCTAACCAGCCAGGCGAGGTTTACCCATTGCCAGCCAGCGCCTGCCAGAATACCGCTGTAGATCGGATACTGCATAATTTGCTCAACCGAATGACCGGCGCGGACAGAGGTTTTGAACGTATCCAGCGGCGTCGCCTGGCTGATACCATCAATGCCTAAGCGTAGCGTGTTCATATCACCGCCGCTGACGGTATGGCCGCTGAAGATAACCTGCACAGCGTCGATAAATCCAGGGATGTTGACCGCAATCTCATGCGGCGGCAACCAACTGGTCATCTGTACCGGGAAGGAGATCAGTAATACTACATAACCAATCATTGCCGGGTTGAATGGGTTTTGCCCCAGACCGCCATACAACTGTTTAGCGATGATCACCGCAAACACCGTACCCAGCACGACCATCCACCACGGCGCGAGAGGTGGAATACTTACCGCCAACAATAAGCCTGTTAGTAATGCTGAGTTATCTTTTAACGTTGCGGCTACTGACTGCTTGCGCAGCTTAAGCACAAGCGCTTCGGCTAACAATGCACTGACCGATGCCAGCAGGATCTGAACGAGAGTGCCCCAGCCAAAAAACCACAGTTGTGCCGCGATTCCAGGCACGGCTGCGAGCAGTACCAGCAGCATAATGCGCGATGTCTGGCGCTGGTTATGGGTATATGGAGAGCTAGCTATTCTGAATACCATTTAGTCCTCGTTTACAACCTTTTGCTGGGCGGCTTTTTTTGCCTGAACGCGGGCAATAGCCGCGGCAACTGCCGCTTTGCGCGGATCAACCTGTTCTTCTGACTCGGCGTTAGCCTGCTGTTGTTCCAGTTTACGCGCTTTGGCGCGGGCAATAGCGGCCTCGACGGCAGCCTTGCGCGGATCAACCTGTTCTTCCGGCTCGGCGTTAG
>NZ_KE137292.1:1268272-1397962 GCF_000408805.1 Escherichia sp. KTE159
CTCGGCGTTAGCCTGCTGCTGTTCCAGTTTACGCGCTTTGGCGCGGGCAATAGCGGCCTCGACGGCAGCCTTGCGCGGATCAGCAACGGTTGTTGCGTCGTTGATCTGTTGTAATTCTGCCTGCTTCGCTCTGGCTTGCGCTTTACGCGCTTCCCGTGCTGCAATAATTGCGCTGTTATCCGGACGTTCGCCAGCTTTGATCACAATAGGCTGCGTGGCCTGGGCCTGCTTCTCTTTCACACGTGCCAGTGCGGCAGCAATCGCGTCTTTGTCTTTGGCTGCAGGTTGTACCGCCGCGCTCTTATGTCGTTCAAGACGCGCGGCTTTTTCGCGCTCCAGACGTGCCTGACGGGCTTCAAAACGCGCTTTTGCTTCTGCGGCGCGTTTCTCTTCCTGACGAATGGCGGCAATTTCTGCTTTTTCCTGACGGAAATATTGCACCAGTGGAATGTTGCTCGGGCAAACCCAGGCGCAGGCCCCACATTCAATACAGTCGGCAATGTTGTGCGCGGTGGCTTTATCGTGCTGCTGACCTTTGCTGAACCAGTACAACTGTTGCGGCAGAAGATCGGCAGGGCAGGCGTCAGCACAGGCGCTACAGCGGATGCAGCTTTGTTCTTCCTGCGGTTCACCGAGTTCACTGGCCGACGGCGCCAGCAGGCAGTTAGTGATTTTGACGACCGGCACATCCAGCCACGGCAATGTAAAGCCCATTAGCGGGCCGCCCATAATCACCATTTGATCAGCAGAAGGACGGAATCCGGCATCATCCAATAAATGACGCACAGGTGTACCCAGTCGCGCCCAGACGTTGCCCGGACGTGCAATGGCTTCACCAGTCAGCGTCACCACGCGCTCGGTAATGGGCTCGCCATCGATAACAGCGCGTTTCACCGCGTAAGCGGTGCCGACGTTTTGCATTAACACACCGATATCTGATGAACGGCCGCCGTGTGGCACCTGCTTCCCGGTCAGGATGTACGTTAACTGTTTGGCACCGCCGGAAGGATATTTAGTTGGAATAACCCGTAGAGCGATATCGCGGGAGTCTGCCAGCACTGCGCGCAGCATGGAAATTGCCTGTGGTTTGTTATCTTCAATACCGATAAGAATTTCGCGCGGCTGTAGGATATGTGCAAGAATGCGAATGCCTTCTACCACCTGAGCGGCGCAATCCTGCATCAGACGGTCATCGGCGGTAATATATGGTTCGCACTCGGCAGCATTGATAATCAAGGTTTCGATTTTATCGCCGCCACCCTGCAATTTAACACCCGTAGGGAAGCCCGCCCCCCCCAGCCCGGCGACGCCAAACTGATGAATACGTTCAATTAACTCTTCCCGGCTACGTGAGCGGTAATCGCTCCAGCCATCACGTGGGATCCAGCAGTCTTCACCATCAGCATCAATAATCACGCTTAATTCAGCTAATGCTGAAGGATGAGCCGTAGAGTGGGGGGCAATAGCTGTAACGGTGCCGGAGGTTGGTGCGTGAACCGGCAGCATTTTGCCGCGACCGCGAGTGAGTGGCTGACCGCGCAGCACTTTATCCCCGACGCTAACACACAGCTCACCTTCAGCGCCAATATGTTGCTTCAGCGGAATGACAAATCGCTGCGCCAGTGGCACCTGGCGTAGAGGCGTACCGTTGGACTGGGTTTTCATTTCCGGTGGATGAATACCGCCGTTGAAGTCCCAGATTTTATTTTTTTTGAAAGCAGAAAATAACTTAAACATGGTGTTCCACGGGAATGATGCGCACGGGAATGGTGTTCAGATCCCATTTCCAGGAGTCAGGCGTTTCTGCGACCGGTTGTAAGGAGATGCAGTGTGTAGGGCATGGGTCAACGCAAAGATTGCAGCCCGTGCACAGATCGCTCATCACTGTATGCATTGCGCGGGTAGCGCCAACAATGGCGTCTACCGGACACGCCTGAATGCACTTAGTGCAGCCAATACAGTTATTTTCATCAATAACTGCCACCATGCGCGCAGGCGTCAACTCTTGCGCTTCGCCATCCAGCGGCTGTGGCTCGACATTAAGCAACTCGGCAATTTTCAACATCACAGCTTCGCCACCAGGTGCGCAGCGGTTGATTTTTTCGCCATTACAACTGATGGCTTCCGCATACGGACGACAGCCTGGATAACCGCACTGACCACACTGGCTTTGCGGTAAAATTTCGTCAATTTTCTCAACGACCGGATCGTCTTCCACCGCAAAACGGCGGGAGGCATAACCCAGAATGGCGCCAAACACCAGGCCCAGCAGGCTCACGGCGGCAACGGCAATCCAGATAGCATTCATTACAACTTCACCAAACCACTAAAGCCCATAAAGGCCAGAGACATAAGACCCGCAGTAATCAGCGCAATGGCATTACCACGAAAAGGGGCCGGAACATCGGCCACAGCAAGACGTTCGCGAATGGCGGCAAAAAGCACCATCACCAGCGAGAAGCCGACAGCAGCAGAAAAACCGTACAGCGCCGACTGCAAGAAATTGTGCCCGAGGTTGATATTCAGCAACGCTACGCCGAGCACCGCACAGTTGGTGGTGATAAGCGGCAGAAAAATCCCGAGTAGTCGATAAAGTACCGGGCTGGTTTTACGCACCACCATCTCGGTGAACTGCACGACTACGGCAATCACCAGAATAAACGCCAGGGTGCGCAGATAAATCAGATTGAGTGGGATTAAAATCCACGTGTCGATAAGCCAGGCGCAAATAGACGCCAGCGTCATCACAAATGTTGTTGCCAGCCCCATGCCCATCGCGGTTTCCAGCTTTTTGGAAACCCCCATAAACGGACAGAGCCCCAGAAACTTGACCAGTACAAAGTTATTGACCAGTACAGTTCCGACAAACAGTAACAGGTAGTCAGTCATTTTTCGGCCTGAAATAAAAAAGCCGCCTATTATCCGTTAATCCAGAGCAGGCGACAACAGGTTAACTGTAAGGTTATTACGGATTCACAAACGTCGCTTTCACCCGCGACGAGCGTTTGAAATAGGGGACGATCAATGCAGTTGCCAACAAAGTAAACAGCAACTGGCGAACGGCTACACCATCTTCAACCGGAGAAAACGCGAAGGCTTTAACTGCCAGTAATACGGAAATCAGTAGCCAGATAATATAATGTTTAGGAACACAACGCCGACGTTTAAAGAAAGCGATGGTTAACCACAGTGTGTAATACCACATAGCGATGGCGGTAATAAACGAAACGCCCCATGAGATTTGCGTTGTCAGGGATTGTTCGCTGAGCGTTTTAAATGTTTGAGGAGAAGATAACGCTGCGGAGTACAGCAACAGCGCCAGCGTCGTACTCAGTAAGGCAACTAACAGCCAGGCTAACGGGCCAAGCAACCAGCCTCCAATACGTTGTGGCGTTGTGGTGGTCATAAGTTCTCCAGAATAGCGACAGCAAACGGGCAAATCTAATTTTAGGGGCGTCATTATAAAGCTTTTATAACCGATCGCTACTTTCTTTATTGAACGTAGTGCCAGACCGATTTCGGAACCTGCCCGAGGTCAAACAAACGCCCGCCAGAAACCAGCTCTGCTCGGCGGTGATCGGCTGCACGATACATATTTATAATATCCTGATCGTCCGTCAGGGTGTAATTAAGATGATCGTAGAGTTTTTCCAGGCTTTCGAGTGAATTGATTTTACGAAATTTTAATAAGTATTCCTGAGCTGTCATAAAAGATCCATTAAATAACTAATACCAAAGTGGTAGGCATTATATGTAATGATAAAATCTCACCATAGGTGAACGTTAAAGCAATAATAAGAATGTGCTGATGGCAAATAATTCTGGGATGAAATACTGCTAATAAAAGAGTAACGCGCTTTACTATCCCTGACAATCGTCAACAACACCGTGCAAAATAATAAATTCCTGGTTTAAATACCCGACAAGTCAAAACATGCACCCGGACGGGCTGCATGTTGCCCTGCAAACGCAGAGATTACTTGTGTTGTACCGGGGTACTCTGTTCAGGCGGCTGGTAGTTGTCAATGTGACTCGCCACGCCAAGAAGAATGACTGAAACGATAAGAACGATCCAACCTGTTAATTCAATAAGACGATTCATTACTGCCCACATCTATGTTGATTGATCCATTAACTAAGGCCGTAAATGTTACTTAGCAATAATTGCTCCAGCAAGATTTTTACTGATGTTTTTGCGATATTTATCTTTTGCCTTCAGAAAATTCGCTCTTTTTTTGACTTAAGTTAAATAACCCCCCGTATTGCAGGCAGGTTATTAAACTGTTGAGAGAGGGTAAAGGATAGTGTCAAATAGCATCATACTTCAATGAGAGGCAATGACATGAGCGACAACATCCGTGTTGGGTTGATTGGGTACGGTTATGCGAGCAAAACCTTCCATGCTCCCCTGATTGCGGGCACGCCCGGGCTGGAGCTGGCGGTGATCTCCAGCAGTGACGAAACAAAAGTGAAGGCTGATTGGCCAACAGTTACGGTTGTCTCTGAACCGAAGCATCTCTTTAATGATCCTAATATTGACCTGATTGTCATTCCTACGCCCAACGATACCCATTTTCCGTTAGCAAAAGCGGCACTGGAAGCGGGTAAACATGTGGTTGTTGATAAGCCTTTCACCGTGACACTGTCACAAGCACGGGAGCTGGATGCTCTGGCAAAGAGTCTTGGGCGCGTGTTGTCAGTGTTTCATAACCGTCGCTGGGATAGCGATTTCCTGACGCTAAAAGGTTTGCTCGCGGAAGGCTTGCTGGGGGAAGTGGCTTACTTTGAGTCTCATTTCGACCGCTTCCGTCCACAGGTGCGCGATCGCTGGCGTGAACAGGGCGGCCCCGGTAGCGGTATCTGGTACGATTTAGCGCCGCATTTGCTCGATCAGGCTATTACGCTGTTTGGCTTACCCGTCAGCATGACCGTAGATTTAGCACAGTTACGCCCGGGAGCGCAGTCGACAGATTATTTCCACGCCATTTTGTCCTACCCACAGCGGCGGGTCATTTTACACGGCACTATGTTGGCGGCAGCAGAGTCGGCACGCTATATCGTTCATGGTTCTCGCGGCAGCTACGTTAAGTATGGACTCGATCCACAGGAAGAGCGGCTGAAAAATGGCGAACGTTTGCCGCAGGAAGATTGGGGCTATGATATGCGTGACGGCGTACTTACCCGTGTTGAAGGTGAGGAACGCGTCGAAGAAACACTGCTGACGGTGCCGGGAAATTATCCGGCTTACTACGCTGCTATTCGTGATGCGTTGAATGGTGACGGAGAAAATCCGGTGCCGGCAAGTCAGGCGATTCAGGTGATGGAACTCATTGAACTTGGTATCGAATCCGCCAAACATCGCGCGACGCTGTGCCTGGCGTGATAATCGATTTTTGGAGCCGGATAAAGCGACTACACTGCATCCGGCGATGAATTCAAATGCCTGATACGACGCTTACGCGCCTTATCAGGCATGTTCTTACTTCGCAGTCACTTTTTCTCTCAGAGCACGTTTCTCATCGGCGCTCAAAAACGCCATTTCCAGACCGTTAATCTGCGCCTGGCGAATTTGCTCGCGAGATAAACCCGCAGCGGGTGCGGCGACGGTATATTCGTGAATGATATCTACGCCCTGAACCCCCGGATCATCAGTGTTAATGCTGGCGCAAATACCATGCTCAAGGAACGTTTTCAGTGGATGTGCCACCAGAGAGGCTACGGTACTGGTCTGAATATTTGAGGTCAGACAGGATTCAATACCAATTTGCTGTTCGGCAAGAAAATCCATCAGCGCCCGATCTTCAATGGCTTTTACGCCATGTCCAATACGTTCCGCCCCCAGTTCACGAATAGCCTGCCAGATGCTTTCCGAGCCAGCAGCTTCACCTGCATGAACAGTAATATGCCAACCCGCATCACGTGCGCAATTGAAGTGAGAAAGGAACAGACTACCCGGGAAACCAAGTTCATCACCGGCTAAATCCAGCGCGGTAATCTGGTCACGGTGGGCTAAAAATGCCTCCAGTTCTTGCTGGCAGGCGGCTTCGCCAAAGGTTCGACTCATAATGCCGATAAGATTCGCCTGCACACCAAAAGTGCGGCAACCTTCACGCACGCCATCAATGACGGCTTCGACCACGCCCGCAACAGGCAACTGATGCGTCATCGCCATGTAGCCTGGCGAAAAACGTAGTTCGACATAGTGCAGGCCGTTTCGAGCGGCATCTTCAATATTTTCAAATGCCACGCGACGGCAGGCATCAAGAGAAGCGAGAACTTTAACGCCCCAGTCAAGTTTGCTCAGGAAGCTGACCAGATCGGGTTCGTTGGCGATGACCTGAACGTGGGGGATCAGCGTTTCCAGCGATTGTGCAGGAAGTGAAATATTATACTGGCGGCCAAGTTCAAGGATGGTCTGGGGACGAATGTTGCCATCAAGGTGGCGATGGATATCAGTTAATGGCAGGGTGGTATCAATCATGGTCGCACTCTTTTTCTGGATATAAAAGTGCGCACCATTATAAAAACAAAGCAGGGTAAAAATCTACGATTGCGCAACGATTATTTGCGTTGCGCAATCGCAATCAACGTACAGTGCGGATGGCGTTAATTAATCCGGCGACACCTTTTTCCAGTTTCGAACGAGGGCATCCGGCATTGAGACGAACAAAGCCACGGCCTTCTTCGCCGTAGGTATATCCCGGCATGATCGCCACTTTTTCTTGCTCAATCAGGACTTTTTGCAGTGCATTGTCATCAATGTTCAGAGGCCGTAAATCAAGCCAGGCGAGATAAGTGGATTGTGGGGGCTGCCAGTTGAGTTCCGGGAACGCGGCGTTCATTGTATTGGCGATATACCTCAGATTGTCTTTCAGATAGACACGTAAGGCATCCAGCCACGCTGCGCCTTGCTGATAGGCGGCGATATGTGCTGTTAATGCCAGTACAGAAGGGGAGGAAAGCCCATCACGACCTTTCAGTGCTGATAAATACGTCTCGCGGCTCTCGCTGTTTTCAATGATACCGTAAGCTCCGGTCAGGGCAGGAATATTGAAACTTTTCGAACCAGAAGTCAGCAGCGCCCAGTCTCCGCGCGCCACGTTGCTCCAGGGAATATGTGGTTGCTCATCCCATACCATATCCATATGGATTTCATCGGAGATAACGCGTACACCATAGCGTTCGCAAAGGTCTGCCATTATCTCCAGTTCATCGCAAGTCCAGACTTTACCCGTGGGGTTCTGCGGGCTACACAGGAGCATAATTTTACATTCTGGTTTCGCCAGTACAGCTTCCAGTTTTGCCATATTGCAAAACCAACCGTCCTCCCGCTTCTCTAAAGCAACGGGCATCACGGTGCGCTGATTACCTTCAATGGCTTTGTAAAATGCGTCGTAAGCGGGGGTATGGATCATCACGCCTTCACCGACGGCAGACCACTGGCGAATCAATTCCGACACCATATAGATAACAGAAGGGCCATAAACCACCGACTGCGTATCAATGGCGGTGTTATGTTGGGTGGAAAACCAGTGGGCAATTGCCGCGAGAAACTCATCGTTTTTCCAGCGGCTGTAGCCAAACACACCGTGCATCAGGCGCTGATTCAGCGCCTCGATAATGCAGGGTGCGGTGGCAAAATCCATGTCTGAAATCGTGAACGGCAGCAGATCCGCAGAGCCGAAACGGTCAGCGACATAGTCCCATTGTGTACACCATGTTCCATGACGATCCACGACCTTTGAAAAATCGAACATATTTTATCCTTATGCCTGAACAGTGCGCATCAAACCGGCCATTTCATCTTTTACCGATTGAACTTGCGGCCCAATAACAACCTGCAGGTTATGTTGATTCAATTGAACTACGCCAATTGCCCGATTGTCCTTCAGCGCCTGCACATTCACAAGCGACATATCTTTCACAGACAAACGCAGGCGAGTAATACAGTTATCAAGGCTGACAATATTGTCGGCACCACCCAGGGCTTCGAGGATTGCCGGAACGTTGTAACCTGATTTACCCGGCGTACCGACAACGGCTTTTTCGATTGAGCTGGCGATTTCACTGTCGCGCCCCGGTGTTTTCAGATTGAAGCGGGTGATAGCGAAACGGAAGATGACGTAGTAAACAACAAACCAAATTGCCGCCACCACTGGCACCATGTACCACTTAGTCGACAGACCATGCAAAATACCGAATACCACAAAGTCGATGATATTACCGTCGGTATTACCGATGGTGACACCGAGAACGGACATGACAGTGAAGCCGAGGCCGGTTAACAGTGCGTGGATGACATACAGGACTGGCGCAACGAACAGGAACAGGAACTCCAGCGGTTCTGTGGTGCCGCCAACGACACAGGCGATCAGGCCAGAAATCAGCAGGCCTTTAATTTTATGGCGATTTTCCGGGCGTGCGCAGTGATACATGGCTAATGCCGCACCAGGCAGGCCGCCGAGGAAGGCAGGCATTTTTCCCTGGGAGAGGAAACGCGTAGCGCTTTCAGAGAAACCGTGTGTGGTCGGGCAGCTTAATTGCGCCTGGAAGATAGTCAGCGCGCCGCTTACGGTTTGACCGCAGACTTCCTGCGTGCCGCCCGCATCAGTAAAGCGAATTAATGCCACCAGAATGTGATGCAGACCAAACGGCAACAGCAGACGTTCGCCAGTACCAAACAGCATCGGTCCGAAATCGCCTGCGCTATTGATCATATGACCTAATCCACTAATGCCCATAGCAAATATCGGCCAGACTAACGGAATTACCAGACCGACAAGTCCCATCACCAGTGAGGAGATAATGGGCACGAAGCGGGTGCCGCCGAAGAACGCCAGCGCATCTGGCAGGCGGATATTATGGAAACGCTCATGCAGCATCCAGACAATGATACCGGCGATCACTGCACCGAGGATCCCGGTGTCGATCGACTGGATCCCAAGAATACTCTGGATATTATTGGCTTTCAGAACGGCTGCATCGGTGGTTGGTAGAATGCCTTTATTGGTCAACCAGAAGTTAACCGCAAGGTTCATGACCGCGTAACCGACAAAACCCGCGAATGCTGCAACACCTTTGTTTTCACGCGCCAGCCCGAGTGGGATTGCAATACAGAACATCACTGGCAGAAAGCTAAAAGCAAACGAGCCAACCTTACTCATCCAGGTAAAGATGGCCTGCAACACGGGGTTACCCAATGCCGGGATTAGGGTGATGACATCGTGGCTGCTAAGGGAACTGCCAATTCCGAGCATAATGCCGCAGAACGACAATAACGCCACGGGTAACATAAAGGTTTTGCCTAACTGCTGGAAGAATTCCCACAGCGTGACTTTCGGTGCTGCTTTCGCCGTCATAAAACGACTCCTTGTTGAGAACAGTCTGGATTCAATAAATTGCGCGAGAAGATAAAACGTTTTATCAAATTTTAGTGAGGCATAAATCACATTACGCAACGATAATAGCGGGTATAAGATAAATTAAAGGTAAAACGTTTTATCTGTCACATAATCAGGGAGTAGGTCATCTGCATGGCTACCGCCAAAAAAATCACCATTCATGATGTTGCGCTGGCTGCGGGCGTGTCAGTCAGTACCGTTTCGCTGGTGCTTAGTGGCAAAGGGCGAATATCTGCCGCCACGGGAGAACGGGTTAACGCGGCCATTGAAGAGTTAGGCTTTGTGCGAAATCGCCAGGCATCTGCGCTGCGCGGCGGGCAGAGTGGCGTAATTGGCTTAATTGTGCGCGACTTATCTTCGCCGTTTTACGCTGAATTAACGGCCGGGCTGACAGAGGCGCTGGAAGCACAGGGGCGGATGGTTTTTTTGCTCCACGGCGGTAAAGATGGCGAGCAACTGGCCCAGCGATTTTCACTGCTACTGAATCAGGGTGTCGATGGTGTGGTGATTGCCGGTGCGGCAGGAAGCAGTGATGACCTGCGGCGCATGGCAGAAGAAAAAGACATCCCGGTGATTTTTGCATCCCGTGCCAGCTATCTTGAAGATGTGGATACTGTTCGCCCGGATAACATGCAGGCAGCGCAGTTATTGACGGAACACCTTATTCGCAATGGGCATCAGCGTATCGCCTGGCTGGGAGGGCAAAGTTCCTCTTTAACCCGCGCGGAACGAGTGGGTGGATATTGCGCAACACTATTAAAATTTGGTCTGCCGTTTCACAGCGATTGGGTACTGGAATGTTCTTCCAGCCAGAAGCTGGCTGCGGAAGCTATAACGGCGCTTTTGCGCCATAACCCGACCATCAGCGCGGTGGTGTGCTACAACGAAACCATTGCGATGGGCGCGTGGTTTGGTTTACTGAAAGCAGGGCGGCAAAGCGGCGAAAGCGGGGTCGATCGTTATTTTGAGCAACAGGTTTCATTAGCGGCATTTACTGATGTAACGCAAACTGCTCTTGATGATTTTCCGATTGTCTGGGCCTGCACACCTGCGCGGGAACTGGGCTTTACGCTTGCCGATCGCATGATGCAAAAAATCAGTCACGAAGAGAATCACTCTCGAAATCTGATTATCCCCGCGCGGCTCATTACGGCGAAATAATCTCTCTTTATCTGCTATACCTGGTAGTGTCTTTTCCCCGAGGTTAATGATAAAAAATGTGGCACACAGGCGGTGCCTTTTAATTTATTTACTGAAGTTCACAGGAGGTTTATGTGTTTAATTCTGACAACCTGAGACTCGACGGAAAATGCGCCATCATCACCGGTGCGGGTGCTGGTATTGGTAAAGAAATTGCCATTACATTCGCGACAGCAGGTGCATCTGTGGTGGTCAGTGATATTAATGCCGATGCAGCAAATCATGTTGTTGATGAGATTCAACAGCTTGGTGGACAGGCATTTGCCTGGCGTTGTGATATTACTTCCGAACAGGAATTATCTGCTCTGGCAGACTTTGCCATCAGTAAGTTGGGCAAAGTGGATATTCTGGTTAACAACGCGGGTGGCGGTGGTCCTAAACCGTTTGATATGCCAATGGCGGATTTCCGCCGCGCTTATGAACTGAATGTGTTTTCTTTTTTCCATCTGTCACAACTCATTGCGCCAGAAATGGAAAAAAATGGCGGAGGCGTTATTCTGACTATCACTTCTATGGCTGCAGAAAATAAAAATAAAAACATGACTTCCTATGCGTCATCTAAAGCTGCGGCCAGTCATCTGGTGAGAAATATGGCATTTGATCTGGGTGAAAAAAATATTCGGGTGAATGGCATTGCGCCGGGGGCAATATTAACTGATGCTCTAAAATCCGTTATTACGCCAGAAATTGAACAAAAAATGTTGCAGCACACGCCAATCAGACGTCTGGGTCAACCGCAAGATATTGCTAACGCGGCGCTGTTTCTGTGTTCACCTGCTGCCAGTTGGATAAGCGGGCAAATACTCACCGTATCCGGCGGTGGGGTACAGGAGCTTAATTAATCGCTAGCAGGCCGGTAAACAACTGAGTGAGTGTTGTTTACCGGTACAGCGAGTTCAGCAGTGAAAAAACGCCAGAAAACTGGTAACCAGGTTATGTTCATTGGTTGACCAATTATCGTGTGAATAGTAAACGAATCGGGTGTGCCTTCGCACTATTCAACAGCAATGATAGGCGCTCACCTGACAACGCGGTAAACTAGTTATTCATGCTAACTATATTGGTTTAACGATGGATAACATGCAGACTGAAGCACAACCGACACGGACCCGGATCCTCAATGCTGCCAGAGAGATTTTTTCAGAAAATGGATTTCACAGTGCCTCGATGAAAGCCATCTGTAAATCCTGCGGTATAAGTCCCGGGACGCTTTACCACCATTTCATTTCTAAAGAAGCCTTGATTCAGGCAATTATCCTCCAGGATCAGGAGAGGGCGCTGGCCCGCTTCCGGGACCCTATCGAAGGGATTCATTTTGTAGAATATATGGTCGAGTCGATAGTCTCCCTGACGCATGAAGCCTTTGCCCAGCGGGCGCTGGTGGTAGAGATTATGGCGGAAGGAATGCGCAATCCGCAGGTTGCCGCTATGCTCAGGAATAAGCATCTGACAATCACCGAATACATCGCCCAGCGTATGCGCGATGCCCAGCAAAAAGGTGAGATAAGTCCTGACATTAACACGGCGATGACCTCTCGTTTATTGCTGGATCTGACCTATGGCGTACTGGCCGACATCGAAGCCGAAGACCTGGCGGGTGACGCGTCATTTGCCCAGGGATTACGTGCGATGATTGGCGGTATTTTAACCGCATCCTGATATCTTCTTGCCGCGGGCCGGTGACCACTGCGCCCGCATTTAATGTCCTTAACAGCACCATACCAAAACGTTCTCGCCTGATCGCAAAATCCCGTTAACACATACACCACAACCATATGTCACGGAAATTTAGCGTTTTAAATCACTCGAACGAGCGTTCGGTTGCTTATTTTGCAGCTTCTGTCAACGTTGTTTTAGAGATTAATGCGATCCATGTCACGCTGTGGGTATTGCAGTTTTTGGTTTTTTGATCGCGGTGTCAGTTCTTTTTATTTCCATTTCTCTTCCGTGGGTTTCTCACAGATAACTGTTTGCATTGCTTAATTGGTTAACTAATCAAATTAAAGGTTGACCAGTATTTTTATCTTAATGAGGAGTCCCTTATGTTACGTCCTGTAGAAACCCCAACCCGTGAAATCAAAAAACTCGACGGTCTGTGGGCATTCAGCCTGGATCGCGAAAACTGTGGAAATGATCAGCGTTGGTGGGAAAGCACGTTGCAAGAGAGTCGGGCGATTGCCGTACCAGGCAGTTTTAACGATCAGTTTGCTGATGCGGATATTCGTAATTATGTGGGCAATGTCTGGTATCAGCGCGAAGTCTTTATACCCAAAGGTTGGGCGGGCCAGCGTATCGTGCTGCGTTTCGATGCGGTCACTCATTACGGCAAAGTGTGGGTTAATAATCAGGAAGTGATGGAGCATCAGGGCGGCTATACGCCGTTTGAAGCCGATGTTACTCCATATGTGATTGCCGGAAAAAGTGTGCGTATCACCGTTTGTGTGAACAATGAGCTGAACTGGCAGACTATCCCGCCGGGAATGGTGATTACCGACGAAAACGGCAAGAAAAAGCAGTCTTATTTCCATGATTTCTTTAACTACGCCGGGATCCACCGCAGCGTAATGCTCTATACCACGCCGAACACCTGGGTGGACGATATCACCGTGGTGACGCATGTAGCGCAAGACTGCAACCACGCTTCCATTGACTGGCAGGTGGTGGCCAATGGTGATATCAGCGTCGAACTGCGTGATGCTGATCAGCAGGTTGTCGCAGCCGGACAAGGTCACAGCGGAACCTTGCAAGTGGTGAACCCGAATCTCTGGCAACCCGGTGATGGGTATCTCTATGAACTGTGCGTCACCGCAAAAAGCCAGACAGAGTGCGACATCTATCCACTGCGCGTTGGTATCCGCTCGGTGGCAGTAAAGGGTGAACAGTTCCTGATCAACCACAAACCGTTCTACTTCACTGGCTTTGGTCGTCATGAAGATGCGGATTTGCGTGGCAAGGGATTCGATAACGTGCTGATGGTGCACGATCACGCATTGATGGACTGGATTGGTGCCAACTCTTACCGCACCTCGCATTACCCTTACGCTGAAGAGATGCTCGACTGGGCTGACGAACATGGCATTGTGGTGATTGATGAAACTGCCGCCGTCGGCTTTAACCTTTCTTTAGGAATTGGTTTCGAAGCGGGCAACAAACCGAAAGAACTGTACAGCGAAGAGGCGGTCAATGGGGAAACCCAGCAGGCGCACTTACAGGCGATTAAAGAACTGATTGCGCGTGACAAAAACCACCCAAGCGTGGTGATGTGGAGCATTGCCAATGAACCAGATACCCGCCCGCAAGGTGCCCGGGAATATTTCGCGCCACTGGCAGAAGCAACGCGTAAACTCGACCCGACACGACCGATCACCTGCGTCAATGTGATGTTCTGCGACGCTCACACCGATACCATCAGCGATCTCTTTGATGTGCTGTGTCTGAACCGTTATTACGGCTGGTATGTCCAAAGCGGCGATCTGGAGACGGCAGAAAAGGTACTGGAAAAAGAACTGCTTGCGTGGCAGGAGAAACTGCATCAGCCGATTATCATCACCGAATACGGGGTGGATACGTTAGCCGGTCTGCACTCGATGTACACCGATATGTGGAGTGAAGAGTATCAGTGCGCGTGGCTGGATATGTATCACCGCGTCTTTGACCGTGTTAGTGCTGTCGTTGGTGAACAGGTATGGAACTTCGCTGATTTTGCGACTTCGCAGGGCATTCTGCGCGTTGGCGGTAACAAGAAAGGGATTTTCACTCGTGACCGCAAACCAAAATCGGCGGCTTTCTCGCTGCAAAAACGCTGGACTGGCATGAATTTCGGTGAAAAACCGCAGCAGGGAGGCAAAAAATGAATCAACAACTCTCATGGCGCACCATCGTCGGCTACAGCCTCGGTGACGTTGCCAATAACTTCGCCTTCGCCATGGGGGCGCTCTTCCTGTTGAGTTACTACACCGACGTCGCTGGCGTCGGTGCCGCTGCGGCGGGCACCATGCTATTACTGGTGCGGGTATTCGATGCTTTTGCTGACGTCTTCGCCGGACGGGTGGTAGACAGCGTAAATACCCGTTGGGGTAAATTCCGCCCCTTCTTGCTGTTCGGCACTGCACCGTTAATGATCTTCAGCGTGCTGGTTTTCTGGGTGCCGACCGACTGGAGTCATAGCAGCAAAGTGGTGTATGCATATTTGACTTATATGGGGCTGGGGCTTTGTTACAGCCTGGTCAATATACCTTATGGCTCACTGGCAACTGCCATGACCCAACAACCACAGTCCCGCGCCCGTCTGGGCGCGGCTCGCGGGATTGCCGCTTCGCTGACCTTTGTCTGCCTGGCTTTTCTGATTGGCCCGAGCATTAAGCACTCCAGCCCGGAGGAGATGGTGTCGGTATACCATTTCTGGACGATTACCCTGGCGATTGCCGGGATGGTGCTTTACTTCATTTGCTTTAAATCGACGCGCGAGAATGTAGTGCGTATCGTGGCGCAGCCGTCATTGAAGATCAGCCTGCAAACGCTGAAACGGAATCGTCCGCTGTTTATGTTGTGCATCGGTGCGCTATGCGTGCTGATCTCGACCTTCGCGGTCAGTGCTTCGTCGTTGTTCTACGTGCGCTATGTACTGAATGATGCCGGGTTGTTTACTGTGCTGGTGTTGGTGCAAAACCTGGTCGGCACAGTGGCATCGGCACCGCTGGTGCCGGGAATGGTTGCCAGAATCGGTAAAAAGAATACCTTCCTGATTGGCGCTCTGCTGGGAACTTGTGGTTATTTGCTGTTCTTCTGGGTTTCAGTCTGGTCGCTGCCGGTGGCACTGATCGCGTTAGCCATCGCTTCAGTTGGTCAGGGCGTTACCATGACGGTGATGTGGGCGCTGGAGGCCGATACTGTAGAATATGGTGAATACCTGACCGGTGTACGCATTGAAGGGCTTACCTATTCATTATTCTCATTTACCCGAAAATGTGGACAGGCAATAGGGGGTTCAATTCCCGCCTTTATTTTGGGATTAAGCGGATATATTGCGAATCAGGCACAAACGACGGAAGTTATTATGGGGATCCGCACATCAATTGCCTTAGTCCCTTGCGGATTTATGCTACTGGCATTCGTTATAATTTGGTTTTATCCGCTGACTGATAAAAAATTCAAAGAAATTGTGGTCGAAATTGATAATCGTAAAAAAATGCAGCAGCAATTAATCAGCGATATCACTAATTAATATCTTATAAAAATAATCAGAACATCAAAGGTGCAACTATGAGAAAAATAGTGGCTATGGCCGTTATTTCCCTGACGGCTGCCTCTGGCCTTACCTCCGCTTACGCTGCACAACTGGCTGACGATGAAGCGGGACTACGAATCAGACTGAAAAATGAATTGCGCCGGGCTGACAAGCCCAGTGCTGGCGCGGGAAGAGATATTTACGCATGGGTGCAAGGAGGATTGCTCGATTTTAATAGCGGTTATTACGCTAATATTATTGGCGTCGAAGGTGGAGCCTATTATGTTTATAAATTAGGTGCTCGTGCTGATATGAGTACCCGATGGTATCTTGATGGCGATAAAAGTTTTGGCTATGCATTGGGTGCGGTAAAAATAAAACCGAGTGAAAAGAGTTTACTTAAATTAGGTCGTTTCGGGACAGATTATAGTTATGGTAGTTTACCTTATCGTATTCCGTTAATTGCTGGCAGTTCGCAACGTACATTACCGACCGTTTCTGAAGGAGCATTAGGTTATTGGGCTTTAACGCCCAATATTGAACTGTGGGGAATGTGGCGCTCCCGGGTATTTTTATGGACTGATTCAACAACCGGTATCCGTGATGAAGGTGTTTATAACAGCCAGACCGGAAAATACGATAAACATCGCGCTCGTTCTTTTTTAGCTGCCAGTTGGCATGATGATACCAGCCGTTATTCTTTGGGGGCATCGGCACAGAAAGATGTTTCTAATCAGCTACAAACTATTTTTGAGAAAAGCATTTCGCTCGCCCGGGATTATGCGCTGAAAGGGGAGTTGCTCGGCTTTTATGCGCAACTGGAAGGCTTAAGTCGTAACACCAACCAGCCCAATGAAACGGCGCTGGTTAGCGGCCAACTGACGTGGAGCGCGCCGTGGGGAAGCGTGTTTGGTAGCGGTGGTTATCTGCGTCATGCGATGAACGGAGCCGTGGTGGACACCGATATTGGTTATCCTTTCTCGTTAAGTCTTGATCGTAACCGGGAAGGTATGCAGTCCTGGCAATTGGGTGTCAATTATCGTTTAACCCCGCAATTTACGCTGACATTGGCACCGATTGTGACTCGCGGCTATGAATCCAGTAAACGAGATGTGCGGATTGAAGGCGCAGGTATCTTAGGCGGTATGAACTATCGGGTCAGCGAAGGGCCGCTACAAGGGATGAATTTCTTTCTTGCAGCCGATAAAGGACGGGAAAAGCGCGATGGTAGTACGCTGGGCAATCGCCTGAATTACTGGGATGTGAAAATGAGTATTCAGTATGACTTTATGTTGAAGTGAAAAAACGCCGGAGAGAAAACTCTCCGGCGTTTTGGCTGTGAATTACTGTTGCGGGATGGCCGGTACAGCCGGAACGGTAAGTGCTGGCATCGCAAACATACCGACAAAATCTTCCAGCGACATTTTCTGACCATTCAACGTGATCTGACCGTTAGCATATTGCAGGCTGGTGGTGATGGCATTGTCCTGCAAGGTGGTCAGACGGAACATCTGGCCCATTGCTGATGCACCTTCAACTTGCTGTTTCGCCAGCTTTTTAGCTTGATCTTCCTGATAGCCTTCCAGCTTCGCCACCTGAGTCATCAGTTCGGTTGCCATATCGACCGGAATGGTCAGTTTTGCATCCAGAGATTTAACCGAGCGATCAACTTCCTGCGCCAGTGTTTGCGGCGCTTCTTTAGTCGCTGCCGGATCTTTCAGGAACAGCGACAAATTCAGCGCGCTTTCACCCTGACTGTTTTTCCAGCTTAACGGCGCAATCGTAATTACCGGATCGCCTTTTAACATCAGCGGCAGGGCGCTAAAGAAGGCTTCCGTCACTTTCTCCTGATAAAGTTCGGCATTGTTGGCAATCTCTGGCTGTGCCAGTAACGCCTGTGTTTGCGCGTTATATTGCTGGCTAAACTGATGCCAGGCTTCACCGTCAATCTGACCGACTTTTAAAGTCAGCTTGCCGCTGCCCAGATCCTGATTCTGTACCTTCAGGCTGTTTAGCGAGTAATCCAGTTGGCTATTGATCGTTTTACCGTCATTAACCAGGTCTGATTTACCACTGATCTCCATGCCTTCCAACAGAGCCAGTTCTTTGCCTTCCACTGAAATGGTCATTTTTTCCAGCGACAGTTTTTGGTTACCCACGCGCTCACCGAAACTTGCCAGCGTGCTGGAACCATCGGTTTTCAGATTATTAAAGGTCAACTGCACTTTCTGGTTGTATTCGTTAACTGCATCGACCCGACCGCTTTGCGCCTCCCCGGAAAGGGAGATGGCTTTACCGTCTCGGTCAGCATTTAACTGGAACTCACCGCCGCTAAAGGCGACTTTTTCATCTTTTTGCTCGTAATTCAGTGGCTTGAGCGAGATATCTGAACTGGAATCGCCGCTGTAACCGATGCGAGAGTTAATCTCAAAAGGTGTATCTCCTTTTGCCATATCAAACAGTGGCTTGCTCACAGCGTTATTGACCAGCGTGGTTTGAATCGACGCCATCGACGGGATCAAATTCAGTTTTTTAAGCTGGGCCAGAGGGAAGGGACCGTGGTCAACAGATTCATTGAAGATGACGCTCTGGCCACTTTTAATCCACGGATTTTCTTTCCCGGCGATGGGCTTCACCACTAATTGCAACTGGCTGCTGAACACGCCGCGATGATAGTTTTGATAACTCACTTCCAGGTTGGATTCAGGAGCTGTCAGTTTGAGTTGCGCGTTCGCCTGTGCGACCATGTCTTCGAGATGGGTTTCAATCTTCTTGCCTGTGTACCATGCGCCGCCTGTCCAGACTACGCCGAGCGCAACAATGACGCCTACCGCTACCAGCGATTTATTCATAATGATTATCCATAAATGAAATCAGGCGGACTGGCCGCCTGAAGTGTTATAAGCCTTTAATAAGCTTAGCAAGAGATGTTAATTATTTCAGTAAGCTCTTACAGCTTGTTGTAAACACGCGCTAAACGTCCGTGGCCTTTCACCGTCACCGGCGACTCATTGGCGGCAATAAATGCGGACTCACCCGGTTTAAGCGCTAACTGTTGAGAACCTTTACCCAGTGTTGCTTCGCCTTCAACGCAGAACAAAATGGCGGCACTTTGCTGGCTGATGGTAGTTTCTTCATCGCTAAGGTCATGCAGCGAGAAAGCAAAATCATCAACCGGAATCGGGAAGTCCAGCTCTGCACCTTGTTTCACCGGCTGGGTCAGCAACTGGCTGGCCGGTTTGGCTTCAAACTTAACGTTGGCAACCAGCTCCGGAATATCAATATATTTTGGCGTCAGACCCGCACGCAGCACGTTATCGGAGTTCGCCATCACTTCCAGCGCCACGCCTTGCAGGTAGGCGTGTGGTGTTTCTGCGAACAGGAACATCGCTTCACCAGGGTTCAGTTTTACCACATTCAGTAACAGTGGGGAGAACAGGCCGCTGTCATCCGGGTAAAATTCAGCAATTAAACGAATCGTTTGCCACGGCTCACCCTGTTGGCTGTCGAGCGCCGATTTCAAAATCGCCAGCGCGCGGGATTTCTCTTCACCCTGCATATTCAACAGGCTGGCGAACAGTTCGCTTAAACGTTCGGCATTGGGCTGCTGTAAAAAATGAGCAATCGCCGGATGCGCGCCCGCGACGGGCTGGAGCAGGGAAACAATCTCGGAAAACTCACGAAACGCGTTCATCGCGAGGAAAGGGGTCAGGGCAAAAACCAGCTCTGGCTTGTGGTTAGGATCTTTATAGTTACGCTCGGCGGCATCCATTGGAATGCCGGCGGCATTTTCTTTGGCAAAACCGATTTCAGAATTGCGTTTATTTGGATGAACCTGAATGGAGAGCGGCTGGGCTGCGCATAACACTTTGAACAGGAAAGGCAGTTCGCCAAAGCGCCTGGCAACGGCATCTCCCAGCAGAGTTGATTTATCACCCTCAATCTCATCACGCAGTGAAACGATATCTCCGGCGGCATTGTGCACACGTGAACTGCTCTTCGGATGTGCGCCCATCCACAATTCAGCCATCGGCTGGTTGGATGGATTTTCCATGCCATAAAGTTCAGTCAGTGCCGTTTTGCTTCCCCAGGCATAGTTTTGCACTGAGTTAATAAGTTTTTGCATGATCAATCCCTGTTTGAATGTGGAAATTAATCCCGCTATTAAAGCAAGAATCCTACGGGAAGTAACCTGGAGCCGCAAAAAGTCGTACTAGTCTCAGTTTTTGTTAAAAAAGTGTGTAGGATAATGTAACTCGCTTTTAACAGGGCAATGGAACACCCGCCCAGAGCATAACCAAACCAGGCAGTAAGTGAGAGAACAATGTCAAACAAACCCTTTCATTATCAGGCTCCTTTCCCACTCAAAAAAGATGATACCGAGTACTACCTGCTGACCAGCGAACACGTTAGCGTATCTGAATTTGAAGGGCAGGAGATTTTGAAAGTCGCGCCAGAAGCGTTAACTTTGTTGGCGCGTCAGGCGTTTCATGATGCGTCATTTATGCTGCGTCCGGCTCACCAGCAGCAAGTGGCCGATATCCTGCGCGACCCGGAAGCCAGCGAAAACGACAAATATGTGGCGCTGCAATTCCTGCGCAACTCCGACATCGCCGCAAAAGGCGTTCTGCCAACCTGCCAGGATACCGGCACCGCGATAATCGTCGGTAAAAAAGGGCAGCGTGTATGGACCGGTGGTGGTGATGAAGCGGCGCTGGCGCGCGGTGTCTATAACACCTATATCGAAGATAACCTGCGCTACTCGCAAAACGCAGCGCTGGATATGTATAAAGAGGTGAATACTGGCACCAACCTGCCAGCGCAGATCGATCTTTATGCTGTTGATGGCGACGAGTATAAATTCCTCTGTATCGCCAAAGGTGGCGGTTCCGCAAACAAGACGTATCTCTATCAGGAAACCAAAGCGTTACTGACGCCAGGGAAACTGAAAAATTATCTGGTTGAGAAAATGCGTACGCTGGGCACGGCGGCGTGTCCTCCGTATCACATTGCCTTCGTGATCGGTGGTACATCTGCGGAAACTAACCTTAAAACAGTAAAACTGGCTTCCGCTAAATACTATGACGAGCTGCCAACGGAAGGGAATGAGCACGGTCAGGCGTTCCGTGATGTGGAGCTGGAAAAAGAGTTGCTGATTGAAGCGCAAAATCTTGGTCTGGGGGCGCAGTTTGGCGGTAAATATTTTGCCCATGATATCCGCGTGATTCGTCTGCCACGCCACGGCGCATCCTGTCCGGTTGGTATGGGCGTTTCCTGTTCTGCTGACCGTAATATCAAAGCGAAAATCAATCGTCAGGGGATCTGGATCGAAAAACTGGAACATAATCCAGGCAAATATATCCCGGAAGAATTGCGTAAAGCAGGGGAAGGCGAAGCGGTGCGCGTTGACCTTAATCGTCCGATGAAAGAGATCCTCGCACAGTTGTCGCAGTATCCCGTTTCTACCCGCTTGTCGCTGAACGGCACGATTATTGTCGGTCGTGATATTGCCCACGCCAAACTGAAAGAGCGCATGGACAACGGCGAAGGGTTACCGCAATACATCAAAGATCACCCGATTTACTATGCTGGTCCGGCAAAAACGCCAGAAGGTTATGCCTCCGGCTCTCTTGGCCCAACGACCGCCGGACGGATGGATTCTTACGTCGATCAACTGCAAGCGCAGGGCGGCAGTATGATCATGCTGGCGAAGGGTAATCGCAGTCAGCAGGTGACCGATGCTTGTAAAAAACATGGTGGCTTTTACCTTGGCAGTATCGGCGGCCCGGCAGCAGTGCTGGCGCAGGGCAGTATTAAGAGCCTGGAATGTGTTGAATATCCGGAACTGGGTATGGAAGCTATCTGGAAAATTGAAGTGGAAGATTTCCCGGCATTTATCCTTGTTGATGATAAAGGGAATGACTTCTTCCAGCAGATTCAACTCACGCAGTGTACCCGCTGCGTGAAATAAGCGGGCGGATAAGGCGTTCACGCCGTATCCGGCATGAACAAAGCGTACTTTGCAAACAATCTGAGCCGCCCTTTACTTCGGGGCGGCTTTTTTACATGGCACGAAAGACCAAACATTTGTTACCAAATAGTAAATAATGAGTGAGCTAAAAGTTGCTTAACGAAAGCAAAACAGAAAGAAAAAATTAATCAGGTGAGGAGCAGGCCATGAATACAGTACGCAGCGAAAAAGATTCGATGGGTGCGATCGATGTCCCGGCAGATAAGCTGTGGGGCGCACAAACTCAACGCTCGCTGGAGCATTTCCGTATTTCCACGGAGAAAATGCCCACCTCACTGATTCATGCGCTGGCGCTGACTAAGCGTGCAGCGGCAAAAGTTAACGAAGATTTAGGTTTACTCTCTGAAGAGAAAGCGAGTGCTATCCGTCAGGCAGCGGATGAAGTGCTGGCGGGACAGCATGACGATGAATTTCCGCTGGCTATCTGGCAGACGGGTTCCGGCACGCAAAGCAACATGAATATGAACGAAGTGCTGGCCAATCGGGCGAGCGAACTGCTCGGTGGCGTGCGCGGAATGGAACGTAAAATTCACCCTAACGACGACGTGAACAAAAGCCAAAGTTCAAATGATGTCTTTCCGACAGCAATGCACGTTGCGGCGCTGCTGGCGCTACGCAAGCAACTCATCCCGCAGCTTAAAACACTGACACAAACGCTGAATGAGAAATCGCGCGCATTTGCCGATATCGTCAAAATTGGTCGTACCCATTTGCAGGACGCCACGCCGCTGACACTGGGCCAGGAGATTTCCGGCTGGGTAGCGATGCTGGAGCATAATCTCAAACATATTGAATACAGCCTGCCGCATGTGGCGGAACTGGCGCTGGGCGGTACAGCGGTAGGGACGGGGCTGAATACCCATCCGGAATATGCCCGTCGCGTAGCGGATGAGCTTTCGGTAATTACCTGTGCGCCGTTTGTTACTGCTCCGAACAAATTTGAAGCACTGGCGACCTGCGATGCACTGGTTCAGGCTCATGGCGCGTTGAAAGGGCTGGCGGCGTCACTGATGAAAATTGCGAACGATGTCCGCTGGCTGGCTTCAGGCCCTCGCTGTGGCATTGGCGAAATCTCAATTCCGGAAAACGAGCCGGGCAGCTCAATCATGCCAGGGAAAGTGAACCCAACGCAGTGTGAAGCGTTAACCATGCTTTGCTGTCAGGTGATGGGAAACGACGTGGCGATCAACATCGGTGGCGCTTCCGGTAATTTCGAACTGAACGTCTTCCGCCCGATGGTGATCCACAATTTCCTGCAATCGGTGCGCTTACTGGCGGATGGCATGGAAAGTTTTAACAAACATTGTGCAGTGGGAATTGAGCCGAATCGTGAGCGAATCAATCAATTGCTCAATGAGTCGCTAATGCTGGTGACTGCGCTCAACACCCACATTGGCTATGACAAAGCCGCTGAGATCGCTAAAAAAGCACACAAAGAAGGGCTGACTTTAAAAGCCGCAGCCCTTGCGTTGGGGTATCTTAACGAAGCCGAGTTTGATAGTTGGGTACGACCAGAACAGATGGTCGGCAGTATGAAAGTCGGGCGTTAATCTGCAACATACAGGTGCAGCCGTGGAATGATTAAGCGAAGCGGCTGCGCCTGGGGTTTGTAACGGTGCTGCACATTGTCGGCATCATAATTTAGCAGCTCGCCAACGTCCGGCACACCAGCACCATTATCCCGATTAACCAACGCGATAAGCGGCGTAGGGCAGGCATGTTGTACCTGTTTTTGATCTCCCTTATACCAGACACGGGCAATTGGCTGCACCTTCACCGGACGTTTGATTTTTAATTTCGCATCCTGCGGCAGGGCGGCGATATCCTGATACTCACGCTCCAGTTTTCCTTGCCACTCCTCGCGCGTCCACGGCGCGACGCTGCGTGGTGATTTCAGGCTTTTTTCCAGTTGAGCCAGTACTTCATCACGATGCAAATTCTTAATGATATGCTTATTCGCCCAGCCAAAACGTAAAGTGGCAGGATCGTGAAGAACCGTGAGCGTGCGGTAAGCGTTAAGGGTAATCAGTCCCGGCAAATGACGATGTACCCATTCAAAACGCGCCGCCGTGGGGAGTTCTGACTCAACCGTGACGATATGTTCAAAAGTGGTTTTGAGTTGATTGATGCGCTGAATATGACTTGCCAGCGCCGCTTGTGAAAGATTATCGACCTGATAACACAGCACGCCAGGCAGACGAACAGCGGCCTTGCTGCTGCGGTTTTCGGACTGTTGCTGAATAAACAAATGGCGGAAATGACGTAGTGCCAGCGCCTGCGCCTCTTTGCCGAGATGTTGCTTAACTTCAATGCAATTCAGCGGATTATGCTCATCCGCTTTTTTGACTTCCGGTAAAGAGAACACGCGGGCAACCAGCAACTTGTGCTGCTCAAGCTCAGCGGCAAACGCGGCCAGTTCTTGCTCCATCTGACGAAAGGTAGTATTGAGTCGGTCAACGAGATCGTAACGAGCCATAAAATCACCACTTTAGTTACAACATACTTATTATATAACACAATGGCGGTAACTTGACCACCGTGCGCGTAGTGTCAGGCAGAGGTAAATTGCGGGATGTTATGCCATAACGGCCAGCTAAACGAGAAGCGGGCACCACCCAGTTCGCTGGAGTCACAGTTAACCGTGCCGCCCATTGCCAGTGCAATAGAGTGGACAATCGCCAGTCCCAACCCACAACCGCCGGTTGAACGGTCACGGCTAGGATCGAGACGCACAAAGGGTTCAAAGACATGCTCGCGATCCTGTGGGGCTATTCCTGACCCATCATCTTCGACAATTAATGTCGCTCTGTTTCCTGCCAGTAGCAGGCTGGTTTCTACGGTTGAATGGCAGTAGCGCAGGGCGTTATTGATCAAGTTATCCAACACGCGCGCCATTAAGCGCATATCCAGCGCCGCATAATGACCTTGCATGAGCGTTTTTATCCGTACCGTTTTGTCGGGGTTAACAGCCTGGATATCGGCCAGATGTGTTGACAGCCATAACGGTAGGTCTGGCTCGCTAAGATGCAACTCATTTTGCGGGCGGTCTAATCGGGCATAGGTCAGCAGTTCTTCGATCAAGGCTTCCAGTTGGCTGATATCACGATTCAGAGCCTGAGACTCTGTTTCACTCAGGTTATCGCTCATCTCCAGCCGATAACGCAGGCGCACTAACGGCGTTCGCAGTTCGTGAGCAATCCCGTCGATAAGCTGTTTTTTGCTGGCAATTAATGCATTGATATTGTCCGCCATCTGGTTAAATGCTACGCCCAGTCGTTCAAAGCTCGAACCATCATCAAAGTGAATGCGTTCATTGAGATGGCCATCGCCAAATCGTTGCGCCGCTGCTTCCAGTTTTAACATGTCCTGCCAGTGCGGACGCATCCAGATAAACACTGGAAAGGCGAGAGAGATGGCAATAAAGGCAATCAGCGCGATATCCAACAAACGCATTTGATGGAGGTAATAGAGATAAGGAACGGGACCGACGGCCAGCACGTAGTGGCTGCGTGGGATGCGTTGCAAAAAAGTGTACTGATCATCCAGAGCAACAATCTCACCGCCACGCAGTCGGTGCATGGAAATTTCATCGAGATGATACTTACTCAAGGGTTCGACGCGCAGATCGAAAGAGAGATTTAAATCCATCTCCTTCAGCGTTTTTCCCCAGTCGTGCGGGGGGATCTCCCGCAACTCGCTACGCATCAGGTACAGCGAACTGTTCATCAAATCATCCAGCGACTGTTTGCCCGCGCGTTCGGCGGTAAATTTGTACACCAGTCCAACCAGCAGGGACATCACCAGAAAGCAGACAAACAGTAAAAGATAAAACTGGATAAACAGTTTTTTCATCGCTTACTCCCATGCATGGGGCGCAAAAAGATAGCCTTTGTTACGCACAGTTTTAATACGATACGGTTCAGCAGCGTTATCGAGCAGTTTTTTTCTTAACCGCGAAATAGCCACGTCCACGCTACGATCCAGACCGTCATAACTGACGCCGCGTAAATTTCGCAACAACGCATCGCGATCCATAATTTGCCCCGCATGAGTGGCTAATTCCCAGAGCAGTTCGAAATCGGCGGTAGAGAGTGAAATCTCAGTGTTAGCAAGGGTGACTACGCGGTTAATAGGGTCGATGGTCAACGTGCCGAAATGCAATGCTTTGTAGGGCGTCAGAGGCGTTTCCTGAATGCCTTTGGTCAGCGTCGCTTGCTCATTCTGACGCAAATGTAAACGTAGCCGAGCCAGCAGAACTGCAGGAGGAGTCGTTTTGAGAATATAGTCGCAGGCACCCATTTCCAGCGCCAGAATGTGGTTCATATCACTGTCGAGGGAGGTCAGCAGAACGATTGGTCCGGACCACTTAGAACCTAAATCGCGACAGATAGTCATGCCGTCTTTGCCTGGTAGCATGATATCGAGTAGCACCAGATCCGGATTTTCCCGCAGGATCGTTTCTTCTGCATGGTCGCCGCGAGGTTCTATGGTTACCTGCATATCATGTTTCGCCAGGTATGCGGCAATCAGTGAACCAACTTCTGCGTCATCTTCCACAAATACGATAGTGTTCATATTATTCACGGTAGATATAAAAACGTCACAATACACTGCACCGTTTTTACTTACTATCAATCGTTTCTAAACAAGTTTGCATCAGGTATTCTACTAAGGACTTGTTATGGAAGTGTTAAGGTAAAAAGATGGGGCTGGTAATCAAAGCCGCGCTTGGTGCGCTGGTGGTGGTGTTGATTGGTGTATTAGCAAAAACGAAAAATTACTACATAGCCGGGCTGATCCCGCTTTTCCCAACCTTTGCGCTCATCGCGCATTATATTGTTGCCAGCGAACGCGGCATTGAAGCCTTACGCGCAACCATCATTTTCAGTATGTGGTCGATCATTCCTTATTTTATTTATCTGGCGTCGCTGTGGTATTTCACTGGAATCATGCGCTTGCCCGCGGCTTTTGTAGGTTCTGTGGTGTGCTGGGGACTAAGCGCATGGGTGCTGATTATTTGCTGGATGAAACTGCATTAACGCAGATGTCGACCTCCATCAAGCGGGAAACTGCGCCCGGTAACAAAGCAACTGGTGAGCAAGTAATCGACCAGATCGATCACCTCTTTCTCGCCAGGCGCGGTTTTCATCAGCGATTTATTCAGCGCCTGTTGGCGATATTCAGCATCATCATGTTCATTAAACAGGATCAGCGACGGTGCAATAGAATTCACTTTCACTTCCGGTGCCAGCTTGCGGGCAAATGAGCGGGTCATATTATCCAGGGCTGCTTTGCTTGCTGCATAGGCGATATGGTTGTCGCTGCCTCGTTCCACCACATAATCGGTGAAGTGAATAATATCGCTGGCGGCGTGCCCGTGACCACGCAGTAATCTTTCCAGAGCGTGGTTAAGAAGGTATGGGGTATTAACGTGGATTTGCATCATGCAGGCCAGCACGTCAGCCAGTGGCGTACCTGGTTTTTCTGCCATCCACGCGCTGGCATTGTGCAAAATGGCACGCAGGCCGTGGGTGCTTTTTAATACTTTATCGGCAAACGCCATCACGCCATCATTCGTCGAAAAATCAGCCTGAATACACTGTGCTCCCGCCTGAATCAGGCTATCAATGGCAGGATAGTGCGTCCGATAGCTGACAATCACCGGTTGCTTTTGATTAATAAAATGCCAGGCGAGGGCGAGGCCGATGCGACGGCCTCCGCCAGTGATTAATATTGGCAAGGGCTGGGTATTACCCATCGTTATCTCCTTTGCTATCCAACGATGGGACGAACGTTATCCCACCAGCATCCAGGTCGCCGGAACTGCGGCAATTAACAGCATGCCAATCAGAACCATTTCCTGACGATTCAGAACATTATCATGTGTATGCGTTTTACGCGCGTACAGGAATACCAGCAACCCCGGCGCATACAGAACGACGGACAACAACAGGTGCATTGGACCAGAGGCGTACAATAACCATAAGCCATAAATGCAGGCACCGACACCTACCGCTTTATGCAGCGGGCGGGTTGCGATTTTCAGCAAGAACGCGCCAACAAGGAAATAGGGCACCAGAATCATTTCTGAGGCAATGGTTAGCAACGTGTTGTAATCGGAACCGGTCAGCCAGATTAGCACCAGACAAATTTGCACGCAGATGTTGGTCAGCCACAGCGAGGCGGATGGCGCAGCCTGTGCGTTCTGGCGGGCAAAAATGCGCGGGAATGCTTTATGGGTCGCTGCCAGGAAGGGGACTTCTGCCGCCATAATGGTCCAACTTAAATATGCGCCACAAACGGAAACGATCAATCCGGCAGCGATGATAATCTCGCCCCACGGCCCCATCATTTTCACCATCAGGCCCGCCATAGACGGGTTACGAATTTCCGCCAGTTCAGGACGCGCAACCACGCCCAGCGAAAGCAGAGTGACCAGTAAATAAACGCCCAGCGCGGAAAGTACCGCCAGGAGTGTCGCTTTGCCGACATCATGTTTATTACGCGCACGCGCAGAAACCACCACCGCACCTTCCACACCAATGAATACCCACAGGGTGATCAGCATGGTGTTTTTCACCTGTTCCCACACCGGTACACCAAGTGCAAGGCCAGAGAAGTCGAGTCTGAAGGTGTCCAGTTTGAACATCATCAGCGCCAGTACAATAAACAGTCCCAATGGCAACAATTTTGCCAGCGTTGCCACCAGGTTAATGCTGGCAGCGGTCTGTACACCGCGCAGGATCAAAAAGTGAACAATCCACAAAAGTGCGGATGCACCGACGATCGATTGCCAGGTGTTGCCATCGCCAAACAGGCGCAGTTCCGGCGTATCGGTGAAGAAACTCAATGCAGAAAAGACGATCACCAGATAGGAGACGTTAGCGATAACCGCGCACAGCCAATATCCCCATGCGGAGCAGAAACCAATGAGTTCGCCAAAACCTTCACGAGCATAGGTAAAGATGCCGCCGTCAAGATCGGGACGAATGCGTGTCAGGATCAGCATGGCAAAGGCGAGTAATAAAATGCCAGCGCCAGTAATGCCCCAACCGATGAGCAGTGCTGCCGGGCTGGCAACCGCAGCCATATTTTGTGGCAGACTGAAAACACCTGCGCCCAGCATTGAGCTTAATACCAGCGCGGTGAGTGCGCTCAGTCCCAGTTTCTTTTCCATCGATATCCAGTGTTTAAAAGGTGTTCAAAAGAATAAATATTAGGGCAGGACGCATAAAAATGGTGTTTGCCACTGAAGCGCGGGATTTTACGAAGAGATGTGTCTGCATGCAATGGTCACGGGGAAATTTGTGACTAAAAATGCTAAAGGCGGCATAAAGCCGCCTCATTGGGATACTGAATAGTTATTTATACAGGTCTGCGCTGATGGTCAGATTATTACCACGTTCCTGCCACTGGCGGGTGATGTGGTAATACTTCGCACCTTTCTTCGCGGCACGTTTAGCAACCTGGTAGGAGACTTCGGTCATGTTACCGTAGTTACCTGAGAACTTAATGCTGTCGAACGGCACCATCATCGCTGCGGTTGCCTTGTTCAGTTCTTCGACTTTAGTGCCGTCAGGAAGCGTGACAGTGTAACGTCCGCCTTTTGAGGACTGAGTTTCGAAGAAACGACCAACTTCGGAACTTGGTGATGCGGTAGTGGCAACACCCGGGATTTCAACTTTCTTCGCGGCTTCGCCACCGGCAGCCAGGGCTGCACGTCCGGCTTCGGAGTCTGCCGGGATCACATCCGGGCTTTGGACTACACGTTTCTTAGCATCTTTTTTATAGATGAACGCTGTAATGCGTTGGTTACCGCCCTGGTTGGCATCGATTTGGCGAACGATGTAGAAAGAGTATGCGCCTTTTGCTTTCGCCGCTTTGGTGATGGCGTCATTCACTTCCGGTTGGCTACGGTAGAAGCCCTGGACGGTGACAGTGTCAAACGGCTCAATCAGAACGGCCTGGTCTTTTGGCAGTTCAACCACACCGTTAATCACGCGATTTTTTTCGGTTTCTGCTTTTTCAGCATCAGACTTATAGAGATCGGCAACCACTCGCCAGTTACCGCTGTTACCGAAATCTGACGTGTCGACAACATAAAAGGAGGCTGCACCTTCTTTATCAGCACGACGGGAAACGGCTTTCACCGCCTCGCCAATGGCATTGAAACGTCCGGTAACCACTACACGATCAAAAGGTTTAACCGCTGCCGCTTGCTCCGGTGTCAGTTCTGTTGCTGCGTTAACGGAGAATGCCGTAGCAGAAAGCAGTGCCGACGCCAGGAGGGTGTTCTTAAGCTTCATAAAAATAATCCTTCGCCTTGCGCAAACCAGGTACTGGTATTGTTATTAACGAGAAACGTGGCTGATTATTGCATTTAAACGGTGTAACTGTCTGCGTGATTTTTCATATCAGACTTCCTGATTTGATTTTAAACCTGATCGAATAACCATCTGTGATTAAAAAGTAACCGTAGCAACATACAACGGCTGAAACGGCTGAATTGTATAAGTTAATTTAATGTTAAGTGACAGTTTGCACCGGGGTGATCTCATGTTTTACCTGGCTATCGGAGACAATTATCGCCCTTTATCCGTTGTTCTATGGTGTTTATCTCACTATCAAGGCTGAATCGTTAATATTTTTCGAGTTAACGCCGAAATAGTGATTTTTGGCGCTAGATCGCAAGCATTATTTTCAGTACGTTATAGGGCGTTTGTTACTAATTTATTTTAACGGAGTAACATTTAGCTCGTATATGAGCGGCTTGTGTGGTTCCTGACACAGGCAAACCATCATCAATAAAACCGATGGAAGGGAATATCATGCGAATTGGAATACCAAGAGAACGGTTAACCAATGAAACCCGTGTTGCAGCAACGCCCAAAACAGTGGAGCAGTTGCTGAAACTGGGTTTTACCGTCGCGGTAGAGAGCGGCGCGGGTCAACTGGCAAGTTTTGACGATAAAGCGTTTGTGCAAGCGGGCGCTGAAATAGTAGAAGGGAATAACGTCTGGCAGTCAGATATCATTCTGAAGGTCAATGCGCCGTTAGATGATGAAATTGCGTTACTGAATCCAGGAACAACGCTGGTGAGTTTTATCTGGCCTGCGCTGAATCCGGAGCTAATGCAAAAGCTTGCGGAACGTAACGTCACCGTGATGGCGATGGACTCCGTACCGCGTATCTCACGCGCGCAATCACTGGACGCGTTAAGTTCGATGGCGAACATCGCTGGCTATCGCGCCATTGTTGAGGCGGCGCATGAGTTTGGGCGTTTCTTTACCGGGCAAATCACCGCGGCAGGTAAAGTGCCTCCGGCAAAAGTGATGGTGATTGGTGCGGGTGTTGCGGGTCTCGCGGCCATTGGTGCGGCAAACAGTCTCGGTGCGATTGTGCGTGCGTTTGATACCCGCCCGGAAGTGAAAGAACAAGTTCAAAGTATGGGCGCGGAATTCCTCGAACTGGATTTCAAAGAGGAAGCAGGCAGCGGCGATGGCTATGCCAAAGTGATGTCGGAAGCGTTCATCAAGGCAGAAATGGAACTCTTTGCTGCGCAGGCAAAAGAGGTCGATATCATTGTGACCACCGCGCTTATTCCAGGTAAACCGGCACCGAAACTGATTACCCGCGAAATGGTTGACTCCATGAAGTCGGGCAGTGTGATTGTCGATCTGGCCGCACAAAACGGCGGTAACTGTGAATACACCGTGCCGGGTGAAATCTTCACTACGGAAAATGGCGTCAAAGTGATTGGTTATACCGATCTTCCGGGGCGTCTGCCAACACAATCCTCACAGCTTTACGGCACCAACCTTGTCAATCTGCTGAAGCTGTTGTGCAAGGAGAAAGACGGCAACATTACTGTTGATTTTGATGATGTAGTGATTCGCGGCGTGACCGTGATTCGTGCTGGCGAAATTACCTGGCCGGCACCGCCGATTCAGGTTTCAGCCCAGCCACAGGCGACACAGAAAGCCGCACCGGAAGTCAAAGCTGAGGAAAAATGCACCTGTTCACCGTGGCGTAAATACGCCCTGATGGCGTTGGCAATCATCCTCTTCGGTTGGCTGGCAAATGTTGCACCAAAAGAGTTCCTCGGGCATTTCACCGTGTTCGCGCTGGCGTGCGTTGTGGGCTATTACGTGGTGTGGAATGTATCGCACGCGCTACATACGCCGCTGATGTCGGTCACCAACGCGATTTCAGGGATTATTGTTGTCGGAGCACTGTTGCAGATTGGCCAGGGCGGCTGGGTTAGCTTCCTTAGTTTTATCGCGGTGCTTATAGCCAGCATTAATATTTTCGGTGGCTTCACCGTGACTCAGCGTATGCTGAAAATGTTCCGCAAAAACTAAGGGGTAACATATGTCTGGAGGATTAGTTACAGCTGCATACATTGTTGCCGCGATCCTGTTTATCTTCAGCCTGGCCGGGCTTTCGAAACATGAAACCTCTCGCCAGGGTAACAACTTCGGTATCGCCGGGATGGCGATTGCGTTAATCGCTACTATTTTGGGGCCGGATACTGGCAATGTTGGTTGGATCTTGCTGGCGATGGTCATCGGTGGCGCAATTGGTATCCGCCTGGCGAAGAAGGTCGAAATGACTGAAATGCCGGAACTGGTGGCGATCCTGCATAGTTTTGTGGGGCTGGCGGCGGTGCTGGTTGGTTTTAATAGCTATCTGCATCACGATGCGGATATGGCTCCGATTCTGGCCAACATTCACCTGACGGAAGTATTCCTCGGTATCTTCATTGGTGCGGTGACCTTCACCGGCTCGGTCGTGGCATTCGGTAAGTTGTGCGGCAAAATTTCGTCTAAACCGCTGATGCTGCCAAACCGTCACAAAATGAATCTGGCTGCTCTGGTCGTTTCCTTCCTGCTGCTGATTGTGTTTGTCCGCACCGAAAGCGTTGGCCTGCAAGTTCTGGCATTGCTGATAATGACCGCCATTGCACTGGTCTTCGGCTGGCATTTAGTGGCTTCCATCGGTGGCGCAGATATGCCAGTGGTGGTGTCGATGCTGAACTCTTACTCTGGTTGGGCGGCAGCGGCCGCGGGCTTTATGCTCAGCAACGACTTGCTGATTGTGACCGGTGCGCTGGTCGGTTCTTCGGGGGCAATCCTTTCTTACATCATGTGTAAGGCGATGAACCGTTCCTTTATCAGCGTCATTGCGGGTGGTTTCGGCACCGACGGTTCCTCTACCGGCGACGATCAGGAAGTGGGTGAACATCGCGAAATTACGGCGGAAGAGACGGCGGAACTGCTGAAAAATTCGCATTCAGTGATCATCACCCCAGGTTACGGCATGGCAGTCGCGCAGGCGCAATATCCGGTGGCAGAAATCACCGAGAAACTGCGTGCCCGCGGTATCAACGTGCGTTTCGGTATTCACCCGGTTGCGGGGCGTTTGCCTGGGCATATGAACGTATTGCTGGCAGAAGCGAAAGTGCCGTATGACATCGTGCTGGAAATGGACGAGATCAACGATGACTTTGCTGATACCGATACCGTGCTGGTAATTGGTGCGAACGATACGGTTAACCCGGCGGCGCAGGACGATCCGAAAAGCCCAATTGCCGGAATGCCGGTACTGGAAGTGTGGAAAGCGCAGAACGTGATTGTCTTTAAACGTTCGATGAACACCGGCTATGCTGGTGTGCAAAACCCGCTGTTTTTCAAGGAAAACACCCACATGCTGTTTGGTGACGCCAAAGCCAGCGTGGATGCGATTCTGAAAGCACTGTAACCTCAACGGCCTCTGCGGAGGCCGTTACTCTTTCTTGAGATCGCTTAACAGCACGGCGATGCTTTGACCTCCCGCTGTTTGTTCAAGCGCAATTTTGACAATAATCGTCAACGGCACCGAAAGCAGCATCCCCACCGGTCCTAACAACCATCCCCAAAAAATTAACGACAAAAAGACCACCAGTGTGGAAAGCCCCAATCCGCGTCCCATAATGCGTGGTTCCAGAATATTACCGAAGACCAGATTAATCAGCAGATATCCCGCCAGCACCAACAACGCTTCGTAGAAACCATTAAACACCAGTACCTGGGCGATAGGGGGAATAGCCGCAAGGACCGAACCAATATTAGGAATGTAATTAAGCGCAAAGGCCAGCAATCCCCAGACAAAAGCAAAGCGAACGTCCAGTGCTGCGAGCATCGCCCAGGCGACCAGTCCGGTGATGATGCTGATGGCCGTTTTCAGCACCAGGTAATGCGACACACTGTCAATCGCGCGCTGAATCGCCGCCATTCCTTCGACCGGACGTGCCATCATTTGCTGGAGTTTGCCGGGCAGTTGCGGAACTTCGAGCAGCATAAACAGCACCGTCAACAGCAATAAAAATATTGATGACATGGCGTTAGATAACTGCGTCAGTAAGTTGGTCAGTAACGTCATCGCCGCGTTCGGGTCAATGTAATGCGCCAGTTGGTCAACTGAGACATCAATACCCACGCGCTGTAATAAAGGCTCCAGAGCTTGCAGAGGCTTTATGATTGAGCTGCGATACTGTGGCAAAGTGCGGGTCAGTTCATTGAGTGTTGAGCCGAGATAGGCCAGCATAAGCACCATCGCCATTACGATGATGGTCATTAAAATCGACACCGCCAGTACGCGCGGTACTCGCCAGCGAACCATGCGTTGTACCAGCGGGTTAAGAATGACTGCGATAAATAGGGCGAGGATAAAGGGGACGATGATATCGGCGGCAAACCGGATACCGCAGAGAATAATGACCAGCATTCCCAACATAATGACGATTTTTAGGCCATTGAGCGTGATGATCGGCTTTGCCATGTTTATCCCCGTTTTTTTCTTCGCTAATAATATTTTTTCTGCAGCATTATAACGAAAATCAAACTACTCAGGTAAAGATATGAAAATGTTTTGAGTTAATTCTTAAGCTATGATACAAATCAGGCGTGTACAACTACCGAGGACAATTATCATCCGCGATGACGAGAAGCAACACTGCGGATAATTGTAATATTATGGACAATTTGTTCAGGACGTTATTTTCTACATTTACCCATCTTCGTACCTCATCCAGCATCTTGCTCGCAGGCGAGCAACACTGGCGCAACGCGCTTTAGTCCTTTCTTCTGTCAAAGCTGGCGCTCTGCGCTGGACTGAATACTTTTCTTTGGTTTCGCTGAATTCAGCGAACATTAAAATAATTCTCTTGCAGGGGAAGGACGATGTATATTTATTGGGCTTTATTAGGTCTGGCTATTGCCACAGAAATTACCGGAACGCTGTCAATGAAATGGGCGAGCGTCAGTAACGGTAACGGTGGATTTATTTTAATGCTGGTGATGATTTCACTGTCATATATATTTCTTTCTTTCGCCGTGAAAAAAATAGCGCTTGGTGTGGCTTATGCTCTGTGGGAAGGCATCGGTATTTTATTTATTACGCTATTTAGCGTTCTGTTATTCGATGAAAGCTTATCGCTGCTAAAAATTGCCGGGTTAACAACCCTGGTTGTCGGGATTGTGTTGATTAAATCTGGTACACGCAAAGTACGTAAACCCTCGCTGGAGGTGACCCGTGGCGCAGTTTGAATGGGTTCATGCCGCCTGGTTGGCACTGGCAACTGTGCTGGAAATCATGGCTAACGTCTTTTTGAAATTTTCTGACGGCTTTCGCCGCAAAGTTTATGGCTTGCTCTCGCTGGCGGCGGTGCTTGCTGCCTTTAGCGCGCTTTCGCAGGCCGTTAAAGGGATCGACTTGTCTGTAGCCTATGCATTGTGGGGTGGGTTTGGTATTACCGCCACTTTAGCTGCGGGGTGGATCTTGTTTGGTCAGCGTTTAAATCGCAAAGGCTGGGTTGGCCTGATCTTGCTATTGGCCGGAATGATCATGGTGAAACTCGCCTGATGACCACGCTGCCCGACAATGCGGGCAGCGTTTGAACATTATTGCCGGGTCAGTTCTTCTAACTTGTCGCGAAAACCGGTGACAGAAATGGCCCGGTTATCGGCGCGCCAGCGATCTTTCGCTGCAGGAGCTGAACTTTGCACACCAATTAACTGCCAGCCGTCATCAGTATGCAGCATCAGTGGCGAACCGCTGTCACCCGGCAGGGTATCGCACTGATGCGACATCACCGAGGTTTGCGCCCAGCCAGTCACTTCGCAATTTTGATGGCTGTATAAGGTATCAAGATGATCTTCGGGATACCCCGCCTGAGTCACTTTACGACCAGCCGCTTTTAATGCGGCGGTAAGCGCGGCTTTATCTCCCTCAAATAATGGCAACGGCGTAATGCCAGAAGGGGGATTGCGCAGCACAATCAAACCGAAATCCCACGGCGCGGCTGCGGGCGGGACAATCCAGCCATCACCATCAGCCTTTAACCGTTTCCCTAGCGTCGGATCAACACGACCTTCAATATCGTGGATCTCATAGCGCCATAGCCCTTTATTCGAAACAAAACGCAGCGCAATTGCTTTGTCTGGTTTACCTTTTGGTGGCGTTAATAAACAGTGGCCCGCAGTTAATGCGAGATTAGGCGCAATCAGCGTCGCCGTACATAAATTGCCGCTGGCCGTTTCCAGTTGCCCAACCGCATCCCACGGCGATTGGGTCGTGTTATTTACCGGTACACGATCATCATGACCAAAAAATAGGGTGCTGACCTCATCATGAGCCGATTTAGGATCGTCCGGTTTATCCGCAAACACAAATGCAGATGTCAGACTAATTGCACCCAGTACTACAGCAATGGTTGTACGCATATCACACTCTGGCGAGTAATTATGATTATTAAAAGCAAACCCTCGTAAATACTATAGACGGGACGGGATGAAAGTGGGAGTAAAATCAGATAACTACGCTCAGGAAAGATAAAAACGGGCGGCAATCAGCGCACATAAAATAAGGATGATAAGAATGAACTCAAAGCGATAACGGCCCACCATAGTACCCTCCGCTAAAGGCGGTGCTAAACGTTACCCGCTTAGCACCGTAATTTTCAGGCGCGAGGGGGCGCGCCACTATTGCTGTCGAAAACTTATGCGGCTGGCTGTACTGCAGGTTTTGTCGGTTGTTGCTGGCTGTGTTTTTTGCTGTGCTTTTTGGCGGCCTGTGCTTTTTGCTCAGGTGCTTTCTGTTCAGTTTTTGCTTTTTTATGATGTTTTTTAGCCGCTTGCGCTTTCTGGGCGGGCGCTGCTTTATGCTGTTTTTTATGATGAATGGTTTTTGCAGGTGCTGCTTTGGTAGCAGCAGTCGGAGCAGGCGTGGTCGCAGTCTCTGCGGCAAAGGCAGCAGAAGAGAGACCCATAGCAGCGGCAACAACCAGAGCTAATACTTTTTTCATTGTCATACCCTCAATTTGGTTTTTTATGCAACCCCACTGCGGGGCCGATGTAATGACTATATCTCTGGAAATAGCAGGCTTCCGTGAGTGGTTGGTTTCGGCATGTAACGATATGTACAAAGCGAGTAGCGATGACGTGAGAAATAATAACGCATTGTGACTTAAGGAGATTTTCCCACCAATATCGGTAGTATTGATTGACTTAACTTTTTCATTACCTATAAATTGGTAGAATCACCGTGTATTAACAATAAATGACACACAGCAAAATGAATCCGTTTATTTGGGTGCTTATTATCCTGATGGCGTTAGATGCACTGCGGGAAATGGCCGGCACTTCGTCTATTTTGGGATGGTTATTAACGTTGAGTTGAGCAGACAATAAGCCCGGACAGGTTTTAACTCAGTCCGGGCTTATTTTTCAGGCGTGCAGGCGATGATGTAAACGTGTTCCGACCAGAATAGCGACCACCAACATCACGGCAATAAATGCACCGACGCCGTTCCAGCCATAGTTATGCCAGAAGACGCCACCTAATGTCCCTGCAATACTTGAACCCAGATAGTAACAAAATAGATACAGCGAGGAAGCCTGGCCTCTGGCGCGTTTAGCACGTGGGCCAATCCAGCTACTGGCGACAGAGTGAGCGGCAAAGAATCCTGTAGAGAAAAGCATCATACCGGCAAAAATCAACCACAGTGGGTTGAACAATGTCAGGAGAAGGCCAAAAAGCATGACACCTGTCGAAAATAACATCACCGGACCACGACCGAAGCGGGTAGTCATGGTGCCTGCTTTTGGCGAACTCCAGGTGCCAGTCAAATAGACTAGCGATAATAAGCCAACCACGGCCTGACTGACATGCCAGGGGGGAAGCATCAACCGATAACCAATGTAATTAAACAGAGTGACGAACGACCCCATCAGCAAAAAACCTTCGACGAATAATAAGGGTAATCCCTGATCACGGCAGTGCAGACGGAAGTTAATAAACAGCGTTTTTGGGCGCAACGAGGATGGGCGGAAATGGCGTGACTCCGGGAGGATTTTCCAGAACATTAACGCTGAGGTCAGAGCGAAACAGCCAATAACCGCCAGAGCAATTCGCCAGTTAAAGAAGTCAGTAAATACCCCGCTGATTAAGCGCCCACTCATACCGCCAATTGAGTTGCCGCTGATGTACAGCCCCATTGAAAATGCCACAAAACTGGGGTGGATCTCTTCGCTAAGGTAGGTCATGCCAACGGCAGCTACGCCGCTTAACGACAGACCAATCAAGGCGCGCATAATCAAAATACCGTGCCAGCTAGTCATCATCGTCGAAAGTAACGTGCAGATGGAGGCCAACAGTAGTGCCGTCACCATCACCGGCTTGCGACCTATGGCATCGGAAAGTGGGCCAGTAAATAGTAAACCAATGGCAAGCATGATCGTTGAAATTGACAGTGAAATACTACTGTTAGCAGGCGTTAAGCCAAATTCTTGCGAAAGCACCGGAAGAATAGGCTGCACACAATAAAGAAGCGCAAAGGTTGCCAGCCCGGCCGAGAATAGAGCCAGAGTGACACGCATAAATTGCGGCGTACCGCGTTTAATGAATTCGTTTGTCCGGGAAAGGTTTTTCTTGTCAGTGTCACTTGCCGGAGTGCCATCAACAGTTGTAGTACGACTCACTTGAAATCCTTGCTAAATATGCCCGTGATGTGGGATTAGGAATAGATTAGGAAAATCGAATTGTTATGTCTAATATATTAATAGTCTCAAATAAGATGTTTAAAATATGAATATTGAATTGCGCCACCTTCGTTACTTCATTGCTGTTGCGGAAGAGCTGCATTTTGGTCGCGCTGCTGCCCGACTGAATATTTCACAACCGCCGCTAAGCCAGCAGATTCAGATACTGGAGCAACAAATTGGCGCGCGACTGCTGGCACGAACCAATCGCAGCGTAATGCTGACGGCAGCAGGGAAGCAGTTCCTTGCTGATAGTCGGCAAATCCTGTCTATGGTGGATGACGCTGCCGCTCGCGCTGAACGCCTGCATCAGGGAGAGGCGGGAGAGTTACGCATTGGCTTTACCTCATCAGCGCCATTTATTCGCGCAGTATCTGATACCTTATCGCTGTTTCGTCGCGAATTTCCTGATGTTCATTTGCAGACACGCGAGATGAACACCCGCGAGCAAATAGCACCCCTTATCGAAGGGACGCTGGATATGGGGTTGCTACGAAATACTGTGTTGCCGGAGACGCTGGACCACGCGGTCATTGTGCATGAACCACTTATGGCGATGATCCCGCATGATCATCCTTTGGCCAATAAATCGAATGTAACGCTGGCGGAACTGGCAAAAGAACCCTTTGTTTTTTTTGATCCGCACGTAGGGACGGGGCTGTATGATGACATTCTCGGCCTGATGCGACGTTACAATCTCACCCCAGTCATCACCCAGGAAGTCGGCGAGGCGATGACTATCATCGGCCTGGTTTCCGCGGGTCTTGGCGTTTCGATTTTGCCCGCTTCTTTCAAACGCGTACAACTCAATGAAATGCGTTGGGTATCTATTGCGGAAGAGGATGCGGTTTCTGAGATGTGGCTGGTTTGGCCAAAACATCATGAACAAAGCCCGGCAGCACGTAACTTTCGTATTCAGCTACTGAATGCTCTCTGATGAGGAAAAATTCAGCAAAAAATCCCGAAAAATGTGCTGTCAATCACATGGCTAAGTAAAAATTTGACGTTACGCATTGAAGTGCTTCACCATAGCCTACAGATTATTTCGGAGCGCGAAAATATAGGGAGTATGAGGTGGTTGCTGAAAACCAGCCGGGGCACATTGATCAAATAAAGCAGACCAACGCAGGTGCTGTATATCGCCTGATTGATCAGCTTGGTCCCATTTCGCGTATCGACCTTTCTCGCATGGCGCAGCTCGCGCCAGCCAGTATTACCAAAATTGTCCGCGAAATGCTTGAAGCGCACCTGGTGCAAGAGCTGGAAATTAAAGAGGCTGGAAACCGTGGCCGTCCGGCGGTGGGGTTGGTAGTAGAAACGGAAGCCTGGCACTATCTTTCTTTGCGTATTAGTCGTGGCGAGATTTTTCTTGCACTGCGTGATTTAAGCAGCAAGTTGGTGGTGGAAGACTCGCTGGAGTTGGCGCTGCAGGATGAATTACCGCTGTTGGATCGCATCATTACTCATATTGATCAGTTTTTTATTCGCCATCAGAAAAAACTCGAGCGCCTGACTTCTATTGCCATTACCATGCCGGGAATTATTGATACGGAAAATGGTATTGTACATCGTATGCCGTTCTACGAGGACGTAAAAGAGATGCCGCTCGGTGAAGCGCTTGAGCAGCATACCGGTGTACCGGTTTATATTCAGCATGATATCAGCGCATGGACGATGGCCGAGGCCTTGTTCGGCGCATCCCGCGGAGCGCGCGATGTGATTCAGGTGGTTATCGATCACAATGTGGGAGCGGGTGTGATTACCGATGGTCATCTGTTACACGCAGGAAGCAGTAGCCTTGTGGAGATAGGCCACACTCAGGTCGACCCCTATGGAAAACGCTGTTATTGCGGTAACCACGGCTGCCTGGAAACCATCGCCAGTGTTGACAGCATTCTTGAACTGGCGCAATTACGTTTGAATCAATCCATGAGTTCGATGTTACACGGACAGCCGTTAACCGTGGACTCATTGTGCCAGGCGGCACTGCGGGGCGATCTGCTGGCAAAAGATATTATTACCGGTGTGGGGGCGCATGTTGGGCGCATTCTTGCCATCATGGTGAATTTATTTAACCCACAAAAAATACTGATTGGTTCACCGTTAAGCAAAGCGGCAGAGATCCTGTTCCCTGTCATTTCTGACAGCATCCGTCAGCAGGCGCTTCCTGCCTACAGCCAGCACATTAGCGTCGAAAGCACTCAGTTTTCTAATCAGGGGACGATGGCGGGAGCCGCATTGGTAAAAGACGCTATGTATAACGGTTCTTTGTTGATTCGTCTGTTGCAGGGTTAACATTTTTTAACTGTTCTACCAAAATTTGCGCTATCTCAAATTGGGGCAGGAAAGCATAACTTAGACTTCCAAAGTTGAATTATTTTCCTGGCTTATATTTGTGAAGCATAACGGTGGAGTTAGTGATGCTGAAGCGTTTCTTTATAACAGGTACAGACACTTCTGTAGGGAAAACGGTGGTTTCCCGCGCATTGCTACAAGCGTTAGCCTCCCAGGGAAAAACGGTTGCGGGGTATAAACCCGTAGCGAAGGGGAGCAAAGAGACACCCGATGGGCTACGTAATAAAGATGCCCTGGTGTTGCAGAGTGTTTCATCTATTGAACTGCCTTATGAAGCAGTCAATCCCATTGCGTTAAGCGAAGAAGAAAGTAGTGTGGCGCACAGTTGCCCGATCAATTACACCCTCATTTCAAATGGTCTGGCTAACCTGACGAATAAAGTCGACCATGTGGTGGTCGAAGGCACTGGCGGCTGGCGTAGTCTGATGAATGACCTGCGTCCGCTCTCTGAATGGGTGGTTCAGGAGCAGCTACCGGTGTTGATGGTGGTGGGCATTCAGGAAGGCTGTATTAACCATGCGCTTCTGACCGCACAGGCGATTGCGAACGATGGTCTTCCGCTCATTGGCTGGGTGGCTAACCGTATCAACCCAGGGTTAGCACATTACGCTGAAATCATAGATGTATTGGGTAAAAAACTCCCGGCACCGCTCATTGGCGAACTGCCTTATTTGCCGCGCGCAGAACAGCGTGAACTGGGGCAATACATCCGCTTACCCATGCTGCGCAGTGTGTTGGCGGTAGATAGAGTCACGGTGTAACGTCCGCGACGTTACTGACGCAATCACACAAGCAATTAATAAACCGGGGAGTAGCTGATACTCCCCGGTCATTTCGCATATCATCAATGTCGACATAATTGGCGCATGCGTGGTTGCAGCCAGTAGTGTTGCCATCCCGGTTAGCCCGAGTAACAGCGTAATTTCTTCTCCGCCAGGAAGCCATAACCCCAGGCTACGACCATACAGCATACCAATAGCCAGTCCGATAAATAGTGTTGGCGTAAACACACCGCCTGGCGCGCCGGAACCACTGCTGGCCAGCACGGCAAAAAGTTTGCAAAGAAAGATCCCTGCAATGACCGTAAGCAGTGGCGGGGCAGTTAAAAAGGATTG
The DNA here is from genome assembly GCF_000408805.1 of Escherichia sp. KTE159. Classification (NCBI taxonomy): domain Bacteria; kingdom Pseudomonadati; phylum Pseudomonadota; class Gammaproteobacteria; order Enterobacterales; family Enterobacteriaceae; genus Escherichia; species Escherichia sp. KTE159. The sequence goes on from NZ_KE137292.1 coordinate 1,310,680, forward strand.
TACCGTACTATAGCCGTTGCCCCACACAGCCGGTGTGAGCAGGGAAAGCAGTCCCACGATCAAACCTCCCAATGCCAGTTGCCAGGGGGGCGCAAGTTTGAGATTAACAAAGCCCCGATGACTGGCGTTCATTAGCTTTAAAAACAGTGGACCGCACAGTCCCATCAGTACACCAGTACTAATAATCAGCGCATAGTCATGGGTCTTAACTATTACTGAGAGTTGCACGCTGTAGAGCAAAGCATCGCTATTATTAAGAAGATGGCTGACAAGCAGTGCCACTACGGCGGAAATTACCACCGGACCGAGAGAGGCCAGCATCATGGTGCCAAACAGCACTTCAGCAATAAACAAACTTCCGGCAAGCGGGGCGCGATAGGCCGCAGCCATCCCCGCAGCAGCGCCACAGGCAATCCACAATTTCCACTCTTCACGCGGTGTAAGACGTTGTGCAAACCAGGAGGCGGCAAGCGCTGCCAACAGGATCATCGCACCTTCACGTCCAATGGCACTGCCGCTCGTCACCACCAGCAAAGACGCGAAAGATTTGACCAGACTGGTGGCATAATCAAACTGCCCATCGGTTTGTAATGCCTCCATATAATCGGTAGGCGCGTGAGGGCGTTGTTGCGTGAATTTCTGCCATCCCATCAGCAATAGACCTGCTGCCAGTCCGCCAAGTGCCGGAGTTAGCAGGCGACGCCACGGCGAAAGGTTCATGGCAGCATTAACCAGACTTCCGGAATCATTGTTCAGGAACAACCACTCCAGCAACAGCATCGCATGATGAAACCCTGCGACGGCAAGAGCCGCGAGAATACCGATCACCGTCGCAATAAACAGACGGCGGAACATGGTGCGTAGATCCGGGTAGATGTGTAGATGATGCATGAGCAGAAATGGCAAATTAAACACAGGCATCTATTTTGCGGGAAAAGGGGTCTGGAGCAAAAGCTGTATGTGCTTTATGAGAAATTAATCGTGACGTTGTCACTTATTTTATCCGAAAGGCGTGCAGTTACCGCCTTTCGGTCATACTAACGATTATTCAACGAAACAGAGGCTTAACCGCGACAGGAATTAACAATTGTGACTGCCATTGTGCCAGTGTTAAACGGGCCAGCTCACCGAGTGAGCGATAAAAAGGGTGTTCTGCTTTTTCGATAAACACCTCAAGAAAACGTGTCGACCACGGTAAAAGGTGCCACGCCAGCAATTCTTCGCACTCGGTCTGGCGACCGTTCTCTGCCAGCCATGCTGCCATCAATAGCAGTGAACCAAAATGATCTTCCGGTTCGTTTTGTTTCATTTCAAACTGAATGCCTTTTTCGCGCATCCATTGACGGAGCGCCAATGTAGAATCGCCAAACAGCACCGATTCGCGATCCAGCCAGACAGATCCCCACGGCGGTGACGGTAGCGCATACGGGCCGACAAACAGCCGTTGCCAGGCCTGATTACGCGACTCTTCACACTCTTCCTTAAAAGTCGTTACCAGCGGTGCTAATGACGTTTGTGACAAGGGCCACTGGGTATCCCAGCCGTCGCCGGTTAACGCAGAAACCAGCGGAGAGGCTTCTGCACTCTCTGGAGCGTAATAAAACAGCGCGCCCAGCACGCGCGCCGCGACAGAAAAATTATCTTGTTGTGAAAAATGCGTCATTCTTATCATCCTGAAACGTGCGGGGTAACCCGCACTAATTTGTTAACCTGCGACGGCCATTCCGACGGTCATATGCAGGCCATAAAAGAGCGCACGCCCGATCATCTCGCCATCAGGTATGAGGATTCATTCCCGCACAAACCCGGCAAGGGTTATGGCGTGGATTAGTGAACACAGCCTGCATCTTAGACCAGTGCATAACAATACCACACGCGCCAGACCTGGACGTAGACCTGATAAGACGCGTAAGCGTCGTATCAGGCAGCCACAGGTTTATTGCTGCGGTTCGGCAGGGCCACTATCATGGGTTGGTTGAGAGTGGGCAGAAACATTACCGCTGGTGGTGCGGGTATAGAGAATTTTATGCGTGTCGTTGGCACAATGCCCGACGACCTGTGAATCAGGCTGATCAACCTGATCATTCGGCACAATACTTAAAGTGAAGCTGCTTTCCGGGACGCCGTTATTGATAATGCGCTGTGAAATATCGCTTTTTATACGCTCACAAGAATCCGACGCGGCGAGCACTGTGGATGAGGCCAGGGCGAGCAGAAGTGCGGCACTACAGGCGACGTTTTTCATCATTGGCTCCTTACATGAATATTACTACCTAAGCATAGCATTTCACGTGTAAATTACTGTATTTGCTACTATGATTGAGAATCATCTTTACTGTCAGGTGACTGATGTGAATGCCAAATTACTGCCATGTTTGCTCGCGATAACGCTTACAGGATGTGACCGCACAGAAGTAACGCTCTCTTTTACGCCAGAGATGGCCAGTTTCTCTAATGAATTCGATTTTGATCCGCTGCGTGGTCCGGTTAAGGATTTCACTCAGACATTAATAAATGAGCAAGGGGAAGTAACGAAGCGCGTTTCAGGTACTTTATCGGAAGAAGGCTGTTTTGATTCTCTCGAATTGCTGGATCTGGAGAATAATACTGTAGTTGCCCTGGTGTTAGACGCAAATTATTACCGTGATGCACAGACGCTGGAGAAGCGAGTACGTTTACAGGGGAAATGTCAGTTAGCGGAATTACCTTCCGCAGGGGTGAGTTGGGAAACCGATGATAATGGCTTCGTGGTTAAAGCCAGCAGTAAACAGATGAAGATGGAGTATCGGTATGATGGCCAGGGGTATCCGCTGGGTAAAACGACAATAAGCAACGACAAAACGTTATCTGTCACCGCGACACCGTCAAAGGATCCGATCAAAAAACTCGATTATACGGCCATTACTTTGCTGAATAATCAACAGGTTGGTAATATCAGGCAGACCTGTGAATATGACAGCCACGCCAATCCGGTGGACTGCCAATTAATCATTGTGGATGAGGGGGAAAAACCCGCTGTCGAACGGGTTTACACCATCAAAAATACCATTGATTATTATTAATGCTATTGCGCGGTCGGTTTCAGTAGAGTCTGCCCCTGCGTTTTATGTTCCGCCAGATACTGATGCTGGAATATGCACATGCGAATGGCATTGCGATATTGACCGTTAATAAAGAATTCATGCATCAGTTCACCTTCGACCGTAAAACCGAGCTTACGGTAAATATGAATCGCTTTTTCATTCTCTTTATCGACGATCAGATAAAGTTTATAGAGATTAAGAACAGTGAAGCCATAATCCATCGCTAATGTCGCGGCGCGGGTTGCCAGACCTTTACCCTGGTATTCCGGGGAGATGATTATCTGAAATTCAGCGCGGCGATGGACGTGGTTAATTTCCACCAGCTCTACCAGACCGGCTTTTTCGCCATCACATTCCACGACGAAACGGCGTTCACTCTGATCGTGAATATGTTTATCGTACAGATCAGAGAGTTCAACGAAGGCTTCGTAGGGTTCCTCAAACCAGTAACGCATTACGCTGGCGTTATTGTCGAGTTGATGCACATAGCGTAAATCTTCACGCTCCAGCGGACGTAGCTTAACACTGTGGGCGCTTGTCATAACGTGTCCTTACATTCCTTATATCAATAACAGGTTAGGGGATGATTACGCGGCCAGTACGACGGTCCAGACAGCGTAAAGTATTCGGCTCCCAGTAGGCATTAATGTTGGCACTCTGCTCACATTTATCGCGGTTATCGAATGCGGCGTCAGCTTTATCCCATTCTTTCTCGGTGCGTTTGTTGACTTTCTGACGCAGATTACGCGTGTCATTCCATTGCTCTTTTTCCATCGCCGCCTGCTGGCGACTCTGTGCGCTGTCGCCAGATTCAATCACCAGTTTGTTAGTTTCTGCATGAGTAGTTGCGCTAAATGCCAGTGCGCAAGGCAGCAGAAAAGCGAGCAGGCTGAGTTTTTTGCAGAGAGTGATATTCATGATTCATTCCTTGTATGAATGATTAAAGGCGATTTTACACGATCCACTGTGAACACGAAACGTAACAGAAGGATGTATATGTTGATGATATTATGTCGCCCTATAAATATACATGATGTCAATAAGTGACAAAGATGATTAAAACAACGTTACTGTTTTTTGTTACTGCCCTGTGTGAAATCATGGGTTGCTTTTTACCCTGGTTATGGCTGAAACGAAATGCCAGCGTCTGGCTGTTGGTTCCGGCGGGGATTTCCCTGGCGCTGTTTGTCTGGCTGTTAACGTTACATCCCGCAGCAAGTGGGCGAGTTTATGCGGCTTATGGTGGCGTTTATGTCTGTACGGCGTTGATTTGGCTGCGTGTGGTGGATGGGGTGAAGCTCAGTCTCTACGACTGGACAGGCGCGATAATTGCGCTTTGCGGTATGTTGATTATTGTTGCTGGCTGGGGACGTGCCTGATTTTTCTGGTCTATAAGATATTTTATTATCAATGACATACGCGTTTTCAGGGCACTGAAAAACAATAAGTTTTGACTATTTTTAGAACTATTCATGGCGCAAATATGCGCTTTTTTTTGTGATCGTTCTGGCTTTTTTTGATCTTCATACTTGTATGGTAGTAGCTCAGTTGCGTAGATTTCATGCATCACGATAAGCGATGCAAGGAATAGAACATGAAGATTGTAGGGGCTGAAGTTTTTGTTACCTGTCCGGGGCGTAATTTCGTCACCTTAAAAATCACCACCGAGGACGGTATTACCGGTCTTGGTGATGCCACTCTCAACGGACGCGAGCTTTCCGTTGCGTCCTATTTGCAGGATCACCTGTGTCCGCAACTTATAGGCCGCGATGCCCACCGTATCGAAGATATCTGGCAGTTTTTCTATAAAGGTGCTTACTGGCGTCGCGGCCCGGTGACTATGTCGGCCATTTCAGCCGTTGATATGGCGCTATGGGACATTAAAGCCAAAGCTGCCAACATGCCGCTTTACCAGTTACTCGGCGGCGCCTCTCGCGAAGGGGTGATGGTCTATTGCCATACCACCGGTCACAGTATTGATGAGGCACTGGATGATTATGCCCGTCATCAGGAACTGGGATTCAAGGCCATCCGCGTGCAGTGCGGTATTCCTGGCATGAAAACGACTTACGGTATGTCCAAAGGAAAAGGGCAGGCCTATGAACCTGCGACCAAAGGGCAGTGGCCAGAAGAGCAGTTGTGGTCAACGGAAAAATATCTCGACTTCATGCCAAAACTGTTCGACGCGGTACGTAACAAGTTTGGTTTTGATGAACATTTGCTGCATGACATGCATCATCGCTTAACACCTATTGAAGCGGCGCGCTTTGGTAAAAGCATTGAAGATTTTCGCATGTTCTGGATGGAAGATCCGACCCCCGCAGAAAACCAGGAGTGTTTCCGTCTGATTCGCCAACATACCGTCACGCCAATTGCGGTGGGTGAAGTATTCAATAGCATTTGGGACTGCAAACAGCTCATTGAAGAGCAACTTATCGACTATATCCGTACCACGCTGACCCATGCAGGCGGCATTACCGGTATGCGTCGGATTGCGGATTTTGCTTCGCTTTATCAGGTGCGCACAGGCTCACACGGCCCTTCCGATTTGTCACCAGTCTGCATGGCTGCGGCTTTGCACTTTGACCTGTGGGTGCCGAATTTTGGCGTACAAGAATACATGGGCTACTCAGAACAAATGCTCGAAGTGTTCCCGCACAACTGGAGCTTCGATAACGGCTATATGCATCCGGGTGACAAGCCAGGTATTGGCATCGAGTTCGATGAAAAGCTGGCGGCGAAATATCCCTACGAACCTGCTTATCTGCCAGTCGCACGTCTGGAAGATGGCACGTTATGGAACTGGTAAGGTAAAAAACTTGCGACATGGATGTTGATTATTCCTCAATCCTACAAAGGTATATTTTTATGGTTAGTTCCGTCGATATAAAAAATGAAATCAAAAATACACCTGTCGTTCGACGTGTTGCGTCGGCTTCAGCGATTGGTACTGCTGCTGAATACTACGATTTTTTTGCTTATGGCACAGCGGCAGTATTATTTTTCGGTCATTTATTTTTCCCCAGTGATGATCCTTTAATTAGTACACTGGCCGCGTTTGCCACATATGCTGTTGGCTTTCTTGCTCGACCTCTGGGAGGGATTGTATTTGGGCATATAGGTGATAAAGTCGGAAGAAAAAAAGCATTGGTTATTACGATCTTAATTGTTGGATTGGGCACTTTTTGCATTGGGTTACTACCAACCTATGAAGAGATCGGTATATGGGCTCCGGCATTATTAATATTTATACGAGTCTTACAAGGTTTTGGGGTTGGAGGCGAACAGGCTGGTGCTGTATTGATGACTGCTGAATATGCTGAGCCCAAACGACGTGGTTTTTTTGCCAGTTGGGTTCAGATTGGTGCTCCAGTAGGCTTTTTACTTCCGATGGCATTATTCGCAATACTCAATGCGACGTTAACTCCAGAAGCGATGATGGACTATGGTTGGCGTATTCCATTTTTATTGAGCCTGTTACTTGTAATCGTAGGATTATTTATTCGTTTAAAAATTGATGAGTCTCCTGTATTTGCTCAAATTAGGGAAACAAAAGCAGAGGAGTCTCGCCCTCTAATTGAAGTTATACGTGATTATCCAGGCATTGTAGCAAAAGGCGTTTGCGCAAAACTGATTGAAGCCTGTACATTCGCGATGTTTACTGTAATTGTATTGGCTTACGGGAAAGCTAACAATCTGGATGCTAATATTTTAATGGAGACGATGATTGTCGCCGTCATTATAGAAGTGTTCGCAATTCCTTTAATGGGGGCGCTTTGTGACAAGATTGGTCGTAAACCTGTTTATATTATGGGCGCTTTATTACAAGTTATCATGATTATTCCTTTTTTCCTGGCTATCAATCAAGATAACTTCTGGCTAACACAGTTGGTAATGATAATTGTCATTAGTTTTGGTCATAGCATGTGTTATGCACCGCAGGCATCTTTTTTCCCTGAGTTATTCCCAACCCATATTCGGTGCAGTGGTATTGCTCTAATTTGGCAATTAGGCTCATTAATAGGTAGCGGAGTATTGGGGTTGGTTGCAGTAAAAATCCTTCAGGTTACCGGTGGTCATTATTATGGCATGGCTATTTATGTGATTGTTCTTGGTGTTATTTCTATTGGTGGTTTGATTCTGATGCCAGAAACTGCGCCACGAAAATTAAAATCAGAATATCAGGAGTGGGCAAAGCATTAATATAAATTATTCAAGGTGACAAGTGTCACCTTGATTTTTATGAGGCATGTAAGCGTTTTATTGTTAAATGTGTAAAGCAGAATTACATATAGTCAAGAATATTATTGACAATTAGGATATGGGATCATGGGAAATAATTTGTTATCAGCGAAGGCTACGCTTCCTGTCTATGAGCGTAATAATTTGATACCTCGAATTGTTCATTTAGGTTTTGGCGCATTTCATCGCGCGCATCAAGGCGTGTATGCCGATATTCTTGCCGCTGAACATTTCAGTGACTGGGGATATTATGAGGTCAACTTAATCGGCGGGGAACAGCAAATCGTCGATCTAAAGCAACAAGATAATCTCTATACCGTTGCGGAGATGTCCGCAGATGCCTGGACTGCTCGTGTCATTGGCGTAGTGAAAAAAGCGCTGCATGTGCAAATCGACGGTTTGGAAGCGGTACTGGCTGCCATGTGTGAACCGCAAATTGCTATTGTCTCCCTGACAATTACGGAGAAAGGTTATTTCCACTCACCGGCGAGCGGCCAGTTAATGTTGGATCACCCAATGATCGTCGCTGATCTGAACAATCCTCACCAGCCCAAAACGGCACCAGGGGTTATCGTCGAGGCGTTGGCACGACGTAAAGCGGCAGGGTTACAGGCATTTACGGTGATGTCGTGCGATAACATGCCTGAGAATGGTCATGTTATGCGTGACGTTGTCACTTCTTATGCGCGTGCTGTCGACGAAAAACTGGCGCAATGGATTGTAGAAAACGTGACTTTCCCATCGACAATGGTGGATCGCATTGTACCCGCGGTCACGGCAGAAACACTGGATAAAATCGAACAACTCGCCGGTGTGCGTGATCCGGCAGGTGTTGCCTGTGAACCTTTCCGCCAGTGGGTGATTGAAGATAACTTTGTTGCCGGACGCCCGGAATGGGAAAAAGCGGGAGCCGAACTGGTTAGTGATGTACTGCCATATGAAGAGATGAAACTGCGTATGCTCAACGGCAGCCATTCCTTCCTGGCTTATCTGGGATATCTGGCGGGTTATCAGCATATTAATGATTGTATGGAAGATGATAATTATCGCCGTGCAGCGCTTACATTAATGTTGCAGGAACAGGCACCGACGCTGAAAGTGCAGGGGGTGGATCTGCAAGATTATGCTAACCGATTGATTGAGCGCTACAGTAACCCTGCTTTACGCCATCGGACCTGGCAGATTGCGATGGATGGTAGTCAGAAACTGCCGCAACGTATGCTGGATTCTGTGCGCTGGCATTTGGCGCATGGCAGTTCATTTAATCTCCTGGCGCTTGGTGTCGCGGGTTGGATGCGTTATGTCGGCGGTGTAGATGAGCTGGGTAATCCAATTGAGATCAGCGACCCGTTATTGTCTGTGATCCAGCAGACCGTACAAAATAGTGAGGAAGGGAAAGAACGCGTGCGGGCATTGATAGCGATTGAGGCGATCTTTGGTAACGATTTGCCGAACAATGCTTTATTCACAGATAAAGTAACAGAGGCGTATTTGTCTTTATTGACTGAAGGCGCGAAAGCAACCGTGGCAAAATATACCGTGGCATAAAAACAGCAATGCCGCCATCGGCGGCATTCACACGCTTAGTTCATGCCGAGACGAATCAGGTCCAGAGGCGCGAGTTTTTCATCACAACCTTCAACAACCACGGTTTTTCCGCGGCGGATTTGCTCTGCGGTCAGACCTTCAGTATCAATCGACAGGATCTTGCCAGTGTGACCGGTGCCGCTAACCATAACACGGCTGCCAGTGGTGATTGCGTTACGGTTACGATCGTAGGTCGTCATAGGTGTTTTCTCCTTTCTGATTTACAGTCGAAGCCCACGTAACGGGCGCAATATAAATACTCCTGTCGAGTGAATATTTTTTTGTTTATGATCAAGTTCACATCTTTTTTGATGCTTGCATGAACCAGAAGAAGGGAATGGAGTCTCATCCCGGGTGGGATGAGAGGACATGAATTACTCTTCGCTAAACCAGTCGCTGTTTTCCTGGCGGATTTGCTGCACGGATTCACTTATTTCCTGCAAATGCAGTGTCATTGCTTTTTCTACCGCAGTGACATCATGCTTTTGTAGCGCAGTAAAAATATCCATGTGTTGGCGTAGCAACATATCTGGTGGCGAGACGTGGTCAAAACTCATATAGCGTACCCGGTCAATGGTCGCTTTCAGGTTTTCAATGGTGTCCCACGCGAGCTGACAGTCGGCAATCTGCGTCAGGATTTGGTGGAAGTTATCATCAAGTTCAAAAAAATCATCCAGTTGTTTGCGTTCAATGGCTATACGTTGCTGGTGGAGATTTTGCTCAAGCAGGTAGCACTGGCTATCGGTAATCATGGTCGCCGCTCTGCGGACTACGGCGCACTCAATGGCCTGGCGGATAAAACTACCGTTGCGTACCTGAGTCATGGAGATTTTATTGACGTAGCTGCCACGTTGCGGGCGAATTTGAATCAGGCCATTTTCCGCCAGCTTAATGAAGGCTTCACGAACTGGCTGGCGCGACACATTGAAACGAACAGAAACTTCTTTTTCCGATAACGGCGTACCCGGTGCAATCAGACAATGCACAATGTCGCGACGGAGAATACGATAAATCTGTTGATTGACTGGTTGCGTGGGATTGAGTTGTGTTTCGACGGTCATTCGTTCTTGCTTTTGAGTGGGTTAACTGAGCAAGTCTACCACTTTTTTGTGACAAACAATAACCCGGCGGTTAGGCCGGGTATAAAAATTAATGGCGATGGATATTCAGTCCGGCATAGCTCTGGGTAACTGGCATCATTTCCAGAGTATTGATGTTAACGTGAGCCGGGAGAGTCGCCACCCACCAGACGGCTTCACAGACATCTTCTGGCGTCAGCGCAACGGTGTTTTGATAGGTTTTTTCCGCTTTACCGTCATCGCCTTTAAAGCGGACATTGGAAAATTCAGTACCGCCGACCAGACCTGGCTCGATGTCAGTGACACGAACCGCAGTGCCATGCAGGTCAGTACGCAGATTCAGGCTGAATTGACGAACGAATGCTTTTGTTGCGCCATAAACGTTGCCACCAGCATATGGCCAGCTACCTGCCGTTGAACCAATGTTAATAATATGACCTCGATTACGCTCAACCATGCCAGGCAGCACGGCACGCGTCATATACACCAGGCCTTTATTGTTGGTATCAATCATTGTTTCCCAGTCTTCGACACTGGCTTTATGTGCAGGTTCCATACCCAGCGCCAGCCCGGCGTTATTCACCAGAATATCAATGTCACGCCAATCGGCAGGAAGCGATTCCATCATCTCTTCAATAGCGGCGCGATTACGAACATCGAGCTGGGCGATATAAAGGTTATCGCCCAGCTCGTCTTTTAACTCCTGCAACCGCTCCTGGCGTCGACCCGTAGCGATAACTTTATGGCCTTGTTGAATAAAACGACGAGTAATGCATTCACCAAAACCTGCCGTTGCTCCAGTTACTAAAACGATCATCTCACTGTTCCTCAACGCTTTTGTGTGTCCCTTAACATAGCACGTGATGCTTAAGAGCAGGTAATACTGGTTTGCACTCCGTTACCAGTCAGCCTACGCTATGGGACACCTCGCGTTCAGGAGAAGAAAATGACAACAATGAACCCTTTCCTTGTGCAAAGCACACTGCCGTATCTGGCTCCCCGTTTTGATCAAATTGCAGATCATCACTATCGTCCGGCTTTCGACGAGGGGATGCGGCAAAAGCGGGCTGAGATTACCGCTATCGCGATCAACCCGCAGACACCTGATTTCACTAACACGATTTTGGCGCTGGAACAGAGCGGTGAATTGCTTACCCGCGTCACCAGCGTCTTTTTTGCCATGACAGCGGCGCATACCAACGATGAGTTACAGCGTCTTGATGAACAGTTTTCCGCCGAACTGGCGGAACTGGCTAATGATATCTATCTGAACGGCGAATTATTCGCGCGGGTGGATGCAGTCTGGCAGCGCCGCGGATCCCTGGGGCTTGATAGTGAATCCATTAGACTGGTTGACGTTATTCATCAGCGTTTTGTCCTTGCCGGAGCCCAACTTGAAGATGCGGATAAAGCAAAATTAAAAGTGCTGAACACCGAAGCCGCGACGCTGACCAGTCAGTTTAACCAGCGGTTATTAGCTGCGAACAAATCCGGTGGAGTGGTGGTTGACGATATTCAGCAACTGGCAGGCATGAGTGAGCAAGAGATTGCCCTGGCGGCCGGGGCGGCTCGCGAGAAAGGTCTGGATAACAAATGGCTTATCCCGCTGCTGAACACTACGCAACAACCGGCGCTTGCGGAACTCCGCGATCGTTCCACACGTGAAAAACTGTTCACTGCAGCCTGGACGCGTGCGGAAAAAAACGATGCCAACGATACCCGCGCTATCATTCAACGGCTGGTGGAGATCCGCGCGCAACAGGCAACATTACTTGGCTTCCCTCATTATGCCGCATGGAAAATAGCCGACCAGATGGCAAAAACGCCAGAAGCGGCACTCAACTTTATGCGGGAAATTGTTCCGGCGGCGCGTCAGCGTGCGAGCGATGAATTAGCGTCTATTCAGGCGGTTATCGGAAAACAGCAAGACGGTTTTAGCGCACAGCCGTGGGACTGGGCGTTTTACGCCGAACAGGTACGTCGTGAGAAATTCGATCTTGATGAGGCGCAACTCAAACCTTATTTTGAATTAAACACGGTACTGAATGAAGGGGTATTCTGGACCGCCAATCAGCTTTTCGGCATTAAGTTTGTCGAACGGTTTGATATACCGGTATATCACCCGGATGTGCGGGTCTGGGAAATCTTTGATCATAACGGTGTTGGACTGGCGCTATTTTACGGTGACTTCTTCGCCCGTGATTCAAAAAGTGGCGGCGCGTGGATGGGTAATTTTGTCGAGCAATCTACGCTCAATGAAACGCGCCCGGTAATTTATAACGTTTGCAATTATCAAAAACCCGCCGCTGGTGAGCCTGCCTTGTTGCTGTGGGATGACGTTATTACCTTATTCCATGAGTTTGGACATACATTGCATGGTCTGTTTGCCTGCCAGCGTTATGCCACGCTTTCCGGCACCAATACGCCGCGTGATTTTGTTGAATTTCCGTCGCAAATCAACGAACACTGGGCAACGCATCCGCAGGTGTTCGCCCGCTATGCCCGACATTATCAAACCAGAGAAGCCATGCCGGAAACTCTGCAACAGAAAATGCGCAATGCCAGCCTGTTCAATAAAGGCTATGAGATGAGCGAACTGCTTAGTGCTGCGCTTCTCGATATGCGTTGGCACTGTTTGCAAGAGAATGAGGCGATGCAGGATGTGGACGATTTCGAACAGCGGGCGCTGGTGGCGGAAAATATGGATCTTCCTGCTGTACCGCCACGTTATCGCAGCAGTTATTTCGCCCACATTTTTGGCGGAGGATATGCGGCGGGTTACTACGCGTATCTGTGGACGCAAATGCTGGCAGACGATGGTTATCAGTGGTTTGTTGAGCAGGGCGGATTAACGCGTGAAAATGGGCAATATTTTCGCGAGGCAATCCTCTCCAAAGGCAACAGCGAAGATTTAGAACGTCTGTATCGTCAATGGCGCGGTAAGGCACCACAGATTGCACCAATGTTGCAACATCGCGGGCTGGATGTTTAACTCTCCCATATTGCCCCGGACTGATTCCTGCCCGGGGCAATATATACTATGTTATTCATTTCTGTTTTTAGTTTCCCACTGCTATGCCTGGAATTGTTATTCGGTATCTCCGTACATTTGTAGAATTATAATACTGCCAGATGCTCTAATCCATCTGGCCATTGTTTTCCCCCCTTCGGCATAATCAGTATTATATCTTCTGGCTTAAATTGAACCTGTTTTGCCAGATTTAATTATTTTTTTCTGCGTATTTTGTTTTAAATCACGCGGTTATGTTTTTATCCATTAGTAAATATTTTTCTATGGAATTGTTGACATAAGTTTTCTTTTCTCCCGTTACAATAGAACGCACAAGGAACTGTGAAAAAGGAGTGGCAATGATCAAGAAGACAACGGAAATCGATGCCATCTTGTTAGATCTCAATAAGGCTATTGATGCCCATTACCAGTGGCTGGTGAGTATGTTTCACAGCGTGGTAGCGAAAGATGCCAGTAAGCCAGAAATTACAGATAACCATTCTTATGGGCTGTGCCAGTTTGGTCAGTGGATTGATCATCTGGGGCCACTCGATAACGATGAATTACCTTACGTTCGGCTAATGGATTCTGCGCATCAGCATATGCATATCTGCGGACGGGAGTTAATGCTGGCTATTGTCGAAAATCGCTGGCAGGAAGCGCATTTTGACGCATTTCAGGACGGGTTACTTTCTTTTACCGCGGCATTAACCGATTACAAAATTTACCTTTTAACTATTCGTAGCAATATGGATGTTCTGACTGGCTTACCCGGTCGTCGGGTTCTTGATGAGTCCTTTGATCATCAATTACGCAATGCTGAGCCGTTGAATCTCTATTTAATATTGCTGGATATAGACCGATTTAAATTGGTTAATGATACCTACGGGCATTTAATAGGCGATGTGGTATTACGCACGCTGGCAACTTACTTAGCTACCTGGACGCGTGATTACGAAACGGTTTATCGCTATGGCGGCGAAGAATTTATCATCATCGTCAAAGCTGCTAATGATGAAGAGGCATGCCGTGCCGGAGTTCGTATTTGCCAGTTAGTCGATAACCACGCAATTGCACATTCTGACGGGCATATCAACATAACCGTGACCGCTGGAGTCAGCCGGGCATTTCCTGAAGAGTCGCTGGATGCGGTAATCGGAAGAGCAGACAGAGCAATGTATGAAGGTAAGCAGACCGGAAGAAACCGCTGCATGTTTATTGATGAACAGAGCGTGATTACTCGAGTTTAAACATCGTTTAACATTCATTGAGAAACGTGATGCTACTGTGTCAGCGATCCGCTACCAGTGCAGGAAAATGCCTGTTAGCGTAAAAGCAAAACACAAATCAATCCATGCAAGCATTCACCGCCGGTTTACTGGCGGTTTTTTTTCGCCGTCAGAAAAATCAGGCCCCTTGTACACAACTGTAACAAGGGGCCGGTTAGGTGAGGGATTATCTCCGTTCATTAGTCATCCCATTTGTGGCTGAAATACGCGGCCAGAAAACCAGAAAATAAAATTATTCCCAGTACGGCGATAAAAACATTCATATTACCCAGCATTATTTGCCTCCGTTTATGGTGTGGTGTATTTCCTCGCTTACCTTAATTTTCATCTCAATGAGGAAGATATTAGCAGAGGTAACCTAAACGAAGGCTGAATTAGGTGGTTAATGTGATGGTGGTCGGTTGTTTTTCCGATATTGTGAAGGGGATAATAAAAAACGCTGGTGAAAATGATGACGCAGTAACGCTGAATTACCAAACCCCGTCAGCTCGGCAATTTTATCGATGTTAAAAGCCGAATTTTGCAGATAATCCTGTACGCGTATTAATCGCCGTTGTCGCAGGAAAATAATCCGCAGCGCCGTACCACACTGGCACGGCTCGTCCGTCAACAAAGCACCGGCTGCCCCCACGTTCTGGTGCGAATACCTTTTAACATCAGCATCCACGCCGCAATGATCACCAACGCTAAGATGACAAACAGCGAGGAAGGCGGCATGGTAGTGAGCACGATACCACTCACCAGTGGATTTATCGCTGCGCCAAGCCAGCCTAATGACTGGGCGGAAAAATAACTGGCTTTCATCCCCGGCGGCGCAATATGGTCAATCAACATGTACTCACCAGGGGCATAAATGATCTCACCGAGGGTAAATACCGCGGCTGAAATTCCCCAAAGTAGCAGGCTGTTGCCGGAAAAGATAAACCCGATCAGACCGACGACAAAACAGAGGGTGCCCACCGTCATTAATGCGCGAATGTTGGTCGGATTAATGCGACGACCCACGGAATATTGCAACGTAACCACCATCGCAGCATTAACCGGAAGAACAACCGCGACCACCTTTTCGGCAAAATCGCCATCAGCAATCACCATCACATATTGTGAAATGCACGAGGCAAAAGCACCGCTCACGAAAGAAGCAAGAAAGGCAGAGCAGGTGAACCACAGCAGAGCTTTATCCTGTAACAAAACTTTTGGCGACCAGACGCTACCCGCCTCTGTGGCGATGATTTTCTCGCTGCGCTTTACCCAAATTTGAATGAAAAGCATGGGGAACGCGGAACAGATGGCGGCCAGCCAAAAGGGCAGATTGATGCTTTGCATCACCAATAGCGTGCCGAGCGGTGGGCCGATGGTCCAGCCAATGTTGAGCATGGTGTAGTTGATCGAGAAGATCTTCGTTTTGCTGGTGGATGAAAGATTATCGGCAAACCAGGCTTTCAACACGGTAGCAAAAACGGAATAGGCGCAGTTGATGAGAGCAAAGAACAGCACCACCAGCGTTACGCTGTCCACCAGGGGAATGGCGATAAAACCGCTGGCGAAGGCGGTAATTGCCAGTAACATATAACGTTTCTTGTCGAACTTATCCGCCAGAATGCCAAATCCAAGGCTAAAAACCACGCCGATGGTTAGTGCAATTGTCATCGCATAACCGATCAGATCGACTCCCAGACCGTACTGGCGACTCAAATAAATGGTCATAAACGGTAGCGTGGCGCCCCGTCCGATGGTTAATAACAACGATGAGGCGAGAAGGGCGCAGGTAGAGCGTCTCAGGGATAAGTTCATTTGGCTGTCCGGCGGTGCGTTTTGTTATGTTTTGTTTTCGAGATGTAAAGAAATAGCATGGCAAAAATCCGAAGTATAGCGACTTATTTGCCATTAATGCCGTCGGAAACGATGGCTAACGAATCAACTGTTAAAGAAAAGTAAATTCAGCTAAGTTGATTGTTTACAAAAGATGAAAATTCAGAGGCGGTAGAATGTCGCGAAAAGATGGGTTATTGGCGCTACTGGTTGTGGTGGTGTGGGGGCTTAATTTTGTGGTCATCAAAGTGGGACTTCACAACATGCCACCGCTGATGCTGGCCGGTATGCGCTTTATGCTGGTCGCTTTCCCGGCTATCTTTTTTGTCGCACGGCCGAAAGTACCGCTGAATTTACTGCTGGGGTATGGTTTAACCATCAGTTTTGCGCAGTTTGCCTTTCTCTTCTGCGCCATTAACTTCGGTATGCCGGCTGGACTGGCCTCGCTGGTATTACAGGCTCAGGCGTTTTTTACTATCGTGCTTGGCGCGTTTACTTTCGGTGAGCGACTGCATGGCAAACAACTGGCGGGGATCGCCTTAGCGATTTTTGGTGTACTGGTGTTAATCGAAGATAGCCTGAACGGTCAGCATGTAGCGATGCTCGGCTTTATGTTGACCCTGGCGGCAGCATTTAGCTGGGCGTGTGGCAACATCTTCAATAAAAAGATCATGTCGCATTCATCGCGTCCGGCGGTGATGTCGCTGGTGATATGGAGTGCATTAATTCCCATTATTCCGTTCTTTGTCGCTTCACTCATTCTCGATGGTTCTGCAACCATGATTCACAGCCTGGTCACTATCGACATGATCACCATTTTGTCTCTGATGTATCTGGCGTTTGTGGCGACAATTGTCGGTTATGGGATCTGGGGGACGCTGCTGGGTCGCTATGAAACCTGGCGTGTTGCACCGTTATCGTTACTGGTGCCGGTAGTTGGTCTGGCAAGTGCGGCATTATTGCTGGATGAACGATTAACGGGTCTGCAATTTTTCGGTGCGGTGCTGATAATGGGTGGGCTGTATATCAATGTGTTTGGTTTGCGCTGGCGTAAAGCGGTGAAGGTGAGAGGCTAATAAGCCCCGATATCCCGGGGCCAGAATTAATTACATGGTGTGTTGATTATAATAAGGCACGCCCAGCGCATCCGACTTATCACTGCCTGTCCCCATGTGATTTAAATCGAAAGGGGGTTGTTCCTGCGATGGAGGAACAATCACTTCATCGCCGCAGGGAGTAACGACCGGCTGCGTAGTTTGTTCCGCAAATCCCTGCGCGGAAAAGAGAATAAGCGCGGTTGCTATTGCGGATAAAAGTGGTTTCATGATTGCCTCAAGTGACGTTGTCACGTTTTAACTAACTATTGTAATGATTCAATGGATGTAAAAAGCGCGATTCGCCCTGTATATTCGCCATCCGATATTTATGCGGCGGAACATCAAAATAGTTTTTGAAGGTGCGGGTCAGGGTTTGCTGGGACTCGAAACCATAACGTTCTGCCAGATAGAGTATTGGCTCGTTACTTTCTTTCAGCTTTTGCGCGATTTCCGTCATTTTACGGCTGCGGATGTATTGACCTAATGAATGGCCAGTTTCTTTTTTAAACATCCGTTGCAGGTGCCATTTGGAGTAACCTGAACGCTCTGACACTTTTTCCAGTGACAGTGGTGATTCCAGGTTGTCCTCGATCCAGTCCAAAATGCTATGAATAGTAATAGCGTCAGTATTGCGTCTGGACATCGTCATACCTCTTTTTTTGTTTACGGCAGGACTTTCTTAAGCAAATGCTCAAGCGTTGCCACTTCGTCCGCCGTCAGGTTTTTTGTTAATTCTTGATGCAGGTCCTGGCCAACTAATTGATGGCATTGTTCACATATTGCCGCGCCGCTGGCGGTGAGCTTTACCAGCACGCCGCGCTTGTCATTCGGGTTAGGCAACCGTTCCACCCAACCTTTACAGACCAGGCGATCCAGCATACGGGTCAGTGCTCCCAGGTCGACCGACAACACTTTTTTCAGCTCGACCGGTGTAATGCACGCTGCGCAGCGGATAGAGCAGAGCACCTTAAACTGTGCCGCAGTGATATCCAGCGGTGACAGATAATCGTTAAGCAGACGGTCTTTCTTCTGATTAACCATATAGATTAAGCGACCCAATGGGATGATTTCATTGAACAGGTCGCTGGTACTTTTCACATTAGTTGCCCTGGCAAGTAATTAGTTGCGGGGGATAATATTGCCCAGGCAAGTATAAGTCAAATGAATGGGTTGGCAGATGCCACGTTTTGCTAAATCGGTTCAAGTTTTGGTCAGCGCAATGCAAGGAAAGTTAAAGAGTGAAACTTTCTCCTTGTTTACCCTTTATACTTTTCGCTGATAACTAAGAGACACAGGATAACAATCACCAATGTTAGATTTGTTTAAAGCGATTGGTCTGGGGCTGGTGGTGTTACTGCCGTTAGCTAACCCGCTTACTACCGTAGCGTTGTTTCTCGGTCTGGCGGGCAACATGAACAGTGCTGAACGTAATCGCCAGTCGTTGATGGCCTCAGTGTATGTATTTGCCATCATGATGGTGGCGTATTACGCCGGGCAACTGGTGATGGATACCTTCGGCATTTCGATTCCCGGTCTGCGGATTGCAGGCGGACTAATCGTTGCGTTTATCGGTTTTCGTATGCTCTTTCCACAGCAAAAGGCAACGGACTCTCCGGAGGCAAAAAGTAAATCGGAAGAACTGGAAGATGAACCCAGCACCAATATTGCTTTTGTGCCGCTGGCAATGCCAAGTACCGCCGGGCCGGGAACCATTGCGATGATCATTAGCTCGGCGTCCACTGTGCGTCAGAGCTCAACTTTCGCGGACTGGGTACTGATGGTTGCGCCGCCGCTGATCTTTTTCCTGGTGGCGGTCATTTTATGGGGAAGTCTGCGTAGCTCTGGTGCCATTATGCGGCTGGTGGGCAAGGGAGGAATTGAAGCGATCTCCCGCCTGATGGGGTTCTTACTGGTTTGTATGGGTGTGCAGTTTATTATTAACGGCATCCTGGAAATTATTAAAACTTACCATTAAAAAAGGCCCGAATGGGCCTTTGAGACTGATAACAAAAGCAAAATTGCCTGATGCGCTACGCTTATCAGGCCTGATCTCTGCAATGTATTGAATTTGCGTGGTTTTGTAGGCCGGATAAGGCGTTCCCGCCGAATCCGGCACCG
This sequence comes from Escherichia sp. KTE159, assembly GCF_000408805.1. Lineage (NCBI taxonomy): Bacteria > Pseudomonadati > Pseudomonadota > Gammaproteobacteria > Enterobacterales > Enterobacteriaceae > Escherichia > Escherichia sp. KTE159. The sequence continues at coordinate 1,329,997 of NZ_KE137292.1, forward strand.
CGTTCGGGCCTTCCAATTATCGTGTCTGTTCTTCGAGTGCCACAGGCCAGCGGCGGAATATTATGATCGACCATATCAATGCGGCGAGTGCCGGAACTGCGCCCACATAACCAATCATCGACATTGACCAGTGCAGACTGACCTGATTACCCACCAGCGCCCCGGCACCAATGCCAATATTAAATATCCCGGAGAATAGCGCCATCGCAACGTCGGTGGCATCCGGTGCCAGCGCCAGCACTTTAACCTGCATCCCAAGCCCGATGATCATCATCGCGATCCCCCAGAAAATGCTCAGTACGCCGAGGTGTATCTCGCTACTTGCCGAAGGTAACAGTAACGCCAGGCACACCAGCAACAGCGCAATCGCAGCACTGACCAGAATAGATGCATACTGGTTACCAAGCTTACCGAAAATCAGGCTACCAATAATGCCCGCGCCACCGAGCATCAACAGCAATGCCGTGGCAAAGTTGGCGCTGAATCCCGCAACGTTTTGCACAAAAGGTTCGATATAGCTGTATGCCGTGTAATGGGCGGTAACGACCACCACAGTCAGCAAATAAATGCTTATCAATGCCGGGCGGCGGAACAGTTGCGGAAGGCTTTTTAATGAGCCGGAATGTTCGCTGGGCAGTAATGGCAGTAGCTTGATGAGGCACAGAAGGGTAAGAAGCGCCCCGATACCGATCGCGAGGAATGTCGTTCGCCAGCCGAAATATTGCCCCACAATGCGCCCGATAGGTAAACCTAATACCATTGCCAGTGCTGTGCCGGTGGCAATTAAACTCAATGCCTGCGCTCGCTTTCCGGCGGGTGCCATACGGATCGCCAGTGACGCCGTAATCGACCAGAAAATAGCATGAGCGAAAGCTACGCCAATACGGCTGATCACCAGAACAGTAAAACTCCACGATAAAAACGACAGGATGTGGCTGGCGATAAACACCACAAACAGGCAGATCAGCAGCTTGCGGCGTTCGACCTGACTGGTCATTAGCATAAAAGGCAGTGACATTAGCGCCACTACCCACGCATAAATGGTCAACATGATACCGACTTGTGCGGTTTGCATATGGAAGCTTTGCGCAATGTCAGAAAGCAGACCAACAGGAACAAATTCAGTGGTATTGAAGATAAAGGCGGCGACTGCCAGCGTAACTACCCGTAGCCACGCCACTTTGCGGGAAACAATATTCGTTGTCATAACAGATTATCGGGTGAGTTGCGAAAAGGTAATGAAATGATCTTAAAACGGTTAATGATCTGAATACAATGACTTTGTGACCTGTGTCGCGTTTTGCCGCTTCATGTTGTGCCAACTACTGCGTGAGTGGCAGGTACAACATACAGAGCAGAAAATTTTTTCATCATGCTTAGTCTGGCACATCCAGCAGCTCAATAAATGCCTCAAGCGGACGTGTTTTCGCACCGCGACGCCAGACCAGCCAGGTTGTTAACCAACGCCATTGCTCACCTAACGGCCAGGCTTCAACCTGATGATGCCCTGGCATACTTTCCAGCATAGAGCGAGGGATAAGCGCAATGCCTGCACCCGCGATAACACAAGCCAGCATGCCGTGATATGACTCCATCTCATGAATAGTCCCCGGCGCTGCGCCGTCAGCATGAAACCAACGCTCAAAATGGCGGCGATACGAGCAATTGGCACGGAAGGCATAAATGTTACAGCCATTAACCTGACTGGCGTGGGTTACTGGCATATGCCCTTGTGGCGTGACGATCATCAACTCCTCGCGGTAAACCGGTATCCCGTCGATGGCAGTATGGCTGATTGGCCCATCGATAAATGCCGCATTCAGTTTCCCCTCCAGTACACCGTCCAGCATGGTGCCGGATGGGCCGGTAGAGAGTGAAAACTGAATTTTAGGGTAGCGACGGTTAAATTCAGCCAGCGTTGCCGGAATACGCACAGCGGCGGTGCTTTCCAGCGACCCGAGAGAAAACAGACCTTGCGGCTCATCGCCAGCTACAACGTTCCGCGCCTCATCCACCAGCGCGAGAATTTGTTGGCTATAGCGTAAAAAATTATGCCCGGCGGGAGAAAGCCGTAACCGCTGATTCTCGCGAATAAACAGTTCAACGCCGAGTTCTGTTTCCAGTTGGCGTATACGGGTCGTGAGATTAGAAGGTACACGATGCACTTTTGCCGCAGCCTGGGTAATGCTGCCTGCCTCAGCAACGGCGTTAAACATCTCCAGTTGGGTTAGATCCATAGTATTCTCAATTCGTGAATAAGTGGCTTAATATTATTCATTTTAAAGTAAGAGTAAATCTGCGTATCTTTTTACCCTGACTCATGAAGGAGATACCCCAATGACCATCACTCCGGCGACCCATGCCATTTCGATAAATCCAGCCAATGGTGAACAACTTTCTTCACTGCCGTGGGCTGGTGCTGACGATATTGAAAACGCTCTTCAGCTTGCGGCGACAGGCTATCGCGACTGGCGCGAGACGAGCATAGATTACCGGGCGAAGAAACTGCGTGATATCGCTAAGGCTCTGCGTACGCGTAGCGAAGAGATGGCGCAAATGATCACCCGTGAAATGGGTAAGCCCATCAAACAGGCGCGTGCCGAAGTGGTGAAATCAGCGAATTTGTGCGACTGGTATGCAGAGCATGGCCCGGCAATGCTGAAAGCTGAACCTACACTGGTTGAGAACCAGCAAGCGGTCATTGAATATCGTCCAATGGGGACAATCCTTGCGGTTATGCCGTGGAACTTCCCGTTATGGCAGGTCATGCGCGGTGCTGTTCCTATCATTCTTGCGGGTAACAGTTACTTACTTAAACATGCGCCGAATGTGTCAGGTTGTGCACAGTTAATTGCCCAGGTATTTCAAGATGCCGGTATCCCACAAGGCGTATATGGTTGGCTGAATGCTGACAACGATGGTGTCAGCCGGATGATTAAAGACCCGCGTATTGCAGCGGTCACGGTGACCGGCAGTGTCCGTGCGGGAGCGGCTATTGGCGCACAGGCCGGCGCAGCGCTAAAAAAATGCGTACTGGAACTGGGTGGTTCGGATCCGTTTATTGTGCTTAACGATGCCGATCTGGAGCTGGCCGTGAAAGCTGCGGTTATCGGACGTTATCAGAATACCGGGCAGGTATGTGCGGCGGCAAAACGCTTTATCATCGAAGAGGGAATTGCTTCGGCATTTACCGAACGTTTCGTAGCGGCTGCAGCGGCGTTAAAAATGGGCGATCCACGTGACGAAGAGAACGATCTCGGCCCGATGGCACGTTTTGATTTGCGTGATGAGCTACATCATCAGGTGGAAAAAACACTGGCACAGGGGGCGCGTTTGTTACTGGGCGGAGAAAAGATGGCAGGGGAAGGTAACTACTATCCGCCAACGGTTCTGGCTAATGTCACCCCCGAAATGACGGCGTTTCGTGAAGAGCTTTTTGGCCCCGTTGCCGCAATCACCATAGCAAAAAATGCGGAACATGCGCTGAAACTGGCTAATGACAGCGAGTTCGGTCTTTCTGCGACGATCTTTACCGCTGACGAAACACGAGCCAGACAGATGGCAGCACGTCTGGAATGCGGTGGCGTGTTTATCAATGGTTTTTGCGCCAGCGATGCGCGAGTCGCCTTTGGTGGTGTGAAGAAGAGTGGTTTTGGTCGTGAGCTTTCCCATTTCGGTTTACATGAGTTCTGTAATATCCAGACGGTGTGGAAAGACCGGATCTGACGTCACATATTTAGCTCTGTTATACTCGCAGGTCTTTTCAGACCTGCGAGCAAGGAGCAGAGTGTGGCTGTCGCCATGGATAATGTAATTTTAGAAAACATCTTGCGGCAAGTGCGGCCGCTAATTGGTCAGGGTAAAGTCGCAGATTATATTCCGGCACTGGCAACCGTCGATGGCTCCCGCCTGGGGATTGCCATTTGTACCGTTGATGGGCAGCTTTTTCAGGCCGGAGACGCGCAAGAACGTTTTTCCATTCAATCTATTTCCAAAGTGCTCAGTCTCGTTGTCGCTATGCGTCATTACTCCGAAGAGGAGATCTGGCAACGCGTCGGCAAAGATCCGTCTGGATCGCCGTTCAATTCCCTGGTGCAACTGGAAATGGAGCAGGGCATTCCACGCAATCCGTTTATTAATGCCGGTGCGTTGGTCGTCTGCGATATGCTGCAAGGGCGGTTAAGCGCCCCGCGGCAGCGTATGCTGGAAGTGGTGCGCGGCTTAAGCGGCGTGTCTGATATTGCCTACGATACGGTGGTGGCGCGTTCCGAGTTTGAACATTCTGCGAGAAATGCGGCGATCGCCTGGCTGATGAAGTCGTTTGGTAATTTCCATCATGATGTAACTACCGTTCTGCAAAACTACTTTCATTACTGCGCACTGAAAATGAGTTGTGTTGAGCTGGCGCGGACGTTTGTCTTTCTGGCGAATCAGGGGAAGGCTTTTCATATCGATGAGCCAGTAGTAACGCCGATGCAGGCACGGCAAATTAATGCGCTGATGGCAACGAGCGGAATGTACCAGAACGCGGGTGAATTCGCCTGGCGAGTGGGGCTTCCGGCGAAATCTGGCGTTGGCGGCGGTATTGTTGCGATCGTCCCGCATGAAATGGCTATCGCGGTATGGAGCCCGGAACTGGATGATGCGGGCAACTCTCTTGCCGGTATCGCAGTACTTGAACAATTGACGAAACAATTAGGACGCTCGGTTTATTAATGCAGTCACTTGATCCACTCTTCGCGCGTTTATCCCGTTCAAAATTTCGCTCCCGCTTTCGTTTGGGCGTGAAAGAGCGTCAGTATTGTCTGGAGAAGGGCGCGCCGGTTATAGAACAACATGCGGCGGATTTTGTCGCTAAGCGTCTTGCTCCGGCATTACCGGCGAACGATGGTAAGCAAACCCCCATGCGTGGGCATCCGGTGTTTATCGCTCAGCACGCCACCGCGACCTGTTGCCGTGGTTGTCTGGCTAAGTGGCATGACATTCCGCAGGGTGTTTCGTTAAGTGAGGAACAACAACGTTATATCGTGACGGTTATCTACCACTGGCTGGTTATACAGATGAATCAGCCATAAGAATGGTGGTAAAAGCCAAAAGATCATCTGACTGATATCTTTCCTTGTCGCCGCTGTCAGCGAACATGCTATCCTTTATGAGAATTTACTTATTGCGTTGAGATAATTGCCATCCGCAATTGTATGGACAGATAATTAATGTATGTACACCCCATATCCACTTTCCGTTTGTTCCAGGAAGGTCATCTGCTACGTAATAGCATTGCAATTTTTGCGCTAACGACGCTGTTCTATTTTATTGGTGCAGAGCTACGCCTGGTTCATGAACTCTCTCTTTTCTGGCCGCTCAATGGTGTAATGGCAGGGGTATTTGCCCGCTATGTCTGGCTTAATCGTCTGCATTACTATGCTATCTGTTACGTGGCAATGCTGGCTTATGATGCCATGACCACCGAATGGGGGCTGGTCTCGCTGGTTATTAATTTATCCAATATGATGTTTATTGTGACCGTTGCTCTGTTGGTGGTACGGGATAAGCGTCTGGGGAAAAATAAATATGAACCAGTAAGTGCCTTACGGTTATTTAATTACTGTCTGATTGCCGCTTTATTATGTGCCATCGTCGGCGCGATTGGTTCGGTCAGTATTGATAGTCTTGATTTCTGGCCTTTGCTTGCTGACTGGTTTAGTGAACAATTCTCAACAGGCGTGTTGATTGTTCCTTGTATGCTGACGCTGGCAATTCCGGGAGTATTACCGCGTTTTAAAGCAGAGCAGATGATGCCTGTCATTGCGCTGATCGTGTCGGTCATTGCCTCAGTGGCGATTGGCGGTGCAGGGAGTCTGGCATTTCCGCTGCCGGCATTAATCTGGTGTGCGGTGCGCTATACGCCACAGGCTACGTGTCTGTTGACCTTTATCACCGGAGCGGTAGAAATCGTGCTGGTGGCTAATTCGGTGATTGATATCGCTGTTGGTTCGCCGTTCTCGATTCCGCAAATGTTTTCCGCTCGTCTGGGCATTGCCACGATGGCCATTTGCCCAATTATGGTTTCCTTTAGCGTGGCGGCGATTAATTCACTGATGAAGCAAGTTTCTCTGCGTGCCGATTTTGATTTTCTGACACAGGTGTACTCACGATCCGGTCTTTATGAGGCGCTGAAAAGTCCATCGCTGCAACAGACACAACATCTGACCGTCATGCTGCTTGATATCGACTATTTCAAAAGCATTAACGACAACTATGGTCATGAATGTGGCGATAAAGTCTTAAGCGTATTTGCTCAGCATATTCAGAAAATTGTGGGCGATAAAGGGCTGGTGGCGCGGATGGGGGGAGAAGAGTTTGCCGTTGCTGTACCTTCAGTGAATCCTGTCGATGGTCTATTGATGGCGGAGAAAATCCGCAAAGCTGTCGAACTTCAACCTTTTACCTGGCAACAAAAGACGCTCTATCTTACGGTCAGCATCGGTGTCGGTAGTGGATGTGCTTCATACAGTACACTAACTGATGACTTCAATAAATTGATGGTTGAAGCTGATACGTGTCTCTATCGCTCGAAAAAAGATGGGCGTAACCGCACCAGCACCATGCGTTATGGTGAGGAAGTTGTCTGACAGCTTTATTATTTTTCCGCTGTTTCAGAATAATGTGTTCTACCACTCTGGCGGTTGAATAAATACCGTCAGAACCATGATCTGCGCCACATTTTTCTCTTAAACCTGCTAATTAATCACCACGAGTTGATCAAAACAGGGGTTCAGCGTATTAAAGTTTGCTAATCTGTTATACCAATTCAAGCAGGTTGTATGACTAATCAAAAGGGAACCCATTGTGAAAACACTAAATCGTCGCGATTTTCCCGGTGCACAGTATCCAGAACGTATCATTCAGTTTGGTGAAGGTAACTTTCTGCGCGCCTTTGTTGACTGGCAAATTGATCTCCTGAATGAGCACACCGATCTGAATTCTGGTGTGGTCGTTGTTCGTCCGATTGAAACTTCATTCCCGCCGTCACTTAGCACTCAGGATGGTTTGTACACCACCATTATTCGTGGCCTGAATGAGAAGGGCGAAGCAGTCAGCGATGCGCGTTTGATTCGTTCTGTAAACCGTGAAATTAGCGTCTACGGTGACTACGATGAATTCCTGAAGCTGGCGCACAATCCGGAAATGCGTTTCGTCTTCTCTAACACCACCGAAGCGGGCATCAGCTATCATGCAGGCGACAAATTTGATGATGCGCCAGCGGTAAGCTATCCGGCAAAACTGACGCGTTTGCTGTTCGAACGTTTTAGCCATTTCAACGGTGCGCTGGATAAAGGTTGGATCATCATTCCGTGTGAACTGATTGATTATAATGGTGATGCGCTGCGTGAACTGGTGCTGCGTTATGCGCAAGAGTGGCAGCTACCGGAAGCGTTTGTTCAATGGCTGGATAAAGCTAACAGCTTCTGTTCTACGCTGGTGGACCGTATCGTTACCGGTTATCCGCGTGATGAAGTAGCGAAACTGGAAGAAGAACTCGGTTATCACGATGGTTTCCTCGACACCGCTGAACACTTTTACCTGTTTGTGATTCAGGGACCGAAATCCTTAGCGTCTGAATTGCGTCTGGATAAATATCCGCTCAACGTACTGATTGTTGACGATATTAAACCGTATAAAGAGCGCAAAGTAGCAATCCTTAATGGCGCTCACACCGCGCTGGTGCCGGTGGCGTTTCAGGCTGGGTTGGATACTGTAGGCGAAGCGATGAACGATGCAGAAATCTGTGCATTCGTTGAAAAAGCCATTTATGAAGAGATTATTCCGGTACTGGATCTGCCGCGAGATGAGCTGGAATCTTTCGCCAGTGCAGTCACCGGGCGTTTCCGTAACCCGTACATTAAGCATCAGTTGCTGTCCATTGCGCTCAACGGTATGACCAAGTTCCGTACCCGCATCCTGCCGCAGTTGCTGGCAGGGCAGAAGGCGAATGGTAAACTCCCGGCTCGTCTCACTTTCGCGTTAGCGGCACTGATTGCATTCTATCGCGGTGAGCGTAACGGTGAAACCTATCCGGTGCAGGATGATGCTCACTGGCTGGAGTGTTATCAGCAATTGTGGAGTCAGCATCGTGATCGTGTCATCGACACCCAGGCGCTGGTTGCTATTGTGTTGGCAGAAAAAGACCACTGGGAGCAGGATCTGACGCAAGTGCCTGGTCTGGTAGAGCAGGTGGCCAATGACCTGGATGCGATTCTGGAAAAAGGGATGCGCGAAGCTGTACGTCCGTTGTGCTAATAATTGCATTATTTTGTAAGCCGGATAAGGCATTTATGCTGCATCCAGCCGCACTTTTCCAACTAACTGAAATCACATAGCTAGTTGGAGGCGCTGATAAGCGCAGCGCATCAGGCAATTAACGGCGCAATCTCTGAACCCGGTTTCGGCCGGGTTTGTTATTATGCATTATTAGTTACAACATCCTATATACCCTTATCATAACCAGGTGCCACATGTCGCATCTGTGATTGTTGTAGTCTTGTAGGTAATTTGTAAATTGACACTTGAGAACGTGATCGCAATCACGTTTAATAGGGCGACTTTTCCATGTTTGAAGATAATCATGATTGTTCGCCCACAACAACACTGGTTGCGCCGTATTTTTGTCTGGCACGGTTCAGTATTATCCAAAATATCCTCGCGCTTGCTACTCAACTTTCTTTTTTCTATCGCGGTTATTTTCATGCTGCCCTGGTATACGCATCTGGGCATCAAATTTACCCTCGCGCCGTTCAGCATTCTCGGTGTTGCTATCGCCATTTTTCTGGGGTTTCGTAATAACGCGGGGTACGCTCGTTATGTTGAAGCGCGCAAACTGTGGGGACAGTTGATGATTGCCTCACGGTCATTATTGCGTGAAGTAAAAACGACGTTGCCCGATTCAGCAAGCGTAAAGGAGTTTGTCCGGCTACAAATTGCCTTTGCTCACTGTTTACGCATGACATTACGCAAACTGCCACAGGCAAAAGTGCTGGCACATTACCTCAATGAAGAAGATCTTCAGCGGGTGCAGGCTACAAACTCCCCAGCTAATCATATTTTGCTGATGATGGGGAAGTGGTTAGCTGTTCAGCGCCGGAATGGGCAACTTTCTGACATTCTATTTATTAGTCTGAACGATCGGCTCAATGATATTTCTGCGGTGCTGGCAGGATGTGAGCGCATCGCATATACACCAATTCCTTTTGCTTACACACTCATTTTGCATCGTACCGTTTACCTGTTTTGCATCATGCTACCGTTCGCGCTGGTCGTGGATCTGCATTACATGACGCCTTTTATCTCAGTACTGATTTCCTACACCTTCATTTCGCTTGATTGTCTGGCGGAAGAGTTAGAAGACCCGTTCGGTACAGAAAACAATGATTTACCGCTGGATGCCATCTGCAACGCTATTGAAATTGACCTGTTGCAGATGAACGATGAAACGGAGATCCCGCCGAAGATTCTTCCCGACCGCCATTACCAGTTGACGTAACAATTACTCTGTTCGCCGGGCAACAATGAACAAGCGCGGAAATGCCAGCAGTATTTGACCATTCTCCTGCAGTGGATACTGCTCTTCCAGCATCTGATGGTAGCGCGTAAGAAAATGCTGCTGTTCACTCTCAGTCAGATCCTGCAACCACGGGCGTAATCCGGTGGCGGTCACCCAGTCAATAATCGCCTGGTGAGATGGCATCTGGTGATAGTAGGTGGTTCGCCAGATATCAACCTCACATGCGGTTTCACTCAGAATATCGTAGTAAGCATGAACGCCTGCCAGTGGTTCGCGTCCACGATCCGGATAATGCTGCTCCCAGGCGACTTCGCGCATTAATACATGTGTCGGCTCCAGCCAGTTGTCCGGCATTTGTACCGCCAGTACGCCATGCGGATTGAGTAACGACACAAGATGTGGAAACAGTTCGTAATGATCAGGCAACCATTGCAACGAGGCGTTGGCGAAAATCAGATCGAATGCGTGATCCGGTTGCCAATTGCGGATATCTGCTTCAACAAACTGACATTCTGGCAACACTGCACGCGCTTCAGCAATCATCGCCGGAGACGAATCAATGCCAGTAATTTTTACCATTGGCCAACGTTGATGTAGCAGGGCGGTGCTGTTGCCTGGGCCGCAGCCGAGATCGGCTATTTGCCGGACGTTTTCCAGAGGAACTCTGGCAAGCAGTTCTACCGCTGGTCGCGACCGTTCGGCGGTGAAGTGCAAATATAAAGAGGGGTTCCAGTCAGCCATTTTTTTACTCCCGTCAGCGCGTTAACCCAAGTGTAGATAAAATTGATGAATTCGCCTCACGTCATCAATCCACCGAGCACGCGCATTAAATCAAGGATACCTAAAAGTGATTGACTACGTGCTGCTCAAGATTCATCAGAGATATTTATTAATCAATAAAATATTAGAGCCTAACGGGGTAGGGAAGAGTAAATTTCGCATAAAATCAATTTAAAACAAATAAATCCTCCTTCTTGTTGTTTTTATTCATTTCATATAAATATATTAACATGCAATATATTCAAAATTAATATCTATCTGTGGATAGTGAATAATCACAAAGTGACTTTTTTTTGATATCCTTAGGACAGGAACCAGGTTTGAAGTTTTTTGTGTGAAACTCCTGGCATTTGGACGCTAACTCTATTGGATATAGCGATATAAAATATGACGAGAAAATTTGCATTCAACATTATATATATCATCGATGTTTTAGGTGATGAAGATCTTGACTCCTCGAGTGACATCAAAATTAACACCAATAGACCAGATGATATAACACTTAAAAGCAATACCGCTTCAAAACTATTTAAATCGATCTCAAGCTTGAAAGTCCCCATCCCCATTGTGTTTGTTAAGATCCATAATATCCCCATGCTAATATCTTTCTTTAAGGAGCTGGAAAAAGGAGTCATAAAAAAAGGTTTAATCCCGATAGTGCATTTTGAGTGTCATGGCTCACCCGATGATGGAATGTTTTTCCCTGGCATTAAAAAGTATATATCCTGGAGTGAGATGAATGATCTGTTTTTAATGATAAACAAACATACAATGAATAATCTACTCGCCATAGTCGCTGGATGTGATAGTTTCAAATCAACAGAAAACATTGACTTTGCAAAAGGAAGTCCTTATGGCTGCTATATTGGCGCAAATAAAGTTACCGACGCAAGCATAATTAGTAGGTTTAAGGATTTTTACCGTTATATCTTTATATATAACGATTTCGATGGGGCTTGTGATCTTTTAGGTTCCGATTTTTCTATGGTTTTTTCATATGATATCTGTATGCAAAGATTCTTACTTCCGTTAGTTTTAAGTTATTTCGGAGAAGATAAAAAAGAGTTTGTTGAGTATACAATCAACCGCCTAATAGACAATGGGCAGCAGGGGTCTATAGGTGAAATAAGAAAATTAGCAAAATACAGGTTAAAGCATATTGATAAGTATTATGAACGTTCTGGCGTTCAATTTTTACATGGGCAAAGACCGCTTGCATTTACGGAATTAAAACGCATTGCGCTTGATCTTAAGGACAACCTCAGTGACGAGGCTAAATTCAATATCGAACTGAGGAATGCCATTAAATTGAAAAGAAATATAATCATGGGAAAAGGTGCCTGATCCCGAAGTACCAGACTTGCCGCGAGTGTACATCAAGAATGGTGAGATCGCTGTGATGAGGCTTGTAATGCAGCTTAAATCAGCAACCTCAAATGGCACGTCAGCGCCGTTTTTTAAATCCTCCATTTTATCCGCGATCGGGGATATCGCAGTGTTTATCCCGTAGAGCGGATAAAATGCGTTTACAGATTGACTTTATCCTCACTAAAGGATAAAACTGAAAATATCCCCTAAAGCGGATAAAATTCTTGTGGATGTATGGCATGATGAGCTTTCCGATGATCTATAGCCCAACGCAATTAGCAAATGCAATGAAACTGGTTCGTCAGCAAAATGGCTGGACGCAGAGCGAGCTGGCGAAAAAAATCGGCATAAAACAGGCGACTATTTCCAATTTCGAAAATAACCCTGACAACACCACACTAACGACATTTTTTAAGATATTACAGTCACTTAATCTCTCGATGACGCTATGCGACACGAAAAATGACTCGCCAGAATCAACCGATCAGCAAGATCTGGAGTGGTAATGCCAAAACTTGTCACGTGGATGAACAACCAGCGGGTAGGCGAGTTGACGAAGCTGACCAACGGTGCCCATACCTTTAAGTATGCGCCGGAGTGGTTGGCCAACCGTTATGCCAGGCCATTGTCGCTTTCGCTGCCATTGCAGAGGGGGAATATCACCTCTGATGCCGTATTTAACTTCTTCGATAACCTGTTACCCGATAGCCCGATTGTACGCGACCGCATCGTTAAACGTTATCATGCTAAATCCAGGCAACCGTTTGATTTATTATCAGAAATAGGGCGAGATAGCGTTGGCGCCGTGACGTTATTACCAGAAGACGAAACCGTGACGCGCCCAATAATGGTATGGGAAAAGCTTACTGAAGCCAGACTTGAAGAAGTATTAACGGCTTATAAAGCAGATATCCCGCTAGGCATGATTAGGGAGGAAAATGACTTTCGCATCTCGGTTGCTGGCGCGCAGGAGAAGACTGCGCTGCTCAGAATGGGCAATGACTGGTGCATTCCGAAAGGAATAACGCCGACGACGCATATTATTAAATTGCCGATTGGTGAAATCAGACAGCCCAATGCGACGCTCGATCTCAGTCAGAGTGTTGATAATGAGTATTACTGTCTGCTGCTGGCAAAAGAATTCGGGTTGAATGTTCCCGACGCAGAAATCATTAAAGCGGGAAGGGTGCGCGCGTTAGCGGTCGAACGCTTTGACAGACGCTGGAATACTGAACGAACGGTTTTACTTCGCTTGCCGCAGGAGGATATGTGTCAGACGTTCGGTTTACCTTCATCGGTGAAATATGAATCTGACGGAGGCCCTGGCATCGCGCGGATCATGGCTTTTTTGATGGGGTCCAGCGAGGCGCTTCGCGATCGTTATGATTTTATGAAATTCCAGGTATTCCAGTGGTTGATTGGCTCGACAGACGGCCATGCGAAAAATTTCTCAGTGTTTATCCAGGCCGGTGGCAGTTATCGACTCACGCCATTTTACGACATCATTTCAGCATTTCCGGTATTGGGTGGCGCGGGAATACATATCAGCGATCTCAAACTGGCAATGGGGCTTAACGCATCCAAAGGCAGAAAAACGGAAATCGATAAAATATATCCGCGACATTTTTTGGCGACAGCAAAGGCACTGAAATTTCCGGAAGTGCAGATGCATGAAATCCTGAGTGACTTTGCCAGAATGATTCCCGCAGCATTGGATAACGTGAAGGCTTCATTACCGGCAGATTTTCCGGAGAACGTGTTGACGGCAATTGAAACCAATGTGTTGAGGTTGCACGGTCGGTTAAGCAGAGAATATGGAATTAAGTGAGATATGGGGTTTGGCCGGTTTTAGCGAGCAAGACAATCTCGACCGCGAAAAATGAGTCCGGTGAAGTACCGGCAGCATCCTGGGATCACAACATAACAGCCCAGGGAAACCTAGCCGCGCAACATTAGAATATTGCAGTTATAACCTTGGTGCGCATAATGTATATTATGTTAAATGAATAGTATCAGAATGCACTCAGCCACTGTGGCCACCTCATAGCGTGATGTTCATGACACCTCCCCCATGTTATTGGCCAAAACCACTTTTATGGCATTCACGATTACCCGGCAAAATGAAGATGCACTATCAATCGTTTGTTTAGCCTCGGGCATTTCTGTTTTTGATATACTCAAAGTCATTGTCGCAAGGAAAATGTGCAAAGTGACTAAAGATAAATGGAGAATGTTATGATCCGGCAGAAGATTTTACAGCAGCTCCTGGAGTGGATTGAGTGCAATCTCGATCACCCTATCTCAATCGAAGATATCGCACAGAAATCTGGCTACAGTAGACGCAATATTCAACTTCTGTTCAGAAACTTCATGCACATGCCCCTGGGCTCATACATCCGCAAACGAAGACTTTGTCGGGCAGCCATTCTTGTCAGACTTACAGCTAAATCAATGCTTGATATTGCACTATCTTTGCATTTTGATTCACAGCAGTCATTCAGCCGCGAATTTAAAAAGTTGTTTGGATGTTCTCCCAGAGAATATCGGCTCCGTGACTTTTGGGATCTCACCAACATCTTGCCTCCTTTATTAACGCGTCAGTACCAAAAGACTGATTGCAGATTAATCAATTTACCTGAGACACGTATTTGGGGTAATTCATTTAAATATGACATTGAAATCTCTAACAAACCACCAGATGAAGAAGTAAAACTGCGGCGTAATCATTTATCCAGATGTCTTCAGAATTTGAAGACGGATATCTATTACGTCTCAACATATACACCATCTACAAAATCGGTAGATTTGCTCACAGTTGAAACCTTCGCCGGTACAGTATGCGACCATGCGGATACGGAGATGCCAAAGGAATGGATAACGGCTGGAGGGCTTTATGCCTCTTTCCGCTATGAAGGAGATTGGGAGTATTATGCGAACTGGGTGCGGAACCTCTATCTGATAGAACTGCCTGCCAGGGGGTTAGTCAGAGTAAACGGTTGTGATATCGAACGTTTTTACTGCAATGAAACTTTTGTAGAAAAGAATAACAACTATGTTGTTTGCGAAATTTTTATCCCCGTTCGCCCGGCTTAGCCTGCATCTATATCTCATTGAGGATTACCCTACCCTGCTACTGTCTAATCAGTATCAGGGTAGGTGTTCAGTAAATAATGGCGTTGTGTGTGTCAACGCCATTATTCTTTATTACAGCGAATTTTTCATTCCTGGAGAAATTATTTTATTGCCTCCTCACCTTCTTCAGTAGCAGCCTCCACTGCGTTAATTGTCACCGTCACTGGCTGCATTTCGTACCCACCATACGTCAGAGTGTTGAATGTGAATGTATATACCCCTGGCTTAGTAGTACTGAATGCTTGCCTGGCCAGTTTTGGCATCCGCTTTGAACTTCACCGTGGCAGTCTTCTGGGAGTTTTTCACCGAAGCCGTGATTTTGTGTTCCCCGGCAACGGTTGATATCAGCTCAATATCGGCTTTACCTGCAGCATTCGTTGTTACCTTATTCCCCGTCTTACTGCTCACTCCCTCCGGCAGAGCCAGCGTTACAGTTTGATCCTGCAACGGGTTACCATAGGAATCCGTTACGGTCAGAGTAACCTTGTTGGCAGACTGTCCATCAGCCAGTTGGTTATCAACATTCACTGAAATATCGTGAATGTTAGCCTCAGATGCGTTACCCACAACGTTCAGCAATAGCGGTTGCGAAGCAGCATCTTTGCCATTCACCCGCGGCCAGATAACCAGTTGGCCGGCTGCAGAGCCTATAGTTAACGTCGTAACATAAGTGCCATCACTTTGTTCCGTCCAGGCTCCTGCCGAAGGTTGCTCCGTCCCTGTGCTGGCTGCGCCACTAATTTCTGGAGCATCAGGTTTCAGACCTCTGACTGGGTTACCGTTCGCATCCTTCGCCGTGAAGATCAGTTGTGTCGTTGTTTTGATCATCGGGGCATCGTTATCAGCTACGAACGTGGAGTTCACTAATGACATCTCCCCGGCGGCAATGGTGACAGAAACCGCCTGTTTCAGAGCGTCAGAGCCATCAACTCGCGGCATGATAGTCAGCTCACCAACTCCCGTTGCGCCAGCAGTCAGCACCGCCGTATAGGTTCCATTGCCCTTATCCGTCCACTGACTGACGGATGGACGCTGCTGGTTGATGTTGTATGCATCACCACCAAATTGTGGTGTTTCAGGCGTAATGCCGGTGATTGCGTTGCCGTATTTATCCGTCATCGTCAGCGTCAGTGTGACGCTTTCACCAACGGTAATCGACGTTTTCGATACCGTCATTTCCGCGTGGTCAACCGAAACAGTACCCGCTTTAACATTAATCGGAGTTGCCTTTGCTGTAGCGTTTTTGCCATCAATCTGCGGCATAATGTTCAACGCGCCTGCCCGTGTTCCCGAACGCAGAATAGCCGTGTATTCGCCGTTGCCTTTATGGCTCCAGCCTGTAACCGAACTACCAGACGCGGCATCACCGGAAAGCGATACGCCAAGTTTAGCAGTGTCGATATCGGTAAGCGCATTTCCAAACTGATCTCTGGCGGAGAAAGTCAGTTCCGTTGCGCTTTCAACAGCAAGAACGCTATCTTTTACCGTCAACGTTGAGTTAGAAACCGCCTGATCCCCCGCAACAACGGTCAACTGCGCAGCGTCGGTGGCTGCTGGCTGGCCGTTGAATAGCGGCATGATGTGAAGATCACCCGTCTTTCCGCCGGTAGTCAGCGTAGCAACATAGGAACCGTCGCCTTTCTCAGTCCAACTGGAAACGGTCGCTCCTTCAGACGCGGCACCCGTCAGACTTGCTGACAGGGAAAGACCGCTGATAGCGTTACCATGCGCATCTTTTGCCACAAGCGTCACTGTCGTGCTTTCCCCTGCTTTAATGCGATCCGCTGCAACGGATACTTTCGACTGGCCTGAAGATAAAGCATCAGCTACCACAGTCACTTTAGCCGCATTAGCTGCTGCATCCTGACCGTTGATCTTCGGCATAACAATTAATTCACCCGCCGTAGTACCCAGAGAAATTTGCGCGATCCACGTCCCGTCGCCATTATCCGTCCAGCCTGAGACTGAAGAACCCGCAGCGGCTGCACCCGTTAATGACGGTGTATCTGGAGTAAGGCCGGTCACTGGGTTGTCATAGGCATCTTTTGCCGCCCAGGTTACCGCAAGCGTGCCGCCAACCACCGGTTTATCCGGGTTCAGAGTGATGGTTGAGCGCGCTGCATCAAGCGGTCCGGCAACAAACTTCAGCGTTTGTTGTAACGTGCCCAACTGATACTGCTCGCTAAAGGCACGCACAACAATGTTTCCGGCACGGGTCGAAGAAACCGTGGCGCTGTAGACCCCCGGCTTTATCTCCGAAATGGTGCCAATGGTAACACCGCTGTTGTCCTGTGGAACAAAGCGCAAACGGCTGGCTTCTCCCTCCACCGGGTTGCCATCGGTATCCACCGCAGTAAGCGTCAACGTGTAAGATTTCTGACCATCGGCAATCACATCACCTGACGTCTCATTCACACTCAGAGTCGATTTTGTCACATCCATCATAGTGGCACGCAGTTCAGCCGTGACGGTTTTGCTCATGCCATCAACGCTCACAGTAATGGTTGCTTCACCTGATTGCGTACCGGTGGTGAAGACAGACTTGTACACCCCGGCTTCTGTTTCGGTGATCTCACCCAGTGTTGGCTGTGCCTGTGATTTAGCGGACTTAAGGGCCCGCGTTACGATGTTTCCGGCAGGTTTAAACGTCAGTTCAGTTTTGATCTGATCTTTCATGCCCGTGATTGGCTGTCCCTCGGCGTCTCGCAGAGACAGAACCAGCGGCTTTTGCGCACTCCCGTTAGCAAGCATTTGGATACGGCTCTGGCCATCAAGCGTTAACGTAGTACGATCGGCGCTCATACCCGCTCCGGTAATGACCACCGCTGTCTGCACGCGTTTCGAGGCATTGCCTTTGTTATCGTATGCGACCGCAGAGATCGCGTAATAATTGTCTTTGCCTGCACGATAAGCCGGGAGCGTCACTTGCCACTGGTTACCCTGACCGGTAATTTTACCGCCTGCGGCCAGCAAAGACGGCGCTTCCCATTGCACATTTTTCAGGCCGTGAGTTGCTTTGCTGACCACGAGGCCAAGAGACACCGTCTGCCCGCCCTTACCTTCAATACGGTCTGGCAAGGCAATACGGATCACCTCAGCTTTGCGATACTCAAGAACGATATTGTTATTACGTTCAACCAGATCATAGCGGCTGCCTGCCAGTACCCGACGCTCGCGAATGCTATCCGTATCGAGTTGTTTCTCCAGAGGTTCGCCAATCCGGTAGTTAACTTCCAGGCCAAAGCGAGTGTCATTCTGACCGCTCTTGCCCTGTTTGTGCTCTGCACTCAGTGTCAGAAGAGGCACTGGCGTATAGTTCACCTCGGCAGAAATGGCATGTGGATCTTTCTGGCGTTTATCTTTACCAAACAGACCTACCTCATCGCCATAATACTGTTCATACATCAGGCTTGCGCCAAGCTGCGGCCAGGCCGGTAAATAGCCCTCGGCGCGGATATCCCAACCATTAGCCGGACGCTCCTGATAATCCTCAATATCCGGCGATTTTTTCCAGCCAGATGCCCGGATATAACCGTTGGCGCTCAGTTTCAGATAATCGCGCCAGTATTCCGCACCAACACCAATGCGGGTATGGCTACGGGATAAATCATGATCGATAAATGTGTTCAGCCCCGCCATCCAGTCATTGCCTGAAAAATGACGCCAGCCGAAACCAATATTTGACTGAGTACGATCGTCGGTACGATGTATTGCCCCCTGAGTGAACAGCATATCTGTCGGGGTATCATAAATTGGATAAAGCATTTCCAGCGAAGAGTCCTTCAGCGAGAAATCTTTATCGGCATTCAATTTGACTCGAGCCGTACCATATTTGCCAAGCCACTCCTGGATTTCCTGAGTAGCCTTCGCTGTGGCCATTCCGGTAACAAAATTGCGTGTCGCATCGCTATCCGGCTGACTGCTTAAAAATTTACCGGCATTCGCGGCAAACGACGCGATGTTTTTGTCTGCATTATTGTCAGTAGCAACCGCAGTATTTTCCGTACTTAGACGTGGCAGAGCCGCATTATGCGCTCGCGCCGTCATTGTCGGTGTAAAGGTAACAGCCAGTGGGAAAAGAACCTGAATAGAGATGTTTGCCCACGCCACGCAGTGGGCCAGGGCTGAATAACGAAAACGTGGTTGTTTATAAGCCTTTTTTAAACGTGACATTGAGATAATTTCCTGATGAACGAATTAACGAACATAAGCAAACGCAAATAAAACGTTTGCTTGTCAGAAAAACCGGGTATTTTCCGGTTTCCTTTTCCGCAGAAAAGGAAATACCTTTATGAAAGAAAGCGCATCGTCACCCTGAATATTCAGTGGTTGCGACTACTCGCCGGATGACAGGGCCGGGATTATATTTTTGTTTGTGAGTGCAAATTTAGCTTTTTGTGCAAGCCGTAAAATAGATTCTTACGTTCTATTTTTTGCTAAAAAATCAAAGCAACTTCATTATTTAAACAGCGTGAGATGAAATATTTTTTGTGGTAGAGCTAATTTGGCTTTTATTGATAGAAATATATTTCACAGTGATAAGGAGATAAAATAGCAAGAACATTTAAATTATAAAATAAAAGCATGCATTAGAACGCTTAATTAATAAAGTATCTATAAGCGCCCCTCTTTTTATCTTCCCGACGCATCAGTTTATATTGTGATGAACATCACAACTTTATGCACCGGAGTGGAAAGTTGCAATAAAAAATATGAAGCAATAATGTTTGTATTGCGCCCAACACCAAAAAATATCTAATCTTTTCAAGATGATAGTTATTTGGTGATCAGAATTTACTTAGTTAACATCTTTCATTTGTCAACCAATTATGGCCTTTAGTTTGCTTATTTTTAGTCAAATCTACTGTCCCTTAATGTGACTTACTTCACTTACATTCACTTATTTTTCTTCGTAAAATTACTTTGGAATTAAGTACAATAAAAAGAGGAAATTTTATGACGTCTGCACTAAAAAAAAGTGTTGTGAGCACATCCATATCCTTAATACTGGCATCAGGTATGGCCGGATTCGCGGCTCATGCAGCAGAAGATGTAAAACTGAAAGCAACAAAAACTAACGTGGCTTTTTCGGATTTTACGCCGACTGAATACAGTACCGAAGGAAAGCCGAATATTATCGTACTGACCATGGATGATCTTGGGTATGGACAACTACCGTTTGATAAAGGGTCTTTTGATCCAAAAACAATGGAAAACAGGGAAGTTGTCAATACCTACAAAATAGGTATTGATAAAGCCATTGAAGCGGCTCAAAAATCAACGCCAACTCTTCTTTCTTTAATGGATGAAGGTGTACGTTTTACTAATGGTTATGTCGCTCACGGTGTTTCTGGTCCATCCCGTGCTGCAATTATGACGGGCCGAGCGCCTGCCCGTTTTGGTGTTTACTCCAATACCGATGCTCAGGATGGTATTCCCCTGACAGAAACTTTCCTGCCCGAATTATTCCAGAATCATGGCTATTACACCGCGGCTGTGGGTAAATGGCATCTGTCTAAAATCAGTAATGTCCCGGTTCCGGAAGATAAACAAACCCGTGACTATCATGACAACTTCACCACATTCTCCGCGGAAGAATGGCAACCACAAAACCGCGGCTTCGATTACTTTATGGGGTTCCATGCAGCGGGAACAGCCTATTACAACTCACCTTCGCTGTTCAAAAATCGTGAACGCGTACCTGCAAAGGGTTATATCAGCGATCAGTTAACGGACGAAGCAATTGGTGTTGTTGACCGGGCTAAAGCACTCGACCAACCATTTATGCTTTATCTGGCTTATAACGCGCCGCATCTGCCGAATGACAATCCAGCACCGGAGCAATATCAGAAGCAATTCAATACCGGTAGCCAAACTGCAGATAATTACTACGCATCGGTTTACTCCGTCGATCAAGGTGTAAAACGGATTCTCGAACAGTTGAAGAAAAATGGTCAGTACGACAACACCATTATTCTCTTTACGTCTGATAATGGTGCGGTCATCGATGGCCCACTACCGCTAAATGGTGCGCAAAAAGGCTATAAGAGTCAGACTTATCCTGGCGGAACGCATACGCCGATGTTCATGTGGTGGAAAGGAAAACTTCAGCCAGGAAATTATGACAAGTTAATTTCTGCTATGGATTTCTACCCTACTGCTCTGGATGCTGCCGATATCAACATTCCAAAAGATCTTAAACTGGACGGCGTTTCATTACTCCCGTGGTTGCAAGATAAGAAGCAAGGCGAACCCCATAAAAACCTGACCTGGGTAACGTCCTACTCTCACTGGTTTGATGAGGAAAATATTCCATTCTGGGATAATTACCATAAATTTGTCCGCCATGAGTCAGATGATTATCCTCACAATCCGAATACCGAGGACTTAAGCCAGTTCTCTTATACGGTGAGAAATAATGATTACTCTCTTGTCTATACCGTGGAAAATAACCAGTTAGGTTTGTACAAACTCACCGATCTACAACAAAAAGAGAATCTCGCTGCTGCTAAACCACAAGTTGTTAAAGAGATGCAAGGTGTGGTAAGCGAGTTTATCAACAGCAGCCAACCGCCGCTTAGTCAGGTGAATCAGGAGAAGTTTAACAATATTAAGAAAGCACTTAGCGATGCCAAATAACTAACCCCTTATGCGGCGGAGATTTTCCGCCGCCTTATTGAGTGAGATAGCAATGCACGTTACAGCCAAGCCCTCCAGTTTTCAATGTAATCTCAAATGTGATTACTGTTTTTATCTTGAAAAAGAGTCGCAATTTAGTCATGAAAAATGGATGGATGACAGCACTCTGAAAGAGTTCATTAAACAATACATTGCTGCCTCAGGTGAACAGGTCTATTTTACCTGGCAAGGCGGCGAACCTACTCTCGCGGGTCTTGATTTTTTTCGTAAGGTTATTCACTACCAACAACGCTATGCTGGGGGAAAAGGCATTCATAATGCGTTACAAACCAATGGTATTTTATTGAATAATGAATGGTGCGCCTTTCTCAAAGAGCATAAGTTTCTGGTCGGTATTTCAATTGATGGCCCGCAAGAATTACATGATCGTTACAGACGCAGTAATTCGGGTAATGGGACATTTGAAAAAGTCATGACGGCAATTGATCGTCTGAAGAAGTATAAGGTTGAGTTTAATACGCTAACTGTCATTAACAATATTAACGTCCAACATCCTCTTGAGGTTTATAACTTTTTAAAATCTATCGGTAGTAAGCATATGCAGTTTATAGAACTACTGGAGACGGGGACACCGAATGTAGATTTTACGGGCAATGGTGAGAATACGTTCAGTATCATCGATTTTTCTGTTCCACCCACCGCCTATGGCAAGTTTATGTCAGCTATTTTTATGCAGTGGGTTAAAAATGATGTTGGTGAAATATTCATCCGCCAGTTTGAAAGTTTTGTCAGCCGTTTTCTGGGAAATGGGCATACTAGCTGTATTTTCCAGGAGTCATGTAAAGACAATCTGGTAGTGGAAAGTAATGGTGATATTTATGAATGCGATCATTTTGTCTACCCGCAATATAAAATTGGCAACATCAAAAACGCTGCACTAAAAACGATGAAAAGCGTGCAGTTGACTGCACAAAAAAAGTTGATATCAAAAAAATGCCAGCAATGTGTTTACAAGCCAATTTGTAATGGTGGTTGTCCTAAACATCGCATCACAAAAGTGAATAATGAGGTAGTATCGTACTTCTGTGAAGGTTATAAAATCCTATTTACAACTATGGTGCCATATATGAATGCAATGGTTGAACTCGCTAAAAATAAAGTCCCCCTTTATCACATTATGGATGTCGCAAAACGAATGGAGAGTAATAAATAATACTCCTGCATTCACTCCGGTCATATCATCCTTCTTACGACTTCAGCAGAACACCCGGCACAGACTCAGGCCGGGGGTTTCAGCCATCATTATCTGTTGTTCTGGAGGAGCGTCTTCAGACATGCTTTTGCAATACTCTTGATAATCAAGGGCATGAAAGTAACCAGCACAACAATAATTATCAATATATATCATATAGTTACAGACACTTAAGTAAATTTCATCAGTAAATCATTGCTATAGCCAATCATTGGGTGGCACAATCAAATTTCGTTAATGATAATTGTTCCCATTACCATTTGTATGCTAATTGCAAAGTACCTCTGCTTGCTGAAGCCTTTTTGGCTACGTAAGAATAATAAAACTTCAGTATTATTAATCATTATTATCCTCGCCATGATCCTTGGCGTGGTTAAAATTCAGGTCTGGTTGAATGACTGGAACAATGATTTTTTCAATGCGCTAAGCCAGAAAGAAACCGATAAACTTTGGCAGCTTGTCCTGTGGTTTCCTGCTCTGCTGGGGATCTTCGTATTAATATCCGTTAACAAAACATGGTTAATTAAACTACTGACTATTCGCTGGCGCGAATGGTTAACAGATTACTACCTCAATCGTTGGTTTACAGATAAAAACTACTACTTCACACAGATCTACGGCGAGGATAAGAATACCGATAATCCTGACCAACGTATCGCTGAAGATATCCTTCTATTGATCAGCAAAACACTTAGCCTTTCATTCGGATTCATTCAGTCACTGAGTATGCTGATTACCTTCACCGTTATTCTGTGGCAAAGCGCGGGGACACTCTCATTCACGGTTGGTGGAACGGAGTGGAATATCCAGGGTTATATGGTTTATACCGTCGTGCTCATTGTTATTGGTGGCACGTTGTTTACCCATAAAGTGGGTAAACGTATCCGCCCGCTTAATGTGGAGAAGCAACGTAGCGAAGCGACTTTTCGAACTAACCTTGTGCAGCATAATAAGCAAGCGGAGTTAATTGCATTAAGCAATGCTGAAACGCTGCAACGTCAGGAGTTGAGCGACAACTTTCATACAATAAAAGACAACTGGCACCGTTTAATGAATCGTCAGCGTTGGCTTGACTATTGGCAGAATGTTTATTCACGCTCGCTTAGTGTTCTCCCCTACTTTCTATTGCTACCGCAGTTTATCAGCGGGCAGATCAATTTAGGTGGGCTGATGAAATCACGTCAGGCATTTATGTTGGTATCCAACAATCTGAGTTGGTTTATTTATAAATACGATGAACTTGCAGAGCTGGCAGCGGTTATCGATCGGTTGTATGAATTTCATCAACTTACTGAACAGCGCCCGACAAATAAACCCCAAAATTGCGATCATGCCGTTCTGGTTGCTGATGCCAGTATCCGTACCCCCGATAATAAAGTCATATTAGAAAACCTGAACTTTCATGTTTCTCCAGGTAAATGGCTACTGCTGAAAGGATACTCTGGTGCGGGAAAAACAACGCTGCTTAAAACATTATCCCACTGCTGGCCGTGGTTTAAAGGTGATATTTCTTCTCCTGCAGACAGTTGGTATGTGTCACAAACGCCGTTAATCAAAACCGGCTTACTGAAAGAGAACATTTGTAAAGCACTTCCGCACCCTATAGACGATGAGCCGTTGAGCGAGGTGTTGCATCAGGTTGGGCTGGGTAAATTGGCTACGCGCATTAATAACCACGATCGTTGGGGAGATATTCTTTCCAGCGGCGAAAAACAACGTATTGCGCTGGCTCGGTTAATTTTACGACGTCCGAAATGGATATTTCTCGACGAAACAACGTCACATCTGGAGGAGCAAGAGGCTATCCGTTTACTGCGTTTAGTGCGCGAAAAATTACCTGAAAGCGGTGTGATTATGGTGACCCATCAGCCTGGTGTTTGGGATCTGGCGGATGATATTTGTGACATTAGCGCGGTTTTATAAAAACGATAAATGCCCTGCTATACGGAGATAAAAATAAATGAAGCGAGTTCTTATTTCTGGCGTCATTTTATGTGGCGCTGGCGCTGATATGGCGCAGGCCGTCGACGACAAAGACAAGTATATGCCTGTTTTTGAAGAGATGACAGTCTATGCCCCTGTCCCTGTGCCCGTAAACGGTAACACGCATTACACCAGTGAAAGCATCGAGCGTTTACCGACAGGTAATGGCAATATCAGCGATTTATTAAAAACAAACCCAGCGGTGCGTATGGATTCAACGCAAAGCACCTCGTTGAATCAGGGGGAGATCCGCCCGGAGAAAATATCCATTCACGGTGCATCGCCCTACCAGAATGCCTATTTGATTGATGGTATTAGCGCCACCAATAACCTGAACCCGGCGAATGAATCGGATGCCAGCAGTGCAACCAATATTAGCGGGATGTCACAGGGTTATTATCTTGATGTCAGCTTACTGGACAATGTCACGCTTTATGACAGTTTTGTTCCGGTTGAATTTGGTCACTTTAATGGTGGGGTGATAGATGCAAAGATCAAACGTTTTAATGCTGATGATGACAGCGTAAAGCTGAGTTATCGCACAACGCGTTCGGACTGGTTAACGTCTCATATCGATGAGAATAACAAGAATGCATTTAACCAGGGGGCTTCAGGAAGTACTTATTATTCTCCCGACTTTAAAAAGAACTTTTACACCTTGTCATTTAATCAAGAACTCACTGATAACTTTGGCGTGACTGCTGGTTTCTCTCGCCGCCAGTCTGACATTATCCGCGCAGATTATGTTTCGAATGACGGTATTGTTGCAGGTCGGGCGCAGTATAAAAACGTTATCGATACAGCATTAAGTAAATTTACCTGGTTTGCCAGTGAGCGTTTTACCCACGATTTAACCTTTAAATATACCGGTTCTCGCCGGGATTATAATACCAGCACCTTCCCCGAGTCTGACCGCGAAATGGGCAACAAATCTTATGGCCTGGCATGGGATATGGACACACAACTCGTATGGGCCAAACTGCATACCACTGTCGGCTGGGATCATATCAGTGACTATACCCGTCACGACCATGACATTTGGTACACCGAACTCTCATGCACATATGGTGATATTACAGGACGTTGCACCCGTGGCGGGCTGGGGCATATTTCGCAGGCTGTTGATAATTACACCTTCAAAACACGACTTGACTGGCAAAAAGTTGAAGTGGGCAATTTCTCGCATCAGCCTTACTTCGGTGCGGAATACATCTATTCCGATGCATGGACGGAACGTCATAATCAGTCTGAATCTTATGTAATTAATGCCGCAGGAAAGAAAACTAACCATACCATTTACCATAAAGGTAAAGGTAGCCTTGGAATTGACAACTACACGCTGTACATCGCGGACCGTATTAGCTGGCGCAATGTGTCGCTGATGCCTGGCGTGCGTTATGACTATGACAACTACCTGTCAAACCACAATATCTCTCCCCGCTTTATGACGGAATGGGATATTTTCGCTGATCAAACCTCAATAATTACCGCCGGATATAACCGCTATTATGGCGGAAATATTCTCGATATGGGGTTACGAGACATCCGTAATAGTTGGACAGAATCAATTTCAGGCAATAAAACGCTCACCCGTTATCAGGATTTGAAAACACCCTATAATGACGAACTGGCAATAGGTTTGCAGCAAAAGATCGGTAATAACGTTATTGCGCGGGCAAACTATGTTTACCGTGAGGCGCATGATCAAATCAGTAAAAGTAGTCGTACCGACAGCACAACGAAAACAACGATTACTGAGTATAACAATGACGGTAAAACTAAAACCCATTCGTTCAACGTGAGTTTTGAACTGACAGAACCTCTGCATGTCAGCCAGGTGGCTATTAATCCGCAAATTGTCTTCAGCTATATCAAGAGCAAAGGCAATTTGTCATTGAATAATGGTTATGAAGAGAGCAATACCGATGATAACAAGGTAGTTTACAACGGTAAACTTGTCTCTTATGACAGCGTCCCGGTGGCGGATTTTAATAACCCGTTAAAGATTTCCTTAAATATGGATTTCACTCATCAACCAAGCGGACTGGTGTGGGCGAATACACTGGCCTGGCAAGAAGCACGCAAAGCTCGCATCATTCTGAGTAAGACGAACGCGCAATACATCAGCGAATATTCAGATTACAAGCAGTACGTTGACGAGAAACTGGATAACAGCCTGACCTGGGATACCCGTTTATCCTGGACACCCCAATTTCTTAAGCAGCAAAACCTGACGATTAGCGCCGACATTCTGAATGTGCTGGATAGCAAAACCGCTGTTGATACAACAACCGCCGGTGTGGCGACTTACGCCAGCGGTCGTACTTTCTGGCTTGATGTCAGCATGAAATTTTAAAACTTCGGATTTTACTTTACCGGGTAAATTCACCTGGTTTTCGCATGGAGATGATTATGAGAAACCTCTGTTTCTTACTGACTTTAGTGGCAACACTGTTGTTGCTTCCTGGACGACTTATTGCCGCGGCATTACCACAGGATGACAAGTTAATTACCGGGCAACTGGAAAATGGCTTGCGATATATGATCTATCCACATTCACACCCTAAGGATCAAGTGAATTTGTGGCTGCAAATTCATACCGGTTCATTGCAGGAAGAGGACAACGAGCGCGGCGTGGCGCATTTTGTTGAGCATATGATGTTTAACGGTACAAAAAGCTGGCCTGGTAATAAAGTCATCGAAACTTTTGAATCGATGGGGCTGCGTTTTGGCCGCGATGTTAATGCCTATACCAGCTATGACGAAACGGTGTATCAGGTAAGTTTGCCAACAACGCAGAAACAAAATTTGCAAAAAGTGATGGCAATCTTCAGTGAATGGAGCAATGCCGCCACCTTTGAAAAACACGAAGTAGACGCTGAACGTGGCGTAATTACCGAGGAATGGCGCGCGCATCAGGATGTTAAATGGCGCACATCTCAGGCGCGTCGCCCTTTCCTGTTGGCAAATACACGCAATTTAGACCGTGAACCGATCGGTTTGATGGATATTGTCGCAACGGTCGCGCCGGAACAACTGCGCCAATTTTATCAACGCTGGTATCAGCCGAATAATATGACCTTTATCGTCGTTGGTGATATCGACAGTAAAGAAGCGCTGGCGTTGATAAAGGAAAATTTAGGTAAACTTCCGGCAAACAAAGCGGCTGAAAATCGCGTATGGCCAACGGAAGCAGAAAACCGCCGGCGCTTTAATATCATTAATGATAAAGAAAATCGGGTGAACGGTATCGCACTCTATTATCGCATGCCAATGGTTCAGGTGACCGATGAACAAAGCTTTGTCGAACAGGCAGAATGGAGCATGTTGGTTCAGTTGTTTAATCAGCGATTACTGGAACGGATCCAGTCCGGTGAGTTGAAGACTATTTCCGGTGGCACCGCGCGCAGTATTAAAATTGCGCCTGATTATCAGTCGCTGTTTTTCCGTGTAAATGCGCGGGACGATAATATGCAGGATGCTGCGAATGCATTAATGGCAGAACTGGCAACTATCGACCAACATGGTTTTTCCGTTGCAGAGCTTGATGATGTAAAAGCCACCCGTCTGACCTGGCTGAAAAATGCGGCTGAGCAACAGGCTGAACGCGATCTGCGGATGCTGACCAGCCGCCTGGCATCCAGCTCGTTAAATAATACGCCATTCCTTTCACCGGAAGAGACATACCAGCTTTCTAAACGCCTGTGGCCACAAATTACCGTGCAAAGCCTGGCGAAAAAATGGCAGCAATTAAGAAAGAACCAGGACACATTTTGGGAACAAATGGTCAACAATGATACTGCAGCCCAAAATGCATTATCTCCTGCAGCCATTACGGCGCTGGAAAATGAATATGCCAACAAAAAACTGGCGGCTTATGTCTTCCCTGGCAGAAATTTATCTTTAACGGTAAACGCTGATCCGCAAGCAAAAATAACCAGCCAAAAAAGACTGGCTGAAAATCTGACGTCACTGACCCTTTCTAATGGCGCAAACGTCATTCTGGCAAAATCTACGGGCGAAGAAGAAAAGCTGCAAATTATTGCCGTCTCTGATAAAGGCGATTTGAGTTTCCCTGCGGGACAAAAATCACTTATTGCGCTGGCAAATAAAGCCGTTAGCGGTAGCGGAGTTGGCGATCTCTCCTCTTCCAGCCTGAAACGCTGGAGCGCAGAAAACTCAGTGACCATGAGCAGTAAAGTCAGTGGCTTGAATACACTACTGTCTGTTAGCGCACGGGCTAATAATCCTGAACCCGGTTTTCAGTTAATTAACCAGCGGATCACCCGCAGCACAATTAACGACAACATTTGGTCATCGTTACAAAATGCTCAAATTCAAGCGTTGAGAACGCTCGATCAACGCCCGGCAGAGAAATTCGCTCAGCAGATGTACGAAACACGCTATGCCGATGAGCGCACGAAATTACTGCAAGAAAAACAGATTGCACAGTTTTCTGCCGCAGACGCATTGGCTGCCGATCGTCAGTTGTTTTCTTCCCCAGCAGATATCACTTTTGTGATTGTCGGTAATGTGGCAGAAGACAAACTCCTGCCGTTAATTACGCGTTACTTAGGATCAATCAAACGTTCTGATTCAGCATTGGCAGCAGGTAAACCATTAACCCGCGCGACGGATAACGCGGCTGTTACTGTAAAAGAACAAAATGAACCTGTAGCACAAGTTTCACAGTGGACGCGGTATGATCCCCGGACACCTATTAACCTGGCGACACGCATGGCACTGGATGCATTCAACGTCGCATTGGCAAAAGATCTGCGGATAAATATTCGTGAACAGGCATCCGGAGCATACAGCGTTTCTTCTCGTCTCTCGGTTGATCCTAAGGCCAAAGATATCAGCCATTTGCTGGCTTTCACCTGTCAACCTGAACGTCATAGCGAACTGTTAACATTGGCGAATGAGGTAATGACTAAACGTCTGACTAAAGGGATCAGTCAGCAAGAGCTGGACGAATATCAGCAAAATATTCAACGCAGCCTCGATATTCAGCAAAATAGCGTTCAGCAATTAGCGAACACTATTGTGAATAGTATTATTCAATATGATGATCCTGCTGTGTGGATGACGCAGGAGAAAGTGTTAAAGAATATGACTGTGGAAAATGTTAATGCTACAGTTAAAGAATATCTGAGTAAACCCGCGAATACCCACACTGGAGTATTGCTGCCAAAATAATAACTTACCCCCGCCAACTTTGTTGGCGGGGTATTCTGTATAATTAACGTGTTTGTTTGACAACCTTTGAAAGTTTTTCAAAAAATTAACCGCGAACTAATAATGATATTTTAAAGGCCAATTTTTATGTGATAATTTCGGAGGGTAATAGAACGGACTAAAATAACAATAAAAAGAGTGATATTATCATTGATTATCTTCCTATCTTATTGTTTTTACTTGTCAAAATAAAAGATCCATTTTCAAACAACAAAATAAAATTAGGATTTTGTTATTTGAAACCGAGGCCTTTACGCTTGCTTACTTTATCAATAAATCCTACTTTTTTTAATGCGTTCCAATCATTTTAAGGAGTTTGAAATGGATAAGAAGCAAGTAACGGATTTAAGGTCTGAACTACTCGATTCACGTTTTGGCGCAAAGGCAATTTCCACTATCGCGGAATCGAAACGTTTTCCGCTGCATGAAATGCGCGATGATATCGCCTTCCAGATTATCAATGATGAATTATACCTGGATGGCAATGCCCGACAAAACCTCGCCACATTTTGTCAGACCTGGGACGATGAAAATGTTCATAAGCTGATGGATCTGTCGATCAATAAAAACTGGATCGATAAAGAAGAATATCCGCAGTCCGCAGCAATTGATCTGCGTTGCGTAAACATGGTTGCTGATCTGTGGCACGCGCCTGCGCCGAAAAACGGTCAGGCCGTTGGCACCAACACCATTGGTTCTTCCGAGGCCTGTATGCTCGGCGGGATGGCGATGAAATGGCGTTGGCGCAAGCGTATGGAAGCCGCAGGTAAACCGACCGATAAACCAAACCTGGTGTGCGGCCCTGTGCAAATCTGCTGGCATAAATTCGCCCGTTACTGGGATGTGGAATTGCGTGAGATCCCTATGCGCCCCGGTCAGTTGTTTATGGATCCGAAACGGATGATTGAGGCCTGCGACGAAAACACCATCGGCGTGGTGCCGACTTTCGGCGTGACCTACACCGGTAACTATGAGTTCCCGCAACCGCTGCACGATGCGCTGGATAAGTTCCAGGCCGACACCGGTATCGACATCGATATGCATATCGACGCTGCCAGCGGTGGCTTCCTGGCACCGTTCGTCGCCCCGGATATCGTCTGGGACTTCCGCCTGCCACGCGTGAAATCGATCAGTGCTTCTGGTCATAAATTTGGTCTGGCTCCGCTGGGCTGCGGCTGGGTTATCTGGCGTGACGAAGAAGCACTGCCGAAAGAGCTGGTGTTTAACGTTGACTATCTCGGCGGGCAAATCGGGACTTTTGCCATCAACTTCTCGCGTCCGGCGGGTCAGGTGATTGCCCAGTACTATGAATTCCTGCGCCTCGGTCGTGAAGGCTACACCAAAGTGCAGAACGCCTCTTATCAGGTCGCCACTTACCTGGCGGATGAAATCGCTAAACTGGGACCGTATGAGTTCATCTGCACCGGTCGCCCGGACGAAGGTATCCCGGCGGTTTGCTTCAAACTGAAAGACGGGGAAGATCCGGGATACACCCTGTATGACCTCTCTGAACGTCTGCGCCTGCGCGGCTGGCAGGTTCCAGCCTTCACCCTTGGCGGTGAAGCCACTGACATCGTGGTGATGCGTATTATGTGTCGTCGTGGCTTCGAAATGGACTTCGCTGAACTGTTGCTGGAAGACTACAAAGCCTCCCTGAAATACCTCAGCGATCACCCGAAACTGCAGGGTATTGCCCAGCAGAACAGCTTTAAACATACCTGATAACGTTTAAGTGGTAATGCTGTCCCGGAACGCTCCTGTTTCGGGACAAATTCCAAAGTCTGTTCACTGGCATTAGCAACGGAAAATATTGCTCTGAACACGCTTCAGAACAAGACAGGTGCGGTTCCGACAGGAATACCGTTTTAGGGGGATAATATGGCTACATCGGTACAGACAGGTAAAGCTAAGCAGCTAACATTACTTGGATTCTTCGCCATTACGGCGTCGATGGTAATGGCTGTTTATGAATACCCGACATTCGCAACATCTGGTTTTTCATTAGTCTTCTTCCTGCTATTAGGCGGGATTTTATGGTTTATTCCCGTGGGCCTCTGTGCTGCGGAAATGGCTACCGTGGACGGCTGGGAGGAAGGTGGTGTTTTCGCCTGGGTATCGAATACCCTGGGGTTGAAATGGGGATTTGCAGCTATCTCATTTGGCTATCTGCAAATCGCTATCGGCTTTATTCCAATGCTCTATTTCGTGTTAGGAGCGCTCTCCTACATCCTTAAATGGCCTGCACTGAATGAAGACCCGGTAACAAAAACCATTGCAGCACTCATCATTCTTTGGGCACTGGCATTAACGCAGTTCGGCGGCACGAAATATACGGCGCGAATTGCTAAAGTCGGCTTCTTCGCCGGGATCCTGCTGCCTGCATTTATTTTGATCGCATTAGCGGCTATTTACCTGCACTCCGGTGCGCCGGTTGCTATCGAAATGGATGCAAAAACCTTCTTTCCTGATTTCTCAAAAATTGGCACGCTGGTTGTGTTTGTTGCCTTCATCCTGAGTTATATGGGGGTGGAAGCATCCGCAACGCACGTCAATGAAATGAGTAACCCAGGGCGCGATTATCCATTAGCCATGCTGCTATTGATGGTGGCGGCAATCTGCTTAAGCTCGGTTGGTGGTTTGTCCATTGCGATGGTCATTCCGGGTAATGAAATCAACCTCTCCGCAGGGGTGATGCAAACCTTTACCGTTCTGATGTCCCATGTGGCACCGGAAATTGAGTGGACGGTACGCGTGATCTCCGCCCTGCTGCTGTTGGGGGTACTGGCAGAAATAGCATCCTGGATTGTCGGCCCTTCTCGCGGTATGTATGTCACTGCACAGAAAAACCTGCTGCCCGCCAGCTTCGCCAAAATGAACAAAAATGGCGTGCCGGTAACACTGGTTATTTCCCAATTGGTGATCACTTCAATTGCGTTGATTATCCTCACCAATACCGGTGGTGGTAACAACATGTCCTTCCTGATTGCACTGGCACTGACAGTGGTGATTTATCTGTGTGCTTATTTCATGCTGTTTATTGGCTACATTGTATTAGTCCTTAAACACCCTGATTTAAAACGCACATTTAATATCCCAGGAGGTAAAGGCGTAAAACTGGTGGTAGCTATTGTCGGTCTGCTGACCTCAATTATGGCGTTTATCGTCTCCTTCCTGCCGCCGGATAATATCCAGGGTGACTCTACCGATATGTATGTTGAATTACTGGTGGTGAGTTTCCTGGTAGTACTCGCCCTGCCCTTTATTCTCTATGCCATCCATGATCGTAGAGGCAAAGCGAATACCGGTGTAACACTGGAGCCAATTAACAGCCAGAACGCGCCGAAAGGCCACTTCTTCCTGCATCCACGTGCACGTTCACCGCACTATATTGTGATAAACGACAAGAAACACTAACCCTATCTGAGTGGTGACAGTATAAGGGAGCGATAGTTAATCGCTCCCTTTTTCGTACCAGTTATCGTATTGACTTGCCCCAGATAAGTACGAGAATGAGCAACACATCTGTTTACCGGAAACCAGCATATATGGATATCTGCTCCCGAAACGTGAAATTCGCGCTCAAAAGACCAGCGGCGCTCGTTGCACTGGCTCTTTTACTGTGTAGTTGTAAGACAACACCGCCAACCACAATAGTTACACCACCAGCAGGCTTAAAACCACCAGCAACAGCGCAACAATCGTCGCAACCCATGCGTGGTATCTGGCTGGCCACTGTGTCTCGCCTCGACTGGCCCCCGGTTTCCTCGGTTAACATTAGTAACCCCACCACCCGAGCCAGCGTGCAACAACAGGCGATGATCGACAAGCTGGATCATCTGCAACGTCTCGGCATAAATACGGTCTTTTTCCAGGTAAAGCCCGATGGCACTGCCCTTTGGCCATCAAAAATTTTGCCGTGGTCAGATCTTATGACCGGCAAGATGGGTGAAGACCCCGGTTACGATCCGCTGCAATTTATACTCGATGAAGCCCACAAGCGTGGGATGAAAGTACACGCCTGGTTTAACCCCTATCGCGTGTCGGTTAATACTAAACCCGGAACAATCAGGGAATTGAATAACACCCTGTCGCAGCAACCTGCCAGCGTCTATGTGCAGCATCGCGACTGGATCAGGACATCGGGCGACCGTTTTGTTCTCGACCCGGGCATCCCTGAAGTTCAGGACTGGATCACATCGATAGTTGCAGAAGTCGTTTCCCGTTATCCGGTTGATGGTGTGCAGTTCGACGACTATTTCTACACCGAATCACCAGGTTCACTGCTTAACGATAACGAGACGTACCGCAAATATGGGGGCGCTTTTGCCTCGAAGGCAGACTGGCGACGCAACAATACCCAGCAGTTAATCGCGAAAGTATCGCATACCATAAAAAGCCTGAAGCCTGAGGTCGAATTTGGTGTTAGCCCGGCAGGCGTCTGGCGTAATCGCTCACATGATCCACTCGGTTCAGATACCCGTGGAGCTGCTGCCTATGATGAATCCTATGCGGATACCCGCCGTTGGGTCGAACAAGGTTTACTGGATTATATTGCTCCACAAATTTACTGGCCTTTCTCTCGTAGCGCCGCACGCTATGACGTATTGGCTAAATGGTGGGCAGATGTCGTCAAACCGACCAAAACCCGTCTCTATATCGGTGTCGCCTTCTATAAAGTTGGAGAACCCTCGAAGATAGAACCTGACTGGACAGTTAACGGCGGCGTGCCAGAACTGAAAAAGCAGCTCGATCTTAACGACGCTGTTCCAGAAATTAGCGGTACTATTTTGTTCCGCGAAGATTACCTGAATAAACCACAGACCCAGCAAGCCGTTAGTTATCTGCAAAGTCGCTGGGGAAGCTAATCCCCTTTTTTACTGTGCCATCGCCGGTGATTAAAGCACCGGCCTGTTACCTTTCAAAAAAGTCACATTCTCTTAATGTTAAATTATTTGCGTATAAGCAAATGGCCATAATCTCCTGATTAATTAGTATTAATATGAAAAACAAAGTGATGTTCGTCGCCACCGAAAAATAATCACGATGGGCTATACTCTTCAGAAGAACAGTAGCGTAGATTAAAACTGTCTAACTCGTTTATTTCTCTTCATTACATCTTCATATTTCAGGAGAATATGGTGCAATAAGCCTGTCCAGTGTGTTGCGTTTCGTTTTTTCGATCTCATTTGCCTTTCCAGTCGTATAAGGGGCTGAATTATGGAGATGTACTTTAAAAGAATGAAAGATGAGTGGACCGGATTAGTTGCCCAGGCCGCTCCCATCATTCGCACAAAAGCCGCAGAAATTGCCGTTACCCATGCCCATTACCTGAGCAATGAGTTTTATCGTATTGTACGCACTGACCCGCACGCCGAAGAGTTTTTGAGTAACGAACAGGTTGAAAGACAGCTCAAAAGTGCTATGGAAAAGTGGATTATCAACGTACTCTCTGCGCAAACGGACGATGTTGAAAGACTGATACAAATCCAACATACCGTGGCTGAAGTCCATGCTCGTATTGGCATTCCCGTGGAAATTGTCGAGATGGGTTTTCGCGTGCTGAAAAAAATCCTCTATCCAGTGATATTTTCCTCTGATTATTCGCCTGCGGAAAAACTTCAGGTTTATCATTTTTCGATTAACAGTATCGATATAGCCATGGAAGTTATGACCAGGGCGTTTACCTTTAGCGACAGTAGCGCCGCTAAAGAAGATGAGAACTATCGTATATTCTCATTACTGGAAAATGCTGAAGAAGAAAAAGAACGGCAAATAGCCTCATTACTTTCATGGGAAATAGATATTATTTATAAAGTTCTGTTGGATTCTGATTTAGGCAGTAGCCTACCGTTAAGCCAGGCTGATTTTGGCCTGTGGTTTAACCATAAAGGCCGCCATTATTTTAGTGGTATTGCTGAAGTAGGCCATATCTCCCGCCTGGTTCAGGATTTCGACGGAATTTTCAATCAGACAATACTCCATGCCAAAAATCTGAGTAACAAAAGCCTGCGAGTGAAATTTTTATTACAGATACGAAATACCGTATCGCAAATTATCACTTTACTACGAGAACTGTTTGAAGAAGTTTCTCGCCATGAAGTGGGAATGGATGTGTTAACCAAGCTACTCAACCGCCGTTTCCTGCCGACTATCTTCAAACGTGAAATTGCCCATGCCAATAGAACCGGCACGCCGTTGTCTGTGCTAATCATCGATGTTGATAAATTCAAAGAGATCAACGACACATGGGGACATAACACCGGTGACGAGATCTTACGTAAAGTCTCGCAGGCGTTTTACGACAATGTTCGCAGCAGTGATTATGTTTTCCGCTACGGTGGCGATGAATTTATCATTGTACTGACTGAAGCCTCAGAAACTGACACTTTACGTACCGCAGAACGTATACGCAGTCGGGTAGAAAAAACCAAACTAAAAGCTGCAAACGGCGAAGATATTGTCCTCTCTCTGTCCATTGGTGCCGCCATGTTTAATGGGCATCCTGATTATGAACGTTTAATTCAAATAGCCGACGAAGCTCTGTATATCGCTAAAAGACGAGGTAGAAACCGTGTTGAACTCTGGAAAGCCAGTCTTTAAATGCGCCCGGATGCAGAGGTAATCATGAAGCTAACCGATGCAGAAAATGCCGCTGACGGCATTTTTTTTCCCGCCCTTGAACAAAATATGATGGGGGCGGTGTTAATTAACGAAAATGATGAAGTGATGTTTTTCAACCCAGCCGCAGAGAAGCTCTGGGGATATAAGCGCGAAGAGGTCATTGGCAATAACATCGATATGCTCATCCCCCATAATTTGCGCCCTGCACATCCTGAATATATCCGGCATAACCGTGAAGGTGGTAAAGCGCGTGTCGAAGGAATGAGCCGGGAATTGCAACTGGAGAAAAAAGACGGCAGTAAAATATGGACACGATTTGCCCTGTCAAAAGTGACTGCCGAAGGGAAAATTTATTATCTGGCGCTGGTTCGGGATGCCAGCGTTGAAATGGCGCAGAAAGAACAGACCCGGCAGTTGCTCATTGCCGTAGACCACCTCGACCGACCTGTGATTGTGCTCGATCCTGAGCGTCATATCGTGCAGTGCAATCGCGCATTTACCGAAATGTTTGGCTACTGCATCAGCGAAGCCAGCGGTATGCAACCCGATACGCTACTTAACATTCCTGATTACCCGACAGATAACCGCATTCGCTTACAGCAACTATTGTGGAAAACCTCCCGCGATCAGGATGAATTTCTGTTATTGACGCGTACGGGTGAAAATATCTGGATTAAAGCGTCTATCAGTCCGGTCTATGACGTGCTTGCTCATCTACAAAACCTGGTGATGACCTTCTCAGATATCACCGAAGAACGGCAAATCCGCCAACTGGAAGGCAACATCCTCGCCGCCATGTGCAGTAGCCCACCGTTTCATGAAATGGGTGAAATCATTTGCCGTAATATTGAATCCATTCTTCATGAATCACACGTATCGCTGTATGCATTGCGTAATGGGATGCCAGTGCATTGGGCATCGTCCTCTCATGAGGCAGATGTAAAGAATGCACAAAGCTGGGCTGTCACCATTCGCCAGCGTGATGGTGCGCCTGCGGGGATACTGCAAATCAAGACCGCGGCAGGAACAGAAACCAGTGCATTTGTCGAACGTGTGGCAGATATCAGCCAGCATATGGCCGCACTGGCGCTGGAACAGGAGAAAAGCCGCCAGCACATCGAACAGCTAATTCAGTTTGATCCGATGACCGGTCTGCCAAATCGCAATAATCTGCACAATTACCTTGACGACCTGGTCGATAGAGCCGTCTCTCCGGTGGTGTATCTTATTGGCGTCGACCATATTCAGGATGTGATCGACAGCCTCGGCTACGCGTGGGCCGATCAGGCATTGTTAGAGGTCGTTAATCGTTTTCGCGAAAAACTCAAACCCGATCAGTATCTCTGCCGCGTTGAAGGTGCACAGTTTGTCCTCATTAGCCTGGAGGATGAAGTAAGCAACATTACCCAAATCGCTGATGAGCTACGCAACATCATTAGAAAGCCGGTCATCATTGACGATCAACCTTTTCCTTTAACCTTAAGCATTGGTATCAGTTACGACGTTGGCAAAAACCGTGACTACCTGCTTTCTACCGCCCACAATGCGATGGATTTCATTCGCAAAAATGGCGGCAACGGCTGGCAGTTCTTTAGTCCGACAATGAACGAAATGGTTAAAGAGCGGCTGGTATTAGGTGCGGCGCTGAAAGAAGCGATCAGCAACAACCAGTTGAAACTGGTTTACCAGCCGCAGATCTTCGCGGAAACGGGTGAACTGTACGGTCTTGAAGCTCTTGCTCGCTGGTACGATCCGCAGCATGGTCATGTTCCCCCTTCCCGGTTTATTCCCCTCGCGGAAGAGATTGGTGAAATTGAAAACATTGGTCGCTGGGTCATCGCTGAAGCCTGTCGCCAGTTAGCAGAATGGCATAGCCAGAATATTCACATCCCGGCGTTATCCGTTAACTTGTCTGCGCTGCATTTTCGCAGTAATCAACTACCCAATCAGGTTTCCGACGCGATGGAAGCCTGGGCGATTGACGGCCACCAGCTAACAGTGGAAATCACCGAAAGCATGATGATGGAACACGATACGGAGATCTTTAAACGCATCCAGATCCTGCGGGATATGGGTGTAGGTTTATCCGTCGATGATTTCGGCACCGGCTTTTCTGGTTTATCACGCTTAGTCAGCCTGCCGGTAACAGAAATCAAAATTGATAAAAGTTTTGTCGATCGTTGTCTGACTGAAAAACGCATTCGCGCCTTGTTAGAAGCTATTACCGGCATTGGACAAAGCCTGAACTTAACCGTAGTGGCTGAAGGTGTAGAAACAAAAGAACAGTTTGAGATGTTACGCAAGATCCACTGCCCCGTTATTCAGGGCTATTTCTTCTCACGCCCTTTACCCGCCGAAGAGATCTCTGTCTGGATGTCTACTGCGCTACCGCTTCAAATCGACGTTTAGTAAATCTTGCCCGCACTGGCGGGCAAGATTTCATGTATTCGTATTAAGCTATTTGCGCGCCGCTATATTAAAATCTGTACATAATACCCGCACCAATAATGTAATTATAATTCTGCATCCCAGGTGAATCTTTATCTTTTACACGTTCACCATTTTCTTTATGATAAATTGTTGTGTTACCAACATCATTAGAGAATCTACTCCATGATATTTCTGTAAAAATACGCGCCTGTGGATTAATGTTATACCCCACGTTAATAAGACCTGAGTAATATTTTTGGTTAGATACTTTATCTTTAAATGTAATGTTGCTCAAGTAATGCTGATCTGTGCCTTTCCCTTCTCCCCAGGCGCTATATTTAAATTGCGTTATAATATCAAAATCATGGTAGATATATTTACCAGAAAGACCTAAATAGGGAGCGCTGAATTTTTGTTGGTAACCAATAACTTTTTGGCCATGAGGAATATCACCAATGTCGGCACCGTTGTCATAACTATAGTAACCGCCTTTCGCCAACCAACTGAAACGCGTCTCCTGATAGCCTAACACAGCGCCTAATTGGTAGTTTTGTTCCTTTAAAAACCAACCTGTCATATTGAGATCAAACTGATTTGCAAAATTTAACCGTGTTGCAGGATGATGTGACCAATCGCTCCAGTGTTGTTGCCCCGGTTCCAGCCAGTCATAATCATCCATTAGCGCACCGGCAGAAGCAAGCGTCGTCCAGCCGTTGGCATTAAGAGTCAGCCATGAGACTGCATCCCAGGTTACGCCCATTTTAACAATGGGCGTATTTTGAATTTTCCAGTCCAGTTGGCTAAGTGTGCCACTATTACTATAGACAAACTCACCTGACTCACCATTCAGAAATGAAAGAGAAGCATCAACAAAAACACTGTCAGGTGAGAAATTAAATTCTGAAGATGCACTTGCATACTGGCTTAGATAAATTAACACAATAAAAAAAGAGACCTTTTTCACCGACATGGCTTCATCCTTATTGAACAATATCAATTAGCAAATTAATTGAAATGAATTAATTTAAATAGATTTGAATTGGTTAAAATTAACTAAGTCTTACAATGGCACATATGATTCGCACCATCAAACAGAAAACATAAATAACCCAATATTTACTGATATTCTGAACGAAGTATAAATTCATAACCTGATGC
Organism: Escherichia sp. KTE159; assembly: GCF_000408805.1. NCBI lineage: Bacteria > Pseudomonadati > Pseudomonadota > Gammaproteobacteria > Enterobacterales > Enterobacteriaceae > Escherichia > Escherichia sp. KTE159. Next base: position 1,370,160 of record NZ_KE137292.1, read on the forward strand.
AATAATGATTTTTTATGCGCAGAGGGGATAATGAGCAGAATAAAGATGCGGTTTAAATACGAGATCTCATTGAGATAAGGACAAAGTATCTGTGTAGATAACTTGCCGGATGACGCATCATCCGGCGAGAATTTATGCTTTCAACTGGTAATCCAGCGTAATTTCCGCTTTCAGTACCTGAGAAACCGGACATCCTGCTTTTGCTTTCTGGATAATACCGTCAAAGGTGGAAGCATCAATGCCCGGAACGGCGACTTCGCTTTTCAGTGCAATTTTAGTAATCGCAAAACCGGCATCCACTTTATCCAGTGATACATCGGCAGTGGTATCAATCGATGTTGGTGTGAATCCCGCTTCCCCCAGCATTAATGAAAGCGCCATCGAGAAACAAGCGGCATGTGCTGCACCAATCAGCTCTTCCGGGTTGGTTCCTTTTGCGCCTTCAAAACGCGTGTTAAACCCATACGGTTGTTGGTTCAGCACACCGCTCTCGGTAGATACTGTTCCCTTCCCGCGTTTGATATCGCCTTCCCAGTGTGCCTGACCTTTCTTATGGATTGTCATTGTTGCTCTCCTGTGGGCTTAAAAAGGAAATTATAGACTACGGGAGAAACAGCAAGAGGATAAGCAGGATATTCCGAATTAAACCGGCTAAAAAAATCACCTGCGCATTTAAATGGAATGACCGCACCGGATGTCTGGAAATATAGGATTAAAACGATACCCCAACAAATAAAAACCAATAACATCATGCATTTAAAATATAAAAATCACCAACCAGGATTATTCCTGGTAACGAGACAATAAATATTTGCCATGCTGAATGTGCTTTATAAATCTGCGAGGCGTAGCAGACACCATAAATACACAGACAAGGAGGATCACTATGTTTACTTATTATCAGGCAGCAAATTCCACCGCAGAACCCGCTCTGGTTAACGCCATTGAGCAAGGCCTTCGGGCAGAGCACGGTGTTGTCACTGAAGATGATATTCTCATGGAGCTGACCAAATGGCTGGAAGCTTCTGATAACGACATCCTCAGTGATATCTACCAGCAAACTATTAATTATGTGGTCAGTGGCCAGCACCCTACACTTTAAGCTGCTATGCTTGATCCGCAACCTTAGGGGTTACGTTTCTTCGCTTTGGCGAATTGTCCTTAAAACTAGTAACAGGATTGAGGAGTTAAAATGAAATCGAACCGTCAGGCCCGTCATATTCTTGGACTGGATCATAAAATATCTAACCAGCGCAAAATAGTTACCGAAGGTGACAAATCCAGCGTGGTAAATAACCCAACAGGCAGAAAACGCCCCGCTGAAAAGTAAGTTTTAACAATCCGTCCTCAATGACGATTAAACACCATTGCCAGCGCAATGGTGTTTTTGTTTTTATCTGCTTTATACTTGGGCCGACGCCCTGGCGGTAAAGCAAAGACGATAAAAGCGCCCCAGGGATGGATATTCAAAAAAGAGTGAGTGACATGGAACCAAAAACAAAAAAACAGCGTTCGCTTTATATTCCTTACGCTGGCCCTGTACTGCTGGAATTTCCGTTGTTGAATAAAGGCAGTGCCTTCAGCATGGAAGAACGCCGTAACTTCAACCTGCTGGGGTTACTGCCGGAAGTGGTCGAAACCATCGAAGAACAAGCGGAACGTGCGTGGATCCAGTATCAGGGATTCAAAACCGAAATCGACAAACACATCTACCTGCGTAACATCCAGGACACCAACGAAACCCTCTTCTACCGCCTGGTGAACAATCATCTTGATGAGATGATGCCCGTCATTTATACCCCAACCGTCGGCGCGGCCTGTGAACGTTTCTCCGAGATCTACCGTCGTTCGCGCGGCGTGTTTATCTCTTACCAGAACCGCCACAATATGGACGACATCCTGCAAAACGTGCCGAATCACAACATTAAAGTGATTGTGGTGACGGATGGCGAACGTATCCTGGGCCTGGGTGATCAGGGTATCGGCGGGATGGGCATTCCAATCGGTAAACTGTCGCTCTATACCGCCTGTGGCGGCATCAGCCCGGCGTATACGCTGCCGGTAGTATTGGACGTTGGCACCAACAATCAGCAACTGCTTAACGACCCGCTGTATATGGGCTGGCGGAACCCGCGTATCACCGACGACGAATACTATGAATTTGTTGATGAATTTATCCAGGCCGTGAAGCAACGCTGGCCTGACGTGTTGCTGCAGTTTGAAGATTTCGCACAGAAAAACGCGATGCCGCTGCTGAACCGTTATCGCAATGAAATATGTTCCTTTAATGATGACATTCAGGGGACCGCCGCGGTAACGGTCGGAACGCTGATAGCAGCCAGTCGCGCGGCGGGTGGTCAGTTAAGCGAGAAAAAAATCGTCTTCCTCGGCGCTGGCTCTGCGGGATGCGGTATTGCGGAGATGATCATCGCCCAGACCCAGCGCGAAGGATTAAGCGAGGAAGCGGCGCGGCAGAAAGTGTTTATGGTCGATCGCTTTGGCCTGCTGACCGACAAGATGCCAAATCTGCTGCCTTTCCAGACCAAACTGGTGCAGAAGCGGGACAATCTCAGCGGCTGGGATACCGACAGCGATGTGCTGTCACTGCTCGATGTGGTGCGCAATGTCAAACCGGATATTCTGATTGGCGTCTCCGGACAGGCCGGGCTGTTTACGGAAGAGATCATCCGCGAAATGCACAAGCATTGCCCACGCCCAATCGTGATGCCTCTCTCTAACCCGACATCACGCGTCGAAGCCACGCCGCAGGACATTATTGCCTGGACCGAAGGTAATGCGCTGGTCGCCACTGGCAGCCCGTTTAATCCCGTGGTATGGAAAGATAAAATCTACCCTATCGCCCAGTGTAACAACGCCTTTATCTTCCCGGGGATCGGGCTGGGCGTTATTGCTTCCGGCGCGTCACGCATCACCGATGAGATGTTGATGTCGGCAAGTGAAACCCTGGCGCAGTATTCTCCTCTGGTGCTGAACGGCGAAGGTCTGGTATTGCCGGAACTGAAAGATATTCAGAAAGTCTCCCGGGCTATAGCTTTTGCGGTCGGCAAAATGGCTCAGCAACAAGGCGTGGCGGTGAAAACCTCCGCTGAAGCTTTACAACAAGCCATTGACGATAATTTCTGGCAAGCCGAATACCGCGACTACCGTCGTACTTCCATCTAAGTCTCTGCCCGGTAGTGAACACTGCCGGGCAATTTTTCTCTCCCTTTTTCAGATCTCATCCATACTGGGTAGTGGCGAATAAATCTCATTTGCCTCACCTGCTATGCAGAACATCATCCGAAAAGGAGGAACTATGAAGGCTGCGGTTGTTACGAAGGATCATCATGTTGACGTTACGGATAAAACGCTGCGCTCACTGAAACACGGTGAAGCTCTGTTAAAAATGGAGTGTTGTGGTGTATGTCATACCGATCTTCATGTTAAGAATGGCGATTTTGGTGATAAGACCGGCGTAATTCTGGGGCACGAAGGCATTGGTGTGGTGGCGGAAGTTGGCCCTGGAGTAACTTCATTGAAACCAGGCGATCGCGCAAGCGTAGCATGGTTCTTTGAAGGATGCGGTCATTGCGAATACTGTAACAGCGGCAACGAAACCCTCTGCCGTTCAGTTAAAAATGCCGGATACAGCGTTGATGGCGGGATGGCTGAAGAGTGCATCGTGGTCGCTGATTACGCGGTCAAAGTGCCGGATGGCCTGGACTCGGCTGCCGCCAGCAGCATTACCTGCGCGGGCGTCACCACCTATAAAGCGGTGAAACTGTCAAAAATTCGCCCCGGGCAGTGGATTGCTATCTACGGTCTTGGCGGTCTGGGCAACCTCGCCCTGCAATATGCGAAGAATGTCTTTAACGCCAAAGTGATCGCCATTGATGTCAATGATGAGCAACTGAAACTGGCGACCGAGATGGGCGCTGATTTAGCAATTAACTCACGCTCTGAAGATGCTGCCAAAATTGTGCAAGAGAAAACCGGTGGCGCTCATGCCGCGGTGGTGACGGCGGTAGCAAAAGCCGCATTTAACTCGGCAGTCGACGCCGTTCGCGCAGGTGGGCGTGTCGTGGCTGTAGGTCTACCGCCGGAATCTATGAGTCTTGATATTCCACGGCTGGTGCTGGATGGCATTGAAGTCGTAGGTTCGCTGGTCGGCACGCGCCAGGATTTAACCGAAGCCTTCCAGTTTGCCGCCGAAGGTAAAGTGGTGCCAAAAGTCGCCCTGCGTCCGTTAGCGGACATCAACACCATCTTTACCGAGATGGAAGAAGGTAAAATCCGTGGCCGTATGGTGATTGATTTCCGTCGCTAAGAGTCCTTTGCTGCGACTGCCATGTTCGGGTCGCAGCCTGTTTTGCGAGACGCTTTCCGCAATTTCACTCTTCTTCTTTTCCTCCCCGATCTTTCCCCTCACAATTCGCGAAAACGTAGCGAAATTTGTTGCGCTGCACGGAACAATAGTGATAGTGTTCCTTTCGAAGGAACAAGGATGAAGAGATGATAATGAATTTCAGACACAAGGGATTGCGTGACTTGTTTCTTCTCGGCAAAACCTCCGGCGTTATACCGACGCAAGTCAAACGATTACGCCACCGACTCGCTGTGATTGATGCAGCAAGCTGTCTTGCTGATATCGATATGCCCGGTTACCGACTACACCCGTTAAGCGGCGATCGCGATGAAATTTGGACGATATCTGTCTCGGGCAACTGGCGAATCACATTTGAATTCGTCAATGGCGATGCATACATACTGGATTACGAGGACTATCACTGATGAAAATGGCCAATCATCCCCGCCCGGGGGACATTATTCAGGAATCACTGGACGAACTTAATGTCAGCCTGCGCGAGTTTGCCAGAGCAATGGAAATTGCGCCCTCAACGGCAAGCCGATTGCTGACCGGAAAAGCAGCTTTGACACCAGAAATGGCGATTAAACTTTCCGTGGTGATCGGCAGTTCGCCGCAAATGTGGCTGAATCTGCAAAACGCCTGGAGCCTGGCAGAGGCTGAAAAAACGGTGGATGTGTCGCGACTGCGCCGTCTGGTTACGCAATAAAAAAATGGCACCTTATAAAGCGCCATTTGAAACTGATGACAAACGCAACATTGCCCGATGCGCTACGCTTATCAGGCCTACACTTTCACTGCAATCTATTGGATTTGAACGGTTTGTTGGCCGGATAAGGCGTTCACGCCGCATCCGGCATGAACAAAGTGCACGTTATCTACAATAAAAAATGGCGCCTTTTACAGCGCCATTTTCAGCTTAAAGCTCAAAAGAGATTATATCCCTTCTTCACTCTCTTTTTTCGCTTCGGCCTTCTCGATTTCACGATACCAGCGCGGATGGTGTTTCTTCGCCCAACGACGGCTCACCTTTCCTTCGACCATCCCTTTAATCGACCCTTTCACCCAGAATGCCATATACATATGGATCAGGATGGCGTGGATCAGGATGATACCCGCGGCTGCGTGGATCAGCAGACTGTAGCGGACAACCTGAATCGGGAAGTACTGCGCAAAGTACGGACGCCAGATAATCACCCCGGTCACCAGCAGCACGAAAATCATGCTCATGATCGACCAGAACATCATCTTCTGCCCGGCGTTGTACTTACCGACATCCGCCACTTTGTGCTCATTACCTTTCAATACTTCGACAATGTTCAACAGCCACGGAATATCTTTCTTATCCGGGATGTTGTGATGCACAAAGCGGAAGAACATAAACATCAGCGCGACAAAAATCGCAATGCCGAAGAATGGGTGCAAAATGCGTCCCATCTGCGGCGTACCGAAGGTTTGCGTCAGCCATTGCAGCGTCGGGAAGAAGAACGAAATCCCGGAAAGTGCCACCAGGAAGAAGCAAATCACCACGGTCCAGTGACAGGCGCGATCAATAAACTTGGTGCGCACAATCATTTTCGACTTACTCATGATTTCCCTCCTCGTCATCGTCCACTTCCTTATTCGGGCCAATACCGATGTAGTGGAAAATCAACCCGGCAAAGGTGGCGATAAAGCCAGCCGCTGCCAGCGGTTTCAACGCGCCTTTCCACAAGTTCACCGAAGTATCAATCTTCGGCTCCTTCGGCAGACCGTGATACAGCTCCGGCTGATCGGCGTGATGCAACACATACATAACGTGCGTGCCACCAACCCCTTCCGGGTTGTAGACGCCAGCATGTTCGTAGCCACGCGCTTTCAGTTTCGCCACCCGCTGTTCCGCCAGCTCCAGCATCTCCTTCTTGGTGCCGAAGTGGATCGCCCCGGTCGGACAGGTTTTCACACAAGCCGGTTCCTGGCCGACGCTGACGCGATCGACGCAGAGGGTGCATTTATATACCCGGTTATCCTCTTTGTTGAGGCGCGGAATATTAAACGGACACCCGGCAATGCAGTAACCACAGCCGATGCAGTTTTCCGACTGAAAATCGACAATGCCGTTAGCGTACTGAATGATTGCACCGGCAGACGGACACGCCTTCAGGCAGCCCGGATCTTCACAGTGCATACAGCCGTCTTTACGGATCAGCCACTCCAGCTTACCGTTCTGTTCGGTTTCGCTAAAGCGCATCACCGTCCAGGATTTGGCGCTCAGATCGGCGGGGTTATCGTAGACCCCGACGCAGTGCCCCACTTCATCACGGATGTCGTTCCACTCCGAACATGCCACCTGGCAGGCTTTACAGCCGATACAGGTGGAAACGTCGATAAGTTTCGCGACTTCTGCTTTGTAATCACGCACCTGCGAAGGCGGCGTGATGGAGTTAGTTGCGGACCTTTTGATAATGTCCTGCGTTTCCATAGCCATCTGTTCGCCCCCTTACGCCTTCTCGATGTTGACTAAGAACGCTTTATATTCCGGCGTTTGCGAGTTTGCATCACCGACATTCGGCGTCAGAGTGTTAGCGATATAGCCTTTACGCGCGACACCCTCAAAGCCCCAGTGGATTGGAATACCCACCGTTTCTACCTGTTGACCGTTAACGTTCAGCGGCTTCAGACGGCGCGTTACCACGGCCACCGCGCGGATAAAGCCACGCTTACTGGAGACAGTGACACGATCGCCATTGGCAATGCCTTTCGCCGCCGCCAGCGTTTCGCTGATTTCCACAAACTGTTCCGGCTGGGCGATTGCGTTGAGCAATGCGTGCTTGGTCCAGGTGTGGAAGTGCTCGGTCAGACGGTAGGTCGTACCCACGTAAGGGAACTGCTCTTTTTTACCCATCCGCAGCGCATCTTGTTCATACAGACGCACGACCGGGTTAGACACCACGTTTGGATGCAGCGGGTTCGTACCCAGCGGCGTTTCAATCGGCTCGTAGTGTTCCGGGAATGGACCTTCTGCCATTTTGTTGATGGCAAACAAGCGTCCCATCCCTTCCGGCTGCATGATAAACGGCCCGGTTGGCGTACCCGGTGCGGCATTGCCGAAGTCCGGAATATCATTGCCCGTCCACTTGCTGCCGTTCCACTGGATCAGCATCCGTTTCGGATCCCACGGTTTACCGTTGATATCCGCTGAAGCACGGTTGTACAGCACGCGACGGTTGAGCGGCCACGCCCATGCCCATCCCAGCGTATTCCCCAGACCTGACGGGTCGGAGTTATCGCGGTTGGCCATCTGGTTGCCCTGCTCGGTCCAGCTACCGGTGTAGATCCAGCAAGAAGATGCAGTCGTACCGTCATCACGCAGATGCGCAAAGCTGCTCAGCAACTGACCTTTCTTCGCAATCAGCACGCCATTGGCATCATAGAGATCTTCCAGCGCATAGCCGTTGTTCTCTTTTGCCACTTCGTCAGATTGCGGCTCGTGCGGCTGCTTGTAGTTCCAGCTCATCTTCATCAGCGGTTCTACGCCTTTACCACCTTCGGCTTTATACAGCTCGCGCAGATGGTGGTAGATACCCGCCAGAATTTCACCGTCGTTACGCGCTTCGCCCGGAGCGTCCTGACCTTTCCAGTGCCACTGCAACCAGCGACCGGAGTTGGCGATAGAGCCATCTTCTTCAGCAAAGCAGGTCGAAGGCAGACGGAATACCTCGGTCTGGATAGACGCCGGATCGACATCGTTCGACTCGCCGTGGTTCTGCCAGAAGGTGGAGGTTTCAGTCACCAGCGGATCGATAACCACCATGTATTTCAGCTTACTCAGGCAGCTAACTACTTTGTTTTTGTCCGGGAAGGACGCAACCGGGTTAAAGCCCTGGCAGAAATAACCGCTGACCTTGCCTTCGTCCATCATGTTGAAATACTTGATGACGTCGTAGGTCTGATCCCACTTCGGCAGCCAGTCGTAACCCCAGTTGTTTTCTTTCTGTGCGGCATCGCCGTAGAAAGATTTCATCAGGCTAACGAAGAACTTCGGATAATTGCTCCAGTAGTTCACCTGATCAGCCAGCGTCGCTTTCGGCGTATTCGCTTCCAGATACGACTGCAGATCAACCTGTTTTTCTGACGGCAGCGTCAGATAACCCGGTAAGCTGGTAGAGAGCAGACCTAAGTCGGTCAGACCCTGAATGTTGGAGTGGCCGCGCAGCGCGTTCACGCCACCACCAGCCATACCCATGTTGCCGAGCAGCAACTGGATCATCGCCATAGTACGAATGTTCTGCGCACCGACAGTGTGCTGCGTCCAGCCCAGGGCGTACAGGAAGGTGGTTGTGCGATCCGGCGCGCTGGTGGAGGCCAGCACTTCACACACTTTCAGGAAGTCGGCTTTTGGCGTACCACAGATGTTTTCTACAACATCCGGCGTGTAGCGGGAAACGTGCTCTTTCAGCAGGTTCCACACGCAGCGCGGATGAGTCAGCGTATCATCGCGTTTCGCATAGCCATTTTCATCGAACTGATAGTTCCAGGACGACTTATCGTACTGGCGTTTTTCAGCGTCATAGCCGCTGAACAGGCCGTCTTCGAAAGCAAAATCATCACGCACCAGCAGGCTGGCGTTGGTGTAATGCTTAACGTATTCAGCGTTGATTTTGTTGTTTTCGATCAGGTAGCGCAAAACGCCAGACAGGAACGTAATGTCCGTACCGGAACGAATAGGCGCGTAGATATCCGCGACAGAAGCGGTACGCGTAAAACGGGGATCGACAACGATCAAGGTTGCATCGTTGTTGTTTTTCGCTTCCATCGCCCAGCGGAAACCGACGGGATGCGCTTCAGCAGCGTTACCGCCCATCACCATCACGACGTTAGCGTTTTTGATATCCACCCAGTGGTTGGTCATCGCACCGCGACCAAATGTTGGAGCAAGACTTGCTACCGTTGGTCCGTGTCAGACGCGTGCCTGGTTGTCTACCGCCAGCATCCCGAGGGAGCGAGCAAATTTTTGGGTCAGCATCCCGGTTTCGTTGCTGGCACCGGAAGCACACAGCATACCGGTAGAAAGCCAACGGTTAACCGTTACGCCCTGCTCGTTCTTCTCAATAAAGTTGGCATCACGGTCAGCTTTCATCAGCTTCGCAATACGGGAAAATGCTTCATCCCAGCTAATACGCTGCCATTTATCTGAACCTGGAGCGCGATATTCCGGGTAACGCAGACGGTTTTCACTGTTCACGTAGTCCAGCAAACCGGCCCCTTTCGGGCACAGCGCACCGCGGCTTACCGGATGATCCGGATCACCCTCAATGTGATAAATCGCTTCTCTGGCGTTTTTAGCTCCATCACCCAGGCTATACATCAATAGCCCGCAACCTACGGAACAGTATGTGCAGGTGTTACGGATCTCTTTTGCGCGTAATAATTTATAGTTTCGCGCCTGAGCCAGTGCTTGCTTCGGGGCAAAGCCCAATGCTGCTACTGTTGTTCCAGCCATACCGCCCGCGCAGATTTTAAAAAATTGTCTGCGACTGACGTCCATTGCTTTCCTCTTTTTACACGGGTGTAACTGCGCGAGGAAACTAACAGTAAAATTCCGAATCTTTTTGCGCCAAATCAAAAAGAACGCCTGTTTGCCACAAAATAGTTCGCCTTTACAAATTGACCTACCTCAATAGCGGTAGAAAAAGTCACCACGTCCTGACAGGCAGGTTAAAAAAATGCTATAAATTTCAGCGCGATTTTTAATGGCAAGAGAGAAAAAAGAGCAAATATGACAAAACAAAAAGCAACACTCATTGGCCTGATTGCGATCATCTTGTGGAGCACGATGGTTGGGTTGATTCGTGGGGTCAGTGAGGGGCTCGGTCCGGTAGGAGGAGCGGCGGCGATCTATTCATTAAGCGGACTACTATTAATATTCACTGTTGGATTCCCACGTCTTCGGCAGATCCCGAAAGGCTATTTACTTGCTGGCAGCGTATTGTTTGTCAGCTATGAAATTTGCCTCGCGCTTTCTTTGGGATACGCGGCCACCCGCCATCAGGCCATTGAAGTCGGTATGGTGAACTATCTATGGCCCAGCCTGACGATTCTTTTTGCCATTCTTTTTAACGGACAAAAAACAAATTGGCTGATTATTCCAGGATTGCTTTTCGCGTTGATGGGTGTTTGTTGGGTGCTGGGCGGTGAGAATGGCCTGAAATATAATGAAATAATCAATAATATCACTACCAGCCCATTAAGTTATTTTCTGGCGTTTATTGGTGCCTTTATCTGGGCGGCTTATTGCACGGTAACCAATAAATATGCCCGTGGATTTAACGGCATTACCGTTTTCGTTCTTCTGACGGGTGCAAGCCTATGGGTTTACTATTTTCTGTCGCCACAACCAGAGATGGTTTTTAGCACCCCTGTCATCGTCAAACTCATTTCTGCGGCTTTTACTTTAGGATTTGCTTATGCCGCCTGGAATGTCGGTATTTTACATGGCAATGTCACTATTATGGCAGTAGGGTCTTATTTTACCCCCGTACTTTCGTCAGCGCTTGCTGCCGTGCTGCTCAGCGCACCGCTGTCGCTCTCATTCTGGCAAGGCGCACTGATGGTCTGTGGCGGTTCTCTGCTCTGCTGGCTGGCGACACGTCACCGATAAATAAAGATGACAAGATGAGGCCAACGCTTTATACAGCAACAAAACACGTTCAGGGATATGCGGATTTAAAAATTAGTGAAGGCAATGATATATTTTTGTTACATTCAGTAACACATAAGCCTTCAGATAATCCGCTTTCTCACCGCGAGGCTGTGCTTTCTTATCTATTCTTTCATTCAGCACTTCACTCTATTCATCCTTAATTCTAAAAACGGGCGGTTGCGCCCAACGTCCTGTCTTTTCTTTTTTTCATTAACAATGTGTGCATGCGAGGAAGAATATGGCACTGCAAAATGAGAAAAACAATCGTTATCTTTTGCGCGACTGGAAGCCAGAAAATCCGGCATTCTGGGAAAATAAAGGAAAGCATATAGCACGAAGAAATCTCTGGATATCAGTCAGTTGTTTACTTCTTGCGTTCTGTGTCTGGATGTTATTTAGCGCTGTCGCCGTTAATCTCAACAAAATCGGCTTTAATTTTACTACCGATCAACTTTTTTTATTAACAGCATTACCCTCCGTTTCGGGCGCATTATTACGTGTTCCCTACTCCTTTATGGTGCCAATATTTGGTGGACGTCGCTGGACCGTTTTTAGTACCGCTATCCTGATTATTCCCTGCATCTGGCTCGGTTTTGCCGTGCAAAATACAGCTACTCCCTTCGGTGTATTTATTGTAATTGCTCTGCTGTGCGGTTTTGCGGGCGCAAACTTTGCTTCAAGTATGGGAAATATCAGTTTTTTCTTCCCGAAAGCCAAACAAGGTAGCGCACTTGGCATTAATGGCGGACTGGGTAATTTAGGCGTCAGCGTGATGCAACTGGTTGCGCCGCTGGTGATTTTTGTTCCGGTATTTGCCTTTCTTGGTGTTAATGGCGTACCGCAGGCCGATGGCTCTGTGATGTCACTGGCTAATGCTGCCTGGATTTGGGTGCCATTGTTGGTCATTGCCACCATTGCTGCCTGGTCAGGGATGAATGATATTGCCAGTTCACGTGCATCAATTGCCGACCAGTTACCTGTGTTACAACGCCTGCATCTCTGGCTGTTGAGTCTGCTCTACCTCGCCACTTTTGGCTCGTTCATCGGCTTTTCCGCGGGTTTTGCCATGCTGGCAAAAACGCAGTTCCCGGATGTGAATATTCTGCAACTGGCGTTTTTTGGCCCGTTTATCGGTGCCATTGCGCGATCGGTTGGCGGCGCTATCTCCGATAAGTTCGGCGGCGTTCGCGTTACGCTTATCAACTTTATTTTTATGGCTCTGTTCAGTGCGTTGCTGTTTCTGACGTTACCCGGCACGGGTTCAGGTAATTTCATTGCGTTTTACGCCGTATTTATGGGGTTGTTCCTGACGGCGGGTCTGGGAAGTGGCTCTACTTTCCAGATGATTGCCGTCATCTTCCGCCAGATAACCATTTATCGGGTGAAGATGAAAGGCGGTAGCGATGAAGAAGCACAGCGAGAAGCAATCACCGAAACCGCCGCCGCACTTGGCTTTATCTCGGCAATTGGTGCAGTTGGCGGCTTTTTTATTCCACAGGCGTTTGGCATGTCGCTGAATATGACCGGCTCGCCGGTTGGCGCGATGAAAGTGTTTTTAATCTTTTACATCATCTGTGTGCTGCTGACCTGGCTGGTCTATGGTCGGCGGCAGTTTAGCCAAAAATAAGAGATCGATGCCTGATGCGACGCTGATGCGTCTTATCAGTCCTACAACCGTGTCGCACCCGTAGGTCGGGGTCGGATAAGACGTTTACGCCGCATCCGACAAGGCATCAGATCCCAAATCATTCCTGGAGCAGGAGTCATGTCATGAGTAAACTTTTGGATCGCTTTCGCTACTTCAAACAAAAGGGCGAAACCTTTGCCGATGGCCACGGACAGGTGATGCATAGCAACCGCGACTGGGAGGACAGCTATCGACAACGTTGGCAATTCGACAAAATCGTGCGCTCCACCCACGGCGTTAACTGTACTGGCTCCTGTAGCTGGAAAATCTATGTCAAAAACGGCCTGGTAACGTGGGAAATCCAGCAGACCGACTACCCGCGTACCCGCCCTGACCTGCCCAATCATGAACCCCGCGGCTGCCCACGCGGCGCAAGCTACTCATGGTATCTCTACAGCGCCAACCGCCTGAAATACCCACTAATTCGTAAGCGGTTAATCGAATTGTGGCGCGAAGCACTTAAACAGCACAGCGATCCGGTGCTGGCGTGGGAATCGATTATGCATGACCCGCAAAAGTGCTTAAGCTACAAACAGGTGCGCGGACGCGGCGGGTTTATCCGCTCTAACTGGCAGGAGCTGAATCAACTGATTGCCGCTGCTAACGTCTGGACTATCAAAACTTACGGGCCGGATCGTGTTGCCGGATTCTCTCCGATTCCGGCAATGTCGATGGTCTCTTACGCCGCAGGAACACGCTATCTGTCACTACTCGGCGGCACCTGCTTAAGTTTCTATGACTGGTATTGCGACCTGCCACCCGCCTCACCGATGACCTGGGGCGAGCAAACCGACGTCCCTGAATCTGCCGACTGGTATAACTCCAGCTATATCATCGCCTGGGGGTCTAACGTACCGCAGACACGCACGCCAGACGCCCACTTCTTTACTGAAGTACGCTACAAAGGCACCAAAACTATCGCCATTACTCCTGACTACTCGGAGGTGGCGAAACTGTGCGACCAGTGGCTGGCTCCGAAGCAAGGCACCGATAGCGCGCTGGCGATGGCGATGGGGCATGTGATTTTAAAAGAGTTTCATCTCGATAATCCCAGCGATTACTTTATCAACTACTGCCGCCGCTACAGCGATATGCCGATGCTGGTGATGCTGGAACCGCGTGACGATGGCAGCTACGTTCCCGGACGAATGATTCGCGCGTCCGATCTGGTGGATGGACTGGGTGAAAGCAATAACCCGCAGTGGAAAACTGTGGCATTTAATACCGCAGGTGAACTGGTCGTGCCCAACGGTTCGATTGGCTTTCGCTGGGGCGAAAAAGGCAAATGGAATCTGGAATCCATTGCCGCAGGTGCAGAAACCGATTTGTCATTAACCCTGCTCGGCCAACACGACGCTGTCGCTGGCGTGGCTTTCCCCTACTTTGGCGGCATTGAAAATCCGCATTTTCGCAGCGTAAAACACGAACCCGTCCTGGTGCGTCAGTTACCTGTTAAAAACCTGACATTAGCCGATGGCAACACCTGTCCGGTCGTCAGCGTTTATGATCTGGTGCTGGCAAACTACGGCCTCGATCGCGGGCTGGAGGACGAAAACAGCGCGAAAGATTACGATGAAATCAAAGCCTACACCCCGGCCTGGGGTGAGCAAATTACCGGTGTACCGCGCCAGTATATTGAAACCATCGCCCGTGAATTTGCCGATACCGCCCATAAAACCCACGGGCGCTCGATGATTATCCTCGGTGCTGGCGTCAACCACTGGTATCACATGGATATGAACTACCGTGGGATGATCAATATGTTGATTTTCTGCGGTTGTGTCGGGCAAAGCGGCGGCGGCTGGGCGCATTACGTTGGTCAGGAAAAACTGCGCCCGCAAACCGGCTGGCTGCCGCTGGCATTTGCGCTGGACTGGAACCGGCCACCGCGCCAGATGAACAGCACTTCGTTTTTCTACAATCACTCCAGCCAATGGCGCTATGAAAAAGTCACCGCCCAGGAACTGCTCTCACCGCTGGCCGATGCCAGTAAATACAGCGGTCATCTGATTGATTTCAACGTTCGCGCTGAGCGCATGGGTTGGCTACCTTCCGCGCCGCAACTGGGGCGTAACCCGCTCGGGCTGAAAGCCGAAGCCGATAAGGCCGGATTATCACCCACCGAATTTACCGCTCAGGCGTTGAAGTCAGGTGAGTTACGCATGGCCTGCGAACAGCCGGACAACGGCAGCAATCATCCGCGTAACCTGTTTGTCTGGCGCTCTAACCTGCTTGGCTCCTCCGGCAAGGGTCACGAGTATATGCAGAAATATCTGCTGGGTACGGAAAGTGGCATTCAGGGGCAAGAACTTGGGCCGACGGAGGGAATTCAACCGGAAGAAGTAGAGTGGCAAACCGCCGCGATAGAGGGAAAGCTCGACCTGCTGGTAACGCTCGATTTCCGTATGTCCAGCACCTGCCTGTTTTCCGATATCGTCCTGCCTACCGCCACGTGGTATGAGAAAGACGATATGAATACCTCGGATATGCATCCGTTTATTCATCCACTTTCTGCAGCGGTCGATCCCGCCTGGGAATCACGCAGCGACTGGGAAATCTACAAGGGTATCGCCAAAGCGTTCTCGCAAGTGTGCGTGGGCCATCTCGGCAAAGAAACTGACGTGGTACTTCAGCCATTGTTACACGACTCTCCGGCAGAGCTATCCCAACCTTGCGAAGTGCTCGACTGGCGCAAAGGTGAATGCGATCTGATCCCCGGCAAGACTGCGCCTAATATTGTGGCGGTGGAGCGCGACTACCCTGCTACCTACGAACGCTTTACCTCACTGGGGCCGTTGATGGACAAACTCGGCAACGGTGGTAAAGGTATTTCATGGAATACCCAGGATGAAATCGATTTCCTCGGCAAACTCAATTACACCAAACGCGATGGCCCGGCTCAGGGGCGTCCGCTGATTGATACCGCCATTGATGCATCGGAAGTGATTCTGGCGCTGGCACCGGAAACCAACGGCCATGTTGCGGTAAAAGCCTGGCAGGCGCTGGGTGAGATCACCGGACGCGAACATACTCATCTGGCGCGGCATAAAGAAGATGAAAAGATTCGCTTCCGCGATATTCAGGCGCAGCCGCGTAAAATCATCTCCAGCCCGACCTGGTCTGGCCTGGAAAGCGATCACGTCTCCTACAATGCGGGATACACCAACGTTCACGAGTTAATTCCGTGGCGCACGTTGTCTGGCCGTCAGCAGCTCTATCAGGATCACCCGTGGATGCGTGCCTTTGGCGAAAGTCTGGTGGCTTATCGCCCACCTATCGACACCCGTAGCGTTAGCGAAATGCGCCAGATCCCACCAAACGGCTTTCCGGAAAAAGCCCTTAACTTCCTGACACCGCATCAGAAATGGGGCATTCACTCCACTTATAGTGAAAACCTGTTGATGCTGACGCTCTCACGCGGTGGACCGATTGTCTGGATCAGCGAAACCGATGCCCGTGAACTGACTATTGTTGATAACGACTGGGTGGAGGTCTTTAACGCCAACGGTGCGCTGACTGCCCGCGCGGTAGTCAGCCAGCGTGTACCGCCGGGCATGACCATGATGTATCACGCTCAGGAACGGATTATGAATATCCCCGGCTCGGAAGTGACCGGAATGCGCGGCGGTATTCACAACTCGGTCACCCGCGTTTGTCCGAAACCGACGCATATGATTGGCGGTTACGCGCAACTGGCCTGGGGCTTTAACTACTACGGCACCGTCGGCTCGAACCGCGACGAGTTCATCATGATCCGCAAGATGAAGAACGTGAACTGGCTGGATGATGAAGGTCGCGATCAGGTACAGGAGGCGAAAAAATGAAAATACGTTCGCAAGTCGGCATGGTGCTTAACCTCGATAAATGTATCGGCTGTCACACCTGTTCGGTGACCTGTAAAAACGTCTGGACTGGACGCGAAGGTATGGAGTACGCGTGGTTTAATAACGTCGAAACCAAACCGGGCATTGGTTACCCGAAAAACTGGGAAGATCAGGAAGAGTGGCAAGGCGGCTGGGTTCGCGATGTCAATGGCAAGATCCGCCCGCGGCTGGGCAGCAAAATGGGCGTGATAACCAAAATCTTTGCCAATCCGGTGATACCGCAGATCGACGACTACTACGAACCTTTTACCTTCGACTATGAACATTTGCATAGCGCGCCGGAAGGTAAACACATTCCCACTGCGCGTCCACGTTCGCTGATCGACGGCAAACGGATGGACAAAGTGATCTGGGGGCCAAACTGGGAAGAACTGCTGGGCGGAGAGTTCGAAAAACGCGCCCGCGACCGCAACTTCGACGCCATGCAAAAGGAGATGTACGGTCAGTTTGAAAATACCTTCATGATGTATTTGCCGCGCTTGTGCGAACACTGCCTTAACCCAAGCTGTGTGGCGACCTGCCCCAGCGGCGCTATCTATAAACGCGAAGAAGACGGCATTGTGCTGATCGACCAGGACAAATGTCGTGGCTGGCGCTTATGCATCAGCGGTTGTCCGTACAAAAAAATCTACTTTAACTGGAAAAGCGGCAAGTCAGAAAAATGCATCTTCTGTTATCCGCGAATTGAGTCCGGACAGCCAACGGTCTGCTCCGAGACCTGCGTAGGTCGCATTCGATATCTTGGTGTGCTGCTCTACGACGCCGACCGCATCGAAGAAGCGGCGAGCACGGAACGTGAAGTTGATCTCTATGAGCGCCAGTGCGAAGTGTTCCTCGATCCGCACGATCCCTCGGTGATCGAAGAAGCCCTGAAGCAAGGTATCCCACACAACGTGATTGACGCCGCCCAGCGTTCGCCGGTTTACAAAATGGCAATGGACTGGAAACTGGCGCTGCCGCTGCACCCTGAATATCGCACCCTGCCGATGGTCTGGTATGTGCCACCGCTGTCACCCATTCAGTCTTACGCCGACGCGGGCGGACTGCCCAAAAGCGAAGGCGTGCTGCCGGCCATCGAAAGCCTGCGTATTCCGGTGCAATACCTCGCCAATATGTTAAGTGCGGGTGATACCGGCCCTGTACTACGGGCACTGAAACGGATGATGGCGATGCGGCACTATATGCGTTCGCAAACCGTAGAAGGCGTAACTGATACCCGCGCAATTGACGAAGTGGGTTTGAGCGTCGCCCAGGTCGAAGATATGTATCGCTATCTCGCTATCGCCAACTATGAAGATCGGTTTGTCATCCCAACCAGTCATCGGGAAATGGCGGGTGATGCGTTTGGAGAGCGTAACGGCTGTGGCTTTACCTTTGGCGACGGTTGCCACGGCTCTGATACCAAATTCAACCTGTTCAACAGTAGCCGGATCGATGCCATCGACATTACCGAAGTACGCAATAAAGCGGAGGGGGAATAATGCAAATCCTCAAAGTGATCGGCTTGTTGATGGAGTATCCGGACGAGCTGCTATGGGAGAACAAAGACGACGCACTGGCGCTGATTCGTCGTAACGCGCCGATGCTCACCGATTTCACCTGCGACCTGCTCAATACACCGCTGTTGGATAAACAGGCTGAATGGTGTGAAGTGTTTGACCGTGGACGTACCACTTCGCTGCTGCTATTCGAACATGTTCATGCCGAGTCCCGCGATCGCGGTCAGGCAATGGTAGATCTGCTGGCGGAGTATGAAAAAGTCGGCCTGCAACTAAATTGTCGCGAGCTGCCTGATTATCTGCCGCTGTATCTGGAGTATTTAAGTGTGCTGCCGGATGACCAGGCTAAAGAAGGTTTGCTCAACGTTGCGCCAATTCTCGCCCTGCTTGGCGGACGCTTAAAACAACGCGAGGCACCGTGGTATCCGTTGTTTGACGCCCTGCTGCATCTGGCGGGAAGTACTCTTTCAAGTGACAGTGTCACAAAACAGATACGCAGCGAGGAGCGCGACGACACCCGTCAGGCGCTGGATGCAGTGTGGGAAGAGGAACAGGTGAAGTTTATTGAAGATAACGCCACGGCGTGTGACAGCTCGCCGCTTAATCAATATCAGCGACGCTTTAGCCAGGATGTCGCACCGCAGTATGTCGACATCAGTGCGGGAGGTGGGAAATGATTCAGTATCTGAACGTCTTTTTTTACGATATCTACCCGTACTTGTGTGGCACGGTTTTTATCCTCGGAAGCTGGCTGCGCTACGATTACGGACAGTACACCTGGCGTGCCTCCTCCAGCCAGATGTTGGATAAACGTGGAATGGTGCTGTGGTCGAACTTGTTCCATATCGGCATTCTGGGGATCTTCTTCGGCCATTTGTTTGGCATGCTAACGCCACACTGGATGTACGCATGGTTTCTGCCAGTGGCGGTAAAACAGCAGATGGCGATGATCCTCGGTGGTATTTGCGGTGTGCTGACACTGATTGGCGGAGCGGGGTTGCTGGTACGCCGTTTAACGAATCCGCGTATCAGGGCGACGTCTTCTGGTGCGGATATCCTGATCCTCGCCATTTTGTTAATTCAGTGCATTCTGGGGTTAACCACCATTCCCTTTTCAGCACAACATCCGGACGGCAGCGAAATGATGAAGCTGGTGGGCTGGGCGCAAAGCATCGTCACTTTCCAGGGCGGTGCATCGACACATCTTGATGGTGTGGCTTATATCTTCCGCGTTCATCTGGTGTTAGGAATGACCATCTTCCTGCTCTTCCCGTTCACCCGACTGGTGCATGTGTGGAGTGCGCCGTTTGAGTACTTTA
Source organism: Escherichia sp. KTE159 (assembly GCF_000408805.1). Classification (NCBI taxonomy): domain Bacteria; kingdom Pseudomonadati; phylum Pseudomonadota; class Gammaproteobacteria; order Enterobacterales; family Enterobacteriaceae; genus Escherichia; species Escherichia sp. KTE159. The sequence continues at coordinate 1,389,597 of NZ_KE137292.1, forward strand.
CCCGTCGGTATCAGATTGTGCGCTCGCGGCGTTGATTCTCACGTTGGCCGGATTAGCCCTTCGCTCTCCGGCCACTTGCAGGCTATGCTAGTTCTCCAGCCACAGGAGAACGTTAATGAAACCGCAGGTTTACCACGTCGATGCTTTTACCTCTCAACCGTTTCGCGGCAATTCTGCCGGTGTTGTTTTCCCTGCCGATGATCTCAGCGAAGCGCAAATGCAGCTTATCGCCCGCGAATTAGGCCATTCTGAAACCGCTTTTCTGCTGCACAGCGACGACAGCGATGTGCGCATTCGCTACTTTACGCCAACGGTTGAAGTGCCGATTTGCGGTCACGCGACCGTGGCGGCGCACTATGTGCGTTCGAAGGTATCAGGTTTGGGGAATTGCACCGTCTGGCAAACGTCACTGGCGGGAAAGCACCGCGTGACTATCGAAAAACATAACGATGATTATCGTATTTCGCTGGAACAAGGTTCCCCTGGCTTTGAGCCACCGCTGGAAGGCGAAACACGTGCGGCGATTATCAACGCGCTTCATCTCACTGAAGACGACATTCTGCCCGGTTTGCCGATCCAGGTGGCGACTACCGGACACTCAAAAGTGATGATCCCGTTGAAGCCGGAAGTGGATATCGATGCCCTTTCACCAGACCTTGCTGCGCTGACTGCCATCAGTAAACAGATTGGCTGTAATGGTTTTTTCCCCTTCCAGATCCGCCCTGGTAAAAATGAAACCGATGGACGCATGTTCTCGCCTGCAATTGGCATTGTGGAAGATCCGGTTACCGGCAATGCCAACGGCCCGATGGGCGCATGGCTGGTGCATCACAACGTGTTACCCCACGATGGCAATGTATTGCGTGTTAAAGGCCATCAGGGGCGCGCATTGGGTCGTGATGGAGTGATTGATGTGACGGTGACAATTCGCGATAACCAGCCGGAGAAAGTGACTATTTCTGGTACGGCGGTGATTTTATTTCATGCCGAGTGGGCAATTGATCTTTAAAACCGTTGCCATAAATGGCAGAAAAACAAATTGCCTGATGTGCTTCGCTTATCAGGCCTACAACCGCATCATAATTTATTGAATCTGTTGGCTAATGTAGGCCGGATAAGACGTTTACGCCGCATCCGGCACTCTGACACAAACTATTTACCTGCCTCCGGATGCGTATCAAATGCTGCCATCACCTGCGCCAGCTCATCCTCAGTGAAACCATGTTTTGCATCATCCACGCCCAGACCAAACTGCTCCTGCATCACGGCATATAACGACGCTACATCTGGCAAATTCTGCTGCTCTGCTACGTGACCATTTTCATAACGGGTAAAATGGAAATTGGTCAACGTCAGCTTGCCGCCATCTGGCAAATGACGGCACATCAGCAAATGATGGCGAAAATGCGATTGCGGCCAGTGCGCCGACCAGAAGTTGCCCATCACATAATCGCTTTGCTGCTGTTCACAGAGATCAAAACGGTACATCGACTGCCAGTGCTGATGATGATTAAACTGCAAAATCCAGTCGTCATTTTCCTGTCGCAGGCGATACTCTCCGTGCGGCGTGGCTTGCACGATGTCAGGCACTAAACGAATCGGCGCGGTTAACGTCTGCCCACCAAAACCGACATCGGCAATCCAGCGTTCATCTTCCAGCTCCACCAACAGCAAACGGTGCGTGCGCGGCGGCAACGATGGTGGATTAGATAACACCACGCGTCCTAACAGACTACGAACGTTGAAACCTAACTCGCGTAACACCCGCTCAAACACGCCATTCTGCTCAAAGCAGTAACCACCACGACGGGCGATGACCAGCTTATCTTCCAGCGATTGATCATCCAACTGCATTTCCCTCGGCAGCAAGACGTCGAGGTTTTCAAACGGAATGGTGCAATTGTGTTTCAGGTGTAATGCGCGCAGCGTGTCGATGTTGACCGCAGCGGCTCCCGACCAGTTAATGCGGGCAAAATAGTGATTCAGAATGGGCGTCATCAGGCGTTTCCCTAAGTGGTTTTATCAACTTATAACCTGGATTAGACGTAGCACCGGCTATTTTGTGCGTTCGTGGACATCCATCACGTTCGTAAATCGCCAATCCCGTTAATTTCGTTGCTTATTGCGTTACGAGCTACGCTTTTAAAACCCCCTTCATAGCGAGGCGATACCGTGAGCCGATTTATTCCCGTCGAGTTGCATCATGCCAGCCGTCTGTTAAACCACGGCCCGACTATTTTGATTACCAGTCACGATAAACTGTCCCAGTTACGAAACGTAATGGCCGCAGCCTGGTCGATGCCTGTAGAATTTGAGCCGCCGCGGGTGGCAATTGTGGTGGATAAATCCACCTGGTCACGGGAGTTGATAGAACGTAGCGGCATGTTTGGCATTGTGATCCCCGGCGTAGCGGCAACTAACTGGACCTGGGCGGTAGGTAGCGTTTCAGGGCGCGATGAAGATAAGTTTAACTGTTACGGCATTCCTGTCGTGAAAGGTCCGGTGCTGGGTTTACCGTTGGTCGAAGAGAAATGTCTGGCGTGGATGGAATGCCGCCTGCTGCCCGCGACTTCTGCGCAAGAAAAATACGATACTCTATTTGGCGAAGTTGTGTCGGCAGCGGCAGACGCGCGGGTATTTGTCGAAGGTCGCTGGCAATTTGATGATGATAAACTCAACACCCTTCACCATTTAGGCGCTGGCACTTTCGTTACCAGCGGTAAACGCGTCACGGCAGAATAGCGCGCTACATGCTGTAACCCGGTTTTTTGATCAATGTCGCCATCTGGGGCGCGATTTCGCTGTCCCAGACAGCTTGCCATGCTTCCGGTTGGATCTGCTGTAGTGCGATGCTGATCGAACTCTCTTTACTGTTCAGATGGCGAATAATGACGTCGGTAATCTCCGCGGCCAGTTCCGCTTTTTGTTGCTCGTCCAGTTCACGGGGAAAACACTTAATATCAATATGTGGCATTGTTATGCTCCTTTTTAAAGACTGCCAGCAAAATTAGCACAAGCCGAAAACGTCATGTGTTCTTTGATGCGAAATGATGTGCAAAGAGATAGCGATATTTACGTCGCCATTTTAATAACGTACATATACTATTAGCTTCCACAATAATAAACACCTGTCTTGTCATATACAGAATCTATTCTTTATTTCTTATCATATTAAGAAAATTCACGACATCCAGCTTGCTGATTTATTAATGCCAATTATAGTTATTCTTGCCCTCACTAAGAATTTTCGCTCGGAATATCCTTTCTTTTATAAAGTCTTTCTGGAGACACTTGCGATGCAGCTTAATCATATTGCTAAAAGTCTGCTAGTCATGGGATTATTCACCACTAGTTCACTTCCTCTCATTGCCGCGGAAGCACCAAAAGAGGCTACCTCAGCCACCCAACAAGCGAATAATGCGCTTTATAGTCAATTACCCTTTTCCGATAACACCGATTTCACTGATGCTCATAAAGGATTCATTGCCCCCATACCTCAGGAGGTGATTAAGGGTGAACAAGGGAACGTCATCTGGAATCCACAGCAATATACTTTTATAAAAGAAGGCGATAAAGCACCTGATACGGTTAACCCAAGTTTATGGCGTCAGGCGCAACTGATAAATATCAGTGGTTTATTTGAAGTAACCGACGGCGTCTATCAAATTCGCAATCTCGATTTATCAAATATGACCATCATCGAAGGTAAAGAAGGTATTACCGTCGTTGACCCACTGGTTTCTGCAGAAACAGCCAAAGTGGGTATGGATCTTTATTACAAAAATCGTGGTCAAAAACCGGTAGTGGCAGTTATCTACACGCACAGCCATGTCGATCACTACGGTGGCGTTCGCGGCGTGGTTGATGAAGCTGACGTTAAATCAGGTAAAACAAAAATTTATGCACCAGCCGGTTTTTTAGAGGAGGCCGTTTCAGAAAATATTATGGCTGGCAATGTGATGAGCCGAAGAGCCAGTTATATGTACGGCAACTTATTGAAACCTGATGCTAAAGGCCAGGTTGGAGCCGGGCTGGGAACAACAACGTCAGCAGGAACAGTTACATTGATTGCCCCTACCAACTACATCACCAAAACCGGGCAAAAAGAGACGATCGATGGGTTGACCTACGATTTTCTGATGGCGCCCGGTTCCGAAGCTCCTTCTGAAATGTTGTGGTTTATCGAAGAAAAGAAACTGATCGAAACTGCAGAAGATGTCACGCACACCCTCCACAACACCTATTCACTGCGTGGTGCCAAAATTCGTCAACCTCTTCCCTGGTCCAAATACATCAACGAGGCACTCAATTTGTGGGGTGATAAAGCGGAGATAATTCTCGCTCAGCATCACTGGCCAACCTGGGGCAATGACAACGTCGTTAAACTGCTAAAAACCCAACGCGATTTGTATCGTTACATCAACGATCAAACGCTGCGCATGGCGAATCAGGGGCAGACCCGCGATGAGATCGCCGCAAACTTTAAATTACCCTCCTCGCTTGCTAACACCTGGGCGAATCGCGGGTATTACGGTTCGGTGAGTCATGATGTGAAAGCAACTTATGTGCTTTATCTCGGTTGGTTTGATGGTAACCCGGCAACGCTTGATGAATTGCCGCCAGAAGACGCTGCGAAGAAATTTGTCGAATATATGGGCGGTGCTGATGCCATTTTACAAAAAGCCAAACAGGATTATGACCAGGGTAATTTCCGCTGGGTTGCCCAGGTTGTCAGCAAGGTGGTATTTGCCGATCCAAATAACCAGGCTGCGAGAAATCTGGAAGCCGATGCGCTTGAACAGTTAGGCTACCAGGCAGAATCCGGGCCGTGGCGTAATTTCTATCTTACTGGCGCACAGGAATTACGTAACGGCGTGCAAAAACTGCCAACGCCAAATACTGCCAGCCCTGACACTGTACGCGCAATGACGCCGGAAATGTTCTTTGATTATCTTGCGGTGCACATTAATGGCGAGAAAGCAGCAGACGCTAAAGCTGTATTGAATTTTGATTTCGGTGAAGATGGCGGCACTTATAAAGTAGAGCTTGAAAATGGTGTGCTCAATCACACTGCAGGTACGCAAGCATCTGATGCTGACGCGACAATCACTCTCTCCCGCGATGTCTTGAATAAAATCGTTCTGAAGGAAGAGACATTGAAAGAAGCGATAGATAAAGGCGAAGTCAAAATCAGTGGCAATGCAGAGAAACTCAACGAAATGTTAGGCTATATGGATAATTTTGAATTCTGGTTCAATATTGTGACGCCATAAGTTCAGCATAAATTGGGCAGGCTTCCTGCCCTTTTCTGGTTATAAGAAATGATTTTTGATAAAAGAAAACACTCTCATTATTCGTGGAAAAAACGACAGGATATGGTTATTCGTGGAATGTCGATTAGCCTGCCGTGGTTTGCCTTGATTAACATCGGTTTTTCATCGATGATTTTGCTGCGAAGCATTTTATTCAATGAGGATATGACTTCATGGTTTAATGAGGAAAACCTTGTACATACTATCGATATTTCATCATTTGGCATTCTGCTGATCAGTGGCCTTTTATTGGTCACCCCCCGCAAAAACGTACTGTATATTCAGCGGTTATTGTTCGTTCTAAGCCTGTTATGGTCATGGTGTTGCTTTTATTTTATTGCACACTGGACGCTACCTTTTGCTTATCCGCTATGTGTATTATTAATGCTTAGCGCCATTGTTGCATTGTATTTTCATACTCCATCACTACTCGCATTTATCATTCCCTTATGGTTTACCATTCCGTTAGCCAGTCTTATGCTCAATCATCATTTAAATATTCATTTCGTTGTTATCTGGTGCCTTTTTTCTCTCGCTCTCTATGGTGGACGTTTTATTTTATTACGTTGGTTTGAAGAAGCATGGCAACAAAACAGATACAACAACCTGCTAATTAATCGCCTCGACGCATTGGCTCATCGCGATCCCTTAACGGGAGTGGCAAACCGACGGGCGCTGGATAGTATTTTAGGTGATGCAGTAGAACAAGAGGCCTCATTTGCCCTAATTATGCTGGATGTCGATTTTTTTAAACGCTACAACGACACTTACGGACACCCGGCGGGCGATCGTTGTTTGATACAAGTTGCCGATGTACTGCAACGCGCAATTCGCCAGCCCGAAGATATAGTCGCTCGTTATGGTGGCGAAGAGTTTGCCATTATTCTTTTTAATACCTGTTTGCAGGAAGCCGAAAAGATAGCAGCCAGAATTAAGCAAGAACTTAAACTGGCAGCGATTGCCCATCAGGCATCTTCTGTAAGTGCGTTTGTTACGGTTAGCCAGGGGATCACCTGTTCTGCTCCCGCCAAAACGACTGAACAAATAGTTGCAGATGCCGATGCTGCGCTGTACCGGGCGAAAGAAAGCGGGCGGAACCGGTGGGCTTTGTAAGCTTTGGGAGACAAGTCAGATTACGCTCCCTTTTCCTCAAAGGCTGTATTTAGCCGCCCCTGATTTCCTTTTACAGCGAATAAATAATCACCTCCCTGTTTTTGTATCTTCTCTGCAATATCTTTCTGGCACCCCATCGCATCAGTTGTGATAATTTTTCCTTTAATATCCAACATGTTAAGAAATCCATGGATAGCTGTGATCTCATTGGATTTCTCATCCGTCTTGATCTGTCCGATGACCAGACTGTGCATTGTTGAGAACGCACTAATGACATGAATCGCTCCCTTGCGCCGACTCTTGTCATAAGAGTGCCGGAGCGTTTTTCCATCAATTGCGATGATGTCTTTATCATCTGAAGAATGGCAGTCACGCATCCAGTTAATAAAGCACTCATGAAATTTTGCAGGACTGATACAGGATACAACTCTGGCAATAGTATCGTGAACAGGAATACTATTTTCAAATTCACCATATTGCTTCAAAAAATCGAGATGTGTTTCCCCGAAATCCTCTATATCTTCCCAACCTTCTGCACCAGAAATAACGGCACAAATAGTCAACAGTAGAATATCAGATAATTTATGTTCCACTTTCCAGGCTTGTCTGTAATCGGGGATAATAGAAATATGTTCCATCAATTTTTTAAATTATGTAAGGAGTATTTGATCATGTATAAGCAATGAAAAATAGCTTTAGGTAATAAGGAATATTTTAATTATTGAACATTTAGTGCGAATTATTTAGTACAAAAAAACAGCGTTACGTGATCTTTCCCTGATGTCTGATCCTGATTGCGGAGCACAACGAAGTAGAGGAGCTACGGAAGGAACTTTATCAGGTTAAACAGGTAGTTAAAGGAATGAAAGTCGGGATATCCGGTGTATTGAAAGAAGCGTAAAAATAAAAGCCGGGAAGATTTAATTCCTTCCCGGATTCTAATTAATGCTATCCGATTAATTTAATAATAAAACAATAGAAGGAGCTTGCCCTTTCTCTTTACATTTTTTACTAACAAACTCAATACTCGTAACCAAAGTATCTCTTATTTTTTGTTCAACGGAAGAAAATCCTCTTAATTCTAACAGTAAATATTCCTCACTATTTACATGTATAGATGTCATTTCATCCTGTGGATAGCGTAAGCTAAACAGGCAATCGATCAGGGCATCGCCGTTTCTACCAAAATATTCAGGAAAGCCTAACTTTTCAGATAGTTGATCGTAAAAATCATCCATTGTTTTTACTTTGTAAAAATCAATTAATACTCTGCTCCCTAATTTCATTATTTCCATCCTCCAAGACAGGGCAAGATTACGAAAGCCCGCTCCCCGCAAGGACTGACGCCAGATAGTTTCTGTCCATGGCTGCTTTTCTCATCTTACGTCTTAACCCTGCCTTGAATACCTTATCATTCGTCAAAATATTAATAGCGATGTGCCGTATCCCTGAAAATAATTCTGCTGCATTTCCTCTTCTTATTTTGCCGTCGTCTTCATTCATTACCACGTCCAGACGCCAGTGCAGCTTATTCTCCACGTGCCAGTGATTTCGGATCGCTGTGGCGAACTTCTCTGCAGTTAAATCAGCAGAACTGATATAATATCTGACTATCATTTCGGGCTCTTTCTTTTGCTCTGCTATTATTGACCGAAAGGAGACTGACACGCATAATTTCTTCAGCCCTTTCCATTCAAACGTGAAATCAATAAGTTCATCAGGGACATCGCAAACAATGTGAAGACGGATTTCTTCTCTGCCGTGACTCTTTTCACTAATTGCGTAACTGTCATGCTCTGGATTATTTAATTCTTTCAGTGGAAATTTTTCCTCAAAGGCTTTATTAAGCCGCCCCTGATTTCCTTTTACAGCGAATAAATAATCACCTCCCTGTTTTTGTATCTTCTCTGCAATATCTTTCTGGCACCCCATCGCATCAGT
>NZ_KE137292.1:1398832-1400266 GCF_000408805.1 Escherichia sp. KTE159
ATTTTCAAATTCACCATATTGCTTCAAAAAATCGAGATGTGTTTCCCCGAAATCCTCTATATCTTCCCAACCTTCTGCACCAGAAATAACGGCACAAATAGTCAGCAGTAGAATATCAGATAATTTATGTTCCACTTTCCAGGCTTGTCTGTAATCGGGGATAATAGAAATATGTTCCATCAATTTTTTAAGTTCCATTTTGTTCTCCTTAATTATGCAAGGAGTATTTGATCATGTATAAGCAATGAAAAACAGCTTTAGGTAATAAGGGATATCTCAATTATTGAACATTTAGTGCGAATTGTTTAGTACAAAAAAACAGCGTTACGTGATCTTTCCCTGGGATGCGGGACGGGATGTTTAGTGTGCTGAAAGATAATTAAATAAAAAAGCCGGGAAGTTTAATTTCTTACCCGGCTTTTGAGTGAACGTTATTGACTCACTGGATATCTATCTAAATAACCCTGGCTTGATGGATATTTTGTAAAAAATGAAATTTTGTCCCCATCAATAATTTCAATATCAAAAATCATAGAGCCACTTTCTTTTAAACCAATGTTATATGAATACAACTTTTCCTCTACTTCATCCAAAAGAGATATTGCCATCTCATCAATAATTCCATTGCGCTCTTCAATAAGGAAAATTATTTCTTCTGGAAAATAAGATTCTATAATAACACCTTCATAATAGTAGTCGAACTTATCAACCCTGTTATATTCTATAAGAGCATATTTCTCATTCTCTCTAAATGAAATGATATAGTCTTTCATCCTTATCCTCCACACCCTCTGAAAGTACCAGATAGTTTCCCTTTGTTGGCATTAAAACCATCAACACCCTCTGGATGAATTAATCTTGCATGATTTTCCCCCAACTTACCTCCTGACGGATCGTGAATAACATCAAATCCAATTTTTCTGAGGTCCGCTGCACTGACCTCCCCAACACTTGTCGCGGGTCTTTTAGGAAATGCTGCATTCCATATTCTGATGGCGTCGTCAGCACTATTAGCTCTGATAACAGATACTCCTGGAGGATTTAACTTCCCTTTATTAATAGCGTCTATTTCACGAGGATTGAAATCAAACCCATAAGAACCGTCGGTACTAATTCTATAAACTTTAGTTGCATCAGGAAGAGGAGCACCTTTTTCAAGGGGTGTGCCTGTTAATCCTAGCGGGTCGATCCATGACAGCGGATTCGGCGCATACGCATACAGGTTTAACCCACCCGCCAGCCCTATCGGATCCGTTACTATGAACCGCCCGACATCCGGATCATAGTAACGGTGCAGATTGTAGTGCAGCCCCGTTTCCCTGTCGAGGTACTGTCCCTGGTAACGCAGGTTCTGTTCCACCCTGCCGTGGTCCTTCTCCTGTATCGTGTTACCCCAGACCTGATACCCCGTCTCCCACACGATTTTCCCGTCAC
>NZ_KE137292.1:1401936-1775600 GCF_000408805.1 Escherichia sp. KTE159
CGTCTGCGAGCCGGAACAATCCGTATGCCGCGTGAGCTGCCCGTCTTCGTTCCACTGAAGGTATTTATTCCCCCCACGGGCATCGGTTATCTGTACCACCTGGCCGTGGCGGTCATACTGATACCGGGTGTTTTGTTGCAACGGGTCGGTCACGGTAAGAAGATTGCCGCGTTCATCGTACTCACAGCGCCAACTGTTCCCCGTCGCATCCACTTCCGTTTCCGGTTCGTGCCATACCGGGTGCCACTGTGTCTGTGCCACCCGCCCCAGCGGGTCGTGCGTCTCCGTGATATGCCCCAGGCGGTCATACACATAGCGCCATTTGCCGCCCTGAGCGTCGGTCATCCCCAGCAGCAGTCGTTCTTCGTCGCTCCAGCGGAACGTCATCACCTGCCCGGCTTCGTCCTGGTACGCCGTCACCTGATTCTGCGCATCCCACTGATGAAAGCGTGTCCGGCCCGCCCCGTCTGTCACACATACCACACGTTCAGCCATCCGCCAGTCCAGACGGTATCGTGCGCCACTGTCGGTATGGTGGCCCGTCACGCGCCAGCCTGCATCATCCGGCCCTTCATACCAGCCCCACTGGTAATAATACCCTTCGCCGCCGGGCTGCCGGTGCAGCGTCATGCAGTTGTTTTCGTCGTAAGCAAACTCACGCAACAGGTGCCCCGTGCTGTCGTGCACGCCGTTCAGGTGGCCAGCCTCGTCATAGTTGTAACGACGCAGCAGTAAAGGTGCAGTATCAGGGAAATGCTGATAAATCTGTGTCACCCGCCGGGGATGCGCCGCCAGTTCGTAATACAGACGGATGCACGGACGCTGCTGTTCGCCGCGGATTTCAGTGATGCGCCCCCGGTTGTCGTAGTACAGATTCAGACAGTTGCTGTTACGGTCGCCCAGCATTTTCAGCCGCTGGCGCTGCGGGTGATGCGGGTCGGCTTCAAACAGAAAAAAATGTCCATCATCGCTGCTGATAAGCCAGTGCCCCTGCTCACCACGCCGTACTGCCAGTCCTTCACCGGGGCTGTAAAATCCGCTCCCCGGCAGCACGGCTTCCATATCCAGCCGTCGCCCCATACCCGCCACAAAGGTCATGCAGTTTTCGTCCGCGTTACCCGGTGTGCGCTCGAGGCTGACTTCATACATCACGCTCCAGCCCTGACCGAACATCCCATCCGTGCGTTCGTCACGACTGCTGTACACACGCTGCCAGTCCAGCGGAAAGTGGCCCGGCAGGCTGAAATCGAAGTCATCATCATCAGCCAGGTATTTGGCCCCGGTGGCGGCGTTGACCGGATGCGGGAGGGCGCTGATGGCCTTCTGCGTCATCATGCTCATCCCGATACCGGCAGCAAAACAGGCGATTTTAGAAAGCATTTTGCCCGGGCGAAGAAACATCAGCGCCACGGTTGCCACCAGGGTTATCTGCGACCTGCCGCTTCTGATATCCCTGACCACCAGTAACGGACCGCCAATGCGGACATCCGGTGACACAAACGCCCCGTCCCCCGGCGCATTCACCACCCTGGCCTCGCAGGTACAGCGTGCCCCGCTGCGTGCCGCTGGCTGACTGTTGACACGCACATCCCGCGCACCTTCCGCGATATATTCCGCCGCGGGCGGTTCGTCATCACCTTTGAACAGATTACTGATACTACCAATAACCGCATTCACTCCCTGAAAGGCGGTTTCCAGCAGACCGTCCGGACTCAACAGGTTAAGGGCCGTTCCCAGAGGGTCATCCAGAAAGGCGGCTTTTTTTTGTGCGAGTAACTGAGTCAGTGAGGAAGGATGTTTATGGCAGTCGATTTTATCGTCAGGGGTCGGGGTGGAGTCAGGTGCCGCACTGGCCACGGTGGGCTGCCATAGTTCCGACACAAAATGTGTCACGCCATCCACCATCTCAGAACGCCCTTCTTCCGTACTGAGCTGGTCGTGCAGCGCCCGGGACATCAGAACAGGTCCAGTCACCGGATGAACCGCCAGGGCTATTGCCCCCGCCATTTCCAGATATTCCCCGGCCACATCCCGGAACGTTCTGGCGTCCTCCTGACGCTGCGCTTCTTCCTGTTCCGCCTTCGCCTGCGCTTCCTGTGCCTCAATCTCCTGCCGCGATGCCGCTGTGGCCGCTGCCCGCGCGGCAGGTTTGCTGTTGATCAATGTGTCACCAGAGCCGGTGAGGATGTAACCTTCAATCTGAGGCGGGAAAAGCATATCTGCGAGGTCTGAACAGACTTCGCTGACCGTTTCTGTCACGCCGGTGTACACCATCGCCACACCCGCCACAAAACCGGTCAGCAAGACAGCCGTGCACCCCATCGTGATCCCTACTGACGCCGCCAGTAACGAGGTTGCGCCGACAATGAGGGCATCAATAACGACATTTGCGGCCACTTCCAGCACCGCCCCCAGCACATCTGCCATAAACGACGTATGCAGCAGGGCATCACCCTGCCTTGCCGCCCAGAATGCATCTTCCATGTCCCGTTCCCTGTGTGATTAATGCGTCCTGGTTTCCTGCCGTATCCTGAAGCGCAGATTCTTTTTAATTTCAGCCCAGCGCGTCATGTCTGCCGGGGTCAGCGGTGTGGTTCTGGCGTAAGTGAAGGCCATCATGACCCGCTCACCCGGCAATACAAATGCCACCTGACACTGATACACCTGCTCGTTACCCCGGAGAAACTGGCTCTGTATCTCCAGCCCTTCCTCAGCGTCATTAATCCCCACGCGGGTCACCTGCACGGGCGTGTGGTGCAGTTCCCTGACCTGCTTTTCCAGCTTTTTCATTTGCTGTTCAACCTGAGAGGCTAATTCGTCTCCTTCCTGCATCTGACCCCGGCTGATAATGAGTGCGGCGTCGGGATTGCTGAGCCGCAACATATTAATGGTACTGTCCTGAATAATATTCCCGGTGAAAGTTATAACTGTCTCATTGAGGTAATATTCCGTCATAATGGCATGAGTCCTTTTTAATAAACGAATTATTTTTGATGGGTTTTTATTTATTTTTTAGTCATGAAGGTGACGTCTATTGCCGTCTGAAGGGCTGTTTTCTCTAATGCTCCAGGCGGAGGTATATTTGCCGCTCTGTCATTCATGTTTAAATCAAGCTGCCCTGATTGTGTATTTATTTTTCCGTTCTCTGTTGCTGTAATATTAAAATTCTTACAGGTTATATTAAATATTCCGTCACTGGTCATTTGCAGGATAGTTTCTCCGCAGCTAAGAATAATGGAATCTCCCGCAGCAAGGCGTAAATTCTGCACTGTCTGAATTGTTTTATCCCCTCCGGCGAGAGAGATATCATCTGTCTGGACTGTTAGAGAACGTTTCTCACCAATAATCGCAGTTTCTGTTTTATCAATAACTTTAAGGCGATTATTGCCCACCCAATGGCTTTCATTATTATTTACTTCAATGCGTTGATCTTTCTCGGCATGCAACCAGACTTCTTCTCCGCCAGTTTTATCCTCAAAACGCAGGGCGTTAGCATTGGTTGGGCCGCCGCCGATGGTGTGGCTGTAAAACCCGCTTTGCGTCGCTGCGCCCGGTAGTCCCCACGGAGGCATGGTGTCCTGGTTGTATGTCCGCCCCACGATAATGGGTAAATCCGGGTCACCGTTTTTGAAATCCACTAGTACTTCCTGACCAATGCGCGGGATCTGAATGCCACCGAATCCTTTACCCGCCCACGGATAACTGACACGGATCCAGCAGGAGCTGTTTTCGTCATTCTTACCGTAACGATCCCAGCCAAACTGAACTTTCACCCGGCCATATTTATCCGTCCAGATTTCCTGCCCCGCCGGGCCAGTCACGATGGCGCTCTGCGGACCTTTGGTATGGGGTTTGCTCAGAGTTCGCTGCGGACGGTAAACTTCATTGGTGGGATGCAACTCAAAGCTGGTTGAGTAAGAGAAGTGCTGCTCCTGGCCGCTGTGTTGCGCATTGTCCTGTATAAATAGTGTGGTCTGTGCCAGCAGATATTCCCGGTTCACTTCGGCTGTTGGATAGTTTTCCAGGATGAAGGTAAAACCTGTCATCAGGGTACGAATATTGCCACTGCCCTGTACCCGACTACCGGGGCTACGCTGTTCTTCCATGCGGATGCGTGTCAGCATTTCACCTTCACTCTTTGTGAAGTAGTCTCCCGGCCATTCGTAGTGCTCATATTCAGCAAGGCCGGTTTCACGTGGATTAGCCACGGTGCTCTTCAGCAGTGAACGCGGCTTCATAAAGTCGAAATCATTCAGCACCCACTGTCCGCTGCGCAGGCTTTCATTTGCTGTGATGGTATGGATAAACTCCTTGTCCAGTTTCAGCCCTTTCTGGTAATAACACACCAGCGGCGAATCTGCGCATGTCTTGTGGACATTAATGGCATCAGCCAGCACTAACGTGTGACTGTTCTCGCTGTGCTCAAACCACCAGTAGATACCCCACTCCTGCATCAGGCGCTGAATAAAATCAAAATCTGTTTCACCGTACTGCACCTGCCAGGTGCGAGTCGGATAATTTTCCACCAGTCGTTTTTCCACTGGCCAGGGGTACTCATCCAGTACCTCATCCAGGATGTCCACCACGTTTTTATTCTGAAACGCTTTGTAGTCACTCGTGTGGGTCAGTATTTTTAACCACGGTTCGATCCGCAGTTCATACACCACCGAACGTCCTTGATGACCAGCCACGCGCGCCGCCGTCACCAGCCCGCTGATATACCGTTTTCCGCCGCCATCCAATTCGATATGGACGCACAGATCTTTGCCTACCATCGATTTGAGCTGCAGGTTGGCTGCGGGGGAAACATAGCCTATGTTCAGGGTGTCAGGAGTTTTTAATTTAATAGAATAAGTAAATAGTTCCCCTACTGTTTCTGTACCACCTAAGCTTGCGAACAGTAACATTCCATCAGGAACAGCGCTGCCGCTCAAAGTCACGTTATGCTTACCCGATCCAATTAGTGTGCCGGATGGGTAATCTGTAGCTGTAAAACTCATAATTAATCCTTTTAACTAGGAATGGCTAAGTGCTAATAAGAAATCTTACAGAGAAGAAAATATATAAAATATTCGTCGTTGGCATAAAACACCTCAATACTTATGAGTGCTACTGAAGGTACTATCAACCATATATACCATGAAGAATGCACAGTCATGTTACCCTGGCGAAAATATTCACCTGAAGCACATTAATAAAACCAATGAAATTATTTAACTTGTCATTTGATATGATTATCATCAAGTCTTAAAATACGTCCCCCTGTTCTAATTATGCTAAAACCATAGTATTCTTTTTTACTTCCGGAAGAGAGCATATATTTTCCGATATAAATAACATCTGAAGATAGCTCATTTATGTCAATACATACGGGATCGAACTGACCAGTCACTCTTTTCAGTTTTATTGCATTACCATATTTACCTTCATATAAAATATAATTTGAAATCATATTCCCATCGTCTGGTTTTGAACAAACCCGTGCGTCTTGTAAATATATATTACCGGGCAACAATGGACGAACATAATCACCAACAGTGCATCCCGATAAAAAGAGCAACAAAAATAATCTCTTCATATGACGCCCGCAGGAAATAAATTAAGCACCTTTTTGTATTTTTCCGATAGAGTATTCGCTGATTCAGTTGTATCTCCTACATAGTTAACATTTGCCAAATCAGCTACCAATCCATAGTTAATCAATAGCCAATAATCAGCAACTATAGATGCTTGTTGTTCCATTGAATAAGAAGCAATTGACTGTAAATTAAGATCGTAATGATAATTTGCCGCCCAGGAAAACAAACCACGCAACTTAACTGAATACCCTTTCTGATATTGCCAAACATGCATCATTTCATGAATAAATAAGTGAGAAGCACCAGCTACTGTTTCACGATCGCCAGGCATTGCTTGCGATGAAAAATCTGAACTATAAACAGCATCAGGATAATACATTTCCCCGTTTGGGGTCATCGCTGTTCTTTCCCCTTGACCTGGCAAGGGTTTTTCATTGTGGATCCATACCTTGTTATAATCAATTGTATTCTCAAAAATCGATCTGGCTAATGTTAATTCACCAGATGTCATTCTCCTTAATGACATCTCATTCCTTCTGGAAATAATATTTTTCAGATAAAAAACAAACGTTCTTTTATTATTTATTAAATAGGGTTCTCTTTGATGTTCAACATTTCCACTTTATGCAGTGTTGATGACATCATCTTCATAGACAATGAAATCAAAGCAAGTTATCAAAGTTTCCCATTACGATTACTTAACATTAACTCTCAGTATCTTTGTTTATCTATCTTCAATATCAATAGTTGATACAAATGATTGCACGGATAACATAATCTTCATCAATTAATTAATATCTGTAAACGCTACCGCCCCACCCTGATATCATGATCTGCACGTGGCTATCTTAACGTGATGCTCCATACATTAGTAATGTAAATCATGAATTCGGAATATATCAAATTCACTTCATAAATTAATATCGAGAATGATATACATATTAAAATTATATTGAAGTAATGTTTTAAGAGTTGTATTCCCCTGAAACCAGTCATACGCCAGTCCCTCACTGTTCAGTGATAATCAGCGAAGGGATATGTTGGCGACCAACCACACTAGTGACCACTGAAACCACGGGCGTTCAGAGCGACGAACGAGGAACAAAAGATCTGGTCTGCAATCGAGTACCCTCAACGCAACAATAGTTGTATCAGTCATAATTTCACCAGATTGCTATTTTGTCGTCAGTCGCTTTTATACCCATACATTTAGAGCGGGATCATTTTGCATCGTTACACGATAACAGGTAGGATTCTGCGCCGACAGTTATACCCATAAAGAATAATGGTGAAGGCTGTCATTGCCACGGTGAATAAACAAACCATGTGGTGTCATATATAACCTTTTAGCGAGAAACTCAGGGAGCGCAATGAGTAAACACGACACAGATACTTCAGATCAACACGCCGCGAAACGCCGCTGGCTTAATGCCCACGAAGAGGGCTATCACAAAGCGATGGGTAATCGCCAGGTGCAGATGATCGCCATTGGTGGCGCGATTGGTACTGGTTTGTTTTTAGGCGCAGGTGCCCGACTACAAATGGCGGGACCAGCACTGGCACTGGTTTATTTAATCTGCGGCTTGTTTTCGTTTTTTATTTTGCGTGCGTTGGGTGAGTTGGTATTACATCGCCCTTCCAGTGGCAGTTTTGTCTCATATGCCCGTGAGTTTTTGGGTGAGAAAGCCGCTTATGTTGCTGGCTGGATGTACTTCATCAACTGGGCAATGACCGGGATTGTCGATATTACTGCAGTTGCACTGTATATGCATTACTGGGGCGCGTTTGGCGATATTCCACAATGGGTATTTGCGCTCGGGGCATTAACCATCGTCGGCACCATGAATATGATAGGTGTAAAATGGTTTGCAGAGATGGAGTTCTGGTTTGCGCTGATTAAAGTTCTCGCCATTGTTACCTTTCTGGTCGTGGGTACAGTGTTCCTCGGTAGCGGTCAGCCACTGGATGGCAACACCACAGGATTTCATTTAATTACCGATAATGGCGGTATCTTCCCCCACGGTTTATTGCCTGCACTGGTGTTGATTCAGGGCGTAGTATTTGCTTTCGCTTCCATTGAGATGGTGGGAACTGCCGCCGGAGAATGTAAAGATCCGCAGACCATGGTGCCTAAAGCCATTAACAGCGTGATTTGGCGTATTGGTCTGTTTTATGTCGGTTCCGTGTTGTTGCTGGTGATGTTATTGCCGTGGAGTGCGTATCAGGCGGGGCAAAGTCCGTTTGTGACGTTCTTCTCTAAACTTGGCGTGCCGTACATCGGCAGCATTATGAATATCGTGGTGCTGACCGCCGCACTCTCCAGCCTGAACTCTGGCCTGTACTGCACCGGACGTATTTTACGCTCAATGGCAATGGGCGGTTCTGCACCAAGTTTTATGGCGAAAATGAGTCGCCAGCATGTTCCGTATGCCGGGATTCTGGCGACGCTGGTCGTGTATGTTGTCGGCGTATTCCTCAATTATCTGGTGCCGTCGCGCGTTTTTGAGATTGTGTTGAACTTTGCGTCGCTGGGAATTATCGCTTCGTGGGCGTTTATCATTGTTTGCCAGATGCGCCTGCGTAAAGCGATTAAAGAAGGTAAAGCGCAGGAAGTCAGTTTTAAACTCCCCGGCGCGCCCTTCACTTCCTGGCTGACTTTACTGTTTTTGCTGTGCGTCCTGGTGCTGATGGCGTTCGATTATCCGAACGGGACTTATACCATCGCGGCACTGCCGGTTATCGGTATTCTGCTGGTTGTGGGTTGGTTTGGTGTGCGTAAACGCGTTGCCGAAGTTCACAGCACTGCGCCAGTCATCGAGGAAGATGAAGAAAAACAGGAAATTGTGTTTAAGCCTGAAACGGCGAGTTAATTGCAAAATTGCCCGGTTTAAAGCCGGATGCGGCGTAAATGCCTTATCCGGCTAACAAACTCTAAATAAATCAAATAATTATGCATGTTGTAGGCCTGATAAGACGCGACAGCGTTGCATCAGGCATTGTGCTCCGCTTGCCGGATGCGGCGCTAGCGCCTTATCAGGCCTACGAAAGACAAACTCCCCTGTGTCGATTACAGCGCAATACGAATCACATCGTCCGGCTGGGTAGCTTCCTGCTGTTTAGTGGATTTTTGTTTAACACTGACATACAGCGTTTTGCCATCGGCAGACAGCGCCAGGCTGTTCGGATGGGTCGGCGTATCGAACGTTTTCACTACCTTGTAGGTTTTCGCGTCAATCACACTGACTTTACCTGCCTGACGATGTGTCACATAGGCTTCATTACGCGCCGGGTTAAACAGCACAGCCAGTGATTCCGGTGCCGCTACCTTCGCCAGAATATTGCCTTCACGAGTATCAACCACCAGCACTTCCGCAGCTTTGGAGTCGGTGATAAACGCACGCTGGTTGGCGGTATCGAGACTAATGTTGATAAAGAAGTGCTCTTTGCCATCATCCAGCAACTTTTTACGGCTCAAAATTTTGTTGTCGGTGGTGTCGATAGTAATCAATTCACCGTCAGCGTTGGTGGTATAGAGACGTTTGCCTTTGCTATCCAACGCCAGGCCAGTGCTCATTTTACCGGTGTTCTGGATGGCAGTTTTCAGTTTGATATTCTCACCGTCAATCACCCAGATCACGCTCTCCTTCCCAATACCGCTGATGTAAACGGTATTCGTGGCATCATCTGCTACCAGTTCACGCGGCTGCAGCGGGCGCACCTCTTCCGTGCGCTTACGATCATCCAGCACCAGACGCCCTTTCACTTCGCCCGTTTTGGCATCGATCGCCGTGACCGCGCTGTTTACGGTGTTACCAAACCACAACGTCTGGGTGGCATTGTTAATGGTGGCGCCAAACGGTTTGAGATCATTATGAATCACCTGAGTCACTTCCAGAGTGACCGGATCGAGACGATAAACCACCCCGCCTTTATCCAGTTTGCGGCTTTGCGATGTAGCGAGCCACAGCGCATTTTCCTGCTGGCTATAAGCCATTTCGTAAGCGCCTTTACCTACCGCTTTACGCAGCATTTCTTCCGCTGCCTGCGTGCTGAACGATGAAGCAACGAGCAATGAACCTAACAGTAATGAACCACGCAGACGCGATGAGAACAGATGACGTAAATGCATGACGACTCCCTTTGATGAACCGATATTTTTGCTGCTTCACAATGCTTCGCTGAGCGTAATCTTCGTTACACCCTTGTTATAAATGGGAATGGTAATCATTATTTTCTCAAATGTGGAGTATTTCTTGCTGTTACGACTACAATTTTCTCAATTGGTTAACGTATCGTGCCGTTTTGTTTTCTATAAATTTACAAATTCATTACCATAGCGATGTTTTTCCATTCTTAACCTGGCTTTTTTCATGAAGATTTTTTCCGTCCGACAGACTGTTTTATCTGCGCTGATTGTCCTTTCCCCATCCGTTTTTGCCGCCAATGAACAAACCATGATTGTGAGTGCCACACCACAGGTGGTTTCAGAGCTGGATACCCCAGCGGCGGTCAGTGTGGTTGATGGCGAAGAGATGCGCCTGGCAACACCGCGCATTAACTTGTCTGAATCACTGACCAGCGTGCCTGGTTTACAGGTACAAAACCGGCAGAACTATGCGCAGGATTTACAGTTGTCGATTCGTGGATTTGGTTCCCGCTCTACTTACGGGATCCGCGGGATTCGCCTGTATGTGGACGGCATTCCCGCCACCATGCCCGACGGGCAAGGACAAACGTCTAATATCGATTTAAGTAGCGTGCAAAACGTGGAAGTACTGCGTGGCCCCTTTTCCGCCCTCTATGGCAACGCTTCCGGTGGGGTGATGAATGTCACCACACAAACGGGGCAACAACCGTCAGGCATTGAAGCCAGCAGTTACTATGGCAGTTTTGGTAGCTGGCGTTACGGGTTGAAGGCAACGGGAGCAATGGGTGACGGCACACAGGCTGGCGATGTCGATTACACCGTTTCGACCACACGTTTTACGACCCACGGCTACCGTGACCATAGTGGTGCACAGAAAAATTTAGCCAATGCCAAATTGGGCGTACGTATTGATGATGCCAGCAAATTAAGCCTGATTTTTAATAGTGTGGATATCAAAGCAAACGACCCTGGTGGGTTGACCGAAGCAGAATGGAAAGCGGATCCGCAACAAGCTCCTCGCGCTGAACAGTACGATACACGGAAAACCATCAAGCAAACTCAGGCTGGAGTGCGTTATGAGCGTAGTCTTAGCGCCAGCGATGAGATGAGCGTGATGATGTACGCGGGTGAGCGTGAAACGACCCAGTACCAGTCAATCCCGATGGCACCACAACTTACCCCGTCACACGCAGGCGGCGTGATTACGCTGCAACGCCATTATCAGGGAATAGACAGTCGCTGGACACACCGCGGCGAACTGGGTGTTCCGTTCACTTTAACCACCGGTTTAAACTATGAAAACATGAGTGAAAACCGCAAGGGCTACAATAACTTCCGCTTGAATTACGGCATACCAGAATACGGGCAAAAAGGTGATTTGCGCCGCGACGAGCGTAATCTGATGTGGAACGTCGATCCCTATTTACAGACCCAGTGGCAACTGACTGACAAACTGTCACTGGATGCTGGCGTGCGCTATAGCTCAGTATGGTTTGATTCCAACGATTATTACATTACTCCCGGTAACGGCGATGACAGCGGAGATGCCAGTTATCACAAATGGCTGCCAGCCGGATCGTTAAAATACGCCATCACCGATGCCTGGAATATCTATCTGGCAGCGGGACGCGGCTTTGAAACGCCGACCATTAATGAACTTTCATACCGTGCCGATGGGCAAAGCGGGATGAACTTTGGTTTAAAACCGTCCACCAACGATACAATCGAAATCGGCAGTAAAACGCGTATTGGCGATGGTCTGTTTAGCCTCGCAGTGTTCCAGACCGATACTCATGATGAAATCGTTGTCGATAGCAGTAGCGGTGGGCGTACCACTTATAAAAATGCCGGGAAGACGCGTCGTCAGGGAGCCGAGCTGGCGTGGGATCAACGTTTCGCCGGAGATTTCCGCGTAAAAGCGTCGTGGACCTGGCTTGATGCAACATATCGCAGCAACGTTTGTAACGATCAGAACTGTAATGGTAACCGGATGCCAGGGATCGCCCGCAATATGGGCTTTGCGTCTTTAGGTTACGTACCAGAAGAAGGCTGGTATGCCGGTACAGAAGCGCGATATATGGGCGATATTATGGCTGATGACGAAAACACGGCAAAAGCGCCCTCTTATACTCTCGTTGGTTTGTTTACCGGCTATAAATATAATTACCGCAATATGACGGTGGATTTATTTGGCCGGGTCGATAATTTATTCGACAAAGAATATGTCGGATCGGTGATTGTTAATGAATCCAATGGCCGATATTACGAGCCAGCACCTGGACGGAATTATGGTATTGGCGTAAATCTCGCATGGCGGTTTGAATAATATTACGTGGTGGCGGTATAACACCGCCACCTGTTTTGTTAATTGTCATCCGCCACACGAATAACGACTTTGCCGAAGTTTTTACCTTCTAACAGGCCAATAAAAGTCTGTGGGGCATTTTCTAAACCGTCGGTCATTTGCTCGCGATAATGGATTTTCCCCTCTTTCACCCATTGCCCCATCTCCTGCTGGAACTCATGGATCCGGTGCCCATAATCCTGGCTGATAATAAAGCCTTGCAGACGAATACGTTTTTTCAGCACCGTGGCCATCAGCAACGGTAAACGATCCGGACCAGATGGCAATTCCGTCGCATTATAGCCGCTCACTAAGCCGCAGACAGGAATGCGCGCGGATGTATTGAGCAACGGCAACACGGCATCAAACACTTTACCGCCCACATTTTCATAATAGATATCAACACCTTTCGGACACGCCTTCGTCAGTTGCTCAGCAAAATCATCCGCATGGTGATCAAGGCAAACATCGAAACCCAGTACATCAGTAGCATGGCGGCATTTTTCAGCGCCACCGGCAACACCCACCACCCGACAGCCTTTCAGTTTGCCGATTTGCCCCACCGTTGCGCCAACAGGGCCGGTTGCAGCAGCAACCACCAGCGTTTCCCCCTTTTTAGGTTGACCGATATCCAGCAAGCCCATATAAGCGGTAAAACCAGGCATCCCCAGCACACCCAGCGACCACGAAGGGTTTTGTGGCTGATCGCCAAGTTTCACCAGTTCATCACCGCTGGATATGTCGTAGTCCTGCCAGCCGCTGTAGCCCAGCACCCAGTCGCCAGGCTGGTAGTCCGGATGATTTGATTCCACCACCCGGCTCACCGTGCCGCCAACCATCACGCCACCAATATCAACCGGTGGTGAATAGGATGGCTCATCGCTCATGCGCCCGCGCATATATGGGTCCAGCGACAGATAAACTGTGCGCAGTAACACCTGACCTTCACCTGGCGTGGCAACGTCATCTTCTTCCAGACGGAAATTCTCCGGAACCGGCGCTCCATGCGGACGCGAGGCCAGAACCCAACGGCGGTTACGCTGCTTTTGTTGCCCCATAATGATCTCCTGTGCTTTTGGCATGAATCCATCAATGGTAGCAGGCTCACGTGGTGAGATGTGTTTGTATGCATCACATTCGTCCAGCAACACACAATAATTTCATTATAGATTGCGTTGCTTCCGGCTGTTTTCGATAGTATTGATAGCATCATTACTATTCGATGTTTTATAGAGGCTCGACATGTCCATCCGTTTTGCCCGCAAAGCCGATTGTGCTGCAATTGCAGAAATTTATAACCACGCCGTGTTGTATACGGCGGCTATCTGGAACGACCAAACGGTGGATGCAGATAACCGAATCGCCTGGTTTGAAGCGCGAACATTATCCGGTTATCCGGTGCTGGTGAGCGAAGAAAATGGCGTTGTCACGGGGTATGCCTCATTTGGTGACTGGCGTAGTTTCGACGGTTTTCGCCATACAGTGGAACATTCGGTATATGTTCATCCGGATCATCAAGGCAAAGGTCTTGGGCGCAAATTGTTAAGCCGGTTGATTGATGAAGCGCGGGATTGCGGGAAGCATGTCATGGTTGCCGGGATCGAGTCGCAAAATCAGGCCTCGCTGCATCTACACCAGTCGCTGGGATTTGTCGTCACCGCACAAATGCCGCAGGTAGGCACTAAATTTGGTCGCTGGCTGGATCTCACCTTTATGCAGTTGCAACTCGACGAACGCAGTGAACCGGACGCTATCGGATGAATCAGTCGCTTACCCTTGCCTTTTTGATCGCCGCCGGGATTGGCCTGGTGGTGCAAAACACATTGATGGTGCGCATCACTCAGACCTCCTCCACCATTCTCATCGCCATGCTACTGAACTCACTGGTGGGAATTGTGCTGTTCGTGTCTATTTTGTGGTTTAAACAAGGGATGGCAGGGTTTGGCGAACTGGTGTCCAGCGTGCGTTGGTGGACTCTAATCCCTGGTTTGCTGGGATCATTTTTTGTCTTCGCCAGTATCAGCGGGTATCAAAATGTGGGGGCGGCAACGACCATTGCGGTACTGGTCGCCAGCCAACTTATTGGAGGTCTGGTACTGGATATTTTCCGCAGTCATGGCGTGCCACTTCGGGCGTTGATTGGTCCAATTTGCGGAGCGGTTTTATTGGTAGTTGGCGCCTGGTTGGTGGCCAGACGCACGTTTTAATCAGAGGATGGTGCCGCCTTTCGTTAACTGTTCGTGGCGCGCTTCCATATCTTCTTTATGCTTGCGTCCGTGATGGGCGATTGCTGTGCGCAAACGCTGTTGCTGGGTGTAGCGATCTTCCCGGCTTAACTCTGCGTCATCGCTCAGGGCGATTAACAATTCGTTCATATTGGCAATGACGCTCTCCTCAATCGCGGCATCCACGCGCGCGATGACCTCATCCAGATGCGACATACTTTCTCCTTAGCCACTTGTGAAATTTATCGATTCACTCAAATGATATAAGTCTGCGTTGTGCCGTCAAGCCAGCGAGTAAGATTTAAAACAGTGAAAACAGTAGCGCCACTGGAAAACTCATCGGCCATGTGATCCCCACCAGAAAGGCGCTCAGAAAGCGAATGCTCTTCTTATCGTGGGAAAGAAACCAGGTAATAAGAAAGGCGATTACTGCCATAACAGCATAAAAAACAAGCAAACATTGAAAAAGAGACATGTACAGGCATCCAGCCAGGTGAATAAAACGCGCGCAAATATGCGTCATTTCTTGATGCGCATCAAGTTTTCAATCCATTTAAGATAAATTCAATAACCTACGGCATGCTCTTGTCCATCTTCAGAATGAGTATGATTGCGGATTTTCCCAACCCGTACTATACACATAGGGGCTATGACAAAAGGTGGCAAAAATGAACGTTTCCAGTAAAACTGTAGTGTTGATAAATCTCTTTGCTGCTGTTGGGTTGTTTACTCTTATCTCTATGAGATTTGGTTGGTTTATTTGATGTAGCGATATTGCACGCAGCACGTACTGTCAGAGAGAAATCAACTCTCTGACAGTAGGTTAGATCCTCTCACACTCTCCAGATTTACAACACTATCCTTAATGCTTAACCATTACGTGGCGTACTACGGTGTAATCTTCCAGCCCATAAAGTGACATATCTTTGCCATAACCTGAAAGTTTCTGCCCGCCGTGCGGCATTTCACTGACCAGCATGAAGTGGGTATTGACCCAGGTGCAGCCATATTGCAGACGAGCGCTCACGCGATGCGCCCGACCGACATCTTTCGTCCACACCGAAGAGGCCAACCCGTACTGACTGTCATTCGCCCAGTTAACCACTTGCTCTTCGTTGTCGAAGGCCGTCACGCTCACTACCGGGCCAAATACCTCTCTTTGAACGATGGCATCTTCTTGTAACGCACCGGCCAGCAGTGTAGGCGCATAATAATAACCGTTACCCTGCCGTTTTTCACCGCCGGTGATCACCTTAATGTGTCCCGTCGCCTTCGCCTCTTCCACCGCCCTGCTGACGCGTTCGAGATGTGCCAGTGAGCTTAACGGCCCCAGCTCTGTGGCCCCATCATCCGGTGCGCCAGATTTTAACGTTGCCACTGCGGCACCGAGTTTTTCCACCAGCGCGTCGTAAATACCTTTTTGCGCGTAGATACGACAGGCAGCAGTGCAATCTTGTCCGGCATTGTAATAGCCAAAGGTGCGCACACCTTCGACCACTGCTTCAATATCTGCATCATCAAAGACAATCACTGGTGCTTTACCGCCCAGTTCCATGTGGGTGCGCTTTATGGATGGTGCTGTATGGCTGATGATGTGCTCACCGGTAGCGATAGACCCCGTCAGCGACACCATGCGCACTTTTGGATGTCCGGTCAGCGGATCACCCACCGTTTTACCTCTGCCAAACAGTACGTTGATCACGCCTGGCGGGAAGATATCTTTCGCCAGTTCTGCCAGTTTCAACGCAGTCAGCGGTGTAATTTCTGATGGTTTAAGCACTACGCAGTTCCCCGCCGCCAGCGCCGGAGCCAGTTTCCACGCTGCCATCATCAACGGGTAGTTCCAGGGGGCGATAGAGGCCACAACACCTAATGGATCGCGGCGAATCATTGATGTATGACCTTCAAGATATTCACCCGCCGCCAGACCATTCAGGCAGCGCGCAGCACCGGCGAAAAAGCGAAAGACATCGACAATCGCCGGAATCTCATCATTAAAAGCACTATGCAGCGGTTTGCCACAGTTACGGGACTCCAGTTCGGCAAAAACCTGACCGTTCTCTTCGATAACATCCGCCAGTTTCAGCAGGCATTCCGCACGCATTTTCGGCGTGGTTTGCCCCCACCCGACAAATGCGGCATCTGCCGCGCGAACAGCGGCATCAACCTGCTCTGCGGTTGCCTCGGCAATCTCCAGTAATACTTCTCCCGTTGCCGGATTATAGACAGGCTGTTTTTCCCCTTCGCCGCTGACCAGTTCTCCGTTAATCAGTAACTTATGTTGCATAGCATATTCCCATTTCAGTGGTTATTGACCCTTGTCGCCTTCACGGGTTAGCCACCAGGCCCCCAGGATCGGCAAGGTTGTTACCAACATAACCAGCAGTGCCACAACGTTGGTTACCGGTACATCACGCGGTCGCCCAAGCTGATTGAGCAACCACAGTGGTAACGTCCGTTCGTGACCCGCGGTAAAAGTCGTCACGATGATTTCATCGAACGACAAGGCAAACGCCAGCATTCCCCCCGCCAGTAACGCCGAACTGAGATTCGGCAACACCACGTAGCGGAAGGTTTGCCAGCCATTGGCTCCAAGATCCATTGACGCTTCCACCAGACTCCACGAGGTACGGCGAAAACGGGCGATGACATTGTTGAAGACGACCACCACGCAAAAAGTCGCATGACCAACCACGATAGTGAAAAAGCCTGGCTCCAGATTGATCGTTTTAAAGGCCGTTAATAGTGCGAGACCAGTGACAATGCCAGGCAATGCAATGGGTAACAGCAGTAACAGTGAAATGGCGCTTTTGCCGAAAAAGTCACGCCGCCAGAGCGCCGCGGCCGCCAGTGTTCCTAACACCAGCGCGATGAATGTCGCCAGCGTCGCCACTTTAAGTGACAGTGTCACGGCATCAAGAATATCGCTACGCTGTGCTGCTATGCTGAACCAGCGCAGCGTCAAGCCTTGTGGTGGAAAACTAAATGCGGCTTCCTCGGTGTTAAACGCATAGGCGGCGATAATCAAGATGGGAAAATGGAGAAAAAGCACGCCGCCCCAGGCCGCCAGTTTGAGGAACAACGGTGCGCGTTCAGAGTGCATCGAACGCCCCCATGCGTTTCACGAACGCCAGATACAGTGCGATAAGAACAATCGGCACCAGAGTGAAAGCTGCAGCCATCGGCATATTGCCAATCGCCCCTTGCTGGGAGTAGACCATGTTGCCGATAAAATACCCCGGCGGCCCCACCAATTGCGGAACGATAAAGTCGCCCAGCGTTAGCGAGAAGGTAAAGATAGAACCTGCGGCAATACCCGGGATCGCCAGCGGTAACACCACATAGCGGAAAGTTTGCCGTGGGCGCGCGCCGAGATCTGCCGATGCCTGCAGCAGTGACGGGGGTAAACGCTCCAGCGCTGCCTGCACAGGCAGGATCATGAACGGCAGCCAGATATAAAGAAACACCAGAAAACGCCCCAGCCCGGAAGTAGACAGTGTATTGCCGCCCACAGCCGGAAGTGTCAGGAACGCCGTCAGCAGTGGCTCCAGCCCCAGATGTTGCAAAAACCACTGCGCTACGCCATCTTTCGCCAGCAATAACGTCCAGGCATAGGCTTTAACAATGTAGCTCGCCCACATCGGTAACATCACCGCAATATAAAAAAACGCTTTCATTTTGCCGCTGGTGTAGCGCGCCATGTACCACGCCATCGGAAAGGCCAGAATAGCGCTGGCGATGGTCACCGCCACTGCCATCGTCAGTGTGCGGATGATGATGTCGTAATTAGCCGGGTTAAACAGTGCGCGTATATTCGCCAGCGTCAGTTCCGGCGTTACCGACATAGTGAAATCATCAAAGGTATAAAACCCCTGCCATAACAGTGTCAGCAGCGAGCCGAAATAGACGATGCCAAACCACATCAACGGGCCAAGCAGCAGTAAAAACAACCCAAGCCCCGGTTTACGCCAGAAAAAACCCGACATCTTCCCCATGCCGGGGCGCGCAGGTGACTGCAATACGTTCATCGCCATTCACCTCTCCTCAACCAGAGGCACCATCACATCGCGGGACCAGGAAACCATCACCTGTTGACCAGGCGTGAGCGTGGCGGGTAGTTCTTCGCCCGTCATGTTGCCCAGACTGACCAGCAGTTTTTCACCGCCGCTAAGTTTCAGTTCAAAACGAGTCGTCGCCCCCTGATATTGCACCGCCTGGATCGTGCCATTGGCCTGCACTTCGCCAGGTGTATTGAGGCGGATATGTTCCGGGCGCAATGCGAAGCTCCCCATCATGCCGCAAAGTTTCTCCGCAATCAGCGGCGCAAAAACGTTGGATGTCCCGACAAATCCCGCGACAAATGGCGTACGCGGACGCATATAGAGATCGCGCGGTGAATCAACCTGCTCAATACGTCCATTATTGAAAACCGCCACGCGATCGGACATCGATAATGCTTCGCCCTGATCGTGGGTGACAAAGATAAAAGTGATTCCGAGGGATTGTTGCAGCTTTTTCAGTTCCAGTTGCATCTGCTCGCGCAGCTTAAGATCCAGTGCGCCGAGCGGCTCATCCAGTAGCAACACGCGCGGTTCGTTCACTAACGCTCTGGCGATGGCGACCCTCTGGCGTTGACCACCGGAAAGCTGTGACGGCTTACGTTGCAGCACGAAACCAAGCGCCACTTTTTCCAGCGCCTCTTGCGCCATGATGTAACGCTGTTTTTTCTCAACGCCTTTGACCATCAACCCGTAGGCCACGTTATCGAGAATCGACATATGGGGAAACAGCGCGTAGTCCTGGAAAACGGTATTAACATCCCGCTCCCACGGTGGCAGATTGCTGGCGGGTTTACCAAAAATAGTAATTGCCCCGCCAGAAAGCTGTTCGAATCCAGCGATTAGCCGCAGACAGGTGGTTTTTCCGGAGCCGGACGGCCCCAGCATTGAAAAGAACTCACCATCTTTTATCGCAATACTGACGCCATCTACCGCGCGCACGTCACCGTACAACCGAGAAACGTTGTCAAACTCCACTGCGTACGTCATAAAACACCCCAGCGAAGTTAGCGGCCGCCCATAATGGCAATGTAATCCTGCGTCCAGCGGCTATATGGGACAAATTTTCCCCCTTCTGCGATGGGCGTTTTCCAGAAGGCGATTTTGTCGAAATAGTTAAATCCATTAGTTTCACAGCCTTTATCGCCCAGCAACGGACTGGCTTTACAGCCTTCCGGCACCACAGGCAGTGAGCCAAACCAGGCTGCCACATCACCCTGCACTTTTGGTGTTAATGACCAGTTCATCCATTTGTAGGCACAAACCGGATGTTTTGCTTCGCTATGCAGCATAGTGGTATCAGCCCAGCCGGTGACGCCCTCTTTAGGGAAGACGGTGGCGATCGGTTGTCCTTCGCCTTTCAATGCGTTGGCCTGATATGGCCATGCGCTGGAAGCTACCACGCCTTCATTTTTGAAATCGCTCATTTGTACAGAGGTGTCATGCCAGTAGCGATGGATCAAACCATGTTGATCGCGAAGTACTTTCAGCACCGCCTGATATTGATCTTCGGTCAGTTGGTACGGATCGCTGATGCCCAACTGCGGCTGAGTCGCTTTGACGAACAGCGCGGCATCGGCAATATAGATAGGGCCGTCATAAGCCTGTACGCGGCCTTTATTGCTCTTACCGTCCGGCAGTTCCTGTTCCACAAAGACAACCTGCCAGCTATCCGGTGGCGTCGGAAAGGTTTTGGTGTTGTACATCAGCAGGTTCGGCCCCCACTGATACGGCGTGCCATAAACTTTGCCGCCAACGTTAAACCAGTCGCCCTTTACTACGCGTGGGTCGAGTGTTTTCCAGTTGGGGATCAGTGCGGTATTAATCGGCTGCACACGTTTACCCATAATCAAACGCAGTGAAGCATCACCGGACGCCGTGACCAGATCGTAACCGCCTTTGGTCATCAGGCTGACCATTTCATCGGAAGTGGCGGCGGTTTTCACATTTACCGCGCAACCTGTTTCTTTTTCGAATTGCGTAACCCAGTCGTATTGTTTATCGGTTTGTCCACGTTCGATGTATCCCGGCCAGGCGATAATATCCAGTCGTCCTTCCGGTTTATCTAAATTAGTGAGGGGTTCGGCGGCGTGGGCGGTCATTAAAGTCATGGTTAGCGCACACAGGCTGCTGCGGGCAAATGTCTTGCTCATAGGTCTTACTCCTGTTGTCATTATTGTCAGCAGCCGTGCCGTAAAAATATCTCCCTGTTTAACCATAGACGGCGCATTGCAGGCGTACCTTCGCCCCTGAAAATATTTAGTCAGGTTGTGAGCTAACGCGCATTACGCAATTTTAGAGGCTATCTTCTGGAGTATAGACAAGGGGTTAAGGAATACTGGAGCTATTCGAATTTCCTATTGCTCAACCGGAGGGAAATTAAATTGGAATCTATTTCAACTGCTCTTGAATAAGTTTGCCTAATTGTTTTACCGCTTGTTCTTCGCGTTCTCCCCACTGCCATGCAGTATTAAAACGAAAAAAACGTGACCAGTTTTCGCCAGTAGAAAACATTTTACCAGGCGCAATACTGATGTGATGTGCCAGTGCCTGAACACTTAATTCTCCCGCATCTAACGGTTCGGGAAGTTCCAGCCAGAGAAAATAACCACTGTCGTTATGGTGTATTTTGACTTCCACAGGCAGATAACGCAGCAGCGCCTGCCAGGCGCGTTGTTTGCGTTCCGCAAGCTGTCGACGTAGACGACGCAGATGGGCATCGTAGCGGCGTGTCGAAAGGTAATCCACCAGCGCAAGTTGCATCGGTGAGCTGGTGGAAAGCGTACTCATCAATTGCAAGCGTTGGATTTTACGCGCATGTTTTCCTGCGGCGACCCAGCCGATACGAAAACCTGGCACCAGGCATTTAGAGAATGATGAGCAATGCAGCACACGATCATGTTGATCCCAGGCTTTTGCAGGCAGCGGTTTTTCCCGCCCAAAGTACAACTCGCTGTAGACATCATCTTCAATCAGCATCACGTTGTACTGGTTGAGCAACTCTACCAACCGCGCTTTTTTCTGCGGCGTTAAGGTAAAACCGAGCGGATTCTGGCTGTTAGTCATTAACCAACACGCTTTCACCGGATACTCCTGTAACGCCAGTTCCAGCGCCTGAAGGTCAATCCCTTCGTTAACATCCGTCGCCACCGATAACGCTTTCAGCCGTAATCGTTCCAGCGCCTGCAACGCGCCGTAGAAACAAGGATTCTCTACTATCACCCAATCGCCCGGTTCTGTGACTGCTTGCAAACCGAGATTTAATGCCTCTAATGCACCGGCGGTAATGACGATTTCATCAGGCGAAATGGTGATACCCTGTAAGGCATAGCGGCGAGCAATAGCCTGGCGAAGCTCGGCATTCCCTGGCGGTAGGTTTTCGATCACGCTCATTGCCGTGGCGGTTTTGCTTACTTGCGCCAGCGAGCGGTTCAATTGTTGCAGTGGGAAAAGCCGCGGATCGGGAAAGGCTGAGGCAAACGGCACTACCGACGGATCGCGACTGGCCTGCAACATGTCAAAAATATAGGTATTAATATCGACAGCTTCATCACGTGTGACCGGAATGACTGGCGCTTTCTGCATTTTTATTGTCTGTGGCGCAACGTAATAACCCGACTGCGGCCGCGCAATAATATGTCCCTGACTTTCGAGCAACTGGTAGGCATGGCTGACGGTCATAAAGCTCACGCCAGAAAGCGCCACCTGTTCACGTAACGAAGGCAGACGATCGCCAGGCTGCCAGATGCCTGACGCAATTTGCTCGCGTAATTGTTCCGCCAGTTGCTGGTATTTTTTCATTTTTGAATCGTTATAGTGTGCAGGTGATCCGGCAGTCTATATCAGTTGTTAAAAATGACAACTTTGTGTTAACTGTAATTAAACCATCACCAGCGATAACTCTTTGCCAAGCGCCTTAGCCGCGAGCTGGACGGCGTCGATTTTTGTCGCATGGTGCAAATTAAATAGGCGAGTAATCTCCTGTTTAGGTTTGCCAATTCGTCTGGCTAACTCTTGCTGAGTGATTTCTGACTGTAAAAAAGCATTTAGCAGCAATACCTTAGAAGCAACACTTAAAGGTACTTCAATAAAGTGATCGTTGTTATTCAATGGCGAAGGTAACGGGATGAGTTCGTTATCTTCAAAATAAAAATCAAATGCGGTCAGTAAGGCATCTTTTGCTGCTTCCATCGCTTCAGCGACCGTTTCTCCCTGCGTCAACGCTTCGGGGATATCCACAAAAGAAACCATATAACCGCCTTCCGGCGCGGGTGTAAGAGTGACGGGATAACGCATAATTTCGACTGTCTCTCGCATGTCATTAACCTTTTTAATTGGCGATTAACTCAAACCGAGTTGTTTCAGAATTGCTTTACGCAATGGTTCTTTAATCTCTTCGCTGGGGTGACGCGGCATGACACTGCGCCTCCCGTGAAACCTGAGTTTTAAATGGTTGCTGCCATTCGCCACATCGACGCCCTGAGATTCGAGCCAACGTCTGAACTCGCTTTGTTTCACATCGCCTCCCTGCCGCTGAGTATATCAACAAAGTAAACATTAGTGTTTACCTCCGTGTGTAATTTGCTCGAAAATAGCACTTAATCGCCGCAACAGCAGAATGCAATGCAAAATCAGGAAGGCAGATTCCAGAATTTCTTTGCGCTAATTTGCAAAACAGAATAATAACCTCAAGAAACTGTCGGCATCATAGCGGCAAAAGGTAAGAAAAAGGTGGCGGGATGTTTACGAAGGCGTTATCGGTAGTCTTATTAACCTGCGCGCTGTTCTCCGGGCAACTAATGGCAGGACACAAAGGACATGAGTTTTTATGGGTGAAAAATGTGGATCATCAACTGCGCCATGAAGCGGACAGCGATGAATTGCGCGCCGTTGCGGAAGAATCGGCAGAAGGCTTACGCGAGCATTTTTACTGGCAAAAATCACGTAAACCAGAAGCGGGTCAGAGTTGAGTCGTTTGTTGCCGGATGCGGCGTGAACGCCTTATCCGGCCAACAATATCATGCAGATTCAATGAGCTGTGAATAACCCTGAAAACTTGCGGTTTATCCTTTCCGCTTCGGCAATGTTTTCAGCAGATCATCCGGGCTTACGGATGCAACAACGCTTCCCGGTAACGGCATTTTCAGAATGTGATTTTTGATTTTGCCGATGACGTGCATCTCACATGGACGGCAATCAAACTTCAGCGTTAACACTTCATCGCCGTTAACCAGTTGCATTGGTGTTGCCTTCCAGCTTTTGATATTGCCTTTCGCCTGCTTCGGACACAGATTGAAAGCAAAGCGCAGACAATGCTTGGTGATCATCACCGGAACCTCGCCCTTCTCTTCATGTGCCTCATACGCCGCATCAATCAGTTGCACACCATAGCGATGATAAAATTCACGCGCTTTCTGGTTGTAAACATTCGCGAGGAAACTCAGATGCGTTTGCGGATAAACCGGCGCAGGATCAGCAACCGGTTTACGGCTGCCGCGCTGGTAACTGGCAAGACGCGCGGCATCCAGCATTTCGGCGGCTTCACGACGGAACTGATTTAACAGGCTGTTTGGCACAAACAGCGCCCCCGGCAAGTTAATTTGTACATCACGAGCGTAATAGATAGTCTGCCCCAGCTTCGACAATCCCTCTTTCAGATTGGTGAGTGCTTTTTCGGCGTTATTCGCTTCGTCGAATTGCCCATCCAGGGTATGAGTGATGCTGACGCCCTCTTCGCTGGTTAACGTCAGAATGAGTTGTTCCTGCCAGCCGCCAAGTTCAATATCTACAGCGACCCGGCGCTCACTGGAGGTTTTGGTCAGCGCCTGTTGCCAGTTATGGTCAAGGTTACGGTTAAGCGGATGGTGTGGACGAATTTTATGCAGCTCTGCTGGCATCTCATTTGGCCAGACGCGGTACTGGTTTTTCCCCGTTTTCTCTACCGTGTTGGCACGAAAGCCGACGACTTCACGTTTAATCATTACGTTCAGACCATCGCCGTTAGCCAGCGGTTCGGTGACCTCAACATCGAGATGATCTTTAGCAACGTTCAATACTTCACCCACTGGCAGGCCAATAAATTTCGGGGAATCGAACGCGCCAATGTCGCCTTTACGCGCGTTAACAAAGTAGTCTGTACTGCCACGATGGAAGGTTTTTTCCGTCGAAGGTACAAAAAAGTGCTCGGTACGACCAGATGAAGCACGTGCCAGATCGCCACGTTCTTCAATAATGGCATCCAGCCTCTGGCGATAATGCGCGGTGATATTCTTCACGTAGCTCATATCTTTGTAACGCCCTTCAATCTTGAAGGAGCGCACACCAGCATCAATCAGAGCGCCAAGATTGGCAGTCTGATCATTATCTTTCATCGACAGCAGATGTTTTTCATAGGAAACCACCCGCCCCTGATCGTCTTTCAACGTGTATGGTAAACGGCACGCCTGTGAGCAATCGCCACGGTTGGCGCTACGCCCCGTTTGTGCATGAGAAATGTAGCACTGACCGGAATATGCCACGCACAGTGCACCATGAATAAAGAACTCAATGGTCGCGTCTGTGGCCTGATGAATCGCGCGGATCTGTTCCAGGTTAAGCTCACGCGCCAACACGATCTGCGTAAAGCCAACGTCAGAGAGGAACTTCGCTTTTTCCACCGTGCGAATATCACACTGCGTGCTGGCGTGCAGTTCAATCGGTGGAATATCAAGTTCCAGAATCCCCATATCCTGCACAATCAGTGCATCAACGCCGGTCTGATAAAGATCGGTAATCAACCGCTGCGCCGGTTCCAGTTCTTCGTCATGCAAAATGGTATTAAGGGTGACGAAAATTTTTGCGCCATAACGATGAGCAAATGGCACCAGTTCGGCAATATCTTTCAGGCTATTACTGGCGTTATGACGGGCACCAAAACCAGGGCCACCGATGTAAACAGCATCGGCACCGTGCAAAATAGCTTCGCGGGCAATGGCGGCATCGCGTGCCGGGCTTAACAGTTCAAGGCGATGAGAAGATACGGTCACTTTCTTATCCAGTAGCTGAAAAATGGCGGCTATTTTAGCCACAAGCGTGACGTTGCGAAATAGTTTTCCTGTTTAACTACGTGGGTAATGAATGAGGGAATGAAAATGCACGCTTTGCTCGTCACGGTTGCAATAGGCATGAGCGACATCGGCGGCAAAACGGATGCCTTCTCCACGATTAAGACTATGCCACACGCCATCAACGCACAGTTCAAGCTGCCCTTCGATGACGACGACATGTTCAATCACCCCCTTTTCGTGTGGCGTCGATTCACTTATTGCGCCAGGAGCCATCAGGATCGAAAAGTGTTCAAAGCAGAGTTGTGGATCATAAGGAAACAACGAGGTGATCACCATCGCCTGCTGTTGTGGATCATAAACTGATGGTATAGCGTTCTGCGGCGGCGAAATAAACGTCGAAAACGGCACGTTCATTCCGGTGGCGATTTTCCATAATGTCGCGACCGTCGGGCTGGATTCATTACGTTCAATCTGCCCTAACATCGCTTTAGAAACGCCCGTAACTTCTGCCAGTCGAGAAAGACTCCAGCCTCGTTGCTGACGAAGATATTTAAGCGTGGCGGATAAATAGTGAGCGAGATTTTCCATGCGACTCCTCCTGCAAAACAGGAGTTTATCACTTGTGCGTTATAACGGACAAATGCTACGGTGCCTGTCCGCTATAACGCACGAGGTGATTATGCGTCTGTTTTCTGTTCCTCCACCTACATTACTGGCGGGATTTCTGGCGGTATTGATCGGCTACGCCAGTTCGGCGGCAATAATATGGCAGGCAGCGATTGTCGCGGGTGCCACCACTGCGCAAATCTCCGGTTGGATGACGGCACTGGGACTGGCAATGGGGTTCAGTACTCTTGCCCTGACATTGTGGTATCGCGTGCCGGTTCTGACCGCATGGTCAACGCCTGGCGCGGCTTTGTTAGTAACAGGATTGCAGGGACTCACGCTTAACGAAGCCATCGGCGTTTTTATGGTCACGAACGCGTTGATTGTCCTCTGTGGTGTGACGGGATTATTCGCCCGCCTGATGCGCATTATTCCGCATTCTCTTGCAGCAGCGATGCTGGCCGGGATTTTATTACGCTTTGGTTTACAGGCGTTTGCCAGCCTGGATGGTCAGTTTACGTTGTGCGGAAGTATGTTGCTGGTCTGGCTGGCGACGAAGGCTTTTGCGCCACGTTATGCCGTAATCGCGGCTATGGTTGTCGGAATTTTGGTGGTAATACTGCAAGGTGACGTTGTCACAAAAAATGTTGTTTTTAAACCCGTTCTTCCTGCTTATATCGATCCAGAATTTTCGTTTTCTCACAGTTTAAGTGTTGCGCTACCACTTTTTCTGGTGACGATGGCGTCGCAAAACGCGCCGGGGATTGCAGCGATGAAAGCGGCTGGATATTCGGTTCCCGTTTCGCCGCTGATTGTCTTTACTGGACTACTGGCACTTCTATTTTCTCCGTTTGGCGTTTATTCCGTAGGGATTGCGGCAATTACTGCTGCTATTTGCCAAAGCCCGGAAGCGCACCCGGACAAAGATCACCGTTGGCTGGCCGCCGCCGCGGCTGGCGTCTTTTATTTACTGGCGGGTTTATTTGGCAGTGCCATTACGGGCATGATGGCTACCCTGCCCGTAAGTTGGATCCAGATGCTGGCGGGTCTGGCGCTGTTAAGTACCATTGGCGGCAGTTTGTATCAGGCGTTGCATAATGAACGTGAGCGCGACGCTGCTGTGGTAGCATTTCTGGTAACGGCGAGCGGACTGACATTGGTTGGGATTGGTTCAGCGTTTTGGGGATTAATTGCCGGTGGCGTCTGTTACGTGATGTTGAATTTAATGGCTGGTAGAAACCGATAATAAGAAGCGCCATCTTACGATGGCGCGACTGGTATTACTTTTTGTTAACGTCAAACATGGTGGCATCAGTCGCCATGTCATCAATAACTTGCTTAATGTTTTCGAAAGCCATTGGTGTACTTTCGTTATTCAGGTCTTTACCTTCGCCCTGGCGAACCACTTTAATCACCGGTTTGTTGGTAGCCGCGTCAATCAGCTCACCTTCAAAGTACAAGCGGGTATCCATGGTACGGTGACCCGTCGCCATTTGCGTCCCCGCAACAACTAATGCGACAGGAACAACTTCATAGAACTGTAACCCTTCTTTGCTGGTATCAACACCGGTAATAGCACCACGGAAAATCAGACTACGTGGGCCAGCGGTAGTCACCAGTGGTTTACGCTGCGCAATCGCTTCTTTCATTTCGGTGTTGGTATAGCTCAAAATTTTATCCAGAACTTTCTGCCCTACCTGGGTAGAGGCTTTTGGCACTGGGTAATAGGTGATCGGATTCCAGACAATGCTGTCATATTTGCTTTGATCAAAATTTGGATCAACCCAGCGCAATACCGGTTTGCCCGTTGCTGACGTTGTTTCTTGAAGGTTGGAGTAATTGTTTAAAAAACCAGAATATTTATCCGGCTGGGTGATTTTAGAGGCACAACCAGACAGAGCCAACAAACCGCATAAAGCCGCAACTTTCGCAATCGATGTGGTACGCATGAATAATTTCCTGAGATAATTATATTACTTTTTAAGTTATAGCAAAAAGCGCCGCTTCGTGTTGTGGCAAAAAAAGTGTTGTTGAAAATAAATTTTCCAGCCCCTTTTCTGACAATATAGTCAATGACGAAAAGGGGGCTGAGTCAATCATCAGTTGTTAATCTTCAGGATGTTAAGCTAATAAAAAACTTCGCTTCTTGTGATTTATTTCACACCATATTGATAAAAAACATGCCTACCGAAAAGAACAGCCGTTAATCATCTCTACGCGAAGCATTTCCATACGCATTGTCCTTTTCTGATTATTTTTTGCGCGCCAACATAGTAGCAAAACGTAGTTTAATACGATTACCGTTGGCGTCGGTTCGATGTAGTTCACCAACGTCTTCATTGTATTTCAGCATCTCCCAGCCTTCGTAATATCGACGCAACTCCCCCTCTTTGAAGGCAAATGGGAAGCCGACAGTACATGGGAAATCAGCGGTATCCATTGCCGCCACAATCAGGTTGTAACCGCCGGGTTTTGTGCAGCGCTGCATATTCGCAATCAGCCCTGGGATGGTTTTCGCCTCCAGGAACATCAGCACCACAGTAGAAAGAATAAAATCGTATTGTCCATCAAACGTGAGGCTATTCAGATCGACAACCTGAGTACGTAAATTTTCCAGATTTTCAATGGTTTTAATGCGCTCAACGTTGGCAATGCTCATAGCATTTTTATCCCATGCGTCAACATCAAAACCATTAGCTGCAAGGTAAAGGCTATTACGACCATTGCCACAGCCCAGATCCAGCGTTTTACCCGGTTTAACCACTTTCACGGCTTCCAGAACTTCGGAATGTGTGCGGGTTAATTCATATTTATCAGTAAAGTAGTTTTCATCACGAATGATCATTCTTTGTCCTCGGATTTCATTAAAACGGCGCGCTCAGTTCTGATTAATAATTTCCCCTGCATCAGAAGCGCGAAAGTACGGATGAGCAGTAATGCGATAATAAAATTGGTAAAGATAAATAGCGGCACCGCCAGCGTATGGAAAAAACCATTATCGCTGCCGCTACCCAGATGCAAACCGGTGGTTGCCAACGCGGATACACCGAACGAGAAACTCCAGAATGAGGCATTAAACGGTTGCGAGAGATACCACGGCATCAGGCGCAACATGAACAGTAGTTGCAGCAGCCCATAACCGAAAAGCATTTTCGCCAGTGTGTCACCCTCGCCACCGTTAACGCTTAACCAGGCGCTACAAGCGACCAGCGCAGGGGCAAGCTGAATACCGAGCGATGTCCGCAGCGCCGTGGGTAACTCACCCGAACTACGCAGCCGTTGAAGGATCACCGGTTCAAGACTCAACCAGGAGAAGACGCCAGCGCCTAAAAAAACCAGACCGGCATCAGTGTAACCTAACGCACCACAGGCCATTGCGCTGATAAAGTTATTGGCAACAGTCGGCAAATAAAGCCCCGGTGTCGTCGCTTCTTCAGGATGAGAACCGCGCCATAATCCGGCAGTTTGCCAGGCGGCGTAAACCAGTTGAATCACTACGCCAACGCTGAACAGACACACTGCCAACGGGCGATACCACGGCACGAAACCAATTGCTACCAGCATCGTCGTTGCCGGAAACAAACTAACAAAACTGCTCATCACCGGATGGCGCACTTCTGCCAGCACACTGTGCGGAAAGCGCACCAGCCGGGTGATAAATGCCGTGGTCAGTAATCCCCAAATGATCATCGCCAGGATCACCAGACCATCACCTAACCAGTGACTGACCTGCCAAACCTGGCTGGCATAGCGCCAGGCAAACCCCATCCCTATCGTTCCCAACACAATGCCAAAGTAGCCAGCCGGTAAATTGAGCACTTTATCGCTCTGTATCTTCTTACTCATTTTGTTTAATTTATAAAGTATATTTGAAATGCATTTTATGGAAATTTCTCAAACATAGCCAGAGTCGCAGAATTTGCTACGGTTATAGTAAGTCACCTGCGGGAAAACGCTATGCGCAAATATCGTCTCAGTGAAGAACAGCGAGCCTTTAGTTATCAGGAAGATGGCGATAAAAAGAGTGTGTTATTACGGCAGATTATTGCCGTAGCCGATTTTAACGATGTGATAACGGGAACCGCTGGCGGCTGGATCGATAGCGAAACGGCGCTGGCACAGGAGGGAAATTGCTGGATTTACGACCAGAATACCATTGCTTTTGGCGGAACGGTTATTTCCGGTAATACGCGTATCACCGGTAGTTGCGTGCTGCGGGGGGAGGTCTACGCAACGGATAACACCTGGATCGATAATAGTGAAATCAGCCAGGGTGCACATATAAGTGACAACGTCACGATTAGAGACTCATTAATATGTGGTCAGTGTAGAATTTTTGGTCATGCCTGTATCGATCAACATTCAATGATCGTCGCCACGCAAGGGCTAACGCCCGACCACCATCTTCTGCTGCAAATTTATGATCGCGCCAGGGTTAGCACCTCGCGAGTTGTCCATCAGGCGCAAATTTATGGCGATGCCGTCGTCCGGTATGCATTTATTGAGCATCGCGCCGAAGTTTTTGATTTTGCCCGTATTGAAGGCAATGAAGAAAACAACGTCTGGCTGTGCGACTGTGCGAAAGTCTACGGTCATGCACGTGTGATTGCCGGGACAGGAGAAGATGCCATTCCCACCCTTCACTACAGTTCCCAGGTAGCGGAACATGCCACGGTAGAAGGTAATTGTGTGTTAAAGCATCATGTTCTGGTTGGTGGTAACGCCATTGTGCGTGGTGGTCCGATTCTGCTCGACGAGCACGTTATCATACAAGGTGACAGTTGCATTACAGGCGCGGTAATGATTGAAAACCATGTGGAGATAACCGACCACGCCGTCGTCGAAGCCTTTGATGGCGACACTATTCATGTACGTGGTCCAAAAGTTATTAACGGCGAGGAACGTATTACACGAACGCCTCTGGCGGGATTATTGTGAATCGATAATGCGCGCGTATATATTCACATCATCGTAAGCATCGTTAAGGAATTCAGCCTGTTTCAGACAACCTTCCAGTGTAAAACCATTACGCACGGCTACCTTGTTGCTTTGCGGATTGTCCACCCGACATTTGATCACGAAGCGTCGTAGCTCACCGATCCGGGCATAATGATGAATAAACGCCTGCAGCGCCTGAGAAATAATCCCCTGTCCCTGATGGGACTCGTCCAGCCAGTAGCCGATTTCCGCCGTTTTATTCAGCGGTTCTATACGATTAAATGAGATAACGCCGACGAGTTCATCTTCTTTGAAAATCATGAACATTTTGGCATAGCCGCGTTGATGCAACATCATATTGCCCTGCACCGTTTTTCGCGTGTCCTCTTCGCTGTGCACAAACTGCGGCCAGTTTAACGATTGTTGTAACCAGGTTTTGTTTTTACAGGTTAATTGATACAGCGGTGTGACGTGTCTTTCTTCAACGGCACGTAATTCAAGTGATTCACTCACTTTAATCGTCTCGGTCATAATCCTTACATCAGTTTAAAAAGCCGCCCTGCTGGCGGCTTAGAAAGTTTACATCTCTTTGACGCTTTCCTGCTGCAGGATTTTAAGCATCTCATCCTTTAACTGTAACTTTTGTTTTTTCATGCGAACCACTTCCGCATTGTACCCTCGACCGTCAGAACCTTCCTTTCTGGCAATTTCATGATCAAGTTTATTGTGTTTATCGAACAAGGACATAAAGCGAGGATTTTCGTTTTTCAGACGGGATATTAAATCTCGGTATTCTGGAAACATACGCACTCCCTGTTAGTGGCTGACAAGGTGTATCTGAAATACACACCATCAGATTACTCATTTAACGTAAGGAAAAATGCGAGCAGGATCGTGTTTAACCAGACGGCACCCTCCGGAAGAAGGTGCCGAAGAAAAGACGATTAATTCATCACGCGATCGTCAACATACTGACGTTTATCCGGTGCTGGTGGGAAATATTGATACAGCCATGTTTCACTGATGGCATCGCCCTGACAACGTAGATACATCCGCATATCAACCGGTTCGGTAGAGTCCGAGGTCGGATACCAGTCAAACTGAATACGGTAACCATCTATTGGTTCAATGTAGAGAATTTCGATTTGCTTCGCTTCACCACTGGAAAGCGTGATGACCGGTTCAATCCCTTTCGGCGCTGCTGCTTTCAGATCACCACCGACAAAATCGACGGCGAAACGACGCGCCCATTTTTCCGGATAGTGTTCACCTGGTGCCCAGCCTTCCGGAAAACCACCCATGCCGGTACGCGTCGCCATAACTCGCGCTAATGGACAATGAACAGGAGGTTGCGCACTCCAGTACAGACGATACTGGAACGCCAGTTCGTCGCCCACTTTAATTGCTTTCTCCGGTTGCCAGAAACAGACAATGTTATCCAGCGTTTCCCCAGTTGTCGGGATCTCCATCAAACCGATAGTGCCTTTCCCCCACTGGTTACGTGGCTCCACCCACAGACTTGGGCGTTTATTGTACCAGCCCATGATGTCCTGATAATGGGAGAAGTCGCGATCCAGTTGCAATAAACCAAACCCTTTGGGGTTGTTGTCGGTATAGGCATTGAACTGCAATTTTTGCGGGTTATTCAGCGGACGGCAGATCCACTCACCATTACCCCGCCACATGGAAAGACGGTCGGAGTCATGGATTTGCGGATGGATGGTGTCACACATCCGACGTTCGTTAGTACCACAACTGAACATGCTGGTCATCGGCGCAATGCCCAGTTGTTTAATGTCTTTGCGCGCATACAGGTGATTCTCAACATCCATAATCACCTGGCTCTTCTCACAATGGATGGTGAACTTATAGGCACCGGTAATGCTGGCACTATCGAGCAACGCATAAACGGTAAAGGTGGTTGCACCCGGTTTTACCGTATCGAACCAGAAAGCGGTAAAGTCGGGGAACTCTTCTTTGCTGTCGGTATAAGTGTCGATCGCAAGACCACGCGCCGACAAACCATATTGATAAGTGTCATCAACAGCACGGAAATAACTGGCACCGAGGAAAGAAACTACGTCGCGGCGCGCCAGTTCTGGCGCTTTAAACACTCGGAACCCCGCAAAGCCGAGATCGCTTTGCCCTTCCAGTTGTTTGGTATCGACACCCGCATCGTTGTATTTGAATAACTCCGGGCGGAAGTGAATTTCGCGCGCCAGATGAGTTGCCGGATCGACAGAGAACATGCGCACGCGGCGACGGAATCCCATTCCCATATGGAAGAACTGAGCGTCAAGCTGGCGATTTTCAACGTTATGCCATAACGATTTTTCGGCGTCGTATTGAATGCTGTTATAGGCCTGAGGCGTCATTGTCGCCAGCGTATCGGGTAACGGACGCGGCGCGCCTCGCCACGTTTTTTGCGCTAAATCATGCGCCATTGACTGTAAAATAGAGAAGTCAAAACGCTGGGTTTGCCCGTCGGCAATGTCCGATTCTGCTGCGAACGCAGCCTGAGAAAAAAGAGAAGCAATGCCGCTAGTCCCGCACACGGCGGCCATAGCCATTGAACCTTTAATAAATCGTCTACGATCCATACCTGAAAGTGAGTCCTTCTGGTGTAGTGAATGGTCCCGCGCTGGTCGTATTCAGCGGCAAGAAAATGCTTGTTTATAACCGCTCACTCTAGACAATATTTATTAATAATCCAATTGTTAGACACAGAGAATCTGCACAAATTGGCATTTTTTTTCTGTCGATGGGAAGAGCCTGATTCGTTTGTAAAATCAGGCAAATTTTTGCAAAGTCGGATGCACCGAATTTTAAAGCAAACCACAGCGGCGTTTACTGCGTTCTTCCGCTTCCTGATAGAGCTGAAACTCATCAAACACCGGACACCCCAGCGCCTGTTCAAAAACTTCCCGGCTGGCATTGCCGCGACTGCGCATTTGCGTTTCATTGCCCAGATTCGACTGGAAGATCCCCGCAGCACTAACCGGCAGAAAATCCTCATAAGTAATAGGTTGCGCTACGACCCAACCACGTTCGATCAAAGGTTGAGGATCATCACCGGGATGAATCGCCCGACGATGTGCCTCACCCGACGGCGTCAGGCGATAACGAAACCATGCCAATCCATGCTGTCGCATCAGAAATTCACTGTCCGGAAAGGCACTAAAGGTTTCCTGCAGATGAAGTTGGTGAGTGAGATTATCCTGTCCTGTTCCGGCATTACGCAGAAGTACATCATACAGTTGCCGTCCTTTTGGCGTTAACGCCACACCGCGTTGCTCTATCTCGCCAAAGCGCGCGGTATGCGTCCCCTGCTTTTGCCCTGCAAACATGACCGACTCTTCCAGCGCCTTAAAGCTGGTCTGGCGCAGTAAAATCGGCACCTCGCGGCGCGGCGGTCCTTCGATCAGAATTTTGGGTTCGATACCGCATTCGGGCATCATCGACTGAACTCTGTCGATATCCAGGGTACGTGGCGTCAGGTGGTTAATATGGCAGCCGTGAAAACAGACCACATCAGCAATTAGTCGATGTTCGTTATGCAATGCGCGATAGGTTTCTTCATCCACCGTTGCCGATTGATGCCAGCGAAACGTCTCCAGAGCTTCCTGCACAAACTCCCGCGCCTGTGCTTCGCTAAAGCCACCTTCCTGATCATATTCATCTAACAGTTGTCGACAACGCGGGGTAAAGATATCGCGCTGATGCAAAATCTCCGCCGCCTTCTGGCGCAAGGTTTCGTTTTCGATAAGCTCAAGGCGAAGTAATGAGGTAAAAACCCGGAAAGGATT
The DNA here is from genome assembly GCF_000408805.1 of Escherichia sp. KTE159. NCBI lineage: Bacteria > Pseudomonadati > Pseudomonadota > Gammaproteobacteria > Enterobacterales > Enterobacteriaceae > Escherichia > Escherichia sp. KTE159. The sequence goes on from NZ_KE137292.1 coordinate 1,436,686, forward strand.
ACGCGCCAGCGAGGCATCATCGATAGGACGAAATGCCGTGGAATGTACCGGCACGCCCGCCTGCGAGAGATCGTAATAGCTCACCGGATACATCCCCATAATGGCGAATATCCGCCGTAATGTAGCAAGCTCCTGCGCAGTTCCCACACGTATCGCGCCATGACGTTCAACGTTAAGTCGCGCCAGCTCATCCGCATTAACCATTTTTTCATGCAGTTGGGGATTGTTTTCCAGCACAGCCAGATTTACATCAGCTACCAGTTCCAGCAACGTACCGTACTGTGGAACTTCTTGCTGATACATGGCAGACATTGCCTGCGAAAACTGTTCCCGAATCTCATCCGCCGTGATGCTGTTCGCCATAATATCTGCCTCCAGTGGTCGATAATCTGGAGTGTAGGTAACTGCATTCACTCTGGTGTGAAGAATTTACAAACTGTGATCTCCCCGCGAAATCAGCAAAGCTGGACATTCCAAGGTAACAAAACTGCTTTAAATGTTAATAATATTTTGCAATCAGGTTATCATAATTAAACAACTTCACTTGTCAGCGGCACCGCTTCGTTTTTAACATCGCTTATGGAAAAAAATAGTCTGTTTAGTCAGCGCATCCGTTTGCGCCACCTTCATACATTCGTAGCTGTCGCACAACAAGGAACTTTGGGGCGCGCGGCTGAAACCCTTAATCTGAGCCAACCTGCGCTCTCTAAGACACTGAATGAACTGGAGCAATTGACGGGCGCTCGCTTATTTGACCGTGGACGTCAGGGCGCACAACTTACCTTACCCGGCGAGCAATTTTTAACCCATGCAGTCAGAGTGCTTGACGCCATCAACACCGCTGGTCAGGCGCTTAATCGTAAAGAAGGACTTAACAATGATGTTGTAAGAGTTGGTGCATTACCTACTGCTGCGCTGGGGATCTTGCCTTCCGTTATCGGTCAGTTTCATCAACAACAAAAAGAGACCACTCTGCAAGTCGCCACCATGAGTAACACCATGATTCTGGCCGGATTAAAAACAGGAGAAATCGATATCGGTGTTGGCCGGATGTCAGATCCTGAACTGATGACCGGGCTTAATTATGAATTGCTGTTTCTCGAATCACTGAAACTGGTTGTCCGGCCTAATCACCCACTCCTGCAGGAAAACGTGACGCTAAGTCGGGTACTGGAATGGCCTGTTGTCGTATCACCGGAAGGCACTGCACCACGCCAACATTCAGATGCGCTAGTACAGAGCCAGGGTTGTAAAATTCCTTCGGGTTGTATCGAAACGCTTTCAGCCTCTCTTTCACGTCAGCTTACGGTTGAATATGACTATGTATGGTTTGTCCCTTCTGGCGCAGTAAAAGACGATCTGCGTCATGCCACGCTGGTGGCGCTGCCTGTTTCGGGACAGGGTGCTGGCGAACCTATTGGAATACTAACACGCGTAGATGCGACGCTCTCTTCCGGCTGTCAGCTAATGATTAACGCCATTCGGAAATCAATGCCGTTCTGAAAGGTAAAGGGATCTTGAGATCCCTTCTTTAATCTTTTCACGCCGTTACCAGACTAACTGAATCCCCCGCCACTCGTTGAGCTGCCGGCGCAGACTGTTTCGTCAGACGGAATACATCTACCGCTTCAGTTAATCGCGCCGCCTGCTCTTCAAGGGATACCGCCGCCGCAGAAGCCTCTTCCACCAGTGAGGCATTCTGTTGCGTCACTTTATCCATTTCAGAAATCGCCTGACTGACTTGCGTTATGCCCCTGCTTTGCTCATCCGACGCAGCAGCTATTTCCTGCATGATATGCGTGACGCTCGCCACAGCGTCCATTATGGCACTCATGGTTTTCCCTGCTGTCGTCACCTCATTAGCTCCTTGCCCAATTAATCTGACTGATTCACTGATCAGGCCTTCAATTTCTTTCGCTGCCTGAGCGCTACGGCTGGCGAGTGTACGCACTTCACTGGCAACGACAGCAAATCCGCGCCCTTGCTCACCGGCCCGCGCGGCTTCAACGGCTGCATTGAGCGCCAGAATATTTGTCTGGAAGGCAATACTGTTGATCACGGCGGTAATTTCAGAAATTTTCTTGGAACTGCTGGAGATATCCCCCATCGTTTTCACCACGCCGGAGACCGTCTGCCCACCATCGCTGGCTTTAATGGAAGCCTCTTGCGCCAGACGGCTTGCGTAGTGGGCATTATCCGCATTCTGTTTCACTGTCACAGTGAGTTGCTCCATGCTGGCAGCGGTTTGTTCAATCGCCGCGGCCTGTTCTTCAGTGCGCGAAGAAAGGTCGGCATTGCCAGCGGAAATTTCGCTGGTGCCGCGATAAATCTCCTCCGCCCCCTGACGTACCGTCCCGACAGTCATCACCAGCGAATGCTGCATTTGCTGCAAATGACGGCTTAAACGGCCAATTTCACTGCGCCCAGAAGGTTCGTCAGCCATTGTCAGATTGCCACTGGCAATTTGTTCAATGCGTTGCGCAGCATGCTGCAGAGGTCGAATCACTATCCGACGCAAAACCATAAAGGTCATCAGCGTCATGACCAGGGCAAGCACAAACGCACCAATCATAAACATCACCCCCAGTCGAGTGCGCTGATGCGCCTGCTCCGTCAGATGATTTGCTCTGGCGCTACGTATTTCAACAGCGTTGTTTAAAATCTGGCTATAAACATTATCCAGCACTCGGATCTGCTCACTTTCATGATTAATAATCGCTTCGAACATGCCATTTTTGGCATATTTCAACATGGGTTGCAGACCTGTTATATAAGCCTGAAAACGTTGATTTAATTCAGCATCCAGAGCTTCATCATCACGTGTTTTCACACGGCGATTCTGGTAAGCGCGATAGCCTTGCTGCGACTGTTTAATCTGCAATTCTGCTTGTGCAATATTTTTTTTCATCTCTTCCATTTCTGCGATCCGACTCGCCGCCCCGGCCTGAATCATATTGATTCGGGCTGAACGCAAAAAATCAGAGCTATTTGCTAACCCCGTGCGAATCTGGATCTCGGCGGTGACATCTCGCTGATCGCGGTCAGCCTGCCAGAGAAAATATCCAGCCAGGGCTGAACTCAAAGCAAAAAGAAATAATATGCCGCCAAGAATGCAGGCAAATAACGGAACCAATCTGATGTGATGTAAAAAGCCTGAGCGGTGTGAGGATGTTGTATTCATGACCGTGGTCTCTCTTCCAGGTTTACTCCCGATAGAGGGTCATCGGCAATTGACGGTAATTGCTTACTGCCAAAAACCTGTTCATATCACATTTTTACAACAATTATTGCGATGAGAGATTATTACCGCCGGAATGAAGAAACCGGGAATCAGAAGGACGAAGGCCCCGATCGATAATGCTATCAACCGAAGCCAACGAATGAACCACACAATTCGGATGTTAGCCTCTTACCCGCCATCCGGCAAAGAGAAAGGCTATGAAGCGCCCCCCAGGTGGCGTGTCTGCTCATTATTTGTTTCACAATACTGGCATTCACACTCCTGACCCGACAAACGCTCTATGAACTGCGGTTCCGGGACGGTGAAAAGGAGGTGGCAGCCTCATGGCCTGCACGTCCAGGTAAGGGCAGCGCAGGGAGTTTTCCCCGCGTATCTGGCTGGCAGGTTCATTTTCTCATGGCACCCCTTTTTACTTTTCAGTTAGTGCACGTTTTTTTCGATGCGCTGATAGAACCATCGTTACAGACAAATTTGCCGCCAGCAGTGCAGTGAGAGATCCCCCCTTTCGAACCGGAACAAGGTTTTCGCCCTGCATCAGCATAAAAAGACATCAGTAATCCTATCAGTAAAATAAATGACAACTTCTTCATATAACCTCCATGGTTTGCCGAATCTTATGTTCGGTACAAAAGTTATACGCCGGACAGTTTTTATTTCACTTAGGGAGATCAAAGATTGGATTGGGGGAAATTGAGTAACGCTCTTAATAGAAAGATAATTTGATTAAATATTGGCCAGGCAAACATATAAACACGAATTCTGGTTTTATTTGTCATACAAATAAATATAATAGGTGCTTCCGATGTAGACCCGTATTCTTCGCCTGTACCACGGGTCTGGTTTAGTACAGGCGTTTTCTTTTACTGTTGTCAGGAACGCTTACGCGGCATCATGCGCAGAAGCGTATTGTCCTTCCAGAAATAGTGGTGCGCCAATGCAGCAGCGGCATGCAACCCAATAACGAAATACCCCAGATTTGCCAGCGTTTCATGCCACGATTTTAAGGTATCTACCAGATCGAAATTGGCCTCTGATGCATGAGGCATCATCACACCAAACGCAAACCACGGATTGCCACGGTTATACATCATCACCATGCCAATTATCGGCAGTGCGATAAACAGCAAGTAAATGACCAGATGCCCGAGATGCGCAAGCCCCGTCATCATTGGCTTTGGTTTAGGCACAATTGGTGGCGTTGGATATTTCAGTCTTAGCACGAGACGAAGCACCATCAGTACGAAAATCGAAATGCCACAGGAAACATGGATCATGTTGATAACCGGTCGATCGGCTCGCGGGAAAAATCCACGAAACTCCATCGCACAGTAAGCTGCGATAACCAGTAAAAAGACCAGCCAGTGAATACCGATTTGTAACTTTGAGTATTTATTTTCCATAACATTTCCTGATTTAAAACAATTTATTGTTAACATAACCAGCTTTTCTCAAAATTTCATTAAATATTGTTCACCCATTTTCAGTAGGTTACGTTTCACTGCGAGAATGTAGATTGCTCATCCCACCATCCTGGTCTAAGCCTGGAAAGGATTAATTTTCACCCACGAGTTCCTGACAGGAGAAAACCATGAGTAAAGTTGGTATTAACGGTTTTGGTCGTATCGGTCGACTGGTATTGCGTCGATTACTGGAGGTCAAAAGCAATATAGATGTTGTCGCCATTAATGATCTCACATCCCCGAAAATTCTCGCCTACTTGCTAAAACACGATTCAAACTACGGCCCGTTCCCCTGGAGCGTTGATTTCACTGAAGATTCACTTATTGTCGATGGCAAAAGTATTGCGGTTTACGCCGAAAAAGAGGCGAAAAATATTCCGTGGAAAGCGAAAGGTGCAGAAATCATTGTTGAATGTACCGGCTTTTATACATCCGCAGAGAAATCGCAGGCACATCTGGATGCTGGCGCGAAGAAGGTGTTAATTTCCGCCCCTGCCGGTGAAATGAAAACCATCGTTTATAACGTCAATGACAACACGCTGGATGGCAACGACACCATTGTTTCCGTGGCGTCCTGCACCACCAACTGTCTTGCGCCGATGGTCAAAGCACTCCATGACAATTTTGGAATAGAAGTCGGCACGATGACGACGATTCATGCCTATACCGGCACCCAGTCACTGGTGGATGGTCCGCGTGGTAAAGATCTACGCGCTTCACGTGCGGCGGCAGAAAATATTATTCCCCATACAACGGGCGCAGCAAAAGCTATTGGTCTGGTGATCCCGGAACTGAGCGGTAAACTGAAAGGCCATGCACAGCGTGTACCGGTAAAAACGGGTTCTGTCACCGAGTTGGTGTCTATTCTCGGTAAAAAAGTGACTGCCGAAGAAGTGAACAATGCACTTAAAAAGGCGACAAACAATAACGAATCATTTGGTTATACCGATGAAGAAATAGTCTCTTCCGATATCATTGGTAGCCATTTTGGTTCGGTGTTTGATGCCACCCAAACGGAAATTACCGCCGTGGGCGATTTGCAACTGGTAAAAACAGTCGCCTGGTACGACAACGAATATGGCTTTGTCACCCAGCTTATTCGCACCCTGGAAAAATTCGCCAAACTCTGACAGATACAGGCGGAGGGAAATGCCTCCGCCTGTTTTACACATTACGACTGTAAATAAACGACCTGGGTTTGCAGGTATTCATGCAAACCATGTTTACCATCCGCACCGCCAATACCCGACTTACGCCATCCGGCGTGGAAACCTTGCATCGCTTCAAAGTTTTCACGATTGATGTAGGTTTCACCGAACTTCAACCCTTTGATGGCTTTCATCGCGACGTTCAGATTTTGAGTATAAATCGACGAGGTCAGGCCGTAATCGCTGTCGTTAGCCATGGCGATAGCGTGTTCCAGCGTATCGAAAGCGACAACAGGCAGCACCGGGCCAAAGGTTTCTTCGTGCATAATTGACATTTCCTGGCGAACATCCAGCAATATTGTCGGCGGATAATAGTACCCTTTCCCCGCTACCGCTTTGCCACCAAGCACCACTCTCGCGCCCTCTTCTACAGCACGAGCCACTTTCTGCTCAACCTTTTCCAACGCCGCGGCGTTAATCAATGGCCCCATTGCAATGTCGTTGCGTTCAGAAGGATTGCCAAACCGCACCGCCTGCATCGCTTCACCAAGTCGGTTAACAAACTGATCATAAATGCCTTTCTGTACATAAACACGTTCAGCACAGTTGCACACTTGCCCACTATTAATGACTCGTGAATCAACGATGGCTTTGACTGCCAGTTCAATATCAGCGTCATCCATCACAATAGCGGGCGCTTTGCCGCCCAGTTCCAGACACACTTTGGTGATATTTTTCGCCGCAGTTGCCATGATTTTCTCCCCGGCGGCGACGCTGCCCGTCATACTGACCATTGCGACCTTCGGGTTACCCGCCAGTTCCTGACCCACTGTTTCACCGCGCCCCAGCACAAGGTTAAACACGCCGCGTGGAAGGCCAATTTCATCGACGATTTTGGCGAAAGCAATTGCGTTATTTGGTGTAAATTCGCTCGGTTTAATGACGATGGTATTGCCGGTGAGCAGAGCGGGTGCCATTTTGCGGGCAATCAGGAAGAACGGGAAATTCCACGGCAGAATACCGGTGGTCACGCCAAGCGCACGTTTAAAAAGAAGAATATTCTCTCCCGGGCGATCGCTTTGAATAATCTCACCCTCGTAGCGCCGCGCCCACTCCGCCATATAATCAATATAGTCCGCAGTGAAAGCCACTTCGACTTCAGCCAGTTGCTGGACTTTGCCCCCTTCCTCGACAATCAGTGCACTGATTTCACTGGCGCGTTCGCGGATCCCGGCAGCGATTTTGCGTAACCAACTGGCGCGCTCAATGGCAGGCAATGCTTCCCATTCTGGTTGGGCGCGTTCTGCAGCATCGATTGCCTTACGGGCATCCTCAGCCTGGCCATCAGGAATACGGGAAATAACCGTCTCTGTTGCAGGGTTTACAACATCAATCCATGCATCTCCATGCCAGGTAACAAACTGTCCATCGATATACATAGGATGTTGAACGGGTACTGACATGGGCGACTCCTGTGATTATTGTGTTTTTATTTGGTAAGTATATTGTTAATAAACATCAATCATTGCGGAAACGGCATCGTGGAAGGGCGAATCTGTGAAGGGCTTCATAAAAACAGGTGTGAAAGGAATAAAAGGCAGAAGTAAAAGTAAAGAATCATGCCCGTTTGCCAACGGTTTTTCACAAACGGGCAATTTTTAACGTAGCGAACGACTTTCCATCGCTTCAATAAGTACAGCGTCGTGTTTCAGCGTCTGCCATGCCTGGGCGACTTCTGCAGGAAAATCAACGTGAACGATAAAATCACGTCCGCGGGGGCCATAACCGTCGCTATCATCACGCAAACGTGGTAGCTCACCAGTAAGTAGCGATAAATAACGTTCAACTGGCCATAATCCTTCCAGTTGATTAACAAATGCGACACTGTCTGCGTTATTCCCCACTTGTGGTACGAATCCTGGATAACTTAACCAGCGAGGTGCATCGGGATTATCAGCAGTAATACGGCGGAACGTCGCCATCGTGCGCCGCTGCATGGTGGGATCCTGCACAACGATAGCCGTGTGAATGCGCTCTGTGGCCTGACTCAATAACGCGACGCTGAAGCGGGCGTTTTCACCGCAGTTCGTTGACTGTTCTTCAATCCAGATTTTTTCATGGGGAATATGCCAGAACTGATGGGCAACATCTGCAAGGATGGTGGCTTCTGCCCTGCCCGTGGTACGAATGGTGTTGTAATGTGGATGCTGTGCGACAGCACTATATAAAAAGGTTGTCGAGTGACCGATACCACCGCTGATCAGTAATGGAATTTGCTGATCGCGGGCAATCTTGCATGCAGCGTCGATAGTGGGAATAACAGCGTTACCTGCGAGGATCACGCAATCAGCCTGATACGGCATCTCACCAGAGAAATCATCCTGCGCCAGCCATCGACCAATAACGTTTATGGCATCTATAGTTGTCGCTGAAAGCGTCGGAAACGGGTTAATGTTCATGGTCCCTCCTTCTCGTTCCCTTAAGAATACTGCGTGAGATAATAATGAGAAGCGGAGCACTCTGAAAGGAAGACGTTGTATTTTCTCTATCCTCCTTCGTAAGCCTGATATTTGTTTTACTCATACTGTATTTGAGGAAAGACTGTTGATAAAAATTCAGCAAAATCGTTCAATGTTGCGATAGAGTGAATCCTTCAGATCTTATAAAGAAAAAACCCGGCAGCACACGCTTACCGGGTTTTAGATTCATCAGCCAAATAACAGCCGTTAACCGCTAATCTGCTCCATCGCCTGCAAAATACGCTTATCCGATATCGGATACGGCGTACCAAGTTGTTGGGCGAAGTAACTGACGCGCAGTTCTTCAATCATCCAACGGATCTCTTTCACGTCTTCATCCTCACGACGCGCTGGCGGCAGTTTGTTGAACCATTGTTGCCATGCCTGCTGGACGTTTTCGACTTTCAGCATTTGGGCACGGTCACGATGCGGATCAACCGCCAGTTTTTCCAGGCGTTTTTCAATCGCCTGCAAATAGCGCAGCGTATCGCCCAGCCGTTTGAAGCCGTTACCGGTGACAAAACCGCGATACACCAGACCGCCCATTTGTGCTTTGATGTCAGAAAGCCCCAGCGCCATCGTCATATCAACACGCCCTTTCAGACGTTTGTTGATGTTGAACACTGCCGTGAGGATTTGCTCGACCTGCTTCGCAATATCCACCACGGTATCGTTCAGTTCGGCACGCACTTTTTCATGTAGCGCAGTAAAACCCTCTTCCGTCCAGACCGGGCCACCGTTGGCGTCGATTAATTTATCCACACCGCAGGAGATACAGTCATCGATCAGCTCCAGCACTTTGCCATACGGGTTAAAGTACAGCCCCAGCTTGGCTTTATTCGGCAACTTCTCATGCAGATATTTGATCGGTGAAGGAATATTCAGCAACAGTAGACGGCGCAGACCGTTCCACATTGCTTGCTTCTGCTCCAGTGGATTATCAAACAATTTGATCGCCACGCTGTCACGTTCATCCACCAGCGCAGGCCACGCTTTCACTTTGTAATTGCCGCGCTTCTGCTCGTAGCTTTCCGGCAATTGACCAAAGCTCCAGATATGCAGGCCGCTCTGCTCGATACCGTCATCAGCGACCGCAGACAGTGTTTCCTGCACTTTGCCTTTCAGCGCCTCTTTCAGTTCCTGTAATGAGCGCCCTTCTTTCAACTTCTTGTTTTTGTCGTCCACCACGCGGAAAGTAATTTTCAGGTGATCGGGCACCTGATCCCAGTGCCAGTCTTCGCGGTCAACGGTAACGCCGGTCATGCGGCGCAATTCACGTTCAAGACTGTCGAGCAACGGTAGTTCCAGTGGCGTCACGCGGCCTAAAAACGCTTCGGCGTAGTTTGGCGCAGGCACAAAATTACGACGTACCGGTTTTGGCAGCGATTTAATCAGCGCAATCACCAGTTCACGACGTAATCCAGGAATTTGCCATTCAAAGCCGCGCTCTTCCACCTGGTTGAGCAACGGCAGCGGAATATGCACGGTCACGCCATCAGCGTCCGCACCTGGCTCAAACTGATAACTTAAACGCAGCTTGAGATTGCCCTGATGCCAGAAGTTCGGGTAATCCAGCTTGCTGATTTTTTCCGCACCTTCTTTGATCAACATGCTCTTTTCAAAGTTGAGCAAATCAGGCGTTTCGCGGCTAACCTTTTTCCACCAGTTGTCGAAGTGGCGCGAAGAGATCACATCATGGCTAATGCGCTGGTCGTAAAATTCAAACAGCGTCTCGTCATCTACCAGAATATCGCGACGACGTGATTTGTGTTCCAGCTCTTCCACTTCTGCCCGCAGTTTCAGGTTTTCACGGAAGAAAGCGTGACGTGTCTGCCAGTCACCTTCTACAAGTGCATGGCGGATAAAGAGTTCACGGCACAACGCAGGATCAATCTGGCTGTAGTTAACCTTACGCGCGGCGACAATCGGCAACCCATAAACGGTGACTTTTTCCGTCGCCATCACTGCGCCCTGCGCCCGTTCCCAGTGCGGTTCACTGTAGGTGCGTTTGATCAAATGTTGGGCAACCGGCTCTACCCATTCCGGATCGATGCGTGCCGCAATGCGCCCCCACAGGCGGCTGGTTTCTACCAGTTCCGCCACCATCACCCACTTTGGCGGCTTTTTGAATAAACCAGAACCAGGGAAGATAGAGAAACGCGCGTTACGTGCGCCGGTATATTCCTGTTTATCCGCATCTTTCATGCCGATATGTGAAAGCAAACCGGTCAGTAATGCGATATGAATTTCGCGATACTCCGCCGGTTCACTGTTTACCGGAATGCCGAGTTCTTTCACCACCTGGCGCAACTGAGTGTAGATGTCCTGCCATTCGCGCACGCGCAGATAGTTGAGATATTCAGTGCGGCACAAGCGACGGAAGGCGTTTGAAGAGAGCGCCTTTTGCTGCTCACCGAGATAATTCCACAAATTCACAAACGCCAGGAAGTCGGACTCTTTATCGTGGAAACGACGATGTTTTTCATCCGATGCCTGTTGTTTGTCCATCGGGCGTTCACGAGGGTTCTGAATGGAGAGCGCGGAAGTGATAATCATCGCTTCCCTTACACAGCCATGTTTCTGCGCTTCCAGCACCATGCGTGCCAGACGCGGGTCAACCGGTAACTGTGATAACTGACGACCAAGTGGTGTCAGTTTATATGCGGTTTGTTGTTCGTCGGTGGTGATTGCACCTAACTCCTCCAGCAGGCGCACACCATCCTGAATATTGCGTTTATCCGGCGCTTCAACAAACGGAAACGCAGCGATATCGCCCAGCCCCAGTGCGGTCATCTGTAAGATAACCGACGCCAGGTTGGTACGCAGAATTTCCGGATCGGTAAACTCCGGACGAGAAAGGAAATCGTCTTCCGAATAAAGACGAATACAGATCCCTTCTGATACGCGTCCGCAACGGCCTTTACGCTGATTGGCTGAAGCCTGCGAAATTGGCTCAATCGGTAGACGCTGCACTTTGGTGCGATAGCTGTAGCGGCTGATGCGCGCCGTACCTGGGTCGATCACGTATTTAATACCCGGCACAGTCAGCGAGGTTTCCGCGACGTTAGTCGCCAGCACAATGCGCCGCCCGCTGTGTGACTGGAAGACGCGATTTTGTTCGCTGTTTGAAAGCCGCGCATAAAGCGGCAATATTTCCGTATGGCGTAAGTTCAGCTTGTTCAGCGCATCGGCGGTATCGCGAATTTCCCGCTCGCCGCTCATAAAGATCAAAATGTCGCCGGGGCTTTCCTGGCTCAATTCGTCTACGGCATCGAAAATCGCCTGTAACTGGTCGCGCTCGGTATCATCCGCTTCTTCAACTATTGGTCGATAACGCACTTCTACCGGATAAGTTCGACCCGAAACTTCGATAATCGGCGCATTGTTAAAGTGGCGAGAGAAGCGTTCCGGATCGATGGTCGCGGAAGTGATGATGACTTTCAGATCCGGGCGACGTGGCAACAGCTCTTTCAAATAACCGAGCAGGAAATCAATGTTCAGGCTGCGTTCGTGCGCTTCGTCAATGATGATGGTGTCGTACTGCATCAGCAGGCGATCCTGCTGGATTTCCGCCAGCAGAATACCGTCGGTCATCAGCTTGACCATCGTGTTATCACTGACGTGATCGCTGAAACGGACTTTATAACCGATGCAGCCACCCGGTTCGGTCTGCAACTCTTCCGCAATACGGTTCGCCACGGTACGGGCTGCCAGTCGACGAGGCTGGGTATGGCCAATCAGCCCTTTAATCCCGCGCCCCAGTTCCATACAGATTTTCGGCAACTGCGTCGTTTTACCGGAACCTGTTTCTCCGGCGACAATCACCACCTGGTGGTCACGGATCGCTTCGAGAATGTCCTGTTTTTTCTGGCTAACCGGCAAATTGTCCGGATAAGTAATCTCGGGACGCGCCGCTTCACGTAGCAGGACTTTCCCTGCCGCCTGGTCAATTTCTTTTGCCATCTCCTGGAAAATGGCCTGTTGTGCATCAGGATTTTTAACCTTCTTCACCCCATGCAGACGGCGGGAAAAACGCAGTCTGTCACGCAGCATTAACGAATCCAACCGCTGCTGTAAGGCGTTAAAGGTCAATTTTTGTTGTTCTGTCATAACGTTAAAGGGCAGCGTTGTGCCTGATTAATTTTCTTTTAAATGATAGATATAGAGTACCACATCGCGGCTTTTTATGTGTTGTTCAATAAATTCGAACATAGACTTCGATATATTGCGCTATCTCTGTGGCAGGATTGTGAATAAAGTGTCAACAAGCAACAGGGCATCGCCCATTCAAACATCTATAAGGAAACACCATGAGCAAGGTATTAGTTCTTAAATCCAGCATCCTGGCAGGGTACTCTCAGTCTGGTCAGTTGTCTGATTATTTTGTTGAACAATGGCGTGAAAAGCACACTGCTGATGAAATCACCGTCCGCGACCTGGCTGCAAATCCGGTTCCGGTGCTGGATGGCGAACTGGTTGGCGCTCTGCGTCCGAGTGACGCGCCGCTGACTCCGCGCCAGCAGGAAGCCCTGGCACTGTCTGATGAACTGATTGCCGAGTTGAAAGCGCATGACGTTATCGTGATTGCAGCACCGATGTACAACTTCAACATCTCTACTCAGTTGAAAAACTATTTTGACCTGGTTGCGCGTGCAGGCGTTACTTTCCGCTACACCGAGAACGGTCCTGAAGGTCTGGTAACCGGTAAAAAAGCCATTGTTATTACCAGCCGTGGCGGTATCCATAAGGATGGGCCTACAGACCTGGTGACCCCGTATCTTTCTACGTTCCTTGGCTTTATCGGCATTACTGACGTGAACTTTGTCTTTGCTGAAGGTATCGCTTACGGGCCGGAAATGGCAGCAAAAGCGCAGGCAGACGCTAAAGCGGCAATTGACGCAATTGTTGCAGCATAAGTTTTAAGAAGCCTACCGCGAGTGCGGGAGGCTTTTTTACTTAACTCGCCTTTTTCGCAATACTGTCCAGCGTTGCCAACACATCATCAGGTAGCGCTAATTCCCCCACTGCCATATTCTCCCGTAAATGCGCAACGGAAGACGTTCCCGGGATCAGCAAAATATTCGGTGAACGTTGCAACAGCCACGCCAGCGCCACCTGCATCGGTGTCGCATTAAGACTTGCTGCGACATCAGAGAGCGTGGAGGATTGCAGTGGCGTAAAGCCCCCGAGCGGGAAGAACGGCACATATGCAATGCCATCGCGGGCCAAAGAATCAATTAATTCGTCATCCGCACGATGGGCAATGTTGTATTCGTTTTGCACGCAAACAATTTCTGTAATCTTGCGCGCCTCTGCAACCTGCGTTGGTGTTACGTTGCTCAGGCCAATATGTTTTACCAGCCCTTGTTGTTGCATCTCAGCCAGCACGATCAGGCTGGCTGAGATGCAACAACAAGGGCCATGTCCATCGTCAGACATCACCCGCAGGTTCACCACATCCAGCACGTCCACCCCCAGATTTCGCAGGTTATCGTGCACCGCTTTTTTCAGTTCTGCTGGAGAGAATGCCGGCAACCAGGAGGCGTCCTCACCGCGGCGAGCGCCAATTTTGGTGACGATAGTCAGGTCATCGGAATAAGGATGTAACGCTTCGCGGATAATCTGATTGGTAACGTGTGGACCATAAAAGTCGCTGGTATCAATGTGATTGACGCCCAATGCCAGTGCCTCACGCAGCACGGTAATCGCGACATGGCGATCTTTCGGTGGGCCGAATACACCAGGTCCTGCCAGTTGCATCGCGCCGTAACCGAGACGGTTAACGGATTTTGTACCGAGAGTAAATGTGTTGCTGCTCATAACACCCTGCCCTGTAATAAAGCGGATTAAGAAAAATCAGTATAGAAATGAACGGAAAGTGAATAAATGACTATTGAATGCGGATGCGTAAAAACGAGCGCCAACAAGCAAAAACAGCGCCGCAATCAGTCTGGCGGAGGTCTGTAGGTATAATTTGTACCGTTTTGAACGGTAACTGATCTTTCTGAATACGAAATTAATTACCGCTGCTTTACGTTTTTTATTTTTGCAGCCATTTCCCATTAATCCCCTGCACATATTCTCCCGGTTTAGCGCGAGCGACCAGTTTCTGCCCTGCCAGTTTTGCAATCTCCTCAGTTGAGACATTATTTTGTCTGGCCAGTTGCTGATAACTCAGCGCACGAGCTTTATTAATATCGTTTACCAATGCCTGCGTTTCGTCATCCGTTTTCAGTGCCATCAGATAACCATTAAATGTTTCGCCTACCCGCCCCTGACTTCTGGCTTCATTCAGGGTTAACGCCATCGCACTGCTGCTCATCAGGCAAACAGTCCACACCATTATCAGTAATGCTCTTTTCATCATTACCTCAAAAAAGATCGCTACGGGTTTTGAGCAAGTCTTCAACGTCCTTATCTGCTTTTATGATGATCTCATGCTCAATTTTAACGTTCATATTAATGGTGATTGGCTCTTTCGGCGCAGCCACTTCAATGCGCGGCGTGCAACCAAGCAACATAAAAGAGGACGCGAACGCGGTTATCATTATTTTCATTATTTTTCCTCACACTCATTTCCTGATGGGCAACCCGTTTTCGGGAGTCGGGCATTCTGTTCCAGCCACGCCTGGAGATTATCGCCAAAGCGTAAGCTGCGCCATAACGTAAAAATATTCTCTTCGTGGCTGTAATTAAGATTCACCGTGCCCGTTTTACCATCAACCCGGCTATTACCGCTGATCGTTGCCTGCATGGTTAACACACCGAGATTATCCAGATTAATTTTTGTCGATGAACGGCTAATTTCCATATAGCGCAACCAGTTGATTGCAGTCCCTGCGGTCATATTGTCTTTTGCTACTGCATCCGCCGTGTCTTTATCCAGGCGCAAGGTCATGGGGCCTGCGTTTGCCAGCCAGCCATCTTTCACAATCCATTTTTCATTATTAAGCCATAGCGGCAATGCCCCACTGAATGCCCCTGACATAGCGAATTGCTTTGGATTGATGGCGCTAACCAGTTCACTGGAAGAGAGATTATTCAGCCGTAACAGCGCCGGATCGTGCTGCGGCATACGTAATTGTTTCATTAGCACGTTACCACCTAAAACATCAACACTCACATCAGTCAGTAGCAAGGGTTCGTCTTCGGTCCACGGATAACGCCCCTGAAGATCGGCAGTAATATTTTTTGCCGTCACCAGGTTAACCACTTCAGCAATACGTAATGACACAGGTCGCCGCGTTCCCAGGTGCCACGCACCGTCGGCAAAACGGAACGGTAGTACAAAGTCGACACCGTTGACCTGGTTATCTGGCATCCACGCGCTGCCACCTTTCAACACGCCATGCCCCCCTGCACGGAAGCCCTGCTCAGGCGCGGCAGAAAACGCCACCTGGGCATACAGTTCACCATCGCGTAGATTCATCTTCCAGTCTGGCGGGATCAGCGGCTGGAATACGGTCAGCGATTGTTTAGGCCACCAGGCATTGCCGCGCAGGCGAATACCGTCCCAGCGGCCATTCACCCGTACCGGGCCAATCTCACCAGCATGTAAATCCCCTTTGAAGAGGAAATACGTCGGATCGCGTCCATCGACACTAAATTTTAAGGTTGATGGCGGTAACACACTACCGCCTGTGAAAAGCGTTTGTCCTGCATCCAGCGAAAGCGCACCACTAAAAGACGGATTCTGGGCGTCACGCACCCAGATAACGGGTTTATCAAGAATTAAGCGCGGCGTTTCTACTGTCATCGTGCCATATTGCAACTGATCGAACCCGGTCGAGAGGTCGGTAAGCGTAATCGTGCTGTTATGCCACTCACCTTTTCCTGCGACATCCCAGGTGGCATTCATCGGGGTAAAGCTGCCTTTGCCCCAGTAACGCCACTGCCAACGCCCTGCATCCGGGAGAAAATCATTCGCCTGACCATCCATATGCAGCACAAAGTCGCCCAGTTCATTTTCATGGGCCTGCAAAATGGCCTGCAAGCGACCGTCAACACCACGTTGAGTGACTTTTACCCCCGCTAAAGGCCAGCGAATTTCATCGATGTCCAGTGAATCGATGATTCTTCCCTTTGAACGTAATAACGCGCCTGGTTCAAAGGCCAGCGTTGGGTCAGTCAGACTTCCGCTTAGCTGTGCCGGTAAGCGGGCATACAGAATGAGATCAGCCTGTTTTGCTTCACCGGTCAGTTGCAGTGGCATCTGACTGTTATCCATGCTCAATTTTCCTGGGCCAAAATTAAGCACCGCATTGCCTTTCCCTGCTTGCCCCTGAGTCAGCACACTCAGGCGTCCACTGACCAACGCGTTCTCAAGCCCGGCCTGCCAGTTCTCGACTTTAACACCCAATCGCCCACTCAGGGGAAAACCTTCATACGGCCAGCTCCAGCGACCATCGCTGACCGTCAATTGCTGACGGGTAATTTGCCACGGCAAATCGAGCAATGGATCGCCGTTATCCCGTGTCATCACAAGCAATTGCCCGCTATTTTCCTGCCACTCCAGTTCAGCATCCACCAGTGACGGTTCCTGTGGCAAGTTCAAGGTCGCGGTAGCATGGCCACTGACAGGAAGCCCATCCGGCACCAGCGGCATGGTAAATTCCCCTACCAGTTTTACCGGCGGCTGATTTTCAAACGCGGCGACATCCAGTTCGCTGACTGTAAGTTGTTGCCCTTTAAGCTGGCCTTGAAATTTAACTTTTTCGCCCTGATAACGCAGTTGCTGGATATCAGAGGTCAACGAGAGAGAGAGTTTTCCCTGCCATTCCTGCCAGGGCGAAAGGATCAGTTTATCAATATTGATCCAGGTGTTAGGCAGCATGGATTGCCACTGCGCAAGGGTTTTCGGCGCTGCCGGAGAGGGCTCTTCCTGTGGCAATTTTGCCAGGCAAGCAGAGTCAAGCTCCACTGTGCCAACGTTCAATAACCAGCGGCTGGGATGTGAAAGGCTGGCATTGGTGATATGCGCCAACTGGCAATCCGCCACCAGATAACGGAGATCGGGAATAATTAAACCTTTACGCGTGATGCGCGGGCTTTCATCTAATGCAATGCGTGTACCGAGCGGCAGCCAGATACCCGCCAGCGTAGGAACCCACAGCCCGAGCGTCATCAGCAGCGTTAACGGCACAAGAATAATCAGTAATAACAGCGCGAGAACGGCTTTATATTTACCCAACATGGGTAGTTAATATCCTGATTTAGCGAAAAATTAAGCATTCAATACCGGTATTGTGGCATGTTTAACCGTTCAGTTGAAGGTTGCGCCTACACTAAGCATAGTTGTTGATGGATTTTTCAATATCACCACAGCTTTCAATTATATTTGAATTTTTGTAAAATATTTTTAGTAGCTTAAACGTGATTCAACATCACTGGAGAAAGTCTTATGAAACTCGCCGTATATAGCACAAAACAGTACGACAAGAAGTACCTGCAACAGGTGAACGAGTCCTTTGGCTTTGAGCTGGAATTTTTTGACTTTCTGCTGACAGAAAAAACCGCCAAAACCGCCAATGGCTGCGAAGCGGTATGTATTTTCGTAAATGATGACGGCAGCCGCCCGGTGCTGGAAGAACTGAAAAAGCACGGCGTTAAATATATCGCCCTGCGCTGTGCCGGTTTCAACAACGTTGACCTCGACGCGGCAAAAGAGCTGGGGCTGAAAGTAGTCCGTGTTCCAGCCTACGATCCGGAAGCCGTCGCTGAACACGCTATCGGTATGATGATGACGTTGAACCGCCGTATTCACCGCGCGTATCAGCGTACCCGTGACGCCAACTTCTCTCTGGAAGGCCTGACTGGCTTTACCATGTATGGCAAAACGGCAGGTGTTATCGGCACCGGTAAAATCGGCGTAGCGATGCTGCGTATTCTGAAAGGTTTCGGTATGCGTCTGCTGGCGTTCGATCCATACCCAAGTGCGGCGGCGCTGGAGCTCGGCGTGGAATATGTCGATCTGCCGACCCTGTTCTCTGAATCAGACGTTATCTCCCTGCACTGCCCGCTGACGCCGGAGAACTACCACCTGCTGAATGAGGCGGCGTTTGATCAGATGAAAAACGGCGTAATGATCGTCAACACCAGTCGTGGCGCATTGATTGATTCCCAGGCGGCAATTGAAGCGCTGAAAAACCAGAAAATTGGCTCGCTGGGGATGGACGTGTATGAGAACGAACGCGATCTGTTCTTTGAAGATAAATCCAACGATGTGATTCAGGATGACGTGTTCCGTCGTCTGTCTGCCTGCCATAACGTACTGTTTACCGGGCACCAGGCTTTCCTGACGGCAGAAGCTCTGACCAGTATTTCCCAGACTACGCTGCAAAACTTGAGCAATCTGGAAAAAGGCGAATCCTGCCCGAACGAACTGGTTTAAACATGCTGCTCCCCTGCAAATCAGGGGAGCTTATTCAGATAATCCCCAAAGATCTTTCATCCACTATTCTTACAATAAGTTTTGTTGAACGGATAAGACGCCCCAGCGTTGCATCCGGCAATCAGCACCTGATTTATACCTTAAGTTGAGAACTAAAATGAAGAAAGTTGCCGCGCTAGTCGCACTAAGCCTGCTGATGGCGGGATGTGTAAGTAATGACAAAATTGCTGTAACGCCAGAACAGTTACAGCATCACCGGTTTGTACTGGAAAGTGTTAACGGTCAACCTGTTGCCAGCGATAAAAACCCGCCAGAAATCAGCTTTGGGGAAAAGATGATGATTTCCGGCAACATGTGTAACCGCTTTAGCGGAGAGGGTAAACTTTCGGGCGGAGAACTGAAAGTTAAAGGACTGGCAATGACCCGCATGATGTGTGCCAACCCACAGCTTAACGAACTCGATCACACCATCAGCGAAATGCTGAAAGAAGGTGCGCAGGTAGATCTGACCGCCAACCAGTTGACGCTGGCAACCGCGAAACAGACATTAACTTATAAACTCGCAGATTTGGTCAATTAGTAGCTGCCACAGCTTCCGGCGGCAAGCGACTGTTCGCTGCAGCGTTTGCCGTTAGGTAATGCACACATCCCAATAGCCGTTCCGTCAAGTTGACGGGCAACGGATAGCGAACCACCAATCATTGCGCAATTTGCTTCACCGCTACTGGACATGGACGCTTTTAAACCAGGCGCCACATGCGCCGCGGTTGCCTGCTGAACAGGTTCACTACTACACGCAGACAACAATAAAGCGGCACACCCTACCCACAACGCTGCTCGCATCTTTACTTCCTCTAATCTTTAAGCCAAACGACACCGCCCTAAATAATAGGCAGCCCAGGCGGTTACGTCGAGAACTACTATGTGTGTTGCAACGCATTGTTACTTTTTTATCGCTATTTTTTGCCCGGTGCTTGATCGAAACATTCATTATGCGGATATGGGGGACACAAAAGCGAAAATGCAACAGAAAGCCATTTGCTAAAATTGAGAGATAACTACTGGGCGCGCAGCTTTTTCGTGTGCCCCTCATTTGCGCAATGTAAGGGTGTCGTATGATCACAATTGACGGTAATGGCGCGGTAGCTTCGGTGGCATTTCGCACCAGTGAAGTTATCGCCATCTACCCTATTACCCCGAGTTCCACGATGGCAGAACAGGCTGATGCCTGGGCCGGAAACGGCTTGAAAAACGTGTGGGGAGATACACCTCGCGTAGTTGAAATGCAGTCCGAAGCTGGCGCTATCGCGACTGTGCATGGCGCTTTGCAAACGGGCGCACTCTCTACATCGTTTACATCATCGCAGGGTTTGTTGCTGATGATTCCGACATTGTACAAACTGGCGGGCGAACTGACACCGTTTGTACTGCATGTGGCGGCGCGAACCGTCGCTACTCATGCGCTCTCTATTTTTGGCGATCATTCAGATGTGATGGCGGTGCGCCAGACCGGTTGCGCCATGTTGTGTGCGGCAAACGTTCAGGAAGCGCAAGATTTCGCCCTCATTTCGCAAATCGCGACACTAAAAAGCCGTGTGCCATTTATTCATTTCTTTGATGGTTTCCGTACTTCCCACGAGATCAACAAAATCGTTCCACTGGCCGACGACACTATTCTTGAACTGATACCGCAGGCAGAAATTGATGCTCATCGCGCCCGTGCGCTGAATCCGGAACATCCGGTGATCCGCGGTACATCCGCCAATCCTGACACTTACTTCCAGTCTCGTGAAGCAACTAACCCATGGTACAACGCAGTTTACGACCATGTTGAACAGGCAATGAATGATTTCGCCGCCGCTACGGGTCGTCAGTATCAGCCTTTTGAGTATTACGGTCATCCACAGGCAGAACGGGTGATAATCCTGATGGGTTCTGCTATTGGCACCTGTGAAGAAGTGGTAGACGAATTGCTGACCCGTGGCGAAAAAGTTGGGGTGCTGAAAGTTCGACTATATCGTCCGTTTTCCGCCAAACACTTACTACAAGCACTACCGGAGTCCGTACGCAGCGTAGCGGTGTTGGATCGCACCAAAGAGCCGGGTGCCCAGGCAGAACCACTCTATTTGGATGTGATGACCGCGCTGGCAGAAGCCTTTAATAATGGCGAGCGTGAGGCATTGCCTCGCGTCATTGGTGGGCGCTATGGTCTGTCTTCCAAAGAGTTTGGCCCGGACTGTGTGCTGGCAGTATTTGCCGAACTTAACACAGCCAAACCAAAACCACGATTTACCGTGGGTATTTATGATGATGTGACCAATCTGTCACTGCCATTGCCAGAAAATACCCTGCCAAACTCCGCGAAGCTGGAAGCCCTGTTTTACGGTCTGGGCAGTGACGGCAGCGTTTCCGCGACCAAAAACAATATCAAGATTATCGGTAATTCCACCCCGTGGTATGCACAGGGGTATTTTGTATACGATTCCAAAAAGGCCGGTGGTCTGACAGTTTCTCACCTGCGTGTGAGCGAGCATCCAATTCGATCCGCGTATCTGATTTCACAAGCAGACTTTGTTGGCTGCCACCAGTTGCAGTTTATCGACAAATATCAGATGGCAGAACGCCTGAAACCTGGCGGTATTTTCCTGCTTAATACTCCGTACAGTGCCGAAGAAGTCTGGTCGCGGCTGCCGCAAGAAGTTCAGGCGGTGTTGAATCAGAAGAAAGCTCGCTTTTATGTGATTAATGCAGCGAAAATTGCCCGTGAATGTGGACTGGCAGCGCGCATTAACACCGTAATGCAGATGGCCTTTTTCCACCTGACGCAAATTCTGCCTGGCGACAGTGCCCTGGCTGAATTGCAGGGCGCAATTGCCAAAAGCTACAGCAGCAAAGGTCAGGATCTGGTGGAACGCAACTGGCAGGCACTGGCGCTGGCGCGTGAATCCGTGGAAGAAGTCCCGTTGCAACCGGTAAATCCGCACAGTGCGAATCGGCCACCGGTGGTTTCCGATGCAGCGCCTGATTTCGTTAAAACCGTCACCGCTGCAATGCTCGCCGGACTTGGCGATGCCCTCCCCGTTTCGGCGCTACCACCAGACGGCACATGGCCAATGGGCACAACGCGTTGGGAAAAACGCAATATTGCCGAAGAGATCCCCATCTGGAAAGAGGAACTCTGTACCCAATGTAACCACTGTGTCGCCGCCTGCCCACACTCCGCTATTCGCGCAAAAGTGGTTCCGCCGGAAGCAATGGAAAACGCCCCTGCCAGCCTGCATTCGCTGGATGTGAAATCGCGCGATATGCGCGGGCAGAAGTATGTGTTGCAGGTCGCACCGGAAGATTGCACCGGCTGTAATCTGTGCGTTGAAGTTTGCCCGGCGAAAGACCGTCAGGATCCTGATATCAAAGCCATCAATATGATGTCGCGTCTGGAGCATGTGGAAGAAGAGAAAATCAATTATGACTTCTTCCTCAACTTACCAGAAATCGACCGCAGTAAACTGGAACGTATTGATATTCGTACATCGCAATTGATCACACCGCTGTTTGAATATTCTGGTGCTTGTTCCGGTTGTGGCGAGACGCCGTATATCAAATTGCTTACTCAGCTCTATGGCGATCGAATGTTGATCGCTAACGCCACCGGATGTTCGTCGATTTATGGCGGTAACCTGCCATCCACACCGTATACCACTGATGCAAACGGTCGTGGTCCGGCCTGGGCGAACTCACTGTTTGAAGATAATGCCGAATTTGGCCTGGGCTTCCGCCTGACGGTCGATCAGCATCGTGTCCGTGTTTTGCGTCTGCTGGATCAGTTTGCCGATAAAATCCCGGCGGAGTTACTGGCAGCGTTGAAATCAGATGCCACGCCAGAGGTTCGTCGCGAACAGGTTGCCGCGTTGCGCCAGCAACTAAAGGATATCGCTGAAGCTCATGAACTGCTGCGCGACGCTGATGCGCTGGTGGAAAAATCAATATGGCTGATTGGTGGCGACGGCTGGGCTTACGATATCGGCTTCGGTGGTTTGGATCATGTATTAAGTCTGACGGAAAACGTCAACATTCTGGTACTGGATACGCAATGCTATTCCAATACCGGCGGTCAGGCGTCGAAAGCAACCCCTCTTGGTGCAGTAACGAAGTTTGGTGAACACGGCAAACGCAAAGCGCGTAAAGACCTCGGCGTCAGTATGATGATGTACGGTCATGTTTATGTGGCGCAGATTTCTCTCGGTGCGCAACTGAACCAGACAGTGAAAGCGATTCAGGAAGCGGAAGCGTATCCAGGGCCGTCACTGATCATTGCTTACAGTCCATGTGAAGAGCACGGTTATGACCTGGCATTGAGTCACGACCAGATGCGCCAACTCACCGCAACCGGCTTCTGGCCGCTGTATCGCTTTGATCCACGTCGTGCCGATGAAGGCAAACTGCCACTGGCGCTGGATTCACGTCCACCATCAGAGGCTCTGGAAGAAACATTGCTCCATGAACAACGTTTCCGCCGTCTGAATTCGCAACAGCCAGAAGTGGCGGAACAGTTATGGAAAGATGCCGCAGCCGATCTGCAAAAACGCTATGATTTCCTCGCGCAAATGGCGGGGAAAACGGATAAAAGTGGCACCGAGTAGAGTAACAGGGTAAGGATTATCCTGAACAAAAAAAAGCCCGAATGAAAGTTCGGGCTTGTCTTTTTATTTGTTGGGAAATAAGTAATCGTAGCAATGCCCCAACAGAAAATAATATCTGTGACAATAAAGGCATATAACCCGCGCAGAATAACGCATCACTTTTTAAATGTATAATTTTTATTTTATATGTATCACCACTAAAACATTCATCAAACTTATTGTCATTTCTCAAGAATTATTTGATTAAGGTTTTACTTAAGACGTAACAAATGACACTTATCGGCTAATGGAACTTTTCCTTTAGGATGTTTTCACTTCCCGAACAGGGAAAGAAAGGCAAATAAAATAACTAAAGGATTTTTTCAATGAAAAGCAAAGTACTGGCACTCTTAATTCCTGCCCTGCTCTCCGCAGGAGCTGCTCATGCGGCAGAAATTTATAATAAAGACGGCAATAAATTGGATCTTTATGGCAAAGTTGATGGTCTACATTATTTTTCTGATAGTTCAGCGAAAGATGGCGATCAGAGCTATGCACGTCTTGGTTTTAAAGGCGAAACACAAATTAACGATCAACTCACTGGTTATGGTCAGTGGGAATACAATATTCAGGCAAACAATACTGAATCCTCAAAAAATCAATCCTGGACTCGTCTGGCATTCGCCGGGTTGAAATTTGCTGATTACGGTTCTTTCGATTACGGACGTAATTACGGCGTAATGTACGATATAGAAGGCTGGACCGATATGCTGCCAGAATTTGGCGGTGACTCCTACACGAATGCGGACAACTTTATGACCGGTCGTGCTAATGGCGTAGCAACTTATCGTAATTCTGATTTCTTCGGTCTGGTTAATGGACTGAACTTCGCTTTGCAATATCAGGGTAACAACGAAGGCGCGAGCAATGGTCAGGAAGGTACGAATAACGGACGTGATGTTCGTCATGAAAATGGCGACGGCTGGGGTCTTTCCACAACCTACGATTTAGGTATGGGCTTTAGTGCGGGTGCAGCATACACCTCCTCAGACCGCACCAATGATCAGGTTAATCATACTGTGGCGGGTGGCGATAAAGCCGATGCGTGGACTGCCGGGTTAAAATATGATGCTAACAACATCTACCTGGCAACCATGTATTCCGAAACACGTAATATGACGCCATTTGGCAACAGTGATTACGCCGTTGCGAACAAGACCCAGAACTTTGAAGTCACCGCCCAATATCAGTTTGACTTTGGCCTGCGTCCGGCAGTGTCTTTCCTGATGTCTAAAGGGCGTGACCTGAACGCTGCTGGTGGTGTTGATAATCCAGCCGGTGTTGACGATAAAGATCTGGTCAAATACGCAGATGTTGGCGCGACATATTATTTCAACAAAAATATGTCAACCTATGTTGACTATAAAATTAACCTGTTGGATGAAGATGACAGCTTCTACGCTGCCAACGGTATCTCTACCGATGATATTGTCGCTTTAGGTCTGGTTTATCAGTTCTAATCCTGCCTGCCCGCCTCTCTGGCGGGCTTTTTCTACTTATTGAATCCTGCTTAATCTAAATTAAAAATGTGAACTCCGTCATTACACAAAAAGTGTCATCTGGCGTTACACTTTATGCGGATACTAAAACAGGAGGTTTTATGAACAGAACGATTCTTGTCCCTATCGATATTTCAGACTCAGAATTAACTCAACGCGTGATTAGTCACGTTGAAGCCGAGGCAAAAATTGATGATGCAGAGGTTCATTTCCTGACGGTAATACCTTCGCTGCCCTACTATGCCTCTCTGGGTTTAGCGTATTCCGCAGAGTTACCGGCAATGGATGACCTGAAAGCGGAAGCCAAATCGCAACTGGAAGAAGTCATTAAAAAATTCAAACTGCCGACTGACAGAGTGCATATCCATGTTGAAGAAGGTTCGCCAAAAGACCGCATTCTGGAAATGGCGAAAAAGATCCCTGCTCATATGATCATCATTGCCTCCCATCGACCGGATATTACCACCTACCTGCTCGGCTCTAACGCCGCTGCCGTAGTACGTCATGCAGAGTGTTCAGTGCTGGTCGTGCGCTAATAACTAACGCCCGCACGTCGCTGCGGGCTTTTTGATTCATTTCGCAAATGTGCTGACATTTTCCCCTCTAATCCGTACCATACACGCCACTGTTTTTATATCAGACTTCTGCTGTCGGATATCCCGGCATGATGCATACTCTTCTGATGCCATATAATGAATTGAGCTACTATTAAATGTTGCAAAATCAAGAAATTAGTAAGAAAGAACAATACAACCTGAACAAGTAAGGGCAAAAATCACAACTATCTGACCCATAAGTATTTTATTTATTTTTCAATATGTTAAACATTATCGGCAACTACAATAAGCCACGATAACCCACTCTTTTTTTGCCCCATTTTTGCCCCTTTTGCAGTGTTTTGCCCCATTTTTGCCACCGAAAAATGCGAGAATTTCTCAATCTGTAGTCTGCAAATTGCGCCCATGAGTTCTTTCCAAGAGAATCTGTTTCGGCTGGAAATCATTCAATACTCACGCTATCGAAAGTTATCCAGCCTGTTGTGGAACGTCCTTGCATGTGACGTATCGCGGGTCTCTTTACGATTTTTATCTGTATTGGTGAATTATAAGCAATCTGAATCTATGCATGACGTGTGGTGCCTGTTTTGCTTTTTTCCATCTATTTTTGCTGGGTCGAAGCCCATATCTGTGAGTCTGGCGATACGCCCCCGCCAGACTCACCGCCCCCTTTTCACCGATACATGAGCGGCCACAACCAGAAAAAACTGAACAAGAGTACTGTAGCAATACCTACAACAATGATATTTTTGTTAATATGCGTCTAAATGAATAACAATGTATAGATAAAAATACCAGTAAGAAGAAAAACCCCAAAGCTTTAAACCGCAAAACAAAACCTTATCAGGTAATTTAACCACAGAGTATTAATGCAACCAAATAATAATTCAAACCTAAACAAACCATAAACAGTTAAACAATATACAATTGACTCATCAAGTTAGATATAAAAAATACATGTTAAATCATTAAAACGATTGAATGGAGACCTTTATGCGGGCGAAACTTCTGGGAATAGTTCTGACAACCCCTATTGCGATCTGCTCTTTTGCCTCTACCGAGACTTTATCGTTTACACCTGACAACATAAATGCGGACATTAGTCTTGGAACTCTGAGCGGAAAAACAAAAGAGCGTGTTTATCTAGCCGAAGAAGGAGGCCAAAAAGTCAGTCAACTCGACTGGAAATTCAATAACGCTGCAATTATTAAAGGTGCAATTAATTGGGATTTGATGCCCCAGGTATCGGTCGGGGCTGCTGGCTGGACTACTCTCGGTCAGAAAGGGGGTAATATGATTGACCGTGACTGGCAGGACCCAGATAAACCTGGCATCTGGACAGATGAAAGCAGACATCCCGATACCCGCCTTAATTTTGCCAACGAATTTGATCTGAATATCAAAGGCTGGCTCCTCAACGAATCCAATTACCGCTTGGGGCTTATGGCCGGATATCAGGAAAGCCGTTATAGCTTTACAGCCAGAGGTGGTTCCTATATATACTCTGACGAGGGATTCAGAGATGATATCGGCTCCATCCCGAATGGAGAAAGAGTAATAGGCTATAAACAACGTTTTAAAATGCCCTATATTGGCCTGACGGGTAGTTACCGTTATGAAGATTTTGAGTTTGGTGGCACATTTAAATACAGTGGCTGGGTGGAAGCATCTGATAACGATGAACACTATGCCCGTGTAAAAAGAATCACTTATCGCAGTAAGGTCAAAGACCAAAATTACTATTCTATTGCAGTCAATGCAGGTTATTACGTAACACCTAACGCAAAAGTTTATGTTGAAGGCGCATGGAATCGGGTTACGAATAAGAAAGGTGATACTTCACTTTATGACCATAATGATAATACTTCTGAATACAGCAAAAATGGTGCAGGCATAGAAAACTATAATTTCATCACTACTGCTGGTCTTAAGTACACCTTTTAACACCGTTAACTAAAATCTCCCCGGTGGTAATGCATAGCCCCGGGGAGTTTATCTGCTATTCAAAGTAAACAACATTCTCTAATTTTGTACTCATTTGACCAATATCCGTAACGTGTAGCCCCCTACCGCAACACAGGGGTCAATATATTCAAATTTTATCTTTATACTGATATTCAGAGGCACAATGCGAAAGATAATTGCTCATTTCAAGATTGTTTTAACCTTACTTCTACCCGTAACCGTATCTGCCCAGCAGATCGAGTGGCAATCCTGTATGACCAGTCAATTCAACCACTGGTTTGCTGAGGAAAAACCGTCTCCTGACTTACTATGTGGTTATTTGTCTGTTCCATTAAAATATACAAATATAGGCGGAGATGCTTCTTATGAAAAAAAATCACAAGTCAAACTAGCGTTGACAAAATTGCCGGCAAAAAGCAAGCATAAAGGAAGCATCCTGATAATAAGTGGTGGGCCCGGGTTACCAGGCATAAATCCTTATATTAACTTTGACTGGCCAGTCACAAATCTGCGTGAGTCATGGGATATTATTGGATTTGATCCTCGAGGCGTCGGACAGTCCACTCCGACAATAAACTGCCAGCAATCAGATACAGAGATTCAGGAAAACATAACCGAAAAGCAACGAGTACTAAATAAAATTAATGCCTGTATCCATAATACCGGAGCCGAAGTCATTCGCCATATCGGCTCTAATGAGGCTGTATATGATATTGATCGTATTAGGCAAGCCTTGGGTGATAAACAACTGACAGCCGTGGCGTATTCGTATGGAACACAAATTGCAGCCTTATATGCAGAACGTTTTCCTTACAACGTCAGATCTATCGTTCTGGATGGAGTCGTCGATATTGATGACCTGGAGGACAACTTCACATGGCAACTCAAACAGGCACAAAGTTATCAGGAAACGTTTGATCGCTTTGCATCCTGGTGTGCGCGTACAAAAAGTTGCCCGCTTTCTTCAGACAGAGATAAGGCAATAACTCAGTTCCACGAACTGTTATTAAAATTGCATCACAGACCTTTAATCGACAGCAAGGGAGAAAATATATCTTCAGATGAACTCATATCATTAACAACAGACCTTCTATTATGGCGTTCATCATGGCCAACCCTTGCAACTGCCATACGCCAGTTCTCACAGGGGATTGTCAGTAATGAAATTGAAACTGCGCTCAGTGCTCCAATAGCCTCAGAAGAGTCAAGCGATGCTTTGGGGGTAATCCTTTGTGTTGATCAGGGAGATGAGAAATTAACACCAGAAGAGAGAAAATCCCGAAAAGACGCTCTTGCGAATGCCTTCCCAGCTATTAACTTTGACAATGGACGCTCTGATTCACCTGATTTTTGTGAATTGTGGCCAATACATAGCGACCTGAACAAAACTCGCCTGAAAAATACAGTTCTGCCCTCGGGTTTACTGTTTGTTGCACACAAATACGACCCAACAACGCCCTGGATTAATGCTCGCAAGATGGCAGAGAAATTTTCCAGCCCGTTACTGACAATAAATGGTGATGGGCATACATTAGCTCTTACCGGAGTCAATTTATGTGTGGATAAAGCAGTTGTACATCACCTGCTCACTCCACAGAAAACAGAAGATATATCCTGTCCAGGAAATGCTGAAGTAGAGATACAATAATAAAAAATAGCATCCAACCACAGCACGCTCTTGCTTACGACGTGCTGCGGTTTTATTGATAATTCCGGATTAGATCGTCAATGGAGACATTATTGCCGGAGATAATGGTGGATTCAGCATCCAGAGTAATCCCGGCGACACCGTATCAAAAGGACGGCTCAGATCATTAACACATTTTGTTAACTTGAAATCTGTAACACTTTCTCCATTCCCCAAACATTGACCATTTCCAATCGACTTGATTTGCACAGCTCCAGTTTCACTGGTTATAAATGTAAATAATGCATTGCGATTGCTTTCAGTGCATTGTTTAGCCACTGCTAATTGCCCATTTAGAATTGCAAGGCATTCATTACCATCAGGGTTTTTTATCTGAACATGCCCCCCCGGTGCCGATATCAAATCCAAATCATTAGTCTTTACTTCTGATATAACCCAATTATTTACATTGAAGTCACGACCTACAGGGTTTCTGAGTATCCCACCAGTAAGAACGTTTCTAATATTAACCAACACAGGTCTGGGTTCAGGATCTCCAGAAGCATTGTTGCCAGCAAACTGAGTGAGAAGCCCTCGTTGATTTACCGCATCAGAAGTACATCCCGTCAGCAATAAAACCAAAATCGTAATAATTATTCTCATCTTCTAGCTCCTCTTCCGGGAATGAAGCCAACCGGAAAGTGATCAGAGGCAATTTGCCCTCTTAACAACCCAAATAACAGCGAAGCCCTCAACAGGGGAAGCACAAAACTCACTGAGTTTCCAACTACAGCATAATCAAGCACTCCACCACTGGCCTGCGTTGGATCTGGTGGTGCAATAATATTCACGTGATTACGGATTCCCGGCTCAAGTGTTGAAAATAACATAGCAGGTGAACGGTTGAAATCTCCTGCAATCATCCAGTTAGCGGCCTGTCTTATAGGATCTGTTTGTCTGTTGAAAAACTCAAAAACACTGTTAACAATTGCTCCAGAATCTATACCTCGGTTTGCCAATGCATGAGTTGAGAAGAAAACATCATTACCTATTCTTATTCCAATGATCGGACGCGATGCCACTGTTGGAGGTGATAATACAATCACCTCATCAGCTCTTCTGTTAGATACTATCGCTAAATTTACTCTATTAGAAAGAGCATCAGTTCGCGAAAAATAAATAAAAAGCTGCTGTGGACGGCTATTCGTTCCAGTATTCCAGATATACTCATTCATTGGGATACCTGGTGTACGAAATTCACGTTCCGTTAGTGTAGCTGAAGATGGTATTGAACCAGCTTCCTGAACCATCAGGATATCAACAGCACCACTTCCCGTGACAAGTTGTCGAACATGTGTGTTCCATTTATTTTCTGTCGGTGCATTTGAGCCCTGCAAATTCCAGGTTGCAACTTTAAAGTCGCTTAAATCTGCAAAAGAAATACCCGGCAAAATCATTAACAGGAATAATAATTTTTTCATACTCCCTCCATTCCATCAGGTTTGTCATGAGGTGGAATTGGCAATGGTCTGAATGGTCTTAATTCTGGTTTAATCAGATTTGGTTTTGCCGCTCTGACAGGTGGACTTATTGCCCATAGCATTTCTTGCGTTTCTTCTTTTGCACCAGGACACTTCTCAAGGGTGATTGTAAAAGCAAACGGTGACAGTATAGTTCTGCTTAAATAGTCTGCTCTTATACACGTCTGCAAGGCGCTACTTCTTATAAGCACATTACCATTAGTAGAAGGCAGTAACTGAAACTCCTGAGATAACGAATTATCATCACAGGTATTATGTATCACCCCGTTTTTAAAGGCCTCCATGCAAGTCCCCTGGGCAACATTAACAAATTTCACTGTACCGGCATCTTTACCATCCACAACCTTCCAGTTCCGATTCTCTCCAAAACTTACTGAATCAAACGGAGTATATCCCCAAAGCCAGTTACGGACAGGTCTGGCCCAAACAGTAAGCATCGCTCCCCCTGTGCTCATTATTGAAACATCAGGAAAGTCAGTACTGTTGCTCCCAAATGTTGGAGATGTGCCATTTGAAGCAACAGCGACACCTTGCCCTGGAATTCCGACTAATTCTACATTCTTTCCCGGTGGCGAAGGTGAATCACCGATCCCATCCGAGCAACCAGTAATTATAAGTGTGCACAAAAATGCAATTAGTTTTTTATCCACTATATTTCCTCCTCTGCACCACCTCTTTTTTATAAAAAACAGAAACAACAAAGCAACAAAAATATTACTGGTAAGATTAATGAGAAAATGTGAAAGCAGCACAACAAACAAGTTTATTATAACATTCGTTATTGTTTTTCAGGTTACAAACAGCGAGCTCATATATAATTCTTTATATTCCAAAACACTATGCAACATGACCATAACGTCTGCGGTTCAGTGGAGTTTGCTCAAACATATTCGCCAGTCTGTTTCATTACGTAATACACCTGTTTAGGTGTATGCATAAGACCAGTCAGGTATAAATAACTATATTGTTTTGCATAAGAAGTTGGTTGCATAATCACCAGTTAATATAAACTCCATTATTTCTCCACATTTTCATGTTAGAAGTTGCAAAGAGAAACATGATGTTTCTCTTTGAGATAATTAATCATTCCTGTTGCCCACCTCACTGGTGGGCTTTTTTATGTAAAACCAGCCCCTGCCATGTTCCCCTGACATGATGACGTTAGCGATTAACCAACAGCCAGATCAGCAGACACGCCACCACCGGCACAGCAAAATCCATCATGCTTGCCATATCCCATGCACGTGGATCAAAACCGCCCCACCACGGCATGTTAATCCGCTTGCCATGCCCGAACATTCCAATCCAGCGATATTCTGCCTGGGTATGTTCACGCGCAATGAAGAACGTACAACCGGCTATCGCTCCGTAAGCCCAGTTCCCGGTAAAAAGACCAACCAGTACCTGCGCAGCCACAGCACAAAGCGCGTGAAGGAAAGGTGTTATATCCATTACTCCTCCTTTATCCAATATCGCTTCGGGAAGTTAATAACAACTTTAATTCTGACTCAAGTTCATCAACTCTTTCAGTCAGCTTCTGGATATGGTGAATCAGTGGAACAACCAGACGTTCGTACATTACGCCTTCGGCAACAAGGCCATTGCTGGAAATAGCTTCAGGAGCATCATCTTCGTTAGCTGGTCGCCAGTGTACAAACTGAGGGGCAATTTCTCCTACTTCCTCGGCAATCAATCCGTAGAATCCCCAATCGCGCCTGTCATTTTCGCATTGCGACCTGTACCACACAGGGCGCATCTTGAAAATGAGATCGGCGTGCTCTGAATCTATCGTCTCTACTGAATGTTTATAGCGGATAGACGATGTTGACCGCAGCACAGACGAAATTGCGGGGTCAGGATTAAGATAAAGGTTTGCCGCAGCTGTAGTCGTGGCCAAATTCCATAAATAAAACGCTTCACGACCTGTCAGTGGATAAAAATCTCCGCCATAACGACCGCTTTCCAGATCGTTCACTTCCACTTTGTTTTTCAGCTTATTATCCACTTCAGTTTTCGTGTATCTGGTACTGATATCCTGCTTTGCACTGTCCATATCAGTCTGAAGCGTTGATACTTTTCCGCTAATTGATGAAATATCTTCCTTAGCTTTACTGACATCTCCCTTTAGCTTGGTGATATCTCCTGGAATTACTGTCGATGTAGCCATTTTTCTGCCTCACATCCAGCCACGAAGTTGATGCTCAACAACAACCGCGTATTTATCGAATATTGACGATTTTTTTGCATCATTAATGATGCGCACGTTTACAAAATATCCATCTTCCTTAACACATATCGGTTCGCCATCTTCAGTCAGCTCTCCGGTTTCTTTGTACACGTTACCTATCACGTCAATAAGAATATCATCCTGCATCGACTCGTCATCATAATAGCCAGCACTCTCCATAAAGGCCGAAAAGTCGGCCCTGTCGGCAAATTTGAGTGTTAAATCTTTCATTAGATTGACTCCCCCACCTGAGCATCAGTCAATGCCTTGTGCCATATTCTGAAATTCCTGACATGACCAAATAAATGACGTAACCCGGCTGTAGTCTGGCCTCCAATACGGATAATTGCGGTGTTCTGAATATAGAACCATGTGGTTTTTGTTTCGCTGGATATACGCCCGTTACTTACTGAGCACGTAGACTGATCTGACTTTACACGCATCCCCATAACCATTTTTTCAAGCGATGCGTTTTCGTTTACCCGTCTGTTAGCTCCTCCAATATCGCAATAAGGAAATCCGTCGTAATCTGTTGAACGACCGAAGCCAAGAATAATAGCCGCTCCGGTTTGATGACCGCCGGTGTCAAAAACACGCGGCGCTGCATTTGGCGTTTTATACCAGTTCTTATGTACCTCACAAAGAACCGTAAAAGGAAGATTATAAAGATTATTCTTAATGGGAACTGTAACTATATCGCTTGCGCGGGTCGCCGCCGTCGTTCCTGATATAATAAAAGATGATACACAAGGCCCATTTTCTACTTGTGGGGTGGCCAGATAAATATAGTCACCAGATACGGTTGCCCCGCCCTGCTTAGGAGAATACTGTATCTGAGAACCTATTTTTAACTCCCCATCAATTGCCTGAATTGTTGCCTCTGCAAAAATCCATCCGGTAGCTTCGTCCTTTCTGACTCTCGCAGTAATCCTTGAGGCAGCACCGCCTGTCATAGTAATTTCAAGCGTTTGTGTATCAATATACGCATCACCAAGAAAAGTTGTTGCGCTACCGTCATATTTATCAAACCGGATACGCAGCCTTACCTGCAGTTCTGTTTTAAAACGACATGAGGTTGTCACGTATTTATTATCGCCTGAGACATCAACTGACTTTGTTGCAGCAATTGATGCCATATTAATGGCTGAGGTTTGCCCAATCAGAGAATCGTTACAGACAAACTTTCCATAGGTAAAACCAAAACTATCCGTCCCGGTTTCGGGAACATCCATATTTGACGATCGCCCCCAACTGGCAGGGTTTTCCGAATTGAGCATGTAGTTTGTTCTTTGCCCCTCAATAAGCAGGCCATCACGTTCAAATCGTGGCTCGTCAATGGCAGCCTCTGTCAGCACACCAGATTTATTAATATAGGTTGCTTTCGATGCGCGTTTAAACTTTACAACCTTATCGCCAGGCATCGTTATTTCATCATCACCAATAACAATCTTTTTATATGACGGCGAAAAGCCCGTAATCATATCCAGTGAATCGTTAAACGGTATCCACACATCGGGAAGCGGCTGCAAAACTTGTTTATACGGCTCCGCAGCCTGGCTTGCATACTCTCTGGCTGCGTCTTCACTTGCTTTTGCAGCCGTCTGGCTTGCAGCGGATGCTTTCGCCGAGTTAGCCGCCGCAGTCTCGCTCGCCTTTGCGTTGGTTTCACTGGTTTTTGCAGCTTTTTGACTGTTGGCTGATGCAGTGGCAGAAGAAGCCGCCGCACTTGCAGAACCAGCTGCAGCACTCTCGCTTTGGGCCGCTGCATCCTGACTGTTTTTCGCCGCAGTTTCGCTGGCTTTAGCATTCGTTTCGCTGGTCTTCGCTGCCGTCTGGCTGGACTTTGCGTTAGTTTCGCTCGTCTTCGCTGCTTTCTGGCTGTTAGCCGCAGCAGTTGCTGATCCAGCTGCTGAAGTCGCAGAACCGGCTGCCGCGCTCTCGCTTTCGGCTGCTGCATTCTGGCTATTTTTCGCCGCAGTTTCACTGGCTTTAGCATTCGTTTCGCTGGTTTTCGCTGCCGTCTGGCTGGACTTTGCGTTGGTTTCGCTCGTCTTTGCTGCTGTCTCGCTATTTTTCGCGTTGGTTTCTGATTTTTTAGCTGCTGTCGCGGAATTTGCCGATGCAGTCTGCGAGGCCGCTGCCGCCTGTGCGCTGTTAGCTGCATTCGTTTCTGAGGTTTTCGCCGCGTTCTTCGATGATGCCGCTGCAGTTTCGGATTTCTTTGCCGCCGCTGCGCTCTGAGAGGCGGCTTCAGCGTTGCGTGCCGCTTCTTCCACCATTTCCTCAAAACGACGCAATGCCTCCGGCATGACATCATCTTCCGTCATGGCGCCGAGAAAATCATTCAGCGTACCTGGTCTGGAGCCTTCATAGACGGTAATGGTCCCGGCATGTGAAGGCGGAAAACCTTCAACCAGCAGGATGACGCTGTACTGGCCATACTCAACATCCATGCTGTAACGCCCGACTTCATCCGGATTTTCAGAGGCCACCGTGTTCACCAGTACCGTGGTGCTGTTACGCTTTGCCTTCAGTTGAATAGTGCAGTTCTGTATTGGTTTTCCCGCACCATCTTTCAGCACACCTGAGATTTTTACTGCTGCCATATCCACTCCACAAAAAAGCCCGCCTGAACCGGCGGGCTGTCATAACACTGTGTTACCTGGCTAATCAGAATTTATAACCGACACCAACGATGAAACCGTCAGTGCGCCAGTCGCCACTGCCGGAACCTTCATAAGCAATATCAATGGCCACGGATTCGGTCGGGTTAAACTGCACGCCAGCCCCCCACGCCAGAGACGTGTTGCTGTGGCGACCGTCATCACTTCCGGTCAGCACATCGTGCGTTTTCCCCTTGTTATCAGTTACGCGGAGATAATCTCCGGAGAACGTCGAAACACGGCTGTAAGCCACACCCGCCATCGCATAAGCACTGAACCACTCATTCACGCGCACAGATGGCCCCGCCATCATGCTGAACCAGCGGTTACGTACGGAATCTTCATGCCAGCGGGTATCGCTGTAACGGGTAAGCTGGCGATTCTTGTCTCCTGCATAGCTGAATGACGTCACCAGCCCCAGCGTGTCCGTAAATTCATAACGGTATTTCACGTTAACGCCCTTCAGGTCATCGTTGCCGGGCATATCAGTATGGGACTGAAGATACCCGGCGCTTAGTGTGGACTGATGCTCTGCTGCACTCGCTGGCGTACCAGCGGCGACCAGCCAGACTACTGCAGACAGAATAACAGCACATAATTTACGCATAATTACCTCTCGCTTTTCTGCAATAAAAAAGGCGCCATTTCTGGCGCCCGTATTTGGGTTATAAAATTCAACTGATACTGATACCGGCTGTTGATTTCTTCATCACGACAACAAGAAGGTCGCTGATACTGGTCGTTGGCGTCCAGTTATTAGCACCATATGAAGAAACATTGAAAGTCAGGGTGACATGACCGTGTCCGGCAGGCATATCAATGACGGATGAAAATACCCTGCTGACATCCGTCGCGGGTTGCTGAAAGATTTCCTGTCCGTTCTTCAGTACCTGCAGCTTACAGGTTGAATACCAGTATGACTGTTGGTTGTTGCTGTTGAAGTTTTCATGCTTACCACCGCGAAACAGAACGGGTGGGATTACTATCTGACGGTCAAAAGCCTGGTCATCGTACACAGTGACCGTTATTGTACCGCTGGCATAACTGCCATTTCTCGGAAAGGCTTTTCCCACCGTTTTGACAATATCACCTTCAATCTGGTTGGCAGACAGTTTTCCCAGAATCCGGCAGTTCTGGTTAATCGTGACATTATTGAGCGTCCCGGAGTTCGCATTCACGTTACCGCTGATATCGGCATTTTTCGCCGTCAGCCGCCCGTCCGGTGTCAGGGAAAATACCGGCGGATTGCCGCCGCTGGTAATGGTGGGAGCCGTCAGATACTTCAGGAACACTTCGTTCATGAATATCTGGTTGCCCTGCGCCACAAACATCGGCGTTTCATTCCCGTTTGCCGGGTCAATAAACGCGATACGGTTAGCGGCAACCAGGAACTGGCTCAGTTTGCCTTCCTCCGTATCCTCCATGCTGAGGCCAAGCCCCGCGACATAATGCCTGCCGTCTTCGGTCTGCTCAATTTTGACGCCCCACATGGCATTCCATTTATCGTTGGCGTCTTTCCACTCTTTCGAAAACTCCTCCAGTTTGCTGGCGTTATCTTCCGTCAGCTCAAAGTTTTCCAGTAGCTCCTTGCCGAGATGCGTTTTATTGATCAACCCTTTATAAAAATTCAGATAACCTTCCGCATCATCGCTCGCCCGACCGACGGCCTCCACGAATGTCGATTTACCAACGGTGTTCACGCTGCGGATATAAAAGTAATAATCATAACCCGGCTTAATATTGCTACTGGCGGCTATCCAGTACAGCGCAGTACCAAGATAACGCGCGCTGGTTTCAACCTGCCTGATATCAATAATCTGCTTTTCCGAGAACCAGAACTCAAACTGTACCGTCGGATCATAAACGGCAAGATGCGGCGTGGCGGTGATCTGAAAATAGCCCGGCGTCAGCTCAATCCGCGACGGCGCTGACGGTGCGGCAATCCGGAACGATACCGACGCCGGATCGCCCTGCTGTCCCCACGCATTTACCGCCCGGACTGTCAGCCTGTAGTTTCCCAGCGCCAGTTGCGTGAATCGGTATGTGGTTTCCGTCGTCCGGGCCGTGCTGACCAGCCGCTCACTGCCGTCATCCGCTGCCACGGTCAGGCGAAGCATAAAGCTCACACCCTTCACCACCTTCGGCGTATCCCAGCGCGCCAGCACCTGGTATTCCCCGCTGTCTGCGGTGACTTCTGCGGTCAGGTGCTGCACTGCTGGCGGCGTGACACCATTCACCGTGCCGCTCTGGTCGCCGTCAAAGTGCGCCCCGTTATCCACGATGGCCTCTTTCTCCGGCACATGCTGCACAGCGGTGATGGCATACGTGCCGTCGTCATTCTCACGGATACTCACGCAGCGGAACAGGCGCTGGCGCAGCGTCGGCAGCTTCAGCCCCCACACGCTGTACTCGGCAACGCCATCAGGAACCCGGCTCACTTTTACCTTCACGCCGTCGGTGACGGACTGGACCTCCACGCTGACCGGATTCCCCTGTCCGTCAACCAGGCTTATCAGCGTGGTGCCGGAGGATGGCAGCGTGATTTCACGGTCGAGCGTCAGTGTCCGCGTCTGGCTGTTCACCGCCAGCACGCGCCCGCCGGTGCTGATACCCGCATAGTCATCATCGCAGATTTCAATGACATCGCCCGGTACATGGCGAAGCCCTTCTGCACCCACGCTGAAGTCCACGGTCTGCGTTTCCAGCAATTCCGTTTTAATCAGCCACAGCCCGGCGCGGTGCGCCTGCCCCCGGCTGGTACAGCCAAAAGCATCCATCTTCGTGACGTTACGACCGTAACGGGCAATGGCCTGCGTATCCTCCACAAGCTCTGTCGCCGTCTCCCAGCCGTTGTTCGGGTCAATCCAGTTCACCTCAACGGCATTATGGCGGTCTTTCAGGGCGCTGAAGCTGTAGCGGAACGGTGCGCCATCATCCGGCATCACCACATTACTGCGGTTATAGGTCCACACCTTATCCGACGGTCGGTCCTGCACGAACGTCAGCGTCTGCCCGTTCCATACTGGCATACAGCGCATCGCCGAGCAGAAATCACTGAGCACATCCCACGCCTTGCGCTGTGTGGTCAGGTACGCATTACAGGTGATGCGCGGCTCCGTGCCGCCAAAGCCGTCCGGCACCGACTGGTCGCAATTCTGGCCGATGACATACAGCGCCCATTTGTCCACATCCGCCGCACCGAGACGCTTCCCCATGCCGTAGCGCGGATGGGTCAGCATATCCCACAGACACCAGGCCATGTTGTTGCTGTATGCTGGCTTAAACGTTCCGTCCCAGATACCGCTGTATTGCCGCGTCTGCGGGTTATAGTTCGACGGCACCTGCAGAATGCGCCCGCGAAGATGATAATTACGGCTCACCTGCTGGCTGCCGAACTGTTCCGAGTCCACCTGCACGCCGACCAGTGCCGTGTTCGGGTAGCACTGTTTCACATCGATGATTTCGGTGTATGACGACCAGAGCGTTTTGTTCTGCAGCTGGTCTGTGGTGCTGTCCGGCGTCATCCTGCGCATCCGGATATTAAACGGGCGCGGCGGCAGGTTACCCACCACCACCGAGGCCAGATACTGCGAGGTGGTTTTGCCCTTAATGGTGATGTCTTTTTCCGTCACCCAGCCACCGTTACGCTGTATCTGAACCAGCAGACGGACTTCCGACGGATTCCTGTCACCCTTTGAGGTGGTTTCCACCAGTGCCTGTACACCGAAGGTAAAGCGCAGACGGTCGATGTTTGCCGACGTAATGGTGCGGGTGATCGGCGTGTCATATTTCACTTCCGTACCCAGCACCGTCTCGGAACCGGAGGATTCAAATCCCTCCGGCGGTGACTGCTCCTGCTCGCCTGCCCGGAACACCACCGTGACGCCGGAGATATTGGTATTCCCCTCACTGTCCAGCACCGGCGTACTGTTCAGCAGCACGCTTTTTAAGCCATCCACCGGACCTTCAACCGGCCCTTCACTGATGGCATCGATCACACTCAGCAACTGCGTGGACTTCAGGTTGTCCTTCGCTTCGCGCGGGATATGCCCCTTACTGCTTCCTTTGCCCATTCGTCATGCTCCATAAACGACAAAACCGCCCGGAGGCGGTTTCACATGAAATATTTTGCATCAGCGGCCAATCACCACAACCTGACCACCGTCCCCTTCATCTGCCGTGCTGATCTCCTGAGAAACCACACGAGACCCCACGCGCATTTCACCGTACAGAACAGGCAGAACATTGCCCTGGGCAACCATGTTATCCAGTGATGAGAAATAGGTGTTCTGCTTACCGTTATCCGTGCTGGTCGCTGTGGGCGTCCGGGCTTTCGGTGCCAGCATCTGGGCCACACCACCCAGGATCATACTGGCCCCTGCCGCATACATGCCCGATACAGCCGCGGCACCCAGCCAGCCCACAGGGTTCCACCATGCCACCGCAATCAGCGCCGCACCCAGCACTGCCTGAAAAACACCGCCACTTTTAGCTCCCGCCAGACGCGGCACAATGTGGATCACGGCACCATTTGCCAGCGACTCATTAAGACGGGCAGATAATTCATTTTCGCCTGCATCACGCCCGGCAATGCGCACCTGATACCAGCCCTCATTCAGTTTCTGACGAAACGCCGGGAGCTGTGTGGACAACGCCCGGATGGCTTCAGCCCCCGTTTTTACACGAAGGTCGATGCGGCGGCCAAATCGTTGTAAATCCCCGTAAAGGCAGATGCGTGCCATGCCCGGTGACGCCAGAGGGAGTGTGTGCGTCGCTGCCATTTGTCGGTATACCTCTCTCGTTTGCTCAGTTGTTCAGGAATATGGTGCAACAGCTCACCGTCGCCGCAGTAAATGGCGGCATGATTCGGCACCGATGAACCAAAACAGCACAGCAGCACATCGCCCGGCTGCGCCGCTGACAACGGCACCTGATACAGCCCTGTGGCCTCCAGATTATCCAGATAGAGATTCTGGCCGTTACACCACCAGTCATCCTCACGATGAAAGTCCGGCATCTCAATCCCCGCCAGATGATAAGCATCCCGGAACAGCGTGTAACAGTCCGTCGCCCCGT
Source organism: Escherichia sp. KTE159 (assembly GCF_000408805.1). NCBI lineage: Bacteria > Pseudomonadati > Pseudomonadota > Gammaproteobacteria > Enterobacterales > Enterobacteriaceae > Escherichia > Escherichia sp. KTE159. Next base: position 1,477,278 of record NZ_KE137292.1, read on the forward strand.
GCTCAAAGCGCCGCCCGGTAAGATGCGGCACACAGCGGAATTTATGAATCTCACCCCGGCAGACCAGCCACCAAGGCAAATCGCTCTGCACCTGCAGCCGCCTGTCAGCCTCACTCAGCCAGGGCAGACCACCGGGGTGGCTGTGGACCAGCGCCACAATCTCACCCTGCATCTCTGCCCGCAGCCAGTCCTCCGGCGACATCCGGAAATACGCCTCCGGCTCACCGGAGATATTCACGCAGGGAAAATATCTTTCCCCTTCCGGCGTTCTCACCACGAAGCCGCACGACTCCGCTGGCGCACATCGCCGGGCGTGCGCCAGAATCGCTGATTCTGTCTGTGTCATGGGATTACTGCGAAAGTTTGTTAATGGAAAGGAAGCCGCCAAAGTTGCCGACGTTATTGCGAAACTTACAGCCGCTCAGGCATTTGCTGCATTTATCCTTCGTGATATCGGACGTCGGCTGGTCATATTCATCCGCGACAGCCGGACCATGATAACCGCACTCATCACCGCGATAGGTCCAGGTGCAGGTGTTGGCCAGCATGATGCGCCCCGGAAAAACAGCACCATCCGTTTCCGTCGGTGTGGAGAGCACAAAGGAGGCACTGACCGCACTCAGTTCGCTGCACTGCTCGATGCGCCAGCGGCTGATCACCTCCTGCTCCGGATCGGCGTCGCTGTTTCCGTTGACGAAGTTCACCGCATCCAGAAAACGGGCGTAAACCTTACGCCTGACCACCGTTCCGCCGACCAGACTCTGCAGGTCTTCCGCCATCCCGGTGACCATGCCGTGCAGGTTAGAGACCGTCAGTGTCGGACGGGTAGCACTACCCTTACCGTTCAGTTCAAATCCCGTCCCCTGAATAGGGTATACCTGATACTGCCGCCCCTGCCAGGTGACCGGCTCACCTTTTTCGTTCTGCTCATTACAGAAAAAATAACGTTCACCACCGACCTCTGTCAGATCGATTTCCCAGAGCACCACCTGGGCTGACTGAGTAAGGCGTGTCGTCTCATGATGTGTTTCCTGTCGTATGTCCTGCATCAGATCACCACTTCGTCAAACTGACACGAAAAATCGGTATAGGTGATATGTTCTGTCGCTGACCACGTTCGACACACCACTCTGATTTTTCTGTTAATACCCGGCGGGCGCCAAAAAAAAGATTTATAGCCTCCATGCCGAGCCAGAAACAGTTCAAATGAATTACGTTCATTCGCCTCAACCCTGAAATCACAGGTAAAAACACGCAGAGAATGATTAAGTCCGTTTGGGCTTCGTTGTTCATAACCATCGCCAAATCTTACAGTTTTTATCGATGGCTTATTTTCTGTTTTCATTCCATCCTCTGGTAACCAGTAAAATTCTTCCGTATTAGCCACTTAACATTCCTCCATCACGTCGCATATTTAACAGAGCGCCCTGCACCCGCTGATCAACCATCCCCATAAGTGCTTTTATTGCCTGAGGACCAATCTCTCCATTCTGGCCGTCATTTTGAATAGTGATTTGGTATACAGGGGCATAAGTAATATCTCTGCCTCCATTACCACTTTTACTATTAATAGCTCTGACACCAAGAGAACCATCGGAAGTTCGCGTTAATGGCATAATAGCTTCCGGTCCAGCCTCACCAAAAACACCAGCTCCTTTTGCAAAAGCAAAAAATTGCGGGGAGTCATAAATACCGTTCGAATATGTACTCAATGACGGAGACTCATAAACACCGCCCTTTGCATTCGGAATAAATTTACTAATAGCACTCCCGATAGTTCCTAAAATACCCCCAGAAGAACTGTTACTAATGCTGTCGAAAATCCCAGTAATTGAAGCCTTTAATGCAATTCGACTAAGATCTGAAATCACGGAAGTAGCGAAAGAACGAAAATTTGCCTTGCCTGTCGTGACAAAATCACCTAGCGCATCGGTCATCCCATCAAACATCTGAGTCGTGGTTGATTTTATTTGCGCACCGATATCCTTAGTGTCATCCAGCCAGTTATTGAATCCCTGGGAGGCACCACTAATCCAGTCTCCTGCCTGAATATCGAGCTGCTCGTTTTTCTGGCTGACAATTTCTTTTTCTCGCTCCAGAGCATCATTCAGAGCCTGCATTTTCTCCTGAAAAACATGATTTGACATTCCACGGGATTTATCTGCATAGTCACGTTCAAGTTGCAGACGCTGATTGTTATATTCACGTTCAATCCGCAGTAATTCCTGCTGGCGTTGCTGATTTTTATCGCCAACCCCATAACCAGCAATCTGAATATCATACCCCTGCTGACGATTATCAATCGAAGCCTGCAATGAATCACGCCATGCGGCTATTTCGGCGGATTCTTTGATTAGCCTGTTATTTTTTTCAATCGCAACATTTTTCTCCATCAACGCGGTTATTTCTTCCCGGTGTAAGAGAAGCGATTTCTGATCCTGGGTTAATTTCGATGACGGTCGTGACTCCAGGTCGGCAATCTGCTGACGCCACTTAACCAGTTCCTGTTCAGAGGAACTTAATTTAACGGTCAATTCAGCTTGTGAACTTAGTAACGCATTCTGTTGATTCAGATGATCAATCATTCGTTGGGCAGCATCATCCGAATAACCTTTCGCCTTTGGTTGCTTTGGATCTTTATAACGCTCATTTATTTGAGCGATAAGATTATTATATTCTTCCTTTGAATACTGATTCTTTAGCTTTTCCAGTTTTGCAAGTTCACTAGCTCTCTGCTGCTCCCGGGTCTGATATTGTTTTGAAAAAGCATCTGCTCTCTGTCTGAGTTCAATTCCTTCCTGTTGTCGCTTGTTGTAATCGTTTATTGATGAATTTAGTACGTCCTGAGCAATTTTTTCTGCTTGAAGTACGCCCAATTGCTGCTTTAATCGTGCCAGCTTTTTATTTTGAGCTCCGCCATCTCCAATGCCACCTAACCCGAAAACTCCGGGTCGGGTATTTTTTTCTATTTCATCAATTTGACGGAGAACATCTGAGATTTTTTGATCAAGGGAGGCCTCACGGCCAATATCCAGCATGGAATCCCATGCCCATTTTGCGGAGTCTGCGACAGCTTTCCATGCAGTCTCAAGATAACCAAGATTTTCTTTAATCTGGTTGGTGCGCTGGATCATTGAGGATGAGTATGCTTCTGTCGCAATGCGGGCGGCCTCCTGCTGGTTCCCTTCATCCTGTAGCGCCTTAATCTGGTTATAAGTCGCAAGTGTCAGAAAATGGTACTGATCATTAAGTTTTGATATAGCACTGACAGGATCCTTTGCAATTTCATTGAAGTCATTAACCAGTTGTTCGGTTGATATTCCTGTTACTTCGCTCGTTTTTACTATCGCTGTCGTCACTTGCTCCAGCGAACTGCTCGCTACCTTTCCCGAACGCACAAGCTGGTTTAATACTGCCGCCGCAGCGCCAGTTGTCGAATCAGCCGCATTCCCGGCACGTTGAGCTATATCGGCCAATTGCCCGCTGGTTGTCCCCAACTGATTTCCGGTAAGAATAAGAGATTTATTAAATTCGTCCTGCTCCTGAGAGCCTTTATAGTAAGCCAGCCCTAAGACGCCAACGGCTGCTGCGGCCAGGGTAAAAGGATTAATTAATCCCAGCACATAAGAACCTACACCTTTGATCGCCGGGCCAATCCCACCGAACATATCTTTTAGCTGGCCGCCCTGCTGCATTAACACCATAAATGGCGACTGACCAGTGGACAACCCAACAACAATATCCGTCATTTGTGCAGGCAACATGCGCATAGCAAAAGCCGTTTGTTTTGCCGACATTCCGGTTTTGCTTAATTGCGATTGAGTAACCTCAAGCTCACTCCGCATAGCACGAAGTTTTCCAGAAAGCTCCTCATACATTTCAGGAGAAAGCATCCCCTTAGCTTTTGCTTCATTGAGCTGTTTCTGTTGTTCTACCAGACGATTAAAAGCAGTTCCGACAGGATCAAGTTGAGCAATCAGACGTTGCAAAGCAGCAACCTGTTCATCATGTGCTTTTGCTGCTTCTCGCTCTGCCTGAGCCTCTCCGGTAAGCTCTCGCCGTGTTTCCTGTATTTTTCGGCTATAATTCTCAAACTGAGAACCATTTATTTTCCCGGATGCAAACGCAGCATTAAGTTCATCCTGCTGTTGTTCAAGATTTCTTAGCGCCGCAGCCAGAGGGTCGATCTTGTCCAGCATTCTTTGAAAGACCTGAGCCTGCGCTTCCTGCTGGGCGGCAGCAAGTTTTCCGGCCTTCTCGGCTTCTCTCTGCGCTTGCGCAACCCCGCTCAATTCCTCTGTGGTTTCATTAAGTTTACGGACAAGAAATTCATATTCTTCTTTATCAATAAGCCCTTTATCGAAAAATTTCTTTAATTCAGAATAGCGTCGACCGACAGTATCAATTGCGGCACCAACTGGATCAATAGCTGCTTTTAATTTTGCGAGCGCGTTCTTCTCATCTTCTGTTGCCTTAGTCACTTTCCCTGCGCTATTTGCAGCAGTTTCCCCAGCCTGCGTCATTTTGACTAATGAGGAGGCCAGATTGTCAGCATTATTTTTCGCTCCAGTGCTATCAATAATTATTGCGAGACGCGAGGTTTGCTCTGCCATTCATTAAAACTCCTGACAACAAAAAACCCACCGAAGTGGGTTTCAGGCGACATAATAGTAGATATAGCGATTACGAGGCCACGCAATGCTTTTCTCCAGGAGCATCATCGATTTAATTAAAGACACCATCACATCTCTGTAACAGAGTGTACGTAATTAACAACTACACACACTGCTCCTGAAAATACTGGTCATCCAGTGCAAAGATCACTGCTTCAAATTCATCGCGCTCAATCAATACCGGATGAGTGGCTAAATATTCATTTATCTCTGTCAGAGATAAAGGCAAAGGCACCCCAGTCATTCCAGCATAACGTCGGGCACGGGATATTACCGAATAGGCGTACAACAATTCCTTAAGCACCGGGTCTATTTCTGGTTCCGGTATCGGTGGCAACCTGAGTTTTTCTCGCTTCCATCTTGCCTTTTCACCCTTTTCTCCCCCGAACTCCGATAACCACCGCTGGGCGGCTATGGCTTTTTTATCGTATCCTGCTTCTGCTGCTCTTTACCCTGGGCGATGCTGGCTGCTTCTGCAAGGATCTGCCAGTACAACTCCGGATTCTGCTTAAGCAGCGCGATCCCTCGTTCTGGCGTATATTCCAGTGCAACCTCAACACCATCAACCAGTTCACCAACCCCTTTCCAGTCTTTCAGCAGATAACGAGCAGCATTATCAATGAGTAAATCATCAACAGAATCCACCTCGGAAACCTTTGCAATATCAAACTCCTTCGTTCCGACGTGCAAACTGGCATCCATTTTCTCAATGTGGCGACGGATTAATGCATTACGGGAGCGATACTGATCGTTATCGCTGCTTGCCACCAACAGTTTTAACCCGTCTACAGGTTTTAAGTCCTTCATTGGGGTAAACCAGCGTTCACCACCGATGATAATTTTCTGATTAAGAATAAACATCCATAACCTCATTCAATGCGCCCCCCTGTAGTGCAGTACCACAGGGGGAATAACGGAAAATCAACTAATCGCCTCAGCACTGGCTTTTGCGATCACGGCAGCCGGGGAGGCTTTTTTTCTGGTTATCGTAGGTGCTTCATCTGCTGCGGTAATGCTCAATTGAACCTGGATAATGTCGGTATTACCCCCATCAGGCCATTCACCTGACATCTGAACCTTCGGGAAACTGAAAGTGTATGCCCCCTCTCCATTCGAAAGCGTGAAGCTGAACGGAACTGTTTCTCCAGTCAGTGTTTTACTCCAGATTTCCCACGCGGCTTTAGACCATGAAAGCGTCACCGTACCGGACGGTGTAAAAGTAGTCGGAATATTTGCTCCTGCATAAGGCGAGCCAGTCCCGATACAACGCTGTGTCTGGAGTTTGTTATCGAACTGAATATCAAAACTGTCGATACAAAAACCGTTACCTCCGGCAACACCATTCAGGCTTACTGCTGAAACCTCCTTAAACGAATAACGTAGCTTTCCTGCACTATCCACAGGTTCGCCTTTGATAAAATTCGTATCATCGGCCTTTGATTCCCAGTCCAGCCCGGCAAAGGTTACGGTCGCCGTAATATCGCCGTCGTTAGGGATCTGCATTTTCCATGAGCCAACCTGCGCTCCTCTGACAACAGAGGCAATTCCGACATCGGACGCATAGGTCGCCAGAGAAAATGTTATTCGCTCATTCCCCATTGTCAGAGAATCACCTGACCATTCCGCGCCGAAACAGGATGCAAGAAAATCATCATGTTGACCCCAGCGAAATTTGGTACCAACATCACCGCCAACATCCACAGTGCCAGGCGTCGCCCCCTGAGCCATCCGGGAGCCACCAATCTCATTATTTTCGCCTTTATTCTGGGTGGGTTTTACTCCCCAGCTTGTGCGTTTTAATAAACTCCAGTCACCACTTGCTGGTGTGGTGCCTGCAACTGTCTCCCGGATAAATGCCGAGATAACCTTTGCACCTGAACTCACAGGAGCCTCCTATGTCATTAATTGCGCTAGAGCGCGCGATATGGAATTTGAAGATTAAGCTGGAACCAGCCATTCTTTTCGCCAACGGTTATTGAGGAAACAGCCTGGTAACTGAGACGGTCGTCATCCTGAAACTCAAACAGTTCCCGCAATTTATCGGCTGTCTCAGTAATGAGTTTTGAACCAGAACCTGCGGGGACAAATAACTGAATAATGATTATCCCCGTGCGATAAACAACCGGCCCCGCACCAATTTCATTAACTCCAGCCTGCCCGGGAATATTACTTAACCGCGCCCAGATTAACTTACCGGAAGGATCGAACGTTGGCCCGTTCGGATACAATACGTCTTTTCCATTAATAACCGTCTGTGCCGTCATTCTGGAAATGACCGTATTTCTGATTTCAGTAAACGTCATTTGTAAGCCTGTAAAACACCATGAAAAGCGTTGGCATACACGCCAGTTGGCGCTTGTTGTGAATGACCGTTTTCAAGAGCCTCTGCATAAGGAAGGTTATTCTGGATATAAATAATTCCGTAATTTGCAGCTTTCGAAATAACCCCGATCCCACGCTGAACCGCAATCGTACCGTTCGGATCCACGTTATCAGATATACCAAAATCGGGATGCTGTAACGACACCATGTTGTTATTTCTGAAACGCCCGGTATCAACCGGAGCAGCAATATCGATAGCAGTAAGAATCTGAATAGCGATGTAGCGAATTTTCAGCCCCACATCTTCCTCAATCATCCCGGCAAATATTGACGGTTCGATATCCCATGCCTTTGCCATTTACGCTCTCCTTAACTGGATTGAGTAAACTGATGCGGAAGGATCTACACTCGCTGTAATTACCTCGTATCGTTGCAACTGCCTTGATACAGGATCATAAATCTCAATAATATGGCCGACAGCGGTTTTATCCGTAACCTCGCATACCAGAGCTGTTAATTTAAGGTCACCATGCAAAATATTAATCCCATCAATTCTGCCCAGCTTATAACGCGTCAACACGCCTCGCCCGGTATAGGTTGCTGTGGATTCGCCGCCAGTTTCCGTCACTGGATTCCAGTTCCGGTGCGCAACGTAAGAACCAGAAAAATCACTCACGGCGTCTGCTAAATCCTCATCAAAAGCAGCGGCAACCTCTGACTGAATCTCTTCACGAAGCCCCATCATCCCCCCCTCACAACCCTGACTTGTGAGCGACTAAGTCCGTACGGTTTCAGCAGTGCTATCGCAAGCTGTAAATCGGGTTCAAGCAATGCAGTGCTGTTTGCTGGCAATTCAGCAAATGATTTCGATACACTGACCCCGTCAGCCGACACGGCTTTACTGATAACAACGCCAGAATCATTTTTCTGCTGAAACAACTTACCGACAGAGGCAATTCTGGCTGCATATGCTCCCGCAAGTTTTACCTCTTCCGGAATACGGGATGGGTTAATTTTCAGGCCGAAGCCATTAAGCCAGGCATTAGCCATTAAAACAGCTTTATTTTTAGCGTTCTCACTCGTCCAGGCGTTCCCAAACGCATTATCAACGTCATCACAGGTCACGTAAGTGATCATGTGTTACTCCTGAGTTTTCCAGCCCAGAGCCTTCCAGTTGTCAACTTCATCAGGATGAACATTAGCGATAGTTGGTGCGCCGGGAAACATCTGATAATCGGTCACCATAACCACTAACTCAATTTGCGTTTTTTGTGGCTCCTGAATTTGCTCCACATTTTGCTCCACCACTGCATTTTTTTGCGCGGCTTCACGCTGTGCTCTTTGCTCTTTAGTTAATCCGGCCATATACCCTCCATTAAAAATGGGGCCGAAGCCCCGTTTGGATGTTTAACCAAGAATCAGACAACCATGTGCCGGTTTCACTGACGAAACACCCCATGCCAGTCCAACTTCATAGCGCACCTGGCGATACTGACGATACAGTGCAATCTGGAACGTAATCCCTGAAATCGGGTCCGTAACATTCATTACATCATCAGCATTATCGCCACCTTCCGGCATTGCCGGAGTACGGGATGCCAGCAGAAACGCGTTGCGATCAAACGCCATATTTGCAGTAAAGGAGCCAACAACTGTGATTGCAGTATCATCGGCCAGATCCTGACGCAGTCCCGGTGCTGCAAGAGTAATCAGATTGCTGGTCGCTGCTGCCACAACATACTGATTAGGATCGCCAGCGAACGTAACAATCTGACCTGCAGAAATACTCCCCGAACCAGTATCAATGGAAATAAGAACATCGCCTTCTTTTTTCTCGCCATTCACGAGATAACCAGTTGCAGCAACCTTTGGCGCTCGTTTTACACCTGCCGAACTGTGAATATTGAATCCCTCCAGACGCCCCAACACGCCCTCACGCAGTAGCTGTTCAGTGCCGGATTCATTCACTTTAAACAATACAGACTGTTTTCCGCGCAAATTAGCAATGGCAGTGGAACCAAGCACCATCTGCAGATCTGTTGTCGGTGCGCCGTTATCCTCCAGAACCTGACGAGCCAGAGCAGCATCAGAAAGATCATCTTTAACACCAAACGGCGTTGTCCCTGCGGTTCCCACGGCGCGGGAAGCACCGAAATACAACACACCAAGATCAGCCTCAACCTCGTTTGCAAGGGCGCGAAAAGCCTGCTTGAACTGATCAGCCAGAATGGTGTTGTAAGTCCCTGAAGGGCCAAGAGCCAGTTGTTCTTCACCATTCCATTTAACCGGCGCCATTTTGGATTTAGTAATTTTTACATCAACAGTGCCAATATTTTGATCACCGGTATTCGGAGCTGACGGCCCCGGTACGATATCTTCGGTTTTCGCCTCAGGCGCAACTGGCGCGGTTACCGTCTGATCTTTTGCTGCGGCGTCAGCTTTTGCGTTTTTTGCTACCGCAGGGATAAAACCTACCTGCTCACGGGATACAACATCCAGGGCGGTGTAAATAGTCGGGATCAACCCGGTCAGGGTATTTCCAGCCATAATTAAATATTCCTTAAAAATTTGCGTAATTGTGAATGGATTGAGTAGTGAGCTATCCAGCCCTGACACCAACTCCCATCCGGAAGCTGGCAAATGTATTAATCAACGATTGTGATACCGTCTTTCAGTGCGTTTTGCTTACCTGCAACATCCAGTGCATCAAAAGCAGAGCGTTTCATCGTTTTCTGACCAATATCATGCTGTGTCGGACGGGAACCGCCGCCATTGTTGCCACTGGCTTTCAGGATGTAGTCTTTCTGAGGGTAATTTTCGACGAGGAACTCCAGCGCCTCATCAAACTGCGCCAGTTCTCCTGGCTTCGCGCGGGAATAAATTTTGTTGCCGGAAGCGTCATAAGCAACGATCTTCCCTTCTTCCACTTTGAATGCCTGTCCGAAGCGGGCTTGTAATAAATCTGCCGGGATCGCAATTTTATCGGCAATATATTTTGAACCCGCAAAACTACCGCCAATCATAGAATCGTAAAGCTGCTTCTCCAGCATCTGAGAGCGTTGCTTTTCTTCATCTAATTGCTGCTGAAAATTTTTCGTAATTTCAGCCTTAACCTGGTCAACCTGTCCCGCATCGATCAGCTTTTTCTGGTCGATTTTTGACAGCATTTCCAGTGCCTCGATCGCCTTCTTCGGGTCTTCGATAGCGGCAAACTTAGCCAGTTTTTCCTCTGCAGCTTCTTTAGCCAGGCGATGATTTTTTGCCTCGCCATTAAGTTCTGTAATTTTTTTTGTCGCCAGCGGTGCATCGAAGCCGATTTCTTTACCATCGTCGTGCACATAAACTGGCAGGCCAGCAGTATCAATTTCTGCGTATTGTTTTCCGTTAATCTCGACCGTTTTCAGTTTCATATTAGTACCTGGTTTAAGTCTTCCGACAGTTACGCTGCTCACCATCCGGATCGCAGCAATAAAAAAGGCCACCCGAAGGTAGCCTGTTGTAATAAATGATTTATTTAAATCCCTGCTTTTCTGAATACCTGTGCATCACGCTCACGGAGTTGCTTCAGCGTCAGCCATTCGCCTTTATCGGTGTAAAATTCATCTGGCGACATACCACCATCCCGAATCAGCTTTGCCCGGGTTTCCCCCACAATCTGTTTTTGTCTGGTGTAAGGCTGACGCAAAAACCATTCCCTGTAGGTTGTATCTCCGGCCACCACGCCATCCATGCTGGCCCGCTCAGCCGGGGAAATATCACGAACATCAATACCCAGTTCCTTCGCTGATTTCAGAATGAACGTTTCCGTTGAGCGGCAGCAGAAATGAATTTTTCCCGGCCCCTGCAAATAAGGCACGCTGTGACCTACAGGTTTATTATCCAGCGTATATTTGAGGCGATCCCTGATTCGACATTGTGGCGTAGTACGATTATCAAGCGTTGATAACCATTGCTTACCCTTAATCAAATCATTATTCGCGCGTGCAAAACTCTCACGAGCAGTAGCAGCAAGATGTCCAACCGCTGTTTTTGCAATGCTGGCCGCATTAGCCCGGCTCATCTGCAATGCACCATCCTGAAATCCCTTACTGACATGTCCCCGAATTTTTCTTGCGATCTGCTCATTGGTATCCCCCAGCAAAAAACCCTGACGCACCGTATTTGTTATGCGTCTGAGCCGATCCGCCTCAAGATCTGAGGCCCACTCACTGAGCAGTCGTCCCTGGAATGGTCGCGCCATTGCAGCGGCGTAAAGTGCATCAGAAGAGATACCAACCAGAGGGTGAACATCAGCAACAAAATCAGGTAGCAGAGAATCAAACAGACTTAACTGATAACCAACCTCATAAATTGCCAGCTCGTTCAGCTCTCCGGAGAGACTGGTAAACATGCTGTTAATAGCAGTGCGGTTAACCTCTCTGACACTCGCCAGAAGTGACTCCAGGCGCGTAACGGTAAAACTACTAGGATCGAGGCTGTCCAGTGCTACCAGCAGGCGAGCTGTAAGCTCCGCATCGCTGTCATTCAGTATTTTCACTATTCTGGCAGCCACACCAGTGCTATAGCGGGATATCCAGACTGCATGAGCAATTGATTCATCACGCAGCCGTTCATTCACGGTTTGCATCATTGATTTCCATCAGCATTACACTCTGATTTTTTAATTCATCGATCACTTCCTCTGGACGGGAATCCTGATCGATAAATTTCAACGCCTGCAACACCCGAACCGCATCAATCTGACGTATATCACCGCCCTGACGCAATGACTGAACAGCCAGCGCGGAGGATGAGTCAAACACCTGGGCAGATACATCCAGTTCAGTGCGCACATCCACATTGCCACCGCAACTCTCTCCGCTCCATTCCGCCATTATCTGGAGAATATTATCGAGGGCATCTTCGAGGGAGTTCGCCATTGTATAAAGCGGCGAGTGTTCCTGCATCCGCTCTTCATTAGTCTGATCAACAGATTTGGTGGATGTATTTTCAGCCCGCAGAAGTTTAGCGCCGGCATGACGCATCTGATTTTCCAGCTTCTCAAGTGATGTTTCGCCAGATTCTATCGCTGCGCCACTATGTTCAACATATTCGAGGCCATTTTTTGTTCTGTCCTCAAAAATCGTAGCGGTGGATGCACCAACCGTCAGTTCTTCATTCCTGTCCAGCCCGTAGGCCACCAGCAATGGAACGCGGGCAACATGAAGAATATTGTCCTGCTCGCTCTGGCTTTGCCAGTGCTTGATATTCAGCAAGCCAAGATTAAGCAATGGCGGTGTACCACGCATAAACCCTGTTTTCTTCGTATACAGTGTTACCAGAGGAATATCATCACGGCTGGTATTCCATGACTCATGAAGCGTCCAGACAGATTCGCCATTAGTACCTTCGCTGCGTCGATAAATTTCAACTCGACGGGGCATAATATGGCGGATCTGCTCCACCTTCTTCTGCCCGAAATCATCACCATCAATAATGATGACCTCTTTTATACGCAAATCAGTGAGAACAACTTTCCCTTTTTCAACTTTCGATTTCCATCCAATAACCTGGCGTGGATTCAGCATCGTAACGTACGGGCGACCACCGGCCGCGTTTTCATCGGCTTTTGTCCGAATCTCTTTCATATCCGTTCGTGGATAGTCCACCAGCGCATGTGCCACACCATACTGAAATGCGAGACTGAAAAATTGCTGCGCCCACACATCCAGTCGGCTCCCCTCCATGTCGATATTTTCTGCATATTCCCTGATTTTTTCCGGCGTTTCCTCACTCAATACTGTCGGCTCTGCAAATATGCGCCCAATATTTTGTTTGATGCTTTCTTCATACACAGGAAGTAGCGTAGCCACAGACAGGCGTTTTTTATAAGCGTCTTCATCTTCATTAGGCCATTTGGGGAGATAATTTTCCCCCTGCCTGCGCATTTCAAGCGTACCGCCCATCAATGCGTCGTTAATATCCCACGCCTCCAGCATATCGTTATAGTCGAGGTTGGGTGTTGATATATCAGCCATAATTAAATCCGAAGTGATGTGACTCTTCCGGTCGGTTTGACAATAGGGAATTGCTTAACGATGAAATAACCTCCGGCATCATTCGGGTGATCATTGCCAGATTTTTTATCAGGCTCCCCCTTATCATCCCAGACCTGTTGCTCCAGAGATTCGGCATATACCGGACAACGCTTCACATTAACTTTATAGCGACGCTCACCATTGGCATTGCAGAACATTGCATTCATTGAGTTAACGCGATCTTTTACTGGCGGGTTCGAGCTGTTCACCACAACGTTAAAACCAGCCTGCTTAAGCTGGGCTATATCCGTCGTACTTGCGTTACTTGATTTTCTGGAATCTCCGGAAGCATCTGGATAAATATAAATCTCCCTCACTTTCCGGTAATCATTCCCGTCATACAGCCAGAAGCGTTCTTTAATGATGCGGATCATATCCGGCGTATCGTAGGCATTGATGATTTCAGTTACCGCACATGGAAGCCCCAAACGCAGCACATGGACGATCCCCGCCATCTTTCCAACGTTAAAATCCATCCCAATATAAATCGGCTCCCCTGGCTGCTCCACTTCTTCGCAATTATTCAGTTTCCGGTCAAACTGATGGTAAACAGTACCACTTGTCAGGTTAGTAAACTGTCCTCGAAGATAGGCTTTAATCAGCTCTGGAGGGTATGATTCAAGAAGCGAAGGAATGTAATCTGCTGGCAGGTTCTTTTCATTATCGAAAGTAGATGCCTGCACCAGACCATACAGTGAGGCCAGCTCTGTTTTTTCACGCACGGCTTTAACAAACTGCTCGTAGACAAATTTGAATCCTTCCGGCGTGGTTGTAACGTCAATACCGTTGCGAAGTCCATCAATCTTATAACGCATACGCGCAATTATCTTGCGCCACGCCGTTCTGGCTTTTTCCTTCGGCAAAATGTCCAGTTCATCCACCAGCGCATTACCAATTTTGAAACCGACGATCGTTTGTGGCTTCTCCATCGATCTGCAGATAGTGGTTCCCCGATACTGGCGTCCGTAATAAAAGTGAACCTCTTTATTTCCCTCATTAATTTTTACGTTCAATCCCCAGTCAGCAGCAACTTCTTCCACTGTAGGGTAAAAAATATCGCGAATTTGGGGATACGTTGGCGCAAAATATCCCTGATTTATACCTGGATGCTCCCAAATCCCCTTGCATATGCCGCCACACCCAACCCATGTTTTGCCCGAGCCAAAACCAGCAATATAGGCTTTAAATTTATGGGGCATTGAAAGAAATCGCGCCTGAGGCACATTAAGCGTCGGAGAGATCATCTTCATCACTCCTTACTCTGGCATCAACCACATTAATATTGATCGCCACAGGCTGGGGATGTTCATTATCTTCCACCGTTTCGATCTCTTTGCGCAGCTTCTGGTTTTCCATTCTGCGTCGTTCAATTTCCAGTTCCTGTAGCCGCTTATCTGCACATAAAGCCCCGCCAGCAGAAAGCAAACGCAACAATTCACGCCGGGCGGCAGCCTTATCCTCCAGCAGGATCTCAACGCCGAATTTTCCGAGTTTTGCCCCTGCATATAATTGCCGCGCATCCCCATCAAGCAGAGTGGTATCAGCCATATAAAGCTGTCCCGTTCCCTCACCGCAGCACTTCGGGCAGTCCGGATTGGGTATGGCGTTATCAACAAAGCCGAGGCCTCCATATTCCGGTTCGGGTTTGCCATCTCTGGAAGCCTGCGCCGCTGCCTTGTCGAATTCTGCTATATCGCGCCACTGGTAGAGATGATTCTCGCCCCAGCAATAACGGCAGTTAACACGGCGAAATTGTGCAAGCTGATTGGGGTCGGCCAGGACAATGGCCATCAACTGACTCACCAGTAAATCCAGGTCTGCGGTATAGCGTTTCTGGTACTGATTGCGGAAGTAGCTGATAGCGCGAAAAACCCTGGCATTTCTAAGCATACGACTGGCGTTGCTGTTAGCTGTCGCACCTTGCCCCTCATAACCGGCTAGTCGGTACGCCTCTGTCGGCTTTTTCCCCTGAGCAACAAGCATCGCAAACTTAGCCTGCTGGTCAGAAATGCCGAATTCATCGGGACAGAACGAAAATTCCTCCGCGTCGCCCTCATTCAGGCCCGCATCGAATACTGGCTTTTTTTCCTGAGATTTTTCGTTCCGCTTTTGTGCAGTCTGCGCAG
Organism: Escherichia sp. KTE159; assembly: GCF_000408805.1. NCBI lineage: Bacteria > Pseudomonadati > Pseudomonadota > Gammaproteobacteria > Enterobacterales > Enterobacteriaceae > Escherichia > Escherichia sp. KTE159. The sequence continues at coordinate 1,492,476 of NZ_KE137292.1, forward strand.
ATTTTTTCTGCGCACTTTTTTGCGCAGTTTTGCGCATTTCTGTCTGCGCATTTTTCGGAGGTTTTTTGATGTAACGACGGGCTGTTGCGTAATTCAGTCCCCTTGCTTCACACCATGCCACCGGAGATATACCGGAGCGGGTGTATTCAGCAATATACTCCTGCTGCAACGCCCCCCAGTCCGGTCTGCTCATCAGTTAGTCCTGATTTTTATCCACCCTGAGTAGTTCGCGCAGAGCAAAGGCATCCCCTTTTCTGGCAAGCTTAAACAATGCCGCTCGTAACTCGGCTTCACCTTTCGCTCTGCCCTTACGGATGGCCGCATAAAAATCTGTCATTGCTTCCCGATTTTCTTTCAGTCGGTTCAGATCAACATCCAGAACGTCAGCGATTTGTTGTGCAGTCATCCGGCACGCTGCCAGAGACTCGACTTTCGAATACGGAATCATTTGTCACCCCTATTGATATGCAGGGTGTCTTCTTCCTGTATTTTTCGTGAAGGATTTTTACTGCAGCGTTGTTCCAGGTGACCTGATGGTGAATGCGTTTATGGCTGGCACCCATCAGTGAGATTTTTACGCACGACGGCGCATACATGACGGAGTAAAAACTTTTAACGTAGGTTCCGGAATCCAGATACAGCTCGGTCATTCCGCCGCTGTTTTTCTGCGTCTGTTTCTGCCCTAACTGGACAGCACCGATCGTCATAAACAATTCACCACAGCGACCGAGATTCGTGTACGTATTCACATCCTCGTTAATGCGCCCCATGAATGAGAACGGTCGATCAACCGAACAGATAAAGCTGTTCATTGCCTTGCGTTTCACCCACGAAGCATGGCCGCCATTGTCACCAAGAAAATCCCCGCCCTGCGACATAGCGATGGAAAGAGCAGGTATTGATTCGTAGTACGCCAGCATTTCAGAAAGGATCGCATCCAGTTTCCTTATCGGAAAATAGGCCTGGTCATAGTTGCGATCCACCCGAAACTGGAACTCGTGATAATCATCATCGAGCTGAATGAAGTATTTACACCCGACCAGTTTTGCCAGGTCGAAACAGGCATTACGGGCGTAAAAAATTGAGCGGCGGTCACCGAAATTATCGGCTTCGTCAAAACGACTGGCGATATCGGCTTTGGAAAACACCAGCACCTGTTCACCAAATTCAGCCATGTACTGATGCCGTGTCTTATCTTCATCATCAACAACGATAAAAATTTTCCCGGTATAGCCAGCACGACGCAACGTCCGGTAAGTCAGAACTTTGTCCGGTCGCCCGTGAGTCAGAATAAAGGCGCAAAAATCATCACGCATATTCCTCCTCCTCACCACCATGCATGATCTCCACCATGCGCTGCGTCATCCGGACAAATCCATTTTCAATAGCCTGCTGATAATCAATGATCACCAGCGCCGACTCCTCGAAAAAACACTGAATTTCAGCGGGGGCGTGAGCGTAATAGTCCGCAATTCTGCTGAAATTAAACACCGTGTGACGTTCTGCCGCACACAGGAGGAATTTCTCAATATCAGGCTCAAGGGAAGCCAAACGTATCCGGCTGATCAGCTCCTGCGTTTTCGTATCGTCGTACAGTTCACTGATATCCGGTTTACCGCCCGACGGCTCATAAACAGGCGTATCAATTTTCGTCGTATACGGCTCCTCCTCATTTCCTGTACCGGGCAAAACATCCGTCAACAGTTCATCAATTTCTGTCGGGATGAAGCCTGTCAGGGAGACATCAAAATCAGCATTGATTAGGTCCGACAGCTCCATCCGCAACAGATCTTCATCCCAGCCAGCATTCATCGGCAGGCGATTATCTGCCAGGCGGTACGCCTTTTTCTGCTCATCCGTCAGGCCAGACAGAACAATGACCGGAACAGAATCCATTTTGAGCATTTCAGCCGCCATAACACGACCGTGACCCGCAATAATTTCGCCCTTTTCGTCAATCAGCACCGGATTAGTCCAGCCGAATTGCTTAATACTTTCTACCAGTTGTGCCACCTGCTCAGGGCTGTGCGTCCTGGCGTTGTGCGCATACGGTGACAATTCTTGTAATGGGCGATAGACTATCTTTAATTTCTCGCTCATACATCCTTGCTTTATGAATAAAACGCACCCCAGCAGCCAGTGCTACTGGGGGCGGAGGTGTTGCTGGTAAAGTTAGGTATTGGATCAATGAGTGAGTCAACATAATATTAAACTCACAATTATAAATCAGCCATATATTAGGAGCGCCAAAAAAAACCTGAAAACAATATAATAACAGGATAAATTTCAAGGCGACCAAGAATCATAGCTATGCACATTAAATATTTTGCAATGTCATTAAGCACTCCGAATGACGATGCAGTAGCCCCAAAACCTAATCCCATATTATTAATACATGCAGCCACTGTTGCAAATGATGTAAGAAAATCATATCCCATACCATTTAACACCAGTATAAAAAACACCGTGAAGAGAGTATAAAGAAAAAAGAAACTCCATACAGACCTCATTACACGATCTGTAACTATCTTCCCTCCTACATTTACACTCAACAACGCTCTGGGATGAGAAAGCTGATTTATCTCGTGTTTGCTTTGTTTGAAAAGTATAAGAAATCGAAGTGACTTAATTCCACCACAAGTTGAACCTATACATCCCCCAAAGAAACTTGACAACAGCAAAAACACTATCGTGTGCGTGGGCCAGCTTGCATAATCCTGCGTAGCTAAACCATTATCAGTGAGCATGGAGCTGGCAAGAAAAAACGAATGAATAAAACTTCCATGCAAGTCATACATACCTATATGCCAGACCTGGAAAGAGGTAACAATGATCACCCCTAAGGCTATTAACAGAAAGAAACGAAGTTCAATATCTCTGATTAAAGGTTTTATCGTTTTCCTGCTAATAACAATATACCAAAGAGTGAAGTTGAAAGCCGATAGCAGGGAAAAAGAACCAGCCACCAGCTCAACCAAATAGTTATTAAAATATCCGATACTCTCGCTATGAGTTGAGAAACCACCAAGCGAAACTGTGGAAATCCCGTGACAAATAGCATCAAACAAAGGCATTCCTGCAAGTCTATAACAGACAATACAAGCAATACCTAATAAAGAATAAGTTATCCACAGTGTCCGTGACGTATCGGCCAGGCGGGGAGTGAGTTTGTCATCCTTAAATGGCCCCGGCATTTCTGACTGATAAAGCTTTGCACCACCAATACCCAATAATGGCAATACAGCAACCGCCAGAACAATAACTCCTAAACCACCTATAAAATTTAACTGTGACCGATAGTACAAATATGCCCGAGGTAATGAACTAACATCATCAATTACAGTTGCTCCTGTTGTTGTTATTCCAGAAACCCCTTCAAACAGAGCATCAATGAACGTTAAATTAAGTTCTGAGTCAATCCATAAAGGGAATGCACTAATAACAGAAAACAAAATCCAAAACATTACAATTATAATAAACCCATCACGGGTACGTAATTGAATGCCAGATTTCTTAGTTGTATACCACGCTCCGCCACCAATGCAAAAAAATATAACGAAAGTTATAAAGAAAACGAATAGGCTTTTTTCTTTATAAAACAATGCTACAACCATTGGTGGCAACATTGAAAGACTATAGAGCCAAACCAGGAACCCACACATATGAGTAACAACTCTTACATGAGATGTATTCATATCTAAATATTCTTTCAATTATAACCACCTTGCTGCAATATTATGATTATACTGTATAAAATTTAACTCCTCTTAGATCTTACTTCACTGTTCCTTATGAAACAATCATCAAAATGAATCATATTGTAGTTAAGATTTTACTTTAAACACTGTTCGGTTATGTATTGCTGAGCACCTTCAAGTTGGGCCTGCATCATTACCAGTCGTTCCCGGAGGGTGAAATAATCCCGTTCAGCGGTGTCTGCCAGTCGGGGGGAGGCTGCATTATCCACGCCGGAGGCGGTGGTGGCTTCACGCACTGACTGACAGACTGCTTTGATGTGCAACCGACGACGACCAGCGGCAACATCATCACGCAGAGCATCATTTTCAGCTTTCGCATCAGCTAACTCCTTCGTGTATTTTGCATCGAGCGCAGCAACATCACGCTGACGCATCTGCATGTCAGTAATTGCCGCGTTCGCCAGCTTCAGTTCTCTGGCATTTTTGTCGCGCTGCTCTTTGTAGGCGGTGGCGTTATCACGGTAATGATTAACAGCCCATGACAGGCAGACGATGATGCAGATAACCAGAGCATAAATAATCGCGGCGACTCTGCTCACTGATCTATCCCCCAACAGGCTAATGCGCTTTCCTGGTCACGACGAATAACCTGTCCATAGCAGTTATTTGAACGTATGCGGCAATCGCGCCCACCATCTTTTATCCACCAGCGAATCGCCTCGCATGCACCCTTACGATCACCGGCATTCAGCCGCTTATAAAACGTCGACGGGAAACACTTACCGGGGCCAATGTTATAGGGACAAAATGACGCTATACCCGCTTTCTGTGGTTCGGTCAGTGGTACTTTAATATTGCGCTCCACCCATGCCAGCGCCTTATCACGTTCAATAGCGTTAACCTGGTCGCATTTTTCCTTCGACAGCCTCATTCCCGGTATGACGGGCTTACCATCCACCATTGTGGCACCACGACAGATGGTCCATATACCGGAACCATCGCGGTATGCCGTTGTGTGGTTACCTTCTTTTTCATCCAGAAACTGGTCGAGAATATCAGGCGCAGGCGCACCGACGGCAATCAGTGCCAGAACGGCAGCCGACAGGCCGTATCTGATTTTTGCGTTCATGGATATTTATCAGGATTTATCGGTTTCTGAACCCTGGATATGTTTATCTGTCCCGGCCTGTTGAATCAGGCAAGGAATAGTTAAATACAATAGAGAGGATTGTTTATGGACAATAGCACCATTTCTCTACAGGAGTTGCTCGACTGCATTTCCAAGCTTCGGGATGATGTAAATGCCCTTACTGTCGCATTTTCATATCTGGCATTCTCAATTCCCAAGGAACAAATGCAACCAACACTGGCATCGCTCCAGCTTGAATCACTCAACCCCAAATGGTCCCAGCAACAACAAAATTCTTTCAAGTGGCTGGCGGTATTACTGGAAGAAAAATATGCTGGTGAAATTACCATTTCGGCGGAGTCTTCAGTGAACCAGTAATTCTTCCCGGCAGTTTTCCTTTGTAGGTTATCCACACACCCTGCGCCTCTAAAATTATGGGGCGCTTTTCCGGTGACTGCTCATCCCCTTCACATAACCCGGCAGCAACATCCAGGAAGACCTGTCTGATGCTCCTTCTGGCTGCTGCCTCATAAAACTCCAGCGCGGCACCTTCAACACGGTCCAGCGAGATGTCCAGGTCTAAAATTTCACCGTCAAAGCGTTTTTTGTCCCGTAACGCTAAAGTTACCGTAACTTTATTCTCAAAATTGCGGATCCCTTTCACAATCAGTTCATAGTTTTGAGTCATTGAATTACTCTCCCCGTGCAGCCTTACGCTTATCTTCTTTAATCTTGAAATAAAGATTTGTCAGATACGTCAACAGGCCAAACACCAGACTACCCAGCACACCTATTGCTGCCCACTGTGAGGGCGTGACTCTATCGAGCAACTGTAAAAACCAGTAGCCAGCACTGCCTGCGGAGGTGCCATAGGCGACACCTGTTGTTAACTTATCCATGGATTTCATAACCCCCACCTCGCAGATGCGGGCGCTGTGTAATGGAAACAAAAAATGGCCACCAGCGGCCCGTAAAAAACACCCCGTCAAAAGCACCGGCATCCGCAGATGCCCTTTGCGTGGCGTTATTTGATGCGCGCCAGGTGTGGCGCAAAGAAATGAAATAAGACTTATCGAAAATTAAGGTTAATTTGATGATTTAAACCACTTCTGAAGCTTAGTAGTATGAACATGTCCCCAGAAGGGGCCAATACTTATTATTCTTCATGGACTTTGTCCCGCGGTCTTAATCCGACGACCGCGCTACTCTTCACCCTCTCGCAAATTGCTATCTAAAGGACGTTGTCCCACGAGTATTCCTGTATGCTCGTGTCTTTTTTTGTCCTGAGAAAGGAATAAAAAAAACCGCCAGATATGGCGGTTGGTCAATGCAAGGGATGAATTTTTTAATTGTTATTAAACCGAGGCGTCGGGTGCCTCCCGAAGTATTCCGTGCTGCATGGATACTGTGGTTTCCCGCTAAACCGACTCTTTAAACCACCCTCTCACTGAGGAGCGCCTCTGTGGTGCTTTTACAACACCAAAATGATGCATCACCGACCCTGCCAGGAAATACAAAATCTCCACCGATAATGCACCATTCTGCTGCCGTAAAAAATTAGCACTGAGGCTACACCCGGCCTCAAATCATAGCCAGAGAACAGAATGCTTTTTCAAAACAACCTGCTCCCACGTAATAAAAAAATACGCCAGTGCCGTAATACAATAAGGCTTGTTTTAAATGCTGGAGCGGGTAGCGGGAATCGAACCCGCATCATCAGCTTGGAAGGCTGAGGTAATAGCCATTATACGATACCCGCATATGGTGCCGACTACCGGAATCGAACTGGTGACCTACTGATTACAAGTCAGTTGCTCTACCTACTGAGCTAAGTCGGCATTGGTTCTTCAGGGGAGCGATATCACCGAGCGATATCACCGAGCAAAGAAGAGTTCCCCCTCAGAACCGTTTTCGATGATACGATTTAATATTCCAATCGCAACAACACTTTGCGTCAAGCTATGTAAATTTATTTATGTATTTTTATTTTATGTGAACATTTCACCTTCACTTAAAATATACGCGACAATATATAAACAAATTTATTTTGAAGGCAATATTAAATGTCGTTTCTTATATCACACCACAATAACAACAAAACCCGCTTGATGGCGGGTTCTATTAAAGTTTAATTGCGCTTGATTCGCCTCGCGATACAGCTTTGCGAAGCGTAGCAAAATTGAAGCAGTTTACGCGTAAAAAATCAAGCCGTTTTTTGAGCGAATGATTCTCGCATGGGAATGTATAGCGCATACTCAGCAACGGCCAACCAATTAGCAATTCGCTTTTCGCATGTGCTAAAACACCACTCTGGGTGTGCATCATTTAGCAATTCAGCCATTTTGCGTTTGGTCATCCCCCGCCCCTCATACCGTTGCCGAAGGACGCTAATCAATCCTGGATGCTCTGCCAGCACCTCACTTATGACCCGATCAATACATAACGCCTCTGCATCAGTACAATGCGCCAGCCAGCTCTTTTGCTTACCGTTAATCATATCCCGCAAAAAAGCCTCAAGTTCAGACTTGTTCAGACCTGCTTTTTTCATCCTCCGGAGCGCCTCGTTAATTGCCGTTTTTGTCAGCTTTTTAGAGGCCAACAACTGGTTGAACATATTCCCCGTCTTACCGCCGCCAATATACGACCAGCGCCCCCACATGCGCAGTTTTCCCTGAATCCAGACACTTTCCAGCGTGGTGAGACGAAGGTGTTCCCCGCTTTTGCCTGTATTTGTTGGGTAAATCATAAATAACCTTCCTTTCTCCAGATTTCTTGCGTGCGAAAAACACCTTCTGCATGCATCAGGCGTAAATCTTCTTTGGTGTAATCGCTTGTTTTTACCCGCCCGTCGATTAAATCGTGGCATGAGCTACAGGCAATCGCCGCCTGCATATCGTGTGGTTTTGTCGCTGTTCCGCACGTTCCCGCCAGTCGGTAATGCGCCAGCACAGACGTTTCCGGATCGTGATTGCAGTAGCCAAGAATTCTGACGGTGCACATCCGCCCCCGCGCCGCTTTACGTAAATCCACCATTACGCAAACTCCAGCAGCTGCGCGGCCACATTTTCGACTTGTTCCGGAGAGGAAAATTTACGGAACAGAATCCAGTTCCACAGCACATTCAGAACAGATTTATAAACCTGCTGAAACTCGGTTTCGTCCATATTCGCAAAAGCGATAGATTTTGCCCGACGCCCGCGGCTACCGTCCGGATAAAAATGTTCGGTGTAAAATCCAGCCTGAATGGTTACCCACTCGCGAAAAGCCTCAAACGACTTTAGCAATGCCGTATCCCGGGTTCTGCGTGTCGCAACTGTATTCAGATATTGCTCTGCGGCATCACTCAGGGCTGGCGTGTGTTCCCGACCAACTGATTCGCACAGGTAATCAACGAAACCAGACAGCAGTTCTCGTTCGCGAGGCGTGATCGCCCCACCGACCGGAGTCCAGTAATCGAATCCCAGTTGCAGGAGTTTGAAAAAACGCTTGTGGAATGCGTAGTTACGCACACGCTTAAAGTCTGCGTGTATCCACTCGCCTATTTTGATTTGATGCAGAAAATCACAACTCTCCGGCGTCGCCGGGAGAAGTAATCCGGAAGAGGTTTGTTTGACCAGTTGTATATGCGCCATTTCTTAATCTCTCGATGGCGCAGCGCAGCAGATGCCAGTTGTTCAGGCTGACGTATGAAGTATAAATAAACTGGCTCCAGTGTAAAGCCCCACCTTAATGGAATAAAAACCAAACAACAGATTGCTGGGATACAAACAACGCTTATTATTAAAAGCGGTTAAACAAATTAAATTTTAATGTTATGCAAATCTGCCAGATCACCATAATATCTCATTTGAAAACCGCTGAAATAACAACCCTATCAGGGTTAATCATATTAAGGTGAGTAAATATGGAAAACAACAAATCTGCACATTACGTTCCTTTTTTATCTGTAATACTTTTTGTTTTATGCTGTGCGTGGGCATTATTTTTATAAATATATTTACAGATGAAATAAACCCGCCAATCAGGTTAACTGTGGCTGCGTTGAGGATGCATAATACATCAGAGGTGGCGAGGGATTTCTCCCCCGCCAGGTCTCTTACTCCTCAGGTTCGTAAGCTGTGAAGACAGCGACCTCCGTCTGGCCGGTTCGGATTCGTACCTCGCAGAGGTCTTTCCTCGTTACCAGTGCCGTCACTATGACGGTTAAACAGATGACGATCAGGGCGATTAACATCGCCTTTTGCTGCTTCATAGCCTGCTTCTCATTGCCTTTCGGCACGTAAGAGGCTAACCTAGATTTGCCGTTCATAGATTGAGCCTCAGATTAATGTTAAGCGTCTTGCAGGACGCGTAATGTTAACTGGGGCTTTTCTCTATCTGCCTTTGGTGTTCATGCCTGAGGCAGATAGCCTCAAGCACCCACAGCCATTCTACTTAACTACCGTTACCTCGCCAACATGAAATCAATCAGAAAGGCGAACCATAAGAACAATAACAACAATTAAATTCATTTTCTCAAATCCTGTTAACGACGCCCATCCGACACTAACAACTTTCATTTATTATACTATTTCCCCATCGACGCTCTGCGTTGGCATAACACAAATCTGTCTGTCCGTTTGGGTAAAGAGCGGATATCTGCAGTTTCAAAGAAACTGCGCATGCACACGAACTATCAAAGATAGTGATAACTGAGATAAAAACATATGGAAGCCTTCGGCATTTAAAAATAACAGCAAATCATATAAAAGGAAAGAGATAAGCAACATTTACATAACATGTATCACGATACGCCCCAGTGTTAATAAGAAGACTATCACTTTATTCTTTTATAATGTTAGTTTGCACTAGCAAGTGCCACTCCGAACAGAAAAAGGATACATGTAATGAAGCTACAGCAATTTAATATTAAAAATTACAAGTCGATAAAAGATGAAATAGAAGTATATATCGATGATATAGTTGTGCTAATTGGTCCAAATAACTCTGGAAAGTCAACAATATTAGATGCGTATGAAAAGTTTGCATCTTTAGGATCAGCAAAAGGCCTGACTGCTCATGATTTTTATAACTCAGATATATCTATACCAATTGAAATGTGCGGAATTTTCACTGATATCACTGATGATGATATTCGTACATTAGGGGGAGAGAAATGGTTTTATAAAGATGATGCTCTTGACAGAAGAAATATGGCAAGAAAGTATGGGGGAGATTGGGAGAAAAATAATACCCCATTGGAAAGCAAACTCTATTATTGTGTTAAATGGGTTTGGTCACATCCAGAAAAAGCAGCCCAAAAACAATCCTATGGCCTTGATGATGCCTCTGGCAAACGCATATTTATTGATGGGGGCTCTGGGGGACTTGACACACTACTACAAAGTCGAGTTCCTCAACCAATAAGAATAAGCCCAGATAAATCCATGGATGAAACTAAAAAAATTATCATAAGTTTCTTAAAGGAAGATGCAAAAGATGAGTTACTGAAAACAGGGGAAAGTAAAGCTGATATAATACAGAAAATACAAGAGTTGACAGACACTCTTATGAAAGATTCCAAATCAAAAATCGATGATCTTCTACAGCAGGTCTCCAAATCATCATCATCTGTTTTTCCTGGGCTAGAACTGGAATTAAACATACTTTCCAAGGATCCCGTAGATGCGGATGTTATGGTTTCAGAATCTAACCTTACAGTGAAAATGGATGGGATAAATAGCTCTCTTCTCGAGAACCAAGGTCACGGTGTTCGCCGCTCCGTTTTATGGTCTGCTTTGCAAATTTTGACTCACGAATCTCATGCACGAGATAAAATAAAAAAAGCGAAAGGTAAGCCTATCTCTGTTGAGAAAAAACAATATATTTTATTGATTGATGAGCCTGAATCATTTCTTCACCCTCCTATAATTAGAAGTGCGAGGGACTCGCTTTATGATTTTGCAGCAAACAATGATAACTGGCAGGTGATGGCTACAACACACTCCCCTGTATTCATAGACTTATCCAAGAAGCACACGACTATAATTAGGATAGAAAAAGACAAATCGCTAAATAAAACAATATCTACAGATGAACTATCTTTTTCTGAAGAGGAAAAAGATAATATGAAAATGATAAGATTATGCAACCCAATGGTTAATGAGTTTTTCTTTTACGACAATATAATATTAGTTGAAGGCCCAACTGAAAAAATCGTCATTAACAAAATATGTGATATTGTCGGAGTTGATTATCATATCATTGACTGTTTAGGAAAAGGGAATATAAAAACATTTGCTAAAATATTAAATCAATTTAACGTTGAGTATATAGCAGTACATGACTCCGACATTCCAAAATGCTTAAAGCAAGGAAGCGTTTCAGGTAATGGAGCATGGGGTTCAAATGTATCCATAATGAACGAATGCTCTAAAAGTAAAAAACCAATGGTATTTATTCAAATACCTCATTTCGAAGGACTGTTTTTTAAAAATTTCAATCCATCAAACAAAGTTGAGACAGTAACATCAGTTCTATCTAATAATTTAACACCAGAATACAAAGCAATATTTGATACATATAGCAGAATTTTAAACAAAGATCCATCTGTTTTTATCAGCTCCAACGAAAAAATGATAGACATGTATCATGCATTTTATGCCAGTAATAAAAACCAAATTGAGACGCTAAAGAATCCTGAAATCTGGATCCTTTAATTTTTAATGTTGTAATAAATATTATTTAGTAACAACCCTCTATTGAGGGTTGTTTTTAATCATAAGAAATCTGACACACTCTACCATACTAAAAATAACACAACATGCATACAAAGTGTTTATATGCATAGACATATTACCTCACATCTGAGTCAATACACTTTAATTTCATTTACCGAACCAATTTCTTATTACTGGTATGATAAAAGTTCAACACACGCCGCATAACTTCGCTCTTCCGGCACTCGCGACAGATTATGTTTAGACGACTATCGTAGCGACGTATTTCTCCGTCAGGTAATGACCAGATAAGGTCCGGATCAACCACAGATGGTTTCTTCAGCTTTGCCCTCGAGAGTTTTTTGCGGGCGTTTTGCCAGTCCTTACGAGCCTGTTCAGACGGGAATAACCCGTAGCCAGAGTTGTATACATCACCGCTCGCAACCAGCTCTCTGGCAAGAACGCTCATCAGATATCTTGTCGCACCTGTTTTAGCTTCCAGTTGCCGTAGCGTCTCTCGCCCACTCTGGCGTACTAGCTTAACAACCTGTCCTTTAATTTTTTCCCGCTCTTCTTGTGTAAAAACTTTTGCCACAAGCCCTCCTGAAAATTACCTCATGACCAGAAATTAACACTTACCCCCTGAAGCCCGGCGGAATTTCGTTATCCGGTTCAGAAATATGATTCACACAACGCTGGTTGTTCGTGCCGCTTACCGGGAGCAACCAAGGGTTCTCAAAATTCCGGTCCGGTCCCAAAAACGTCGTCGCTCGCTGAACAAATTCCGTTCCCGTTTTCCCGGTAGCCGCCAGGTATCTTGCGTAACGCCTCACACCATCCAGCATGGCCTCTGGTGGCACCCCCTCGCGTAATCTGGCTTTCCAGGCACTGAAAGCGGATTTCTTCGGGTTTGCCCCGGCACGCAACGGGTATTCCCGCCAGACCTGTTCGAACACATCAGGATAATCCACTCGTCCCACAGGCTGCCCGGTGTTTTCCGGGACTACCCGATCGGCTTCCCGCTGAATGGCGGAATCGGCTTCAGGCTGCTGAAGTTGGTGTGATTGCTCCTGCCTTGCGGTCATCACCTGCTGCACAGCGCCCGAATCGGCTTTCAGCGCATACGCTGAGTCGGCTTCCGGTGTCGTGCCTGCTGGCTGACCAAGATTGACGGTCTGAGCATCCCCTGCCTGGTTCGTGGCGTTTTTTACGCCATGGACCATAGTGTTTTGATCTTCTTGATCTGTATCTTTATCTGTATCTTTATCTGTATCTTTATCTGTCGTGACTCGTCGTGACATGTGCGTGACATTTCGTGACTCGCCGTGACAATCGCCATTTTGTTCCCGCTTTCTTTCCCTCTCTCGCTGCGCCCTCTTGCGCTCTGCCGGAGATTTTGCGGTTTGCGAAATATTGCCGTTGTCCTCTTTCAGCACCTGGCGTTTTTCCCATCCAGTGATTAAATCACCATCAAGTACCCGCCCCTGCATCGTCTGCAAAATTGAATCAATTACCTCCTCTGTCACGTCGAGTGCACTTGCCAAATCTTCTGTCGTGACATCAATGTGACCTCGCGTGACATTTCGTGACGCACTCACCAGGAGGTGGATATACACTGCCATCACTGTTGCAATTGGCTGCCCTGACACCCTGGCAATTGTTCGCCACTTAGGGTCATTTGGCATGTCATGCCATAATCTGAGCCAGGCGTTAGCCATACTCACCTCTTCTAATACCGAATCTTTTTACTCACGAGTTGCCGGAAGCGATTCGATATGGCTATTGTCAGTCAATGTACTGCCACAGCATTTCCTGCCGGGCCACCACGGTTCATCTGATTGAAACCGGCGATTGCCACTGCGACAAAATCATCAGCGTCTCTCACCAGCCGCTCCCGCGTCTCCACCAGCTCCCGAAAATAAGCTGAACTGTGGCTGCGCATTCTGGCCACCAGCAAAGGTGGCATTGCCTTTTCGATCGCTGGTAACAACGCCTGAATTTTTTCAACTGCATCAGGGGTGTCTTTCTCTATCCAGCGGAAAATTTTCTGGGTATTGCGAGCCAGGGCGTCCGGATGGCTGTCGTCGTACAGTTCAGGAAACGTCATACCCAACTCAAAATAAGCCTGGGTTATTCCAGCTGCCGGAACTTTTTCGCCATCAGGACGTGCCCAGGCATTCATCGCCATGCGGATGTGTTCATGCTTGATTTTCATGAATCCCCCCTTGGTTAGAAGGCGGATTATGATCAGAACCGGGAATGACAACCGTCGGTATGTGTAACTCATATTTGAGCGCCCCGGCAGTGACTGCCTGAATTAGCAACGCCCATTTCCACGGAACGTCTTCCCCCCACATGCTGACTGTGGTTTTTGACGTTCCTAGAGCGGCGGCTGTTTTAACAACTCCGCCAAAATAGCCTAATACTTCTGATTTTTTCATGATTCGCTCCATAAAACTGAACGCCAAAAGTTTAATAATCAAAACCAAAGAAAGTCAAGAAACAAAACCATCTGTGTTTTAAAATCAAAACATGAACAAGCAAACAATATCTGAACGCATAACCCAACGTATGCATGCGCTAAACTTGAAAGGCAAAGACCTTGTCAATGCCACTGGCGCATCAAAAGGCTCCGTAAGTCAATGGATGAACGGTGGAGGAGCGCCGTCCTCGCGTTACATAAGCTCACTGGCAAAGATCTTGAAAGTAAACGAAAATTGGCTTCTTAATGGAGGAGAATTAAATACAGGTGATTCGCTTGATCTATCTTTACCGCCGATAAAAACGGTTCCGCTACTATCACTTCAGCAGGCAGCAAGCTGGAGTGATTATATGAAAAATTCCTCAATAACCTCTTGTGTGCAGCTTGTCGGAGAAATCCCGGCCAATACCTTTGCTGTTGTTCTAGAGAGTGACAGTATGTCGACATCTGGTGGTGGAGTTTCCATCCCAAATGGTTCAACAGTTTTTGTTGATCCCGATCGAATCGTACAACCAGGAAATATTGTCCTTGCCTTACCCAAAGGGACCACAACGCCTGTCATTCGCAAACTGGAGATAGAAGGGCCGGATATTCTTTTAGTCCCCACGAATCCTCGCTACCCTTCAATTATGCTGGATGATCTATCTTGCATATTGGGAGTATGCTTTAAAATTCAACAAGATATTTAACCAACCTCATCTATTTGATTAACTGTATGCCATCGTAGTGATGGCGTAACAGCTGCCTGCTTAAAATGTTTTGATAAAAAAACATTGACCTTAAATGTTCATTTTTCTAAACTTCATTCATTCCCTCACCCCGCCCCACAGAATGCAGGGCAATACTTCGAGTTACCAGGCAGTGGTCAGGGGTTAAGTAGCCAGCCCGAGGCGTATGAACATGACGGCGGGATTCAAATTTTGCAGTGCAGCAGTTAGTTCCGCCACCCGGCGTTAAGGGGATAGATAAGATGGTGCATTACGAAGTAGTTCAGTATTTGATGGATTGTTGCGGTATCACTTACAACCAGGCTGTGCAGGCTTTACGCAGCAACGACTGGGATCTCTGGCAGGCAGAAGTCGCTATACGTAGCAACAAGATGTGAGATTCGCAAAATGCAAAAAATCGACCTCGGCAACAACGAATCCCTGGTGTGCGGCGTGTTCCCCAACCAGGATGGAACGTTCACTGCCATGACGTATACCAAAAGCAAAACATTTAAAACCGAAACTGGTGCGCGCCGATGGTTGGAGAAGCACACAGTAAGCTAACGATTAAAACGTCTACTCCTGCTGTTCCAGAATAACTTCATAAAATGGGAGTATTTTTCGGTGACGAGATAATAAGAACAGTTTGCGCTATCACTCTGATGTTGAATGATGCCCTTCCGTTCTAATTTTTTCATAACCGGGTTACGGCAAGGAGAAGTGATAATAAGATTTCCTGTTTTAAGGAAATCTTTAAATACAGCGATTTCTTTCTCAGATAAACGAAGCAATACTCGTTGCTCTGGTAGTAATGAATAATGCTTTTGAATATGTGCTCGCAATCTTGAGAAGGAAATGGCGACCACGAAAGAAAAGGCAAAAACGATAATCTGAAAGAGCCAAGATATTTCAGTATAAGCATTGAATGCGACAGTAAACTCTTTCGGTATCAGCCAGAGAGTGAGACCAAAAATGATAATCGTATACATAAGTCTTTCGAGTGGCTCGTTAGCAAAAAGTTTCAACAATGGAGTAAATACATCCAACATATCAATAACTCTCAACTGTAAGGGTATTGAAATGTTAACACAAGCTCTCGCTGTAGGGGTATAGCCGAGACCACCGAAGCCCGGAGGTGGTGAAATAAAACCGGGCACAACACGAAGGCGCATTTCCGATATCCATAAAGAGTCGGTCTTGTCTGTTAAATTTAAATGGTGGGAGTGCGCCTCCGGTTGTAAATAACGACATTGCTGTGTGTAGTCCTGGCGGCATCAGTTTTTTTCTTGAAGTTCGGCTGATGTCCGCCCTTTTTAAAGTGAATTTTTTGATGCGGTGAATGCGGCTAAGCGCACGTGGCACAGTTAAAAGTCATGTTAGTCCTTATTAGTTTGGGTGGGAAAGCCGACTGTAATTGTTAACTGGTTGCAGTCACCTGGAGGCACCAGGCACCGCATCAACAAAGTTCATTTGTAAAAATGGAGATAATTATGATTGCACATCACTTCGGAACTGATGAAATACCACGTCAGTGTGTGACTCCTGGCGATTATGTTCTTCATGAAGGCCGGACATATATTGCCTCGGCAAACAATATTAAAAAGCGAAAACTATATATTCGTAACCTGACCACAAAAACATGCATTACTGACTGCATGATTAAAGTTTTCCTCGGTCGTGATGGTTTACCTGTAAAGGCGGAATCATGGTGATGACTAAGAAAATAAAATGTGCTTACCACCTTTGCAATAAAGGGGTTGAAGAAAGCAAAAGCATTAAAAGACCACTTCATTTCATGCGTGGAGTTATACCAACGACGGAAATGAAAAAATATTGTAGTGAAATCTGTGCCGAAAAAGACCAGATGGCACACGAACTTTAATTAACTGACTATGCGAAACTGAATTCATGCCAGCAATGGCAGGGATTCGCTCAACCTTAATTAAGGAGAAAAACATGATTACTAATTATGAAACCACTATTGTAACTACTGATGACATTGTTCACGAGGTTAATCTGGAAGGAAAGCGTATTGGCTACGTGATTAAAACAGAAAATAAAGAAACCCCATTCACTGTAGTTGATATCGACGGTCCATCAGGCAACGTTAAAACACTTCACGAAGGTGTCAAAAAAATGAGCCTGGTGCATATCGGAAAGAATCTGCCCACAGAAAAAAAAGCCGAATTTCTGGCAACTCTGATTGCAATGAAATTAAAAGGTGAAATCTGAAAGAAATAGCCTGCGTATGGCGCAGGCTATGAACAGTGTGTATCCGGCAAGATCATTCACTGAACAAAACGAATTTTAATCTGAGTTGAGGTTAAAAAACAATGAGCACAAAACCACTCTTCCTGTTACGGAAAGCGAAAAAATCATCCGGTGAACCTGACGTCGTCCTGTGGGCAAGCGACGATTTTGAATCGACCTGTGCCACTCTGGACTACCTGATCGTTAAGTCAGGTAAAAAACTGAGCAGCTATTTTAAAGCTGTTGCCACGAATTTTCCTGTCGTTAATGACCTGCCCCCTGAAGGTGAGATCGATTTTACCTGGAGTGAACGCTATCAACTCAGCAAAGACTCCATGACCTGGGAACTAAAATCGGGAGCAGCGCCAGACGACGTTCACCATCAGGAGAATGCTCAGGAAACCGAAGAACTGACGGGAGGGCAGGAAGAAAACACACTGGCAGACGCTCACGGGGATTGCCAGGATTGCGAAGTTTCTGTATCTACTTTGCGGTTCACACAGCGTCTTCTGCACATTTTTACCTATGCGGCCGGGGATCGGAAATACCTGCATCATGCCACCCGAGAACAACGCGAACACATTACTGCTCTTGAGATGGATCAGGAAAACAGCTATGTCCAGAATCTGCTGTTGGCCATACGCGGCATGGCAGAACCGACAACTCTGGATAATGCCGCCCTGCTCCGCCTGACTGATGCAATTAAGGGGGTTTTCTCTATCACGAAAAAACATCAGCCCTATGAATTTAAGAATTTCATTTCAGCCTGGCTGGATACCGAACACATTGATCGCGGTCTTCTGACAAAAGAATGGCGAAAAGGGAATCGTGTTTCACGCATCACTCGCACGGCTTCCGGTGCTAATGCTGGCGGCGGGAACCTCACCGATCGCGGCGAAGGTTTCGTCCACGATCTGACGTCACTGGCGCGCGATGTAGCCACTGGCGTACTGGCCCGTTCAATGGACGTGGACATCTATAACCTTCATCCGGCACACGCTAAACGCATTGAGGAAATTATCGCTGAAAATAAACCGCCCTTTTCTGTTTTCCGCGACAAATTCATCACCATGCCTGGCGGGCTGGATTATTCACGCGCCATCGTGGTTGCGTCCGTGAAAGAAGCACCAATTGGGATCGAGGTCATCCCCGCGCACGTCACTGAATATCTGAACAAAGTACTGACTGAAACCGATCATGCCAACCCTGATCCGGAAATCGTGGATATTGCCTGCGGTCGCTCCTCTGCCCCGATGCCGCAGCGTGTAACAGAAGAAGGAAAACAGGATGATGAAGAAAAACCGCAACCATCTGAAACAACGGCAGATGAACAGGGAGAGGCTGAAACAATGGAACCGGACGCAACTGAACATCATCAGGACACGCAGCCGCTGGATGCTCAGTCACAGGTAAATTCTGTTGATGCGAAATATCAGGAACTGCGGGCAGAACTCCATGAAGCCCGGAAAAACATTCCATCAAAAAATCCTGTCGATGCCGATAAATTGCTTGCTGCATCACGTGGTGAATTTGTTGACGGAATTAGCGACCCGAACGATCCGAAATGGGTTAAGGGGATCCAGACTCGCGATTCTGTGTACCAGAACCAGCCAGAAACGGAAAAAACCAGCCCGGATGTGAAACAACCTGAGGCAGTAGTGCAACAGGAACCGGAAATAGTCTGCAATGCCTGCGGTCAGACTGGCGGAGATAACTGCCCTGACTGTGGGGCGGTGACGGGCGACGCAACATACCAGGAAACATTCGATGAAGAGAATCAGGTTGAAGCTAAGGAAAAAGATCCGGTGGAAATGGAAGGCGCTGAACATCCGCACAATGAGAATGCTGGCAGCGATCCGCATCGTGATTGCAGTGATGAAACTGGTGAAGCGTCAGCTCCTGTAGCAACTGAAATCATGTGGCCGTCATATTTCGAGCCTGGCCGCTATGAAAACCTCCCGAACGAGGTTTATCACTCCGCCAACGGAATAAGCAGCACGATGCTGAAGGATGCCCGTATCAGCCTGATGTATTACCACGGACGGCACATTGCCGGAACTATTCCGAACGAGGAAAGTGATGCACTGCTGCGTGGGCGGATCATTCACAGCTATGTTCTGGAAACGGATAAATTCGCTGATGAATATGCCATTCCAGTACCGGTTCCTGAATATGTGGTTACTACTTCTAGCGAACTGATCGCCATCATTAAAAAACACAATGCCAGTCTGCCAGCACTGATGACACCAGAGCAGATGAAAGAGTGGATCGAAAGCTACAACAGCACTCTTATACAGCCACTGTCTGTAAGTGCCGGGGCCGAAGAAACAGGCATCCTTTACGGTTCGCTTCCGGTGGAATTTCGGCGTATTCCTGAGGGGGAAAAACACACAGCATCAGCAATGAAAGCCTGTATTAAAGAATACAACGCAAGCCTCCCTCCTCTGTTGAAAACCAGTGGAGCACGGGAGCAGCTTCTGGATCAAATTGAAACTGTAGACCCAGAACTGGCAAAAAAAGAACGTGCTAAATCTTTGCCTTACAACATCAGTGGCACAAAAGAGCAATTAACCGAAATCGCACGGAAAATTCGCCCGGAACTGGTGACACTGGAGGACTGGCAAAAACGCCAGCAAGAAGAAAATGCCGGGAAAACGTTTATCAGTCCGGAGATGTATGAACAGGCAAAAAATATTCACGCGGCACTGCAAAACAATACCGATGCAGCAAGGCTACTCAACCACCCGGATCGCAAATCTGAAATCAGCTATTTCGGGTTTGATGAAGAAACCGGGCTGGAAATCAGGGTCCGTCCTGATATCGAAATCCGGCTGCCATACGAAAGCATTTGCGCTGACGTGAAGTCAGTCAGCCTCGGTTATGTGCGACAGGAACGACTTAAAGATCGCCTGCACCGTGAAATTATTGAGCGTGATTATCACCTCAGCGCCGCAATGTATTGCGATGTGGCAAACCTGGACAAATTTTTCTGGATCTTCGTCAACAAAGATGCTGGCTATCACTGGGTGGCAGTCGTGGAAGCCTCGCAGGAACTCCTGGAACTTGGTCGACAGGAATATCGCCGGACGCTACGCCAGATAAACGAAGCCCTGGAGACAAACAACTGGCCAGCACCGATTACCGAAAGTTATACCGACGAATTAAACGACTTTGATCTTCGTCGTCTTGAAGCACTGAGCATCTGAGGAAGGACACAATGAACGAATTAACTCAACAAGAAAATATTAACTCTAATGTTGCGGTTTTCAGCCCTCAGTCCCTGGCTGCAATTCAGACATTTTCCCAGGTAATGGCTTCCGGCATGGCTACTGTACCGGAACACCTCCGGGGAAATCCATCAGACTGCATGGCCATCACCATGCAGGCGATGCAGTGGCAAATGAACCCTTACGCAGTAGCTCAGAAAACTTTCGTTGTGAATGGTGTGCTCGGATATGAAGCGCAACTGGTTAATGCCGTAATCAGTACTCGTGGGCCGCTAACCGGGCGTATTGAATATGACTGGTTCGGGCCGTGGGAAAAAATTATCGGGAAATTTGAAATCAGGAAGAGCGACAAAGGGAAAGAATATCGTGTACCTGGCTGGAAGCTGGCCGATGAAAACGGGATCGGTGTTCGTGTCCAGGCAACACTACGCGGCGAAAGTAAACCACGCGTACTGGAATTACTTCTGGCGCAGGCCAGAACACGTAACTCAACGCTATGGGCCGACGATCCTCGCCAGCAGCTTGCCTATCTAGCGCTGAAACGCTGGGCGCGCCTTTATTGCCCCGAAGTGATTCTTGGAGTGTACACCAGGGACGAACTGGACGAGCCACAGGAAAAAATCATTAATCCGGTTCAGGAACATAAAAACACTTCCGCTTGCCGCGCGGAACGTGAAACAACAATTATTGAGCAGGATGCCGGGGAAAACTGGATCGATGCTTTCCGTGAACGTATTGAGCAGGCACAAAGCACCGGGGAAACAACAGCACTTCGCCAGGAAGTGGAAGATCATAAAAATACACTTGGCGCTCTCTATACGGAACTTAAAGGAAAAGTGGTTCAGCGTCATCACCGTCTCAATGCTATTGCCCGTATCGAGAAGATGATAAATGACCTACCTTCTTCAGGTGATCCAGAAGCAGAACAAAAATTTACTGCTCTGGAAAATACGCTGAATGCTGCCCGGCCACATCTGGGTGAATTATATGAGGCGTATAAAACGACACTGACAGATATGAAACCAGAATATATCGGCTCCTGATATTGACTTTGGCGGTGTAGCCTCACCGCCATCACAAAATTTTATTTTATGAGAGAAAAGACAATGCGGTATGAAAAAGTCAAACCATGCCCTTTTTGTGGTTGTCCATCAGTAACGGTGAAAGCCATTTCAGGATATTACCGCGCGAAGTGTAACGGATGCGAATCCCGAACCGGCTATGGTGGAAGTGAAAAAGAAGCACTCGAACGATGGAATAAACGAACCACTGGAAATAATAATGGAGGTGTTCATGTATAAAATTACCGCCACTATTGAAAAGGAAGGTGGCACTCCTACTAACTGGACAAGGTACTCAAAAACAAAATTAACCAAATCAGAATGCGAAAAAATGCTCTCAGGTAAAAAAGAAGCAGGCGTTTCCAGAGAGCAGAAAGTAAAACTGATAAATTTTAATTGCGAGCAACTTCAGTCCTCGTGAATTGCATTGTATTCAAATTAAAACTTCATAGCTGATTATTAATAATCAACATCGGGCGTCAATTTCAGTCTAACATTGGCGCCTGCCAGAGGTGATGCGATGGCACAAGTAATCTTTAATGAAGAGTGGATGGTTGAATACGGCCTGATGCTTCGCACTGGTCTGGGGGCCAGACAAATTGAAGCATACCGCCAGAACTGTTGGGTGGAAGGCTTCCACTTCAAACGAGTATCTCCTTTAGGGAAGCCAGACAGTAAGCGAGGGATTATCTGGTACAACTATCCAAAGATAAATCAGTTTATCAAAGACTCATGATATGTCTAAATTACCAACAGGTGTCGAGATTCGAGGTAAATACATTCGCATCTGGTTCATGTTTCGAGGAAAACGATGTCGGGAAACATTGAAAGGCTGGGAGGTTACTAACAGTAACATTAAAAAAGCCGGGAATTTAAGAGCGTTGATAGTTCATGAAATCAATTCCGGTGAATTTGAGTATTTAAGACGTTTCCCCCAGTCCAGCACTGGGGCAAAAATGGTGACAACGAGGGTCATAAAAACGTTCGGGGAGCTTTGTGATATCTGGACAAAAATTAAAGAGACAGAGTTAACAACAAACACAATGAAGAAAACGAAATCACAATTAAAAACACTCAGGATAATAATTTGTGAGAGTACCCCAATATCACATATTCGTTATAGCGATATCTTAAACTACCGGAATGAACTGCTGCATGGAGAAACGCTTTACCTGGATAATCCAAGATCCAACAAAAAAGGAAGAACCGTGCGCACAGTTGATAACTATATCGCCCTGCTCTGTTCGTTGTTACGTTTTGCGTATCAGTCGGGATTTATATCAACCAAACCATTTGAAGGAGTAAAAAAATTACAGCGAAACAGAATAAAGCCTGATCCGTTATCTAAAACAGAATTCAATGCATTAATGGAAAGTGAAAAAGGACAGAGCCAGAACTTGTGGAAATTTGCCGTTTACTCCGGGCTTCGTCACGGGGAACTGGCTGCTCTGGCGTGGGAGGATGTGGATTTCGAGAAGGGAATTGTGAATGTCAGAAGAAACCTGACGATACTTGATATGTTCGGTCCCCCAAAAACAAATGCGGGGATTCGGACGGTAACACTACTGCGGCCTGCTATTGAAGCACTGAAGGAGCAATACAAACTAACCGGGCATCATCGCAAAAGCGAAATCACTTTTTATCATCGGGAGTACGGCAGAACCGAAAAGCAAAAACTGCATTTTGTTTTCATGCCCAGGGTGTGTAACGGAAAACAGAAACCTTATTACTCGGTAAGCAGTCTGGGGGCGAGATGGAATGCAGCAGTAAAACGTGCTGGTATTCGCCGCCGTAATCCGTACCATACGCGGCATACTTTTGCCTGCTGGTTGTTGACGGCAGGAGCGAACCCGGCATTTATAGCCAGCCAGATGGGGCATGAAACTGCGCAGATGGTGTATGAAATTTACGGTATGTGGATTGATGACATGAACGACGAACAGGTAGCTATGTTGAATGCGCGGTTATCGTAGTTGCAAAGTTTGCCCCCAATTTGCCCCATTTAGTACCAGAGAACTGAAATAATGCAAGAAAATCAAAAGAATACGAAGAAAGAACAATACAACCTGAACAAATTACAAAAACGCCTGCGCCGCAATGTGGGCGAAGCTATTGCTGACTTCAATATGATTGAAGATGGCGACCGCATTATGGTTTGCCTTTCCGGGGGAAAAGACAGCTATACCATGCTGGAGATCCTGCGGAATTTGCAGCAAAGCGCGCCAATCAGTTTTTCGCTGGTTGCCGTTAACCTCGACCAGAAGCAGCCCGGTTTCCCGGAGCACGTCCTGCCGGAGTATCTTGAAAAGCTGGGCGTTGAGTACAAAATTGTTGAAGAGAATACTTATGGGATCGTGAAAGAAAAGATCCCGGAAGGCAAAACCACCTGCTCACTCTGCTCTCGTCTGCGTCGCGGTATTCTTTACCGCACGGCAACAGAACTGGGCGCGACGAAAATCGCACTGGGTCACCATCGTGACGATATCCTGCAAACGCTGTTCTTAAACATGTTCTACGGCGGCAAGATGAAAGGTATGCCACCAAAGCTGATGAGCGATGACGGCAAACATATCGTAATTCGTCCGCTGGCTTATTGCCGTGAAAAGGACATTCAGCGTTTTGCCGATGCGAAAGCGTTCCCGATTATTCCGTGCAACCTGTGCGGTTCACAGCCTAACCTGCAACGTCAGGTGATTGCCGATATGTTGCGTGATTGGGATAAGCGTTATCCAGGGCGTATTGAGACAATGTTCAGCGCGATGCAGAATGTGGTGCCGTCACATCTGTGCGATACCAATCTGTTCGATTTCAAAGGCATTACCCACGGTTCTGAAGTGGTTAACGGCGGTGATCTGGCGTTTGATCGCGAAGAGCTACCACTACAACCCGCGGGCTGGCAGCCTGAAGAAGATGAAAATCAGTTGGATGAGTTACGCCTGAATGTGGTTGAAGTGAAATAACCAGGATAGCGCCCGATACGCAAGCTTATCGGGCTATTCTTGTGCTGGCCGGATAAGACGCAACCAGCGTCGCATCCGGCAATTCAACATTTCGTTATTTTAATAACCGCACCCGGCACGTTTTCCCTTTAATCTTTCCGCCCTGTAACTGTTTCCATGCCTTATGGGCAACAGACTGACGCACTGCGACGTAGACATGTGCTGGATGAACGGCAATTTTGCCAATATCTGTGCTATCCAGACCAATATCCCCCGTCAGCGCCCCCAGCACATCGCCTGGACGCATTTTCGCTTTTTTCCCACCATCAATGCACAACGTCGCCATTTCTGCTTCCAGCGGCACAATGGCGCTGCTGGCTGGTGGCGTTTGCCAGTTAAGTTTTATCTGCAACATGTCAGAAATGATATTCGCCCGCTGCGCCTCTTCCGGAGCACAGAAACTGATCGCCAGACCGCTATTCCCCGCTCGCGCAGTACGCCCGATGCGATGTACATGAACTTCAGGGTCCCACGCCAGCTCAAAGTTCACCACCAGCGCAAGAGATTTGATATCCAGACCACGTGCCGCGACATCGGTCGCCACCAGCACACGTGCGCTACCATTGGCAAAACGAACCAACGTCTGATCGCGGTCGCGTTGTTCCAGATCGCCATGTAACGACAATGCACTTTGCCCTACTTCATTCAGAGCATCACACACAGCCTGGCAATCTTTTTTTGTATTACAGAACACCACACAAGATGATGGCTGATGCAAGCTTAATAACCGCTGCAACAACGAAATTTTGCCTTTGCTGGATGTCTCATAAAATTGTTGTTCAATAGGCGGTAAAGCATCTGACGTATCAATCTCAATCGCTAAAGGATCGCGTTGTACACGACCGCTAATCGCGGCAATTGCGTCCGGCCAGGTTGCAGAAAACAGAAGCGTCTGGCGAGAAGCAGGCGCAAAACGGATGACGTCATCAATTGCGTCGCTAAATCCCATATCCAACATACGGTCGGCTTCATCCATTACCAGCGTATTCAGGGTATCCAGCGATACAGTGCCTTTTTGCAGGTGATCGAGCAAACGACCCGGCGTTGCCACGATGATATGCGGCGCATGTTGCAGCGAATCGCGCTGAATGCTGAACGGCTGGCCGCCGCATAAGGTCAAGATTTTGGTATTCGGCAGAAAACGCGCCAGCCGGCGCAACTCTCCGGCAACCTGATCCGCCAGTTCACGGGTCGGGCACAGCACTAAAGCCTGGGTCTGAAACAGCGACGCATCAATTTGCTGTAACAAGCCAAGGCCAAATGCCGCCGTTTTGCCGCTGCCAGTTTTCGCCTGCACGCGAACATCTTTTCCGGCAAGGATCGCCGGAAGCGCGGCGGCCTGCACCGGCGTCATGGTTAAATAGCCCAACTCATTAAGGTTAGTGAGCTGGGTGGGAGGCAAAACGTTCAGGGTAGAAAAAGCGGTCACAATCTATTCTCGTGGTCATCGACGCAAAATTAGCAGGCGCGTATCCTCGCAGATCTACGCTCACGATGCGACAATTTAATCGGTTCTTCATCTGGCGGCGGGTCTGGCATGGGTTGCGGACGAGGGATGGGATCTGGCACTGGTACGGGATCGCCAGGAATGGGTTCAGGGACAGGAATTTGCAAATAAATGAGTGTCGTCATATTTCCCTCCGGTCATGGGGTGGACTCTTAAAGGGTAGACGCTGAAAAATAACAGGCAAAAAAAAGCCGACTCATCTAAGTCGGCGTCGTACGAATCAATTGTGCTATGCAGTAATTCAAAAAAGGAAGTAAGACAATATGGAGCGCAACGCCCATCGCTTGACGTTGCATTCACCTGCGAGGGAGATATTGCCCTGAATGGGTAGAGAGTTTATTGACTTCGCTCAAACTTTACGGCGTTTTTATATACAGGAAGTAGACAAATTTTCTTTTGTTACAACCATTTACTACGATGCAACCATAAAGCAACACCACCAATAAGAACAACTAACAGAATACAAAAAAGCGAAAAGCCGAATTGCCATCCCCCGCCAGGAATGCCACCGAGGTTGACACCAAATAACCCAGTTAAAAACGTACTGGGTAAAAAGACCATTGCCATCAACGACATCGTATAAGTACGACGCGCTAAATTTTCCTGCATGACCTGAGCGATTTCATCTGCCATCACGCCGGTTCGGGCAATACAGGCGTCAATCTCATCCAGGCCGCGTCCGAGACGATCGGCAATGTCCTGCATTCGGCGGCGTTGGTCGTCATTCATCCACGGCAGACGCTCACTGGCAAGGCGAGCATAAACATCACGCTGCGGTGCCATATAGCGACGCATCACAATTAATTGTTTACGCAGCAACGCCAGGAAACCGCGCGGCGGTATTTGTTGATCGAGCAGATTATCTTCCAGGTCGATAATTTTATCGTGCAGTTGTTCTATAAACTCACTGGAATGATCGGTTAACGCATCACACACATCCACCAGCCAGCCACCGCAATCGGTCGGGCCGGTTCCCTCTTCCAGATCGCTAACCACATCATCCAGCGCCAACACTTTACGTTGTCGGGTCGAGACAATTAACCGTCCATCCATATAAACACGCATGGCGACCAGTTGATCGGGACGTTCATCAGTACTGCCATTAATGCAGCGTAAAGTAATCAACGTCCCTTCCCCAAGACGGCTGACCCTGGGCCGCGTGCTTTCCCCCGCCAGCGCATCGCGTACGTTATTTGGCAACAAGGGTGTTGTCGCCAGCCATTGGGCACTGTCATGGTGCACATAATTGAGGTGGAGCCAGCAAGGATGCGCTTCATCTATATCATCTGTATTTTCCAGCGGTTTAACTCCGCCTTTACCATCCAACATCCAGGCAAATACTGCATCCGGGACATTTACGTCCGCTCCCTTAATCACTTCCACAGTGCCTCCATTGTCAACGCATTATTTTGTAGTCTAGTCTTCTGGTCATCTTACGCAACATCTCATCACCCCATTACCCTGAAATGATTAATAAAATCCTGTCAAAATTAAATACAGAAAGCAAAATACTTTTCCTGATTTGAAAACGTGTAAAGCGTTAAATAGCGTCTATCATTATCAGAATTATCTGATCATTTGTCGTGGCATTTTTGCGATCAGGTAGTAACAAAAGATTGATAAAAATAACGGGATTTCAATGACTACGCACAACTTCAATACTCTGGACTTATTAACCAGTCCTGTCTGGATCGTTTCACCCTTTGAAGAACAATTAATTTATGCCAATAGTGCAGCGCGACTTTTGATGCAAGAACTCACCTTTAGTCAGCTACGTACCGGCCTCTATTCCATCTCCTCGCAAAACGAGCTTCCTAAATACCTCACAGACTTGCATAACCAGCTCGATATTGTAGAAATTCTCACTGTCCAGCGTAATGGTGAAGAGGCGGCATTAAGCTGCCGATTGACCCTCAAAGAGATGAGTGAGACGGGAAAAGTAATTATCTTCGAAGGAATGGAAACTCCAGCAACACTGGGGTTAAAAGCCAGTCGTTCAGCGAATTATCAGCGTAAAAAACAAGGGTTTTATGCTCGTTTTTTTCTGACCAACTCTGCACCGATGCTGTTAATTGATCCCTCACGTGATGGCCAAATCGTCGATGCTAATCTGGCCGCGCTCAATTTCTACGGCTACAACCATGAAACAATGTGTCAGAAGCACACCTGGGAAATAAATATGCTTGGGCGTCGCATCATGCCAGTCATGCATGAAATTTCACGGTTGCCCGGCGGCCATAAGCCTCTCAATTTTGTCCATAAACTGGCAGATGGCTCCATTCGGCATGTGCAAACTTATGCCGGGCCAATTGAGATTTACGGCGACAGGTTAATGTTATGCATCGTACATGATATTACAGAGCAAAAACGGCTGGAGGAACAACTGGAACATGCAGCCCACCATGATGCACTAACGGGATTACTCAACCGTCGGCAGTTTTATCACATAACTGACCCCGGACAGATGCAGCACCTGGCAATAGCTCAGGATTATAGTTTGTTGCTCATCGACACCGATCGTTTTAAGCATATCAATGACTTATACGGTCATCAGAAAGGAGATGAAGTGTTATGCTCGCTTGCCCATACTCTTGAAAGTTGCGCCCGCAAAGGCGATTTGGTGTTTCGTTGGGGGGGGGAAGAGTTCGTCTTATTGTTGCCGAGAACCCCGTTGGATACTGCACTTTCGTTGGCTGAAACTATCCGCTTGAGCGTGGCAAAAGTGAGTATTTCGGGCTTACCGCGCTTCACAGTCAGTATTGGCGTGGCGCATCACGAAGGAAATGAAAACATCGATGAACTGTTTAAGCGTGTTGATGATGCCTTGTATCGGGCAAAAAATGACGGACGCAACCGCGTGTTAGCCGCCTGATATATTCAAAAACGCGGAAGCGTCATTTAATTATCGACTACGTTTAGCGTGGCGTTCCCAGTTTTCCAGCTTCGCCTGCACCGTTTTACGCAGCGCGACGTAACATGCCCCGCTACCGCCATGATGCGGTAGTGCGGTGCAATAGGCCTGTACGTCTTCGAACTCCGTCAGCCAACGCGCCACATAGCTACGAATAATATTCGCGTGTGATTTATCTTCCCGCCCTTTGCCATGAATAATAAGCACATTTCGCAAGCCGTCCGCCAGCGCCTGATGAATAAAACTGAATACCATTTTACGGCACTCCTCCACCGGCTGGCGCAGTAAATTCAGGCTGGCCTGCTGCGGATATTTGCCGCTGCGTAGCTTATCAATCACCCCATGTTGTAACCCTTCCCGACGAAATTCCAGCGGCTGGTTTAGTGGAATAATGTCAAGAAATCCGGTGGTGAGAAAATTATCAAGTTGCAGCGTATCTATACGCTGCGGCGCACGTTGGTTACGCGTTGGATGCCAGTAGACATCAGTAGCGCATTTCAGTGGCTGGACATCTTCCATGGCGTCAAGAAACAGCGATTTGTCGTCAGGGTTCATGTAGCATCCTCACGCAATACAGAGCGCGATATAATAACTGTGCCCCATCAGGCCGACAACGGTCTGGCGCAATTTCCCGTATGCAGATTAGGAACAACATATATTACGGCGAAGCATTAATGCATGATGACTCAGTTGTATAGCGGCTGATTTAACTTATATTTTCGTGAAACCGGTCACTGAAGAAAATTGGCAACAGAGTGGTAAAACCGTTATAACACTGTCACCGGCAGACAGGAACCCAGGCCGGAATAAAGACGCGGATGCACTGCTGTGTGTACTGTAGAGTCTGGCGGATGTCGACAGGCTCTATTTTTTTATGCGTGCGCAGAAGATAATCACATTCGCAGACTAAAAACGCGATCAGCAGTGGCTGCCTGCCCCCTTTTTTGCATTGTTTGCACCTCTATATAACCATCAGCACTAATATCTCTGTTTCTCTGACTCCTGCAACGATATAAGCCAGTCGCCAAACTGGATACCTACAATTTGTTAGCCTTACTGTCTCCTCTTATATTCTTGGTGGTATGGCTGCTGATATTGCTGGCATGGTATCTTGTCGGTCTACTGATTAGTCCGGGTTTTACCCACGTTTGTCTTGAGAGAGAACGGATGCTGAGATTACTTGAAGAAAAAATTGCCACCCCATTGGGTCCACTATGGGTGATTTGCGATGAACAATTCCGTCTGCGGGCGGTTGAATGGGAAGAGTACAGTGATCGCATGGTGCAATTGCTGGACATCCATTATCGCAAAGAAGGTTATGAGCGAATTTCCGCAACCAATCCCGGCGGTCTTAGCGACAAACTTCGCGACTATTTTGCCGGTAATCTTAGCATTATTGATACCCTTCCTACCGCTACTGGTGGTACTCCATTTCAGCGGGAAGTGTGGAAAACATTGCGCACTATTCCTTGTGGCCAGGTAATGCATTACGGTCAACTGGCAGAACATCTGGGTCGTCCGGGCGCAGCGCGCGCCGTTGGCGCGGCGAACGGTTCAAATCCGATCAGTATTGTCGTACCTTGCCACCGGGTTATTGGACGAAACGGCACGATGACCGGATATGCAGGCGGAGTGCAGCGAAAAGAGTGGTTATTGCGCCATGAAGGCTATCTGCTGCTGTAGACCTTAAACAATTTGTGCCGGTTTGCTCACAGTTTTATGTAAAGCCATCCTTAATAATTTAAGAATTTTCAAGTAGATAGATATATATTTACATCTATTATCGGAATTCTCCGCTGTTAAGGTTTGCTTAGACTTACTTGCTCCCTAAAAAGATGTTAAAATTGACAAATATCAATTACGGCTTGAGCAGACCTATGATCCCGGAAAAGCGAATTATACGGCGCATTCAGTCTGGCGGTTGTGCTATCCATTGCCAGGATTGCAGCATCAGTCAGCTTTGCATCCCGTTCACACTAAACGAACATGAGCTTGATCAGCTTGATAATATCATTGAGCGAAAGAAGCCTATTCAGAAAGGCCAGACGCTGTTTAAGGCTGGTGATGAACTTAAATCGCTTTATGCCATCCGCTCCGGTACGATTAAAAGTTATACCATCACAGAGCAAGGCGACGAGCAAATCACTGGCTTCCATTTAGCAGGCGATCTGGTAGGTTTTGACGCTATTGGCAGCGGTCATCACCCTAGCTTCGCCCAGGCGCTGGAAACGTCAATGGTATGTGAAATCCCGTTCGAAACACTGGACGATCTGTCTGGTAAAATGCCGAATCTGCGTCAGCAGATGATGCGTCTGATGAGCGGTGAAATTAAAGGCGATCAGGACATGATTCTGCTGCTGTCGAAGAAAAATGCAGAAGAACGTCTGGCTGCTTTTATCTACAACCTGTCCCGTCGTTTTGCCCAACGCGGCTTCTCCCCTCGTGAATTCCGCCTGACGATGACTCGTGGCGATATCGGCAACTACCTGGGCCTGACGGTAGAAACCATCAGCCGTCTGCTGGGACGCTTCCAAAAAAGCGGCATGCTGGCAGTCAAAGGTAAATACATCACCATCGAAAATAACGATGCGCTGGCTCTGCTTGCTGGTCATACGCGCAACGTCGCCTGATTTTTCCGCATAATCGACTATCCTTCTGTCATATCATTAAATTTTTCTGATTTATTGATCTGGCAGAAGGTTCATCACTGTTTCATTCACCAGATATGGGTTAATCTTTTAATTACAAACTGCATTGACAGTTGTTGTAAGGAGACCCTGTATGGCTATGTATCAGAACATGCTCGTTGTTATCGATCCTAACCAGGACGATCAACCAGCATTACGGCGAGCTGTTTATTTACATCAACGGATTGGTGGCAAAATTAAAGCTTTTTTGCCGATTTATGATTTCTCATACGAAATGACTACCCTGCTCTCCCCGGACGAGCGCACCGCCATGCGTCAGGGTGTTATCAGTCAGCGAACTGCGTGGATACACGAGCAGGCGAAATATTATCTTAACGCTGGCGTCCCCATTGAAATCAAAGTGGTCTGGCATAACCGTCCTTTCGAAGCCATCATTCAGGAAGTGGTCAGCGGTGGGCACGATTTAGTCCTGAAAATGGCACACCAACATGATCGTCTGGAAGCGGTTATCTTTACCCCTACCGACTGGCATCTGTTGCGTAAATGCCCAAGTCCGGTGTGGATGGTGAAAGATCAACCGTGGCCGGAAGGCGGTAAGGCGTTGGTGGCAGTAAATCTCGCCAGCGAAGAGCCGTATCATAATGCGCTCAATGAAAAACTGGTGAAAGAGACGATTGAACTGGCTGCACAGGTGAATCACACCGAAGTCCATCTGGTTGGCGCGTATCCCGTTACTCCTATTAATATTGCTATTGAGCTGCCGGAATTTGATCCAAGCGTTTATAACGACGCTATCCGCGGACAACATTTGCTGGCGATGAAAGCCCTGCGGCAGAAATTCGGTATTAATGAAAACATGACGCACGTCGAAAAAGGTCTGCCGGAAGAAGTGATTCCTGATCTAGCGGAACATTTGCAGGCAGGAATTGTCGTTCTTGGCACCGTAGGACGAACCGGAATTTCCGCGGCATTCCTTGGCAATACGGCGGAACAGGTGATTGATCATCTCCGTTGCGACCTGCTGGTAATCAAACCCGATCAATACCAGACGCCAGTTGAACTGGATGACGAAGAAGAAGACGACGACGATTAATCGTTCTTTAATTACTCACGAGGCCCGATACTTCGGGCCTTTTCTTCTTGCTTATTTCTCATCGCCACCGAGGAAATAAATTCCCAGCGGGATTGCCAGCAACACGGTAAAAACCAGGCTGTACACGAAAATCATCGAAGATTGAATCACATACATTGATGTCGTCCAGTCAGACAGCGGAATATTATATTGTTCAATAACACCACCAATGGTTGCGCGAGTCACCACCGACGCCGCAATAATAAAAACCGCCAACAAGCCTAAGAGAAACTTTCTTCCCCTCGCTGACTTTAATTTCATCATGATCATAATGTAATCCTTGTGCAAACAAACTCTCTGTTACTTATGCGTAACAATACCATGACATTTTGTCGTTGTCTGCTCTGAAGGCGTCAGATTGTTGACGTTTATATCATCAATCTATTGATCAATTCGCTGATGTTGCTACTTCCTTCCCTTACTATTGATGATATGAATCATTTGTCGCGGTAAAATAGCCCCGCCAGGGGTTTCCGGCATGACTTCAACCAATCTGGAGGAGCCTGATAAAACAATGATCGCTGAACTGTTTACAAATAATGCGCTTAATCTGGTCATTATTTTCGGTAGCTGCGCAGCATTGATTCTGATGAGCTTTTTGTTTCGTCGTGGGAATCGTAACAAGAAAGGATTCTTATTCCATGCGGTTCAATTTTTGATCTACACCATAATTATTAGTGCTGTTGGCAGCATCATTAATTATGTCATTGAAAATTACAAACTCAAATTTATCACACCAGACGCCGTCGATTTTATTTGTACGTCACTGATTGCGCTTATTCTGACGGTTAAGTTATTCCTTCTGATTAACCAGTTTGAAAAACAACAGATAAAAAAAGGCCGTGATATCACCAGTGCGCGGATTATGTCACGTATCATCAAAATCTGCATAATTGTGGTGATTGTTCTGCTTTACGGTGAACATTTTGGTATGAGCCTTTCCGGGTTGCTGACCTTCGGTGGTATTGGTGGTCTTGCTGTCGGTATGGCCGGTAAAGATATTTTGAGTAACTTCTTTTCCGGGATTATGCTCTATTTCGATCGCCCCTTTAGCATTGGCGACTGGATCCGTTCACCGGACAGAAATATCGAAGGTACGGTGGCAGAAATTGGCTGGCGTATCACTAAAATAAACACCTTTGATCACCGTCCTCTGTACGTGCCAAACTCGCTGTTTTCGTCTATCAGCGTAGAAAACCCGGGACGCATGACCAACCGTCGTATTACTACGACCATCGGTTTACGTTATGAAGACGCGGCAAAAGTGGGTGCCGTTGTCGAAGCAGTACGCGAAATGCTGAAAAATCACCCCGACATCGATCAGCGACAAACCTTACTGGTCTATTTCAACCAGTTTGCTGACTCGTCATTAAATATCATGGTTTATTGCTTTACCAAAACCACGGTATGGGCCGAATGGCTGGCAGTCCAACAGGATGTTTATTTGAAGATTATCGATATTGTACAGTCGCATGGCGCAGATTTTGCCTTCCCAAGCCAGACGTTGTATATGGATAATATTACACCGCCGGATCAGATGAAGTAACAACCCGCAGAAACTGGATGGCGATGTACATATTTGCCATCCAGTCTTATTTATTTTTTCAATTAACAGCAGCCAGTGCTACATTATTCTCACCCGCTTTAAACTGAACATACTGTTCTTCAGTACCAAAGAAAACTTCCGACTCAGTGCTGTGGCCGATCCCCGGTACAGTTTCATTCCCTGAATATTGCCAAAGCGTCCAGGGATTGCGCCCCTCAAGCTTCACGCCAGCTTGTCCCCAATACCCCATCCACACCATATACTGCTCAAATCGACTATCCATGAAGTGGGACAGATTATTATGATTGCCATAAAATATGGGGGTCTTATGATAATTTTGATAGACCAGACCAGCAAAGTGCAAAATATCATTACGTGCTTTCGCCATTCCCGATTTTTTAAAACAGGCTAGTTGAGTTGTATCTTCACCTTCAGGGTTTACCAATAAAATACCGGGCGGTAACATATTTGGATCAGCAGGCAGGAGGCTTTTTGCCGTTTCCAGTTGTGCTTCAGGAGTGCGACAAAAATCAAATTTGAAATAACCTCCACGGTCAAATTTGGAATCAGCTAATTGTTTCCAGTGAGACTTAAATGATGAATCGGGACCTCTCCAGCCAACTACTCTCGTATATACAAAACGCGCAGACGATTTTTCCTGAAACAATTTCCAGTCGATCTCACCATCATTAGATGAAATATCATGTCCATGGATCGGATAAATCTCCGGCGTTTTAAAAATACGAATATCAGGACGATTGGGAATTGCACTTACGGGACCATAAGGAATCTCAATTAATTTATTATCTTTTTCTTGATTATCTGCGGGGGAAGAATCTGGCTTATCAATAGAGAATGATGCCACATCGATATTAGTAAACTCTCCTGCTTTTCCCGCAGCCAGTTGAGTCTTATTATCCAGACGACTTGCCGCAGGCTCATTGATGAAGAAGAATCCCCCAGGGCCTGCGGGAATTTCTGTTGCACCAATCCAGGCATCACTTAAATGTAATCCCTTCCCTTGTTCATCCAGCTTTTCATTAATATCTGAATATTGATCGTTAACATAGATAAATAAACTCAACGTTCTGGTTATTCCGGCATAGTATTCTTTCTTACCATCTACCTTTACCATATATGACTTACCAAAACGTTCGTCGGCAACACCATTCGTTACCCCTTTGATAATTGTATCAAAAAAGACACTTCCGCGCTTTGCATCCAGCGAGTAAACCTCTGTTTTATCGTCACCGGCAGCTATTGCATACGCACCTGGATTACTGTACGAGTTAGAGTTACCCGCTCCGATGGTCATGCCATACAAGCCAGAACCAAAGCAAGCATTGACTAAAGTCAGAACATGGAAATAACGCTTTGCCAGAATATTAAGCTGTGCATTCAGCGCTGGCATTTCATACATCCCTTTTGAACCATCGATATCTGTAGCATTACTCAAAACAAATGCCGGTGCTTTATCAGAATTACCATTTTGAGTACCAAAACGCCCATGTCCTGAATAAGCAATTAACAAACGGGCTTTCTTATCAAACATCGTCCCTCTGGCAGGTAGATATTCTTTCAAAAAATAATTAATATTATCCAGCGATGCATCCTGATCTTTTAATAAAATAACCTCATCAAACTTCTGTCCGTTGATAAGAAAATCAGCCATTCTTTGGCCATCTACCGCTGCGGCAGGAATATCCTCATGCAAAAGTGGATATTTTGAAATTGCAATAATCAACCCGATGGAGCGAGTTTTTGCTGCATCCTGATCAGGTATTTTTAATGCGTCACTGATTCGGATATCCAGTCTCCCAGGGTTCTCAGAGCCATAATGGATAAAAAAATGACAATATTCATCAGGGACCATTGCGCCATTTTTGCAAATATCATCTGCCAGGACGTCAGTCATTCCCAGTGATATTCCTGCAATGAACAGCCCAAGGGCCGATTTACATAAAATTAGCCATCGTCTGTTCATAATTTAAAACTCCTGAACACCAAGAGTGGAATAAAACTCAGCAGTCGGTCCTTTATAAATACTGGCATCGAATTTCTTACTCGATCCCAAATTAAGCTGTGCAGCATCGGTAAACTGCCAGATTGCCCATTTTGTCTGGTTAATTGAACGCGGGGTTTCACTGGCCTGTGCCTGATTAGAGTAATCAGCCAGCCACAGTTTATGTTCTGCGACCTGGGCGAAACTATTTTCCCCACCAACGGCATCTTTCCACCACGCACGTGCAGTGTAGATAACCGGTTTACGCCCTAAATCGGCTTCTACCTGCGCGGTAAACGCCTTGATCATTGTTATAATTTCCGCAGGTTTGCGCTTCTGCCAGCGGTCCTTACCCGTTAATGAATCCACATCCCACTCAACATCCACTGCCGGTGGCATGTCTGTCGCCCTTAGCCCACCGTTAGCTTTGATAACTTTGACAAACGTCATTGCCTGCTTGCGTCCCCACAATTCTGCGTCGTCTGCCGGTGTACCGCTGGAAAGAAAGTGGTAGGCTCCACGGTGAAGTTTTATCCCTCGTTCAGTATCGCCGGCCCGCTGCCAAAAGCCGGCGAATTCAGGATCAACATAACGTGTTCCTTGACTGGACTTCATATACAAGAACACAGACTTATTTTTTGCCAACAGTTCGATCGGGAAGTTCCTGCCGTTATGATGGCTGATATCCACACCAAATAAAGAACTGGGTCGTGGTTGATTCAATACTGAATCGTAAGCAACATCAGCCGGAAATTTAAAATATTTTTTTACAGCAAAGGAATCAAACTCTTTATCACGCGAAGGATCCGATTCCAGAATTTTCACAAACAATTCTTGCCGGGAGAGATCATTCGTTAAGTTTTCCAGTCCCAGCGATGAGGCATCGGGCAGTGATTCTGCGGCCAGCGTTAAAGAGGAATAATTAATGAATAATAACGAGATAACTAACGGAATAGCTGAAAGTTTTTTCATTTTACCACCCCATTTTTTAGCTGTATGTCTGTTTTCTAATGAAGATATTTCACCAGGAATGCAATTCGCTTTACGTTGTAAAGAAAAGTAAAGCACAGCTTATATTCAGCGTATGTAATACACCTGACAAATAAAACATTTGATTATTATTTATGTTCGATATTGCCAGAAAATTTCAAAATTCCATCGTTGGAATGATTTTTTATAGGGAGGATTTAAAAAAAGAAGGGATTTTATCGGGATTGTTAAATCTGGCGCGCTTAACCGCGCCAGATGACATCATATTAATGCTTCACTATATACATAGTCCGACTATACGCCACATCTTCCGGGTTATTAATTGGATAACCTTTCAACCACGGTTTGATTAACCGACCATTGGTATATTGATAAATCGGCGCAATCGGTGCTTGTTCTATCAGGATTTTCTCTGCCGCGTTGTAATCGGCGTTGCGCGCTTTAACGGTATTTTCAGTCGATGCCTGAGCCAGTACCTTGTCGTATGCCGGATTGTTAAAACGTGAAATATTCCCTGAGTGCGTTGATGTTAACAGCGTCAAGAAAGTCGATGGTTCATTATAATCCCCGACCCACGAGGCGCGAATAACATCAAAGTTACCGGTGTTACGACTATCGATATAGGTTTTCCATTCCTGATTTTGTAATTTGACATCTACACCAAGATTCTTTTTCCACATCGACGCGACGGCAATAGCAATTTTCTGGTGATTTTCCGAAGTGTTATACAGCAGTGTAAGTTTCAACGGTTTCTGTGGACCATATCCGGCAGCGCTCAACAATGTTTTCGCCTGGGCATTCAGTTCTTCCTGACTCATTTGCTCAAACGGCGAAGGTTCTGGCGTAAATCCGGCGGTAACATCTGGCGTAAAATGCCATGCCGGCTTTTCACCTGTACCTAATACTTTTTCTGCCATCAGACGACGATCAATCGTCATGCTTAATGCCAGACGGACACGTTGATCTGCCGTTGGCCCTTTTTGCGTGTTAAATGCATAATAATACGTCCCCAACTGCGGCGGCGTATAAACCTGCCCTGGAATATCCTTCAGTAGTTTCTGATACATATTTTTTGGGAAGGATTCAGTGATATCAATATCACCTGCAAGATAGCGCTTGGTCGCGGTGGACTCCTGGTTAATTGGCAGGAAAGTCACTTTCTGCAGCACCGTTTTAGCGTTATCCCAATAATGGGTATTCGGCACCACGACCAGCTTTTCATTTACTACGCGCTCTTTAAGTACATAAGCACCATTGCCGATCAGATTCCCGGGCTTCGTCCACTCTTTACCACTTTCAACGTTGGCTTTTTGCACCGGGAAAAAAGCAAAGTTAGCGGTTAAATTCACAAACCAGGGCAACGGTTTATCAAGCTGAATTTTCAGAGTATGGGCATCAACAGCGGTGACGCCAAGTTGAGCTGGCGTAGCCTTACCATCAATAATTGCCTGGGCGTTGTTGATTCCAGCCAGTGCGGCAAACCAGGCAAACGGAGACAACGTTTTCGGATCCACCAGACGCTGCCAGCTATAGACAAAATCCTGTGCCGTTACCGGTGTACCATCGGCCCATTTGGCGTTATCGCGCAGGGTAAAAGTCCAGATGCGGTTGTCATTACTTTTCCACTGGGTAGCAACGCCAGGCACAATCTCGCCTTTCTCGTTCTGATTCACCAACCCTTCAAACAAATCGCGAATGACCTGAATCTCTGGCAAACCCACGGCTTTCGCGGGGTCTAATGATGCAGGCTCATCTTTAATGTGGCGCACCAACTCCTGTTTCTCTGCCAGTACTGTGCCGCCCGGAACATCTGCAGCATACGACAGGGAAATGCTGCTGACTAACAGCGCACAACAAGTGACTGAAACAGAGTGCTTCATAAGATACCCTCAAAACGATGTTAAGATTGATGCGTAATTATTTGTTTCTCCTTGAAGAAATGCAAATAACTTCCGGTAAAAAAGTGATAAAGGATCGATAACATATCGTTGTCGAAAAGGATTTGATAATCCGCAAAATTTGCACAACACTGCCTGTAATACTTCTTATATTCGAGACGATTATGACCGTGACCCGCCCGCGCGCCGAACGGGGCGCTTTTCCGCCAGGAACCGAACATTACGGACGTTCATTATTAGGTGCGCCATTGATCTGGTTTCCGGCGTCTGCAGCCAGCAGCGAAAGTGGTTTGATTCTGGCTGGCACCCACGGCGACGAAAATTCTTCCGTCGTCACCCTCTCCTGCGCATTACGCACATTAACCCCTTCTCTGCGCCGCCATCATGTCGTGCTCTGTGTGAATCCTGACGGTTGCCAGCTTGGTTTACGAGCCAATGCTAATGGTGTGGATTTGAACAGAAACTTTCCTGCAGCGAACTGGAAAGAAGGTGAAACGGTGTACCGCTGGAACAGCGCCGCCGAAAAGCGCGACGTGGTCTTGCTGACCGGAGATAAACCAGGCTCAGAACCTGAAACCCAGGCGTTGTGCCAGCTCATTCATCGTATCCAACCCGCCTGGATAGTCTCTTTTCACGATCCGCTGGCTTGTATTGAAGATCCCAGGCACAGTGAATTAGGTGAATGGCTGGCTCAGGCGTTTGAATTACCGCTGGTGACCAGCGTCGGCTATGAAACGCCCGGCTCCTTCGGCAGTTGGTGTGCTGATCTGAACTTGCACTGTATTACCGCCGAGTTTCCGCCTGTCTCCTCAGATGAAGCCAGCGAAAAGTATCTCTTTGCAATGGCGAATTTACTGCGTTGGCATCCTAAAGATGCAATTCGCCGGTCGTAAACTGTAGCGGCGGCTCCACATCCACCGCCAACCAGGTCGGGCCATCAAGATCAGCAAAACTGACCTGCGGCACCAGCGGTAAAACGGCGCTAATGGCGCGTGAAGTACATAGCATGCAGCCCAACATCAGGCTAAAACCTTGTGCACGCGCTTCGGTCGCCAACGCCAGCGCTTCTGTTAGCCCGCCGGTTTTATCGAGTTTGATGTTAACCATCTCATAGCGCCCTTGCAGCGCCTTCAGGTTACTGCGGGTATGGCAGCTTTCATCAGCACAAATGGGTAACGGATGAATAAAATTCTCCAGCGCCGCATCGTCCTGTGCCGGGAGCGGCTGTTCCAGCATAGCGACGCCTAAATCAGCCAACAACTGACATCGCGCCGCCAACCCTTCCGCGCGCCAGGATTCATTAGCATCAACAATCAACGTCGCATCCGGAACCGCTGCGCGGATCGCCACCATCCGCTCGCTAATAAGATGGTTATCCAGCTTCACTTTCAGCAATTTCGCCCCCGCCTGCCAGAGTGCTGATGCACTGCTGGCCATCTGATCCGGCGTACCAATAACCACTGTCTGCGCCGTGGTAATAGTGTCGGGAAGCGTTATGCCGATAAATTCAGCTAACGTCTGCTGCTGTTTACGCGCACAGAGATCCCACAACGCACAATCCAGCGCATTGCGTGCCGCACCAGCGGGCAAAATTTTTTGCAACTCTTCTCGTGTCAGTCCTTTTTCCAGTTGCGGCACAACACTCATAATTTGCGCCATTACCGAAGCATCGCTTTCACCGTAGCGCGGATAGGGAGTACATTCCCCTACGCCTTTAACACCATCCTCTTCCAGTTCAACCACCACCACACGCGCTTCACTACGGCTACCTCGCGCAATCACAAACGGGGAATGTAACGGCCAGGCTTCCTCAAATACCTTTACGGTTCTCATCTTTACTCCTTGTTGCCGCGGTGGTTTGCGGATTAAGCGCAAATAGCGTTTGCTGTGTTATTGACAGTTAGCATAAACTAGATGTGACGTTAACTATATGTAAACAGGAAAGATAATCATGTCACAAATCGTTCATTTCCAGGGCAACCCGGTTACAGTCGCCAATTCCATCCCGCAAGTGGGTAGCAAAGCGCAGACTTTTACTCTCGTGGCAAAAGATCTGTCTGACGTCACCCTCGGTCAGTTTGCGGGTAAACGCAAAGTGCTGAACATTTTCCCGAGTATTGATACCGGTGTTTGCGCCGCATCAGTACGTAAGTTTAACCAACTGGCGACAGAAATCGATAACACCGTTGTACTGTGTATTTCTGCCGATCTGCCATTCGCCCAGTCTCGTTTCTGCGGTGCGGAAGGTCTGAACAATGTAATCACCCTTTCCACTTTCCGTAATAGCGAATTCCTGAAAGCTTACGGTGTTGAGATCGCTGAAGGCCCCTTGAAAGGCCTGGCAGCGCGCGCAGTTGTCGTAATTGATGAAAATGACAATGTGATTTTCAGCCAACTGGTGAATGAAATCACCACCGAGCCGGATTACGACGCAGCTCTGGCTGTACTGAAAGCGTAAGTTATTATGCCTGATGGTATTGCGCCATCAGGCATTTTACGTGTTTACTCTTCGCTCTTCTTCTGACTCAGGCCGTATTCACGCAATTTGTTGGCAATCGCGGTATGGGAAACACCCAGACGTTTTGCCAGTTTGCGCGTGCTGGGGTAATTGCGATAAAGCTGGGTTAATACCGATCGTTCAAATCGGCTGGTGATCTCATCCAGCGAACCTTCCATCGCATCTTCCCCCACAGGGACGGTAGCAGCGTCATAATCTGGCAGCAAAATATCTTGTGGGCGCAGTTCGTAGCCATCCAGTTGCGTTAGTGCACGGTAAATCGCATTTTTCAATTGCCTCACGTTACCCGGCCAACCATAACGTGTCAGCACGGTATTCAGATCGGCAGCCAATTTCGGACGCGGCACTCCCTGCTCGTCGGCAAAGCGCGCGACGAACAATTCGGTTAACGGCATGATATCCTGCGGGCAGTCACGCAACGGCGGCAGATTCAGCGTCAACACGTTCAGGCGATAATAGAGATCTTCCCGAAATACGCCTTTTTGCACCAGCTCAACCAAATTCTTCTGCGTCGCGCAAATCACCCGCACATCAACATGCACTTCATGATCTTCGCCAACCCGACGGAAGGTGCCATCATTGAGGAAACGCAGCAGTTTAGCCTGCATCCGTGGCGACATCTCACCAATCTCATCCAGCAGCACCGAACCGCCGTTCGCTTGCTCAAAGAACCCTTTCTTCCCTTCCGGGGCATGCCCAAACAGTTCGCTCTCAACGGCATCTTCCGGAATAGATGCACAGTTCAGCGCCAGATAAGGTTTACCGGCACGAGGGCTGGCTTGATGACAGGCATAAGCAAAGAGATCTTTACCTGTACCCGTGTCACCCGTGATCAGTAGCGGCGCGCTTAACATCGCCAGTTTTTGCGCCTGCTCGACAACGTGTTTCATTTTCGAGCTAACGGCGACAATCTGGCTAAAGGCGCTGACGTCCTGCGCAGCCACATTTTGCAACTGACGCCCCATACGAATCGTCGAACGCAGCATCACCACCGCACCAGTCAAAACGTGCTGGTCATTTTCATCCTGAAGATAGACCGGCGTTATCTCCATCAAGAAATTCTGCCCGTTGATCACCACATGTTCGTTATGCGAATCCTGCGGGTCACTCTCCAGCCAACGTAAAAAATTAAATCCGTTAATCAATTGCGCAGCGGTATGATTGCGTAAACGCTCAAGTTTCTGACCAAATAGCTGACAACTCGCCGGATTCGCCATGTCCACTTTACTTTTCATATCGACAGAAAGCACGGGTTCAGGCAATGCCTCAAGCAATGCGCTCAGCGCCAGATGTTCACGCTCGGAAGGCATCCACGACACCGTGCGTACATCGGTAACACCTGCTATACGGCGAATTTCCGCCATCAGGCTGCTGAAACTGTCAAAATCCAGCTCGGCAAAATTAAGGTAAATCCGCCCGATTGGGTCAATCTCAATACCGCGTAAATCGATGCCTCTTAGTACTAGTAGATCGAGTAATTCGCGGGTCAGACCGAGTCGGTCTTCACAAAAGACTTCCAGACGCATGGGAACCTTCACCTGAAAAAAGA
This sequence comes from Escherichia sp. KTE159, assembly GCF_000408805.1. Taxonomy (NCBI): domain Bacteria; kingdom Pseudomonadati; phylum Pseudomonadota; class Gammaproteobacteria; order Enterobacterales; family Enterobacteriaceae; genus Escherichia; species Escherichia sp. KTE159. Next base: position 1,535,428 of record NZ_KE137292.1, read on the forward strand.
ACAATTAATATGATGATATGACACTATTCGAGTGGCAGGAAGGTTTCTGTCAACAAACATTGACACAAAGACGAATAAACGGGCACTTCGGCGTAAAGATATCCGATCAGTACCCGATATTGCGTTATTTTTCGCTGGGCGTTTTGCCCTTTTGCAGCGTCTCTTTTACCTGACCGATAAGCTGACGACGGAAATCACCCAGACGGGGTTTGTCATCGTCAATCCACGGCAACGGACGGCAAAGTTCCATAGCTTTAATTCCCAGACGCGCAGTCAGTAGCCCGGCACCAATCCCCTGGGCAGCGCGCGTCGACAAGCGTGCGGCGAGATCCTGCGACATCCAGTCCATCCCCACTTCGCGCACCAGTTCACTGGCCCCGGCGAAAGCGATATTCAGCAGCACCAGTTTAAACAGACGCAAACGGCTGTAATAACCCAGTTCAATGCCATACAGCGTGGCGATGCGATTAATCAACCGCAGATTGCGCCAGGCAATAAACGCCATATCCACCAGCGCCAGCGGACTGACGGCAATCATCAGCGTAGATTCTGCCGCTGAACGGCTGATTTCGCGGCGCGCCTGCGCATCCAGCACCGGCTGAACCAGATGGGCATACAAACTGACGACTTCGCGATCGTTCTGCGTTTCATGGATCGAGGCATACCAGCGTTGCAGCGCCGGATGCGACTGATCGATCCCCGCCTGCTGCGCCAGCTTTTCACAAAAAACTCGCCCTTTTCCAGTACCGTAGCTATGCAGCAAATCTCGCGCTTCATCACGCTCATGAGCACGCTGGCGCAAGCGCCATAACCGCCGCCACTCCGTCACCACAGAGCCAACGCCAGCGCCGATGATCAATGCCCCAGCGGCACAACCGCCCAGCGCCACCCAGTCCTGGGTTTGCCAGGCATTCATCGTCCACTGCACCCCCTGACCAACAACGCTCACGCCAAACAGCGTCAGCCCGCCCATCACCATTTTGCGCCACAGACTGCGTTTCGGGCGTAATGCGGCATCCATCACCGCTTCAACTTGCCCTTCTTCTTCCTGTGCTGCGTCGAGCGTCGCCGGTGCAAAATTTTGCGCCTGACTTTCGTCAAAGGTCTGCTGCGCCCTGAATTTAGGGTTCTGATCGACCTCCAGCGGACCGTCGAAATCAATACGTGGTTTTAACAACGGTTCGGTCATCGCAATTTATCTCCTATTAAAAATTCCAGCGCGGCATCAAGACGAATATGCGGCAGCGGTTTGTCGACATCCATTACCTGCGGACGAAACGCCTCAAACTGGAAACCTTGCTTATCCCAGAACGCCTGACCGGGCAAACGTGCGGGAACTTCGCCAGGATAAACAGTGAGCGGTGCGCCATCGCTCAATCGATTGCCGCGCAGCGCCGGAATTTTCTCACCGTTAACGTCGATAATGCCGCTGGTGGTCGCCTGAACTGAGGCCAGCCCCAGACAATCCATGCTGATCCCTTCAAACGCCGCATTTTGCCAGGCGTCCTGAATCAGTTGTTGCAGTAATGAAACCATATTGGCGTGCTGATCGATGGTCACATGGTCCGCTTTCGTCGCAGCAAACAGTAATTTGTCGATAACCGGCGAGAACAAGCGCCGGAACAGCGTGCGCTGCCCATAATGAAAACTCTGCATCAGTTGCGTCAGCGCCAGGCGCATATCGTTAAAAGCCTGCGGACCACTGTTGAGCGGTTGCAGGCAATCCACCAGTACAATCTGGCGGTCGAAGCGCAGAAAGTGATTCTTATAGAAACCTTTCACCACTTTCTCGCAGTAATAGTTATACCGCTCACGCAGCATCCCGGCGTTGGTGTGTTTATCGGCCTGTGCCAGTTTGGACTCACCCCAGGCGTCAACATCCGGCCACGGGAAGAACTGCAACGCAGGCGCTCCCGCCATATCGCCAGGCAAGACAAAGCGACCAGGCTGGATAAAGTGCAGCCCCTGCTGCTTGCAATGGTGGAGATAATCGGTCCACGCGGCGGCAATGTCCGCAAGACGATTTTCGTCGGCAGGAGCTAACGGGTCCAGCCCTTCGCACATCATCCGCCATTTTGCCGACCACTCGCCACGCTGACCATTAAGCAAGCCCGTCATCTGCCGCGACCAGCTTAAATAATCCTGTGCCAGCATTGGCAAATCGAGTAGCCACTCGCCGGGATAATCAACAATCTCCAGATACAACGTGGAGGTGTCCTTGAAATGACGCAGCAGCGAATCATTCGATTTATAACGCAATGCCAGGCGGATTTCGCTGACGCCGCGCGTTGGCGTCGGCCAGGCCGGAGGATCGCCATATAATTGCGCCAGACCTTCATCATAGGTGAAGCGCGGAATGCCAAAGTCACGCTGGGGAATGCGTTTTACGCCCAGCAGACGATCTTCACGCACCGCACTTAATAGCGGCAAACGTGCTCCGGCATGAATATTGAGCAACTGATTAACCATCGCGGTGATAAACGCTGTTTTCCCACTGCGGCTAAGACCGGTTACGGCCAGTCGCAAGTGCCTGTCGACACCACGATTCACCAGCGCATTAAGTTCATTTTTGAGTCGCTTCATTGCTGTCCTGTGCCAGAAAGCTGTAGAAAGGATGAGATGCTGGAGGTAATAATGTGGGTTAATTTTGATTTATCAAATAAATAAGCGGTGTTATTTACACCGCTCAATGAGTAATTCTTTTAACCTTTGACCTTCGGCATCTCAATATCTTTAAGACCACCGGCGTTTTCAACGTGGGTGTACCCCATTTCGCTGAGGATTTCTTTTGCCTGTCCGGACTGACGCCCTGCGTTGCAATACACTTTAACGGTGTCGTTTTTATCCGGAACGGCGGTGGCAATACGCTCTTTCACTTCCTTCAGGGGAATATTGATGGCTCCCTGAACGTGCTCTTGCTGATACTGTTCTGGAATACGAACATCGATCCAGTGTTCAGCGGCAAAAACAGGCAGTGAAAACGCCAGCGTCAGCGCTAGTAACCCTTTTTAAACATGTAAGCGTCCTTCTATGGATGAAAATTGCTATCCATTATACGCCTGAGATTTAACAATTTTTGCGAAACTCCCCTCACCTTTTATAGCGCTGTGCCAGTTTATTAGCGGCCCGACTTAACAGCGGTTCCAGCGCCACAGCCAGCAACATTTTCAGCGGCCGACGAGCAACAGATTTTATCGCCCAACCAGCAACGCCCGCCGGGCCGTAGCGCAGTGCGGTAAGAAGTACCAGCTTGCCTGCTAATTTGAAACCAGGCTTCACCTTTTGCCCGGCCTGTTGCCAGCGAATATTCATAACTTTCCTCACAGTTGACGGAAACGACTACGTAGCGAGAAAGTGTCGGAAGTGACATAACGTTCCATCTCGCGTAAACGCGTTTCACTGGCCGCCAGTTCACGGTCGACTTCATCCAGCAATTCGCTGCTGGAAGGTTGTTGTTCACCATACGCCATGTTGTCCGGCATCGGGTCAAGGGCAAATGACAAGATGATGTAAGCGACCAGGGTAAACAGCGCCAGGCCGAAGAATATCGACAGCACCACGAGAATACGCACCAGTTTTACGGGCACATCAAAATAATTGGCAATCCCTGCGCAGACACCACGCACCATGCCCTGTTGTGGGATGCGCCATAATTTTTTATTGAGATTAATACCCGCCATTAGCGATCCCTCCAGTTCGGATGTTCAGCATCAAGAATGGACTCCAGCGCCTGAATACGCTCACGCATCCGTTTTGCCTCATCTGCCAGTTGCGCTAATCGCTGCTGTTCACTTTGCGACAATTCACCGCGGCTGGAGCGGTTGCTGTAATGCAGCCATAACCAGATAGGCAAAACAAACAGCACAAAAATGGTTAACGGAATAGCCAGAAATAGCGCGCTCATAAGTACTCCTTAGACGATGAGCGGCGGCGCGTTCAGACGCCGCCTGGGGTGTTATTATTGATTATCTTGCTTCATTTTGGCTTTTAATTGCGCCAGTTGCTCGCTGATTGCGTCATCGGCTTTCAGTTCAGCAAATTGCTCATCCAGCGATCGTTGTTTACCAAAGCTGTGGCTTTCTGCTTCTGCTTCCATCTGGTCGATACGACGTTCGAAAGATTCGAAACGCGCCATCGCTTCATCAAGTTTTCCGCTATCCAACTGACGGCGCACATCGCGCGACGAATTCGCCGCCTGATGACGCAGCATTAATGCCTGCTGGCGAGCGCGGGTTTCGCTCAACTTGTTTTCCAGTTCGCCTATCTCTTTCTTCATGCGCGCCAGCGTATCGTCCACCAACGTCACTTCATGTTCCAGGGACTTAATCAGATCGGTCAGTTTCTGTTTTTCAATTAACGCTGCACGCGCCAGATCTTCTCTCTCTTTCAGCAGTGCCAGTTCGGCTTTTTCCTGCCACTCAACTTCACGAGCCGACGCTTGTTCAATCCGGCGAGTCAGTTGTTTCTTTTCCGCCAGCGCACGCGCCGAAGTAGAACGCACTTCAACCAAAGTGTCTTCCATCTCCTGGATCATCAGACGCACCAATTTCTGCGGGTCTTCCGCCTTCTCTAAAAGGGCGTTGATGTTGGCATTCACGATGTCGGCAAAGCGAGAAAAAATACCCATAATGTTGTCCTCTTGATTTCTTTGTTCAGGATTGTCCTGCTGAACTGTTAATACAATTTGCGTGCCAATTTTTATCTTTTTGATTTATAAAGATCTGATTGAAGATTCAACAGCAACATGCCAGGATGAATTAGCGAATTACACTAACAAGTGGCGAATTTCATCATGGCTGAATACAAAGATAACTTACTCGGTGAAGCGAACAGCTTTCTCGAAGTGCTGGAACAGGTTTCGCATCTCGCGCCGCTGGACAAACCAGTGTTGATTATTGGCGAGCGCGGCACCGGTAAAGAGTTGATCGCCAGCCGCCTGCACTACCTTTCTTCGCGTTGGCAAGGGCCGTTTATTTCTCTTAACTGCGCGGCGTTAAATGAAAATCTGCTGGATTCCGAACTGTTTGGCCATGAAGCTGGCGCGTTTACCGGCGCGCAAAAACGTCATCCGGGACGATTTGAACGCGCAGACGGCGGCACGTTGTTTCTTGATGAACTCGCTACGGCACCGATGATGGTGCAGGAAAAATTGTTGCGCGTGATCGAGTATGGTGAACTGGAACGCGTCGGCGGTAGTCAGCCATTACAGGTCAATGTGCGGCTGGTATGTGCCACGAACGCCGACCTTCCGGCGATGGTCAATGAAGGCACTTTTCGCGCCGACCTGCTCGACCGTCTGGCTTTCGACGTGGTGCAACTGCCGCCGCTGCGTGAGCGTGAAGGCGATATTATGCTGATGGCGGAACACTTTGCCATCCAAATGTGTCGGGAAATCAAACTGCCTCTATTCCCGGGTTTTACGGAACGCGCCAGAGAAACGCTGCTAAATTATCGCTGGCCGGGAAATATTCGTGAATTGAAAAACGTGGTGGAACGTTCGGTGTATCGCCACGGCACCAGCGATTATCCGCTTGATGACATCATTATTGATCCCTTTAAACAGCGTCCACCGGAAGAAGCTATCGCCGTTTCAGAAACGACATCACTTCCGGCGTTGCCGGTGGATTTGCGCGAATTTCAGATGCTGCAGGAAAAAGAGTTACTTCAGCTCAGTTTGCAACAGGGGAAATATAACCAGAAACGCGCGGCTGAATTACTGGGATTAACCTATCATCAGTTCCGCGCATTGTTGAAAAAGCACCAGATTTAGCGGGGTTAGGCAATGTCACTTGCCGGATGCGGCGTAAACGTCCTGTTCGACCAACAAAACCGTTTAAATTCAATATACTGTCAGCTAGTGCATGATACGGGTTTCGCCAGACGCAGCCTGGCGCACTGGCGGTGCGCAGCGCCGTTATCTATAAAAAGATGTATGACCCGGATCACGAGTGCTATCATCCGCCCCTATGCTTAACGCATTAACCCCAGGGTAAACCATGAACCACGATATCCCACTGAAATATTTCGATATTGCCGATGAATACGCGAGCGAATGCGCAAAATCTGTCGCAGAATCTGAGCGCACGGCGCTGGCCCACTACTTCCAGTTACTGCTCACCCGTTTGATGAACAATGAAGAGATCAGCGAAGAAGCCCAGCATGAAATGGCCGCTGAAGCAGGGATTAATCCCGCGCACATTGATGAGATCGCAGAGTTCTTGAATCAATGGGGTAATGAGTAATCATTTAATAGTGGACGCCCGGCCAGGATTGTAGGCCGTACCGCATCCGGCTAAAAATGAGACACACCTTGTCAGCAATCTGCAGTCAGTCTCACGATCGCGCCTGTCTGCACCTCGCTAAGTTGTTCTGTGAGTTATAGTTATAAAGAAATCACGGGTACGAATGTTGAACAGATGGCGACGCCACCTGTTCAACGACCAACCACACGGCCCTCATTACGACCCCTGAACACAAACGGTAATGGCAAATGTCATTAAATATTAGTAAGATAGCCTCTTTACATAAAATCCCTTAATATTATGCGCCAGGTATTATCGTCTCTTTTGGTGATTGCTGGACTTGTGAGTGGTCAGGCAATAGCCGCGCCTGAACCCGCCCCGCACGCTGATATCCGCGACAGCGGTTTTGTCTATTGCGTCAGCGGACAAGTCAACACCTTTAACCCATCCAAAGCGAGCAGTGGGTTAATTGTCGATACCCTTGCCGCCCAGTTTTATGATCGACTGTTGGATGTCGATCCTTATACCTATCGTCTGATGCCGGAACTTGCCGAAAGCTGGGAAGTGCTCGACAACGGCGCGACCTATCGCTTCCACCTGCGCCGCGATGTCCCGTTTCAAAAAACGGCCTGGTTTACTCCCACGCGCAAAATGAATGCCGATGATGTGGTGTTTACCTTCCAGCGAATTTTTGACCGCAGCAACCCGTGGCATAACGTCAACGGTAGCAACTTCCCCTATTTCGACAGTCTGCAATTTGCCGACAACGTTAAAAGCGTCCGCAAGCTGGATAATCACACCGTTGAGTTCCGTCTGTCCCAGCCTGACGCCTCCTTTTTATGGCACCTGGCAACCCACTATGCGTCGGTAATGTCTGCCGAATACGCCCAGAAGTTAGAGCAAGAAGATCGCCAGGAGCAACTCGACCGCCAGCCCGTCGGCACCGGACCGTATAAACTGTCGGAAAATCGCACGGGGCAATATATTCGCTTACAACGTCATGATGAATTCTGGCGAGGCAAGCCGTTGATGCCGCAGGTGGTGGTGGATTTAGGCTCTGGCGGCACCGGACGGCTGTCGAAACTCTTGACCGGTGAATGTGACGTTCTGGCCTGGCCCGCTGCCAGTCAGCTATCTATTTTGCGCGATGACCCGCGTTTGCGTTTAACGCTGCGTCCGGGGATGAACGTTGCCTATCTGGCGTTTAACACCGCCAAACCGCCGCTAAATAATCCAGCAGTCCGCCACGCGCTGGCGTTGTCGATCAATAACCAGCGCCTGATGCAATCTATCTATTACGGTACGGCTGAAACTGCGGCCTCAATTTTACCGCGCGCCTCGTGGGCTTATGACAACGAGGCTAAAATTACCGAATACAATCCAGCGAAATCACGCGAACAGTTGAAGGCGTTGGGACTGGAAAACTTAACGCTGAAACTGTGGGTGCCGACGCGCTCACAGGCGTGGAACCCCAGCCCGCTGAAGACCGCCGAACTCATTCAGGCGGATATGGCGCAGGTCGGCGTGAAAGTGGTGATTGTACCGGTAGAAGGTCGTTTTCAGGAGGCGCGATTGATGGATATGAGCCATGATCTGACGTTATCCGGTTGGGCGACGGACAGTAATGATCCGGACAGTTTCTTCCGTCCGTTACTGAGCTGTGCGGCCATTCACTCCCAGACCAACCTTGCCCACTGGTGCGATCCGAAATTTGACAGCGTATTGCGTAAGGCGCTCTCCTCGCAGCAACTGGCTGCGCGTATTGAAGCCTATGACGAAGCGCAAAGTATTCTGGCGCAGGAGTTGCCCATTCTGCCGCTGGCCTCGTCACTGCGCTTGCAGGCCTACCGTTACGATATCAAAGGGCTGGTTCTTAGCCCGTTTGGTAACGCCTCCTTCGCAGGGGTGTACCGCGAAAAGCAAAATGAGGTGAAAAAACCATGATTATCTTCACCTTACGCCGCATTTTGTTATTGATCGTGACCTTGTTCCTGCTGACCTTTGTTGGCTTCAGTTTGAGCTATTTCACGCCACATGCGCCGTTACAAGGCGCGTCGCTGTGGAATGCATGGGTGTTCTGGTTTAACGGCCTGATCCACTGGGATTTTGGCGTTTCCAGCATTAACGGTCAGCCGATTGCCGAGCAGTTAAAAGAGGTCTTCCCGGCGACGATGGAGCTGTGCATTCTCGCCTTCGGTTTTGCGCTGATTGTTGGGATCCCCGTGGGGATGATTGCCGGAATTACACGCCATAAGTGGCAGGATAATTTGATCAACGCCATCGCGTTATTGGGCTTTTCGATCCCTGTTTTCTGGCTAGCACTTCTGTTGACGCTGTTTTGTTCGCTTACATTAGGCTGGCTGCCCGTTTCAGGGCGTTTCGATCTGCTCTACGAAGTGAAACCGATTACCGGTTTTGCGTTGATTGATGCCTGGCTTTCGGACTCACCGTGGCGGGATGAAATGATCATGAGCGCAATGCGTCATATGGTATTGCCAGTCATCACCCTGTCGGTTGCACCGACTACCGAAGTGATCCGTCTGATGCGTATCAGCACCATCGAAGTGTATGACCAGAACTATGTGAAAGCAGCGGCAACCCGCGGTTTGTCGCGCTTTACTATTTTGCGTCGCCACGTGTTACATAACGCGTTACCTCCTGTCATCCCTCGCCTGGGATTACAGTTCTCCACCATGCTGACACTGGCGATGATCACCGAAATGGTCTTTAGCTGGCCTGGACTTGGCCGCTGGTTAATTAACGCCATCCGCCAGCAGGATTACGCAGCCATTTCCGCCGGAGTGATGGTCTGCGGTTCACTGGTCATTATTGTTAACGTGATTTCTGATATTTTGGGTGCCATGGCTAACCCTCTGAAACATAAGGAATGGTATGCCTTACGATAGCGTATACAGCGAGAAGCGCCCGCCCGGCACGCTGCGTACCGCCTGGCGCAAATTCTATGGTGATGCCGCTGCAATGGTCGGCCTGTACGGCTGCGCGGGGCTGGCTGTGTTGTGTATTTTTGGCGGCTGGTTTGCGCCTTACGACATCGACCAGCAATTTCTCGGTTATCAATTGTTGCCGCCGTCATGGTCGCGCTACGGAGAAGTCTCTTTTTTCCTCGGCACCGATGACCTTGGTCGCGATGTTTTAAGCCGTTTACTGAGCGGTGCTGCGCCTACCGTCGGCGGCGCATTTGTGGTGACGCTTGCCGCGACAATCTGTGGTCTTGTGCTCGGCACCTTCGCCGGTGCTACGCATGGTTTACGGTCAGCGGTGCTTAACCATATTCTGGATACTTTACTGGCGATCCCGTCCCTGCTGCTGGCGATTATCGTCGTCGCGTTTGCCGGGCCGAGTTTGTCGCACGCAATGTTTGCCGTCTGGCTGGCGTTACTGCCGCGTATGGTGCGTTCGGTCTACAGCATGGTGCATGATGAGCTGGAAAAAGAGTACGTTATTGCTGCCCGTCTGGATGGCGCAACGACGCTGAATATTCTCTGGTTTGCCGTGTTGCCGAACATTACCGCCGGACTGGTCACAGAGATCACCCGCGCACTGTCGATGGCAATTCTTGATATCGCCGCGCTGGGCTTTCTCGATCTCGGCGCGCAACTCCCCTCGCCTGAATGGGGAGCGATGCTTGGCGATGCACTGGAGCTGATTTATGTCGCCCCGTGGACCGTGATGCTGCCTGGAGCGGCAATTATGATCAGCGTGTTGTTGGTTAACCTCCTTGGCGATGGTGTACGTCGTGCGATTATTGCGGGGGTGGAATAATGCCGTTACTGGATATTCGTAACCTGACCATTGAATTTAAAACCGGTGATGAGTGGGTTAAAGCCGTTGACCGCGTGAGTATGACCTTAACCGAAGGTGAAATCCGTGGCCTTGTTGGCGAGTCTGGCTCCGGCAAAAGTTTGATTGCGAAAGCGATTTGTGGCGTTAATAAAGATAACTGGCGTGTTACCGCTGACCGTATGCGTTTTGATGATATCGATCTGTTGCGTCTCTCCGCGCGCGAACGGCGCAAGCTGGTTGGGCACAATGTATCGATGATCTTTCAGGAACCGCAATCGTGTCTCGACCCTTCTGAACGTGTGGGTCGTCAGTTGATGCAAAATATCCCGGCCTGGACCTACAAAGGGCGTTGGTGGCAGCGTTTTGGCTGGCGCAAACGCCGTGCCATTGAGCTGCTGCACCGTGTGGGGATTAAAGATCACAAAGATGCGATGCGCAGCTTTCCGTATGAGTTAACCGAAGGTGAATGCCAGAAAGTGATGATTGCCATCGCGCTGGCAAATCAACCACGTCTGCTGATAGCTGACGAACCGACAAACTCGATGGAGCCAACCACCCAGGCGCAGATTTTTCGCCTGCTGACGCGTCTGAATCAGAACAGTAACACCACCATTTTGCTTATCAGCCATGACTTACAAATGCTTAGCCAATGGGCGGATAAAATTAACGTGCTTTACTGTGGCCAAACGGTGGAATCCGCGCCAAGTAAGGAGCTGGTGACGATGCCGCATCATCCTTATACCCAGGCGTTGATCCGCGCGATACCGGACTTCGGCAGCGCGATGCCGCATAAAAGTCGCCTCAATACGCTGCCCGGTGCCATCCCTCTGCTGGAACAATTACCGATTGGCTGTCGTCTGGGACCACGTTGCCCGTATGCACAACGAGAATGTATTGTGACGCCGCGTTTGACGGGGGCGAAAAATCATCTCTATGCCTGTCATTTCCCGCTGAACATGGAGAAAGAGTGAGATGATAGAAACCCTGCTCGAAGTGCGTAATTTAAGCAAAACGTTCCGCTACCGAACCGGCTGGTTTCGTCGTCAGACCGTAGAAGCCGTAAAACCCTTGAGCTTTACGCTGCGTGAACGCCAGACGCTGGCGATTATTGGCGAGAACGGTTCCGGAAAATCGACGCTGGCGAAAATGCTGGCGGGAATGATTGAGCCAACCAGCGGTGAGTTATTGATTGACGATCATCCGCTGCATTTTGGCGATTACTCTTTCCGCAGCCAGCGGATTCGCATGATCTTTCAGGACCCGTCGACCTCGTTGAATCCACGTCAGCGTATCTCGCAGATCCTGGATTTTCCGCTGCGCCTGAACACTGACCTCGAGCCTGAGCAGCGGCGCAAACAGATTATTGAAACGATGCGTATGGTCGGACTGCTGCCGGATCACGTCAGTTACTATCCGCATATGTTGGCACCAGGGCAAAAACAGCGTCTGGGTCTGGCTCGCGCACTAATATTGCGCCCTAAAGTCATTATCGCGGATGAAGCTCTCGCCTCGCTGGATATGTCGATGCGTTCGCAGTTGATTAACCTGATGCTGGAGTTACAAGAAAAACAGGGCATTTCTTATATTTATGTTACCCAACACATCGGGATGATGAAGCATATCAGCGACCAGGTTCTGGTCATGCATCAGGGCGAAGTGGTCGAGCGCGGCAGTACGGCTGACGTGCTGGCATCGCCGCTACATGAACTCACCAAGCGGCTCATTTCCGGGCACTTTGGCGAAGCGTTGACGGCAGATGCGTGGCGCAAAGATCGTTAATCTTCGGCGCCTCATTCTGACAGGGGAAAATCCCCTGAGGAATCCCCAGAAAACAAGACAGGCATAGTGAGATGTGATCTAATTGATTGTGCTAACAATTTCAAGGAGATCACCACTATGCCTGCACGTTCATTATGCCAAAATTTCCTTAACAACATACTGGCCCCTTTGCATCTTTACCGTCAAAAATCACTGATTGACGCAACTAATGCTGTAATAAATGGCGCTTCCCTCACACTTACCAGTATCGGGCGTCATTTAACCGGTACGGCATCAGTTAAAAACAAAATAAAGCGGGTGGATCGACTGTTGGGGAATCGACATTTGCAAAATGAGGTTTCCACCATTTTTCAGCGAATTACCCAAAAGATTACGCGGGGAATGTCTCGTGTTGTGATACTCATTGACTGGAGTGCTTATCATGCCTCTCGTTTTCAGCTTTTGCGGGCAAGCCTGGCATGTGACGGGCGTTCTTTACCGTTGATGAGTTGTGTCGTTCCATCATCACAGACAGCGAATGCAGACGTACATGAGCGTTTTCTGGAATCGCTTGCTGAGTGCTTTTCCCCCGGGACTGATGTCATTGTTATTACAGATGCCGGTTTTCAGGGGCGATGGTTCCAACAGCTCCGCTCCCGTGGCTGGACCTATATTTGCCGGGTACTGGGCAATCATTATTACAATGTTGGTGATGGCTGGGAAAAGGTGTCGGACTCAGGCACAAAAGCATCAACGACAGCAATTTATTTAGGTGAAGGCCTGCTGGGTCGAGATAAAAATGCACAACATGAAGGGCATTTTTATCTTTATAAAAGTAAGCCTAAAGGTCGTAGATTTAAACGCTCAAAGGAAAGAGCAACCAGACCATCGGTGACGGCTAAAGCTCGTACTGCCGGGAAATCACCATGGTTTATTTTCACAAACAGTACTGAGTTCTCGCCAAAACAGGTAATGAAATTATACAGCCGTAGAATGCAAATTGAGCAAAATTTCAGGGATGAAAAAAATCCTCGCTGGGGATTTGGACTACGGTTTGGTGCCAGTCATTCATCCGGGCGAGTCACGGTATTGAGTCTGATCGCAACATTAGCCAGTATCATTATGTGGTTAAGCGGTTTCAGCTTGGAAAACAAAGGGATACATCATAAATATCAGGCAAATACAGTGAAGCACAGGCGAGTCATCTCGTTGTTAAAACTGGTGGAGAATGTGATTCGACATTCTCCACTCATACTAAACACACTGTCACTTGACGCAGGGCTGAAAGTTCTACAGCAACGGTATACCAATATGATAATGGTTTACTAAATTTTCTGGGGATCCCTCAGGGAAAATCCCCGTCAGAATGAGGCATTCATTAATCCATTACTTCTGACTGTCGATTCTGGTGAGAGCAACCAGCAATGCCAGCGTGTAACACACCGTAATCGCCAGGCTCATTTTTAACAGAGTTTCCCCACCTACTCCCGATAACGGCGCAGCTATACCGCCAAAGACAAACATACTCATCCCCATCAGCGCAGATGCCGTTCCTGATTCTTGCGTCCCTACAGCACTCATTGCCTCAGCCCCACCAACAGTGCCTATGCCGCTACAAAATGCGATGGTGAAAAATAATGCCACCAGTGCCGGAATGGGTAACTGCAACCATGCACATAAGACAGTGAGCAATGCACACAGAATCGCCGCTACCAGGCCGACTCTCAACAATTTCATCGGGTTAAGTCGTCGGGCCAGTCGTGAGAAGATCCATGAAGCGATGATAAGCCCGATGCCGTTAAGGCCAAACACCAGGCTGAATTGCATTGGGCTAAAGCCAAATTCTTTCTGTAATACGAAAGACGAAGAACCGATGTACGCAAACAAGCCAGCCAGCATAAAACTTTGAATCAGGCAAAAACGCATGAAACGGCGGTTCTGCACCACACTTCGTCCGGTTAATAGTAATGATGAGCCCCTTTTATTTTCTGGCAATGTCTCATGGATAAATAACAGACAGCCCAGCAACAGTACGGTGCTAATTTCAGCCATTACCCAGAATAAAGTGCGCCAGTCAAAGGTGCTGACAATGTAACCTCCCAGCACTGGCGACAATACCGGAGCCAGGCCATTCACCGTCATTAACAGTGCAAAGAACTGGGTCAGCGTTACCCCCTGATATTTGTCACGAGCAATAGAACGAGAGAGCACCGAACCACCTGCCCCCGCGATCCCCTGAATAAAACGCCAGACCACCAGCCAGTAAATATTGTTAGTTGTCGCGCACAAAATGGAGGAGACAATAAACAATAGTAACGACAAGATTAACGGGCGTTTACGTCCTATTTTGTCGCTCAGAGGGCCAAATAACAGTTGCCCTACGCCAAGACCGATTAGTGACGCGGTCAACGTCAATTGCGTTATGGTCGTGGTTGTCGCCAGTTGCTCCGACATCTCAGGTAATGCGGGCAAATAAAGGTCAGTACACATCGGGCCGATACCGGCTAAAAGACCAAGAATCAATGCCCATGAAAGAGAGACTCTAGCCATACTATTCCTTACTTAAGTGATGACATGCCGCCGCCCAGCGACTGCCAGAGTGTTACCCGGTTTGTGAAATCAGTCAGTTGCAATGCCAGTAACGCCTGCTGTGCGCTCCACAAAGTGCGTTGTGCCGTCAACACGGTCAGGTAATCACCGACACCGGCCTGATAGCGGCGCAGGCCAATATCGACCGTTTGTTGTTCAGCTTTAACATACTGACGCTGTGCATCCAGTTGTTCTTCAACTGTTGCTCTACGAGCCAGCGCGTCAGCAACATCTTTGAAAGCGCTCTGAACGGTTTTCTCATAGGTGGCAATAAGCCCGCGCTTTTGTGCTTCTGCGTAACGAAGCTGCGCCAGATTACTACCGCCGGTGAACAGCGGTAATGTTACCGAGGGCGCAAATGACCAGACCTGCATTCCGTGGCTGAACAGCGACGATAATGCGTCGCTGCCGACGCCAGCACTTGCAGTCAGCGAAATCGTCGGGAAAAAGTTAGCCCGCGCGGCACCAATATCAGCATTGGCGCTCTTCAGATTATGTTCCGCTTCCTGGATATCCGGGCGACGCAGCAAAACGTCAGATGACACTCCCGCAGGAACCAGGCTTATCATCTGCTCCGGCAGGCTTTCCAGTGTTCCCGGTAGCAGATTTTCCGTAAGTGTTGTACCCGCCAGTAAGTTCAGGGCATTTTTATCCTGCATCACTTGCGTCTGATAGCTGGCAACGCTGGCGCGCGCCTGCTGATAGATACTCATCGCCTCGCTGACATCTGTCGCTGCCGCCGTGCCAACCTGCTGCTGGCGCTGGATAATTTTCAATGAGTTCTCTGCGCTGGCCATCGTTTCTTTTGCCAGAGCCAGGTTGCTGTTATCGGCCGCCAGGGTCAGCCAGGCGGTGCTGATTTCGGCAATCAGCGTTAAACGGGTGTTCTGGGCTGTAAATTCACTGGCAAGCCAGGTTTCTCGCGCTGCCCGTGACAAACTCTGATTACGACCAAACAGATCTAACGTAAAACTGGACACCGTACCGTCAGCCTCAGCAGTGGTCCCCGTGCCATTCGCCAGCGAACGACTGCGGGTCGAACTTAAGGTTGCATTCACCGTCGGGAATAACGACGCATTAGTTTGCCCATAGAGCGCCCGCGCTGAGTCAATATCAGCAATCGCTTTTTGCACATCGCGGTTACTGTTCAGTGCAATGGTCACCACTTGCTGCAATCGGGGATCGTGGATCACCTGTTGCCAGTCATGGCTGATTGCCTTCCCCTGCCCCTGTGCTCCCGGCAAGCTCGCCGGGATTGGGGATTCGGGCGTGCTGTAGTGGGGATCGAGCGAGACACATCCCGCACTCAACAGCACCAGAAAAATTAGAGAACGACGCAACATAACTTACTCCTGACGGCGCGGTTTACCGGCAAACAAACGTTTAACCAGCACAAAAAACAGAGGAACGAAGAAGATGGCCAGTAATGTAGCGGTCAGCGTACCGCCAATAATGCCCGTACCAATGGCGATGCGGCTGTTCGCACCTGCACCGGTCGCCATCGCCAGCGGCATAACCCCCGCAATAAACGCCAGCGAGGTCATGATGATTGGACGTAAACGGGTCTGCGCCGCGCGTAATGCCGCACGACTCAGGGAATAGCCCTCAGCAACCGCCGCTTCGGCAAATTCCACAATCAGAATGGCGTTTTTCGACGACAAACCGATAGTGGTTAATAGCGCCACCTGGAAGTAAACGTCGTTGTTTAAATCACGCATCCAGGCCGCCAGCGCCGCACCGAGCAGCCCCAGCGGGATCACCAGAATGACCGAGAACGGAACTGACCAACTTTCGTACAGTGCTGCAAGGCAGAGGAAAACCACCAGAATAGAGACCGCATACAGACTCAGTGCCTGACCGCTGGCCAGTTTCTCCTGCAATGACAAGCCACTCCAGGCCCAGGTTGTCCCTGCCGGAAGGTTGTTTGCCAGAGCTTCCATTTTTGCCATCGCGTCGCCAGAACTAAAACCACTCGCGTTTTCCCCCTGAATTTCATAAGCCGCGGAGCCGTTGTAACGCACCAGTTTTTCCGGGCCATAGATCCAGCGCGTAGTAGCAAAAGCAGAGAATGGCGTCATGGCGTTATCGCTACCGCGCACAAACCATTTCCCTAAGTCTGACGGCGCAGAACGAAACTCACTGTCGCCCTGAATGTAGACTTTTTTCACACGGCCACGGTCAATAAAGTCATTCACATAAGTACCGCCCCACGCGCTGGCCAGCGTATCGGTGACATCACTTAAACTCAAACCCAGCGATACAGCTTTATTGTTATCAATATCTACCTGCAATTGCGGCATTTGCGGCAGGTCATTGGCACGTACAGAAATCAGCTCGGGGCTTTGATTAGCCTGTTCAATCAACTTGTTACGCATTTGAAGTAAGGTTTCACGGTCAGTAGCACCACTTGCCATTAATTCAAACGTAAAGCCATTGCTATGCCCCAGACCATCAACCGCAGGTGGAGTCATGGCAAATACCGTAGCATCACGAATTGCCCCCAACTCTTTGGTTGCCCGTAAGGCAATGGCCTGGGCGGTATTTTCTGCACCCTTACGTTGTGACCAGTTTTTCAACGAGACAAACGCCATCCCGGTGTTCTGCCCGCTACCACTAAAACTAAAACCATCAACGGTAAAAATGACATCAGTGTTTGCTTTTTCGTTTACCAGGAACCAGTCAACAATCTGGCGGTTTACTTCTGCTGTACGAGCTGCGGTCGCTCCGGCTGGCAGCGTGTACTGCACCATGATTTCGCCCTGGTCTTCAGTGGGTAAGAAACTGCCCGGCAGTTTCCACATCATCAGAGCCATTCCACCGCCCAGCACGACATAGACACCCATAGCCCGCACCGCACGACGCAAAACATAAAGGACGCCATGCTGGTACTTTTCTTCAGTACGACGGTAAAAGCGGTTGAATGCGCCGAAAAAACCTTTTTTATGCGGTGGAACATGATGGAGGACAGAACCACAAAGCGCAGGAGTCAGCGTTAATGCGACCACCACGGAAAGCAGCATGGCGGAAATAATGGTTATCGAAAACTGACGATAAATTACCCCCGTAGATCCCCCAAAGAACGCCATTGGCAGAAATACGGCAGACAGTACCAGAGCAATAGCAACCAGAGCGCCAGAAATTTCGCCCATTGATTTTTCCGTTGCTTCACGCGCAGGCAGTCCTTCGTCACGCATAATACGTTCGACGTTCTCCACCACCACAATGGCATCGTCCACCAACAGGCCGATCGCCAGTACCATTGCAAATAACGTCAGGGTATTAATCGAATAGCCAAACAACGCAAGAACGCCAAACGTCCCCAGCAAGACGACCGGCACGGCTAACGCCGGGATCAGCGTAGCGCGCAGGTTTTGCAGGAATAAATACATCACACAAACCACCAGTACGATGGCTTCAAACAGCGTCTGAATTACGTCCTCTACGGAGATTTTAATAAATTCAGTGCTGTCTTTTGGGTAAGCGATGTCGTATCCCTGTGGCATGTTGCGCTGAAATTCTGCGATTTTATCCTTTACCAGCGTCGCCGTATTTAACGCATTCGCTCCCGGTGAGAGCATCACGGCTACCCCTGCGGCCGGATGACCGTTCAACTTACTGATGGCGTTATAATCTTCGCTACCCATCTCAACGCGAGCCACATCCTTGATGCGAACAACCGCGCCGTCTGACTGGCTTTTAACAATGATATTTTTAAATTGCTCAACGGTTTGCAAGCGTGACTGAGCACGAACTGTTGCCGTCAATTGTTGCGTGTTCGATGACGGTAAAGCACCGATTTTCCCGGCAGTAACTTGCACGTTTTGCGCTTCAATTGCACTTTGTACATCGGATGGCATCAGCGAGTATGAGGCCAGTTTGGCTGGATCAAGCCAGATGCGCATCGCATATTCAGCCCCAAAAACTTGCAGACTCCCTACGCCTTCAACACGCGCCAGCGGGTCCTGAAGATTACTCACCAGCCAGTCAGCAATATCGGAACTGGTCGCTTTGTCGGTAGTGTCATATACGGCAGCAATCAGCAAAAAGTTGCTTTGTGATTTCTCCACCGTGACACCGGTTTGCTGTACTTCGCTCGGTAAACGTGACTCCGCCTGCTGTATTTTATTTTGTACCTGCACCTGCGCGGTATCAGGGTCAGTGCCTTGTTCAAACGTTACGTTAATACTGACTGAGCCATCCGAACTACTGGTGGAACTGAAGTAGAGCAAATTATCCAGCCCGGTAAGTTGTTGTTCGATAACCTGAGTTACGCTGTTTTCCAGCGTTTCAGCAGAAGCACCGGTATAAGTAGCTGAAATTCTGATGGTCGGCGGCGCAACATCAGGATATTGCGCGACGGGTAATGTGCGAATGGCCAGAATCCCCGCCAACATAATCAAAATGGCGATAACCCAGGCAAAGACGGGTCTGCGAACAAAAAAACGCGAAAACATCAGGCATTGCCTCCATTAGCCTGAACCTCAACGGCCTTGACGGTCTGCCCTGAAGTTACTTTGGCGGAACCTTCGACAATCAGTCGGTCACCGTTGTGCAGGCCGTTCAACACCAGCCATTTATCACCGTAGGTTTCTCCCGTTTCGAGCGTGCGCTGTTCTACTTGATTGTCTTTATTCACCACCAGCGCGGTAGCATTACCTTTAGCATCACGCGTAACACCTTGTTGCGGCGCGAGAATAGCGTTTTCCATCACGCCTTCATCGACACGAGCGCGAACAAACATACCCGGTAACAACTGCTGCTGTGGATTAGGGAAAATCGCCCGTAATGTCACCGAACCGGTAGATTCATCAACGGCCACTTCGGTGAGTTCCAGCCGACCTTTTTCGCTATACGTTGTACCATCTTCCAGGATAAGTGAGACGCTCATGGTATCGCTGTTGGTTGCCAGCGACTGTTTGCGCAGACGCAGTAAATCGACACTGGAGCGAGTGAGATCAACGTACATCGTTTCCAGACCACGAATAGTCGTTAACGCCGTATCCTGCGACGCGGTTACCAGTGCGCCAGGCGTCACCGACGAAATGCCTATGCGCCCGGAAATCGGCGCGGTGACCGTGGTCCAGTCAAGATTAATTCGCGCGGTTTCCAGTGCAGCTTTTTTCGCTTCTACACTGGCTTTATCTTGTGCACAGGTAGACTGAGCATCATCAGCATCCTGTTGTGACACGCCGCTATCTTTCACCAGTCGGGCATAACGCTGCGCTTTCTGGCAATCGGCTTTTACCAGTGCCTGCGCCTGTTGCAACGCAGCATGGGCTTCATTCCATGCCGCCCGATAACTGGCCGAATCAATCTGGTAGAGCGGCTGTCCGGCCTTAACCAGATCACCTTCCTTAAACAAGCGTTTCTGGATAATTCCCCCAACCTGCGGACGTACTTCAGCACTGAGTGCCGCACTGGTGCGCCCGGTTAATTCACTGACTACAGAAACCGGTTGAGATTTGAGCGTAACAACGCCCACCTCTGTTTCCGACGGGGATGAATTGTTATTTTGCGTATTATCACAACCAGATAAGAGCAGCATTGCCACTACAGACGTTGCTATATACTTCATTATTTTCTCCAGGGTGAACAATACCCTCCTCATTAAAATTAATGAGGATATGTCAGGGATATTCAGATATAACGAACCCGCATCGCGAAATAAATTTCGCAATGAAATAAGGGGGATTAATATCCCCCGCTATCGGTTAATTCTGTTCTTATTTATTTATCAACATACTAATAATATCCTGATATATTTCCTGCAGACGTTGTGGATCGCTTTTTTGCGGTGTTAAACGACGATAAACCGTACCTTCCATCATAGTGGCGAGCACCTCAACGCAACAACGAATGTGCTCATCGCTAAGATGGGGATGCATTCTTTTCATATGCGCACAACCGTTAGCGAACATTCTGGCGTCAGCTTCCTCGAGCATTGCCATCACCCGCGGGTTGCGTGTTGCTTCTGCGGCCACTTCCAGCATCAACGCGTCGTCGTCTTCATTTAAGGATTTCCGCAAGGCAAGGACTTCCGGGAAGCGATCGGTACGCGCGTCAATGTCCATCTGAGCAATACGAAAGTCGATGATACGGCGAACCATCTCTTCAATAATGGCGTCTTTATTGGCGAAGTAACGGTAGATCTGCCCGACGCTAAGCTGAGCTTCGCTGGCAATTTGCGACATACTGGCGGCATGAAAACCGCAGCGATGAAAACACCGACGGGCGGCGTTGATGATTTCATCCTGGCGCTGTTTGTGACGTATCTCCAGCTTGCTAGTCATTTCTGTCTCCTGGCCTTCCACTTGGTGAGAATGATCATTCTCATTTTGGCTAATTATACGTTTCTCCAAAGTAATGGAAAGTATTTTTATCTTATTCATGATGCATATTCTGATAATGAAGAGATTGTGGAGATTCTGTGAAGATGGTTGAAATATTACGTTGATGTCAGTTCATCAGAGAAAGGCAGCGACGTGTTGTCGCCAGATTCTATGAGATATTCCCATAACCTGCCCCTGAAGATGTCAGGATCAGATAGAACAAAATGTTCTGTACTGTAGCTTCTCCCCCGTACAGAAAGCGCAACTATAGCCACCCACAGCCAGGTTGATTATAATAACCGTTTATCTGTTCGTACTGTTTACTAAAACGACGAATCGCCTGATTTTCAGGCACAACAAGCATCAACAATAAGGATTAAAGCTATGGGTTTTCTTTCCGGTAAGCGCATTCTGGTAACCGGTGTTGCCAGTAAACTGTCCATCGCCTACGGTATCGCTCAGGCGATGCACCGCGAAGGAGCTGAACTGGCATTCACCTACCAGAACGATAAACTGAAAGGCCGCGTAGAAGAATTTGCCGCTCAATTAGGTTCCAGCATCGTTCTGCAGTGCGATGTTGCCGAAGATGCCAGCATCGACACCATGTTCGCAGAACTGGGTAAAGTCTGGCCGAAATTTGACGGTTTCGTACACTCTATTGGTTTTGCACCTGGCGATCAGCTGGATGGCGACTATGTTAACGCCGTGACTCGTGAAGGCTTCAAAATTGCCCACGACATCAGCTCTTACAGCTTCGTTGCAATGGCAAAAGCTTGCCGTTCTATGCTGAATCCGGGTTCTGCCCTGCTGACTCTTTCCTATCTGGGCGCTGAGCGCGCTATCCCGAACTACAACGTTATGGGTCTGGCGAAAGCGTCTCTGGAAGCGAACGTGCGCTATATGGCTAACGCGATGGGTCCGGAAGGTGTGCGTGTTAACGCCATCTCTGCTGGCCCGATCCGCACTCTGGCCGCTTCTGGCATCAAAGACTTCCGTAAAATGCTGGCACACTGCGAAGCGGTTACTCCGATTCGTCGTACGGTTACCATTGAGGATGTGGGTAACTCCGCAGCGTTCCTGTGTTCCGATCTCTCTGCCGGTATCTCCGGTGAAGTGGTTCACGTTGACGGCGGTTTCAGCATCGCTGCAATGAACGAGCTGGAACTGAAATAATCGTTCTGTGGGTAATGATGGGCGGCGTTGCGCCGCCCATTTCTCTGTTATACCTTTCTGATATTTGTTATCACCGATCCGTCTTTCTCCCCTCTCTGCCTTGCGTCAGGATAACGATTTCCGTTATGACCAAGGAACGCCCATGGAACAACGCCACAGTTCAGGCAAAAGCCACTGGTATCACGAAACGCAATCCAGCACTGCAGAACATGACGTTCTGCCTCTGGTTCCGGAAGCTGCACAGGTTACCGATCCTTTTCTGCTCGACGTGATCCTTGACGAAGAAACACTTGATCCCTTTCATTCGTGGCTGATCCCGGCGCGTACTCTTGCTGTAGAGCTATTTCCCAATCAGCTTGCGGTGACCCGTTTACAGACATTCACCGCCTATGAACGCCTGTCGACCGCTCTGACCGTTGCTCAGGTCTGCGGCGTCCAGCGTTTATGCAACTACTATTCCGCGCGTCTGACACCGCTTCCCGGACCAGACGCCTCCAGGGAAAGTAATCATCGTCTGGCACAAATCACGCAATATGCCCGTCAACTGGCCGGCTCTCCATCGATTATCGACAACCGATCGCGCCAGCATCTTCACGATGTCGGGCTTACCGCCTGGGACTGTGTAATTATTAATCAAATTATTGGTTTTGTTGGTTTTCAGGCGCGAGCAATTGCGACTTTTCAGGCTTATCTTGGACAACCTGTACGCTGGTTACCCGGTCTGGACGTGCAAAGCTACGCTGACAGCTCATTTTTTGCTGAAGTATCAACCGGCTGGCGTGCCTGCTACGAAGGGGAAAAATTCTCTGGAGAGCAAGAGACGAATGCTCTCCTGTTGCCAGGCTCTGAACTTCGCCAACTGGCAGCAATCCTGAATCTGCATCCTGCCTCGTTTTCACTCTTTGTGGCGTTGTTATCCAGCCCGTTGGTAACAACAAAATCCAGCCATCAACTTGCTGCTTTACTCAGCGCACGAATTAACGGCAGTGCTGCCTGTTTCACCTCTCTCATACATTCAACATTTGAATATAAAGCAGCAATATCCATTCTGCGTCAGGGCGAAAACGAAATAAACCAGTGGGCTGACTGCCATTTTGTTGAGCGTGCTACGGTTCAGGCGATACAATGGCTGACACGAGCACCCGATCGCTTTAGCGCCGCCCAGTTTAGCCCGTTACTCGAACATGAAACATCATCAGCGCAGGTTATCAATCTGCTGGTATGGAGCGGGTTTTGTGGTTGGATAAATCGCTTAAAAATCGCGTTGGGTGAGACACATTAACCTTGCTGCGTCAGGCAGAATCGCGTAAAACTGTCAGCCGCTCTAATGGCCACCAAAATAGACAATTATGTTTCAGGACAACCCGCTGCTAGCGCAGCTTAAACAGCAACTGCACTCCCAGACGCCCCGCGCTGAAGGGGTGGTAAAAGCCACTGAAAAAGGCTTTGGCTTCCTGGAAGTCGACGCACAGAAAAGTTATTTCATTCCGCCGCCGCAGATGAAAAAAGTCATGCATGGCGACCGAATTATCGCGGTGATCCACAGTGAAAAAGATCGTGAATCCGCAGAGCCAGAAGAACTGGTTGAACCGTTTCTGACTCGTTTCGTGGGTAAAGTTCAGGGCAAGAATGACCGTCTGGCCATCGTGCCTGATCATCCACTCTTAAAAGACGCTATTCCTTGCCGCGCTGCCCGCGGGCTGAATCATGAGTTTAAAGAAGGCGACTGGGCGGTTGCCGAAATGCGCCGCCATCCGCTGAAAGGCGATCGTTCTTTCTATGCCGACCTGACTCAATACATCACTTTTGGTGATGACCACTTCGTGCCCTGGTGGGTAACCCTGGCGCGCCATAACCTGGAAAAAGAAGCACCAGATGGCGTCGCCACCGAAATGCTCGATGAGGGTTTGGTTCGTGAAGATCTCACCGCGCTGGACTTTGTCACCATCGACAGTGCCAGCACGGAAGATATGGATGATGCCCTCTTCGCGAAGGCGTTACCGGATGACAAACTGCAGTTAATTGTCGCAATTGCCGATCCAACCGCGTGGATTGCCGAAGGCAGCAAGCTGGACAAAGCAGCGAAAATTCGCGCATTCACCAACTATCTGCCGGGCTTCAACATCCCGATGCTGCCGCGCGAGCTTTCTGACGATCTCTGCTCACTGCGTGCCAATGAAGTGCGCCCGGTACTGGCATGTCGGATGACGTTGTCTGCTGATGGCACCATTGAAGACAACATCGAATTTTTTGCCGCTACCATCGAATCCAAAGCCAAACTGGTTTATGACCAGGTTTCCGACTGGCTGGAAAACACCGGCGACTGGCAGCCAGAAAGTGATGCGATTGCCGGACAAATCCGCCTGTTAGCGCAAATTTGCCAGCGTCGCGGCGAATGGCGTAATAACCATGCGTTGGTGTTTAAAGATCGCCCGGATTACCGTTTTATTCTCGGTGAAAAAGGTGAAGTGTTGGATATCGTCGCTGAACCACGCCGTATTGCTAACCGTATTGTCGAAGAAGCGATGATCGCCGCTAACATTTGTGCGGCCCGCGTGCTGCGCGATAAGCTCGGTTTCGGTATCTATAACGTGCATATGGGCTTTGATCCGGCAAATGCCGAGGCGCTGGCAGCATTGCTGAAAACGCATGGCCTGCATGTTGATGCCGAAGAAGTGCTCACACTGGACGGTTTCTGCAAACTGCGTCGTGAGCTGGATGCGCAACCGACTGGCTTCCTCGACAGCCGCATTCGCCGTTTTCAGTCTTTTGCGGAAATCAGCACCGAACCGGGTCCTCACTTTGGCCTCGGTCTGGAAGCGTATGCCACCTGGACTTCACCAATTCGCAAGTATGGCGACATGATCAACCATCGTTTGCTGAAAGCGATCATCAAAGGCGAAACGGCGACGCGTCCGCAGGATGAGATCACCACCCAAATGGCAGAGCGTCGTCGTCTCAACCGGATGGCAGAACGTGATGTCGGGGACTGGTTGTACGCGCGTTTCCTGAAAGACAAAGCGGGCACTGACACCCGTTTTGCGGCAGAAATCGTCGATATCAGCCGGGGCGGTATGCGTGTGCGTCTGGTCGATAACGGCGCTATCGCCTTTATCCCTGCACCGTTCTTACACGCCGTGCGCGATGAGCTGGTTTGCAGTCAGGAAAACGGCACCGTACAAATTAAAGGTGAAACAGTTTACAAAGTAACCGACGTTATCGACGTCACCATTGCCGAAGTACGCATGGAAACCCGCAGCATTATTGCGCGCCCTGTCGCGTAATCTCTTTTTACGGCCCATTCATTACGGATGGGCCGTTTGCTTTTCCCTTCCCCCACATTCGTTTATCTCAGCAGATTTTTTTTAATGACATCCGTTTGAAAACTGGCGTTTTCCCAAAACTGGATTACAAATAAATATATAAAAAAAACAATACGTTTAACCGCCATTAATTTCATGTAAGCCATATGAACCGTTCATTTAACTGCGGGACTCCGCTGTTAACCGGAGGGTATGCATCATGAAAACCATTAGGGAGTCCACAACGTTGTACAACTTTCTCGGATCGCACAACCCATACTGGCGGTTGTCGGAAAACAGTGATGTTTTGCGTTTTTCCGCCACCGAAACAACGGAACCTGAACGTACTCTGCAGTTATCTGCCGAACAGGCTGCTCGTATCCGGGAAATGACGGTTATCACCTCCAGCCTGATGATGAGCCTGACAGTCGATGAGAGTGATCTTTCTGTTCATCTGGTGGGACGAAAAATCAATAAGCGTGAATGGGGTGGAAACGCGTCAGCATGGCATGACACACCGGCGGTAGCTCGTGATTTATCACACGGACTGTCCTTTGCAGAACAAGTGGTTTCTGAAGCCCACTCTGCAATAGTGATTCTGGACAGTCGGGGAAATATCCAGCGTTTTAACCGGTTATGTGAAGAGTACACGGGGCTGAAAGAACACGATGTCATCGGGCAAAGTGTGTTTAAACTGTTTATGAGTCGTCGTGAAGCTGCGGCATCCATGCGCAATAACCGTGGATTTTTTCGAAACGGCAATGCATATGAGGTAGAAATCTGGATACCCACGCGTAAAGGCCAGCGGCTGTTTCTGTTTCGCAACAAATTCGTGCATAGCGGCAGCGGCAAAAATGAGATCTATTTAATCTGCTCCGGCACCGATATCACCGAAGAACGCCACGCCCAGGAGCGCTTGCGAATTCTGGCTAACACCGACAGCATTACAGGGCTGCCGAATCGTAACGCTATGCAGGAATTAATCGATCACGCCATTAATCAGGTGGATGAAAGTAAAGTCGGCGTGGTTTATCTCGATTTAGACAATTTTAAAAAAGTGAACGATGCCTACGGGCATTTGTTTGGCGACCAGTTGTTACGCGAGGTTTCACTGGCCATTTTAAGCTGTCTTGAGCCGGATCAGGTACTGGCGCGCTCTGGCGGCGATGAATTTCTGGTACTCGCACCAAACACCTCACAAAGTGCCCTGGAAGCAATGGCATCGCGGATTTTGACCCGCCTGCGTCAGCCTTTTCGCATTGGTTTAATCGAAGTTTATACTGGCTGTTCGATCGGTATTTCACTTTCACCGCAACATGGCCCAGACAGTGCGGCAATTATTCGCCACGCCGATACGGCAATGTACAGTGCCAAAGAAGGCGGTCGAGGGCAATTTTGCGTTTTTTCACCGGAAATGAATCAACGGGTATTTGAATATCTGTGGTTGGATACCAACCTGCGTAAAGCACTGGAAAACGATCAGTTAGTTATTCACTATCAACCGAAAATCACCTGGCGCGGTGAAGTGCGCAGTCTGGAAGCTCTGGTGCGCTGGCAGTCGCCCGAACGCGGACTAATTCCCCCACTGGACTTTATTTCCTATGCGGAAGAGTCCGGTCTGATTGTGCCTCTGGGTCGTTGGGTTATTCTTGACGTCGTTCGCCAGGTGGCAAAATGGCGAGATAAAGGCATCAATCTTCGGGTGGCAGTCAATGTCTCAGCACGCCAACTCGCTGATCAAACTATTTTCACTGACCTGAAACAGGTACTCCAGGAACTTAAATTTGAGTATTGCCCTATTGATGTCGAGCTGACTGAAAGCTGCCTGATTGAAAACGACGAGCTGGCGCTTTCCGTTATTCAGCAATTCAGTCAATTAGGCGCACAGGTTCACCTGGATGATTTCGGCACTGGCTACTCTTCCCTTTCTCAACTGGCACGATTTCCTATCGATGCCATTAAACTCGACCAGGTTTTTGTCCGTGATATTCACAAACAACCTGTCTCACAGTCGCTGGTACGGGCAATTGTCGCCGTAGCTCAGGCCTTGAACCTGCAGGTTATTGCCGAAGGCGTAGAAAGCGCAAAAGAAGATGCTTTTTTAACCAAAAACGGCATCAATGAGAGACAAGGATTCTTGTTTGCCAAACCGATGCCCGCCGTAGCGTTTGAACGCTGGTATAAACGTTATCTGAAACGCGCATAAAGAGACGAATATATATATTTAACGGTATATAATTCCATTACATATCGTATTCGTGAATGATAATTAACCTTTGCCGTTAAGCACTTCTCTTTTAGCGGCAATTTTTGCATTATTTATTTTCACCTTTTTTGCCTTAAGGATACCCTTGATGTCTGAATTTGATGCCCAGCGCGTTGCCGAACGTATTGATATTGTGTTAGATATCCTTGTGGCAGGCGATTACCACTCTGCGATCCATAATCTTGAGATACTTAAAGCAGAACTCTTGCGCCAGGTTGCTGCATCTACGCCAGACATCCCGAAGGCACCATGGGAGATTTAACAATCGTGCTTTCAGTTTTCCCTATTTAAGGATGCCCGGCGCGTCAGCATTTTTTATTGAGTATTATAACGTTATAAGAATTACAGCGATGAATTCCCGACAACAAACTATTCTACAGATGGTCATTGACCAGGGTCAGGTTAGCGTAACCGATCTGGCGAAAGCCACTGGAGTTTCCGAAGTTACTATCCGCCAGGATCTCAACACCCTCGAAAAACTTAGCTATCTACGCCGTGCACATGGTTTTGCTGTTTCGCTTGATAGCGATGATGTCGAAACCCGTATGATGAATAATTATACGCTGAAACGTGAACTCGCTGAGTTTGCCGCCTCACTGGTTCAAGCGGGAGAAACCATCTTTATCGAGAATGGCAGCAGTAATGCCCTTCTGGCCCGCACATTGGGTGAGCAAAAGAAAAATGTCACCATCATTACGGTCAGCAGCTATATAGCGCATTTATTGAAAGACGCCCCTTGTGAAGTCATTTTACTTGGCGGTGTGTACCAGAAAAAAAGCGAAAGTATGGTTGGTCCTCTGACACGTCAGTGTATCCAACAGGTGCATTTCAGTAAGGCATTTATTGGTATCGATGGCTGGCAACCTGAAACCGGGTTTACAGGTCGCGACATGATGCGTACCGATGTGGTCAATGCTGTACTGGAAAAAGAGTGCGAAACCATTGTCCTGACTGACAGTTCAAAGTTTGGTGCCGTACATTCTTACCCCATCGGCCCTGTTGAGAGAATCAAACGCGTTATAACCGATTCAAAGATTAGCGCCAGCGATCTGATGTCTTTGGAACACAGTAAATTAATCGTTCACGTCGTTGACATATAATCACTTTCCTTCCTTACGGATGATTTGCTCTAACGCAAATCATCCGCACTAAGATGATTCCTGGTTGATAATTAAGACTATTTACCTGTTATTAACACCCTAACGTTATAAACTTATTATCAGCGATATAACAGGAAGTCACTATCACCTGCGTGATATAACCCTGCGCGCGAGAGGATTTCACGGAATAATTTTACATGGCCTATTCTGAACTATTATAGTTATAGAGAGCTTACTTCCGTGAATCATAAATTCAGGAGAGAGTATTATGTTTGTAACGAGCAAAAAAATGACCGCGGCTGTTCTGGCAATTACACTGGCAATGTCTCTAAGTGCCTGTTCTAACTGGTCTAAACGGGACCGAAACACCGCAATCGGTGCAGGTGCAGGGGCTTTAGGCGGTGCAGTACTGACTGATGGCAGCACGCTGGGTACATTAGGTGGTGCAGCAGTTGGTGGTATTATCGGTCACCAGGTCGGTAAATAATCGTAAATAAATGTCGATTAGCAACTCGCTATTATAATACGCTTGACTCTGTTCAGTACGAAATAACTGAATAATACACACAGTGAAATAAACGAAAGCCACGAAAATATTTCCGTGGCTTTTTTTGTTAACCGCCTGCGAGTTTTACCTTCATCCCTTTCGCTTCAAGCAGTGATTTTAATAAATCACGCTTATCCCCCTGGATTTCGATAATTCCATCTTTTACTGCCCCGCCGCAGCCGCATTTTTTCTTCAGTTCAGCCGCCAGCCTTGTCAGTTCGGCATCATCGAGATCGACGCCGGTAATCAGGCATACGCCCTTACCTTTACGCCCACTGGTTTGCCGTTGGATGCGCACCACTCCGTCGCCTTTTGGTCGTACAGGGGTCGCTTTGGGTTCATCAATACGTCCAGTTTCCGTTGAGTAGACCAGACGGCTGTTAGAATCACTCATCATGCACTCCGTTGTAACGAGGTGTTGATCGCTTTCAGCGTTTGCGCCGGGGCCGCCGATTGCGTTACCGGGCGACCAATCACCATATAATCAACGCCTGCCGCCAGCGCCTGTTCCGGGGTCATGATGCGGCGCTGATCGCCAGCGTCGCTCCCCTGCGGGCGAATACCCGGCGTCACCAGTTTGAAATCCTGACCAAATGCTTGTTTAAACCGCACAGCTTCCTGGGCTGAACACACAACACCGTCAAGGCCGCATTTTTGCGTCAGCGCCGCCAGACGCTCTGCATAATCTGCCGGTGACAGTGTCACACCAAGATCGGCCAGATCGCTAGCTTCCATACTAGTGAGTACAGTCACAGCGATTAATAGCGGCGCATCTTTGCCAAACGGAACCAACGCCTCACGTGCTGCGGTCATCATACGTGCGCCGCCAGAGGCATGAACGTTTACCATCCACACGCCTAAGTCAGCCGCCGCTGCCACGGCGTGCGCTGCGGTATTGGGAATATCGTGGAATTTCAGGTCGAGGAAGATATCAAAACCACGTTGTTGCAGTTCACGAACAAACTGCGGCCCAAACAGGGTAAACATCTCTTTGCCTACTTTCAGACGGCAATCGCGTGGGTCGATCTTGTCGACAAACGCCAGCGCAGCGTCACGATTATTATAATCAAGGGCAACAACAACAGGAGAATGAGTAACAGCGCGGGAAGGAGATGAAGCAGTTAACGTCATGACCAGACCTTCTTGATGATGGGCACCGGAAGTGGCGCAAAACAGGTAAACGGCGTGCATTCTACCCGTGGAAATAAAAAATTAACAGTTACGATTTTCCCCCTGCCAGTCTTTTTCTGCTCAGGCGTTACCGAAGCTATTTGTAAAAATAACCATTAGTATGTTGTAACTAAAGATAGTTTTTTTTATAAATTACAGTCCATCCAGGCCACGAATCGGTTTAATGGTTGACCAGGCACGGCAGGACGGACAATGCCAGTAAAGCGTGTATGCAGTAAAACCACACTTCTGGCAGCGGTAACGCGGCTTACTACGCACCTTCTCGCCCACCATGTCACGCAACACCATCAGGCTCTCTTTGGCGCGCCCTTCTTCCGCTTCGTTAAGGTGGTAATCCATCAACTTGTGGAACACGCGCATCGTCGGATGGCGTTGTAGCTGGCGCGTAATATAGACCTGTGCGGCTTCGCTGCCATCGCGCGCTTCAATGATGTCGGCAAGCATCAGTTCAGCATCTGCCCCCGTATTCTCCTCCACCGCACGCTGGAGAAACTCTGCCCATTCGGCAGTTTTATCCAGTTGCTGATAGCAGGTTTGCAGCATTTCCAGCGTTTCGCTGACCAGCTCTCTGTCCTGGGAGATAACGCGTTGCAGGCTCTCGACCGCTTTTGCGTACTCCCCTTTTGCCATGAAAACACGTCCCATCATAATGGACACGCGGGCGCTGTTTTTGTCGGCTGCCGCCCCTTTTTTCAACAAGGCCATAGCGCGATCGAGATCGTCACTGGCCATGTGCTGAAGGGCTAATTCACAGTAGAAATGGGCGATTTCGACTCGCTGTTTATCTTTACCAAGCTTCACCAGGCGTTCTGCAACATCAATTGCTTTCTGCCATTCACTGGTGGACTGATAGATTTGCAACAGTTGTTGCAATGCGCCAACTCGGAAGTCGGTTTCATCAGTCAGTTGATTAAACATATCTTCCGCGCGATCGTATAAACCCGCCGCCATGTAATCACGCCCCAGTTGCTGAATTGCCAGCAGACGCTGCTCATAGGTCAACGAGGCACTTTCCATTAAGGTTTGATGAATACGAATAGCGCGATCGACTTCGCCACGCGAACGGAATAAGTTTCCGAGCGTAAGGTGGGCTTCAACGGTGCCTGTATCCTCTTTCAGCATATCGAGGAACAGATCCACCGCTTTGTCCTGTTGATTACTAAGCAGGAAGTTAACCCCTGCTACGTAATCACGTGACAGGCGGTTGGCTTCATCTTGCTTGTTTTGTTGCGCACTTCTGCGGCCCATATACCAGCCATAGGCAGCGGCTACAGGCAAGAGCAGAAACAACAACTCCAGCATAGAAAGTTATTCCTTCGCTACTGACGAATCAGGCGCTACCGCCACGCCAGTCGCAGGTGAAAGCTGGTTTTCCAGTCGCTTTATTTTACGTTCAGCGCGTGCCAGAGAAACACGAATTCGCAGCCAGAACAGGCCACAAATCAACCAACCGATAGCAAACCCCGCAGCAAACAATACCGCCAGCAAAGTAGAGATACGATACTCCCCTTGCGCTAACAGATAATTAAACGTTACCTGCTGATCATTCTGCGCACCTAACGTGACAGAAATCACAAAAATCGCTAACACCAGTAAGAAAATGAGTAAATATTTCACATTACTTCCCGTTATGTGGTTAGAGCGAATAAATTATGGTCAACTTACCGCAATAGCCCTTTAAAGTACCATTTTCACGACGTCTGCGAAATGGTAGCCACAATCATTGTTGATGATTTGAGGGTTAAATTCGGAAATTCAACCAGTTTTAACTTTCTTGTTCTCGCTGCGCTATCTCACGATTTTCTTCCGGCGGTGGTGTTAATGGCCCACAAATACGTTGCGCGAACCAGGTTGCCACCGCCACCAGCGCCCACGAAATCAACGTAGCCACCACCAGATCGCGCGGCCAATGCATCCCCAGCAGCAAGCGGCTTCCCATTACTCCCGTTGCCCAGACCAGCAAGAGCGCAATGGTTAAAGTTCGCCTACGTGGCCACAACAGCCCAACGGCGAGCAAGGCCCAACTGGCGGCAAACATCGTGTGGCCGGAAGGAAAGGCAAACCCCGTCTCTTTCTGCCAATGAGAACGTAAATATTGCGGGATATTTTTTTCTTCAGCCAACTGTTCTTTCACTAAATTACCGCGCTCTGCTCGCTTTAAAGTGTAGAACTCATCAACCGGAATATGATGTGTTTTTTCCAGCCAGATAACAAAAGGGCGTGGCTCCTGAACTTTACCTTTGATCCAGGATTTAACTCCCTGTCCGACAAGAATTGCCGCTGCCAGAATAGCAAATAACATAACTGCGGCTTTGAGGCGAAAACGCAGACACCAGAGAAACCAGCCGAATAAAATAAGATGCGTAATGACGCCCCAGGGCTGAGTGACGGTTTCAGTGACCCAAAAGGCCGCTTTTAACAGCCAACTTTGATCTCCAGGTTGCCAACGCCAGCCAGAAATCCATACCGCTACCGGCATGATAAGTAATAGTGCTGCTCCAACTGCGGTACGTCTGGCAATCGAACGCATGGTCTCTCCTTCCTTATAAGTCTCACAATCATAACTGAAAATGCTCTGACCTGGAAAAATTGACAGATTTGTGCCATTCAGTGAACGATTGACGCGTCGTGATTAGGTGAACACCTTCGCGTTATGGCAAAATAAGCCGATACAGAACCAGCATTATCTGGAGAATTTCATGCAGCTTAAACGTGTGGCAGAAGCTAAACTGCCAACCCCCTGGGGCGATTTCCTGATGGTGGGATTTGAAGAACTGGCAACCGGACACGATCATGTCGCGCTAGTCTATGGCGATATTTCCGGGCATACCCCGGTACTTGCGCGCGTCCATTCCGAATGTCTGACCGGTGACGCCCTGTTCAGCTTGCGCTGCGATTGTGGCTTCCAGCTTGAAGCGGCACTGACACAAATAGCCGAAGAAGGCCGTGGTATTTTGCTGTATCACCGTCAGGAAGGACGTAACATTGGTCTGCTGAATAAAATTCGCGCTTACGCGTTGCAGGATCAAGGCTACGATACCGTAGAGGCTAATCACCAGTTAGGCTTCGCCGCTGATGAACGCGATTTCACTCTTTGCGCCGATATGTTCAAGTTACTTGGTGTCAACGAAGTCCGTCTGTTAACCAACAACCCGAAAAAAGTCGAAATTCTGACCGAAGCAGGGATTAACATTGTTGAACGCGTGCCGTTGATTGTCGGTCGTAACCCAAATAACGAGCATTATCTCGATACCAAAGCGGAAAAAATGGGCCATTTGCTGAACAAATAATCCTCGTTTAATGCAAATTCGGCCTGCTTGCCGGATGCCCCTCATCCGGCAAGTAAAGCACAGTTACTTCAACATATTACGAATGACATAATGCAAAATACCGTCGTTCTGGTAATAGGTTAATTCCGTCGCGGTGTCGATACGACAACGGCACGGCACAACTTCCTGACTCCCCTCCGCTCGCGTTAGCGTCACCGGAACCGTCGCGCCCGGTTGTAGACTTTGTAGATCGGTAATATCAATCTTTTCTTCCCCGCTCAGCCCTAACGTTTTACGCGTCACGCCTGGAGGGAACTCCAGCGGCAGAATACCCATACCAATTAGATTCGAACGGTGAATACGTTCAAACGATTCGGCAATAACCACACGAATACCGAGCAGACGCGGACCTTTTGCTGCCCAGTCACGGCTGGAACCAGATCCATACTCTTTCCCGGCAATCACCGCCAGCGGTGTTTTCTCCTGCTTATAGCGCATCGCTGCATCGTAAATAGAGACAACCTCGCTGGCAGGCAAATGGCGCGTCATCCCTCCTTCAACGCCAGGCACCATTTCGTTACGAATGCGAATATTGGCAAACGTGCCGCGCATCATCACTTCATGGTTACCACGCCGCGAACCGTAGGAGTTAAAGTCTTTACGCTCAACGCCACGACCCTGCAAATATCGCCCTGCCGGGCTGTCGGGCTTAATACTGCCTGCCGGAGAAATATGGTCAGTGGTAACCGAATCCCCCAACATTGCCAGGATTCGCGCACCGTGAATGTCTTCCACTGGCGCTGGTGTTACCTGCATCTCATCAAAGAAAGGCGATAACCGAATATAGGTCGAATCATCCTGCCATCCGTAGGTATCTGATCGCGCAACGTTAATCTCTTTCCACTCCGCCGTGCCTTCAAAAACTTCCGCATATTCTTTACGGAACATTTCTGTTGAGACTTGCTCAACCGCGCGAGCAATTTCTTGTGCTGATGGCCAGAGATCTTTCAGATATACCGGATCGCCTTTGCGATCATGTCCAAGTGGATCGGAAGCGAGGTTGATGTTCATATTGCCCGCCAGCGCATAAGCAACAACCAGCGGCGGCGAGGCCAGCCAGTTGGTTTTAACCAGTGGATGAATACGCCCTTCAAAGTTACGGTTACCAGACAGCACCGCTCCAACGGTTAAATCACCTTTTTTGATCGCCGTTTCGATAGGATCGGGTAATGGGCCAGAGTTACCGATACAGGTTGTACAGCCATAGCCTACAAGATTAAAGCCAAGTTCATCGAGATACGGTGTCAGTTTGGCTTTTGCCAGATAGTCAGAAACCACTTTCGAGCCGGGAGCCAGCGACGCTTTAACCCACGGTTGTCGTTTCAGCCCCAGAGTTACGGCTTTTTTCGCCAGCAACCCGGCAGCCATCAACACGCTGGGGTTAGACGTGTTGGTACACGATGTTATTGCGGCAATAACCACTGCGCCATCAGGCAACTGATACTGATGCCCGTTCATAACATAATCGACGGGCTGGCGATCTTTATGCGTGGCATTCACTTCCAGTTCGTTACTGGCGGCAAAAGCTTTTGGTACATCTGCCAGCGCAACGCGATCCTGCGGCCGTTTTGGTCCGGCAAGACTGGCTTCAACGTCATTCATATCCAGTTCTAATGTACTGGTAAAAATCGGTTCATCGCCCGGGTTACGCCACATTCCTTGCGCTTTGGCGTATTTTTCGACCAGCTCGACCTGATCTTCACTGCGTCCACTTAAACGCATGTAATCGAGGGTAACCGAATCTATTGGGAAGAAGCCGCAGGTCGCGCCGTACTCCGGTGACATGTTGGCAATTGTCGCGCGATCTGCCAGCGGCAGCGAATCCAGTCCATCGCCGTAAAATTCGACGAATTTACCCACTACGCCATGTTTACGCAGCATCTGAGTGACGGTAAGAACCAAGTCTGTGGCGGTGATACCTTCACGTAATTTTCCGCTGAGTTTAAAGCCCACAACATCCGGGATAAGCATGGAAACCGGCTGACCTAACATTGCTGCTTCCGCTTCGATCCCACCAACACCCCACCCCAACACGCCAAGACCGTTGATCATCGTGGTGTGCGAGTCGGTGCCGACAAGCGTATCCGGGTAAGCAATCCACTCACCGCCCTGCAATTCGCTCCACACCGCTTTACCGAGATACTCGAGGTTAACCTGATGGCAAATCCCAGTGCCTGGCGGCACCACCCTAAAACGACTGAACGCCTGCTGTCCCCATTTCAGGAATACATAACGTTCGTGATTGCGCTCCATTTCCAGGCGCACGTTTTCCTCGAAGGCCTCATCATCACCAAACCGATCGACGGTCACCGAGTGGTCAATCACCAGATCGACGGGTGAGAGCGGGTTCACCTTCGCGGTATCGCCGCCGAGACGTTTTACCGCTTCACGCATCGCCGCAAGGTCAACGACAGCAGGCACGCCGGTAAAGTCTTGCATCAGCACTCTTGCCGGACGGTAAGCGATTTCACGGTCAGCATGGGCATTTTTCAGCCATCCTGCCAGCGCATGTATATCTTCTTCGGTAACAGAGTTGCCATCCTGCCAGCGCAGCAGGTTTTCGAGCAAAACTTTGAGTGACTTAGGCAGACGGGTAATATCGCCCAGTGATTTGGCAGCAAGCGGCAGACTGTAGTAGTGGTAGGTTTTATCTTTAG
Source organism: Escherichia sp. KTE159 (assembly GCF_000408805.1). Classification (NCBI taxonomy): domain Bacteria; kingdom Pseudomonadati; phylum Pseudomonadota; class Gammaproteobacteria; order Enterobacterales; family Enterobacteriaceae; genus Escherichia; species Escherichia sp. KTE159. The sequence goes on from NZ_KE137292.1 coordinate 1,571,715, forward strand.
CCTGCAACGTGTCCTTAGTGGCTTCTCGTAGGGTTGACGACATAGCTCCTCCTTAATGACAGGGTTGCGATGCCCTGATTCTCCTCAGGGTGAATATTAAAGATAACACAAACACTGCGTAACGATTTGATAACAACCCAAATTGATAAAAGAGGAGAGGCCTTACAGGGATAAATCGGGATAGGAGCTGATCTCACGATCAGCTTCCTCCCACACCACCGTACGTACGGGGCCGTATACGGCGGTTCGGTTATGTTGATCGTCGCTTGCCTATACTTCTGGCAGGCCCAGTCTGGAGAACAGCTTATTGGGGAGTGCTATATTCAGTGCCGGACTACAAGCTTATCCGCCACTCTTTATGGCAGCTTCCTGCTGTTTGCGCCGCAAGGTCCTTGCTTACGCCTCGACTGCGCAACTCCCTGAAGCGGTTGCGGCCCGTTTTCCACTGTTTCCAGAGTATGCTTCGCAGCCTGCGCCTTATCCATCCGTTCAGCTCTCGCATCAGCGATGGCCTCTGGTTCAGCCCGTAGTAACTTTTCCAGCCCGTCAGATATCGTCTTAGCGGCTGAGTTAGCTGTTCAAGGCTTCTCCCTGTGTTGCGTCCGGTCAGTGCTCTTATCCGCATTTTGAACCGTTTTATCGACTCCGGCGATACCACGCACCATACCTTCCGCCCCCTTATGAAGCTGTATCCAAGGAACTTGCGCGTTTCAGGGCGTGCTACAGCACTCTTCTTCGCGTTGACCTTCAGCTTCAGTTTATGGCTCAGCCAGTGCGTCAACCCCGCCATGATCCGGTTGCCTGCCCGTTCGCTTTTCACGTAGACATTACAGTCGTCTGCGTACCGCACGAACTTCAGACCACGTTTCTCCAGTTCCTTGTCGAGGTCGTCAAGCAGCAGGTTCGATAGCAGCGGCGACAGTGAGCCGCCCTGCGGCGTTCCTTCTGTCACCGGCCTTACCAGACCTGCGTCCATCACCCCTACATTCAGGAACCTGCGGATAAGTGACAACACCCGTTTATCCGATACTCGTTTCTCTATCCGGCTCATCAGCACATCGTGATTTACCCGGTCGAAGAACTTCTCCAGATCGAGGTCGACCACCCCGTGATACCCGGCCCCGATATGTTCCCGGGCTTGTATCACTGCCTGATGGGCCGAACGACCGGGACGGAACCCGTAGCTGTTGTCGCTGAACGAGCTATCCCACTGTGCCTGCAATACCTGCATCATCGCCTGCTGGGTGAAGCGATCCACCACCGTCGGGATGCCCAGCAGACGTTCGCCGCCGCCGGGCTTCGGTATGGACACTCTTCTCACAGGAGATGGGCGGTATCTGCCGGACAGCAGTTGCGCTTTCAGCTCTGGCCAGTGGTGCCTCAGGTAGTCCGGCAGTTCGCTTACGCGCATACCATCGACTCCCGCTGCACCTTTGTTGGCTTTAACTCTTTTCAGGGCTTGCCTGAGATTGACTGGTTCACAAATGGCTTCCATCAGCCACACTGTTGACGACGGACTTTCTCTGTTCGTCGGTGCCTGCACGGTTTCAGCCCCCGGAAGGGCGGCGTTCGGGGCTTCACCCCGTTCCCCGGCCTCAGGGTCGCGATACGTTTTCTGCTGCATGACCGTTCAGAACCTCCGTTGATACTCGTCACGCATTACCGTTCGGGCCTTCGGGTGTCATGCCCTACTATGCCCTCTGCTGACTCCTGTCCGCCGGTCAGCGCCCCTTACGGTACGCCCAGTTCTGGATACAGAACGACGGACAGGCCTCCCGGGGTAAGTTCAGCCGCCTTCACCACACACCTGTCCGATTTACCACCCCGGTTCTTGATGGTTATGGCCTTCGCAATTCTTTGCTTGCTCCGCCAACCGGGTAGGCCTCGTATCGGATTTCTGTTCGTCAGGTCATGGATTTGCTTCACGCTTCCTTCAGACCCCGCCTCACGACGACGCCCTTGCGCTTCGCTAGTCCTTCGCCACCATCAGGCTGGACAGGGGACTTTCACCCCCGAGCTGCTGAACATGCCCGGCACACAAAGAAAAACCTCGCCGCAGCGAGGTCAGAGATTAGTGAGCAACTATCCAGATGAGTTCGGACCAGAAGAGTATCGACAGAGAAAATGCGCCCATCCAGGACCAGTATTTCGTATTTGTGATGATCATAGGCTACACCCTTTATTTGTTATTACTTTATGTTGAAATTACTCAACCTTTTATTGCAGTGGTGTATTAAAAAGCGTTTAATTCACGAATATATCGGGTAATAAGAATGATGATAATTATTGTTTCTGCTGATCATCTTCAGCAAACATCTCTATAAAGGCTTGCTGCTGCGACGTTAGTTTCCAGTCATCTGGAATAACGACGGAACATTCTCGTTTCGTTTCCATTTCGTTGTCACTATGCTGACATAATGGTGACGATTCCTGATGCTGCTCCTGAACAACCATCGTTATCCCCACACTTTCCATATCAGTAGTGCGACAACCACCCAGAAGAGTGCAGAACCAAGAAATACTGCAAGCCAGGCTTTGCGTTTTAATTCAGGGTCCCGGCGGGGTTCCTGATTTCCAGAAGGCATTGCTAACCTCATATGATCGCCATCACTTATCAGTAAGACGTTAACCAATTGGTAAAATTAATCAAACGATGAGACAAATCCTAATGAAACTTTAGCCAAAAATCCAGCTAATTTACGAATCGTATCCAGTGAATAATTCAATCTTTTGACCTGATATAGATATTTGAAGATTGAAGTTTGCGAGGCGGGTAATTAGGCACTACTTTATGATCGATTTACCATAAAGATTTCAGGGGTAATTATATTGTGGGTGCGTACGAATAAGAAGGAGCAGAGAATATATTCCGGCCCCCTGGTAACATAAAGGTGCCGGAAATAACGCAGGTAATTATTTTTCAGGCAACTTGATATCTTTAAACATGACCTCAATTTCTTCATTAGAACGCAGTGCCACAGCGGCATCAACGACGTCTCGCGTTAAATGCGGGGCAAAACGCTGAATGAAATCATACATATAACTGCGTAAAAACGTACTGCGACGAAAACCAATTTTGGTTGTGCTATGGCTGAAAATGTCGTGTGCATCGACACGAACCAGGTCAGGGTCAGCAACCGGGTCGACCGCCATGCTGGCAATCACCCCTACCCCCAGTCCCAACCGGACGTAGGTTTTAATGACATCAGCATCCGTTGCCGTGAAGACGATACGCGGCGTCAACCCTGCGCGGTTAAAAGCGGTATCCAGTTCAGAGCGTCCGGTAAAACCGAAGGTATACGTCACCAACGGATACTGCGCCAGTTCTTCAATGGTGATTGCATTTTTGCCTGCCAGTGGGTGGTCCGGGGTCACCACAATAGCCCGGTTCCAGTGATAGCATGGCAGCATCACCAAATCTTCATACAAATGAAGTGCTTCCGTGGCAATAGCGAAATCGGCATTACCTTTAGAGACTGCATCGGCAATTTGTGTCGGTGATCCCTGGTGCATATGCAAAGAAACGCGAGGATAACGCTCAATAAAACCTTTGATGACGTTTGGTAACGCATAGCGTGCCTGAGTGTGAGTAGTGGCAATATATAATGAGCCTTTATCTGGCCAGGTGTGCTCTCCGGCAACCGATTTAATGGCATCTACTTTCGACAGGACTTCACGAGCAATACGAATTATTTCCTGCCCGGCTGGAGTAACCTGCGTCAAATGCTTGCCGCTGCGGGAAAAAATTTGAATGCCCAACTCATCTTCCAGCATTCTGACTTGCTTACTGATCCCAGGTTGTGATGTGTAAAGTCCTTCAGCCGTTGATGAGACATTCAGGTTATGATTGACCACCTCAACAATATAGCGAAGTTGTTGTAATTTCATGTTAAACCATCCACTTAGACGCCATCTGAACATCGTTTTTTCGTCACACCTGGCGGGTGACTAATACGATTTAATAATAAAAAAAGCGATAACTATAACCACTATATCATTTATAGCTTTAGTGTATAGGTGTGCAGAAAAAATAATATGTAATAAAAAAGGGCCGTTTTCGCGACCCTTTGTTTATAAAAACCGGAAAAAGTTAAAGGTTATTTTTTCCCTTCAACCCATTTGCCATCTACATAAAATGCTGACCAGCCAGTTGCCTTTCCATCTTTTTCCGAAGAGACATATTGCTGTTTGGTTTTACGGCTAAAGCGAACCATTGTCTTATTACCTTCCGGATCCTGCTGCGGCGCATCGGCCAGATAACGCAATTTTTCCGGTAAACGGTCGCGGAAGCGATAAAGCTCTTCCACCAGCGGTGCACGCGTTTCACGTGATTTCGGGAAGGTATTGGCAGCCAGGAACACACCGGCAGCACCATCACGCAGCACGAAATAAGCATCCGATTTTTCGCACGGTAATTCTGGCAGCGGAACCGGATCTTCTTTCGGCGGCGCGACTTCACCGTTACGTAAAATCTTACGCGTGTTTTTACACTCTTCGTTAGTGCAGGCCATGTATTTACCGAAACGCCCCATTTTCAGATGCATTTCAGAACCACATTTTTCACACTCAACGATCGGGCCGTCATAACCTTTAATGCGGAATTCGCCCTCTTCGATCTCGTAACCGTCGCAGGTTGGGTTATTACCACAGACATGCAATTTACGTTTCGGATCGATGAGATAGCTATCCATCGCCGTGCCACACTTCTGGCAACGACGTTTGGCGCGCAGCGCGTTGGTTTCAGCATCTTCGCCTTCCAGCACGTTAAGCACTTCGTTTTCCGGCACCAGGTTGATGGTGGTTTTGCAACGCTCTTTCGGCGGTAGCGCATAGCCGGAACAGCCGAGGAATACCCCGGTACTGGCAGTACGAATACCCATTTTGCGGCCACAGGTCGGGCAATCGATACTGGTCAGAACCATCTGGTTCGGCCGCATACCGCCCTCTTCCGGATCTTTTTCCGCTTTATCGAGCTGCTGGGTGAAATCCGAGAAGAAGTGATCCAGTACGGCTTTCCACTCTGCTTCGTGATTCGCCACCTGGTCGAGGCTGTTTTCCATCTGCGCGGTAAAGTCGTAGTTCATTAACTCACGGAAATTTTCTTCCAGGCGATCAGTTACGATCTCACCCATTTTTTCCGCATAGAAACGACGGTTTTCTACGCGCACATAACCACGATCCTGAATGGTCGAAATGATCGACGCATAGGTGGAAGGACGACCAATACCGCGTTTTTCCAGTTCTTTAACCAGCGAAGCTTCACTGAAACGGGCTGGCGGTTTGGTAAAGTGCTGAGCAGGTGTCAGCTCAACAAGCGACAGTGAGTCACCTTTATCGACAGCCGGTAAAATACGATCTTCATCGCCTTTACGCAGCGCGGGCATCACTTTCGTCCAACCGTCGAAACGCAAAATACGTCCGCGCGCTTTCAGGCGGAAATCACCTGCGCCAACGGTCAGCGTGGTGGAGTCATATTTCGCCGGGGTCATCTGACATGCAACGAACTGACGCCAGATTAACTGGTACAGTTTCTGCGCATCCGCTTCCATATCTTTCAGCGATTCTGCCATTACATTGACGTCAGAAGGACGAATCGCTTCGTGCGCTTCTTGAGAGTTTTCTTTGCTGGCGTATTGGTTCGGGCTTTCCGGCAGATATTTCTTACCGAAATTATCGCTAATATATCCACGAACCATATTTACCGCGTCCTGACTCAGGTTAGTGGAGTCGGTACGCATGTAAGTGATATAGCCAGCTTCATACAGACGCTGCGCCATCATCATGGTTTTTTTCACGCCAAAACCAAGACGGGTACTGGCAGCCTGTTGCAATGTGGAAGTAATAAAAGGCGCGCCAGGTTTACTGGTTGTCGGTTTGTCTTCACGTTCCAGCACGCTATAGCGCGCTTTTTCCAGCAGACTTACCGCTGCCTGAGTTTGTTCTTTAGTCGCCGGGCGGAACGGTTTGTCGTTCTGATGGGTCACCTGCAAGGCCAACGCTTCGCCTGATGGTGTGGTCGTGCTGGCATCCACCTCCCAGAACTCTTCCGGTACGAACGCTTTAATTTCTCGTTCACGCTCGACCACCAGGCGAACCGCCACTGATTGCACACGCCCGGCAGAAAGACCGCGAGCAATCTTTTTCCACAGCAGCGGAGAAACCATATAACCCACCACACGGTCCATAAAGCGACGCGCCTGCTGGGCATTAACACGATCAATATTCAGCTCACCAGGTTTGTTGAAAGCCTGGCGGATCGCGTTTTTAGTAATTTCGTTAAACACCACCCGGCTATAGCGCGCATCATCACCACCAATCACTTCCCGCAGGTGCCATGCAATGGCTTCCCCTTCGCGGTCAAGGTCGGTTGCGAGATAGATGTGGTCGGCTTTTTCAGCCAGTTGTTTCAGTTCAGAGACGACCTTCTCTTTACCAGGCAACACTTCATAGTGCGCCTCCCAATTGTGCCACGGGTCAACCCCCATACGGTTGACGAGAGCGCCACGTTCATCCTTTTTAGGCTTTTTAGCCGTCTTGGTGGAGGTAGAGTCGGCACTCTTTTTAGTAGTTGAGCCACTGGTCGGCAAATCGCGGATGTGACCGACGCTGGATTTCACCACGTAGTCACTACCCAGATACTTGTTGATCGTTTTGGCTTTTGCCGGGGACTCAACGATGACAAGAGCTTTACCCATATTCACCTTACCTAATTTGATTCTTCCAGGAATGCGTCGCACATTGATAAACCTTCCACTGGCAACGAGTTACCGATATGGACTCGCTCTCTGCGGATATCAACCCCTTGTCGTGACTCTGTTCACGAAAATTCAGGTGACTGAGTTAGCAGGTCTTTGCCTACAGGCGCTATAGCACGACGGAATTTTGGTCGAATGTCAAGCAAATCTATTGCCAGATTGACGAAAGCGTCACACTGTACCTGATAAAATCCGTTACGCAACTTTATTAGCATGCAAAATCCAAAGTTGCCAGTAAGGCGCACCTGACGCCAGCGTGGTATATTTGTCTGCAAGCCATGCCTGGCGTAGACTAATGTCCTTGTTTAAGGAGTAAATAATGAACAAAGAGACACAACCCATCGACCGCGAAACGCTGTTGAAAGAGGCCAACAAAATCATTCGTGAGCATGAGGATACGCTCGCAGGAATTGAAGCCACCGGCGTTACGCAGCGTAATGGCGTACTGGTGTTTACCGGCGATTACTTTTTAGATGAACAAGGATTGCCGACTGCGAAAAGCACCGCGGTGTTTAATATGTTTAAACACCTGGCTCACGTGCTCTCGGAAAAATATCATCTGGTAGATTAAAGCAAAACGCGAGGTCTGAACCTCGCGTTTGTCTTTTACATCAAAGGCTTTTGCCCGCGTTGCCACCAGCGTAACAACAATCGGTCGACGCTCTCTGCCGCACTGCCGGTAAATCGGTCTATTAACCGTTTACGCTGCATATAACGCACGTTAACCACTTCACGGCCTTCCATCAGACTCAGAATCACTTCATCACTGGTGTTTATTTCGTCAACCAGACCTTTCTCTACCGCCTGTTGCCCGTACCAGTGTTCGCCAGTAGCCACCTCTTCAATATCCAGAGACGGACGCATACGTTTTACAAAAGCTTTAAATAGCTGATGTGTTTCGTTCAGTTCTTCACGGAATTTCTCACGCCCTTCTTCGGTGTTTTCACCCAGCAATGTCAACGTCCGCTTATATTGCCCGGCAGTATGCAGTTCGATATCAATATCTTTACTTTTCAGGAAGCGGTTAAAGTTGGGCATTTGCGCCACCACACCGATGGAGCCAACAATGGCAAACGGTGCGGAAACAATTTTATCCGCAACACAGGCCATCATGTAGCCGCCGCTGGCAGCCACTTTGTCTACCGTAACGGTTAAAGGAATGTTTTTATCGCGCAGACGCTGCAACTGCGAGGCTGCCAGACCGTAACCATGAACCATACCGCCGGGGCTTTCCAGACGCAAAACCACCTGGTCACGCGGCTTAAATGCCGCGAGTACCGCAGTGACCTCTTCACGCAGCGAGTTCACTTCATGCGCGTCCATGCTGCCTTTGAAATCCAGCACCCAAACACGGGGCTTACTGTCAGTCACCACCTCGCCCAGTTTGGCTCTCGCTTTCGCTGCTTTCGCTTCTTGCTTGTGCTTTTTCTTCTGCGCTTTATGCCACTGTTTTTGCTGATGTGTATCCATCAGCGCTGCGGCCAGTTCTTCTTTCATCTCCTTATATTGTTCGCTGAGATTATTAACCCGTAACTCGCCACGCTGGCGCTTATTACGTTGGGCAACATTGACAATAATGGCGGCAATAGCCGCAATCGCCACCACAACAGTGACAATTTTCGCCAAAAACAAACCATATTCAGACAACAATTCCACGAGTCCCACCTTGGTTAAACAACGCTTTGCTTCACAGTTTACAACAGGCATGTTAAGCCGTCTCGCAGAGATATTCTTGACGAGAAAGTATGACAAAGTATTCATTTTACGGCGTTATCGCTCCTGGCTGATTGAAATGCGCCTCTGTTTAAGGCATAACCCCTCAAAGTCATAAGTACACTGGCAACGCGACGGATAATGTCGTTGAGGAGTAGCCATGCATTACCAACCAAAACAAGATTTACTCAATGATCGTATTATCCTGGTGACCGGTGCCAGCGACGGAATTGGTCGTGAAGCCGCTCAGACTTATGCGCGTTATGGCGCGACGGTGATTTTACTGGGTCGTAACGAAGAAAAATTACGTCAGGTCGCCCGGCGTATGTTCGAAGAGACCGGACACCAGCCACAGTGGTTTATTCTCGATTTGCTGACCTGCACATCCGAAGATTGCCATCAACTGGCACAGCGCATTGCCGTTAATTATCCGCGTCTGGACGGCGTTCTGCATAATGCCGGATTGCTTGGCGAAGTTTGCCCGATGAGCGAACAAAATCCGCAGGTCTGGCAGGATGTCATGCAGGTCAACGTAAATGCTACCTTTATGCTGACCCAGGCACTTCTTCCTTTATTACTCAAATCGGACGCCGGTTCGCTGGTCTTTACCTCATCAAGCGTTGGACGTCAGGGGCGTGCCAACTGGGGCGCATATGCTGCCTCTAAATTTGCCACCGAAGGGATGATGCAGGTACTGGCCGATGAATATCAGCAGCGTCTGCGTGTGAACTGCATTAACCCGGGCGGTACGCGCACCGCCATGCGTGCCAGTGCCTTCCCTACGGAAGATCCGCTGAAGCTCAAAACACCCGCCGATATCATGCCGCTATACCTCTGGCTGATGGGCGATGACAGCCGCCGTAAAACCGGTATGACCTTTGACGCCCAACCGGGCCGTAAACCAGGAATTTCCCAATGAGTGACGAACGCTACCAACAGCGTCAGCAACGTGTTAAAGAAAAAGTGGATGCCCGCGTGGCGCAGGCCCAGGATGAGCGCGGCATTATTATTGTTTTTACTGGCAATGGAAAAGGCAAAACCACTGCGGCATTTGGTACGGCAACACGCGCGGTAGGTCACGGAAAAAAAGTGGGCGTCGTGCAGTTTATTAAAGGCACCTGGCCTAACGGCGAGCGCAATCTACTGGAACCACACGGCGTCGAGTTTCAGGTGATGGCAACAGGTTTTACCTGGGATACGCAAAACCGCGAAGCTGATACCGCTGCCTGCCGTGAAGTCTGGCAACATGCAAAGCGAATGCTGGCTGATTCCTCGCTGGATATGGTTTTGCTCGATGAGCTGACGTATATGGTGGCGTATGACTATTTGCCACTGGAAGAAGTGGTGCAAGCCTTAAATGAGCGTCCACATCAGCAAACGGTGATTATCACGGGTCGTGGCTGTCATCGGGATATACTTGAACTGGCAGATACCGTCAGTGAATTACGCCCCGTCAAACATGCGTTTGATGCAGGAGTTAAAGCACAAATCGGGATTGATTATTAAGTGAAAGCACCTCAAAAGATTGCCTCTTGAGGTGCTTTAATCATAATTATATTCAAGCGGCAATAGCGAAATTCAGAATGCGTTTAATCTCATTCAAATGTCCCGGATATGCTTCATGATTCTCAGCGTCAACATCTTCAATAAATAATATCAGTTCAGTAATTAACGCATTCGCATCTTCATAACTAATTCCGCTTAACTCTGGTGAGGTTTCAGAACCATAGTTAATCGTCAGGTTGTTCATAATCGAGAGGATAAGGATAAAATATTTATGACAAACCTTACATGTGGTTTTATTGCCCAGGGTATTATACAGCATGTCGAGTAATGCCAGTATTCTACGATTTTGTACATCGTTCATAAAAAGCCTCCTATAACATTATTCCGCTAGCAATAAGTAGTTTTGCCAGCCCCTCAGACGCCTTTAACCCACTAATTACTTGTGCACGTAATATTTCATTTAGCCTTTTTTGTTCAGCCGCTGTGCGTGTTTTATTAGTGTATAAATCCTTAAGGTGATTCCCCTCGTCAAGAAATGAGTTCAGTGCTTGTATTGCTGGAATTGCAGGATCTGCTGCACGAAGACGTGTTTCATTAATGCTGATAATCGCAGCCAGGAATTCTTGTCTGCTCTTCAATGTCTTAAATTCATTACCTCCTCCTTTTTTTAAGGAGGCATTGTAATAAACGAGATTATTATGTACCGTCGCAAAGGTATTTCTTCCGGTTTGTTTACCTTTTGTCGCGATATCGTTTCGTATATCAGTTAGATCATTTTTTATTCTTTGCCAATGATTATTTACCGTACTACCTATATTCCCTGCGCTTACCCTTGTATTATACAACCCATTGAAATAAAACACTAAATCTTTAACCGCTGCTGCAGATTTTGTTAATGTTCCACCATCATTGATGCCCAGAAGTGCCCCCGCATTATTCGCGTGATCCAGAGCTTGTTTAAGCAATATGAACTGTTTGCTGTCTTTAACATCTAAATCCTCATTCAAAAGTTCGACATAAGAACTCATACTGCTAATGATTTCCATAGAAGCCAGCAATCTTTCTTTTTCAGTAGCGACTATCTTTGTAGTAAAAAGATCTTCTTGAGATTTTTTGTGCTTATCTCCAGGTTGCTGACACAATGACTCATTACTGGTACTGTTTTCAATAACTACCTCATAATCTGGTCGGGGTGCACACTCTGGATTAGTCGCATAAAAATTAACAAGAAAGTTTTCACGAGAAGCATAGTATTGTTTAAAGAAACTTGCATTCGCCGCCACCGCCTTGTTACCCGCAGTAATAACAGTTTCAGCTTGTTCATTTTTCAAAGCATCGGTTGCACAACCTGAAATCATTAACAGCGATAGAAATACTCCACTATATCTAATCATAACCCACCTCTTGACGTTGAGTTTATCTCAGATAATTAAATAGTAATGTGGCTATTTCCGGGCATTATTCATAAGCAAGTATGAAATTAAATTAAAATGCTGCGACTATTTATCATGCTTCAAATGAAGAAAAGACCCCGCAGGGCCTTTATTTTATACTTAACTTAAATTAACCGTTATTATTACGTCCGCCAGAACGACGACCGCCGCTCACCTGACTGTGACGTTTCACCGCACGTCGAATTTGATTCGCCTTCATACGACGACGATCTTTTTCTACGGCAACTTTAGAACTGGTTTCTGGCGGCAGTTCCACCAGTTCACGCAAATAGTTAGTCTGAGCGAGATCCAGCTCCGTCCAGCCACCGCGTGGCAGGCCTTTCGGCAGTGGAATATCACCGTAGCGCACACGAATCAGGCGGCTAACCTGCACGCCAACCGCTTCCCAAAGACGACGAACCTCACGGTTACGGCCCTCGGTAAGAGTGACGTTATACCACTGGTTGATCCCTTCACCGCCACTGAACTTGATGGTTTTAAAGGCTGCCGGACCATCTTCCAGTTGCACGCCGCGACTCAAATCACGCAGTTTTGCATCGTCAACCTGACCAAATACACGCACGGCATATTCACGTTCAACTTCACGGCTTGGGTGCATTAAGCGGTTTGCCAGTTCACCATCGGTGGTGAACAGCAACAGACCACAGGTGTTAACGTCGAGACGGCCAACGGCAATCCAGCGCGCCCCACGCAGCTTCGGCAGACGATCAAACACGGTCGGACGCCCTTCCGGGTCATTACGAGTACACAACTCGCCTTCTGGCTTGTAATAGGCCAGAACGCGACAAATTTGTTCAGCGGACTCGCGTACCGAAATCAGGTGACCATCGATACGGATTTTCAGCCCAGGGGTAACTTCAACGCGATCGCCGAGTTTAGCAATTTTGCCATCAACACTCACACGACCGGCTTCAATAATAGATTCAATTTCACGGCGAGAACCGTGGCCGGCACGCGCCAGCACTTTCTGTAGCTTTTCGCTCATAGAGCTTCCTTTTGGTGTCGCCTTCCCAGGCGTCTGATATGCTTTTGTGCAACAATGAGTCAGAACTTACATCTGACTCACTGATAGTAAAGTCTGTTTGAACTCTTCAGGCCTTAAGTAAACGACTCGACGTTTTAACTGGCCTGGCTTTGAGGCGCAACATACTACACTATCTTTATGGTTAAAGCTTGTTTCGATTAACATCGGTTTGGTTACCAACCACCACCGCCTCCACCTCCCGCACCGCCACCAGCGCCAGAACCACCACCGGAATAGCTCCGCCCCAACAAACTGGTATAGGCCCCGCAACTCAGGTGCGTCTGTAATGAGAATAAAACGCCGTTACGGGCAATCTCTGGAGCGCGAATAGCCGAAGAGAGCGAAGGGGCGATGCGTAACGCCCATTCCCTCCCCAAATTTGCTGATATAGCCCAACCTAACAAAGCGTAATCCAGTTTCCGTGTTTCCCCTTTCCGCCGCCGCCCACTGTGCGTTGCCGCCTCTTTACGCGCAAGATAGTTAACGATAGCTTCACCGTGGGCATAACGTTGCTGCCCAGTTTGGGTAAACTTTGGCAGAAAAATATACCCCATGCCAGTGAGATAACCGGTCAGGAAAACAGCGCTAAAATAACCCGCTGGCATATACCAGTAAAAGAATACATCTCCGACATTGATGTAGAGAGAATAGAAGGCCACGCCTGAACAAATCAGTGGTAAAAACAAAGTGATTATTACACGATTAACGCAAGGCTTGTCATCATCGCGGGCCAACAAAAGCTCAAGGGAACAAAATAAAAAAGGAAGAAGCCAGCAGATCATAATAAACATATCGCCCACCAGACTCATTCCTGCCCAACCTATGGGACTCAGATTACCGTAGAGAATGACCGCCAATATCGCCATTCCCCCCCATTGCAAAAACGCATCAGGTCGGTAAAAGGAAGACTTTTTACGCGGCAGATAAAATTTCTGCATCCGTAAAAATGCTCTGCGTAAGACGCTGTTGCGCCTCCCCGTGAGAACGACCTTATCGCCTTTACGAATAACGCTTCCAGTAATAACTGCTCTGCGGGCAGTAATACCGCATTATTTCTGGTGGCGCCTTCATTAACATGGATCAGGGTTTGCTGATTTTTGTCATACTGATCTTCCAGATGAATTTTTCCTTTCACAATCAGATTTACGATATCGGCACAAAAACCTTTATCGTCGTAAACCAGCTTCGCATCGAGACGTAACATTCCGGGCGTGTAATCTGGCGGAATGACATCGGTTTCAATCACATCTACCGGCGTAAATTGCGGCCTGCGCTTCCAGAGATATAACCATCCACACGCCAGGAGCAAACACGGTAACCAAATGATAAGAGACGATGTTGAGGGTCCAAAAAGATGGCTAAAAATATTCGTCGTGTGTTGTGCCGGGGCATTATCCAGCAAGGCATGAGGCCAACGGTAGAGAACCGTGAAGTCTTCTCGATAAAACGGATCGCGAGATTCAATTCTTCCGTCCTCAAGGATGCGGCCATTTCGATATGTGTCGCCCTCATCTCCGGTAAAGATATCGATTTCACTAAATGGATTACCCGCAATATTAGAGAACTTGAGTGAAAATCGGGTCTTATAGATTTCAAACGGCCAGTTGCTACCGGTCACGTTCCAGATTAGCAGGTCAGAATCTCCCTCACGCAGGAAAGCATTTTTAACCTGATAATGAATTTGATAATGATAGTCGCCTTGAGGCAAGAAACGTTGTTTATCGCCCACGACAATACTCATTAACCCAATATGCCAGTCAAGATGCCAGGGTTCAGGAACGCCGTCACGGGTAACGCCAACAATACGATAGTTCAGCAGTGCAGCGTCCCCATTAGACTGCATCCATAGTCGTGGTAAATCACGAGAAAATCCGTGCTTAATCTGCTGATTTCGCGCCTGAAAATAAATATTCTCTTTGATGTCGAGCACCCCATCCGGTTGCAGAGTGGCTTCAACATCAAAGAGCGAGATCCCTTCTTCATATGAAGGGATCTCCGTGTTTTTCGCATAACTCAACGAAGAGAAAAAAAGCCCAACTATCAACAGCAAAATGCAGCGATATATCCCTGCCATAATCTTCCATCCGTGGAACGCAATTTCTTATAAGAAAGGTTTCACATCACCTACGCCTTCACGCACCACGACTGGTGTGTCATCGGTGAGATCGATAACCGTTGTCGGTTTCTGTCCGAGGTAGCCGCCGTGAATAATCAAATCTACCTGTTTTTCCAGACGATCTTTAATTTCTTCCGGATCGGATTCGGTAAATTCACTGCCAGGTAGCATCAGCGAGGTAGAAAGCATCGGTTCACCCAGCACCTCAAGTAATGCCTGGGCGATGGGGTTAGATGGCACGCGCATACCAATGGTTTTACGTTTTTCCTGCAACAGTCGGCGCGGCACCTCTTTCGTTCCCTTCAGGATGAAGGTGTAGTTACCTGGCGTGTTGTTTTTCATCAGGCGAAACGCGACGTTATCAACAAAGGAATAGGTCGAGAGTTCGGAAAGATCACGACACATCAGGGTAAAGTTGTGACCGTCCGGCAACTGGCGAATGCGACAAATACGCTCCATCGCGTTTTTATCTTCAATTTTACAGCCCAGTGCGTAGCCTGAATCGGTAGGATAAACAATCACCCCGCCTTTACGCACAATCTCCACCGCCTGGTTGATCAGACGCTGTTGCGGATTATCTGGATGGATATAAAAAAACTGACTCATACTTCCCTCTCTGTCTTGTTCTGTGGCTGTTCCCAAAGCTGCCAGACGCCTTCAACGCCTGCGGGCAGCCAGAGTTTACGCCCCAGTTCAATCCACGGGCACGGCTGATGAAAATCAGAGCCTTGTGATGCCCATAAATGGTGCTGGCGTACAAGTGTCGCCAGTTGGGTGCGTTCATTGGGCGATTGCTGGCATTGCGCGACTTCCATCGCGTCGCCGTGATGTTCGGCAAAATGCGCAACCAATCTTTTCAGCCACTTAGCACTAAGATTGTACCGCCCTGGATGAGCCAGCACCGCCTTACCGCCAGAATGATGAATGACATCAATAGCTTGTTCTATTGTACACCACTGTGGCGGAACGTATCCGGTTTTCCCGCGCGCCAGATATTTTTTAAAGACGTCCGCCATTGAACTGGCTTTGCCACACTCGACCAGAAAACGAGCAAAATGTCCGCGAGTTACCGCGCCGCCCTGCGCTAGTCTTCGCGCCCCTTCCAGCGCGCCCGGTATTTGCGCTTTTTCCAGCCTTTCTGCGATTAACTGCGCCCGCTGATTACGCCGTTCAGTTTGCTGTGCCAGGAATTCACACATTGCCGGATGAGAAATATCAATATTCAACCCGACAATATGAATTTCATGATTTTCCCATACGGTGGAAATTTCCACGCCAGGAATAAGATTCAGTGCCAGTCCCGAACGTGAAATTTCTTCTCTTGCTGGCGAGATCCCTGCCGTGGTGTCATGGTCGGTGATCGCCAGGGTGCCGACGCGCATTTCTGCGGCACGGTGTACCAGCGCTTCCGGTGTCAGGCAGCCATCGGAAGCCGTAGTATGGCTGTGCAGGTCATAAATGACTGCGTAATTCGTGTCGCTCAAGGCGCACTCCCATTTTGGATAATGTTTTTTGCGTCGTCATCATAACGGTTCTGGCAAATATTCTGAAATGAGCTGTTGACAATTAACCATCGAACTAGTTAACTAGTACGAAAGTTCACGTAAAAAGGGTATCGACAATGAAAGCGATTTTCGTACTGAAAGGTTGGTGGCGCACTTCCTGAAACGGGCAGTGTATTCACCATGCGTAAAGCAACCAGATACCCAGCCCGCCTAATGAGCGGGCTTTTTTTTGAACAAAATTAGAGAATAACAATGCAAACACAAAAACCGACTCTCGAACTGTTAACCTGCGCAGGTGCTTATCGCGATAATCCGACCGCGCTTTTTCACCAGTTGTGCGGAGCACGCTCTGCTACGCTGCTGCTGGAATCGGCAGATATTGACAGCAAAGATGATCTGAAAAGTCTGCTGTTAGTGGATAGTGCGCTGCGTATTACCGCATTAGGTGACACTGTCACAATTAAAGCGCTAACTGACAATGGGACATCTCTGCTTGCATTGCTGGATAGCACTCTGCCTGCTGGCGTAGAAAATGAACAATCGCCAGATTGTCGCGTGCTGCGTTTTCCGCCCGTCAGCACTCTTTTGGATGAAGATGCCCGTTTATGCTCCCTTTCGGTTTTTGACACTTTTCGTTTGTTGCAGGATCTGGTGAATGTGCCGAAGGAAGAACGAGAAGCGATGTTCTTTGGCGGCCTGTTCTCTTACGACCTGGTCGCAGGATTTGAAGATTTACCGCAACTGGCGGCTGAAAATAACTGCCCTGATTTCTGTTTTTATCTTGCTGAAACGCTGATGGTGATTGACCATCAGAAGAAAAGCACACGCATCCAGGCCAGCCTTTTTGGTCAGAATGAAGAAGAAAAACAGCGCCTCACTGCTCGCCTGAACGAACTTCGCCAGCAACTCACCGAAATCGCGCCGCCACTGCCAGTGGTTTCCGTGCCGCATATGCGTTGTGAATGTAATCAGAGCGATGAAGAGTTCGGCGGTGTCGTGCGTTCGTTGCAAAAAGCGATTCGCGCCGGAGAGATTTTCCAGGTCGTGCCATCTCGCCGTTTCTCACTGCCCTGCCCGTCACCGCTGGCAGCTTATTACGTGCTGAAAAAGAGTAACCCCAGCCCGTACATGTTTTTTATGCAGGATGATGATTTCACTCTGTTCGGCGCGTCGCCGGAAAGTTCACTCAAATACGACGCCACCAGTCGTCAGATTGAAATCTACCCGATTGCCGGAACACGCCCACGCGGTCGTCGCGCCGATGGTTCACTGGACAGAGACCTCGACAGCCGGATTGAACTATCGATGCGTACCGACCATAAAGAGCTTTCCGAGCATCTGATGCTGGTGGATCTCGCCCGTAACGACCTCGCGCGCATTTGCACCCCCGGCAGCCGCTACGTAGCCGACCTCACCAAAGTTGACCGTTATTCCTACGTGATGCACCTCGTCTCCCGCGTGGTCGGTGAACTGCGCCACGACCTTGACGCCCTGCACGCTTACCGCGCCTGTATGAATATGGGCACGTTAAGCGGTGCGCCGAAAGTGCGCGCCATGCAGTTAATTGCCGAAGCAGAAGGTCGTCGACGCGGCAGCTACGGCGGCGCGGTAGGTTATTTCACCGCGCACGGCGATCTCGATACCTGCATTGTCATCCGTTCGGCGCTGGTGGAAAACGGCGTCGCTACCGTGCAAGCCGGTGCTGGCGTGGTGCTTGATTCTGTTCCGCAGTCGGAAGCCGACGAAACCCGTAATAAAGCCCGCGCTGTACTGCGCGCTATCGCCACCGCGCATCATGCACAGGAGATTTTCTGATGGCTGACATTCTGCTGCTCGATAATATCGACTCTTTTACTTACAACCTGGCAGATCAGTTGCGCAGCAATGGTCATAACGTGGTGATTTACCGCAACCATATTCCGGCGCAAACCTTAATTGAACGTCTGGCGACGATGAGCAATCCGGTGCTGATGCTTTCACCCGGCCCCGGTGTGCCGAGTGAAGCCGGGTGTATGCCGGAGCTACTCACCCGTCTGCGTGGCAAGCTGCCGATTATCGGTATTTGCCTCGGTCATCAGGCGATTGTCGAGGCTTACGGCGGTTATGTCGGCCAGGCGGGGGAAATACTCCACGGCAAAGCTTCCAGTATTGAACATGATGGTCAGGCGATGTTTGCCGGGTTAAGCAACCCGCTGCCGGTGGCGCGTTATCACTCGCTGGTTGGCAGTAACATTCCGGCCGGTTTAACCATCAACGCCCATTTTAATGGCATGGTGATGGCGGTGCGTCATGATGCAGATCGCGTTTGCGGTTTCCAGTTCCATCCGGAATCGATTCTCACCACCCAGGGCGCACAACTGCTGGAGCAAACGCTGGCGTGGGCGCAACAGAAGCTGGAACCGGCCAACACGCTGCAACCGATTCTGGAAAAGCTGTATCAGGCACAGACGCTTAGCCAGCAGGAGAGCCACCTGTTGTTTTCAGCCGTAGTTCGCGGCGAACTGAAGTCCGAACAACTGGCGGCGGCGCTGGTGAGCATGAAAATTCGCGGCGAGCACCCGAATGAAATCGCCGGGGCGGCAACTGCCCTGCTGGAAAATGCTGCGCCGTTCCCGCGACCTGATTATCTGTTTGCCGATATCGTCGGCACCGGCGGTGACGGCAGCAACAGCATCAACATATCTACCGCCAGTGCTTTTGTCGCTGCTGCTTGTGGACTGAAAGTTGCGAAACACGGCAACCGCAGCGTTTCCAGTAAATCCGGTTCGTCCGATCTGCTGGCAGCATTTGGTATTAACCTGGATATGAATGCCGATAAATCGCGCCAGGCGCTGGACGAGTTAGGTGTCTGTTTCCTCTTCGCGCCGAAGTACCACAGCGGTTTTCGCCACGCGATGCCAGTTCGCCAGCAACTGAAAACCCGCACCCTGTTTAACGTGCTGGGGCCATTGATTAACCCGGCGCATCCGCCGCTGGCGTTAATAGGTGTTTATAGCCCGGAACTGGTACTGCCTATTGCCGAAACCCTGCGCGTACTGGGGTATCAACGTGCAGCAGTGGTGCATAGCGGCGGAATGGATGAAGTTTCTTTGCACGCGCCAACGATTGTTGCGGAATTGCACGATGGAGAAATCAAAAGTTATCAACTGACTGCTGAAGATTTTGGCCTGACGCCCTACCACCAGGAGCAACTGGCTGGTGGGACTCCGGAAGAAAACCGTGACATTTTAACACGCTTGTTACAAGGTAAAGGTGACGCCGCTCATGAAGCAGCCGTCGCGGCGAATGTCGCTATGTTAATGCGCCTGCATGGCCATGAAGATCTGCAAGCCAATGCGCAAACCGTTCTTGCGGTACTGCGCAGTGGTTCCGCTTACGACAGAGTCACCGCACTGGCGGCACGAGGGTAAATGATGCAAACCGTTTTAGCGAAAATTGTCGCAGACAAGGCGATTTGGGTAGAAGCCCGCAAACAGCAACAACCGCTGGCCAGTTTCCAGAATGAAATTCAGCCGAGCACGCGACATTTTTATGATGCGCTGCAGGGCGCACGCACCGCGTTTATTCTGGAGTGCAAAAAAGCATCGCCGTCAAAAGGTGTGATCCGTGATGATTTCGATCCTGCACGTATTGCCTCCATTTATAAACATTACGCTTCAGCAATTTCGGTGCTGACTGATGAAAAATATTTCGAGGGGAGTTTTGATTTCCTCCCTATTGTCAGCCAAATCGCACCACAGCCAATTTTATGTAAAGACTTTATTATCGACCCTTACCAGATCTATCTGGCTCGCTATTATCAGGCTGATGCCTGCTTATTAATGCTTTCAGTGCTGGACGATGAACAGTATCGCCAGCTCTCCGCCGTCGCCCATAGTCTGGGTATGGGCGTGCTGACCGAAGTCAGTAATGAAGAGGAACTGGAACGCGCCATTGTGCTGGGAGCAAAAGTCGTTGGCATCAACAACCGCGATCTGCGTGATTTGTCGATTGATCTCAACCGTACCCGTGAGCTTGCGCCGAAACTGGGGCACAACGTGACGGTGATCAGCGAATCCGGCATCAATACTTATGCTCAGGTGCGCGAGTTGAGCCACTTTGCTAACGGCTTTCTGATTGGTTCGGCGCTGATGGCCCATGACGATTTGAACGCCGCCGTGCGTCGGGTGTTACTGGGTGAGAATAAAGTGTGTGGCCTGACTCGTGGGCAAGATGCCAGAGCGGCTTATGACGCTGGTGCTATTTACGGCGGATTGATTTTTGTTGCCACATCACCGCGCTATATCAGCGTTGAACAGGCGCTGGAAGTGATAGCTGCAGCACCATTGCAATATGTCGGCGTGTTCCGCAATCACGATATTAATGAGGTCGTTGATAAAGCGAATACCCTGGCATTGGCGGCAGTACAACTGCATGGCAGTGAAGATCAGGAGTATATCGACGCCCTACGTGACGCTCTGCCTGAAAATGTTGCCATCTGGAAAGCATTAAGCGTCGGTGAAGTCCTGCCTGCACGCGATCTTCAGTTCGTCGATAAATATATTTTCGACAACGGCCAGGGCGGCAGCGGACAACGTTTCGACTGGTCACTGTTACATGGTCAATCGCTAAGCAACGTTCTGCTGGCGGGTGGTTTAGGCGCAGATAACTGCGTGGAAGCGGCACAAACCGGCTGCGCCGGGCTTGATTTTAATTCTGCTGTAGAGTCTCAACCGGGCATTAAAGATGCACGCGTTTTGGCCTCGGTTTTCCAGACACTGCGCGCATATTAAGGAAAGGAACAATGACAACATTACTTAACCCCTATTTTGGTGAATTTGGCGGCATGTACGTGCCACAAATCCTGATGCCTGCTCTGCGCCAACTGGAAGAAGCCTTCGTCAGCGCGCAAAAAGATCCTGAGTTTCAGGCGCAGTTTAACGACCTGCTGAAAAATTATGCCGGGCGTCCGACCGCACTCACCAAATGCCAGAACATCACGGCGGGAACTAACACCACGCTGTACCTGAAACGTGAAGATTTACTCCACGGCGGCGCGCATAAAACCAACCAGGTGTTGGGGCAGGCATTGTTGGCAAAGCGGATGGGTAAAACCGAAATCATCGCGGAAACCGGGGCCGGTCAGCATGGTGTGGCTTCTGCGCTTGCCAGCGCCCTGCTCGGTCTGAAATGTCGCATCTATATGGGTGCCAAAGATGTCGAACGCCAGTCGCCAAACGTTTTTCGGATGCGCTTAATGGGTGCAGAAGTGATTCCTGTACATAGCGGTTCCGCAACACTGAAAGATGCCTGTAACGAGGCGTTACGCGACTGGTCTGGTAGCTACGAAACTGCTCACTATATGCTGGGTACTGCTGCCGGCCCGCACCCTTACCCAACCATTGTGCGAGAGTTCCAGCGGATGATTGGCGAAGAAACGAAAGCGCAAATTCTGGAAAGAGAAGGTCGCCTGCCGGATGCCGTCATTGCCTGCGTTGGCGGCGGCTCGAATGCTATCGGTATGTTTGCTGATTTCATTAATGAAACTGACGTCGGTCTGATAGGTGTTGAGCCAGGTGGTCATGGCATCGAAACCGGCGAGCACGGTGCACCGTTGAAACATGGTCGCGTGGGCATCTATTTCGGTATGAAATCACCGATGATGCAGACCGAAGACGGGCAGATTGAAGAGTCTTACTCCATTTCTGCCGGTCTGGATTTCCCGTCCGTCGGCCCACAACATGCGTATCTCAACAGCATTGGGCGCGCAGATTACGTTTCAATTACCGATGATGAAGCACTGGAAGCGTTCAAAACACTGTGCCTGCATGAAGGGATCATCCCGGCGCTGGAATCCTCCCACGCCCTTGCCCATGCACTAAAAATGATGCGCGAAGCCCCAGAGAAAGAGCAACTGCTGGTGGTTAACCTTTCTGGCCGCGGCGATAAAGACATCTTCACCGTTCACGATATTTTGAAAGCACGAGGGGAAATCTGATGGAACGCTATGAAACTCTGTTTGCCCAATTGAAGGAGCGCAACGAAGGCGCATTTGTTCCTTTTGTTACCCTCGGTGACCCCGGCATTGAACAGTCGCTGAAAATTATCGATGCCTTGATTGAAGCAGGTGCCGACGCGCTGGAGTTGGGCATTCCTTTCTCCGACCCGCTGGCTGATGGGCCAACTATTCAAAACGCGACCCTGCGGGCTTTTGCCGCAGGCGTAACTCCGGCTCAGTGTTTTGAAATGCTGGCGCTGATTCGCCAGAAGCACCCAACCATTCCCATTGGCCTGCTGATGTATGCCAATCTGGTATTTAACAAAGGCATTGATGAGTTTTATGCGCAGTGCGAGAAAGTCGGCGTCGATTCAGTGCTGGTTGCTGATGTACCTGTAGAAGAGTCCGCGCCTTTCCGCCAGGCCGCGTTGCGCCATAACGTCGCACCTATCTTCATCTGTCCGCCGAATGCCGACGATGATTTGCTGCGCCAGATTGCCTCTTATGGTCGTGGCTATACCTATTTGTTGTCGCGTGCGGGTGTGACGGGTGCGGAAAACCGCGCGGCATTACCGCTTAATCATCTGGTCACGAAGCTGAAAGAGTATAACGCTGCGCCTCCATTACAAGGGTTCGGTATCTCCGCGCCGGAACAGGTAAAAGCGGCGATTGAGGCAGGCGCTGCGGGGGCTATTTCTGGGTCAGCAATTGTGAAAATCATTGAGCAACATATTAATCAGCCAGAGAAAATGCTGGCAGAGCTGAAAACGTTTGTTCGCCCGATGAAAGACGCCACGCGTCTTTGAGACTGATGACAAATGCAAAACTACCTGATGCGCTACGCTTATCTGGCCTGCATACACCATACAATACATTGATTTTTCAATATTTTGTAAGCCAAACAAGACGTTCACACCGCATCCGGCATCAACAAACCGCCAGAAAGTATCTGGCGGTTTGTTGATAGCAAAGAATTAAAAACGATAACCCGCAGAGAACATAAACACCCACGGGTCAAGGCGCACATGGTCAGAATAATGTCCTGCCGGCAGTACTGCGCCGTTGGATTTATATTTCACGTCGGTATCGATATCCATGTACCAGACCGACATATTAAGCAACCAGTCACGGTTGATGAGATAATCCAGACCAACTTGCCCCGCCACTCCCCATGAATCCTTCAGACTAAGATCGGATAATCCAAGACCTTCACCGGTATCATTGAAGTCATTATTAAAGAAGGTGGTGTAGTTAATACCAGCACCGACGTAAGGACGGAATTTACTGCTGGCATCACCAAAATACCACTGCGCCATCAATGTTGGCGGTAAATGGTGGACTGTCGCAATATCTCCGGTCGTGGCTGTGCCAACTTTATGGCGGAACGGTGATGCTGCCAGCAGTTCAACGCCAATGTTATCGGTCGCCATATAGGTAAAGGTCAGCCCCAGTTGGGTGTTATTGGTCACACTAAATCCACCCAGGCTTCCCAGAGTCCCACCCGCGCCTTCAGTTGGACGTACAGTCGCTGAACCTGCTCGAATGAAGAACTCACCTGCTTCATGCGCATAAACGCTGCCAGAGAGAAGTGTACTTACTGCCAATGCCGCCACTGTTAATTTTTTCATGCTCGCTCCGTCGTTATGGTTATAAAAACGTGACGAATATACCCACATTGGAGTAACAAGTGATCCTACACAGATCACACTACATTTTCTAAATCACCATTTATTGATCTGGATTAATTTAGAAGTTGCATTGCAAATCCTGGTTAATGTGATGTAAATCAATTCCACCGTATTTCACTCCAAATACATCCTTTTGCTACCTTATTGCCTCTTGAATCTGGTTCCTTTTTACTCTGCCACCCCAAAAAACCGTCAGTGTGTCGCTCTGAAAAGCACCTCTGGAAAACGGTAAACTGCGGTATTTATGCAAACAGACCGTCCATATGGCAGAAATTTGCCATATCAGGAGAAGTCTGGGAAATCAACGAAACCTGTAATCGCGCCCACGCCCTCGGCGGATTACCAGTGCTTTACAAAGATATGCTTTTCCATACATGTCCTGATGCTGCCACTGAGAGGCTAACCAGGGTACAATTGCCCGCTAATTAACACCTGCATAAAACTCAAGGAGAGTGCATGTCTATCACGGCGCAGTCCGTATACCGTGACACCGGAAATTTCTTCCGTAATCAATTTATGACCATTCTGCTGGTATCACTGCTATGTGCATTTATCACAGTGGTGTCAGGACATGTTTTCTCACCCAGTGACGCACAACTTGCGCAGCTCAATGACGGTGTTCCCGTTAGTGGCAGCGGTGGGTTGTTCGATCTGGTACAAAATATGTCCCCGGAACAGCAGCAAATTTTGCTGCGTGCGTCTGCCGCGTCCACCTTTTCAGGATTAATCGGTAACGCCATTCTCGCGGGCGGCGTATTATTAATTATCCAGCTAGTGTCCGCAGGTCAGCGGGTCAGCGCATTACGGGCAATTGGCGCGAGCGCTCCGGTATTACCGAAGTTATTCTTGCTAATCCTTCTGACGACGTTAATTGTGCAAATAGGCATCATGCTGGTGGTCGTTCCTGGTATCATCATGGCCATCCTGTTAGCACTGGCCCCCGTGATGCTGGTCCAGGATAAAATGGGCGTTTTCGCCTCCATGCGCAGCAGTATGCGACTGACATGGGCGAATATGCGTCTGGTGGCACCTGCGGTATTGAGCTGGTTACTGGCAAAAACATTGTTGTTGCTGTTTGCCTCTTCGTTTGCCGCATTAACCCCAGAAATTGGCGCTGTACTGGCGAACACCTTGAGCAATCTGATTTCAGCCGTATTGCTCATCTATCTGTTCCGCCTGTACATGTTAATTCGCCAATAATCCTGAAGCATTTGATTACGGAATCGTAAAATGAAGCAGTTTCTTGATTTTTTACCGTTGGTTGTCTTCTTCGCGTTCTACAAGATTTATGACATCTATGCGGCAACTGCGGCGCTGATCGTCGCCACGGCGATTGTGCTTATTTATAGCTGGGTTCGCTTTCGTAAAGTTGAGAAGATGGCCCTGATCACCTTTGTTCTGGTGGCCGTCTTCGGTGGTCTGACGCTGTTCTTCCACAATGATGAGTTTATTAAATGGAAGGTCACCGTCATTTACGCTCTGTTTGCCGGTGCCCTGTTGGTTAGCCAATGGGTAATGAAGAAACCGCTGATTCAACGTATGTTGGGTAAAGAGCTTACTCTGCCACAACCGGTGTGGTCGAAGCTGAATCTGGCCTGGGCAATCTTTTTTATCCTTTGTGGGCTGGCGAACATCTACATCGCATTCTGGCTGCCACAAAATATTTGGGTCAACTTCAAAGTGTTTGGTCTGACCGCCCTCACCTTAATCTTCACACTGTTAAGCGGTATCTATATCTATCGCCACATGCCACAGGAAGATAAATCATAATCTGCCAGCCAGTCCTGCGGGACTGGCGCTGCATCTCCTCTGTTCTCATCAGGAAAATCATAGTAGCATCGCGCCTGTGATTTTCCTTTTTAGTCGGTTTTACCATGTCAACAACACATAACGTCCCCCAGGGCGATCTGGTTTTACGAACTTTAGCCATGCCTGCCGATACCAATGCTAATGGCGATATTTTTGGTGGTTGGTTGATGTCGCAGATGGATATTGGCGGTGCCATTCTGGCAAAAGAAATTGCACACGGTCGCGTCGTGACCGTTCGCGTGGAAGGCATGACCTTTCTGCGACCTGTAGCAGTCGGTGATGTGGTGTGCTGCTATGCACGCTGTGTCCAAAAAGGGACAACATCGGTCAGTATCAATATTGAAGTGTGGGTGAAAAAAGTGGCGTCCGAACCGATTGGGCAACGCTATAAAGCGACAGAAGCGTTATTTAAGTATGTCGCTGTTGATCCTGAAGGAAAGCCTCGCACTTTACCCGTTGAGTAATAGTCAAAAGCCTCCTGTTGGAGGCTTTTGAGTTTTTGCTTACTGAATTTCGGTGGTGCCATTAATTTTAAACAGAATGTTTACCACAATTCCACTCCCTGGTTTACCCGGCTCGTAACGCCATCTGCGCATCGCGTTTTTCACTTCACGCTCAAACATATTCGCAGGTTTGGCAGAAAGAATTTGTACGTTATCCACCCGGCCATCCGGTGTAACGTCAAACTTAACCTTGACCTGCCCTTCAATGCGCAATGCCTGCGCGCGCGCTGGATACTGCGGCTGATTACGGCTTAGTGCGCGCGGACCTGACGCCACACTGGTAACTGGCTTGCTGCTTGCAGCCGTTGCCGTACTGGATGTCGGGCGAGTCGGTGCCGTATTTTCAAACGGTGACGCCGGGCGCGATTCTACCGGTTTAACATCGCGTTTTGGCTGTTCCTGCACCTTTTTCACCGGCTTCGGTTTCGGCTTAGGTTTCGGCTTCGGCTTTTCAATGACCACCGGCGCTTCTTTTGGCGGCTCTGGTATCGGCTCAGGTTCCGGTTCCGGCTCCACCACCGGCTCTGGCGGCGGTTGAACAGCTTGTGGCGGTTCAAGATCCGCTGGTGCAACCATGGTGACAGAAATCGGCTGCGCAGGCGCAGGTAGTTCAATAACCTGATGTACCGAGGTATAGAGTAGACCCGCCACAACAGCACCATGAATGCAGACCGAAAGTAACGTCGGCCAGGGGAAGCGGCGAGGTAAATCAAGGGTCATTGAAGTCATAATCGTTTCAGTAGAAAAACCAGGCCTCGATTTTAAATGCAAATAGCAATCATATTCAATAAGGCAAGGCGATCAGGATCAGTGAAAATGCATTTTTTGGCTCAATTGACCTTACTTTAAGTACAGCCTTAACAAAGACATCATCTTTCCGTTGCAGATCTTTGTCCTTTCAAATAACGTACTTTACAACTTTTCCGAACAAGGAGTTGCGCCCGTGTTGTATGTTATTTACGCTCAAGACAAAGCCGATAGCCTCGAAAAACGTCTTTCCGTTCGTCCGGCACATTTAGCACGTTTACAGTTACTGCATGATGAAGGCCGTTTACTGACGGCGGGACCAATGCCTGCGGTTGATAGCAATGATCCGGGTGCCGCAGGTTTTACCGGATCGACGGTGATTGCTGAATTTGAATCTCTGGAAGCAGCGCAAGCCTGGGCCGATGCCGATCCTTACGTAGCGGCCGGTGTATATGAACAAGTATCAGTGAAACCCTTCAAAAAAGTATTCTGAACATTTTCTCTTCTTCTAAGGGGCACGATGGTGAAAATCGTGCCCTTATTTATTGTTTCCTGGCTTAGGTACACCACACAATGATTGCTCCAGCAGCAACAAACAGTTAATAACTTTATCTGTATATCCTGATATATCATCAGCATATTCAGGAGAAAAATACATAATATCCTCCCCTTATGCGACAGAGCGCCTTAAAACCTTTGATTGCGACGGATAAAGTCATCTACTATTGATTAACACATTCATGAGTCGTATGTATGTTCACATTATGTACGCGTAAAGATAATTAAACAAAATTGTGGTTACAGAGGTATCAGTGAGTCACTGGGCTACATTCCGGCAAACAGCGGTAAATTTATGGGTGACACTACGGCACGATATTATCGCGTTGGCCGTCTTTCTAAATGGATTGCTTATTTTCAAAACAATCTATGGCATGTCGGTCAATCTGCTCGATATTTTCCATATCCAGGCATTTTCAGAACTTGACCTCTCCCTTCTGGCGAATGCACCTCTGTTTATGCTGGGTGTCTTTCTTGTACTGAACTCAATCGGCTTGCTGTTTCGGGCAAAACTGGCGTGGGCGATCAGTATCATTTTATTGCTGATTACACTTATCTACACCCTACACTTCTATCCCTGGCTGAAATTCAGCATTGGGTTTTGCATCTTTACACTGGTGATTTTGCTGGTGCTGCGCAAAGACTTCTCCCACAGTAGTGCCGCAGCCGGAACAATTTTCGCTTTTATTAGTTTTACGACGTTACTGTTTTATTCCACCTATGGCGCGCTTTATTTAAGCGAAGGTTTTAATCCGAGAATAGAGAGTCTGATGACGGCCTTCTATTTTTCGATAGAAACGATGTCAACGGTGGGCTATGGCGATATCGTCCCTGTTTCTGAATCGGCACGTCTGTTTACTATTTCGGTCATTATTTCCGGCATTACTGTTTTCGCCACCTCCATGACGTCTATTTTTGGTCCGCTTATCCGCGGAGGATTCAATAAACTTGTGAAAGGAAACAAGCATACGATGAATCGTAAAGATCACTTTATTGTTTGCGGGCACTCCATTCTGGCAATCAACACGATTCTGCAACTGAATCAACGCGGACAAAATGTGACTGTTATCAGTAATCTGCCAGAAGATGACATCAAACAACTCGAACAGCGATTAGGTGACAATGCTGATGTTATTTCCGGGGACAGCAATGACAGTTCGGTATTAAAGAAAGCGGGAATCGATCACTGCCGGGCTATTCTGGCGCTCAGTGATAACGATGCAGATAACGCTTTTGTCGTCCTGTCGGCTAAAGATATGAGCAAAGATGTCAAAACAGTGCTTGCCGTCAGTGATAGCAAAAATCTCAACAAAATTAAAATGGTACATCCGGACATCATTCTCTCGCCGCAACTGTTCGGCAGTGAAATCCTGGCGCGTATTCTCAATGGTGAAGAAGTTAATAATGATATGCTCGTCTCAATGTTGCTGAACTCCGGGCATGGTATTTTCAGCGATAAGAACGACGATGATGGCAACGAAACTGTGAAAAAATAAAACCGGATGGGCACCGTGATGGTGCCCGGCTCATTCAGATATTGTAGATCGCAAACAATAACGAGTTACGCTGTTTGTTTAGAAGGCACTTCCTGATGCTGTGGATACGCATATTTCGGCGCGACTGCCCCTCAAGCCAACGCGATTTCCGTCGGCTAGCCTGACGCTGCATGCGCCAGCGCCCCACTTCCGTTCTACTCCGCTTCATGTTAACTACTCTATGCAATAACAGAGTGGTCATTATACCTCCGCCCCCGACGCTGACCAGTGCTTTTCCGGTGTTTTTATTTGCCAGATGAATCCATATGCGTAAACTCATAACAATGCGCTTTCAAAAGGATTTCTAATCTATGACAACCGTTTATACGTTGGTGAGTTGGTTGGCCATTCTGGGATACTGGTTGCTCATTGCAGGCGTAACATTACGCATTCTAATGAAACGACGCGCCGTTCCCTCCGCTATGGCCTGGCTGTTGGTCATTTACATTCTGCCTCTGGTCGGAATTATTGCCTATCTGGCAGTCGGTGAACTGCATTTAGGCAAGCGCCGCGCCGAACGTGCAAGAGCGATGTGGCCTTCTACGGCTAAATGGCTTAACGATCTTAAAGCCTGTAAACACATTTTCGCGGAAGAAAATAGCAGTGTCGCCGGGCCGTTATTTAAGCTCTGCGAGCGCCGTCAGGGTATCGCGGGCGTTAAAGGTAACCAACTGCAACTGATGACCGAGTCTGATGATGTGATGCAGGCGTTGATCCGTGACATCCAACTGGCTCGCCATAATATTGAGATGGTGTTTTACATCTGGCAGCCCGGCGGCATGGCAGATCAGGTGGCTGAGTCGTTGATGGCCGCAGCCCGCCGCGGTATTCATTGCCGACTGATGCTCGACTCTGCCGGGAGTGTGGCTTTCTTTCGCAGCCCGTGGCCGGAGCTGATGCGTAATGCTGGTATCGAAGTGGTCGAATCCTTAAAGGTTAACCTGATGCGCGTATTTTTACGCCGCATGGATCTGCGCCAGCACCGCAAGATGATCATGATCGATAATTACATTGCCTATACCGGTAGCATGAATATGGTCGATCCACGTTTCTTCAAACAGGATGCGGGAGTAGGACAATGGATTGACCTGATGGCCCGCATGGAAGGTCCTATTGCTACCGCCATGGGGATTATTTATTCCTGCGACTGGGAGATTGAAACCGGAAAACGCATTCTGCCACCGCCGCCTGATGTCAATATTATGCCGTTTGAACAGTCCAGCGGTCATACGATCCATACCATAGCTTCTGGCCCCGGCTTCCCGGAAGACCTGATTCACCAGGCGTTACTCACCGCTGCATATTCAGCACGCGAATATTTAATCATGACGACGCCCTACTTCGTGCCCAGCGATGACTTACTTCACGCGATTTGCACAGCAGCACAGCGCGGAGTTGATGTCAGTATTATTCTGCCGCGTAAAAATGACTCAATGCTGGTAGGCTGGGCCAGCCGCGCATTCTTTACTGAACTGTTGGCCGCTGGGGTTAAAATTTATCAGTTTGAAGGCGGGTTATTACATACCAAGAGCGTGCTGGTCGATGGCGAACTAAGTCTGGTGGGGACTGTGAACCTTGATATGCGCAGCCTGTGGTTAAATTTTGAGATCACGCTGGCGATCGACGATAAAGGTTTTGGTGCTGACCTGGCTGCTGTTCAGGACGATTATATCTCGCGCTCACGTCTGCTTGATGCGCGGCTGTGGGCAAAACGACCGCTCTGGCAGCGCGTTGCCGAGCGACTGTTTTACTTCTTCAGTCCATTGCTGTAAAACGTCGCCAACAGATGTTAAACGGGTAGTGACTATGGATATGGATTTAAACAATCGCCTGACTGAAGATGAAACGCTTGAGCAGGCTTATGATATTTTTCTCGAACTGGCCGCAGATAATCTCGATCCGGCGGATGTTCTGCTGTTCAATCTTCAGTTTGAAGAACGTGGCGGTGCGGAGTTATTCGACCCGGCAGAAGACTGGCAGGAACATGTTGATTACGATTTGAACCCGGACTTTTTTGCAGAAGTGGTGATTGGTCTGGCGGACAGTGAAGATGGTGAAATTAACGATGTTTTCGCCCGTATCCTGTTATGTCGCGAAAAAGATCACAAACTTTGCCATATCATCTGGCGTGAATAAATATCGCTTTTGGTGTGAAAAAGGGCTGACGGTTGTCAGCCCTTTTGTTTTTAAAGCGGATCGACTTTCAGGCAAGAGACCGCATGTCTGAAACTGCCCTCCAGCACCGGACGCGTTTTGGCACATTCCGGGCCGGCGATCGGGCAACGTGTGCGGAACACACAACCAGACGGAGGATTGATGGGCGAAGGCAATTCCCCTTCCAGTAACTGGATGGATTTGTTCTTCTCCAGATCCGGATCAGGAATTGGCACCGCCGACATCAAGGCTTTGGTATAAGGATGCAGCGGATTGTGGTAGACCTCATCATACGTCCCCAGCTCCACCGCGTGTCCGAGATACATCACCAGCACGCGATCGGAAATGTGTTTTACCACTGCCAGATCGTGAGCAATAAAAATTAATGACAATCCCATCTCACGTTGCAACTGCTGGAGCAGGTTCACCACCTGTGCCTGAATTGACACGTCCAGCGCCGAAACAGGCTCATCGCAGATAATCAGTTTCGGTTCAAGAATGAGTGCACGTGCAATTCCGATACGCTGGCACTGCCCCCCGGAGAACTCATGCGGATAGCGGTTAATCAGGTTAGGTAGCAAGCCGACTTTCATCATCATCGCCTTCACGCGCTCACGGACTTCCTGGCGTGACATTTTCGGATGATAGGTACGCAGCGGTTCAGCGATGATCTCGCCAATCGTCATACGTGGGTTAAGAGACGCCAGCGGGTCCTGAAAAATCATCTGGATATCACTGCGAACGGCACGCCATTCATCAGGCTTCATCCCTAACAACTCTTTTCCTAACCACGCGACGCGCCCATCGGTCGCTTTAACCAGGCCGATAATAGCGCGGGCAAAGGTGGATTTACCGCAACCGGATTCCCCTACTACGCCTAATGTCTCCCCTTCATAAAGTCGAAGTGTGACTCCATCAACGGCTTTCAGGGTTTTCGCCGGTTGCCAGAACCACTGTTTGCCATCTTTAATCTCAAAGTGAACTTTCAGATCGGCAATTTCCAGGAGAACTTTTCTTTCTTCCGTAACAGCATTCATAACAGTTCCCCCACTGGTTTAAAACAGGCGCGCAGGCGACCTGGCGTGAACTCTTCCAGCGGCGGCGCACTGCTACAAATTTCCATCGCATGTGGACAGCGCGGCTGGAACGGGCAACCTTTTGGTAAACGTAGCAGGTTTGGTGGATTTCCCGGTATGGTCAACATAGCTTCACCTTCCGCATCAAGACGCGGCACCGCATTGAGTAAACCGATAGAGTAAGGATGAACGGGCTGATAAAAGACATCGCGCGCGTTGCCGTATTCCATGGTGCGCCCGGCGTACATCACCAATACTTTGTCACAGATCCCCGCCACCACACCCAGATCGTGGGTGATCATAATGATGGCAGTATTGAATTCCCGTTTCAGGTCATTCAATAGCGTCATGATTTGCGCCTGCACAGTCACGTCCAGCGCAGTGGTAGGTTCGTCAGCAATCAGCAATTTAGGCCGACACAACAATGCCATCGCAATCATTACACGCTGACGCATACCGCCAGAAAATTCATGCGGGAACATCTTCATGCGCTTACGCGCTTCCGGCATTTTTACGGCATCAAGCATCCGCACCGACTCTTCAAACGCTTCAGCCTTGCTCATACTCTTATGCAGCATCAGCACTTCCATCAACTGCTCACCGACGCGCATATACGGGTTCAACGAAGTCATCGGGTCCTGAAAAATCATCGAGATTTGTTCAGCGCGCAGTTTATTGAGTTCGCGTTCTGGCAGGTTGAGGATCTCACGGCCATTAAAAGTGGCCGATCCACCAATGTGTCCGTTCGCGGCCAGCAGTCCCATTAAAGCAAACGCGGTTTGCGACTTACCGGAACCAGACTCACCCACGATACCCAACGTTTCTCCGGCACGCAGAGAAAAATTCAAATCATTGACCGCTGTGACGTCGCCGTCCGGGGTACTAAATGTCACTCGCAAATCCTTCACGTTCAGCAGTGCGTTAGCCTGTTGCTGTGCAAGCGGTACGGTTGCAGTTTCAATTACGCTCATGGCTGCACTCCTTAACGATCTTTCGGGTCGAGGGCATCACGTAAGCCATCCCCGATAAAGTTGAAACAAAACAGCGTCACCACAAGGAAACCGGCCGGAAACAGCAGCAACCAAGGCGAGACTTCCATCGAGTTCGCACCATCACTTAGCAATGCGCCCCAACTACTTAACGGCTCTTGCGTACCCAGCCCCAGGAAGCTAAGGAAAGACTCAAAGAGGATCATGCTTGGCACCAGTAGCGATGCGTACACCACCACTACGCCGAGCACGTTCGGCACAATGTGGCGAATCACGATACCGGGCGTAGAGACTCCACCAACTTGTGCTGCCTCAATAAACTCTTTGCGCTTCAGACTAAGGGTTTGCCCACGTACGATACGCGCCATATCCAGCCAGGAAACCATGCCAATCGCCACGAAAATCAGCAGAATGTTTTGGCCAAAGAAGGTCACCAGCAAAATGACGAAGAACATGAATGGGAAGGAATTGAGGATTTCCAGCAAACGCATCATTACCGAGTCCACCTTGCCGCCAAGATAACCGGAAAGCGAACCGTAAAGCGTACCTACGACTACAGCCACCAGCGCCGCAGCAACCCCGACCATGAGTGAGATACGCCCACCAATTGCAACACGTACCAGCAGATCGCGTCCGGATGAGTCAGTACCAAAGTAGTGACCGGACTCCATATCTGGAGCGCTGGACATCATCGCCCAATCGGTATCGTCATAGGCAAATTGCGAAAGCATCGGTGCCAGGATAACAAACAGAGCAATCAGCACCAGTACAATGAGACTGGCGACCGCCGCACGGTTATGCATAAAACGACGGCGTGCGTCCTGCCATAAACTGCGCCCTTCGACCTCCAGCTTTTCACTGAAATTTTCCAGCGTCTCGCTGTTTTTCTTACTTAACATCATCGCGAGCTCCAGTATCAGTAACGGATTTTCGGGTCGATAACCGCATATAGCACATCGACAATGGCATTGAACAAAATGGTTAATGCACCAACCAGAATGGTCAGGCTTAAAACCAATGAATAGTCACGGTTCAACGCGCCATTAACAAACAATTGCCCGATCCCAGGTAAACCATAAATGGTTTCGATGACCATAGAACCGGTAATAATGCCGACAAATGCGGGTCCCATATATGAAAGTACGGGTAACAGCGCAGGTTTTAATGCGTGGCGAAGGATAATTCTGCGCATAGGTAAACCTTTCGCGCGGGCAGTGCGAATAAAGTTGGAGTGTAAAACTTCAATCATTGAACCACGGGTAATACGCGCGATACTGGCGATATAGGCGAGTGACAACGCCACCATCGGTAATATCATGAATTTCAGCGCCCCGCCATTCCATCCGCCGCCGGGTAGCCAATGCAAAATGATCGCGAATATCATGACTAATAATGGCGCAACCACAAAACTGGGGATAACCACCCCGGTCATTGCCAGCCCCATCACGGTATAGTCCCATTTGGTGTTTTGTTTTAATGCGGCAATAACGCCAGCACTCACACCCAGCACCACCGCGAGGAAAAATGCAGCGGCACCCAATTTTGCAGAAACAGGAAAACTGGATGCTACCAGGTCATTGACCGAATAATCTTTATATTTAAAAGACGGACCGAAATCGCCATGCGCCAGTTGTTTCAGGTAGCTGAAATACTGTGTCATGATCGGATCATTAAGATGATATTTCGCTTCGATATTGGCCATCACTTCTGGCGGTAACGTGCGTTCACCAGTAAAAGGACTTCCCGGGGCGAGGCGCATCATAAAGAACGAAATAGTAATAAGAATAAATAGCGTCGGAATCGCTTCCAGACAGCGACGTAGAATAAATTTTAACATTGCCGTACCTTCTGGCCTGTGCCTTCTGTAATGCGATAAAAACCAGACACCGTGGAGCAGGACTCGCCTACCCCACGTATTGCCATTAGTGCTTCACAATGTACATATTTCTGGTGTAGGTGTTATCCAGCGGATCTTTACCGGTATAACCTCCAACCCACGGTTTTACCAGACGCGCGTTCACGTAGTAATAAACCGGAACAATGGCCGAATCTTTATCCAACTGTTGCTCTGCTTTGGTGTACAACGCCGTGCGCTGCGCCTCGTCAGTGGCTTTCAGCGTTTCCGCCATAATACTGTCAAACGCCGTGCTCTTATAATGCGCGGTGTTCATCGAGCTGTTCGACAGCATGGTGTTCAGGAAGGAGGTCGGTTCGTTGTAGTCGGCACACCAACCTGCACGAGCCACATCAAAAGTTCCCTGGTGACGGGTGTCAAGGAAGGTTTTCCATTCCTGGTTAACCAGTTTGACGTTAACACCTATGTTTTTCTTCCACAGCGAAGAGGCGGCAATGGCCAGCTTTTTATGCAGATCGGACGTGTTATATAGCAGGTTAATCGTTAACGGTTTGTCTGCAGTATAACCCGCTTCGGCCAGCAGTTTTTTAGCTTCTTCGTTACGTTTTTCCTGGCTCCAGCCAAACCATTCCGGCTGAGTTAATTTTGCACCATCAGTATAAGGAGGTGTGTAACCATAGGCTGGCATATCGCCCTGTGCTTTAACTTTATTAACAATGATATCGCGGTCCATACCCAGTTTCAGCGCTGTACGCACGCGCACGTCGTTGAATGGCGCTTTCTGGTTATTAATTTCGTAATAGTAGGTACACAGATATGGGTCGACGTGAACTTCGTCCGGGATCTCTTTTTTCAGTTTCTGGAACAGCTCGATCGGCATGTTGTTATAAGTCATATCGATTTCACCGCTGCGATAGCGGTTTACATCGGTAACTTCAGAAGCGATCGGCAAATAAGTCACCTGATTAATAACCGTTTTCGCGTTGTTCCAGTAAGTCGGGCTGCGCTCAAGAACGATACGTTCGTTAACGACCCAATCTTTTAATGTATAGGCACCGTTGGTGACGATATTACCCGGCTGAGTCCATTTTTCGCCAAATTTCTCAATGGCGGCTTTTGGCACCGGAGAAGTAGACGGGTGAACCAACAATTTATAGAAGTACGGAACAGGCTCACTTAATGTAACTTCTAACGTGTGATCATCGATGGCTTTCACGCCGAGATCGGTAATCGGTTTTTTCCCTTCGAGAATTTCATCAATACCGGCAATATGCCCATATTGCAGATAACTTGCATAGGGAGACGCCGTGTTCGGATCAACAGAACGTTGCCAACTATATACAAAGTCTTGCGCAGTGACTGGCGTGCCATCAGACCATTTCGCATCTTTACGCAGATGGAATGTCCAGACTTTAGCGTCTTTATTATCCCAGGATTCAGCAACGCCCGGAGCCGGATGGCCGTCGAGATCGCTGACCAATAAGCCTTCAAACAAGTCGCGGCTGATATTAGACTCCGGAACCCCTTCAATTTTGTGCGGATCTAATGATTGAACTTCAGAACCATTATTGCGCACCAGCGTTTGTTTTTCTGCGAGCTGAACACCCGCGGGCACATCAGCCGCCAACGCGACATTCCCTGCCATAAGCGCAGCCAGAACGCCTGCTGCGACTAAACTTCTCTTGGTGATGTTGGTCATTGTTTTTTGGACTCCCTCATTATAATTACTGGTTTGAACCAGCATGTGTAATCCCGGATTGGGACCCTGGACAGATTCGGAGACT
Source organism: Escherichia sp. KTE159 (assembly GCF_000408805.1). Taxonomy (NCBI): domain Bacteria; kingdom Pseudomonadati; phylum Pseudomonadota; class Gammaproteobacteria; order Enterobacterales; family Enterobacteriaceae; genus Escherichia; species Escherichia sp. KTE159. The sequence continues at coordinate 1,608,463 of NZ_KE137292.1, forward strand.
TTCTGCTGCCAGGTTACTTTATCGTTACGCTTTACTATCACCGACTTTGTTTATTCTGGTGATTCGGACGACCACCTTACGTCGATTCTTACTGTGCCTCCCCTGTCGAGACACATTTATTTACTGCAGCAATTTTTATTGTTAATAATTCCCATTACCAATAAAATTGCCTGATGGTTGGCCGGAAAGTATCAAATGCGCTTCTTGCTCGCCAATACATTTTGCAAAATTGTTAAGCAATTCTCTTTTATTGACCATGACAGTACCTAAACCCCCCATCAAGCTGCCAATAAAATCATTTAAAAACATAAAGATAGAAAATCAGGAAGCAAGACTGTCTTTTCTGGTAACCATTATGATAGAGAAATGCACAATAATTTAACAACAGCTCATTATTTAGCACATTCCTCTACCAAATCCAGTGGAATTACTAATATCATTTCAATTATTCTTCAGCAAGACCCTGAATTATGATGTCGCGAAAATAACATGATGAGGAGGAGCGCGAGGTAAGGATATTCTTATAACTGGCTGTAATATGAGAAAAAATATTTATCTATTTCGTTTGCTTCTGATAACTGCGTTGGGTCAAAGTAAAAATAATGACGAAAAAACGGAGCACTATGACTCCGTTTCGGATGAAAGGAATTAATTGAGCAGGCCAGGGAAAATCCCTTTGATTCCATTAACAATAAATTCAATCCCTAATGCCATCAGTAACAACCCCATAATACGGGTAATCACGTTGATGCCGGTCTGGCGCAGAACCCTTACCAGCCAGGGAGCCATACGGAATAAGCCCCAACAACATAAAGCAAACAACGCGATTGCCACAAAAAAACCGAACAAGTAACCAATGCTGTGATAACGCGTTCCCCAAACGATAGTTGAGCTGATCGCTCCCGGCCCTGCCATCAAAGGCAATGCGAGCGGTACAACGCCGATGCTTTCACGAATTGCGGTTTCTGATTTTTCTTGTTTGTTCTGTTTATCCTCGCCAAGTTTGCCACTGATCATCGACATCGCAATTGTGACCACCAGAATGCCGCCCGCGATACGGAACGAATCAATCGAGATGCCAAAAAGTTGCAGAATCGTGTCGCCAAGAAAAAGCGCAATCCACAAGATGATCGCTACCGACAGGTTGGCGGTCAGATTTGTTTTGTTTCTCGCTGCCGCGGTCTGATAGCTGGTCATACTGATGAACACAGGGATGATCCCAACAGGGTTAACCAGCGCAAATAACCCGATAAAAAACTTAAAATAAACGGGAAAATCAAAGAGTGTCTGAATCACAGTTAGCTCCGAAGCAAAGGCCGGATAATGTTAGTCATAACCAAGGGTAAAAAATACGCGCTGACAATACGCCTTTTGGCAGCATTTTTCACCTCCTAACTGCTTAAAATCACTATCATTCATTATTGTTATCTAGACGTACAAAACATGCTAATGTAGCCAACAATAAATACTACAATTTATTAACTATTAGCTTTTGTAGCTAAAAGCGGAGCTGAAAGGTGTCAGCTTTGCTGAATTTTGATCTAGATCACGCAATCAGTACCCAGAAGTGAGTAATCTTGCTTACGCCACCTGGAAGTGACGCATTAGAGTTCAATGACTCTAATGTTTAAACTCTTTTAGTAAATCACAGTGAGTGTGAGCACGAGTAAGATTTTGATTTTCAAAGGTTAAGCAAATCATCATCGCACTGACTATACTCTCGTATTCGAGCAGATGATTTACTAAAAAAGTTTAACATTATCAGGAGAGCATTATGGCTGTTACTAATGTCGCTGAACTTAACGCACTCGTAGAGCGTGTAAAAAAAGCCCAGCGTGAATATGCCAGTTTCACTCAAGAGCAAGTTGACAAAATCTTCCGCGCCGCCGCTCTGGCTGCCGCAGATGCTCGAATCCCACTCGCGAAAATGGCCGTTGCTGAATCCGGCATGGGTATTGTTGAAGACAAAGTGATTAAAAACCACTTCGCTTCAGAATATATCTACAACGCGTATAAAGATGAAAAAACCTGCGGTATTCTGTCCGAAGACGACACTTTCGGTACTATCACTATCGCTGAACCAATCGGTATTATTTGCGGTATCGTTCCGACCACTAACCCGACTTCAACCGCTATCTTCAAATCGCTGATCAGCCTGAAGACCCGTAACGCCATCATTTTCTCTCCACACCCGCGTGCAAAAGATGCAACTAACAAAGCTGCTGACATCGTTCTGCAGGCTGCTATCGCTGCTGGTGCGCCGAAAGATCTGATCGGCTGGATCGATCAACCTTCTGTTGAACTCTCCAACGCGTTGATGCACCACCCTGACATTAACCTGATCCTTGCAACCGGTGGTCCAGGTATGGTTAAAGCGGCATACAGCTCCGGTAAACCAGCTATCGGCGTAGGTGCAGGTAACACCCCAGTTGTTATTGATGAAACTGCTGATATCAAACGTGCTGTTGCATCTGTACTGATGTCCAAAACCTTCGACAACGGCGTAATCTGTGCTTCTGAACAATCTGTTGTTGTGGTTGATTCTGTTTATGATGCTGTGCGTGAACGTTTCGCGACCCACGGCGGCTACATGCTGCAGGGCAAAGAACTGAAGGCAGTTCAGGACGTTATCCTGAAAAATGGCGCGCTGAACGCAGCTATCGTTGGTCAACCGGCGTATAAAATTGCTGAACTGGCAGGCTTCTCTGTTCCAGAAAATACTAAGATTCTGATCGGTGAAGTGACTGTTGTTGATGAAAGTGAGCCGTTCGCTCATGAAAAACTGTCCCCGACTCTGGCAATGTACCGTGCGAAAGATTTCGAAGACGCGGTAGATAAGGCAGAGAAACTGGTTGCTATGGGCGGTATCGGACATACCTCTTGCCTGTACACCGACCAGGATAACCAACCGGCACGCGTTTCTTACTTCGGTCAGAAAATGAAAACTGCCCGTATCCTGATCAACACCCCGGCGTCTCAGGGTGGTATCGGTGACCTGTATAACTTCAAACTCGCACCTTCCCTGACTCTGGGTTGTGGTTCCTGGGGTGGTAACTCCATCTCTGAAAACGTTGGTCCGAAACACCTGATCAACAAGAAAACCGTTGCTAAGCGAGCTGAAAACATGTTGTGGCACAAACTTCCGAAATCTATCTACTTCCGCCGTGGCTCCCTGCCAATCGCGCTGGATGAAGTGATTACTGATGGCCACAAACGTGCGCTCATCGTGACTGACCGCTTCCTGTTCAACAACGGCTATGCTGACCAGATCACTTCCGTATTGAAAGCGGCTGGCGTAGAAACTGAAGTCTTCTTCGAAGTTGAAGCAGACCCGACTCTGAGCATCGTACGCAAAGGCGCAGAACTGGCGAACTCCTTCAAACCGGACGTCATTATCGCGCTGGGTGGTGGTTCCCCGATGGACGCTGCGAAGATCATGTGGGTTATGTACGAACACCCGGAAACTCACTTCGAAGAACTGGCGCTGCGTTTTATGGACATCCGTAAACGTATCTACAAGTTCCCGAAAATGGGCGTGAAAGCGAAAATGATCGCAGTCACCACCACTTCCGGTACAGGTTCTGAAGTTACTCCGTTTGCGGTTGTAACTGACGACGCTACTGGTCAGAAATATCCGCTGGCAGACTATGCGCTGACCCCGGATATGGCGATTGTTGACGCCAACCTGGTTATGGATATGCCGAAGTCCCTGTGTGCTTTCGGCGGTCTGGACGCAGTCACTCACGCTATGGAAGCTTATGTTTCTGTACTGGCTTCTGAGTTCTCTGATGGTCAGGCTCTGCAAGCGCTGAAACTGCTGAAAGAATACCTGCCAGCGTCCTACCACGAAGGGGCTAAAAACCCGGTAGCACGCGAGCGTGTTCACAGTGCGGCAACTATCGCAGGTATCGCGTTTGCGAACGCCTTCCTGGGTGTATGTCACTCAATGGCGCACAAACTGGGTTCCCAGTTCCATATTCCGCACGGTCTGGCAAACGCCTTGCTGATTTGTAACGTTATTCGTTACAACGCAAACGACAACCCGACCAAGCAGACTGCATTCAGCCAGTATGACCGTCCGCAAGCACGCCGTCGTTATGCTGAAATTGCAGACCACCTGGGTCTGAGCGCACCGGGCGACCGTACTGCTGCTAAGATCGAGAAACTGCTGGCATGGCTGGAAACGCTGAAAGCAGAACTGGGTATTCCGAAATCTATCCGTGAGGCTGGCGTTCAGGAAGCTGACTTCCTCGCGAACGTAGATAAACTGTCTGAAGATGCATTCGATGACCAGTGCACCGGCGCTAACCCGCGTTATCCGCTGATCTCCGAGCTGAAACAGATTCTGCTGGATACCTACTATGGTCGTGATTATGTAGAAGGTGCACCAGCAGCAAAGGAAGCAGCTCCGGCTAAAGCAGAGAAAAAAGCGAAGAAATCCGCTTAATCAATAACTCTGTATAACAGTATAAACGGTCCCTTTTGGGGCCGTTTTTTGTTTTTGTCATAAACCGATACTATGCAAGATCAAATAACTCAGCAGCGTTAGTATTCTCATATTTATACTGTTATCTAATGTGCGAAAACTGCGATAACCTGTAAACGACTCTACTTCGTAGATGACGAAGCATCGGAGCACTAAAACCGTTTGGTTACACTTTTAGCGATGGTTAAGAGTAGGGAAGGATTTATGACCCGGAAGAAGTTAGTAAAACGAACTGACAGGATAAAGGCGTCCCGTTCATCCTGTCAGTAAAGAAAATCTTATTAATCGTGTTGGTGTTTTTCCTGAATAGCCGTCAGAGAGCCGACTTCTAACGCTTCTTTATAGTGTTTACGGCAAACTGAGACATAACGCTCATTACCACCAATAACCACCTGCTCGCCTTCGTTATAAGGTCTACCCTCCTGATCGAGACGTAACACCATGCTTGCCTTACGGCCACAAAAGCAGATGGTTTTTAATTCGACCAGTTTGTCTGACCATGCCAGTAAGTATTGGCTGCCGGTAAATAATTCACCGCGAAAATCGGTACGTAAACCATAACAAAGTACAGGTATATCGAGTTGATCGACAACCTCCGATAATTCATATACTTGTTGTCTGCTTAAAAACTGGCATTCATCAACCAATACACAATGAATTGCCTGTTGTTCATGCTCCGCACGAATCTCATCAAATAATGATGAATTTTGGTTAAATAATTTTGCAGGTGATGACAAGCCTATACGCGAACTGACTTTCCCAGCTCCGAAACGATCATCAATTTCCGCCGTATATACGACAGTGCGCATACCGCGTTCCTGGTAATTGTATGAAGATTGCAACAATGCCGTAGACTTACCCGCATTCATTGCGGAATAGTAGAAATATAGCTGTGCCATCAGCCACAGACCCTCAATGATATGAAATAAAGTTGGTTGAAGTTTATCATAATTCGCCAGTTTTACAGTGCAACAGTACGCGCAGAAGAGGTATATACGTCATTCTTTTAGAAGGATGGCATAATCCTTCAGAGCTATCATTGCGACTGCTTTGCTTGTTATAACTGCGTAAATGACTCCTGGTAACTATTCACAATCTTTAACTTGTTGCACAAGTAATAACCCCCTGTTGACCTCCAGCATACGGCAATACAAAGTCCCTGCACTTATTGCAACTGTTCTACTTTTCATCATTCGCTTAATAGGGGATTTCGTAAACATGACTAATACCGAAGAGTAAAAGGTGCCAGCACATGTTAATCCCTACATAAAATGTGACATGAATCAGGAAGTTTTAACCTTAGGTGGTGCAAAAGTACCGATGCAAATAGGGCTATATGCCGCGTCTTTTCTGACTAATTTTATGAAAAGATATTTATTGGCGGCACAAAATAAAGAACAATTTTGAATTCCTTACATTCCTGGCTATTGCACAACTGAATTTAAGGCTCTATTATTACCTCAACAAACCACCCCAATATAAGTTTGAGATTACTACAATGAGCGAAGCACTTAAAATTCTGAACAACATCCGTACTCTTCGTGCGCAGGCAAGAGAATGTACACTTGAAACGCTGGAAGAAATGCTGGAAAAATTAGAAGTTGTCGTTAACGAACGTCGCGAAGAAGAAAGTGCGGCTGCTGCTGAAGTTGAAGAGCGCACTCGTAAACTGCAGCAATATCGTGAAATGCTGATCGCTGACGGTATTGACCCGAACGAACTGCTGAATAGCATGGCTGCTGTTAAATCTGGCACCAAAGCTAAACGTGCACAGCGTCCGGCTAAATATAGCTACGTTGACGAGAACGGCGAAACCAAAACCTGGACTGGCCAGGGTCGTACTCCGGCAGTAATCAAAAAAGCAATGGATGAGCAAGGTAAATCTCTCGACGATTTCCTGATCAAGCAATAATCTTTTTTAGATTCAGCTTGCTTAAAATCCCGCCATTGGCGGGATTTTTTATTGTCCGTTTTAAGACTATCCAATAAGAATAAGCTATAAAAAAACGGCATTGATAACTCAATGCCGTTCCGTAGAAAACATCGCTATAGATGTTACTTCTTAATGCCCATCTCTTCTTCAAGCCAGGCTTTAAATTCAGTACCCAGTGTATTGTGACGAATACCGTATTCGACAAATGCCTGCATGTAACCTAATTTATTACCACAGTCATGGCTCTTCCCTTTCATATGATAGGCTTCAACCGTTTCTTTCTCGATCAGCATATCAATAGCATCGGTCAGTTGAATTTCATCGCCTGCTCCCGGAGGAGTTTTTGCCAGCAGCGGCCAAATATCAGCGCTAAGTACGTAACGACCAACAATAGCGAGATTAGATGGTGCAACATCTGCTTTCGGTTTTTCTACTACACCAACCATCGGCACACTTTCACCAGGCGCTAATTCCACACCTTTGCAATCCACAACACCATATGCTGTCACATCAGCAACAGGTTCAACCATGATCTGGCTATGACCAGTTCCATCAAAGCGGCGGATCATCTCTGCAAGGTTATCCTGCGACAAATCGGATTCGTATTCATCCAGAATAACGTCTGGCAAAATAACAGCCACAGGTTCATCACCAACGACCGGGTGAGCACACAATACCGCGTGCCCCAGACCTTTCGCCAGCCCCTGACGAACTTGCATAATAGTCACGTGCGGCGGACAAATAGACTGCACTTCATCAAGCAACTGGCGTTTTACACGTTTCTCCAGCATAGCTTCCAGTTCAAAACTGGTATCAAAGTGGTTTTCAATAGAGTTTTTAGATGAGTGAGTAACCAGCACAATTTCAGTAATGCCAGCCGCAATACATTCATTCACGACGTATTGAATTAATGGCTTATCGACAAGCGGTAGCATCTCTTTCGGGATAGCTTTTGTCGCCGGCAACATCCTGGTTCCTAATCCCGCTACCGGGATAACGGCTTTTTTGACTTTCGTGTTAATGGCAGCCATTTAAATTCTCCTGGACTGTTCGTGTATTGAACGTGTTCATATTTCTGTATCACATCCCAGTATATCAGTACCCTGACAAGGCCTGGTTCCGAAAAGGATGTGAGTTAACATAATTAAGACAATTACTTATACGAATGGCGACGATAGTACCACCAGCCAACATTAGCGGGTAATGCAATTTTATCCAAAATTATCGTTTGCTCATTCCGCAGACAACATCAACCGCAGCCTTCCACCGGTTCCCCAAATTTGACATTGCCAGGCATCACATCGCTGACTCAATTGATTCAAATAGGCATTACCTAATGTCCCTAACGGAACGCCATTACTGATTTGAATCTGGTGTTCGCCCGCATTCAACGTCGCATTCAAGCCTGCGGAAACCAGAATGAGATTTTTCAATTCACGATGATAATAGCCGACTAATAGCGGAAACTGACCAGGCAAATTGGCCTGGCGTAGTAAATGGTTTACCTGCTTCAATAACGCGCCTAACTCTGGCAAACGTTGATTTTGGTGCGCAAGCTGTTCCTGTAATAAGCCATTAAACAGCGCACGTAATAACAAAGCGGCAAGGACGCCATTATGTCCAGCTCGGGTTACATCAAGACAATAAAAAGCCAGATCATTTTCCGATAGTGCTGCAATATCAAGTACCAGACCAGGTTTATCAACAGCTACGAGTTGGCGATAATTAACCCGGCAATGGGAAATCTCCTGCTGAACCGGTGGTTGTAATTCTTGCAATAATTTCGCGGCAGCGGTGGGATTATCCACCATTGCATCCCAGTCGCGAAAAAGTCTTTCTTCTTCCTCAACCCGGGAGTTAAACATGCTGGGATAAAGACAAGCAAAAACCATCTCACGCAGGCGATTAAGATCTTTAACCGGTTTCAGCAAAACATCTTCTACCCCCAGGCGTAACGCTTTCGCAATATCTGCCATATTTTCCGTAGCAGAAATCACCAGGACAGGGGTTTGATCCCCCCGGTTACGGATATGCTCCAGCAGTTTTAAGCCATTCATTCTTGGCATTGCAATATCACATATCATCAGATCGGGTGTGAAACCTCCCAGTAGCTCAAGGGCATCCACCCCATCAGCCGCCAGTACCGTTGTCGCTCCCAATGAGGAAAACCACGAATCCAGAAGCGAGCGAAAGACTGGCTCATCTTCAACTATGAGAATCTGTTTTCCGACCAATGGCTGCGTCATGTTCTCTCCCCTGACTGGCTTTATTCAATAGTGACATGCTATTGCCATCAGTGCCTGTCAGAATTAACTTAAGTGTAGATAAAAAATCAGATTAAAACGTTAGTTCGAACCAGCGGTAAAAGTTCATCCATTTTCTTTTCTACCGCCAATTGTCCTGCCGCAATCGCGGCGTTGGCACGATGAAAATCCAGGGTAGATATCTGCGGACATAAAGGTTGAATCAGAATATCAGGCGGGTCTCCAGCCATGCGGTTTCGTTTGAGGCGGTTTTCCAGCACCTGGATTGAGGTAGTCATAATTTCTGTCGCTGTCGGTGCCGTGACAGCCCGGCGTGCAGTAAAACTGCTTAACCGCTCTTTCAGCCGTGCATGCCACGGTAAAGCATCTTCAGTGTCATCATTTTCAGTACTGACATTGAATGAAAGAAGGTCTTGTTGCATCAAGTGCGCATCGTGCTGGAGATCAACCGCTATTACGATATCAGCGCCCATCGCACGCGTGAGGGAAATAGGAATCGGATTAACAACTGCGCCATCAACCAGCCAATAGCCGTTATGAGCAACCGGTGCCATCAGGCCGGGAATGCTGCATGATGCTCGAATAGCAAGATGGAGATCGCCTTCGGTAAACCACAGTTCTCTCCCCGTACTTAAATTTGTGGCGACCGCAGCGAAACGGCGTGAACAATTTTCTATCTCTGTTTCCGGCATAATTTCGCGATACCGATTGAATACACGCTCACCGCGCAGCAATCCGCCACGCTGCCAGGAGAGATCCATCAGCCGTAAAACATCCCAGTAGCTAAAAGAGGTGACCCACTCTTCCAGCGCGGACAGGCGATCACATGCATAGGCTGCGCCCACCAGCGAACCGATTGAACATCCTGCAACGATATCTATTTCAATGCCCATTTCTTTTAGCGCGTTAATGACGCCAATATGCGACCATCCTCGCGCCGCGCCGGATCCTAGCGCCAGCCCTATTTTTATCTTTCTCATTATTCCTGCAAGCTTCCCCTGGAATGCAGCCGTAGCCACATCGCTACTGCTCGGTTAACATAGTGCTACGCAGGCGATTAATACGCCGTTATTGTTTCCAGGGAGATTATTTGTGTCTGAGCTTTGTCCCTGTGGTAGTGCTGTCGAGTATAGCCTATGTTGCCACCCTTATGTGTCTGGTGAAAAGGTTGCACCTGATCCTGAACATCTCATGCGTTCGCGTTACTGCGCTTTTGTGATGCAAGACGCAGATTATTTAATAAAGACTTGGCATCCATCCTGTGGCGCTGCAGCGTTGCGTACCGAATTGATGGCCGGATTTGCGCATACCGAATGGTTGGGGCTGACCGTATTTGAGCGCTCATACCATGAAGGTGATGACGTAGGTTATGTTAGTTTCGTCGCTCGATTTACCGAACAGGGTAAAACAGGAGCGATAATTGAACGTTCGCGATTTTTGAAAGAAAACGGTCAGTGGTACTATATTGACGGTACACGTCCACAGTTTAGCCGCAACGATCCCTGCCCTTGTGGTTCAGGTAAAAAATTTAAAAAGTGCTGCGGCCAATAATGGTTGACGGTACGGTTAAGCAAACACTCTCAACAAGGTTTTTCCAGCAATGCATTCACTCCAACGAAAAGTTTTGCGTACCATTTGCCCGGATCAAAAGGGTCTGATCGCGCGTATTACTAATATTTGCTACAAGCACGAGTTAAATATCGTGCAGAACAATGAATTTGTTGATCACCGCACCGGGCGCTTTTTTATGCGCACGGAGCTGGAAGGCATATTTAATGATTCCACCCTGCTGGCGGATCTCGATAGCGCATTGCCGGAAGGTTCTGTGCGTGAGCTCACTCCCGCCGGTCGTCGTCGGATAGTCATTCTGGTCACTAAAGAAGCACATTGCCTTGGCGATCTGCTGATGAAAGCCACTTATGGCGGACTGGATGTGGAAATAGCGGCAGTCATCGGCAACCACGACACTTTGCGTTCACTGGTGGAGCGTTTTGATATCCCGTTTGAACTGGTCAGCCATGAAGGATTAAGTCGTAACGAACACGATCAGAAGATGGCAGATGCTATTGATGCTTATCAGCCTGATTACGTGGTGCTGGCGAAATATATGCGTGTATTAACGCCGGAGTTCGTGGCGCGCTTTCCGAATAAGATTATCAATATTCACCATTCATTCCTGCCGGCATTTATTGGCGCACGCCCGTACCATCAGGCGTATGAGCGCGGGGTGAAGATTATTGGTGCAACAGCACACTACGTAAATGACAATCTGGATGAAGGTCCAATCATCATGCAGGACGTTATTCATGTGGATCATACTTACACTGCTGAAGATATGATGCGGGCAGGTCGTGATGTCGAGAAAAATGTATTAAGCCGCGCGCTTTACCAGGTTTTGGCCCAGCGCGTTTTTGTTTACGGTAACCGGACGATTATTCTTTAATCGCCAGCCAAAAGAACTGGTTGCCTTTAATCCGTTACGGATGAAAATTACGCAACTAGTTCATTTTTCTCAACGTAACACTTTACAGCGGCGTGTCATTTGATATGATGCGCCCCGCTTCCCAATGAGGGAGCAGGCCAGTAAAAAGCATTACCCCGTGGTGGGGTTCCCGAGCGGCCAAAGGGAGCAGACTGTAAATCTGCCGTCATCGACTTCGAAGGTTCGAATCCTTCCCCCACCACCATCTCAAGCATTACTTTCCCCTGGTGGGGTTCCCGAGCGGCCAAAGGGAGCAGACTGTAAATCTGCCGTCATCGACTTCGAAGGTTCGAATCCTTCCCCCACCACCATCACTTAGTTCTTATCTCAATTCTTAGGCTTCTCACCCATTCGCCGTAAAAATTGCTGCTGTAGCCCCAACAAATCCGATAACGTCAGTAACTGGTAATCCAGCCCCTTCTGCTTTGCGATATCCGCAATAATGCGACTTAACGCCGGATAGTGGCGATGATTCCAGTGGGGAAAAAGATGATGGGTAAGATGCAAATTAATCCCGCCCAACCAATAACCAAGCGATGCCGGTTGTGGCGTCCAGTCAAAGGTTGTAGCGAAAGTATGAGCCAGCCTGCCCACTGCTATTTTCCCCTCTTCTGGCGGCAACTGGGTATTCCCCTTTGCCCAATGTGTTCCTATGATCAGCATGACAAAGATCAGAGAAGCGAGCATTTGACTGAGCAAATAAATCAGCAGAATAGCCCTAAAACTAAACACATCGGACAATAGCCAGAAAGGAAGCAGCAGGCACATGGCGAAGTGCGCCAGTTTGCCGCCTAAAAAATACCCCCAGCCAGTAAAACCACGCAATGCCAGATGCGGCGTTACCGGCGTGAACCCTCCACGATCGAGCCAGTCCACTACCCAGATATACCAGGGAAAGGTTAGCGCCGCGACCAGCGGCCAGTAGCGATGTTGCTGGCGCATAAAAGGTCGCCACCGTTGCCATGGCGTCTGGCGAAGAATGCCATTTTCTGCGGTGTCAGGATCGTAAAATTCGATATTGGTAAAACCGTGATGAAAGCGTACATGGCGCACCCGCCAGCAGTCAGGATCAAGCCCTATCGGAAAAGCAACCATCCGATTAAGCCAGGCATTGGCCTTTTTACCACGCAAAAATGCATCGTGCGAAGCGTCATGCACCACATTGACCGCTAACAACATGGCGCAAAATATCATCGCCAGATACCACAATAGATATAACACCCACTGGCTTTGAGACAACGCCAGTGAATAACAGGATAGGCAAGCAATAATCAGTGTCACCATTTTGGCGAATGCCCATCCGTCGGCATATCGATGATCACCTGATTTTGCCAGATACGCTTTCGTACCCTTTTGCAACTGTTTTACCAGGTGCGGATCATCGGCAGGAAAAGTGATTAACCTGTTGGGATTAAACAGGTTCATAGTGTTTCCTTAGCGACTTACGCCCCACACCACTCACGAATAACACACAATGGGCCAGCAAAACGCCAGCTAATCCCTTCCAGACCAGAGTGCTCCATGAACACATATAAAGAATAAAATAAAGCAGTGACAACGTCACAGAGCACCACAAAATCATTCCCCAACGTCGTCCATCGCCCATGCCCCCCAGAGCTACTGAGCCTGCCACCAGTAACACGAATAATACAGCCTGCTCACTGGTAATATACTCAATGCCATAGCCATATTGCTGGATGTAGCCCAGCACCATCATAAACAGCAGAATAACCCCTGCACCCACAGCCCACGGAGAACTCTGGTATCGGCGTTCAATCGCTTTGCCAACAGAGTGAAACCCCATTAAGCGTAAAAAAGGCAGATTACTTTCGCGCATCGGATTACAGGATAATCGACTATTTTTTACGCCATAGGCAACATTGCCATGATCCGGCCCGGCGCTATACGAACCAAAAAGTTTATCCCACAACAAAAAGGTGCCACCGTAATTGGTATCGGCATATTGTTTTTCATTCAAATGATGGATGCGATGGTGAGAAGGCGTGATCAGCACCTTTTCCAGCCAACCCAGTTTCGGCGTTAGCGCATTATGGTTAAAAAACTGCCAACTGTAATGCGCGATGGAAACTGCCAGAAAGACACTTAGTGGTACTCCAAGCAGCGCCAGCAGCATAAAAAACGGAATTGAGGTCAATGAGGAGTACCACGAGTTACGTACACCTAATGACAGGTTGTAGTGTTCCCCCTGATGATGCACTACATGAACCGCCCACAGCGGGCGCACCTCGTGATGCCATCGATGTAGCCAGTAAAAACCGAAATCCCACACCAGCAAAGTAAACAGCCACAGCAGGATCACGGGCGCATTATCAAACAGCCCAAAGCTAAAGTGATTGACCACCAGGCTATAGCAGAGTACTTCCAGGCAGCGAAATAGCCACAGCATCATATGTCCGGAGTTGATATTGAAAATAACGTCCAGCCAGTCGATTTTCTGTCGTCCTGATACTTGCAATACTCCGGCTTCGACTAACACAAATAACATCATCAGGATAATAGGGGTTAATAAGTCACTCATGATTCATATTCCTTTCTCGCCTGTCGCGCATATCCAGCCACGCAGCTATCCAACCGCAAATCAACGCCAACATCACGCCACCGACTAAATCAATAAATAAATGCCTGCGTAATTGCAGAATTGAAAAGGCGATAGCTATCGCCCAAACCACGCTCATCAGCGTCAGCCAACGGTTCCCCTTTTTGGCTATTGCCCATACTGTCAACAGCGTGAGCGCAGCGTGTAAAGAAGGGAAACAGTTCTGGCTTGAGTCAATCGCTATCAGCCCGTTTAGTGCACCCGCAGATACCCCAGACTGCACAAACGGGGGATATTGCATTGTTGTGGGCCAGAGAAGATAAAACACACCAGCCGCCAGTGCCGAAAGTTGCATTGACCGGGCCAGCCAGCGCAGGTGGGAAAGTGGTGTTGATAAATAGCCTAACGGTACAACAAGAAAAAACGAGAGATACAACCACACGGCTGAAGGGGAAAATGGAATCAGATTATCAATCACGGAAGGCGTTAATTGACATCCCTCACCTTGCAGGCGATCGCTAAAGTTGTAGATAACCCCAACAGTTCCCCAGCCAAACAGCATCTGTTTCAGGCGTCGCAACAGATTGCTCATTCCCGCCCCCACTGACGCACAATCCGCCGCCGCTTGGCTGTAAAAGCAACGGGCACAGTTTGCGATTCCAGCGACCATATCAGTTGCTCTACCGCGATATTCTGGCGCATAAACAAGGCATTCAACGCCTCCCGACAATGCTCCAGCATCCGCAGTTCGCAATCAGCTAATAACGTCAACTGTGCTGCTCCGGTTTGTAGCAGTCGATAATCGGCTGTTAGCGGCAACGTCATCGCCAGCACACGACTACAGGCATCGGCAAAAACGGTCTGAACATCACCAGATCTTGTCGGCAGTTGCAGTTGATCATCCTGCCGCCCTTCGATACGCGCAATCGCCATTGTCGCGCTGCCACAGGGGCATGGCTGTTCGCTTGCCACCAACACGTCATCAAGTCGATAACGCACCACCGGTTGTGTGGTGCGAGTAAAGTCAGTGACGATCGGTACGAAACGGCGTTCATCCAGCCATTGTGGTTCAACGTGAATAAATTCTTCATTGAGATGTAACGTGCCACAACGGCAGGTAGAAGCGAGAAACCCTTCTGTCGCCTGATAAATTTCGCCCACATTGCTGAACACGCTGCGCAGTAATTCCCTGTCCTGCGGCTCCAGAACTTCCGCCACCGAAACCACTTTTTTGACCTTCAGCGTCAGATCTCCCGCAATGACCGCCAGCGCGAGTGCGCGTAATACCTGAGCTGGTGCGACAATGATCGTAGGCGAACGTTGTTCCAGCCGTTTGGTTTGCGCCTGGAATGGCGCTAACAGATCGTAAAAATCGAGGCTTAACCAGCGATTATTCACACTTTGATAGAGGTTGTTATCTGCTCGCAGAAACAGTGCTACTCGCTCTTTGGCAAACAATCCATCGGGCAACACTTTTGCCAGCACACCTGCGGCCCAAATCTGCTGCTCCTGTGGGCTAACGACAAAAAGCCCACGACGCCCCGATGTGCCAGATGAAAGTCCAACGCTGAACTTGCCAACACAGGGTTTAAAATCACGGCTCTGCTCACTGCGCATCGCACAGACGAGAAGCTCATCGCGCTTTAAACCTGCGGTATTCATCTCATCGAAATGCGTCATCATTAACGCTTTGTCCATCAATGGCCACTGGTTAAAGGGCAACGCCAGATAACGCTGAAACCACAGACTTTTAGACAAGGTATTTTGCCGGAACAAATGCAACCTTTTTGCCTGCCAGTTTTCCAGCGCCTGACGATCGGTAAAATGCAGCCTGCGGGTACGAAAGTAGCGCCAGAGCAACGTCAGCGGGATCATAGTTCCCCCTCGTGGCATAATCGAATATCCACTGCGCCGTTTTGCCAAAGCTGATGTAATTGCCCAAGCGTGCGGTAGTAGGCGTGGCTGTCAGACATAACCAGATGCGCCAGCGGTGACGGTCCACGCAGTTCCCGATAACTAGCAGGTGCCCACGCGGCATCGGCAGCCAGTAAAATCCAGCCATCATCAGTAAGAACAAACGCCCCAATGTGTCCGGCTGCATGGCCCGGCAGCGGTACAAGAATGACTTCACCACGGCTTTCTGGTAGCAAGTAACCATGCTCAAACGGTGCCAGTTGTGCGGGCAAACTTACCGCTTCAAAACTTTCAATAAAACGGAGTGAGGACTCAAAACTCTCCGGGATTAGCCCTGGCACAAAGGCCTGGCGCAGCGCAGCGACACCACGCAGAGTTCTTACCTGCCGCCAGCCTTCACCAGAACAGATGCAGGCGACATTAGGGAAATCTCGCAGGCCAGCAATATGATCGGCGTGAAAATGCGACAGAATAATCGTATCAACATCTTTCGCCATCAGTCCCTGTGCGGAGAGTTGCCGTACCAGCGCTTGTTGCGGATCGAAATATACCGGAGTGACCTGACGATAAAAGCGAAATACGCCGGCTTGCGTGTAATGTGCAAACCACGAAGAATAGCCAGTGTCCCACAGCCAGCGTTTCTCACCCGCTTCCAGCAGCCACGCACGGGCGGGGAATTTACACACTTTCAGCCCTGCCCCTTTCAGCGCAATACAGCCAATATGTGTACACCAGCCCGTTTCAAATGCGGTTATTTTTGCCATGTTCCCTCAGCCATTGTCCCGTGATTGCAATACCTTGTTCCATCGAAAAGCGCGGGTGATATCCCAGCTCTGTAATGGCCTTTTGCGCACTCAGCGTCATATCAAAACAGAGTGTTCCGGCGCTGTAACGTGTGATGACAGGCTCCTGATTAACGCATTTCCCGTACAGTTCCAGGCCTCGCGCAACCACAGAAAGCAATGGCCAGGGAACGGCAGCAATTCGGTAGCTCAAGCCCAATTGCTGGTGCAGCAAGGCGTCAAGCATTACAGATAATTTCTGCGGCTGATGATTGCTGATGTTGTAAATACTGCCCGAGCGTAAGCCTGCAACCTGCGTTGCCAGTTGCATGGCATACACCACGTTCTGCACGAAAGTGAGATCCAGTAACGCTTCACCACCCCGCGGCAAACGTAAGCAGCCGCCGCCCTGTTGCAGTTGCTGCATCAGACGGGGAACAATCACCTGGTCATGAGGGCCAAACAAACCACGGGGACGCAAAAGAATAAACCTCGTGGCAGGATATTGAGCTACTGCCCTGGCAATAACCTGCTCAGCGGCGTATTTACTGCGGGCGTAATGGCTGGAGAATGCTCGCGCAAGATAGGTTTCTTGCAAGTCATAGTGATGTTGAAAATCAAAGTAAACCGCAGGCGTAGAGATATGGATAAACCGGGGGATCCTCAGCCTGCCTGCCGCCTGTGCCAGAGTGTGGGTCGCTTTGACATTGGCGAGCCAGAATGCCGTTTTGTTGCCCCAGGGCGAAGACTTCGCCGCACAGTGCCAGACAGCATCGCAGCCTTCTACCAGCCGTGCGCAATCATCCTCAGTTGCCAGGGTTAAATCGAGAGCCACAAACTGTGCGCCTGCGCTTGTCAGATTTTTACCGACCTCGCAATTTCGCCCTGTTGCCACTACCGACACACCCGATTGCAACAAATATTGCACGGCATTTCGCCCCAGGCCGCTGGTTGCCCCCGTCACGAGGATCTTCACGGTAAAAGCACCAGACCAGCCAGTGTTAATCCTGCTGCCGTGCCAATCAACATCGCAGGTCTACCTGCAGTGAAACGACCGCTAATCACCGCTTCATGCAGCGCTGTGGGTATAGAGGCCGCCACCTGATTGCCGTAGAAACGGTAGACATCGACGAGCGCGGGTCCCGGCACTTGCAGCCGTTTTCGCATATGTTCAAGGGATAGATGACTGGCCTGGTGAGGAACGACCGTGCCGATATCACTCAGTCGCAGGTCGCTTTTTTGCAGTAAGCGCGAAAAATAATCTTCAATAAGCGAAGAGGCAAAACGAAACAGCGGTTTCCCCTGCATATGAAAAAGAAAGTCGCTGTTACTGACGCCTGAGCGTGGATTACACCGCGTGCCGCCAGCGCGTATTTCACATAGTTCGCTGCCTTCGGGGTACATTTCGATCAGGCTGGCAATAATCCCGCTGCGACCATTGCCCCGCTCAACAATCGCGCACGCCGCACCATCACCAAAAATTAATGACGATTCTTCATGGTTCCAGTCAATACCGCGTGAAGCGATATCCGCCGAAACGATGGCGATCCGCCGATATGCTCCGCTGTTTAATAATCCGGCAGCCACTTCCAGTGCAGAAATAAAGCTAACGCAACTGCTGTTGATATCAAACCCGGCAATGCCTGCAGGCATGGCTGCGGCTTTGAGAATATGAATTGCGCTACAGGGTAATGCCTGTACAGCAACGGCTGACGCACAAATTAACAGATCAATATCACACGGTTTTAACGCAGCAGTCGACAACGCATTATGCAAAGCTTCTGCTGCCAGTTCGGCCTGACTGGCGTCGTTACTGGCGAAATAACGCCAGCAAATGCCGGAACGTCGCTCAACATAGCCCGCAGGTTTATTTAGCTGAACATCCAGTTGTTGAGAAGTGATTTTATTCGGTGGTAAGGCGATCCCCGTGGCGATTATTTTTAACGCCGCGGAGATCGTCGGTTGATTAGGTCGATCCACGGTCAGTGCTCCTTCACTGCTCCAGGGGGACCTATCATAGAGGTGGGATACGTTTCCCTACAATCCGAAAAAATTGACAGTGTGTAACTGGCAATTTCAGCAGGCTGACAACGTACTCTGCGTTATGCCGGATGCGGCGTGAGGCCTACAAAAATGAGCTAATTCCATATATTGCAGAATTCTCGTAGGCCTGATAAGCGCAGCGCATCAGGCACTTTGCCATTTTGCGCCAGACGACTTATTTTTCTGGCTTAGTGGCGAGCACGCACCAACTGATACTTACGCGTCAAATACTCTACCGGTACGCTCCAGATGTGTACCAAACGCGAGAACGGGAACAGCAGGAATAAAGTCATCCCCAGCACCAGGTGCAGACGGAAAATAAATGCCACACCGTCGAGGTGTTGAGAAGCGCCACCGTGGAAGGTCACTACTGACTGCGCCCAACCAACCAGTTTCATCATCTCACTACCGTCCATATGCTGAGCGGAGAATGGAATGGTCAGCAAACCCAGTGCACACTGGATGACTAACAGTGACAGGATCAGGATGTCTGCTCCGGTAGTGGTTGCACGCACGCGCGGGCTGAACAGACGGCGTTTCAGTAACAGCACACCACCAATCAGGCACAGCACGCCGCTGGCACCACCAGCAAACATCGCCATTTTCTGTTTCACTTCAATCGGCAGCCACGCTTCGTAAACCCAGTGCGGCGTCAGCATACCGAGGAAGTGACCGACAAAAATCCCCAGAATCCCGATATGGAACAGGTTCGACGCCAGGTTCATCCCTTTGCGATCCAGCATCTGGCTGGACGCCGCGCGCCAGGTGTACTGCCCGTAGTCATAGCGCAGCCAGCTACCAATCAGGAAGACCGCCCCTGCAATGTACGGGTAGATATCAAAGAAGAACATATTCAGGAATTGCATTAGTGCTGTCCTCCGGTGGTGATATTCAGATATTGCGGCGCGACGGCACCCGCAAAGCGACGTTGATGGGCAGTGATTGCCGAATCACCGCAGCCTTTGTCAGCAAAGAACTTAACCTGCTCTTCTTCCCAGACGGCATCCAGCGCCTGCGGCGTATCATCGCGTGCTTCATCGGCAATTTTTTCCGCCACTTTGTCGCTGTCGATAGCGGTATTCGCCAGTTTGAGCAGCAAATCAAACAACACCGCGTAGCGGCTCTCACGCTGTTGCAGACGAGCACTCAGCAACGCCAGAATCGGCGCAATGTCCTGCAAGCCCCCTACCGCTTCGCTTTTCGGCAACTGCGCCAGATACTCCAGATACAGCGGCAGATGATCCGGCAATTCACGGCTATTTAGCTGCAAGCCGTGCTGCTCGTACTGCGCCAACAGGTCAACCATTGCCTGGCCACGATCGCGGGATTCGCCATGAACATGTTCGAACAGCAGTAGCGATGTGGCGCGACCACGGTCAAACAGTTCGCTGTACTGCGCCTGCGCATCCAGCGGATCAAGCGCAGTTAAATCACGCAGGAAAATGCCCAGCGCATGGGCATCTTCTTTCTGTAAGTTTTCCGACGCAGCAATAGCCTCAAACATCTCTTGTTGATGCTGCCACAAGGCAGCATCCGGATATTCAAGGAGGCGCGAAACAATCACGAGTTCGATCATGGATGTGGCTCCGTTTTGCTGGTCACGTCGATGGCATCGATACGGCGGCTGTTGAACAGATTAAATTTCGTATCTGAGCCGTGGCAGCCGTCACCAAAGGTAAAGCCGCAGCCATTTTTCTCCGGGAAAGCTTCCCGCGCCAGTTCACGATGGCTGCTCGGCACCACAAAGCGATCTTCATAGTTAGCAATCGCCAGATAACGGTACATCTCCTGCGCCTGAGCTTCGGTCAGACCGACCTCTTCCAGCGCACGGGTATCGACTTTACCGTCAACGGTTTCAGCTCGTTTGTAATGACGCATTGCCAGCATACGTTTCAGCGCGAGCAGCACCGGTTGGGTATCACCGGCGGTCAGCAGATTCGCCAGATACTGAACCGGGATACGCAGACTTTCAACGTCTGGCAGAATGCCGTTGCTACCCAGTTCGCCCGCATCTGCCGCAGACTGAATCGGTGACAGAGGCGGAACGTACCAGACCATCGGCAGCGTGCGATATTCCGGATGCAGCGGCAGCGCCAGCTTCCACTCCATCGCCATTTTATAAACCGGCGACTGCTGTGCCGCTTCAATAACACTCAGCGGAATACCGTCCTTAATTGCCTGCTCAATGACTTTCGGATCGTTCGGATCGAGGAACACTTCCAGTTGGCGCTGGTAGAGATCTTTCTCGTTCTCGGTGCTGGCTGCACGTTCAATAGCGTCCGCATCGTACAGCAGCACGCCGAGATAACGGATACGACCCACGCAGGTTTCTGAACACACGGTCGGTTGACCCGCTTCAATACGCGGATAGCAGAAAATGCATTTCTCAGACTTACCGCTCTTCCAGTTGAAGTAGATTTTTTTGTACGGGCATCCGGTGATGCACATACGCCAGCCACGGCATTTATCCTGATCGATCAGGACGATGCCATCTTCTTCACGCTTGTAGATCGCACCGCTCGGGCAGGTCGCCACACATGCCGGGTTCAGACAGTGTTCGCACAGGCGCGGCAGATACATCATGAAGGTGTTTTCGAACTGGCTATACATCGCCTTCTGGATGTTGTCGAAGTTCTTGTCTTTCGCCAGTTTGTCAAATTCGCCGCCCAGGTCATCTTCCCAGTTCGGCCCTTTTTCGATTTTCGCCATCCGTTCGCCAGTAATCAGCGAACGCGGACGAGCAATCGGCTGCGATTTGCTGCCTTCCGGCGCGGTATGCAGGTTCTGATAGTCAAAATCGAACGGCTCGTAATAATCGTCGATCCCCGGCAGATGCGGGTTAGCGAAGATTTTACCCAACAACATGGCGCGGTTACCCATGCGCGGTTGCAGTTTGCCGTTGATTTTACGGATCCAGCCGCCTTTATATTTTTCCTGGTTTTCCCAGTCGGTTGGGAAACCCTGACCCGGCTTGGTTTCAACGTTGTTGAACCACGCGTACTCCACGCCTTCGCGGCTGGTCCAGACGTTTTTACAGGTAACTGAACAGGTGTGGCAGCCGATGCACTTATCGAGATTCAGCACCATGCCGACTTGTGAACGAATTTTCATTTTACGCTCTCCTGTACCTGGTCATTGCCTTCGCCATCTAACCAGTCAATGTTCTTCATCTTACGCACTACAACAAACTCATCGCGGTTAGAACCTACGGTGCCGTAGTAGTTAAAGCCGTATGCCAGATGGGCATAGCCACCGATCATATGCGTCGGTTTCGGCGTAATACGGGTGACCGAGTTATGGATGCCCCCACGCTGTTGGGTGATTTCTGAACCAGGCAAGTTAACGATACGTTCCTGCGCGTGGTACATCATGGTCATCCCTGCCGGAACACGCTGGCTGACAACCGCACGGGCAGTTAGCGCACCGTTGCTGTTGAAGACTTCAATCCAGTCGTTATCGGCAATACCCAGCTCTTTCGCATCAGCTTCGCTCAGCCAGACCACCGGGCCACCGCGACCTAAGGTCAGCATCAGCAGGTTGTCGCTGTAAGTGGAGTGGATCCCCCACTTCTGGTGCGGCGTCAGGAAGTTGAGGGCTTTTTCCGGATTACCGTTGGATTTCTGCCCCATCACTTCTTTCACCGAACGGGTGTCGATCGGCGGACGATAGACCAGCAGGCTTTCACCGAAATCACGCATCCACTGATGATCCTGATACAACTGCTGGCGACCAGAGAGCGTGCGCCACGGAATCAACTCGTGAACGTTGGTGTAACCGGCGTTGTAAGAAACGTGTTCATCTTCCAGACCAGACCAGGTCGGGCTGGAGATAATTTTACGCGGCTGTGCCTGAATATCGCGGAAGCGGATCTTCTCGTCTTCTTTATTCAGCGCCAGATGCGTATGGTCACGACCAGTAAACTCACTCAGTGCCGCCCAGGCTTTCACGGCTACCTGACCGTTGGTTTCTGGTGCCAGCGTCAGGATCATTTCCGCCGCATCAATCGCCGTGTTGAGCATCGGCTGGCCTTTCGCCGGACCTTCCGCTTTGGTGTAGTTGAGCTTACGCAGCAGATCCATCTCGCTCTGGGTGTTCCAGGCGATACCTTTACCACCGTTGCCGATTTTCTCCATCAGCGGACCGATAGAGGTAAAGCGTTCGTAAGTTGCCGGATAATCGCGCTCTACGACCATAATGTGCGGTGCGGTTTTACCTGGGATCAGGTCGCATTCGCCTTTTTTCCAGTCTTTTACATCCAGCGGCTGCGCCAGTTCAGCGGCAGAATCGTGCTGGATCGGCAGCGTGACGATGTCAGTTTCTTTACCCAGATGACCAACGCACACTTCGGAGAATTTCTTCGCGATGGCTTTGTAGATTTCCCAGTCACTTTTCGCTTCCCAGGCCGGATCGACCGCCGCAGACAGCGGGTGAATAAACGGATGCATATCCGAAGTATTCATGTCGTCTTTTTCGTACCAGGTTGCAGTCGGCAAAATGATGTCGGAGTAGAGACAGGTGCTAGACAGACGGAAGTCCAGCGTCACCACCAGATCCAACTTGCCTTCCAGACCGTTGTCCTGCCAGTCCACTTCTTCCGGCTTCACTCCGCCCTGCTGCCCCAGATCTTTGCCCTGGATACCATGTTCCGTCCCCAGCAGGTACTTGAGCATAAACTCGTGACCTTTACCGGAAGAACCCAGCAGGTTAGAACGCCAGATGAACAGGTTACGCGGATGGTTTTTGCCGTTTTCCGGCTGCTCCGCAGCAAAACGAATGGAACCGTCTTTCAGGGATTTCACCGTATAGTCAACCGGATTCATCCCGGCTTTTTCTGCTTCACGTGCGATGGTCAGCGGGTTAGTGCCTAACTGCGGAGCAGATGGCAGCCAGCCCATACGTTCAGCACGCACGTTAAAGTCGATCATGTGGCCGGTATAACGGGATTTATCCGCCAGCGGTGACAGCAGCTCTTCCGCCGTGACGGTTTCATAACGCCACTGGCTGGAGTGGTTATAGAAATAAGAGGTACTGTTCATATGACGTGCCGGACGCTGCCAGTCAAGGGCAAACGCCAACGGCTGCCAGCCGGTTTGCGGACGCAGTTTTTCCTGACCTACGTAGTGTGCCCAGCCGCCGCCGCTCTGACCGACACAACCGCAGAAAATCAGCATGTTGATCAGACCACGATAGTTCATATCGAGGTGATACCAGTGGTTCAGACCGGCACCAACGATAATCATCGAACGACCGTGCGTTTTATCAGCGTTGTCAGCAAATTCACGGGCTATACGGATAATTTGCGAACGTGAGACACCGGTGATCTTCTCAGCCCAGGCCGGAGTGTAGGCTTTCACATCATCATAGCTGGTTGCGCAGTTGACGTCGTTCAGACCACGTTCCAGGCCATAGTTTGCCAGCGTCAAGTCATAAACCGTAGTCACCAGCGCGGTGCTGCCATCAGCCAGTTGCAGGCGTTTCACCGGCAGTTTGTGCAGCAGAACGTTTTCCAGTTCCACTTTGTTAAAGTGTTCAGTGCCGTCGCCGCCAAAGTACGGGAAGCCCACTTCAGCAATCTCATCCTGGCTACCCAGCAGGCTAAGTTGCAGTTCGGTTTCTTCGCCGGTTTTGCCGTCACGTTGCTCCAGATTCCATTTGCCCTTCTCGCCCCAGCGGAAGCCAATAGAACCATTCGGCGCGACCATTTCGCCTTGCGTATTAAAGGCTACGGTTTTCCATTCAGGATTGTTTTCCTGGCCCAGCGCGTCAACCAGATCGGCGGCACGCAGCATACGACCCGCAGCGTAATAACCATCGCGTTCTTCCAGCATCACCAGCATCGGCATGTCGGTGTAGCAACGCACATAGTCGGTGAAATACTGACTTGGGTTATCAAGATGGAACTCACGCAGCATTACGTGGCCCATCGCCAGCGCCATCGCCGCATCGGTGCCTTGTTTCGGTGCCAGCCACAGGTCGCACAGTTTAGCGATCTCAGCATAGTCAGGTGTTACGGCAACGGTTTTGGTGCCTTTGTAACGCACTTCGGTAAAGAAGTGAGCATCTGGAGTACGGGTCTGCGGAACGTTAGAACCCCAGGCAATGATGTAGCTGGAGTTGTACCAGTCAGCAGATTCCGGCACGTCAGTCTGCTCACCCCAGGTTTGCGGAGAAGCTGGAGGCAGGTCGCAGTACCAGTCATAGAAGCTTAAGCAAGTACCGCCAATCAGGGAGAGATAGCGGGCACCCGATGCGTAAGAAACCATCGACATTGCCGGGATTGGCGAGAAACCAGCAACACGGTCCGGACCGTAGTTTTTGATGGTGTAAACGTTAGACGCGGCGATCAGTTCGTTCACTTCCTGCCAGGAAGAACGAACAAAACCACCGCGTCCACGCGCTTGCTTAAAGCTTTTCGCCTTATCGGCGTCTTCAATAATAGAAGCCCATGCCTCAACCGGATCGCTATGCAGCGCTTTCGCTTCACGCCACATTTTCATCAGGCGTTTGCGCATCATCGGGTATTTCAGGCGGTTGGCGCTATAGAGATACCAGGAATAGCTGGCACCGCGCGGGCAGCCGCGAGGTTCATGGTTTGGCAGATCCGGACGGGTACGCGGATAGTCAGTCTGCTGGGTTTCCCAGGTCACCAGACCGTTTTTAACGTAGATTTTCCAGCTACAGGAGCCGGTGCAGTTTACCCCGTGGGTAGAGCGGACGATTTTGTCATGCTGCCAACGCTGGCGATATCCATCCTCCCAGTCACGGTTGGTATTGAGAAGCTGGCCATGCCCATCGGCAAAGGTTTCACCCTTCTGTTTGAAGTAGCGAAACCGGTCCAGGAATTTACTCATCGGTTTTCTCCTGTGGGAGCCTGTCGGCTCTCTGATAAATCGACATTGCTAATGTTTAAAATGAAGGTAACGCTCTGAAACGTCGTGGGAATTGATAACGATCAAGTGTGGAGGGGATGAAAAATAAAGTAATTTCCTAATATACCCCTTTGGGGTAATTAAAATGTTTCACCTAACATATTGTAAGTTAATAACTTTTACATCTAAGCACATTTAAACGCTTCGGATTTTTATACAGGTGGGTATTAAGGAGTATCCCCCATGGATGACATATTAATGATGCTTAATGACGCCGTTGAAATAATTATCCCTCTGAAAGTATGTTGTAACTAAATGACAAATAAAAAAAGCGCGACATTACGCCGCGCAAAGGATAATCAAATATTACGATTTATTTTTTAGAATGCCGACCATATACCACCCAGGTAATTACCACGCAGGCGATATAGAAAATCAAAAATACTTTCATTGCACCGACTGGCGAACCCGTTAATGCCAGTGAGCTACCGAACGCTTTCGGGATAAAGAAGCCACCGATAGCACCAATGGCAGAGATAAAGCCCAGCGCCGCTGCAGTGTCGGTTGCTGCCTCACGCATAGCGCGTTCGTCAGAACCACCTTCTGCTTTCACGCGATCCATCGTCAGTTTACGGAAAATCACGGAAATCATCTGGAAGGTGGAACCACTCCCCAGCCCCGCCGTCAGGAACAGCGCGAGGAAGACCGCGAAGAACGCCATGAAACTTCCGCCCTGCCCGTCAGTCGGTAAGGTGAGGAACAGCAGGCCGCTGAAAATCGCCATCAGGACAAAGTTCACCAGCGTTACACGGGTGCCGCCGAGACGGTCAGACAGTGCCCCTCCCGCAGAACGTGCCAGTGCGCCAATAAACGGTCCGAAGAAGGCGTAGTGCAGAATCTGCACATCCGGGAACTGCGTTTTTGACAGCATGGCAAAACCCGCAGAGAAGCCGATGAAGGAGCCGAAAGTCGCCAGATACAGCAGGCTCATAATCCACAGATGACCCCGTTTGAGTACCGGCAACTGCTCCTTGATGGAGGCTTTCGAGGTAGCAAGGTCGTTCATGCCAAACCACGCCGCAATGGTGAAGATGGCGAGGAACGGCACCCATATCCAGGAGGCGTTAGCCAGATACAATTCGCTGCCATCCGGTTGTGTTACGCCCTGGCTACCAAATGCAGCAAAAATCGACAGTGATACCACCAGCGGAGCAACCAACTGCATAACGCTGACGCCCATGTTACCCAGACCACCATTCAGGCCCAGCGCGCCACCCTGTTTCTGCTTCGGAAAAAAGAAGCTGATGTTTGCCATACTGGAAGCGAAGTTCGCGCCAGCAAAGCCGCACAGCAAAGAAATGATGATAAATACGCTGTATGGCGTAGTGGTATCCTGCACGGCAAAACCCAGCCAGACACAAGGAATAATCAGAATACCAGTACTAAACGCCGTCCAGCGACGCCCACCGAAGATTGGAACCATAAAGGAGTATGGTACCCGCAATAATGCGCCAGAAACCGAAGGTAGTGCGGTTAAAAGAAATAGCTGATCGGTCGTAAAATTAAAGCCGACTTTCGGTAAGTTCACCGCGACAGCACTGAATAACATCCATACGCAAAACGCCAGCAGCAGACAGGGAACGGAAATCCACAGGTTGCGGCTGGCAATACGTTGACCGCGTTGTTGCCAGAACGCAGGATCTTCCGGTCGCCAATCTGTAATGACAGCTCCAGTAGCCCTTTCGGGGGCGGATGAGTGACTCATAGACACCTCTGATACTCGTTTCGATGTCTGCCACCTTAGTGGCTGTAGCTAAAGGTAATTTGATATAAATCAAACGACAATATAACTTTATCTATCATTGATATTTATCATTACCCATAGTGAGTACAGAGATTTCATAAAAATTATGAGATTTTTCACGGCGCTGTAAAATCCCTACCCTTACTGATGTAAAACGCCTAACCACACGGCAAATAAGGAGTAACTCTTTCCGGGTATGGGTATACTTCAGCCAATAGCTGAGAATAATGCCATTTCAGAATGTATCATCACATTCATTAAGGTTATTGCTCATTCAAAGCCTGAAGGAAGAGGTTTACATGCTTAAACGTTGTCTCTCTCCGCTCACCCTGGTCAATCAGGTTGCGCTTATTGTTTTGCTTTCTACCGCCATTGGACTGGCGGGGATGGCTGTTTCTGGCTGGCTGGTGCAAGGCGTTCAGGGCAGCGCTCATGCCATCAACAAAGCAGGATCGCTGCGTATGCAAAGTTACCGCCTGCTGGCAGCGGTGCCATTAAGCGAGAAAGACACGCCGTTGCTAAAAGAGATGGAGCAAACCGCCTTTAGCCCAGAATTAAGCCGTGCCGCAGAACGCGACGGGCAACAGGAACAACTAAAAAGTTTGCAGGAGTACTGGCGCAATGAACTCGTTCCAGGACTATTACGTGCGCAAACCAGAGAAACCGTATCGGCAGACGTCAGTCAGTTTGTTGCCGGGCTGGATCAGTTAGTCTCAGGTTTTGATCACACCACTGAAATGCGCATTGAGACGGTAGTGATGGTCCACCGGGTGATGGCGGTGTTTATGACATTGCTCTTGGTCTTCACCATTATCTGGCTGCGAGCGCGACTGCTGCAACCGTGGCGGCAATTGCTGGCGATGGCGAGTGCGGTAAGTCACCGTGATTTTAGCCAGCGGGCACATATCAGCGGTCGCAATGAAATGGCGATGTTAGGAACAGCGCTGAACAATATGTCTGCGGAACTGGCGGAGAGTTATGCCGTACTTGAGCAGCGAGTACGGGAAAAAACCGCCGGTCTGGAACATAAAAATCAGATCCTCTCTTTTTTGTGGCAGGCTAACCGTCGTTTGCATTCTCGCGCCCCGCTGTGTGAACGCCTGTCTCCCGTACTCAACGGCTTACAAAATTTAACCCTACTGCGTGATATCGAACTGCGGGTGTATGACACTGAAGATGAAGAGAACCATCAGGAGTTCACCTGCCAGTCGGATATGACCTGCGACGACAAAGGCTGCCAACTCTGCCCGCGCGGCGTATTACCTGTTGGCGATCGCGGCACGACCCTGAAATGGCGACTGACCGATTCTCATATGCAGTACGGAATTTTGCTGGCGACTCTGCCGCAGGGCCGCCATCTAAGCCATGATCAACAGCAACTGGTGGATACGCTGGTTGAGCAATTAACCGCCACTCTGGCACTGGATCGCCATCAGGAACGCCAGCAGCAGTTGATCGTGATGGAAGAGCGTGCCACCATTGCGCGCGAACTGCATGATTCTATTGCCCAATCTCTCTCTTGCATGAAGATGCAGGTGAGTTGTTTACAGATGCAAGGCGACGCGCTGCCAGAAAGCAGCCGCGACCTGTTAAGCCAGATCCGTAACGAACTGAATGCTTCCTGGGCGCAGTTGCGTGAGCTGCTCACCACATTCCGTTTACAGCTCACCGAACCGGGGTTACGCCCGGCACTGGAAGCAAGTTGTGAAGAATACAGCGCCAAATTTGGCTTTCCGGTGAAGCTGGATTACCAATTGCCACCGCGCCTGGTGCCTTCGCATCAGGCAATCCATCTGTTGCAAATTGCCCGTGAGGCATTAAGTAACGCCCTCAAACATTCGCAAGCGAGCGAGGTCGTGGTAACAGTGGCGCAAAACGATAATCAGGTCAAACTGACCGTCCAGGATAACGGCTGCGGAGTGCCTGAAAATGCCATCCGCAGCAATCACTACGGCATGATAATTATGCGTGACCGTGCGCAAAGTCTGCGTGGCGACTGCCGCGTCCGCCGTCGTGAATCAGGTGGCACCGAAGTGGTGGTCACTTTTATTCCCGAAAAAAATTTCACAGACGTCCAAGGAGATACCCATGAGTAATCAGGAACCGGCTACTATCCTGCTGATCGACGATCACCCGATGCTGCGAACTGGCGTAAAACAGCTTATCAGCATGGCCCCCGATATCACCGTGGTTGGCGAAGCAAGTAATGGCGAGCAGGGTATTGAACTGGCGGAATCTCTCGATCCGGATCTGATTCTGCTTGATCTGAATATGCCCGGCATGAACGGTCTGGAAACGCTGGATAAACTGCGTGAAAAATCTTTATCCGGTCGCATTGTGGTATTCAGCGTCTCTAACCATGAAGAGGACGTGGTCACCGCCCTGAAACGCGGCGCAGATGGCTATCTGTTAAAAGATATGGAGCCGGAAGATCTGTTGAAAGCGTTACATCAGGCTGCTGCTGGCGAAATGGTATTAAGCGAGGCGTTAACCCCCGTTCTGGCCGCCAGCCTGCGTGCTAACCGCGCGACTACTGAACGCGACGTCAACCAGTTAACACCGCGCGAGCGCGATATTCTGAAGCTGATTGCTCAGGGCTTACCGAATAAGATGATTGCCCGCCGACTGGACATCACAGAAAGCACGGTAAAAGTACATGTGAAGCACATGCTGAAAAAAATGAAGCTCAAATCTCGTGTGGAAGCCGCGGTATGGGTGCATCAGGAACGTATTTTCTGATTATGGTTCCCAGCGCAGTTCGTCCTTTGCCATCGCATCGAAAGGTTCGGCAAGCGTTAGCGTGATCTCATTGGAGGAGACACGCTGTCCCTGGTTATCTTCCACCACCACCGACAATCGCCAGTGATTGCTCGCCCCTTCCCCGCTCTGCCAGTCCGGCATGATCAGCGTCCAGCCATCCGTACTGTTGGCAGTTGCTCCCGACGTCAGACTTAACATCTGCGTATCTCCCTGCCAGATCAATTGGCGAATACCGTAACGACTGTGGATTTGTAATTTCAGCGGTACAGATTCGCCGGGTTTAAGATCCCAGGGCGGTGTCGCCAGAAACACCGTTAAAGTTTTACGCTGATGATACTCAATAACCGGCAAATTATTTCGCTGCGGATTGTCATAGCGACTACCGCGCAGCGACTGACTTTCCGCAACTTCACCAGCAGACAGTTGTTTATTGAGCGGCACGCCAAAACGGTAGTTAATATTCAGTCCGAGGTTATTTTGGCGTTCTCCACTTTCGCCTTGTTTATGCTGGGCGGTCACTGTGACGAGTGGCACAGGTGTGTAATTTAGCCCCAGACTCAAGGCAACTGGATTGTGATACCCCGTGCCAGAGTTAAACAGATCAACACTCTGGCCAAAATATTGTTCGACGCTGACGCTGGTGTTGATATGTTGGTAAAACGGCATTCGCATTCGGGCGGTCAGATCGTAACCGCGCGCCATACGTTGCTCAAGCGAAGCTGTCTGTTCACGCCATGAGGCAAAAGGCTGATAATAATTTGCCGACAGGCGCAGATATTCTCCCCAGGCTTCAGCACCAAAGCCTGCCCGCTGAAGATTTTCATCCAACAAGTTGTCATAAAACGTGTTGTATCCCATCAACCACGAGCCATGCTTCCAGCGTTGACCCACGCCAAGATTACTTACCAGACCATCGTCCTGCTGGGTCAGTCCAACCTGGCTCCATGTGAGATAGCGCTCGTTATCCAGCAACGGTACAAACCAGCTTCCCCGACTTCCGGTGAAATGTCCTTCGTTATCCACTTTGACGTCAACACTGGCGTTCCCCCACGGCGAAAGCCAGGATTCTACATGCTGATTAACCTGCTGGCTAAGCGCATCACGGACTTTTCCCAGCGCAAAGGCTTTCGCTTGTTCGCCTGTATCCTGACCGTTATCCGTCATACTGGTTTCACCAAAATCTTTCACAATTTCAGCGAAGTGTTTTTCACCGTCATGATTTTCCGGTGCCATTCCTAAATCCGGCAGACCATCATTATCGTTATCAAAAGGATTTGTCGATTGCTGCTCAAAGGATGGCTGTGCATCAGCCATACCGCCTGCCAGCAGCAAGAGTAAAAAAAGCGGGATAACACGAAAGACGATACGGCTCAAAACGTCAGTAGTTTCCGATAAAAATGAACACTCATTACTTTATAGAATAACGATTACTGGTAACTTTTCTCGTACTTTCTCACGCTTTATGGAAAATCCTAAAAATGCGGCAAATTGGTCAGACAGCACAAAAACAGTAAGATATAAATAGAAAGTCTAATTCTCTGAATACAGGAGTGAATAATGCAAAAAATCGTGATCGTTGCCAATGGAGCCCCCTACGGGAGTGAATCCTTATTTAACAGCCTGCGGCTGGCCATTGCGCTACGAGAGCAGAAGAGCGACCTGGATCTGCGTCTGTTTCTGATGTCTGATGCGGTCACTGCCGGATTGCGCGGACAAAAACCAGGGGAAGGCTACAATATTCAGCAAATGCTGGAGATCCTCACGGCGCAAAATGTACCCGTGAAACTGTGCAA
The DNA here is from genome assembly GCF_000408805.1 of Escherichia sp. KTE159. Lineage (NCBI taxonomy): Bacteria > Pseudomonadati > Pseudomonadota > Gammaproteobacteria > Enterobacterales > Enterobacteriaceae > Escherichia > Escherichia sp. KTE159. The sequence continues at coordinate 1,640,150 of NZ_KE137292.1, forward strand.
GACCTGCACCGATGGTCGCGGCATCAGCCCACTTCCGCTGATTGACGGGGTTGAAATTGGCACTCTGGTCGAACTGGCGCAATGGACGCTGGCAGCCGATAAAGTGCTCACATTTTAATGTCTGGCGGGGCGTCCGACGCCCCACTATGACAGATGTTTCATCAGGCAAATCCTGGCCGTAACACACCATCCGGAAAATTATCCGCCAGCAGTTTTTTCACCGACACTAGCAAATCATTTAACCCGTCATCCTGCATCCCCAGCTTGATAAGCTCTTGTTCCAGTGAAAACAGGTATTGTGCGTTGGTTCCCAGCGGACCGCTCGCTGCCGCAATCAACGGCGCGATGACCTGAGCACGAGTGTCGGATTCATATTCTGGATGCCGTGGATCCATAATAAATACCAGTGCGTTTACTGTGCGCCCGTCATCAAGATCAAGCTGGCACCAGGTTGGCAGATAACAGCCAGTAATCATCTCCCGCTTCCACAGCAAAGTCAGTTCCTGCTCGAGCGACCCTTCCGGTAAGCGATACGCCACCCCTGTGGTGCGACCGCCCTCTTTCAGGGCAAGCATCCGTCCCGGCTGGTGCACTGTCCCGCGCCCCGCGGTCAGACGCAGGCAAAACGCCCGGTGCCACCCAACCAGCGTACCGGTACACGACTCGATAAACTCCAGCGCCGGATTCCACATCAGCGACCCATAGCCGAAGATCCACACCGGTCCGTTATCAGGACGGCAAGCCAGCGTCGCCGCCAGCGAGGCCGCCCGTTGTTCTGCTGACCATAAGAGTGATTCTTCAATGGCACCAAATGCCGTTTTACAATCGGCATTCATTAAGAAATCACGCGTTATCACCTTATACCTCCGCCACTGCATACTTCCTTGCGACAACTTATTGGTGTCTTCCGGACATTTTTACTGCTCATTTTGAAACCACTCTCGGGACAATATGCATTTCTCAGACCACTTGCAAGGCGACGCCGCACGAATAGCTTTAGTTCATCTCTGGGGATTACTCTTTTTTATGCCATTTATCATCATCCCCTTTGGCATATTCATGTTTCACTGCGGACCAGGCCACTTTATGCGCTGTCTCTTCACGACTGGCGTCATCACGCCGATCTTCTTTATCTTTATATTGATCCCAGGCGCTGTTGAATGCCTCTTTATAGATATCCTGGGCATGAGACGGTAGAACGTGTTTTACATTTTCTGGCAGATCGCTTTTTGTTTTATACGGCATTATTGACTCCTTTTTAAAGGTGAACTTTAAGTGTGGTCAACAATACCCACGCTTGCCAGCGTATAAGAATTCCTACGTTAGAATCTTCTTAAGAGACGCTAATACAAACATTGGCTAAACGCGTTGATTATTTTTATCCCCCAAAGAGTAAAAAAGCGGCAGCGGGGTAAAATTTCGTAAAATGTTACCGATATCCAGACACTTTCTGTTATTTTTTCCACCGATTTATTACATTTCCGACAAATTCATCTGCAAAGGGATAACCATAATGACAAATGCTCACGAGGCGGTAAAAACCCGCCACAAGGAGACCTCGCTTATTTTCCCGGTTCTGGCGCTGGTGGTGCTGTTCCTGTGGGGAAGCGCTCAGACACTACCAGTGGTCATTGCCATCAACCTTCTTGCGCTTATTGGTATTTTAAGCAGTGCCTTTAGTGTTGTCCGTCATGCTGACGTATTAGCGCATCGCCTGGGTGAACCTTATGGTTCTCTTATTCTTAGCCTTTCAGTGGTTATTCTTGAAGTCAGTCTGATCTCAGCCTTAATGGCGACCGGCGATGCCGCGCCGACGTTAATGCGAGATACGCTCTATTCAATCATTATGATTGTTACCGGTGGGCTGGTTGGTTTTTCATTACTGTTGGGCGGACGCAAATTTGCCACCCAATATATGAATCTGTTTGGTATTAAACAGTATTTGATCGCCCTGTTTCCGCTGGCAATTATTGTGCTGGTATTCCCGATGGCTCTGCCTGCGGCGAATTTCTCAACCGGTCAGGCGTTACTGGTGGCATTAATTTCCGCGGCAATGTACGGCGTATTTTTGCTGATTCAGACCAAAACGCACCAGAGTCTGTTTGTCTATGAGCACGAGGATGACAGCGATGATGACGATCCGCACCACGGCAAACCGTCTGCCCATAGCAGTCTGTGGCATGCTGTCTGGTTGATTATCCATCTGATAGCAGTGATTGCAGTCACCAAAATGAACGCCAGCCCACTGGAAACGCTCCTCACCAGCATGAATGCCCCGGTGGCCTTTACCGGTTTCCTGGTGGCACTGTTGATTCTTTCGCCGGAAGGTTTAGGGGCGTTAAAAGCCGTATTAAACAACCAGGTCCAGCGTGCGATGAATCTGTTCTTTGGTTCGGTATTAGCGACAATTTCACTGACCGTACCTGTCGTAACGCTGATCGCCTTTCTGACGGGCAACGAATTGCAGTTTGCTCTTGGTGCACCGGAGATGGTGGTGATGGTGGCCTCTTTAGTACTGTGTCATATCTCATTCTCCACCGGGCGTACTAACGTCCTCAACGGCGCAGCGCATCTGGCTCTGTTTGCCGCCTATTTGATGACGATATTTGCCTGACATTGATATCTTGATATCTCCCCTGATGACAGAGATCGGGGGAGATAAGAAAAATCCCTCCGTGTTTCATCTCTTTTGACCTTCCTGAGTAATTCATTAATCAGAATTGCGAGCCTGTGCCACCGCTTGCACGAAATCACTGCAACAGTTGGTGAAAATCCGGAATGCACTCTTCATTACGAACGTTTCAGGGGTGAAGTAAAGAAGATTTGAAGTGTAGTATCCACGCCAAGCCGGAGTTATCCGGTGAGGCGCAATGTTGTGGGGGCTTTATCCCTGGCGGCATTGGTTGCTGGAAAGAGAAAACCCCCGCACGTTGAGAGGTCAAACCTGACAACAGAACGGGGGCTAATCTTGAAACCAGACACTTCAAGAATAGCCGCAAAACGTTGTCATTACAACAAAAAGGCGGCTATATGACGCTCGCGCAGTTTGCCATGACTTTCTGGCACGACCTGGCAGCACCGATCCTTGCGGGAATTATCACCGCAGCGATTGTCGGCTGGTGGCGTAACCGGAAATAAGGTGAAGACGGGTGTCAGGCTGCCGTGATGGCAATATGCGCCCGAAACCGGCCGCAGGAGTAACAACCTGCGGCCTTTTTTGTATCCTTTGGCCATAAAAAACTGCACCTTAATCAGTTGGGTGTCCAACTTTTGGGGTGCAGCCAAAACGCTAAGGCTTTTGTTTTTAAGCAAAAAGATTACTTGCTGGTATCGAGTTCTTCGAAACCTTTAACCAGCTCATCAATTGCTTTCATCTGCTTGAGGAATGGTTCCAGTTTCGCCAGCGGCAGCGCGGATGGACCATCGCATTTCGCATGTTCCGGATCCGGATGCGCTTCAATAAACAAACCAGCCAGACCTACTGCCATACCGGCACGTGCCAGTTCGGCCACCTGGGCACGACGACCACCGGAAGCTGCACCAAACGGATCGCGGCATTGCAGTGCGTGGGTAACGTCGAAAATTACCGGCGAGTTGCCAGACACTTTCTTCATTACGCTGAAGCCCAGCATATCGACAACCAGGTTGTCATAACCGAAGTTAGCGCCACGATCGCAAAGAATAACTTTTTCGTTGCCGCCTTCTTTGAATTTATCAACGATGTTACCCATCTGGCCTGGGCTGACAAACTGTGGTTTCTTGACGTTAATTACCGCACCAGTTTTCGCCATGGCTTCCACCAGATCGGTCTGGCGAGCAAGAAACGCCGGTAGCTGAATCACATCCACAACATCAGCAACAGGCTGTGCCTGGCTTGGCTCGTGAACGTCGGTGATAATTTTTACGCCAAAAGTTTGCTTCAGCTCCTGGAAGATTTTCATCCCTTCTTCCAGGCCCGGCCCACGATAAGAGTGGATGGAGGAGCGGTTGGCTTTGTCAAAAGAGGCTTTGAACACGTAAGGGATACCCAATTTCTGGGTTACGGTTACGTAGTGCTCGCAAATGCGCATCGCCAGATCGCGGGATTCCAGCACGTTCATACCGCCAAACAGCACGAACGGCAGGTCATTTGCTACGTTGATGTCGCCAATGCTAACCACTTTTTGTTTCATAGGATCGCCTTAATCTTAAGTAAAATGTCGATTAATTAATGCAGCACAATATGTTTATGCGCGATGTTATTAATTTGCGCACGGATCATTTCGCTGATCGGGTCTTCCGGACACTGTTCAACGAAATAACTTAAATCATTCAACGCAACGTGTTCGCAATCCAGTTGCGCATAAATCAACCCGCGATCGCGAATTTCATACGGATCTTCCGGGTTGAACTGTAATAAGGCTTCGCTGGTGCGTAATGCAAGTTCCATCTGGTTTTCTTCCATCAGTGATGCTTTCAGCGTATCCAACAGCTTGCGGATAACCTCAATGTTATCTGCTTCATCCAGGTCTTCATAAAACAGTTCCGCAGATGGGCTGATATTTCCCTTTAACCATATATCCAGCATATGTTCGCTTAACGATTCGCCGTTAAAAGGGTTAATCAGCCAAATTTCGCCATCCGAACATTCAATGCGCAAAATAAGCTGCGTCGGGAAAATCACCGGCAGTAGCGGCAAATCGAGACGATTAGCGACCCACAACAAAATGGCACCTAACGATACCGCACTGCCCTGCCTGTTCTTCAACACATGGTCAAGCCATAAAGCATCGGAGAGGCGATAAACACCGCGTGAGGCTTTAAACCCCCATTCGCCGTAAAACAGCGCGATCAATTTTTCCAACTGCTCTTCTAAAGGTAGAAGCTGGTTAATTTCTTCCTTCGCCAGACTAACGAGACGCTCCAGTTCGTCGTATACATCTTGCGAGGGAAAATCGCGGCGGATTACTTCGCAAGCCAGGATCATGCCTTCGCACAGCGGCGCTTTATTAAATTCGAAATCAGCTAACGATCTCATGACTTACCCCAGTAACGGTACTTTTGTGGTGGCGAGTTTAATGATGATGTACAGCACCACCAGCGCCAGCGGGAAGGTAATAATGCGCACCTGCTGACTGTGCACCCGACGGTAATCGAGAGCAATAAAACCCAAAACGATATAAATGATAACTCCAAACAGCTTTTCAGTCAGCCATTGTGCCTGCCCGGAAAATGGCAGGATGTGCGCTTTAGCCATCAGCGCAACGCCGCTGAACAATAACACTGTATCAATAACTGGCGGCAATACTCGCGTCCAGCGAGCAAATGCCAGTGAATGCTCCTGGTAGCGTAACCAAAAACGCAGGGCTAAAAAGCCGACAGAAAGCACGATACTGATGAGATGAACGCAAAGCAGCGTGTTGAAACTTGTCATCGATAATAGCGACCAAGCGTCACGCGCTCGTTATCACCGTAGTCACGACAGGTTTCGACATCACGATAACCCGCCTGCATAAATGCCTGCCGCACCACTTCACCCTGCTGCCAGCCATGTTCCAGAAGCAGAAATCCGCCGGATGCAAGTGCATTACGCGACTGTTCGATGATGTGAACGATATCAGCCATACCGCTGTCTGCCGCAACCAGCGCCGACAACGGCTCAAAGCGGACATCGCCTTGTTGAAGATGTGGATCCTGCTCGTCGATATACGGTGGATTGCTAACAATCATCGCAAACTGCTGCTCGTCAAGTGCACTAAACCAGTCGCTTTGCAGGATATGGATATTTTTAATCGCCAGATGCTGTGCATTGCGCTTTGCAAGGGCAACTGCATCAGGCATTCGGTCAACCGCCGTAACATCACAATCCGGGCGTTCACTGGCCAATGCCAGGGCTATCGCCCCGGTGCCAGTACCAAGATCGAGAATGCGACAAGGCCGTTCAGGCAAGCGTGTCAGCGCCTGTTCTACCAGACATTCGGTGTCCGGACGAGGAATCAAAGTCGCTGGCGAAACAAACAACGGCAACGACCAGAATTCACGCACACCGGTTAAATGAGCAACGGGTTCACCGGCGCGACGACGCGCCAGCAGCGCGTCGAGTTGCTCTCGTTGCTCGTCAGTCAGGTGCGTTTCACCAAAGGCGAGAATGTAAGTGCGTCCCTTGCCGGTAACATGTTCCAACAAAATTTCAGCATCGCGTCGCGGGCTTTCACTCGCCTGAAGTTGGTTTATTGCTTCGCGCAACCAGTGTTGATATTCCATTATTCTTGCTCGGACAACGCCGCAAGTTGGTCAGCCTGATGTTCCTGAATAATCGGTTCAATCAGCATATCCAGCTTACCTTCCATCACTTCATCCAGACGGTAGAGCGTCAGGTTGATACGGTGATCGGTGACGCGCCCCTGTGGGAAGTTATAGGTACGGTTACGGTCGCTGCGATCGCCACTCCCCAGCAGGTTACGGCGTGTCGAGGCTTCCGCCTGCTGGCGTTTTGCCATTTCCGCCGCATGGATGCGAGCACCGAGCACTGAAAGCGCCTTCGCTTTGTTTTTATGCTGTGAACGTTCATCCTGACATTCAACAACGATGCCGGTCGGCAAGTGGGTAATACGGATTGCCGAATCGGTGGTGTTAACGTGCTGACCTCCCGCTCCTGAAGAGCGGAAAGTATCAATGCGCAAATCCGCCGGGTTGATATCTGGCAGTTCCGCTTCTGGCAGTTCCGGCATTACAGCAACGGTACAAGCAGAAGTATGGATCCGCCCCTGCGATTCCGTGGCAGGGACTCGCTGCACGCGATGACCACCGGATTCAAATTTCAACCGACCATACACACCATCGCCGCTGATTTTAGCAATGATCTCTTTATAACCACCATGTTCACCCTCACTGGCGCTCATGATTTCCACACGCCAGCGACGGGTTTCCGCGTAGCGGCTGTACATGCGGAACAGATCGCCAGCAAACAACGCGGCTTCATCGCCGCCGGTTCCGGCGCGCACTTCGAGGAAGGCGTTGCGTTCGTCATCAGGATCTTTTGGCAGCAAAAGAACCTGAAGTTGTTGTTCCAGTTGCTCGCTTTTCTCTTTCGCTTCGCGCAGTTCATCCTGCGCCATCTCACGCATTTCTGGATCGTCGAGCATCATCTGTGCGGTTTCGATATCTTCCTGCACTTGTTGCCAGTCGGTGAAACAGCGCGAAACATCACTTAACTGCGCATATTCACGAGATAATGCGCGAAAACGATCCTGGTCAGCGATGGTTTGCGCATCACCCAGCAATGCCTGAACTTCTTCATGGCGTTCATGCAGGGCTTCCAGTTTGGCAACGATAGAAGGCTTCATAGGCGTAAATGCACCCTGTAAAAAAAGAAAATGATGTACTGCTACTCCAGCCCGAGGCTGTCGCGCAGAATATTCAGGCGTTCGTTATCCCCGTCACGGGCGGCCTGTTGGAGTGATTTCGTTGGCGCATGGATCAGGCGGTTAGTCAGTTTCCATGCCAGATCCTGCATAATGGCTTGCGCGTCGCCGCCTTGTTCAAGAGCCGCTAACGCTTTGGCGGTTAACTCATCGCGAACCTGCTCTGCCTGACTGCGATAATCGCGAATGGTTTCACTGGCGCTTTGTGCACGCAGCCACGCCATAAATTCGCTGGCTTCCTGAGCGACGATGGTTTCCGCCTCCACGGCGGCAGCTTTACGCTGTGCCAGATTGTGCGAAATGATGCTTTGCAGATCATCAACGCTGTAAAGGTAGGCGTTCGCCAGTTTGCCGACTTCCGGCTCGACATCGCGCGGAACGGCAATATCCACCAGCAGCATCGGTTGATTGCGACGGCTTTTTAATGCACGCTCCACCATGCCTTTACCGATGATCGGCAATGGGCTGGCGGTAGAACTAATGATGATATCGGCTTCACGCAGACGTTCATCGATGTCGCTCAATGCAATCACTTCCGCGCCAACTTCATCTGCCAAAATTTGTGCTCGTTCGCGAGTACGGTTGGCGATAATCATCTTCTGCACTTTATGTTCGCGCAGATGACGTGCCACCAGCTCAATAGTTTCGCCCGCCCCCACCAGTAATACCGTCACCGTAGAGAGTGATTCAAAGATCTGTCGCGCCAGTGTACAAGCCGCAAAAGCGACAGACACGGCACTGGCACCAATATCTGTTTCGGTACGAACGCGTTTCGCTACAGAAAAAGATTTCTGGAACATGCGCTCCAGTTCGCTCGCCTTCATATGGCCTTTTTGCGAATCGGCAAACGCTTTTTTCACCTGGCCGAGAATTTGCGGCTCGCCCAGAACCAGTGAATCCAGACCACTGGCGACACGCATTAAGTGGCTAACCGCATCGTTATCCTGATGCCAGTAGAGGCTATTACGCAGATCTTCTTCATTAAGATTATGGTAATCGCACAACCAGCGAATAAGCGCCTCTTGCAGGTTATCCTGTTCTTCAACGCTAAGATAAAGTTCTGTGCGGTTACACGTCGACAGCACCACGCCGCCCTGCACCATCGGCTGCGCGAGCAGGCTGTCCAGCGCCTGATCGAGCTTATCCGGCGAAAACGATACACGTTCTCGCAGCGATACAGGTGCCGTTTTATGGTTGATACCGAGTGCTAAAAGGGTCATGTCTGCGGGAAATAATACCAACGTTGATATGGTTAGTCTGCTCGCATCATACAGGATGCGCGGGATCAATAAAAGAGAGCGCCCCCTTTTGGAGTAATTGCCGAAACCCGTTAGATTCTGGCAATTAAGACAACTTGAACATAGACGATAGCGGACGGTAACGCTAGCATTAAGGGTTATAACTGCAACGTATCTCAAGGACTTGTCATCATTATGCCCCTGCCCGATTTTCGTCTTATCCACCTGCTACCGCTGGCAGCCCTCGTGCTCACTGCCTGTTCCGTTACCACGCCCAAAGGTCCAGGCAAAAGCCCGGATTCGCCACAGTGGCGTCAGCATCAGCAAGACGTTCGTAATCTTAATCAGTATCAGACTCGCGGTGCGTTTGCTTATATTTCCGATCAACAGAAAGTCTACGCCCGCTTTTTCTGGCAGCAAACCGGTCAGGATCGTTACCGTCTGCTGCTGACTAACCCATTGGGCAGCACCGAGCTGGAGCTGAATGCGCAACCAGGTAACGTGCAGTTAGTGGATAACAAAGGCCAGCGCTACACCGCTGATGATGCCGAAGAGATGATAGGCAAATTGACCGGAATGCCAATACCGCTCAATAGTCTGCGTCAGTGGATTTTAGGTTTGCCGGGAGACGCGACCGACTACAAACTGGACGATCAATATCGCCTGAGTGAAATCACCTACAGCCAGAACGGCAAAAACTGGAAAGTGGTATACGGTGGTTATGACACTAAAACGCAACCAGCGATGCCTGCCAATATGGAGCTCACCGACGGTGGTCAGCGCATCAAGTTAAAAATGGATAACTGGATAGTGAAATAATGCGGACTCAGTGGCCTTCTCCGGCAAAACTTAATCTGTTTTTATACATTACCGGTCAGCGTGCGGACGGCTACCACACGTTGCAAACGCTGTTTCAGTTTCTTGATTACGGCGACACCATCAACATTGAACTTCGTGACGATGGGGAAATTCGCCTGTTAACGCCCGTTGAAGGCGTGGAAAACGAAGATAACCTGATTGTTCGCGCGGCACGCTTGCTGATGAAAACAGCAGCCGCCAGCGGGCGTCTTCCGGCGGGAAGCGGTGCAGATATCAGTATTGACAAGCGTTTGCCGATGGGCGGTGGTCTGGGCGGCGGTTCATCCAATGCCGCGACTGTTCTGGTGGCGTTAAATCATCTCTGGCAATGTGGACTCAGCATCGAGGAGCTGGCGAAAATGGGGCTGACGCTGGGCGCTGATGTGCCTGTCTTTGTGCGTGGTCATGCTGCTTTTGCCGAAGGCGTTGGCGAAATATTAACACCGGTGGATCCGCCAGAAAAATGGTATCTGGTAGCGCACCCTGGTGTGAGTATTCCGACACCGGTAATTTTTAAAGATCCCGAACTCCCGCGCAACACGCCGAAAAGGTCAATAGAAACGTTGCTAAAATGTGAATTTAGCAATGATTGCGAGGTTATCGCAAGAAAACGTTTTCGCGAGGTTGATGCGGTGCTTTCCTGGCTGTTAGAATACGCCCCGTCGCGCCTGACTGGGACAGGGGCCTGTGTCTTTGCTGAATTTGATACAGAGTCTGAAGCCCGCCAGGTGCTAGAGCAAGCCCCGGAATGGCTCAATGGCTTTGTGGCGAAAGGCGTCAACCTTTCCCCATTGCACAGAGCCATGCTTTAAGCCGGGCAAGCTGAGTTTCGGTGACAACGTCACCTTGTTCCAGACGTTGCATCGCGCTCTTTAATACACCGCCTGGAAAGAATATTGCCTGGCCCGCACAGTTTTCGGCAGATTCTTTCCACCAATGGACGCATGCCTGAGGTTCTTCTCGTGCCTGATATGAAGCTTTTTGCTGGTAACGCCACCCCGGAACTAGCACAACGTATTGCCAACCGCCTGTACACTTCACTCGGCGACGCCGCTGTAGGTCGCTTTAGCGACGGCGAAGTCAGCGTACAAATCAACGAAAATGTACGCGGTGGTGATATTTTCATCATCCAGTCCACTTGTGCCCCTACTAACGACAACCTGATGGAATTAGTCGTTATGGTTGATGCCCTGCGTCGTGCTTCCGCAGGTCGTATCACCGCTGTTATCCCCTACTTTGGCTATGCGCGCCAGGACCGTCGCGTCCGTTCCGCTCGTGTACCAATCACTGCGAAAGTGGTTGCAGACTTCCTCTCCAGCGTCGGTGTTGACCGTGTGCTGACAGTGGATCTGCACGCTGAACAGATTCAGGGTTTCTTCGACGTTCCGGTTGATAACGTATTTGGTAGCCCGATCCTGCTGGAAGACATGCTGCAGCTGAATCTGGATAACCCGATTGTGGTTTCTCCGGACATCGGCGGCGTTGTGCGTGCCCGCGCTATCGCTAAGCTGTTGAACGATACCGATATGGCAATCATCGATAAACGTCGTCCGCGTGCGAACGTTTCCCAGGTGATGCATATCATCGGTGACGTTGCAGGTCGTGACTGCGTACTGGTCGATGACATGATCGACACTGGCGGTACGCTGTGTAAAGCTGCTGAAGCGCTGAAAGAACGTGGTGCTAAACGTGTATTTGCGTATGCGACTCACCCGATCTTCTCTGGCAACGCGGCGAACAACCTGCGTAACTCTGTAATTGATGAAGTCGTTGTCTGCGATACTATTCCGCTGAGCGATGAAATCAAATTACTGCCGAACGTGCGTACTCTGACCCTGTCAGGTATGCTGGCCGAAGCGATTCGTCGTATCAGCAACGAAGAATCGATCTCTGCTATGTTCGAACATTAATCGAACCCGGCTCAAAGACCCGCTGCGGCGGGTTTTTTTGTCTGTAATATCCATTTGTATGACCTATGCCTCCTTCACCTGCCATTTAGTTGACAGATGATGCGCTCACGGATGAAACATTATTGTGAACAAAATATTCTCCTCACATGTGATGCCTTTCCGCGCTCTGATCGACGCTTGCTGGAAAGAAAAATACACTGCCGCACGGTTTACCCGTGACCTGATTGCCGGGATTACCGTCGGGATTATTGCTATTCCGCTGGCGATGGCGTTAGCAATTGGCAGTGGCGTAGCTCCACAGTACGGTTTATACACCGCTGCTGTTGCAGGGATTGTCATTGCTCTGACGGGTGGGTCGCGCTTTAGCGTCTCCGGTCCGACTGCGGCATTTGTGGTAATTCTCTATCCTGTTTCGCAACAGTTTGGACTGGCAGGCCTGCTGGTTGCGACATTGTTGTCTGGGATCTTTTTGATCCTGATGGGGCTGGCACGCTTTGGCCGCCTGATTGAGTATATTCCGGTTTCCGTTACCTTAGGCTTCACCTCAGGTATCGGGATCACCATCGGTACGATGCAGATTAAAGATTTTCTCGGTCTGCAAATGGCTCATGTCCCGGAACATTATCTGCAAAAAGTTGGCGCATTATTTATGGCGCTGCCGACGATTAACGTGGGTGATGCCGCAATTGGTATTGTTACGCTTGGGATCCTGATTTTCTGGCCGCGCCTGGGCATCCGTTTACCTGGTCACCTTCCAGCATTGCTGGCCGGTTGTGCGGTGATGGGAATTGTTAACCTGCTCGGCGGGCATGTTGCTACCATCGGCTCGCAATTCCACTACGTTCTGGCCGATGGCTCCCAGGGTAACGGTATCCCGCAACTGCTGCCGCAGTTGGTGCTACCGTGGGATCTGCCCAATTCAGAATTCACGCTAAGCTGGGACTCCATTCGCACTCTTCTGCCTGCAGCATTCTCAATGGCAATGCTCGGGGCGATTGAATCTCTGCTCTGCGCTGTGGTACTGGATGGTATGACCGGGACGAAACACAAAGCGAATAGTGAGCTGGTCGGCCAGGGGCTGGGGAATATCATTGCCCCATTCTTTGGCGGTATTACCGCTACAGCCGCGATCGCGCGTTCTGCCGCTAACGTCCGTGCCGGGGCGACTTCCCCCATCTCGGCGGTAATTCACTCTATTCTGGTTATTCTTGCCCTGCTGGTACTGGCACCGCTGCTTTCCTGGCTGCCGCTTTCCGCCATGGCTGCCCTGCTGCTGATGGTGGCGTGGAACATGAGTGAAGCGCATAAAGTAGTCGATTTGCTGCGTCATGCGCCGAAGGATGACATCATCGTCATGCTGCTGTGCATGTCACTGACCGTGCTGTTTGATATGGTTATTGCCATCAGCGTAGGGATCGTGCTTGCATCGCTGCTATTTATGCGCCGTATCGCCCGTATGACTCGCCTGGCTCCGGTAGCAGTAGACGTGCCTGACGATGTACTGGTTTTGCGTGTTATCGGCCCGCTGTTTTTCGCTGCGGCTGAAGGTCTGTTCACTGAACTGGAATCACGTCTGGAAGGAAAACGAATTGTTATTCTGAAGTGGGATGCCGTTCCGGTGCTTGATGCCGGTGGTCTTGATGCGTTCCAGCGTTTTGTGAAGCGACTGCCTGAAGGGTGTGAACTGCGCGTGTGTAACGTGGAATTTCAGCCTCTGCGCACAATGGCTCGATCCGGTATTCAACCGATTCCGGGACGCCTGGCGTTCTTCCCGAATCGCAGCGCAGCGATGGCTGATCTGTAAGAAAGGCATTAAATTGACCAGTCAGCGCAAACTGACTGGTCAGTAAACTGCATTATACATTAGCTATGACGACGATTATCGCTACGGCGGCAACGTTTGTCATAGTGGCGAACCCACCAGTAACGGTCGCACACCTGTTCATGCCCACCAACACGGGCACCCGCCAGCCAGAGAATGGCACCGACGAAAATACTCAGCACTGCACCATGTGCGAAATACTGGGGCATATTAAACTGTGGTAACTGGTTGAGGATTGAATACCCCACGCCAACCACCATCACCACCAGACCCAACCCCATGAGCACGTTACCGAGTAACGAAGCGTTTTTGCGTTTCATATGTCACCTCCGGAACTTTCTGGGTTGTAACAGGGAATACCCCTCATCCTTATGTGTAAAGTATAGACAACACCCTGTGGCTTATGTGCGGGTGTGATCACAATTACCCCCTTTATTTCAACAAAACTTTACAAATAACCATCTGAACACCCTGACTTTCTAATAGTCTGTAGAGGCAATTATTGTGTTGTCAGCATATAAGGCGCTGTTTTTTGTCAAGCGGGGCCGCAACCAGTAAACTACGCGCCAGTTATGTACTCACTCAGGACAAAAAAACGTGACGATTAAATTGATTGTCGGCCTGGCGAACCCCGGCGCTGAATATGCAGCAACGCGACATAATGCTGGTGCCTGGTTCGTTGACTTACTGGCGGAGCGTTTACGCGCCCCTCTACGGGAAGAAGCTAAATTCTTCGGTTATACCTCACGAGTGACTCTCGGAGGAGAAGATGTCCGCCTGTTAGTCCCGACTACATTTATGAATCTCAGCGGCAAAGCAGTCGCAGCGATGGCCAGTTTTTTCCGCATTAACCCGGATGAAATTCTGGTCGCCCACGACGAACTGGATCTGCCTCCTGGCGTCGCCAAATTTAAATTGGGCGGTGGCCACGGTGGTCACAATGGACTGAAAGACATCATCAGTAAATTAGGTAATAACCCTAACTTTCACCGTTTACGCATCGGAATTGGTCATCCGGGCGATAAAAACAAAGTTGTCGGCTTTGTGTTAGGCAAACCACCTGTTAGTGAACAGAAGTTAATTGATGACGCCATCGACGAAGCGGCACGTTGTACTGAAATGTGGTTTACAGATGGCCTGACCAAAGCAACGAACCGATTGCACGCCTTTAAAGCGCAATAAGTCGTTGTCTGCGGCATTTTTGCCGAGTGCCGTGTATAATAGGCAAAGTTATTTCCATTTCTACAATCTGTTTACGATAACAGGTTGATTATTAAGATATTAAGGTGATTTAAATCATGGGATTCAAATGCGGTATCGTCGGTTTGCCCAACGTCGGGAAATCTACCCTGTTCAACGCGCTGACCAAAGCCGGTATTGAAGCGGCCAACTTTCCATTCTGCACCATCGAGCCGAACACCGGCGTCGTACCAATGCCCGATCCACGCCTGGATCAACTGGCTGAAATCGTAAAACCGCAGCGCACGCTTCCCACCACCATGGAATTTGTCGATATCGCCGGTCTGGTAAAAGGCGCGTCGAAAGGTGAAGGTCTGGGTAACCAGTTCCTGACCAACATCCGTGAAACCGAAGCGATCGGCCACGTTGTTCGTTGCTTTGAAAATGACAATATCATCCACGTTTCCGGCAAAGTTAACCCGGCGGACGATATTGACGTTATCAATACCGAACTGGCACTGGCGGATCTCGACACCTGTGAACGTGCAATTCATCGCGTACAGAAGAAGGCCAAAGGTGGCGATAAAGACGCGAAAGCCGAACTGGCGGTTCTGGAAAAATGTCTGCCACAGCTAGAAAACGCAGGTATGCTGCGCGCGCTGGATTTAAGCGCAGAAGAGAAAGCGGCTATTCGTTACCTGAGCTTCCTGACTCTGAAACCGACGATGTACATCGCCAACGTCAACGAAGACGGTTTTGAAAACAACCCGTATCTTGACCAGGTGCGTGAGATTGCGGCGAAAGAAGGCTCTATCGTGGTTCCGGTTTGTGCTGCTGTTGAAGCAGACATTGCCGAACTGGACGACGAAGAACGTGACGAGTTTATGCAGGAACTGGGACTGGAAGAGCCGGGTCTGAACCGTGTGATCCGTGCTGGTTATAAACTGCTGAATCTGCAAACTTACTTCACCGCTGGGGTGAAAGAAGTGCGCGCATGGACCATTCCGGTTGGTGCAACGGCTCCGCAGGCTGCTGGCAAAATCCACACCGATTTTGAAAAAGGCTTTATCCGTGCACAAACCATCTCGTTTGAAGATTTCATCACTTACAAAGGTGAACAAGGCGCGAAAGAAGCGGGCAAAATGCGTGCAGAAGGTAAAGATTACATCGTTAAAGATGGCGATGTGATGAACTTCCTGTTCAACGTCTAAATAAAATTTGTTGTCTCATGAGGTTTCGCTGAATCTCATAACAACGGAAAAACCCTATAAAATCCACGCAATTGCGTGGATTTTTCATTTCACAATGTCTCAATTCATCTCATAACAACGCTGTCAAAAATGAGTACATGGATGAGTACAACATTCTTCCATCTTCATTTTAAGTGAGTACAATAACGGTATAATAAATAAACAAGGTCCCGTTATGCTCACTGATACGCAATGCCGCACTGCCAAGCCGAAAGAAAAACTCTATCGACTTAATGATTTCAACGGTCTCTACCTCGAAGTGAAACCCAATGGCAAAAAGGCATGGCGCTATCGGTTTAAACTCAACGGTAAATCCAGCATGTTTGCGCTGGGTGAGTACCCGACGGTCAAACTTGCTGAAGCCCGCGAGAAATGCGAGCAAGCGCGTAAGCAAGTCGCAGATGGAGTTAGCCCGACACAGGCTCGTCAATTAGATAAGATCCGCAAGGTCAATGACGCTTCTAACACCTTTGAGCTGATCGCCAAAGAGTGGTTGCAGATGAAAGACTGGGCCGAAATCACCAAAACGCGGCGACTGGATATGCTTGAACGTGTGGTTTTTCCCGCAATCGGTAAGCTCCCAGTCAGAGAGATCACTCCACACCACATTCTTAAAATTCTTCAGGAAACGGCTAAGCGCGGCGCTCCGACTGTTGCCGCTGAAGCCCGTCGTACCATTTCATCAGTTTTCGAGTTGGCAGTCGCGACACTTAGAGCTGATAGTGATCCTGTCTGGCCCGTGCGCAAAGCTCTTCCAGCCAATAAGACACAGCACAAACAAGCACTGAATCCTCAGCAAATCGGAAAGTTATTAAGCTGTTTTGACAGTAGTCGCGGCTCGTACCAGGTTAACTATTGCATGTGGCTTATGTGGTGGACATTGGTGCGTCCTGCAGAAGCCACCGAAGCGGAATGGATAGAATTCGATCTTGATAACGCCCTCTGGACCATTCCGGCAGCCGGATGAAAGCCCGCAGAGAACACGTTATTCCCCTACCCTTCCAAGCTGTCAAAATGCTCAGAACACTACAGGGATTAACCGGGCATCGGCAGCACCTTTTCCCAGGCAGAGATAACCCTCTAGGTCCAATGACATCGCACTCGCTGCGCCAGCTACTAAAAAGCCTCGGCTGGAGTGGCATTTATAGCCCCCATGCAACCAGAACTACAGGAAGTACGCGTTTAAACGAAATGGGCTATCGACCTGATGCAATTGAGGCCCAACTTGCGCACGCTGATACCAACAATGTTCGTCGCACTTACAATCATGCAACTTATCTTGATGAGCGTAAAGTGATGATGCAGGAATGGGCGGATAAGATTGAGGGATGGGTAAAAAGCACTGACAATAGTACTGATGCGTCGTAAACGATGATACATTGATGCTTCGAGATTGGTTAATATCATAATTTGTCGATATTTTATTCATCATATGTAGCCATATACTTATAAGCCCTGCGCGCCCCCTTCCTACTTTATTGTTGTGTAGGGCTTATAAGTTCAATGAGCTTCTGCTGAGTACCAAGTCTTTTAGATTAACGTTTCAGCCAATCATCATCACGAACGCCAAATATAAAATTCGACCAGTTCGGTGTAATAGCACAAATTTTCTCATAGTGCTCTTGGTTAGAAGGGATGTTCATTGTAAGGCGCCATTTCAAAAATTCGTTATTACTGACAGCGCCTGTCAGTTTCGAAATGTAGCTAGTCATACCTCCCTCCAGGCCTGAACGTGTGAGTGTAATATCTCCCCTACATACTTTGTGTTCCAGACATGCGGCCTCAATGCTCACCAATCTAAAAGCATGAGATGGATAATGTTCACATTGCGTATCATTCCTCATAGGGCGCTGAAAACTCAATGCCCAGAAAAATGATGCTACAACATAAATACAAATAGCGAAATTCGTGGCGCTCAAAGCTCCAGCATCGGCACCGTCATATTCTGAATCGGGGAAAAAGCACTTCTTTAACTCTGTAAGCATGAATTGAAATGCATAAGTATCTGCAATGATTTCACGAGCGTGCGCATCGAGTTTTTTTGCTGTATCAACTTCATCTTCACTATCCCCAACAGCCTTATGGATGAAAATAAGATGCTCCTTTGTTGAAGGCTGTTTTATAGTATGATCGTCTCTCCTTTCTCCATGTAAGTTATGAATATGACCTATCTCATGCAATACAAGAAACACAAACATTGCTTCAACAAACATATCAAATATATTTCTGTGTATTTCATCATGAAGCCACCAATATTCATCATTTTCCCACTCAAAATCCCACCATTTATCCACAAATTCAAATTATCACGCCAAGGTTCGTAAAACGCTCCATCAGGTTCTTTACCACGACGCTCTGCTCCTACCATCATCGCTGATGTACGGAATATTAGTTCCAACATTCCTTTAAAAACCAATACCGTCTGGTATTTATGGATAGCTCCAGCTTGAACTCTGACACTATCAATTAAGTAAAAACTTGATTGGCCGTTTACATATTCCAGACACAGACACTTCCCAATTAAATCTAATTGTCGGTATAGATAATCCTTCTCACTTGAGAAATCAAAATAAACCTCACAAGTTTTAGAAAGTATATTTTTTTGGATATATTCCTCTACCGAACTCTTATAACCCTGCATTTCCTGTGTTCCTTTACATAATGATTATAAATGACTTTCTATATCTAATTTTAGATATAAGTACAACAATGAGTATCATTACAAACTAAATCTGTGATACTAATCCCGTGACACGTTCGCCTTGTCCATCTTCCGGGAAGAGATTGAGGTTTTCAGTAAAAGGACGGGCCCCTGCAAGTTTTACCACATTGTTGAAAGCTGATGCCTCAAGTTATGGTGACGTTCAGCAACTGCCACGATTGTTTCAGATGGTTATACAACTTTCACCAGCAGCCGTCTATTGTCTTCTTTTTGCTGACATCAGGCCTTCAGCTCAGATAGCTCGTCAGCTACATGCCATGAGGAAAAGTTGCTTACATTATGGGGCTCATCGCCCTATTGCCAAAGGAAATACCCAGTTAGTGGAGCGTACTGTATTTCCGCTTTCAAAATAAATTCCACACACCTGAACCACTTAATCTATATTGCTGCGCGAAATAGTACTCCACTTTTGGCCAGCCCCTGCAGGGTAAGGCATTGGAGCTGTTTTCTCTATCTCACCACGCGGAATCGGGCTACGGTTATTACCCTTACCCAACATGCCACATGTCAGTAAACGGCAGGTGTAGCGGTATTAAGCGCAGCCAATTAGGTTGTGCTCCAAAAAGTGTCATTTTGCCAATGATAATGTGGCTAGCGATATCTTGAAGTCCCGTATTCAGTCATCTGCGTCGAACAGCCCTCAGTAGAGAGGTTTATTCCAAAAATGATTGAAACCCAAAGGTGTATGCGTTCGTTGGGGCACTGTGATAACAGTGGATCAATATACAGTCTATCCTCTATTTACAGATTGCTATAGTATCCAACTGGCTAATTTCCTCGTTCCAGCATTTACTGCAGACAGATTGTTCAAAGGAGATCAATGATGTTCCCTGTGTTTGACAACGGAAGTTGTTGGGTGAAAGTCGATTTTCATCTTCACACCAACGCTGATAAGGAATTCAGATATGACGGCGAACCGGATCGCTATTATTCAGATTACATTACCGCTCTCAGCGACGCAGAGATCGGGTTAGGTATAATAACTAACCATAATAAATTTGCACTTGATGAGTTTAAAATCATAAGAAAAAAGGCCCGTAAAAAGGGGATTGGAATACTTCCAGGAGTTGAGCTTTCAATCAGCGATGGTCAAGCTGGAATACATACACTTATTATTTTTTCTGACGAATGGTATGATAATAAAGAGCAAACAAACCATATACAGTCGTTCCTAACTACGACGTTTGCAGGTATTTCAAATTTCGAAAACGAAAATGCCAGATCGAATCACAATATAAAACAGACAATTGAAGAGCTAGATAAATATAACAAAGACTATTTTATTGTATTTGCGCATGTTGAAGCCCCGAATGGTCTCTGGGGAGGACTGAAGCCTGTCATTATAAAAGAATTGTTTGAAAGAGATGAAGTACGCCGGCGCATACTGGGCTTTCAGAAAGTCTCAACCCGCGATAAACGGGTTATTATGGAAAGTGAACTAGGGCAATGGTATCCAGCGGAGGTAGAAGGCTGTGATGCCAAGAACCTAGCGGATATGGCTTCGCGGCCTGTTGCGAGCTATCTGAAGCTAGGAGACTATACCTTTGAAGCACTTCAGTTTGCACTACGTGATTATTCGAGCCGTGTGCGTAAACAAAAACCAGATACATCTCACAGTCATATAAAGCGTATTGAATTTGAAGGCGCTGGATCACTTGGCGGCACGGTCATGAATCTCTCCTCTGAACTCAATACACTCATAGGTATTCGTGGCAGCGGCAAATCATCTATACTAGAGGGTATCAGGTATGCACTTGATATTGAATTCGGGGATAAAACCTCCGAAAAAGAATACAAAGAGAGCCTAGTTGAAAGCCTGCTCAAAAGCGGTGGAAAGATTACGCTTGATGTAACGTGCCGCAGAGGAATTGACTATCAAATCAGACGCATATATCAACGAGCGCCTGAAGTCTATGTCGATGGTGAACTACAGACCGGCTTGTCAATCAGAGAAACTGTGCTTCATAATCCAATATATTTTGGTCAGAAAGACCTCTCAAATACAGGTGAAGGATTTGAAAAAGATCTAATTGAAAAATTGGCTGGAGAAAAATTAATTCCCGTAAGAAAAGAAATACAGGAAAAGTCTATTGTAGTTCAGGACTTGCTGCGACATATTCTTAGATTGGATAACAGTAAGGCTGACCTTCAGAGCTGGACGGAAAAAAGTGCTGATGCAAACTTTAAACTTAATTTATATAAAGAACATGGTGTAGAGGAAAAGCTCTTAAAGCAAACTACCTTTGATAGAGATGAAAGACATTTTTCTGAAAGAGCTGCACTTGTGACTACCACTCTCGATAAACTTCAGGACCAGTTGGAAGAGGCTCTTTTCTCATTAAATCAGGAGGAACCCTATGTATCATCTGAGAATCAGGATTTTATTGACGACTTCGAAAAAGAAATTAGCCAACTGATAAAAAATATTGAAGGCATGCAGCGAACCGTTACTGATTCTCGCCTGATTGCCCTAAGCCTGGATGCAAAGACGACTAATTTCACTGTTCAGAAGAATTCCCTTAATGAAGAGTTTGCTGAAACTGAGCGGAAAATTTCGCAGAATCTACAAGATGCTGGAGCGCATAAAATAAGCACTACTGAATTTAGAACATTGACGGCTGATTTAGAACTTGCAAACAAGAAAATTGAAGAATTCAGCAAATCAGTAGCAGAAAAAGATTCAAAAAATCAGGAATTAGAAAGAGAACTTTTAGCGCTAAACCAGTTGTGGATAAAAGAACATAATGAAATCCTGCAGATTCTGGCTGTCATCAATGAGACCGAATCGGGCCTGAAAATTGACTCAAATTTTAAAGCCGACAAAAAGTCTATGCTGACTCATCTGAAGAGTACCTTCCAAGGGAGTAAATTCCGAGACACAACTTATCAGTCAATCACTGATATTTTCAACGACTTTGGGGAGATGTGGGTAAATCAGGATAAAGTGCTTTCTATAGTATCTAACCCAGAAACTTTCACCGAGTATATGAACAACAATATTATTGATCTCATAACTTGGCAACCCCCCAATATATATACCATCGAGTTTCGTGGTAAACTATTAAATAAACATTCCCTAGGTCAGAGGGCGTCAGCACTGATGCTATTTGTACTCAACCAGAGAAACAATGACATCATTATCATCGACCAGCCTGAAGATGATCTCGATAATCAGACGATTTATGAGGATGTTATCAAACTTATTCGCGCCATGAAGTTGAATACGCAGTTTATTTTTGCAACGCACAATGCCAATATTCCTGTCCTTGGGGATGCGGAGTATATTCATACCTGCGTCTATGTCGATGGAAAAATTATTACCTCCGGGGGAAGCATAGACCGCGACGCCGTTCAGAAGCAGATTATTGCGGTAATGGAAGGGGGTAAGGAGGCCTTTGAACGCCGCCGGAGTGTATACAGGGCCTGGCTCAACTAAGTTTACTGAATTAGGACTGCAGTCAACATGAAGCAGTCCTAAATCTATTGCTCTTATTATAAAAAACTGACCTGCCCCCAAGATTAGATACAGCCTTCAGTTAGTAATGTCGGTTGGTTTTTCTTCATATTTCCCGTTTCGCCAGTCCGCTGCAAATTCAGCCGGAGTCTGGTAGTTCAGCGATGAATGTGGACGACACTCGTTATAATCCTGCCGCCAGTCATTAATCTTTTTCCGGGCGTGAACGATATCGCTGAACCAGTGCTCATTGAGACACTCATCCCTGAATCGTCCGTTAAAACTTTCAATAAATCCGTTCTGTGTTAGCTTGCCCGGTTGGATAAGCCGCAGCTCCACCCCATGCTCATAAGCCCACTGGTCAAGTGCTCTGCAGGTAAACTCCGGCCCCTGGTCCGTTCTTATCGTCGCCGGATAGCCGCGAAACAGTGCAATGCTGTCCAGAATTCGCGTGACCTGCACGCCTGAAATCCCGAATGAGGTGGTAATTGTCAGACACTCCTTCGTGAAGTCGTCCACGCAGGTCAGGCACTTGATTCTGCGACCGGTGGCCAGCGCGTCCATGACAAAATCCATCGACCAGGTCAGGTTGGGCGCCTCCGGGCGGAGCAGCGGCAGACGTTCTGTTGCCAGCCCTTTACGACGTCGTCTGCGTTTTACGCCCAGCCCGTTAAGGTGGTAAAGGCGGTACACGCGCTTGTGATTAACATGAAGGCCTTCACGGCGCAGTAACTGCCAGATGCGTCGGTAGCCAAAACGCCTGCGCTCCAGTGCCAGCTCAGTGATACGCACTGATAAATGCACATCAGCCGCCGGACGCTGAGCCTCATAGCGGCAGGTCGACAGGGACAAACCTGTAAGCCTGCAGGCACGACGTTGCGACAGACCGGTCACATTACACATAAATTCAATGGCTTCCCGCTTCTGGTCTGTCGTCAGTACTTTCGCCCCAGAGCCACCTGAAGTGCCTCCTTATCCAGCATGGCTTCGGCAAGCAGCTTCTTGAGTCTGGCGTTCTCTTCCTCAAGCGACTTCAGGCGCTTAACCTCAGGCACCTCCATACCGCCATACTTCTTACGCCAGGTGTAAAAGGTGGCGTCGGAAATGGCGTGCTTACGGCAAAGCTCACGGGCAGAACCCCCGGCTTCGGCCTCTCGGAGAATACTGATGATCTGTTCTTCGGAAAAACGCTTCTTCATGGGGATGTCCTCATGTGGCTTATGAAGACATTACTAACATCGCGGTGTATTAATCAACGGGGAGCAGGTCAATGTTATACAAAACATTCAATGGTGACGGATCTTCAGATGTATATATGGGGGATGGTTTATGGATTTCACCCAACGGCGATATAAAAGATAACGGAAGATGAGTGTTAGATTTGTGTCTAGCTGACAATAAAAATTAACAAAGTTTAGCGGTGTAAGTGAATATCGACATCAGATTGCTGAAATAATGATGCAGAACGCGGCCTAATTAATTAGGGCGCAACTGCGCCCTTTAATAACCCGTCATGTGATAAACCCAATCTTTTGTCTGCCGTCTAATTTCACGACTCAATGTTTGGGGCAGTATTTGATTTGGAGTTCGGTCGCCCTTAATCCAATTAAACGCATGATTGAACATATAAAGCAATATCGCCTCGTTATTCTCAAAGTAATCGATAGCTTCTTCTATAAGGGGAGCTCTTAGCACCAGCCTTCTATCATGAGATACAGCATCTTTCAGCTCTTCATAATCGATGAAATGATGGTTGAATATGTCAATTTCGCTATTAAAAGTTACATAGTCCTTGTGTTCATCTTGGAGGTAATAGTCTTCCTCTACAAAATTATCTAAGTCATGTTGTTCTAAATCATCTAATAATGATTTGGCGAGCCTTATCAGATCTTTGTCGGATTCTGAAAGCATTGCCATCCTCCAGGTGTTTTTGGATTCAACACATAATTTATCTGAATCTGTGAAGGTGACTTTTTTGGACTGGTGTCCTTTTGAGGTTATTTCTTGAACTATTTCATCAAGACATTCTTTTGAAAATGGCTTCCAGAACATCTCAGGCTCATTATGGCTATCCGCCATTACGATGGAGACCAAAACAACTTGAGTTTCCAACTGTTGCCAGTACATAAAGTCAGATAGATCGATCTGTATATCAGGGGTGTTTCCAACCGTTGATTTAATTTGAACCGCAAAAAAGTCCCCAGTTGATATTTCATCTTCAAAAATTTCAACTTGAGCATCTATGCCAACATCAATATCAAGCAATCGGCAAGGCCAATTAAAATAGCGAACTATCCAATAAGCAAAATATAGCTCACCTGCTCTTCCTGTTACTCCGGTGCTTTTGTATTTTTTCATAGCTTAGCTCATAGCTCTTCCTTTTCGCTGAGTTAGACAGGTTACACCCTAGCTAATTGTCTGCCAACTGAATGGTTAATATGAATTGCAACTGTTCCTGTAGTCACTTTCGTGAGAGCAGACCACAAAAGTGACTACTTCCGCTCTTCGCTCAAAGCGGACGTGGATCACTTGCTGGATTGCTGGATATGCATATCGTGCTCCAATGCGCATATCCCATTATGATTGACAACGTAATACGCCCTTATCAGAGATCGCAGATAGTTAAATTCAAGAAAGCAAGCTAGTCCTTCACCTTCATCGTGAAACCCCGCCAGTCCGGCAGTGAAAGCGCGCCCGTTGCCACTACCCCATCGTGATCGAGCATGCAGACACGACTAGGGTTCAGACTGACTACCTCACGGATATACGCCTGCTCCACACCACAGATCATAAACGCCAAGAGTGCCTTATCCCTCGCATATTGCTGATGGTGAGTCTTTTCACGCTGATACACCTCACTATTCAGATCCAGTATTAATCCGACTTCATTAGCGTACCTGTGATAGTTCCGTGGTGATGAACAACTCTTGCGGTGTGTGCCATGCACACGTTCCAGCAATGACTCAAGCGCAGATTTCAATGGACTGATATAACGGTTCCACCAACGCAAAATCTTTAGCGCCTTTTTTTGGCTGTTACCGCACCACTGATACACTTTTGCCCCAAGGCCATCATTAACACCAATAGTCACACGCCCAATTCTGTAGGTGGTGGTATGGACCATCTGTTTGCACTGTTTACGGGTCAGCCCGGTATGTTCCATCATGGTTTTATATATCGATGACTTCACACGATAATCGACGTCATACTGTCTGAACAGATGGTTCAGACAGGCCAGATTGCACGCTTCGATGTCATAGTTGAGTAACCCGGTCCGAAATTTAGCTTTGAACTCATTGGGCAGATTCTGGAAAGCTTGATCATAATACCGCCCTCCAAACGTCAGACGATAATGATGGTCGTAAGTGACATATTGTCCCTCAATTCTGCCATTGTAGAGATGGTTAAGGCTGCGTATACCTGCGCGGCAATAGTGATCCGGCTCACGGCTACGCAATTCCTTCACAAACTGTATACTCATGCGCCCCCGCCCAACTTTGGCCAAGAAGTCCTTTTCCGTTTGTTTTAGGGCCGTCTGGCGTTTCTCTACATCTATCGC
Source organism: Escherichia sp. KTE159 (assembly GCF_000408805.1). Lineage (NCBI taxonomy): Bacteria > Pseudomonadati > Pseudomonadota > Gammaproteobacteria > Enterobacterales > Enterobacteriaceae > Escherichia > Escherichia sp. KTE159. The sequence continues at coordinate 1,665,545 of NZ_KE137292.1, forward strand.
ATGCCCAGGAGCTTTCCCGTTCCCCTGAAGCAGAGCTCTAAAACTAACAGACTCACCTGTATCCGCATCAACCAGATTTAACTTACCCCTGGCAGACTCATCACACACAGGCCGCAGGGGATTGAACAGCCATGCATTGGCTTTACGCTTGTCCGGGTCTTTACTCGCTTTCCCTGCACGAAACTCAATATCCGGCAATGTCGGCAGGAAATCGACTAGCATGGATATGGAGGCCCTGCCCTGGTAATTGATTTCACATTCACTTAGAAGGCTGGCGTAACAACTACGGATATCCCGGACAGTGCATATAGTCCACCCATCATCGTCTGCCTCCAGCCATATGTGGGCTAGGAACCGGCGCAATGTCTGTCGCCGGGTGACCGCCCATTGCGTATCTCCCACCACACAGTCCGTTAATTCAGTAATACGGTCATAAACCCACTTCGGGATCTTCACTGGATAATCCTTTTCAGTACTCACGGCCCCGTCTCAGCATGGTGTTGTTGCATCAGCTATTACGTTGACTCTTACGCAGACCATTTCACCAGTTTTTAAGTCGGGTAATTTGAAAGTCAAAACCCCAGTCGCGAGGATGGGCTCCGCCCATGATTTGCTCCACTCCGGTCGCAAATCTTTCCCCCTGTTCAGGCTGACGCCTTCCCTCACTCGCAGCGCTCGTTCGCCATGTTGTTTCATGACTGGAGAAGCGGATAAAGCCTCCGTTATGCTGCGTGTCCCCAGGCTCTCCGTTGCGCTCAATGGCAATGGTGCTCGCTGACCGCTCCCCCATTGTGTGTAGAATATTCACTGGCAGAAACGCAGAAAGTCCTCGCAGATGCGCTAACCCGTCAGTTGATGGCAAGGATCGGGTGCACAGAGGCATCCGTAAGACTCTGCAGAAAACAGACAGTTACGCTAAAACCGGAACAGTTGGAATTTTAAAGTGCATCAGTGCCAGCAGAATCACAGGCGAGCGCTGCAGTTTTACAACAACGAAAATGCAGTGGTTGCCAGTGTTACCCGTCGTTCCACTGCAATTTGATCAACAGCAAAAGTGCATTGCAGTGGCTGCATTACCGGGAAATCAATGCACTTTCCCTGGGGTTGCCCAAACGAAAAAGAAACGGCACCTGTTCCCAGTGAGTCCAGGGCCAGTAAACTTTTTAACAGTGTCCGACCTTTCAATGGCGCTACTCTGGACTTAACGAGAGCGTCTTTATCAGTCAGTGTATAATCCGTTGTGTGCCAGGCGGGATCCAGGGCGCATGAAAGTAGCCTGGCGGGGTCTTTATACCTGGGCACGATCACCGGCGTGTTAACTGTCGTCGCATCAATAAATTCCCCACTACTTCGCGACATATGCGCTTTTAGCCCCTTAATCAACGTACTGTCATTGGGCAGGAACAAACACAACTGTGGAACCCAGAAAATACGCGCTTCTGGGCCATCAGGCATATGGCGCATCATACTAAAGGTGCCTGTGGCCGGACCGGCGTACCCCAGTCGGTTAAGTACCCGGCTTATCCTCTGCTTATAACGACCAATTTGCGCCCTGAGCGCATCGGTGTTCTTCCATGGCGGCGGAGTTTGCGTATCCTTGTTGAAAAACAGGACCACTCCCACATATTCTGCTGAATTCCCCGGCAGGACATGCAGCATAGCCAGTTGCGCCAGAATGCGTTCCCGCTGGCAATGCGGGCATATAAGACTGTTGCATGGAGATCCGTTTCTGCACTGCCTGAGTTTTTGAGCAATGATGTTGTAGCAGCGATTGCTGCCTTTCAGTTTATTTAGTAAATGAATAAGACGCTGCAATTCATGCTCACTTTCCTGCTGCGTAATAATAGTGGGGAATGCTTTACTTAAAATCTCAAGCCTTGACGGTGCGTGGCGAATGTAATCCGGGTCTGATGTTCTGAAGTAATAAGATTCGTTCATTTAATATTCCTGGTTGTATTCATTACCCTGCCACCTGAGTAAAGCAACAGGGTAATGTGTCCGGTTTTTATTCAGGCAAAATTGCTATATCCTGTTAAGTATTAAAAAATATCCTGATGCCGTTCAACTAAGTCATTTGCAGTCCAGCCAGATGAATATTCATCATCAGTCGGCCTTAAATAATCTAAATTTAACGTCGTATGACCCGGTAAACTATTCCCCACCGAAACGCCCTGGTAATGTAATTGTTTAGCAGCGTTACATTGCGCACAGGCTCCACTTCCACATGGAATGTATTTACACCTGTCAAGAATACACGCTATTTTACCGTATATGTTGCACTCATCCTCCCACCAGTGCTCCCCTCTTTTGATGGCATCAGACAAAATCCGTGCAGATACCCGGTTAAGCTTACGTATCCGCAACTGTTGTTCCCTTAATATGGCAGCGGTAGTACGTTTCGATAACCCAACCTGTTTCCCCATGGTTTCAAACCAGGGGACTGCTATTTCTTTCGCAGAACTTGTTTTAGCTATTATCTCTTTCATTTTATTCTCCCGCCTGCATACGATTGTTAACCCAGTTATTGATATCACTCTCCAGCCAACCCACCGCCCGGCCACTGTCGCCCGTTAGCTTCTTTGACAAAGGAAAGACTCCTTTCGAGATGAGTCGGTACAACGTCGCCGACGAGATCCCCGTCAGATGAAGAACCTCTTTTTTACGCAAAATACGGTTGGTGTTCATGCTTGTGCTCCTTTGAGCTGTTTCAGGAGCGGGGTTATTTACAACCACCAAAAAACGCAAGGATTCACTCAACGATGCCTTCGTTGAGCACTTTAAGGGCATCTTTAATGTGGATGTCATTCGAGATCATCTATTTCTGTCTCCAAAACGGTCATATAAAGAAGCAATTTTCACTGAGGCTCAATGGTGATATTTTGTACAAAATGCTCTCATGGAGGTGACTATGATTGGTAACCAAAGCAACAAGGCTGACGCCAGATGCCACCGGGAACGGAAAAGCAGTAACGAGGTCTTTGAATTTCTGGAGAAGAAGCTCTATCTGGGGCGGGATACCCGGCAAAAGCTGGCACTGATTGCCCGGAAACTGACGGGAGCGGGTTTTAGCCCGGATAAATTCGCTGCAGAGAAAGCGGCGGATGTGCTGAGTGCCTGCGTGAACCACATGTTTAATGACCTGCTCAATGAGGGAGAGCTAAACGGGATTTATAGGTCGGAGGAACACCCCATGATAGTCCCGGCCAGGTCCCCTAAGGCACTGGAAATCTACACTGTTTACCAGCTTGTAAAAGGTCGTTTTGACAAGCTTCATACGGGGGAGTCAGATCGTGAGAAATATGCTTCGGTAGCAGAAAAACTTAATGAGTATGGAATATGGAAACCCCGGTTAAAACGACTCTCTGACGGTAAAGAATGGGCGCGTGAGGATGTTGCGTGGGTACTTCAGCCTGAAAATATCAATGCACTGATTAACGTCCAGAATCAAAAGTACGCGCGGTTGAGTGCTGAAGATAAAACTAAAGCCGCGTCTGGAAACGGCTCAAAAGCTAAAAACACCTGATGCGTTTGCTGGCGCTGACTTTCATGCTCTCACCACGACAGTCATAGCGGGTTGTCGTGGATATGTCGCTGTGGCCTGCCAGTTGGCGGACGGTGTTGATATCCACGCCCTGCTCCAGTAAACGGGTGATGAAGGTGCGCCGCATGTCATGTGGGGTGAAACGTGCAATACCTGACGTCTGCTGTAAATCAGCCAGGATACCCGTTAACCCGGTCGTAGTCAGCTGCTGGCTTGCGACCTTACCGTTGCGCTGAATTCGGCTGAACAGTGCGCTGTGAGCCTCGTCTGCGCCAACTTTCAGCCATGCGCGGATAGCCTTATCCACTGCATCCGCCACGTGAATTTCACGGTATTTACGCCCCTTTCCCTGTCTGACCGTGAGAACACCATTGTCATAGTCCCGGCGCTCAAGTTTAACCAGTTCCCCGGCCCGCAGGCCTGTTCCGCAAAGTGTCAGCACTATAGCGACATCACGGTAGCGCCGTACATGCTGCGGATGCTGTTTAGCGGCCTGAATCAGCGCCCGGATTTCCTGCCTGTCTAATGCCCTTCCCTTACGCTGGATATCGCCGCTCACGCGCTTAACAGACCGGATACGTGCCAGCGTTTCGGCATCCATGCAGTTGAGGTAAAAGGCCGTCTGCGCCACGCCCCGCAGTGCTGACAGCGCCATGTTCACCGACGACACGGCGTAACCGTCATCCAGCAGTGCCGCACGTACTTTAGCGACGGCGGCGTAGTTAAGTTGTTCCCACGGGTAGTCTGCTGCATCCGTACCGCGTTTAAGTATGCTGGCGCTGCGGTTTAACAGGCTGGTGATACCTCTGCGCCCCGAAGGAGCCAGACCGCCAGTATACGCATCGAACACGGTGGTTTGCACCACCGGCACGACCTGACGCAACGCAGCCCTTCTCATGCGTCTAACCCGCAATAACGTACATTAAACCAGGTAACTTTCAGCATCACACCAGCCCCCGTTCAGCCATCGACACCGTTTCAGTTCCTGCCACGATAAAGTGATCAAGTAACCGCACATCCAGCATTTCGAGTAGCTCCTGAAGCTTTTTAGTCAACTTGATATCGCAGCGGCTGGGTTCAGGCTCGCCGCTGGGGTGGTTGTGGACAAGGATGGCTGCGGCGGCGTTATGTTTCAGCACACGCTTGATAACTTCACGGGGGTGAACGCTGACCGAGTTTAGCGTACCCCTGAACAGGATTTCGCGGTGCAGCAGCTGATTCTGATTATCGAGCAGGATGATGCCAAACTCTTCGTGTTCAAGCGGTGCCAGCTCAACCATTACGCACCGTCGTACATCATCAGGGGAACAGAGTTGAACCCCACGCTGATAGTATCGGCTGATGATGTCACGCGCCTGATCGAGGATACGGGTTTCACGCTGGGTAAACATGGTCATATCAGAACTCCCGTTCAATGAAGTAAATGGCATCTGGAAACAGCTGGCGGCGGGTTACGCCAGTACGCAAGGAGAAAGCTTTACGGGGCATGGTGGTTCGCCCGTTGCTGTCGAAGAAACAGAGCGTTTCCTCATCTATTTTGACCAGAAGGGACCAGTGAAACTGGTCGCTGAGCATAATCAAGCGGGAGTAGTCAGTGACGTCCAGAAACCGCTGCATTTCCCTGAAAAGCCGCCCGTCTGAGAATCCCCGTTTCCCGGCAAAGGGTCTGGTGATTTGAACCGGGAACTGGCGGCTGTAATGTCCTTTCTGCAGCACCTGAGCTATCAGCCAGTCTAAACGGTCTTCTTCAATTCCTTCAGTCAGCCATTCATGCAAAGGCCAGCGCTGCTGATAAGTCTGAATAAGCCGGTTCATTAATGGGCGTCGTTTCACCCTGCCGTCATACAGCCAACTCAGCATGTTAACCATGCAATAAGCACCGCAAAGACAGTCCAGTTCGCCCTGTTGAGACGCACGTATCCCTCTGTCAGTCGTCACAGATAATTCCCCATAAAGTAGTGATAATTAGTGCAGAGGGATTAGCTTTCCCACAGAACGGTAACGGTGTAGACGTTCATGGCGTGATACTGAATAAAGTTAGATTGCCAGAGTTCAAATAACTCCCTTCCGGCGTTAACAGGCAGGTCACCAACATGAGCCAGAAAGACATATTGCTGACTCCAGCTAAAATCAATTTCCTTTTCCAGTTCGGGGTAAACCACTCCCATATAACTGAAGTCGGTAATGTAATCGAAATACCATTCATCATTGCGTGAAATAATCCGTATTTCGACAGGATGGTAACCGCCCTTTTCAGCGCTGTAACTCAGATCTTTAAATAACAGACTGACAGCGGTAATTCTGGCTTTATGCGGCGGTGGATTTCCCACTTCATTTAATATGATATGTATCAATTCCTGACTGACGGGCATAGTCAGCCCTTCCTGATGTATTTTATTCATTTTAATTCCATGTATTGGTTGACGGATAGTTCATTAACTTCACTCAATGGAGTGTCAACTGAATCAAGTCTGTGCAGATCATACTTATACCCATTCATTGACTGCCTGATAAGGACGCACACAATCAGTCCAGTATCTTTTCATATAACTTGCCTCACAAAAGGCAGTGTCGTTAATATCTATGCCATAATACTTAATGAAGAGTTTATTAACTAATTCCTGCCATTGTAATAATGAATACACAATATACCCTGTCAGATATAGTCATAATGGTGTTCTTTAAATACAGCCAACCCTCCAGTGAAGGATTAACAAGAATGAACGTTTAAAGAATATGATGATTTAAATGGCTGGCTGCAATTAATAACACTACCCAGCAATGAAATTATACCAAAAATATATTTTCATTGCAAATAATAACAATAAGAAACCAATTCATGATTCAGAACAGAAGTAACTGAAAACCGTTTTTTATTCATTAATAAATAATGGCATACTTTTCATTCCGCCATGTCAGACGGGTCAGGATTCCGGGGTGGTTCCTTCTGTCTGACATGGCGGAAAACTGACGCTATCACACCTTCCCGTTCAGCTTTTCAAAGAGGCGCTTACGCTCATCTTCAGGCAACTTCATGATTTGTACCGCCAGTTCAGAAACATCAGGCCCCTGAGACATCAGATCGTCCTTTACCAGCCTGAGGGCCTGCTCCATCAGTTGCGCCCGCGAAGCTGGCGACATATTGCGATACAGCTGCACCCAGAGGCTTAGCTGGCGATCACTGTCGTTGAGAGTAAACGCTTCGCCCTTAGCCCTGTTTCTCTCATCATCAAGCGACATTGTGGCTGCGCTGATATGGTAAACCACGCCTTTCCCGGCAGTCCTTTTACGACGTATTTCCGGGTGCAGAGATGCCAGCTTTTCCAGGCGCATCCTAGCGCCACGCGCAGTGCCCGGCATCCCCTCAATATGAGTGAATTCCTCTGCTGTCAGCCAGTCTTTAGCCTCTTCAACAGAAGCTTCAGGATGAGTAGGTATAGCCGAAACTGTTCTCTTACTGCTCATATAAATTTCACCAGATATCAATGCGTTAATATGAAAACCAATAAATAGATACCAAAAGAACTTGAAAGGTATCTTTTATTCGCATTTAATATCCATGTACTGATTCCATGGAGTTAATACTGTGCGTAACTCAACAGCATCGCAGAAAAAGCAAATCAAAGGAAGTTCAGGGAACTGGCATCGTGCAGATATTGTGGCAGCACTTCACAAGCGAGGGTTAACGCTGGCGTCACTGTCACGCAGTCACGGCCTTGCGCCACGGACATTAAATAACGCCTTAGAGCGTCATTATCCCAGAGCTGAGCGCATTATTGCCGGGGCTCTGGATACGACACCGGAAACATTATGGCCGGAAAGGTATGCCCTTAAAAATGGACCTAATAGCAGGTAAAGGATGCAACCATGGCAACCACCATCACTGAAATAACGGAATGCTTTGAGTATTTTTTCAGTTCTCTTTATCGCAGGGAGTTCGTCAAAACCCTGCGTCTGAACGAATGTAGCGAGCGGGAATTACTGCCTCTGGTACGTTGCTATTTGCTGGGTTGGTTTGCAGATAACGTCTCACCGGAAGTAAAAAGCAAACTGCCAGGAACTGTATCCGGGCACGGTTACATTGATTTTGTCATTGACGATGTGGCCGTTGAGTTTGCAGTACGTAAACCAACTGCGGCACGTTCCAATGTCTCTGCGACCGTCAACAGTACAGAAGTAAAGAAATTGATGAAACATGACGGCAAAGCCTTGCTTGTGCTGTTTGATTTCTCTGACACACCCTATTCAGAAGAACAGATTGAATCCTTCCGCAACTGGCCCTCTCTTGGTCGAGGGAATCATCGCAAGTCCGCATTCAACGTCGTTTATTTCTTTGTGGAAAAACGCAAACCGCTGGCATTGGGGAAAATCACCAAAAACATCCGTATCACTTAACAGGGAATTAATTAATGAACAGAAAACTGTTGGCCTTATTGATGGCAGCCATAACGCTTCCTGTCGCAGCAGCTCAGTACGTAAAACCTGGAGCGGTTCTAACCCTGAATACGGGAAAGGGTAATGCTGAGTTCAACATTAATGCCTCAACGGGGGATGGTTCGGGCGTATGCAATATAGAGGGAACAGCACAGCAAATAGCTGCCGGAGAAAGCCAGAAGCGTCGCTGGGTCTGGAATGACAATACCAGTCAGTGTGTTGCAGTAATTAGTGAACTGAAAAACGGTAAGGCCAGCGTGATGACTCGTGCTTGCGAAGGATACTGCGGGGCTTCTGCGGCAGGCGCAATGGATGGTCTATTTAATAAGAAGTAAAAGTATCGTTAACTAACGAAGGAACTATAGATGAAAAGAACAATGCTTCTGGTATTAATAGCGACTGGTCTGCTGGCTGGTTGTGGTGAGAAAACACCAAAATGTAATAGTGATGATGCTAAAAATCTGGTCGTGGATATTGCCAGAAAGACAATCGAGAAAGGTATGACACTGGATAAGGATGTGCAAATTTCAGTAGAAAATGTCAGAACAATAAGCTATGAATCAGGGCTTGATGTTTATCAGTGTGCGGCTGATTTAACGTTCACAAAACCTGATCTGCATAACTCTTTACCAATAACTTACCGGATACAGAAAACTGATGATAATAACGGTCATTTCTATATAAACGTATCTGGATTATAATAACCTTTAACTAGCAGATATTAGGGTTCCTTTTGGGTGAAGTAATTCACATTTTACTCCAAAAGGAGACCTCATGAATAAGAACATCACATTTACCATTGTAGCTATGCTCGTATTTAGTTTGTGTGTCACACACAATACAACTAAGCCAGAAAAAGATCCTCCTGCTAATGCGCCGTTCATTATTAAATCTAAGCTACCTGGTACATGCAGAGTCAGTACCATGACAGCTTCTACAGATACCAAACAGAATATACCTGTCGTAGCGTGCAAAATCAGCATTACGACTGCAATCACTTCCAGTACTATAAGTTACTGATCAATGTGTTTACTTTCCCGACAGACTTGGATACAAAAACGTCAAACGCCTTCTCAATCAGTGTTGAACCATAAGCAATGCCGGGTGTGTCGGGCTCTTGTAGGTTGGGAATCACAAAATACGATGTCAATGGAAAGCTCTTTCAGTGTCGCGAAATGCCATTTATAGCCCAGATTTGACCTGTCGGTCTTCGCCGCGCTGACTACAATGGCTTGCCTAACCCCTGCGGTCTCTACCTGAACACCACATCAGATAGCTCAGTCTTCTGAAAAAAATACCACTATTGTCTCTAGAAATTAGTAAGTTAGTGAACATCACATAAACCAACTGGATAGATGACAGCAACAATTTACAGTGGTATTTTCTCTCAGTCGCTAGTAGATATACTGAGGAATAATTTTGGAAATAAAAATTTGGGAAGGCGGATTACAGGCACAAGAACTGAATGCTATTGAAAAAATAAAATCGACCTTTAGCCCACCACCGCCAAAACTGCCTAACAATGGCAAATCAATGCAAGAACAATTACGTAACATATCAGGTTCAAGCATGTTTCCCTGGAAAGGATATGCTGGCTTTCGATTTGTAGATGTGAATAGTGGATACGAGGGTGAATTCGACTTAGTGATTGTTACTCATTGCAATGTGCTAATTATCGAATTGAAAGATTGGAACAATGGGAAGGTTACTTCCAGCAAGGATAACTGGTACAAAAACTCTCGCTTAATGGGGCGTTCCCCAGTAAGCATTACCCGCAACAAAAAATTTTTATTAGATAATAAAATTAAACGTGAAAGACATCGATTCACTAATAAAGATTTTCCTCCTTCAGTTGAGTTTCTTATCGTCATGACTGGTAACGCGGATTTCTCACAATTACCGGATCATGAACGACTTCACACACTAAGCTTAGATGATTTTCTTTTATTATCCGACAAAAAAACATTCCAAAAAAAGTTCAGGCCACATCCAGCTGCACAAGTATTAAACAAAGATTTTCATGTGTTTGACGACTTATTCAATATTAATGCAACAGCACCTAAACCAATTAGCGTTGGTGGGTATAAATCAAGCACATTAATATTTGATGAGCATCCAACAAAGCTTTATCGAGAGTTCTTGGCTATTTCAGAAGTATCTAGACAAGATGAGGCACTGTTGAGAGTATGGGACTTTAGTAAATTTCGCGGAGTTAAAGGAGGCACACCAGAAGGAAGGTATAGTATTGTCTCTCGTGAGCGTGAAGTTCTTGGTTATATTAAACACCAAAACCATGATCTCTACAAACACTGTTTACGTTCTTTAACTAGCATACATAAAGAAGATATAACAACAGAATTCAATGAAATATTTGAACTTCCCCCGAGCCATAATCGTTTTAATGAATTTATTGGGAAATTCGGACTCAACTTTTCAGATTCCGATCGTATTAACTTAGTTAAGTTGTTGATGGCGAAATTTGCTGATTTGCATAGGATAAAAATAGCCCACAGGGATCTTGCAGATCATAGTTTATGGATTTCACCAGGTAAAGAAATTGCCTTATCTAATTTTATCTCGGCATATCACCAACCCATAGGTACAGTTGGTGACTACAGAAGCCAGTTGTCAGTTATTGGTACAAAACCCGATAATGAACTAACTCCATTCCAAGAAGATGTTAAATCCATTGGTATTATTTGCTGGCATATACTATCTAATTTGAGAATGTCTGAGATTAGTTTAGAGGAAATGCAAAAGAAACTCTCTGCCTCCACATTTTGGTATAGTGAAATTTTAATCAACGCCATCAATGGAAAGTATTATTGTGACGCAGGAGAGCTTTTTGATGCTTTAAAATCAATAGAGCCAAAACTTGATAACCACTTTGACTTCGATGATTCTGAATTAGAACCATTTAGAAGAACAATAAATCACTCGAGGCAGTATAGAGATGATGAGTTTATAGTTGAAACAGATGAGAAGGAAGTCTATATCTCAGGCGATCTCATAGTTAAAGCCTGGCTCAATATAAATCCTACTAATGATGAGCCATTACTAGGCTCAAAAATAGTACACTTTCTCAAACGTATTGAACGTATTGCATCTATAAACCCTCCTTATATACCTTGCATTAGAGAATATGGCATAGCGACAAAATCATCTAGCCTCTTTCTTGTTACTGACAAATGCTCTGGAGATTTTTTTGATACTGTGCAAGTGACGCAGGATGAAAAAATAAGTATTATAAATAAGTTGATAGCTGCAATTGAACACCTTCATGGATTGGGCATTTATCATGGTGATTTACACCCTAAAAATATCCTAGTGAATGGCGAAGGCAGTGAAATTCAAATCATAATTATTGATATTCCTGACTTTTGTTTAGATGGTAATGAACCTAAAAGCCCTCGCTATTGTCCAGAACAATTTGACAGTTGTACTGGATTTGAAAGAGATAACTTTGCAGTTATGAGGTTAAGCTGTGAGTTACTCGGTATCGAGTGGGGAGGTAATTCTGAACACTTTACCGAGCTAGCTGATTGTATAAAAAATGAACTACAAGACCGTGACGCTGGGTTCAAAGATTTACTGCGTTTTAAACAAGCTTTATTACCCACTAAGGATATTACAAACTCAATAATTGAAATTACTGCAAAAGAAATTTTTGAAGATTTAACAATTTATCCAGATAATGGAGAACTATACGTTCACGTTGAGAAAAGTAACACAAATAGCACTGATATTTTTATTACTTTCATTGGACTTGGCGGACAAGTTAAAACTATTTACCGAACTACCGAAAAGGCATTCATCGTTTGTTTTCGACCGAATGTTAGAGATAACCTACGTAAATCAGATATTGAAAAATGTCAGTTAGTCTTAGATTTCTCTATTCATATACAATCTGGCTCAGCAATGGAACTATCCGGATTGTCCAAAGAACTTTCTACTAATGAAGCCTTTTTAAGAACGGTAGATACAGTTTACAATCAGGATGAAGAACCAAAGATTGATGGTTTAACTGAACAATTAAAAGAAGCTTTTAGAAAGTTAGATCAGGGCAATAATAAAGAGAATGTTCTCTCTATTTCTACCGCTAAACTCTGGAAAGCAATATTAGAAACCGAGACTGAAGCATATCCATACATCGAGATAGTGGGGGGTGTAGTATCTGTTGAAGATAATGACAACGAAATTATTTTGCCATACTCTTCAGATATAGATGCCCTGGGAGGGTTTGCAAAAACTGATATCGTGGAAGCTTTACAAACTAAAGGTGATGAGGAAGTCAGATTAGGTGAAGTCATACTAAAACAAAGTGCACTCAATGAAATTCGCTTACATAAATTTAGCTTTAAAGCCAAACATTTAGAAGATGGCGAACAAGTTTTCTTTAGAACCAAAGCAGATAAAGCTTCATATATTAAGAGAAAAACAGCCCTTCAAAGGATATTAGATCATGAAAGTGTTATAAGTAATTTATCTCAGTATTTTGATACTGACTGTAATATTGATGCTACTCAATATAAAATTGAAGTTACAGATACGGATTTTTCACGATACGATCGAAAAGATGATCATGGAAATAATATAATCCTTAATGAGCAACAGCGTAATGCTTTTTCAAAATTACTAAACAATGGCCCATTGTCCTTACTACAGGGTCCTCCTGGCACTGGAAAAACAGAGTTCATTGCTGCTTTTGTTCATTATCTTATTGAAAAACAGAAATCCAAAAGTATCTTATTGGTTAGCCAATCACATGAAGCAGTTAATACTGCTGCTGAACGGATCAGAAAGCACTGTATACGCTTAGGGACACCTTTAAATATTGTGAGGTTTAGCAATCGCGAAGGGGCTGTATCAACAGGACTTAAAGATGTTTACTCAAATGCTATAATTGCAGAAAAAAGAGAACTTTTTAGAGCAGAGTTTAAATATCGAGTAGAATTCTTATCCCAAGCATTAGGATTACAGCCTGAGTTCATTTCCGCTATAGTCGAAGCTGAACTTGTTCTATTTAAACAAATTGAAAATTTGAGTAAGTGCTTTGATGCTATACAAAATCAACAACTAGAAAAAGACGAGCAACACCAGTTGAAATTGAATATTGCATCTCTTGATGCGAGCATACGAAAATCCTTATCTCAAGTGTATTTTCTAGATTACCCAGCAGATAAAGATATAAGAATGGCGAAACGTGAAGTCATTAATCATTTATGCTCACGATATTCGGTTCGCCCTGATGAAGCAAAAAAAGCAACTGCTTTGGCTGCTGTATCTCGTGACATGATAGATGTTTTAGAAACAGAGCGTGTAAATTATGAAGAATTTTTTGCACGCTCAAGGCAATTAGTAACCGGGACATGTGTAGGTATCGGACAAAAACATTTGGGCATAGCTGAAAATCAATATGATTGGGTAATAATAGACGAAGCAGCTCGCTCTATTGCAAGTGAGTTAGCGATAGCTATGCAATCAGGAAAACGTGTACTTTTAGTCGGTGACCATAAACAATTACCTCCATTGTATTCTGATGCTCATAAAAGAGCTCTTGCTTTAAAATTAGGTATTGCAGATAAGGATGTTGACTTAGATGCTATTTTACAGAGTGATTTTGCGAGAGGCTTTGAATCTCCGTATGGAATTCAAGCAGGAGCATCTCTGCTCACTCAATATCGTATGGCCCCTCAGATTGGTAATATTGTTTCTGCAACTTTCTATAACGGCGAGCTTGAAAATGGGTCTCGTTCAATTCCCGATATTTATAATGATGTCCCAGCTGCATTACATAGTATTGTTACTTGGATTGATACTTCTAAGTTGGGTAAGAAATGCTATCACAGCGAGGATAAAGGTATCAGTATCTACAATCGTACTGAAGCCGATATCATCATCAACTTGCTAAAAAATATATCCTGTAAACCAGATTTCGTTAACTCCTTAAAGGACATAGTAAAAAAAGATGAGGCTGCTATTGGTGTAATTTGTATGTATGGTGAACAAAAAAGAATTATAAGGCAAAAATTTAATGAGATTGATTGGAATGATGATTTCAAATCATTGGTAAAAATTGATACTGTCGATAGTTATCAAGGTAAAGAGAATAGAATCATAATTCTTTCTGTGACACGTTCTAGTTCTGATAAAAAACCCAGATTTTTAAAAACCCCCAATAGAATAAACGTTGCAATATCTCGAGCTATGGATCGATTAATAATCGTGGGTTCAACACATATGTGGACAGGTGCTAATAAAGATCTTCCACTAGGAAAAGTTCTTAGCTTTATATCAGATCGTTCATCTGAAGATAAGCAAAACTTTTATGAGAAATCACCAAATTATCGAATAGTTGATATCGAGAAAAATCTTGAAGAGGTATCAAAATGAGTGAGCAAATTAGATTGAGCTATCATGAAATGGACTTTCTTGTTCCAGTTCATCGATTTAACATCCAGTTTTCATATGTAACTAAGCAAGGCTTATCTTTCATCAGAGAATTTGTTTTACGCTTAGTACAGCTTGCACCTATGAAACCTTCACAAATAGCCACTTATATTGGATTAAATAAGGATGAAGTTGATGAAGCTATTTCTGATCTCATGGATAAGGGAGATCTGCGTTTTAATACGCATGGGAGTGTTGAACTTACACCACAATCTACAGGATACTTTGATAGTATTGGTTCCCCCCCTAAGACCTCATCAATTCAGGAAACGGGTACTACATTGTCGTTCGAGTTATGTGGCTTTAATTGCATAGGAAATAAGCGTACATTCGATCGCTGGAAGCAAGGGATTGAATTGCATGTTGACAACAAACTATTATCTTGCTCAGAAAATTTAGCTAAAGAAAAATTCCAGAAGGAATTTTATAAATATCTCGACAAAGGCTATCTCAAAGGTGTTAGAACTGAAGGGACCGATCGCCCAAGCATATACACAATGGATGCAGTAAACAAATTAACAAAAGATGCTCTTAGATTAACTTGCAAATTCTATGTTGATGTAGATGGAAGACCTATTGAACGAGAAGATTTCGATCTATTAGATGATTCCGCTGATATTCATGAAATGATAACAAAAACCCTAGGTCATAATAAAAGACCATCCAATATATCGATGATAGCTACAGCTATGGCCAACTTTGAAGATACATGGACTAAGAAAGTTTTTAACGATTTCTCTATCAGCCCCGCATCTTTTGCTATTGCATCCGCTGAATCTCTAGCCAACTTACAAAAGCCTAAAATACTGGCAGGACCATTATATTCCAATTCAAATTGGAGCTTTATATCGAGTAAGATCCACAAATACATTACTAATAGAACTACATCAGAAGACAAAAAAACAAAGCAACTAGTATGGTTAGCTCCATCTGATCCTTATTGGGGGAAATCATCACAAATCATCGACTGTTTAAGTGAGTTAGAGAATCTCCAGCTGACAACAGGTAAAAATCCTGAGAGGGTATTTACGCCTAAATTATACCTTCCTCTATCAAGTCCTGCAGATAGAAGGACATTAAGCAAACTGGTTTATGATTTTAGAGAAAGTGCTAATTTAAACTATGGTGTTGCTGAAGGATTTATGGATGGTAATGTCGAAGTTTTATACTTAGAAAATGAATTTATTGTTGTTTTCTATCATATTAACTTCCCTGAAAGCTTACCTGTCACATTGCCAGTAGGTTTTATAACTGAAGATAAAAAAATCCTCAACAAAATCTCTAAGTTGGTCGAAGAGTATATAGACAGCTCAAGCTCTCATGACAAACCACATAATTTTGGCCTTCTAAAAAACCTCTAACATTAATATATCCCTCGCCAACGCGAGGGATATTTCATCATTTATTATTTTTGCTATTGAATCCAAAGTCATGGGTTAGCTAGAATATATTGTATATTATGAAAATCCTTGCTTGCAGCCCTATGTTTATAGTAACCATATCAATAAAAATCGACATAACGTAATTTTATTTAATATTCAAAAGGTAACTTCATTGCGTTTTCTATTAATCTTCTGGAATCATTCTTAATGCTGCATCAATCTCATCATTTAACATGCTGCCTACAAACGAACTTTGTGAGGCAAAGTATTTTACTCCCGGACCAAGAGCACCAACACGCTTTAAAATACGTTGCTGCGCTGCATAAGCTGGCTTTATTCTACTATCAACATCTTTCCACCATTTGAGACCATATTTTTTAATTATCTTCCCTTTTATTCTTTTAAAATACGCCTTACTATCTTCCCCCTTATAAGAGACTAATACACTAGCCCAAATCATTTTCTTGTGAATAGATAATGGCCTATACTCCCGCTCAATTAAATCATTTCGAGCATTAGGATGTAAGAGCAAACTACCATCAAGTATTTTACGTTTTATCCACAAACGTCTGGCACACTCATAGATGTTTTTCTTCACTTCTTTTTCAAGATGTCTGGTATAAATTGCCCAAGTTTCTAGATCATCAACTAATGATAATTTCTCAATTAGAGTTTGCTGTTCGGTATTGAAATCGCTAAGCATGAATAATCCCTTCTAATGCAGCAATATAAATTAATAATACATCTGTATTTGTTATTTTATCAGGCCATCCAAATAATCCGCCCATACCTACAACCACTTATGGCACTCAGCATCATACTTATACAAATTATAAATCCCTTCAACACCGCCACGTGTATGCCCCAATAGGCCTCTGCTACCTCATTTGGACACTGCAAACGAGATAACCCCGTTCGTACTGTACGACGCAGATCGTGCGGAGTCCAATGAGGTATATCAAGCATTTGGCCGCTTTCACGTAGACGCCATGAGTTTTCAGTTAAATACTTCTGCTGGATTGGCTTCTTTGTAGCTTGCGAAGGGAATAGATATTTATCAGAGGTAAGGCGTAGAAACTTGAGAAAGTCGATCGCTTGATCCGATAACTGAACGTAGCGCTCGATCCCTGTTTTGGTTTCTTGCAGATGGATGGTGACTTTTTCAAGAGCGACGCCCCCATCCAGTCGATCTGGCGTACCACATTTATCTGTTTGGCTTAAACAGCAACTCAACCTCACCCAGCCCTCGAGATGAAAAAGCGTCTATAATGCCAGAATCTGTTTGAGAACGGGCACATGGCACTCAGCTATGTAATGCTTAATAAGTACGCCAGTAAGTACGCGGGAGAGAATATAGTAAGTTTACATGCAGATAAAAAACTGTAACTTATTGATTTAAATGGTGCCGATAATAGGAGTTAAATCTCCGACCTTCGCATTACGAAAGCAAGCCAACTCCAAAATGAGTACAACAATGAGTATTGTAAAGATAAATTTTTAAATAAAACATAAATATCAATAGAGTAAAATTTAAATCACGGTTCAACGTCTAATTCCGCGTAATACCCGAGCGGTTAATAATGAGCCATTATGTGAGTTGCACATAATGGCTTTTTTTTACCTGCTACGCTGCTACTTCCAATTCTGAGTTACCGAAATTCATAATCAGACTCCTGGCAATATTAACAATATGGCTTTTATGTGATAACAATCACAGTGCATTAACCGTTCAAGAGTTTGTCATGAAAAAAACATTTACCTTCAGCCTGTTAGCAATTGTCTTCGCCAGCCTGTTAAGTGCTTGTGTTCCTCACCATCATCACCGCCACAGCGATGGCCCTCGTGGCCCTGCGGCCTCCGGTAAGCCAATGCCCCCCTCAAATGGTGGGCCAAATCATGGCAGTCCTGGTCATAGTCGCTATTAATTAGTAAGTCATAGACGGGAGAGTACATACTCTCCCACTATCCACGGCGTTTGAACTGACTCGCATCAATGCCATGTTGCTTCATTTTTCGCCACAGCGTAGTGCGACCAATCCCCAGTAATGCAGACATTTCCTGAATACGTCCGCCCGTAACCTGAGCTGCATTAATAATTGCCTCTTTTTCGACTTCCGCAAATGACAGACTGGTTGAAAGACGTGTGGCGCTGACATCATCTGTCGCCTGTTCGGTAAACAGATGTTCAGGCAAATCACTGATGCGAATTCGCCCGTTATCGCTGCTCAGGGCAAGGTTCTCGATGACGCTGTACAGTTCAAAATCATTGCCGGGCCATGCACAAGAAACCAGGCGGGCAAGCGCATCGTCATCAATTTTCAGGCGGGTTGAGAAACGTTTTTCGAGATTGCGCAGCTTGTTATTCACCAACGCCGGAATACTGCCGCGCCGCATACGCAGCGGCGGGATAGTAATTTCAAACGCATGCAGCGCGTAATAAAGTTGCCGGCTAAAGCGATTTTGTTCCACCAGCATTGCCAGATCCGCGGTCGTTGTAGCAATGACTTTGACATCAATCGGTATTAAACGCCGCGCATCCAGCCGCGTGATAACCCCCTGCTTGATAACCTGTAATAAAGCAGACTGTAACTCCACTGCCAGATATTCAATTTTTTCAAGAAACAACGTGCCGCCGTGCGCCAGTTCCAGCCGACTCAGGCGACCATTTTCGTTCTCCGGGCGATCGCTGCCAATAAGCTCGTCCGCCAGCGTCGCATCACCGTATAACTCGCAATTGACGGCGATATAAGGCCCTGCTGCCCGCTCGCTTTCATTATGAATTGCCTGACTTAACAGGGCTTTACCAACGCCCTCTTCCCCACAAAGTAGAACAGGAAAACTGCTGCGCGCCGCCTGACGGCCAAAATGAATCAAGCGGCGGGTTTGCGGATCGTCCTGCGGCATATGGGCAAATGTATGACTAACTTTGCCTAATTGACTGGTCATCAATTGCCGCATCTGTTCCACCGGATGCAGCAACAGAATAAAGCTGGTTCCCTGCGTTTCTATTATCGGTTTAAGGGTAATGACCGCATCAATAAACTGATGCTGGCTTTCAAAGGTCGCTTCCACATGTTTGAGCGGATGCGCCTGTTTTATTGCCTGTTGCAAAACGGCGGGTAACGTTAACAGTTCAGTGATCGCCTTGCCCTGACTTGCCGTCGCGTCCAGACGCAAAGCACGCGCCGCCTGAGCATTGATAAATTGCAAATTACCCTGCTCGTCCCAGCTAATCACCCCATCGTCCATACTTTCTAACAGGGCGTTAAGCTGATTTAAATGCCGATTAGTTTCAGCAAGCAAACTGTCCGTCAGCAGTAAATTCCCCACCTCGCGAGCAATTGCCAGCGTCAACGGCAAATCGGCTGCCGTCGATTGTTCAGCCGGACACGCCAGGGCTATCGTCCCCGTCAATCGCCCTTTGCTGTCAAACAGTGGCGTTGCACAAAATGCCCAATCCCAAAGCATCTGCTTAAAATGTTGATCGGCCTTCGTTTTCACAGCCTGACCGGAGATAGCCGCTAACGATAATGCACAAGTGCCAATGCTCCCTTCAGCACAATATGTACCGTCGCTGAATCCCAGCAGACTGAGCTGGCGCAACGTCTGCGGATCACCATAACGGCTAAGAATGCAGGCCGTTTCATCAAGGATAAACAGGGCGCACTCTCGGGGTGCCATATATTCCCAGGCATCTTCCAGCGCCGCTTGCCCGAGCGTCAGCATCGCCTTTTTACGCCGACAAATAGAAGCAAATGTTACGCCCTGTGCCTGGTGCGGTTTGCTCCATAACTCCCGTTTCATCAGCTTACAGCATCGCTCCCAGGAGGCTGCAATTAAGGGAGAAAGCCCCCGGCTATCGTCGTTAAAACCGCCATTCATATTCCGCTCACTTATGACAAAAGGTGTTCCGGCTCGCAATTTTTAGTATTAAGACACATACAAGTTTCAATATGAAACATTCATTAAAGCATATGTTCCATTATGAAACGCAATTTGGGTTAATTTTCTTTTCCCTTGCCTGATGCACAATGGATTCATCGGCAGTCAGTGGTCGCCGTATCGTTGAACATCATCCATGCCCTACCGTAAATGCTGGAGCAAAATAATGAAAAAATTGATCAATGATGTGCAAGACGTACTGAACGAACAACTGGCAGGGCTGGCGAAAGCCCATCCTTCGCTGACGCTGCATCAGGACCCACTGTATGTCACCCGAGCTGATGCACCCGTTGCAGGAAAAGTCGCTCTACTGTCGGGCGGCGGCAGCGGACACGAGCCGATGCACTGCGGTTATATCGGCCAGGGAATGCTCTCGGGGGCATGTCCTGGCGAAATATTCACCTCTCCGACGCCAGACAAAATCTTTGAATGCGCCATGCAAATTGATGGCGGCGAAGGTGTGCTGCTGATTATCAAAAATTACACCGGCGATATTCTTAACTTCGAAACAGCAACAGAATTACTGCACGACAGCGGCGTAAAAGTCACCACAGTGGTTGTCGATGACGACGTTGCGGTGAAAGACAGTCTTTACACCGCCGGGCGGCGCGGCGTTGCCAACACGGTATTAATTGAAAAACTGGTGGGTGCGGCGGCGGAACGTGGCGACTCACTGGACGCCTGTGCAGAACTGGGGCGTAAGTTGAATAATCAGGGTCACTCAATTGGTATCGCCCTCGGTGCCTGTACCGTTCCTGCCGCAGGCAAACCGTCTTTTACGTTGGCGGATAATGAGATGGAGTTTGGCGTTGGCATTCATGGTGAACCAGGTATTGACCGTCGCCCCTTCTCTTCCCTTAATCAAACCGTCGATGAAATGTTCGATACCCTGCTGGAAAATGGCGCATATCATCGCACGCTGCGTTTCTGGGATTATCAACAAGGAAACTGGCTGGAACAGACGCAAACCAAACAGCCGCTACAGTCTGGCGATCGGGTGATTGCACTGGTCAACAATCTTGGTGCCACACCGCTTTCTGAGCTATACGGCGTCTATAACCGCCTGACCACGCGTTGTCAGCAAGCGGGTTTGACTATCGAGCGTAATTTAATTGGCGCGTACTGCACCTCACTGGATATGTCCGGCTTTTCTATCACCTTACTGAAAGTTGATGACGAAATGCTGGCACTATGGGACGCCCCGGTTCATACCCCGGCACTCAACTGGGGTAAATAAGGAGATGATGATGTCACTGAGCAGAACACAGATTGTTAACTGGCTCACTCGCTGTGGAGAAATTTTCAGCAAAGAGAGCGATTATCTCACCAGCCTTGACCGTGAAATTGGTGACGCTGACCACGGGCTGAATATGAATCGTGGCTTTAGCAAAGTGGTGGAGAAACTACCCGCCATCGAGGACAAGGATATTGGTTTCATCCTCAAAAATACCGGTATGACGTTGCTTTCCAGCGTCGGCGGTGCCAGTGGTCCGCTGTTCGGTACGTTTTTTATTCGCGCCGCACAGGTAACTCAGGCACGACAAAGCCTGACGCTGGAAGAGCTTTATCAGATGTTCCGCGATGGTGCGGATGGCGTAATCAGCCGGGGAAAAGCCGAGCCCGGCGATAAGACCATGTGCGATGTCTGGGTGCCGGTGGTTGAGTCGTTACGTCAGTCCTGCGAGCAAAATCTCTCTGTTCCGGCGGCGCTCGACGCTGCCAGCAGCGTCGCTGAATCCGCTGCACAAAGCACGATTACGATGCAAGCCCGCAAAGGCCGTGCCAGTTACCTCGGTGAACGCAGTATCGGTCACCAGGATCCTGGCGCGACCTCCGTGATGTTTATGATGAAAATGCTGGCTTTAGCCGCGAAAGAGTAAGGAATTGGTGATGGTAAACCTGGTCATAGTTTCACATAGCGCCCGACTGGGAGAAGGTGTTGGTGAATTAGCCCGTCAGATGCTGATGAGCGATAGTTGTAAAATCGCCGTTGCCGCGGGGATTGATGATCCACAAAATCCCATCGGCACCGATGCCGTCAAAGTGATGGAAGCCATCGAATCTGTTGCCGATGCCGACCATGTGCTGGTCATGATGGATATGGGGAGCGCGTTATTGAGTGCAGAAACCGCACTGGAATTGCTTGCGCCAGAGATCGCCGCAAAAGTACGGTTGTGCGCCGCACCGTTGGTTGAAGGGACGCTGGCTGCGACGGTCAGCGCGGCGTCAGGTGCAGATATCAACCAGGTTATCCATGACGCAATGCATGCGCTGGAAGCCAAACGCGAACAACTGGGTTTACCGTCATCCAACAGTGAAATCTCTGACATATGCCCTCCGCACGATGAAGAAGCTCGTTCTCTGGCGGTGGTGATTAAAAACCGTAACGGCCTCCACGTGCGCCCTGCCTCCCGACTGGTCTATACCTTATCGGTATTTAATGCGGACATGTTGCTGGAGAAAAACGGTAAATGCGTCACGCCGGAAAGTATTAACCAGATTGCGCTGTTACAAGTCCGCTATAACGATACTCTGCGCCTGATTGTGAAAGGGCCTGAAGCTGAAGAGGCGCTGGCCGCTTTCCGCCAGTTGGCTGAAGATAACTTTGGTGAAACGGAAGAGATAGCGCCACCGACTCTGCGCCCAGTCCCTCCTGTCACGGGTAAAGCCTTCTATTATCAACCGGTTTTATGCACAGTGCAGGCGAAATCAACTCTGACAGCGGAACAAGAACAGGAACGATTACGCCAGGCGATTGACTTCACATTGTTAGATTTGATGGCCTTATCGGCAAAGGCAGAGGCAAACGGGCTCGACGATATCGCCGCGATCTTTTCCGGCCACCATACTCTGTTAGACGATCCTGAGCTACTGGCGGCGGCAAGCGAACTCCTTCAGCATGAACACTGCACAGCAGAATATGCCTGGCAGCAGGTTCTTAAAGAACTTAGCCAGCAATATCAGCAGCTTGATGATGAATATTTGCAAGCTCGCTATATTGATGTAGACGATCTTCTGCATCGTACCCTGCTCCACCTGACACAGACGAAAGAAGAACTGCCGCAATTTAGCGCGCCGACTATTTTACTGGCGGAGAATATTTACCCTTCCACCATGTTGCAACTGGACCCGACTGTCGTTAAAGGCATCTGTCTTAGCGCCGGAAGCCCGGTATCCCACAGCGCCTTAATTGCCCGTGAACTGGGCATTGGCTGGGTTTGTCAGCAGGGCGAGAAACTGTATGCGCTACAACCTGAAGAGACATTAACCCTGGATGTAAAAGCACAACGCTTCAGGCATCAGAGTTAAATTAGATTCTCCGTCAGATTTGTCTGTCAGTTCGCAGAATAAGATTTCAATCATGTCCTTACGGCGATCCTGAACTAAGGTTTTCTGATACTTGAATACCGTTTTGTTCGGTATCGCCAAAGGAGAATGATTGATGAAACCACGTGTCCCTCGTCATCCACAAAGAATGGCGTTAATTCCCACCACACTTTTTTTGTGTTTTGCCGCGCTATCGGCACAAGCGGAAGAAATTGCCGTCACACCACAATCGCCTGATATTTTGTTGGGACCGTTGTTTGACGATGTACAAAACGCCAAACTTTTTCCGGATCAAAAAACCTTTGCCGACGCCGTGCCAAACAGCGATCCGCTGATGATCCTCGCTGATTACCGGATGCAACAGAACCAGAGCGGGTTTGATTTGCGTCACTTCGTGAAAGTCAATTTCTCCCTGCCAAAAGAAGGCGAGAAACACATCCCACCAAAGGGACAGTCGCTACGTGAACATATTGATGGGCTTTGGCCGGTATTAACCCGCACAACCGAAAGCACCGAAAAATGGGACTCTCTGCTGCCGTTGCCGAAACCCTATGTCGTGCCGGGGGGGCGTTTCCGGGAAGTATATTACTGGGACAGCTACTTCACTATGCTGGGGCTTGCTGAAAGCGGTCACTGGGATAAAGTTGCGGATATGGTGGCGAATTTTGGCTATGAAATAGACACTTACGGACATATTCCAAACGGTAATCGCAGCTATTATTTGAGCCGTTCACAACCACCCTTCTTTGCCCTGATGGTGGAGTTACTGGCACAACATGAAGGCGATGCAGCGTTGAAACAGTATCTGCCGCAACTGCAAAAAGAATATGCTTACTGGATGGACGGCGTTGAAAACCTGCAAGCCGGGCAACAGGAAAAACGCGTTGTAAAGCTCAAGGATGGCTCTATCCTTAACCGCTACTGGGACGACCGCGATACACCGCGTCCGGAATCGTGGGTGGAAGATATCGCCACAGCCAAAAGCAATCCCGGTCGCCCCGCTACGGAAATCTATCGCGACCTGCGTTCCGCCGCCGCATCTGGCTGGGATTTCAGCTCGCGCTGGATGGATAATCCACAGCAGTTAAATACCTTGCGCACCACCAGCATTGTGCCGGTCGATCTTAATAGTCTGATGTATAAAATGGAAAAAATTCTCGCCAGCGCCAGTAAAGCCGCCGGGGATAACGCGATGGCCAGTCAATATGAAACATTAGCCAATGCCCGTCAGCAAGGGATCGAAAAATACCTGTGGAACGACCAGCAAGGCTGGTATGCCGATTACGATCTGAAGAGCCATAAAGTACGCAATCAGTTAACTGCCGCCGCCCTGTTCCCGCTGTATGTCAACGCTGCGGCGAAAGATCGTGCCAGCAAAATGGCAACGGCGACCAGAACGCATCTGCTGCAACCTGGCGGACTGAACACCACCTCGGTGAAAAGTGGACAGCAATGGGATGCGCCAAATGGCTGGGCACCGTTGCAATGGGTTGCTACCGAAGGATTGCAAAACTACGGGCAAAATGAGGTGGCGATGGATATTAGCTGGAATTTCCTGACCAATGTTCAACACACTTATGACCGGGAGAAAAAGCTGGTCGAAAAATATGATGTCAGCACCACCGGAACAGGTGGCGGCGGTGGCGAATATCCGTTGCAGGATGGCTTTGGCTGGACCAACGGCGTGACGCTGAAAATGCTGGATTTGATCTGCCCGAAAGCGCAACCGTGTGACAACGTTCCGGCAAGTCGCCCACTCAGTAAATCAACAACACCGCCGGTTAAACAAAAAGAGGCGGAACCTACGCCTTAAATTTACTGTATATCGGGCAATGTCATTCCGCACATTAAATTGGCATTGCCCATTTTTTCCATGAAATATCAAAAGTCGCTCATTATACGTTCTATACCTTAGCCGCCTTATATCAGAGCAAGCGTTAAATCTTGCATTATCAATTTATTAATCATTACGATTCTATTTATATTTTTGTCTGTCTCCCATTCTCCCTGATAATTTTTCTTGTTAAACAAAATGCTGTTTAGCAAATAAGCAGACCAATCTGTTTCTTTAAATAAATCTTGATATCAAACATGATCTTTATCGATATATATGTAAATATATAGCGGTTTTGATTGTCAGGATATTACTCATGCCACTAACCAGACGGATGTTTACGCAGGCTCTTGCATCCACCCTGCTCCTGTATCATTTGCCGTCCTTTGCACAACCCGTTAAATTCTGGGCCTCACCGATGCTCCCCGACGCAAAAAAGATTACGCGCATAGTCAGCGCTGGTGCGCCTGCGGATCTGCTTTTGCTGGCTGTCGCTCCGGAAAAACTGGTCGGTTTTTCTTCCTTTGACTTTGCCCGCGAAGCGGCTATTCCATTACCTTTGGCGATTCGCCATTTACCTAAACTTGGGCGGCTTGCCGGGCGCGCCAGTTCGCTCTCGATGGAAGGGCTGATGGCATTGCAGCCCGATCTGGTCGTTGATTGCGGCAATACAGATGACACCTGGATCTCCCAGGCCCGGCAGGTTAGCGAGCAGACACAAATCCCCTGGTTATTGCTTAACGGGAAACTGGAACAATCCGCAGAACAGTTAACAACGCTGGGCAAAACGTTAGGCGAAGAAAACCGCGCCGCAGAACAAGCCAGTCTCGCCAACCGTTTCGTTCGTGAAGCTCAGGCGTTCGCCGCCTCGCCCGCTGCCAACATTCGCTTTTATGCCGCGCGTGGTGCCCGGGGGCTGGAAACAGGTTTACAAGGTTCGTTGCATACTGAGGCGGCAGAATTATTAGGTCTGCACAATGTTGCACAAATTGCCGATCGTCATGGGCTGGCGCAAGTATCCATGGAAAACCTGCTGCGCTGGCAGCCGGATATTATTCTGGTTCAGGATCCCGTCACTGCTGACTTTATCCGTAACGACCCGCTCTGGCAGGGGGTAAAAGCTGTCGCGGAACGACGCATCTTATTTTTAACTGGTTTGCCCTTTGGCTGGCTGGATGCCCCACCAGGAATCAATCGCCTTTTGGGGTTACGCCGATTGCATGCCTGGCTCGATCCCGTAGTCAACAGCCAGTTTAAAAATGATATGCAGCGTTACGCCCAACTGTTCTGGCATAGCACATTAAGTGACGCCGACTATCAAAAAATGGTGGCGAGCTAATGAGAACAGTGAACGGGTTTATTTTGCTTTTGCTGCTGGCAGCCATCAGCATCACTTTTGCTGCCGTAAGTGGGGCTTATCATCTCGATATGCAGCAGTTGCTGGCGCTCATTCTTCGTCAAGAAGATGTCCCAGTGCAGGAACACATTGTCTTCTGGCAAATCCGCGTACCGCGCATTCTTGCTGCGCTGTTACTGGGCGCTGCGCTGGCGGGGGCGGGAACCACCTATCAGGGTATGTTCCGTAATCCCTTAGTTTCACCAGATATTCTGGGTGTCTCCGCGGGTGCCGGACTCGGAGCCTGCGCGGCAATCCTGTGGGGATTATCGATTGTTTACATCCAACTGTACGCGTTTTGCGGCGGACTGTTGGTCGTTGCGGGTGTCTGGTTGATTACACGCCGGGTTACCCGCCACGATCCGGTCTTAACTCTGGTACTGGTCGGTATTGCGCTGGGTACGCTATGCGGAGCCGGAATTTCGCTAATAAAAACTCTGGCCGATCCCTACACCCAGTTACCTTCAATAACCTTCTGGTTGCTGGGAGGGCTGTCCACCGTAACCTTGCGTGATCTTTACTACGCTGCGCCGATCATTCTAATTGGCTCCCTGCCCCTGTTTTTCCTCCGCTGGCGCATGAATTTACTCACACTTTCCGACGATGAAGCCAGCTCGCTGGGGCTGAATGTTGCGCGCCTGAGGTTAGGGTTGATTATCTGCGCCACGCTAATCACCGCCAGCACAGTGGCAATAGCAGGAATTATTGGTTGGATCGGCCTCGTCGTCCCACATATTGCCCGCTTGTTGACTGGTCACAACCATCAGCAACTATTGCCTGTGGCGATGTCTACAGGTGCCATTCTGCTTCTGCTCACCGACACACTGGCGCGAAGCATTGGGACAACAGAAATCCCGCTCGGCATTCTGACCGCTTTTGTTGGTGCACCATTTTTTCTGCTGTTGTTGTTACGCGGAGGTCGCCAGTGACTTTGCTTGCCGTCCGTCATGCTTCTCTGGGTTACTCCCGCCATCCGGTGCTACACGACGTTTCCTTCAACCTGTCTCAGGGATCAATTTGTTGCCTGCTGGGAGCCAATGGCTGCGGTAAAACTACGCTGATGCGCACCATTCTTGGCGTGATTCCATTGTCAGGTGGCGAGATTTTGCTGGATGGCGTACCTGTTCAGAAACTTAGCCATCACCAGCGCGCGCAAGCTATTGCCTGGGTGCCGCAAGCGCACGACGGTGTTTTTGCTTTCAGTGTACTGGACATGGTGTTAATGGGACTGACTCCAATAATGGGGACGTTTTCCGTCCCCGGTAAGCAAGAACGCCTGAAAGCCACAGAGCAACTGGAAAAGCTGGGTATTTCGCATCTGGCGACAAGGCGCTGGAATACCCTTAGCGGCGGTGAACGCCAGATGGCATTAATCGCCCGCGCCCTGCTTCAGCAACCACGCTTGTTGTTACTGGATGAACCTGCCTCCAGCCTCGATTTTGGTCATCAGATCCAACTGCTGGACACCCTGGCGCAGCTAAAAAATAACGGAATGACGATGCTGATGTCGACCCATCATCCGCTACATGCTAACGCCATTGCCGACAGCGTTATCCGGGTTGAGCCAGATGGACGCGTAACACAAGGCTTACCGGCTGAACAACTGACAATGGACAAACTGGCAGCCCTGTATCGGGTTTCCGCCGCCCAGATTCATCATCACCTCTCTGCCATTAAACGCTAAGGAACAATCATGCTCATTGATGATATTGATTTTGCAGACCTTTATCTTCAGCAATTAAAGCTGGCTCACCGAACAGAAAAAACACCAGATCACTGGGATCAACGGGCGGAAAAATGGCCGAGAATTGCGCCTCGCCAACGGACAGCTATCTGCAACAACTGATCGCTAAAATTGACCTGCAGGGCGCAAATTCCTTATTCGATATGGGCTGTGGACCGGGCACTGTGTCACTGGCACTGGCTGATAAAGTCACTACCGTTTATGGCGTTGATTACAGTCAGGGGATGCTGAACGTTGCCGCCCGTCGCGCCGCCGCGATGAAGGCCGACAATGTCCACTGGATCCAACGCGCCTGGGAAGAGGACTGGAGTGACCTGCCACGCTGCGATATTGCCGTGGCTTCCCGATCCACGCTGGTGGCTGACATGCGCCAGGCGATGACCAAACTGAATAATCAGGCACGGTTACGCGTCTATACCACCCATCTTGTCAGTACCTCGTTCGTC
This sequence comes from Escherichia sp. KTE159, assembly GCF_000408805.1. NCBI lineage: Bacteria > Pseudomonadati > Pseudomonadota > Gammaproteobacteria > Enterobacterales > Enterobacteriaceae > Escherichia > Escherichia sp. KTE159. The sequence goes on from NZ_KE137292.1 coordinate 1,694,041, forward strand.
TCCCCTGCCATCCAGCGGGCGGCAGGTCGGGAAGTGATCGAATTACCCAACTATATCTTTGCACTTAACGTGCTGTATCAGATGGGAATTTATGCTCACGTTGATTTTATCCGTGGGCAAAATTGCCAACAGGATAACAGTACCTGGGAACGTTTTGAGCAGAACGTCAGTTGGAGTCTCGGCACGCTTAACGACGATGAACGCGAACGGTTATATCGCTGGTATCAACAACAGGATGCTCGCGCCCTCGCCCCTGCCAGCCGCGACTGGGCACTCATCTGGTGGGACAGCGTGCCACAGGAGGCACTGCGATGATTTTCATTTCTCAGGCACAAATCGATGCGTTACTTCTGGAGGATATCCAGGGCGGTGACCTGACCACACGCGCATTAGGCATCGGTGAACAGCCTGGTGTTATTGATTTTTTTCACCGCCAGGGCGGCTGCGTCAGTGGCGTGGCGGTGGCTTGCAAGATGTTAACCACGCTGGGATTAACCATCGATGATGCTGTCAGCGACGGTTCACTAGCGAACCCGGGTCAGCGTCTAATCCGGGCACATGGCAATGCCGCTGCACTTCATCAGGGGTGGAAAGCAGTCCAGAACGTGCTGGAGTGGAGTTGCGGCGTGTCTGATTATCTCGCTCAAATGTTGATGCTGCTTCGCGAACGTTATTCCGATGGCAATATTGCCTGCACCCGAAAAGCGATCCCCGGCACCCGTTTACTGGCAGCGCAGGCAATTCTGGCCGCAGGGGGATTGATTCACCGTGCCGGATGTGCGGAGACCATATTATTGTTTGCCAACCACCGTCATTTTCTTGCCGACAAGCAGGACTGGTCGGGCGCAATCGCTCAGTTACGTCGCCACGCACCGGAGAAGAAAATCGTTGTTGAAGCCGATACGCCTGAAGAGGCAATTGCCGCGTTACGCGCGCAACCAGACGTACTTCAGCTCGACAAATTTAGTCCGCAGCAGGCAACGGAAATTGCGCAAAAAGCACCGTCACTGGCTCCTCACTGCACGCTGGCTCTGACGGGTGGAATTAATCTGACAACTCTCAAAAATTACCTCGATTGTGGCATCCGACTGTTTATTACCTCCGCGCCTTATTACGCGGCACCGGCTGATATCAAAGTCAGTCTGAAACCCAAAGCCTCTTTTTAATTCTTTATTAAACGGAATTTATTTTATGAGATTCAAAAAACATTATCTCTGCACAGCATTATCAATTGCACTTGCCCAGCAGGCCGTAGCAGCTCAAGAGAGCGATACACTGACTGTATGGTCCAGCCCTGTATCATCGACGACGACCACCATTCTCGATCAACCCACCATAAAGGCGTTGGATAAACAAAATGTTGCTCAGGCATTAAGTGTCGTTCCCGGCGTGGTGCTGCAAAAATCAGGCAGCCGCAACGAAGAACAGGTCAAAGTTCGTGGTTTTGATAGCCGTCAGGTGCCGGTCTATTTCGACGGCGTCCCCATTTATGTTCCCTATGATGGTAACCTCGATCTGGCGCGGATTTTAACCAACAATCTGGGCGCGGTCGAAGTTTCCAAAGGGTATTCCTCACTGCTACAGGGACCTAATCAGATGGGAGGTTCCATAAACATCACCACTCAGAAACCGACCAAACCGCTGGAAGCGAGTCTGGGATATCGTCAGGGATGGAGCCGTAGTCAGGACAACGCCTACGATATGCACGCTTCATTTGCCGCCAGCAGCGATCTGGGATACTTGCAAGTCAGCGGCAGCCAGCTAAAACAGGATTTTCTCGGCCTGCCACACGGTGTTAATAATGATATTGCAGGCAAGCACGGCAAGATGATTAACTCATCTGCCGATGACAAACGCGGCATTGTGAAGCTCGGTTTTACACCGAGTGAAAACGATGAATACACGCTGACTTACATTAAGCAGGATGGCGAAAAAGACAACCCGCCATACAGCGGAAACAGTGGCCAAAAGTCACGCTACTGGCAGTGGCCGGAGTATGACAAAGAAAGTTTTTACTATCAGGGAACCACACAGCTAAACGACCGTTTTACCCTGAAAAGCCGGCTGTATCGCGACACCTTTGAAAATACTCTCATGATGTACAACTCGCTGGCCGATCTGAAAAGTAAAAACGGTAGCTATAGTCACTATTCCGATTACAGCGATGGTGCCGGATTACAACTGGCGGCCGATGTACGTGAAAACGATCTGCTGTCGTTTGCCGTTAACTGGAAGGATGACGTACACCGGGAAAAAGGTGCACCTCACGCCGCTTACGATCGCTATGAAGATCGTACCTGGTCGCTCACCAGTGAATATCAATGGGCTGCTGCTGATAATTTGGATGTTGTGGCCGGGATCAGCTATGACTGGCGTGATAGCGTAGAAGCGAAAAAACACGAAAAAGATGGCAGCATCACCCATTATGACGACAACAATCAGTCAGCTTTTAACTGGCAGGTGATGGGGAAATACCACTTTGCCAATGAAGACACGCTGGCGCTTTCATACTATGACCGCACGCGCCTCCCGACACTGAAAGAACGCTATACCACGTCCAAACCGGCGTATAACCAGATAGCCATTGTTAATCCACAACTTAAGCCAGAACGCGCTCGCGGAGTGGATTTAACCTGGAATGGCGCTTTCACCCGCGCCTGGGGATTTGAAGTCAGCGTTTACTATAACCGGGTAAGTGACGCCATCCTTTCACACAATATCGATGCCGATACCATTCAAAACCAGAACAGCGGCACGGTAGATTACAGTGGCCTGGATGCCGGTATTAAGGGGAAAATCAGCAATGTACTGGATGTAGGATTGAGCTACGCTCTAATTCATGCCGATGCCAAACGCAAAGATATCGGCAAGATAACCGATCTGCCGACACAGACAATGACTGCATGGATGACACTCAAACCGTGGGAGCCGTTAAGCGTAACGCTGTCGGAAGAGGCGCGTTCCTCCAGTTACAGCAACAGCGACGGTTCACAAAAAGCCGCCGGTTTTGCGGTGACCCACATTCGTGCCGATTACGCCTTAGGTCATGGCTTCAGCGTCAATGCGTCCGTCAATAACCTGTTTGATACGAAATATGCCTACAGCGAAGGGTTTATTGAAGAAGGGCGTAATTTCTGGGCAGGTGTGGAGTATACGTTCTGATTTGAAAGCGGATAGCGGCGTCAGCACCGCTATCCGCCTTATGAAAATCTTATTCTCTTCGCAGAAGGCGAAATACCCCCAGAACCAGGATAGCGCCGACCACCGCCACCAGGAAGCTGTGCAAATTAAAACCGCTGATGGAACCGCCAATGCCAAACATGGTCGCCAGCCAGCCGCCGACAACCGCACCGACTATCCCGAGAATACAGGTCAGGAAAAATCCACCACCATCACGCCCTGGCATGATCAGCTTGGCGATAATGCCGGCTATCAGGCCAAAAATAATCCAGGCAATAATTCCCATGTTCAGGCCCTCGTTTCGATGAATCGGACGCAGAAAATGTTTACGTCAACGCTCTAAGTATAGGCAAGGGCTGGATCGATGCTGGCGTCTGTCGGTTGATTTAAGATCAACGTGTAAAAAATATTCACGCATTTGTATTAAGTTTTGTTAATCACTACCGATAAACCAAAGACAGTTTGTCGGTCAGGAGTTTTTCCGCGTGAGTCATTACCATGAGCAGTTCCTGAAACAAAATCCGTTAGCAGTCCTGGGCGTTTTACGCGATTTGCACAAAGCCGCTGTTCCCTTGCGTATCAGTTGGTCAGGCGGTCAGTTGATCAGCAAAATACTGGCAATAAGCCCTGATAAACTGGTGCTGGATCACGGCAGTCAACCAGAAGACAATAATGCAGCGCTTAAAGCGCAGCACATTACTATTACCGCCGAAACTCAGGGGGCGAAAGTCGAGTTTACTGTTGAACAATTACAGCAAAGTGAGTATTTGCAGCTTCCTGCGTTCATCACCACACTCCCTCCCTCCTTATGGTTTGTACAACGACGCCGATATTTTCGCATCTCCGCCCCACTTCATCCGCCTTATTATTGCCAGACCAAACTGGCAGATAACAGTACGTTACGTTTTCGCCTGTATGATTTATCGTTAGGTGGCATGGGCGCATTGCTGGAAACGGAAAAACCAGCCGGATTGCACGAAGGCATGCGCTTCGCACAGATTGAGGTCAACATGGGACAATGGGGAGTTTTTCACTTTGACGCCCAGTTACTGGCTATCAGCGAACGCAAATTGATTGATGGCAAAAATGAAACCATCTCCACTCCCCGTCTGAGCTTTCGTTTTCTTAACGTCGGCCCGACGGTGGAGCGGCAATTACAGCGAATTATTTTCTCACTCGAACGGGAAGCCCGGGAGAAAGCGGACAAAATACGCGACTGAGTTACATCGCATCCAGTGCCTGCTCGAGTTTGTAGATATAGCGCGGTGCCTGCGGTGCGGGGTGATTTTTCGCTACATGCTCGAGGAACTCGTCAGCGTCCAGATCGTTGATTTTACTGATCGCCTTTTTCCGATCTGATGAGAAAGTCCGTAACAGCGCGCCAGCTCCGTTGGCGTATGACACCACCAGTGCATATTGCAGTACCTTCGGATCTTCAATTCCTGCCAGCGGGCCGGTTTCCAGAATATTCAGGTAAGCCGCCCCCATTGAGATATTGCGCTCCGGGTTTTTCAGTTCGCTGGTTGTCGGTTCGCCACTCCACCCCATGCGGCGGTAAACATCACGTCCGGACGTTGAGGCTTTCAACTGCATCAGACCAATCGCATTCGACTTACTGACCGCGTTTGGGTTACCGCCCGATTCAATAGCGATAATCGCCGTGATCAATTGTGGATCGACACCCCAGGCCGCACCGGCCTTCTGGCTTATTGGCATCCACTTCATTGCACGTTGTACCGGAACTTTCGCGTTCCACGGCGGGTTCGTGTAGTCATGCTTAGATGAACAACCCGCTAATAACACAATCAAAAAGGCAAACCATCTCAATTTCACTTCATCTATCCTTATAGCCTGGAATCGCCGTTGAGGTGACAACAGCACACCTAAGCGGCATGATATACAATTCGTTTCTGTTGTCAGCAAGGAATTGCCATGTCTCAGTTTCACTTAATCGCCCCGTCGGGTTACTGCATTAATCAGCACGCCGCGCAGCGCGGTATTCAACGCCTGACGGATGCAGGTCATCAGGTCAATAACGTAGAGGTCATTGCCCGACGCTGTGAGCGTTTTGCTGGTACGGAAACGGAGCGACTGGAGGATATCAATGCCCTTGCCAGGCTGACCTCACCCAACACTATCGTACTGGCAGTACGCGGCGGTTACGGTGCCAGTCGCTTACTGGCAGACATTGACTGGCAGGCACTGGTAACTCGCCAACAACATGATCCGTTGCTCATCTGCGGGCATAGCGATTTTACGGCCATTCAGTGCGCTCTTCTGGCGCAAGGCAATGTCATCACCTTTAGCGGACCGATGCTGGTGGCGAATTTTGGCGCGGATGAGTTGAACGCCTTTACCGAGCACCATTTCTGGCTGGCGTTACGTAATGAAACGTTCGCCATTGAATGGCAAGGGGAAGGCCCGGCGTGTCAGAGCGAAGGCACGTTGTGGGGAGGCAACCTCGCGATGTTGATTTCGCTGATTGGTACGCCCTGGATGCCGCAAATCGAGAACGGCATTCTGGTGCTGGAGGATATCAACGAGCATCCTTTCCGCGTCGAGCGCATGTTGTTACAGCTTTATCACGCAGGTATTTTACATCGTCAGAGCGCGATCATTCTCGGTAGTTTCAGTGGCAGCGCGCCAAATGATTATGACGCGGGTTACAACCTGGAGTCAGTTTACGCGTTCTTGCGCTCTCGTCTGTCGATCCCACTCATCACCGGCCTCGATTTTGGTCATGAACAACGCACGGTTACACTGCCGTTGGGCGCACATGCCATACTCAATAACGATAAAAGAGGCACACGGATGACAATAAGCGGTCATCCTGTTCTGAAAGCGTAAAAAAATCACGCTTCAGGGCCAAGTAAAACGCTGTTTCTGCCGTGAATATGGTAGGGTTTATAGTACGAGACAGCGTAATCAGGAGTAACCGACCGTTGGATGCCGCAACAATCATTAGCCTTTTCATCTTAGGCTCCATCCTTGTCACCAGTAGTATTTTACTTAGTTCATTTTCTTCCCGCCTTGGCATTCCGATTCTGGTTATTTTCCTGGCGATTGGCATGTTGGCGGGCGTCGATGGCGTCGGCGGCATTCCGTTTGATAATTATCCTTTTGCCTACATGGTAAGTAATCTGGCGCTGGCAATTATTTTGCTCGACGGCGGGATGCGAACCCAGGCCAGCTCATTTCGCGTTGCATTAGGTCCGGCGCTTTCACTGGCGACAGTCGGCGTGCTTATCACCTCAGGTTTAACCGGCATGATGGCGGCGTGGTTGTTTAATCTTGATTTGATTGAAGGCTTATTAATCGGTGCCATTGTCGGCTCCACCGACGCCGCAGCGGTCTTTTCTCTGCTTGGCGGCAAGGGACTTAACGAACGTGTTGGCTCAACGCTGGAGATAGAATCCGGCAGCAATGATCCGATGGCCGTCTTTCTGACGATTACCTTGATTGCGATGATCCAGCATCATGAAAGCACTATTAGCTGGATGTTCGTTGTCGATATTCTGCAGCAATTTGGGCTGGGAATTGTGATCGGTCTTGGCGGTGGTTATTTACTGCTGCAAATGATTAACCGCATTGCTCTGCCTGCGGGCTTGTATCCATTGCTGGCATTAAGCGGCGGTATCCTGATTTTCTCTTTAACCACGGCGCTGGAAGGCAGCGGTATTCTGGCAGTTTATCTGTGCGGTTTTCTGCTGGGTAATCGCCCGATTCGCAACCGCTACGGCATTCTGCAAAATTTCGACGGCCTCGCCTGGCTGGCACAAATCGCCATGTTCCTCGTGCTCGGCCTGTTGGTTAATCCGAGCGACCTGCTGCCTATTGCCATTCCGGCGCTCATATTGTCCGCATGGATGATTTTCTTCGCCCGTCCCCTGTCGGTATTTGCCGGATTATTACCGTTCCGCGGCTTCAATCTGCGCGAACGGGTGTTTATCAGTTGGGTGGGATTACGCGGCGCGGTGCCGATCATTCTGGCAGTATTCCCGATGATGGCGGGGCTGGAAAATGCGCGCTTGTTCTTTAATGTCGCCTTCTTCGTGGTGCTGGTTTCACTGCTATTACAGGGAACATCACTCTCGTGGGCAGCGAAAAAAGCCAAAGTCGTGGTTCCGCCCGTCGGACGTCCTGTATCACGCGTTGGCCTGGATATTCACCCGGAAAACCCGTGGGAGCAGTTTGTTTATCAGTTAAGTGCCGATAAATGGTGCGTGGGTGCGGCACTGCGCGATCTGCATATGCCAAAAGAGACGCGTATTGCGGCACTGTTTCGTGATAACCAGTTGCTTCATCCCACCGGCAGCACCCGACTGCGCGAAGGCGATGTGCTGTGTGTAATTGGTCGGGAGCGCGATCTTCCGGCGCTCGGTAAACTGTTCAGCCAGTCGCCGCCAGTCGCGCTGGATCAACGCTTCTTTGGTGACTTCATTCTCGAAGCCAGCGCCAAATATGCTGATGTGGCGCTGATATATGGTCTGGAAGACGGCCGGGAATATCGCGATAAACAGCAAACACTGGGTGAAATTGTTCAGCAGTTGTTAGGCGCGGCACCGGTTGTCGGTGACCAGGTGGAGTTTGCCGGGATGATCTGGACGGTGGCTGAGAAAGAAGATAATGCCGTGTTGAAGATCGGCGTTCGGGTGGCAGAGGACGAAGCCGAATCTAAAATTTGATGTAGTTTGTATCGCCGGATGCGACGCTGTGCGTCTTATCCGGCTAACAGCAAGTTACACCGTCACAACTGGCACGCGTAACGCCAGCGCGCACATCAACTCATAGCCTACCGTTCCGGCAGCGGCGGCGACATCATCAATTTTGATCTCCTTGCCCCACAGCTCAACCGGCGTACCAATTCCCGCCTGCGGGCAAGGCGTCAAATCAACCGCCAGCATATCCATCGAGACTGTCCCTATCGTCATGGTGCGTACTCCGTCCACTAAAACAGGTGTACCGGTTGGCGCATGACGCGGATAACCATCGGCGTATCCGGCGGCGACAATGCCAATTCGCTGCTCATCGCGCGCGGTATAGTGACCGCCATAGCCCACACGATCTCCTGCTTTTAGTGTCTGGATACCAATAATCTCGCTGCTTAATGTCATTACCGGACGTAATCCAGTATTGGCAATATCCCGCCACTGACCGGACGGCGAAGCACCATACAAAATAATGCCTGGTCGAACCCAGTCAAAATGCGCTTCCGGATGCCACAGGGTTGCCGCCGAGTTAGACAACGAACGCCGACACTCCAGTCCTTCTGCTGCTCGCTCAATACGCGCCATCGCCGTAGAAATCCCATCAGGATGCTCCGCATCGGCAAAATGCGACATCAGCGTCATTTCGCCAACATTCGCCATCGCCCGCAATTGCTGCCAGACGGTAAGCATGCGCTCAGGCATGAAGCCCAGCCGATTCATCCCGCTGTTCACTTTAAGATAAATATCCAGCGGTGCCTTTAGTCGCGCGTTTTGCAACGCTTTGAGCTGCCAGTTGCTGTGTACACAGGTGGTCAGCCGGTACTGGTCATAAATTTCCAGATCCTGAGCATGGAAAAATCCCTCCAGCATCAGGATCGGCCCTTTCCAGCCGCGCTCGCGTAACGTTATCGCCTCTTCCAGATTAAGTAATGCAAAGCCATCGGTGGCCCCGAGCGCGCTCCAGATACGCTCGACACCGTGACCATACGCGTTGGCTTTTACCACCGACCAGACACGCGCATGCGGCGCGGCCTGGCGAACAATGGTCAGATTCTGTTTTAATGCCTGCAGATCGAGGCTGGCCTGTATCGGTCTGGTCATCTCGCGTCCTTAGCTGTGCGCGCCATGTAAATGACCCGGGCGCGATGGCGTAAATCCACGGCTGTAGCGCGCCACGCTTAAATCCTCATACGGGATAGCGGGCGTGCGACCAGAGAGCAGATCGCTTAACAACTGACCAGAACCGCAAGCCATCGTCCAGCCGAGCGTGCCGTGACCGGTATTCAGCCACAAATTTTTAAAGCGTGTACGCCCCACAACCGGCGTGCCATCTGGCGTCATCGGGCGTAGCCCCGTCCAGAACGTGGCCTGCTCAACATGACCGCCGCGCGGATAGAGATCGCGAACCACCATCTCCAGCGTTTCACGGCGCGGCTGTAGCAGTTCAGTATTAAAGCCAACAATTTCCGCCATTCCGCCGACACGGATGCGATTATCGAAACGTGTAATGGCAATTTTGTAGGTTTCATCGAGAATAGTGGACACCGGCGCACCATCTTCTTGTGCAATCGGAATGGTCAGCGAGTAACCTTTCAGCGGGTAGACCGGAATATCAACAATGCCTTTGAGCATCGCTGTCGAGTAAGAACCAAATGCCATCACATACGCATCGGCCTTAATCACTTCATCACCACACTTCACGCCATAGATCTGCTCACCGTCGCAAAGCAGTTGATCGACAGGCGTATTAAAGCGGAATTTAACCCCCGCCTGTTCCGCCATTCGCGCTAAATTCTGGGTAAAGAGCTGGCAATCGCCGGTTTCGTCATTGGGCAGTTGCAGGCCACCGGTGAGTTTGTGTGCCACTTCGGCCAGCGCTGGCTCCACTTCCGCCAGACGGCTGGATCCCAGTAGTTTGTACGGCACACCAGCATCTTCCAGAACGGCAATATCGCGAGTCGCGTTTTCATATTGTTGTTCGGTACGGAACAGTTGCAGCGTCCCGCCCTGCCGCCCTTCATACTGGATGTTAGTCTCAGCACGTAATGTTTTCAGGCAATCACGGCTGTATTCCGCCAGGCGCACCATCCGCCCTTTGTTTTCCATGTAGTGGCTGGTGTCGCAGTTACGTAACATTTGCCACATCCATTTCAACTGAAATTGCGTACCGTCGAGACGAACCGCCAGCGGTGCATGGCGCTGAAACATCCATTTAATCGCCTTCAACGGCACACCTGGCGCCGCCCACGGTGCCGCATAACCAGGCGAGATTTGCCCGGCATTTGCTGCGCTGGTTTCCAGGGCTGCTCCCGGTTCCCGATCAATAACGGTGACCTCATGTCCTGCCTGATTTAAATACCAGGCGCTGGCAACGCCTACCACACCACTTCCCAGTATGACAACTCGCATAGCCACTCCGATAACGGTAGATACAGTAAAAGAACAATAATCTAATTACATCTTGATAACCTAGATGAAAATATTATTCAACATATGGCTTTTTTATGGTGAGCTGGCTCACATCTCCCTGACGCTGTGGGAATATGCCGTCTTTGGTATCTCCTGCTGAAGGTACTTTTTATCCAGCAGAAAATTCCGTTCAGAGGCTGATTATTGGCACTACGATAATAAGAAATCGCAAAGAAAAAAATTCTCCGGCGACGCGGTTTTTAACGGGTGTTCTATGCTTGAAATGAGGTCCTCCACACAGAGAGTACCGACAACAATGAGGTGCGCGTATGGCGACGATCGATTCTATGAATAAGGACACCACACGTTTGAGCGATGGACCCGACTGGACGTTCGAGCTGCTGGATATTTATCTGGCAGAGATAGACCGGGTGGCGAAACTCTATCGGCTGGATACCTACCCGCACCAGATTGAAGTGATCACCTCAGAACAGATGATGGATGCCTACTCCAGCGTCGGTATGCCGATTAACTATCCGCACTGGTCATTTGGTAAGAAGTTTATCGAAACTGAGCGCCTGTATAAGCATGGCCAACAAGGGCTGGCCTATGAAATTGTCATAAACTCTAACCCGTGTATCGCTTACCTGATGGAAGAGAACACCATTACCATGCAGGCGCTGGTGATGGCGCATGCCTGTTACGGCCATAACTCTTTCTTCAAAAACAATTATTTATTCCGTAGCTGGACCGATGCCAGTTCGATTGTCGATTACCTGATTTTCGCCCGCAAATACATTACCGAGTGCGAAGAACGTTATGGCGTTGATGAGGTAGAAAAGCTGCTGGACTCGTGCCATGCGCTGATGAACTACGGAGTGGATCGTTACAAACGCCCGCAAAAAATCTCGCTGCAAGAGGAGAAAGCCCGGCAGAAAAGCCGCGAAGAGTATCTGCAAAGTCAGGTCAATATGCTCTGGCGTACCCTGCCGAAACGCGAAGAAGAGAAAACCGTTGCCGAAGCGCGCCGCTATCCTTCCGAACCACAAGAAAACCTGCTCTATTTTATGGAGAAAAATGCCCCACTGCTGGAATCATGGCAGCGTGAAATCCTGCGCATTGTGCGTAAGGTGAGCCAGTATTTTTATCCGCAAAAACAGACTCAGGTGATGAACGAAGGCTGGGCCACCTTCTGGCACTACACCATCCTTAACCATCTGTACGATGAAGGGAAAGTGACCGAACGCTTTATGCTGGAGTTCTTGCATAGTCACACCAATGTGGTCTTCCAGCCGCCGTATAACAGCCCGTGGTACAGCGGCATTAATCCGTATGCTCTCGGATTCGCCATGTTCCAGGATATTAAGCGGATTTGTCAGTCACCAACGGAAGAAGACAAATACTGGTTCCCGGATATCGCCGGTTCTGACTGGCTGGAAACGCTGCATTTCGCGATGCGTGATTTCAAAGATGAGAGCTTTATCAGTCAATTCCTGTCACCGAAGGTAATGCGTGACTTCCGCTTCTTCACCGTGCTGGATGATGATCGGCATAATTATCTGGAAATTTCTGCCATTCATAATGAGGAGGGTTATCGGGAGATCCGTAACCGATTATCGTCGCAATATAACTTAAGCAATCTGGAGCCGAATATTCAGATCTGGAACGTGGATTTGCGCGGCGACCGTTCGCTGATTCTACGCTACATTCCGCATAACCGCGCTCCGCTGGATCGGGGACGTAAAGAGGTGCTGAAACATGTGCATCGTTTGTGGGGATTTGATGTGACGCTGGAGCAGCAAAACGAAGATGGCAGCGTCGAGTTGCTGGAACGTTGCCCGCCAAGAATGGGAAATCTGTAAAAAGTCCTCCTCATTTGAGGAGGACTCATTTTTGCCTGATGTGGCGTACAAAGTATCGAAAATTCAATATATTGCAAGAACAACGTAAGCCTGATAAGCATAGCGCATCAGGCAATTACGCGTTTGTCATCAGTCTGGATGGATTATCGCCCCTGAATGGCTAAATCACCTGGCAAGTTCTTCTGCATCCGGTGCCAAATCTCGCCACTCTCATGCCCATAGCGACGCACCGTTTCGTAAACCTGATCGTGCGCGCCTTCACTGCACAATGCCGACAGCTTGTGGTAGAAACCCAGCGCCAGACTGCGCGCTTCCGGATTAGCAAAATAGTGACGACCAATGCGCGTGTACAACCCTTTCATTCCGTTAATGATCAGGCCGTAAATCGGGTTGCCAGAGGCAAACGCCAGACCGCGGAAAATGTTGTAATCCAGATCAGCAAAAGCATCGGCGTGATCGGCCACTTCATTGGCGGTTGCCAGCACTTCCTGCGCTTTATCAGGGTGCTGACGAAACGCGGTGCGAATAAAAATAGTTGAAATATTGGTACGCACAGACAGCAAATTATCAATAAGTTGCGGCACACTTTCGTGGTCGAGTCGCGCCAGTGTTTCAAGGATATTTAAACCGGAGGTTTCCCAGAAATTATTCACCTTCGTTGGCTTGCCATGTTGAATAGTCAACCAGCCATCTCGTGCCAGTCGCTGCAACACTTCACGTAACGTCGTACGCGTTACGCCAATTAATTCTGAAAGTTCACGTTCTGCGGGCAAAATAGTCCCGGGTGGGAAGCGGTTATTCCAGATACTTTCAATAATGTACTCTTCCGCGAAACCTGCCGGGCTTTGCGCCTTAATGACCATAGTGAGATTTCCATAACACAGCAAAACAAAGTTGGACTCATCATACCAGAGGGCTAACTACGCTGATAGCAGACAAAAAGAAGAAAAAAGGGATCAGGGCTTCATTTTCCGCATCTCTTTCCGCTTGACTATCAAGACTTGCCTCACTCCTGCCTGGCCGTTAAGCTTTGCGTTCTAACATAAAAACATCATTTATTATTTGTAAGGTAAGGGAAACCATCATGGAGATCTCCTGGGGCCGCGCGTTATGGCGCAATTTTTTGGGCCAGTCACCTGACTGGTACAAACTTGCCCTCATTATTTTCTTAATTGTTAACCCGTTAATTTTCCTCATCAGCCCTTTTGTTGCTGGCTGGCTGTTGGTAGCGGAATTTATTTTCACCCTGGCGATGGCGCTCAAATGCTATCCGCTACTGCCTGGCGGCCTGTTGGCTATCGAAGCGGTATTCATAGGCATGACCAGCGCGGAGCACGTCCGTGAAGAGGTGGCGGCGAATCTTGAAGTCTTGCTGCTACTGATGTTTATGGTGGCGGGTATCTATTTTATGAAACAGCTATTGCTGTTCATCTTTACCCGCTTGCTGTTAAGCATTCGCTCCAAGATGCTGTTATCGCTCTCTTTTTGTGTGGCGGCTGCGTTTCTCTCCGCGTTCCTGGATGCCTTAACCGTAGTGGCCGTGGTGATCAGCGTTGCGGTGGGTTTTTATGGTATTTATCACCGAGTGGCTTCTTCCCGTGCCGAAGATACCGATCTGCAAGACGACAGCCATATCGACAAGCATTACAAGGTGGTGCTGGAGCAGTTCCGTGGTTTTCTGCGTAGCCTGATGATGCACGCGGGTGTCGGTACTGCATTAGGCGGTGTGATGACCATGGTCGGTGAACCGCAAAACCTGATTATTGCGAAAGCTGCTGGCTGGCATTTTGGCGATTTCTTCCTGCGCATGTCACCGGTAACCGTCCCGGTTCTGATTTGTGGTTTGTTAACCTGCCTGTTAGTGGAGAAAATGCGTTGGTTTGGCTACGGTGAAACGCTGCCGGAGAAAGTCCGCGAAGTGCTGCAGCAGTTTGACGATCAAAGCCGTAACCAGCGTACACGTCAGGATAAAATTCGCCTGATTGTCCAGGCGATTATCGGCGTCTGGCTGGTCACCGCGCTGGCGTTGCATCTGGCGGAAGTCGGCCTGATTGGTTTGTCTGTCATTATTCTGACTACATCACTGACCGGTGTCACTGATGAACATGCTATCGGCAAAGCCTTCACCGAATCTCTGCCATTCACTGCACTGTTGACGGTCTTTTTCTCGGTAGTTGCGGTGATTATCGACCAACAACTGTTCTCCCCAATTATCCAGTTTGTATTGCAGGCATCAGAACACGCCCAGCTATCGCTGTTCTATATCTTCAACGGTTTGCTGTCTTCCATTTCGGATAACGTCTTTGTGGGAACGATTTATATCAACGAAGCCAAAGCAGCAATGGAGAGCGGCGCTATCAGTATGAAGCAGTATGAACTGCTGGCCGTCGCCATTAACACCGGGACCAACCTGCCATCCGTCGCCACGCCGAACGGACAAGCTGCGTTCTTGTTCCTGTTAACCTCCGCTCTCGCGCCATTGATACGTCTTTCTTATGGCCGCATGGTATGGATGGCTCTGCCCTACACCCTCGTACTGACCCTCGTCGGGCTACTTTGCGTAGAGTTTACTCTTGCCCCTGTAACTGAATGGTTTATGCAAATGGGGTGGATAGCAACGCTTTGATAACAACTTACCGGGCATATTCATGCCCGGTTTGCCTTTCCGCCCGATAATTGTTCAATTACATCCTATTTTTACTCCCTCCTGGTGGCGCAACGAATGAATTGGTTTAAACTGCGCATTCGATGCATATTGCAGGGAAATTATTATGTTGCGATTTTTGAACCAATGTTCACAGGGGCGGGGTGCTTGGTTGTTAATGGCGCTTACCGCTCTGGCACTGGAACTGACGGCGCTGTGGTTCCAGCATGTGATGTTATTGAAACCTTGCGTGCTCTGTATTTATGAACGCTGCGCGTTATTCGGTGTTCTGGGTGCCGCGTTGATTGGCGCTATCGCCCCGAAAACGCCGCTGCGTTATGTGGCGATGATTATCTGGTTGTATAGCGCGTTTCGTGGTGTGCAGTTAACTTACGAACACACCATGCTCCAGCTCTATCCTTCGCCGTTTATGACCTGTGATTTCATGGTTCGCTTCCCGGAGTGGCTGCCGCTGGATAAATGGGTGCCACAAGTGTTTGTCGCCTCTGGTGATTGCGCTGAGCGTCAGTGGGAGTTTTTAGGTCTGGATATGCCGCAGTGGTTGCTCGGTATTTTTGTTGCTTACCTGATTGTCGCAGTGCTGGTGGTGATTTCCCAGCCATTTAAAGCGAAAAAACGTGACCTGTTTGGTCGCTAATCAATCAGGCGCTCCTGCGGGAGCGCCTGTCTCGATTCATCCTGTCAATAATTCAATGCCAGATGCGACGTTAACGCTTTATCCGCTCTACGGCATTTCTGGCGGCGTAATCCCGAAGTGGTTCCACGCCCGCACTGTCGCCATACGCCCGCGCGGTGTACGCTGCAAAAAGCCTTGCTGAATCAAATAAGGTTCCAGCACATCCTCAATGGTTTCACGCTCTTCGCCAATGGCTGCAGCCAGGTTATCCAGGCCAACCGGACCACCGAAGAATTTATCGATTACCGCCAGCAATAACTTGCGATCCATATAATCGAAACCTTCTGCATCGACATTAAGCATATCCAGCGCCTGGGCGGCGATATCTGCCGAGATGGTGCCATCATGCTTCACTTCGGCAAAATCACGCACACGACGCAGCAAACGATTAGCGATACGTGGCGTACCTCGCGCCCGGCGAGCGACTTCCAGTGCGCCATCGTCACTCATCTCAAGCCCCATAAACCGTGCGCTACGACTGACGATATATTGCAGATCAGGCACCTGGTAAAACTCCAGGCGCTGCACTATACCGAAACGGTCACGCAATGGCGATGTCAATGAGCCAGCACGCGTGGTCGCGCCAATCAGGGTGAACGGTGGTAGATCGATTTTTATCGAACGCGCTGCCGGGCCTTCACCAATCATAATATCCAACTGGTAATCTTCCATCGCCGGATACAGCACCTCTTCCACGACTGGCGAGAGACGATGGATCTCATCAATAAACAGCACATCGTGCGGTTCAAGGTTGGTCAGCATTGCCGCCAGGTCACCCGCCTTTTCCAGTACCGGACCAGACGTTGTGCGTAAATTGACGCCCATTTCATTGGCAACGATGTTGGCTAACGTGGTTTTTCCCAGGCCAGGAGGACCAAAAATCAATAGATGATCGAGGGCATCGCCGCGCAGTTTCGCCGCTTTGATGAAAATCTCCATCTGCGAACGGACCTGCGGCTGACCAACATACTCTTCCAGTAATTTGGGGCGAATAGCGCGATCTACCACATCTTCCGGCAAGGTCGTACCGGCAGAAATCAGACGGTCTGCTTCAATCATCCTTTACCTCATAACGCGGCGCGCAGGGCTTCGCGAATTAATGTTTCACTGCTGGCATCAGGACGAGCGATTTTGCTCACCATGCGGCTGGCTTCTTGTGGTTTATAGCCCAGCGCCACCAGCGCAGCAACCGCTTCCTGCTCGGCATCGTCGGTTGCCGGGCTTGCCGGTGAGGTCAACACCAGATCGGCAGCCGGTGTAAACAGATCGCCGTGCAGGCCTTTAAAGCGATCTTTCATTTCAACAATCAGCCGTTCGGCAGTTTTTTTACCTATGCCAGGTAATTTCACCAGTGCTGCAGGATCCTCACGCTCAACGGCATTAACAAACTGCTGCGCTGACATACCAGAGAGGATCGCCAGTGCCAGTTTCGGCCCCACACCATTGGTTTTAATCAGTTCTTTAAACAGCGTGCGTTCTTGCTTATTGTTAAAACCGTACAGTAACTGCGCGTCTTCACGTACTACAAAGTGGGTGAAGACTATCGTTTCCTGGCCCGCTTCAGGGAGTTCATAAAAACAGGTCATCGGCATATGCACTTCATAGCCTACGCCGCCCACTTCAAGTAACACCAGCGGGGGTTGTTTTTCCAGAATGATGCCTCTCAGCCTGCCTATCACATGACGCTCCTGCGTAATGAATCAAAGATAATGCTGTATGATAAAAAAATGCTGGATAGATATCCAGCGAAGGATGCAGAAAAATTGCGAGGCGTCTCGATGAACGGAGAATTGTCACTGCATAATTCATTCTCCAGGTCATATTGAAAGCAAATATTTTATATATTAAATATTCAGGTAAAAGACCAAAAAAAATAAACTTGACTACACCTGCGATAAAAAAGATTTTATGTTATTAAACATATTCAAATTTATTTCAATGGAATGATAAAGTGAATATTAATTATCCTGCTGAATATGAAACTGGTGATATTGTATTTACATGTATAGGTGCCGCATTATTCGGCCAAATTTCTGCCGCATCAAATTGCTGGAGTAATCACGTCGGGATCATTATCGGTCATGACGGCGATGATTTTCTGGTCGCAGAAAGCCGTGTTCCCCTCTCCACCATCACCGCACTGTCCCATTTTATTAAACGTTCTTCTCACCAACGCTATGCCGTAAAGCGATTAGGTGCAGGGCTGACAGAACAGCAAAAACAAAGGCTGATAGAACAGGTTCCCTCTCGACTGCGCAAGCTCTATCACACCGGGTTTAAATATGAGTCATCTCGCCAGTTCTGCTCAAAGTTTGTCTTTGATATTTATAAAGAAGCATTATGTATTCCGGTAGGCGAGATAGAAACTTTTGAAGAGTTATTACACAGCAATCCACATGCAAAACTTACTTTCTGGAAATTCTGGTTTTTAGGCTCAATTCCGTGGGCGCGAAAAACCGTAACGCCAGCGAGTTTGTGGCATCATCCGGGTCTGGTGTTGATTCATGCCGAAGGAGTAGATACGCCTCAGCCTGAACTGACCGAGGCAGTATAATTTAACGCAGTCGCCCGCGAGCCAGATTCAGCCGCGATTCGCTCATCTGCATCGCATTCTGACTGATATGGCAGTGGGTGATGGCAATTGCCAGCGCATCAGCGGCGTCTGCCTGCGGGTTAGCGGGAAGTTTCAGCAAGGTGCGAACCATATGCTGCACCTGGCTTTTCTCGGCACTGCCAATACCCACCACGGTTTGCTTTACCTGGCGAGCGGCATACTCAAATACCGGCAATTCCTGATTCACCGCTGCCACAATCGCCACACCACGCGCCTGCCCCAGTTTCAGGGCAGAATCGGCGTTCTTCGCCATAAAGACTTGTTCGATTGCGAAATAATCTGGCTGGAACTGGGTGATGATTTCCGTCACGCCTGCATAAATGAGCTTCAGACGAGACGGTAAATCATCCACTTTGGTGCGTATGCATCCGCTACCCAGGTAGGACAGTTGTCTGCCCACCTGGCGGATAACGCCGTAACCGGTAACGCGTGAACCCGGGTCAATGCCGAGAATAATCGCCATCACGCGTCTCCGTTTTGTTGTTTAGCCGGCCTCATCAGAGGGTCGCTGCAACCTCATCAGAGATCTCACCGTTATGGTAAACTTCCTGCACGTCGTCGCAGTCTTCCAGCATATCGATCAGACGCATCAGTTTCGGTGCGGTTTCTGCATCCATATCAGCTTTGGTTGACGGGATCATAGATACTTCCGCGCTATCTGCTTTCAGACCTGCCGCTTCCAGAGCGTCGCGTACTTTACCCATCTCTTCCCATGCGGTGTAAACGTCAATCGCGCCGTCATCATAGGTCACAACGTCTTCAGCACCTGCTTCCAGCGCCGCTTCCATAATGGTGTCTTCGTCACCTTTCTCGAAGGAGATCACACCTTTTTTGCTGAACAGATAAGCCACGGAACCGTCAGTACCGAGGTTGCCACCACATTTGCTGAATGCGTGACGCACTTCAGCAACGGTACGGTTGCGGTTGTCAGAGAGACATTCAATCATGATTGCAGTGCCACCAGGACCGTAACCTTCGTAGATGATGGTTTCCATGTTCGCATCATCATCACCGCCCACACCACGTGCAATTGCGCGGTTCAGGGTGTCACGGGTCATGTTGTTAGACAGTGCTTTATCAATGGCAGCACGCAGACGCGGGTTAGCATCCGGATCGCCACCACCCAGTTTAGCTGCGGTCACCAGCTCACGAATGATTTTAGTGAAGATTTTACCGCGCTTAGCATCCTGCGCAGCTTTACGATGTCTGGTGTTGGCCCATTTACTATGACCTGCCATAAAAATATCTCCAAAATAACTATACACTTGATCCTTCAGGCTGCCTGCGTTAGCGGCTCTCGTTTACCACCTTGATACAGCTCGAAGGATTTTGTGTATACGCCTTCTCAGGCTAAGTTAATTACAAATTGTTCAATCGCCTGTCGGTTGCTCCACGACTTAGTAAGCGCCGCCGCAGCGGGCGCATCAAGCCATTGGTATGCCAGATGTTCAGTAAAAACAATCTGGCGCTCGTGTGGTAGCGCAAGACAGAACCATGATTCCGTATTACGCGTCACGCCCGGCGCATAGCGATGACGCAAATGTGAAAAAATTTCAAACTCTACCGTGCGCTGACAGTCAATTAAGGTCAGTTGTTCAGCAACAACATCAATGGTGACCTCTTCCTTTACTTCGCGCATAGCAGCTTGCGGCGCGGTTTCACCCTCCTCCACACTGCCGGTTACCGACTGCCAGAAGTCAGGATCGTCACGCCGCTGTAACATCAGCACCCGTTTCGTATCTTGTGCGTAAATGACCACTAAGATCGAAACGGGGCGCTTATACACTTTATCCTTCACGCTGTCTCTTCGTTGGCTGCTTTCGCTCATCCCATTCACATAGTTATCTATGCTCATGGGAGTTCACTCAGTTGCCGCCTCGATGCACCGCAAATGATTTCGTGTATTTTATTCATATCAGTTATTCTCAGCCTTCTTGACAACCTGAATGCTCAGCTCAGCCAGTGCAGTCGGGTTGGCAAAGCTCGGGGCTTCAGTCATCAGACACGCTGCCGCCGTTGTTTTCGGGAAGGCGATAACGTCACGGATGTTGTCGGTGCCGGTCAGCAGCATGGTCAGACGGTCAAGACCGAATGCCAAACCTGCGTGCGGCGGCGTACCATATTTCAGGGCATCGAGCAGGAAGCCGAATTTCTCGCGCTGTTCTTCTTCGGTGATACCCAGAATGCCAAACACCGTCTGCTGCATATCACCATTATGGATACGCACAGAGCCACCGCCCACTTCGTAACCATTGATGACCATATCGTAAGCGTTCGCCACCGCATTTTCCGGTGCCGCTTTCAGCTCGGCGGCAGTCATGTCTTTCGGTGAGGTGAACGGATGGTGCATTGCCGTCAGGCCGCCTTCGCCATCGTCTTCAAACATCGGGAAGTCGATAACCCACAGCGGTGCCCATTTGCTTTCGTCGGTCAGGCCAAGATCTTTACCGACTTTCAGACGCAGTGCGCCCATCGCGTCGGCAACAATTTTCTTGTTGTCGGCACCGAAGAAAATCATATCGCCATCTTGTGCGGCGGTACGATCCAGGATGGCTTCGATGATTTCAGCGTTGAGGAATTTCGCTACCGGGCTGTTGATACCTTCCAGACCTTTCGCGCGTTCGTTGACTTTGATGTAAGCCAGACCTTTCGCGCCGTAGATTTTGACGAAGTTACCGTATTCGTCGATCTGCTTACGGGTCAGCGATGCCCCGCCCGGAACTCGCAGAGCAGCAACACGACCTTTCGGATCGTTCGCTGGCCCCACGAATACCGCAAACTCAACGGATTTCAGCAGGTCGGCAACGTCGGTCAGTTCCATCGGGTTACGCAGATCCGGTTTATCAGAACCATAACGGCGTTCAGCTTCCGCAAAGGTCATTACCGGGAAATCGCCCAGATCTACGCCCTTCACTTCCAGCCACAGATGACGTACCAGGGCTTCCATGACTTCACGCACTTGCGGCGCGGTCATGAACGAAGTTTCCACATCGATCTGGGTAAATTCAGGCTGACGATCAGCACGCAGGTCTTCGTCACGGAAACACTTAACGATCTGATAGTAGCGGTCGAAACCGGACATCATCAGCAACTGTTTGAACAACTGCGGAGACTGCGGCAGCGCGTAGAATTTACCTTTGTGCACACGAGACGGCACCAGGTAGTCACGTGCGCCTTCCGGCGTCGCTTTGGTCAGCATCGGAGTTTCGATGTCGAGGAAGCCGTGGTCATCCATAAAACGGCGCACCAGGCTAGTAATTTTAGCGCGCGTTTTCAGGCGTTGAGCCATTTCCGGACGACGCAGGTCGAGGTAGCGGTATTTCAGACGCGCTTCTTCGGTGTTGACGTGGTTAGAGTCAAGCGGCAGAACGTCTGCGCGGTTGATGATGGTCAGCGAAGACGCCAGCACTTCGATTTCGCCGGTCGCCATATCGCGGTTGATATTTTTTTCGTCACGCGCACGCACGGTGCCCGTTACCTGAATGCAGAACTCATTACGCAGTTCGGAGGCCAGCTTTAACGCGTCCGCACGATCCGGATCGAAAAATACCTGCACGATACCTTCGCGGTCGCGCATATCGATGAAGATCAGGCTACCAAGATCACGACGACGGTTGACCCAACCACACAGAGTCACCTGCTGCCCCACGTGGGACAAACGGAGCTGTCCACAATATTCTGTACGCATGAGATATCCCTTAACTTAGCTGCCGGCGGATGTCCCCTGCTGCGCAGGTGACCTAAGTCGCAGCGTTAGCTGTATGTCACAACTGAATGAAAAAAGGCGGCTATTATACTGGAAATTCTGCCGCACCGTAAGAGTCTGGCCCGCTCTGGAACGACTCGTTACCACTTTATATCAGGCCTGGAATCAGACTCTACCCTTGTTTGCTATAAAGGTGTTGCCTGAACACATAAAAATTAACAAAATTTGTCATCCTGCCATCGGCTAATCGCATTAAGGTGAGAGGTACGATTTTGTTTTATCAGGAGAGATCATGCTTGAGCTTAATGCTAAAACCACTGCGCTGGTGGTGATTGATTTACAGGAAGGCATCTTGCCTTTTGCCGGTGGCCCACATACTGCCGAGGATGTTGTTAATCGCGCCGGAAAACTGGCGGCGAAATTTCGCGCAAACGGACAGTCCGTATTTCTGGTGCGCGTCGGCTGGTCTGCCGATTATGCCGAAGCATTGAAACAGCCGGTTGATGCGCCTTCGCCTGCCAAAACGTTGCCGGAGAACTGGTGGCGGCATCCTGCGGCGTTAGGTGCAACTGACAGCGATATTGAAATCATTAAACGTCAATGGGGTGCGTTTTACGGTACGGATCTGGAGTTGCAATTACGCCGTCGTGGCATTGACACCATTGTCTTGTGTGGGATTTCAACCAATATCGGCGTTGAGTCCACCGCCCGTAACGCGTGGGAGTTAGGGTTTAATCTGGTGATCGCTGAAGACGCCTGTAGCGCTGCCAGTACCGAACAGCACAACAACAGCATCAACCATATCTACCCGCGCATTGCCCGTGTGCGTCGCGTGGAAGAGATCCTCAACGCGTTATGATTTATATCGGTCTGCCGCAATGGTCGCATCCAAAATGGGTGCGGTTGGGGATCTCCAGCCTGGAAGAGTACGCCCGCCATTTTAACTGCGTGGAGGGCAACACGACCCTTTATGCTCTGCCAAAGCCGGAAGTGGTTCTGCGCTGGCGCGAGCAAACCAGCGATGATTTTCGTTTTTGTTTTAAATTTCCGGCGACCATTTCGCACCAGGCCGCATTGCGACATTGCGATGATTTAGTAGCAGAATTTTTAACCCGCATGTCACCGTTAGCGCCGCGCATTGGGCAATACTGGCTGCAACTGCCCGCCACATTTGGCCCCCGGGATCTGTCTGCACTGTGGCACTTTCTCGATTCCCTTCCTCGCGAATTTACCTATGGTGTGGAAGTTCGTCATCCGCTGTTTTTTGCCAAAGAGGTAGAGGAACAAACGCTTAATCGCGGTTTGCATCAGCGCAGCGTTAATCGGGTGATTTTAGACAGCCGTCCGGTTCATGCAGCGCGTCCGCATAATGAAGCCATTCGCGACGCGCAACGGAAAAAGCCCAAAGTTCCGGTTCATGCCGTATTAACAGCGACAAACCCACTGATCCGTTTTATCGGCAGCGATGATATGACGCAAAATCGGGAATTATTTCAGGTCTGGTTACAAAAATTAGCACAGTGGCACCAGACCACCACGCCTTATCTTTTTTTACATACGCCAGATATTGCCCAGGCACCGGAACTGGTACATACCCTTTGGGAAGACTTACGTAAGACACTTCCAGAGATCGGAGCAGTTCCGGCTATTCCACAGCAATCTTCTCTTTTCTGAAATTGCCACCTATCATAGACAGGAGCCATCGGCCATTTTAAAGGGAGTTTGTATGGTAAGCGCGCTGTATGCCGTTTTAGGTGCGTTGTTATTAATGAAGTTCTCTTTTGATGTTGTTCGCCTGCGAATGCAATATCGCGTTGCCTATGGTGACGGCGGTTTTAGCGAACTGCAAAGCGCCATTCGCATTCACGGTAACGCGGTGGAATATATTCCCATCGCGATTGTATTGATGCTGTTTATGGAAATGAATGGCGCAGAAACCTGGATGGTACATATTTGCGGCATTGTTCTGCTTGCCGGGCGTCTGATGCATTATTACGGTTTTCATCACCGTCTGTTTCGCTGGCGGCGTTCCGGCATGAGCGCCACCTGGTGTGCGCTGTTGCTGATGGTGCTGGCGAATCTTTGGTATATGCCCTGGGAGTTGGTTTTCTCCCTGCGTTAGCGCACAATACGCCACTTTCTTTTTCCCGGATTTTTACGTTATGTCTCACCGCGACACGTTATTTTCTGCCCCTATCGCCAGACTGGGCGACTGGACCTTTGATGAACGGGTAGCCGAAGTCTTCCCGGATATGATCCAGCGTTCCGTTCCCGGCTATTCCAATATTATTTCAATGATTGGCATGTTGGCCGAACGCTTCGTACAACCTGGTACGCAGGTTTACGATCTGGGCTGTTCTTTGGGCGCGGCGACGCTCTCGGTGCGTCGCAATATTCATCATGATAATTGTAAAATTATCGCCATCGACAACTCCCCGGCGATGATTGAACGCTGCCGTCGCCATATCGACGCCTATAAAGCGCCAACACCTGTAGAAGTAATCGAGGGTGATATTCGCGATATTGCCATTGAAAACGCGTCGATGGTGGTACTGAATTTTACCCTGCAATTCCTTGAGCCTTCTGAACGTCAGGCATTACTGGATAAAATTTATCAAGGACTGAATCCTGGCGGTGCGCTGGTGCTTTCGGAAAAATTCAGTTTCGAAGATGCCAAAGTCGGTGAACTGCTGTTCAACATGCACCACGATTTTAAACGCGCCAACGGTTACAGCGAGCTGGAGATCAGCCAAAAACGCAGCATGTTAGAAAACGTGATGCTGACCGATTCTGTGGAAACCCATAAAGCACGCCTGCATAAAGCCGGATTTGAACATAGCGAGTTATGGTTCCAGTGCTTTAACTTTGGCTCACTGGTGGCATTGAAAGCAGAGGACGCTGCATGATCGACTTTGGTAACTTTTATTCTCTGATTGCCAAAAATCATCTTTCGCACTGGCTGGAAACCCTCCCTGCACAGATTGCCAACTGGCAACGTGAACAGCAGCACGGTCTGTTTAAACAGTGGTCCAATGCGGTGGAATTTCTGCCCGAAATTAAACCGTATCGTCTTGATTTACTGCATAGCGTAACGGCGGAAAGCAAAGAGCCGCTGAGTGCCGGGCAGATTAAACGCATTGAAACACTGATGCGCAACCTGATGCCGTGGCGTAAAGGGCCGTTCTCGCTGTATGGCGTTAACATCGACACCGAATGGCGTTCTGACTGGAAATGGGATCGTGTTCTGCCGCATCTCTCTGATTTGACCGGGCGCACGATCCTCGATGTTGGCTGCGGCAGCGGTTATCACATGTGGCGCATGATTGGCGCAGGCGCGCATCTGGCGGTGGGGATTGACCCTACGCAACTTTTTCTCTGCCAGTTCGAAGCGGTGCGTAAGTTGTTAGGTAACGATCAGCGCGCGCATCTGCTGCCGTTAGGTATTGAACAACTTCCGGCGCTGAAAGCCTTTGATACCGTCTTTTCGATGGGCGTGCTGTACCATCGCCGCTCACCGCTGGAACATCTGTGGCAGTTAAAAGATCAACTGGTGAATGAAGGCGAACTGGTGCTGGAAACGCTGATTGTTGATGGCGATGAGCACACAGTACTGGTGCCAGGCGATCGTTACGCGCAAATGCGTAATGTCTATTTCATTCCATCAGCACTGGCGCTGAAAAACTGGCTGAAGAAGTGTGGGTTTGTTGATATCCGCATTGCGGACGTGAGCGTCACGACGACAGAAGAGCAGCGCCGCACCGAGTGGATGGTCACCGAGTCTTTGTCTGATTTCCTCGACCCGCATGATCCGAGTAAAACGGTAGAAGGCTATCCTGCGCCTAAACGCGCGGTGTTGATTGCGCGTAAGCCGTAACCCGTTTCCGAGCGCTGGATTGATGACAAACGCCAAAACCGCCTGATGCGCTACGCTTATCAGGCCTACCCGTCTCCTGCAATATGTTAAATTTGCACAAATTTGCAGGCTGGATAAGGCGTTCACGCCGCATCCGGCATGAATAAAGCACACTTTATCTGCAATTTAGCGCCCGTTTCCGGGCGCTATTTACTTCTTATGCCTGAATGGCTGGCTGATCAAACGCCGTCAACTTCGGCGCATTGCCCGTGTATTTTTCGATATACACCAGCGAGGTGTTACCGGCGCAGGCATTCGCCAACTGAGAGCTTGGAATATCCGCCGTTAACACGTTTGCGCAGCCGTTTTTACACAAGCTATTTTCCAGATCCGGCCATGCGCCTTCATGCACGCACACCACGCCTTTTTTGATCCCATCAGTCACCACAGCGCCAGTCAAAATCTGACCGCGTTTGTTCCAGACACGCACCAGATCGCCATTCGCAATACCAAAGCGAGCAGCATCTTCGGTGTGAATGGTGATCGGCTCACGATCGGCAACCGCATATTTTTTACGCAACTCCGCATAGTTAAGCTGGCTGTGTAAACGGTGTGCCGGATGCGCGGTCAGAAGCTGCAACTGCTTCTCGTCGGCGGTGCCTCTCCACTCATCAGGTGCAAGCCAGGTTGGGTGTGCCGGGCAATCCTTATAAGCAAATTTTTCCAGCGTTTTGGAATAGATCTCAATTTTTCCGCTTGGCGTACCCAGAGCATTCTTCACCGGATCGGCGCGGAAATCGCCATAGCGAACATATTGCTCGTTCTTCTCGCTGCGGCGCATTTCAAGCAGTTTATTTTGCTGCCAGAAGGCATTAAACATCGGCATAGTGACGCGCTGCGCACGGGCACCTTTCTGAGCGGCATCATAAAAGAATTTCAGCCACGCCATTTCATCTTTACCTTCGGTATAGATCTCTTTTCCGCCAGGTTTCAGTAATTCAGCAAGGTCAGCAAATACGTCAAAATCGTTACGTGCTTCAAATTGTGGGTCAACAACCTGCTTCATCGGCACAATATGTTGGTTGCTGTAATCGCCGGTCATCGTCAGGTCATTGCGCTCAAACGATGTGGTGATCGGTAATACGATATCCGCGTGTTTGGCTGCCGCCGTCCAGTAGCATTCAGAAACGACGATCAGCTCTGGTTTCTGCCAGGCTTTTATCAGACGGTTAGTGTCCTGGTGATGGGTGAAATTACCGCCGCCAGCCCACCAGATCATTTTGATATTTGGGTAAGTTTGTTCTTTACCGTTGTGTTGGTATTTGCCACCAGGATTTTCCAGCGCATCGACAATACGGGCGACAGGAATCGCCGTCATTCCACCATCATCAGCGGCCTCGCTGGCCTGTCCGGCAATCGCCGCAGACATTTCCGGCAGCACACCGCCAACGCGTGTTGGGTTGCCGCCGTTGGAGTAATGATAAGAGAAACCAAAGCCGCCGCCCGGCGTACCAATCTGTCCTAACATCGCCGCCAGGGTCACCAGCATCCAGTGTTTCTGCTCACCGTATTGCTGCCGCTGAATTCCCCAGCCGGCCATCAGCATCGTGCGATTCGCCGCCATCAGTTCGGCAAGTTTGACTATTTGCGCTTCTGGCACACCGGTAATTTCCGCCGCCCAGGGGGCGCTCTTCGGCGTATTATCTTTCTTGCCGGTCAGATACTCTTCAAATTGCGGATAGCCGGTTGTGTATTTTTCAAGGAACGCTTTATCGTGTTTGCCTTGTGTCATCAGGGTGTGCGCAACCCCTAACATCAGCGCCACGTCGGTGCCCATATTCGGCGCGATCCAGGTAGCGTTATCGCCAAAGAACTCGATCGTTTCAGAACGGATAGGGTCGATGGCAATCACCGGTTTGCCAGATTTCTTCAGTTGATGGAAGTATTCCAGCCCTTGCTCATCGGTACTACTCCAGGCAATTTTTAAGGTATTCAGCGGGTTCATGCCCCACAACACCACCACCTGACTGTTTTCCAGAATCAGTGGCCAGGAAGTCTGCTGTTCATAGACCTCCACAGAACCGACAACGTGCGGCATGATCACCTGCGCAGCCCCGGTTGAGTAATCGCCGCTATGTCCTGAATAACCGCCCGCCAGATTCATATAACGTTGCAGTAAAGTTTGCGCTTTATGCAACACGCCAGAAGAACGCCAGCCGTAAGATCCGGCAAAAATGGCCGAAGGACCGTTGGCCTTGCGGATGCGATCGTGTTGCTCATGAATCAGTTTTAATGCCTGTTCCCAGCTCACCTGAACGTAACTGTCTTCGCCACGACCTTTTGCCGGTTGCAGTGGATTGTCGAGATAACTTTTTCTCACCATCGGATGCTGAATACGCGCCGTAGTGTGTACCTGATCCGCCGCCGTAGACTGTAAGGAGTTCAGGATGGTCTTCGCCAGCGCGCCTGTAGAAGAAACAATCTTACCGTCCTTCACTTCTACGTTCATCGCCCCCCAGCGGCCTGCGGTAAGAATTTTACCGCCCTTCTCATCTGCCCATGCAGGTAACGGTACAGCCGATGTCACCACCAGCGCCCCTGCCGCAATACCGCTATGTTTAATAAACTCACGTCTTGTTAATGTCATAACTTCCTCCCTGATCAACGAGGATCACTGTTTCTCGGTAATATCTTTGGCGTTGTACTGGAAGTACCGCGTCAAAATATCCAGTTCGTTTTCGCTCATGCTGGTTCGCGTCCCCATCCCTTTCGCAATGGACGGCCAGGCATTGACGGTGTAATGGTCGGCGGCAACCGGCGCGTGGCAACCAGCACAATAGGTATCGTCGAGTTTTTCAGCGTATTGCCATAGCGGTTTACGGTCCGCTAATGCGGGATCGATAAGCGCCCCTTGTAATGACGCCTGACGCCATTGATTACCGTATTCGTCAGCTTTCCATTCCCCGTTTACCGTTAGCGCCTTGATACCTTCTTCACTTAGTGTGGCTAACGCCAGTCGTTGAGCTGCCGCCAGGTAGAGCGTGTTTTCACTACCCTGCATTTGATAGCCCTGTAACAGAACGATCGGCTGTTTACCGCTGGCATCAGCAACCGTGA
The DNA here is from genome assembly GCF_000408805.1 of Escherichia sp. KTE159. NCBI lineage: Bacteria > Pseudomonadati > Pseudomonadota > Gammaproteobacteria > Enterobacterales > Enterobacteriaceae > Escherichia > Escherichia sp. KTE159. The sequence goes on from NZ_KE137292.1 coordinate 1,722,832, forward strand.
GATCGGTGCCAGGATTTACAGTAGCCAGCTCGCCTATGCGGGAAGGTTTGAAAGGATAAATATGCGCACCATTAGTCACTGATGTGACGGCCTGACTTTCCAGTTCATGTGCCGCGTTGTCATCCATTTTTATTTCTGGCGGAAAATGGGCTATTCCTTTGTGGCAATCAATACACGTTTCGCCGTCTTTTTGCGCTTTGGTGTGCATTTTCTGTGCAGATTCACTTTGTGAAGCAATATCCATGGCTTCAAAAGTATGGCAACTACGGCACGTTGCAGAGTCTGAGGCTTTTAATTCTTTCCACACTGTTTCGGCCATTTCCTGACGATGGGATTCGAACTTATCGTCGCTGTCTATTTTGCCGCTAACAAATTCATGATAAATATCTTTAGATGCCTTTAATTTAGCAAATAAATAATCCATTCCTGACTTTGGAATATGGCAGTCGGAACATTCAGCACGAATACCTTTTTGATTAGAAAAATGGACAGTTCCCTGATATTCCTCAAACGGTTTGCTCATTGAGTGGCAGGAAAGACAAAATGTCGTTTCCGACGTTTTGTGCAACGTTTTTTGCGCCAGCAATAACCCACCGCCACCCACCGCTACTGCCATGAGCAAAAAAAATAACCAAATGCGTTTTTTCCCTCGCATAAATTCCTCTAATTAAATTCCAGTACACCGAACCAGTTGTATAAATAAATACACAACGAATTAATAACTCACTAAATTCGGCACAACACTGCCTGAAATAATCGACAAAAAATATGATTTATTGCAATTTAACCATTAATTATTAAAGAAGAAACCAGTCGTTATTTTTAATATATATTTGGCAGTTTTAACAATTTAAATCACATAATTAATATGAATATATAAAACATTTTTAGCAGCATGATTTTGCACGCTATTACACGATGACTGTTCATTTTTCATACTGATAAAGGATAAAAAAAGGCCCCTGTTGAAATTGCAGGGGCCTGGTACGAGCAAGCATCATATTGGGCGACATGATGCAACGGTAAAAATCATTTGGCCTGATGGCGTTCAATGATTCCTTTCATTTCAGCAACCGCCGCCCCGTCTACGACATAACGCGAATACTCGTCCGCGAGTGCATCTGATGACATGGACAATCCTTGATTACGATAACGCATCGGTGAGGCTTGCCACGCTCCCGCGGAGCTATGGACTTCCAGCACTCCGGCATCGAGGAAGTGGTGCAGGTTTTCTGCACGAACTCCAGCTCCGGCCATGATGATTGGAGCATCACCATAGGCAATAAGTTCCATAATTTTTAATAAACCTTGCAGCGCGTCTGATTTTTGCCCCGATGTCAGCACCCTGGCAATGCCTAATTTCGCAAGATTATTCAGTGCATTTAAAGGGTTAGCGCACATATCGAAGGCGCGATGAAAAGTGACGGCCAGCGAACCGGCAGCCGCCATTATTTTTTCCATTCGTGGCATATCGACATTACCGTCAACATCCAGAACCCCCGTCACCAGTCCAGGAAATCCCAATTCGCGTACTGTGCGGATGTCCTCAAGAATGGCGGCAAACTCGCCGTCGCTGTAGCAAAAATCGCCACCGCGAGGACGGATAATCGGATGCACAGGGATAGTAACCTGCTGGCGCACAGACTTCAGCACGCCCAGCGACGGCGTTAAGCCACCTTCTTTCGGTGCCGCACACAGCTCTATTCTGTCGGCACCGTTTTGCTGCGCCGTCAGCGCGCACTCCATGCTGTAACAGCAAATTTCCAGTAATGCCATTTTTACTCCTTAATTACGCCGACTGCTCACTGGCGACGATCTCTTCAATGGACCACGGATGAAACTTAATCGTGGTTTTACCGTCGGTGACGGCCAGCGTTGGATTGGGTAATCGCTCATGCTCACCTTTTGGCGAACTGGTTTTAACCGAGATCCCCGGCTGACTAAGCCCTTCATCAGAAAGTAATGCCAGTGCACGGGCGTTCAGTGTCTCTGGATCACCAGGCAGAACGATTTCGATATGTTCCCAGCCTTCGTGCGGGTAACGTTTTTCCCCAGGCCACGGTAACTCAACTATCGAAAACTGCCAGTGAGCAACCTGTACCGGTTCATGCAATTTAAACAGGCAAATCGGTCTGCCATTGATCATATTTTCTGACAGGAGTTCGCCGCACTGTTCAAACCCACGACGCCAGCGTTCAGCGGTGGCGTTTTGATGACAACGCAAGGAAATGTGATCGGCATTCAGCGGAGTAATATCCAGCCCCAGACGACGGGAAAGTTCGTCTAATGCGTGGATAAATCGCGGTAAATCCGTTGCAATATCCTGCAACTCGTCGACAGATTGCCAGTTAGCCATAATCACTCTTCGTCTTTCAGCAAAAGCGTTAATTTACCTTGTTGCCCTGCGCCAACCAACTGCTGATTTCGCGCAGTCCCCGGAGCAATAGTGAAAACGGCAATACGCCACGCGCACGTTGCTGACGAAAACAGCCATTTGCAGTATACTCCCGCCCTAATTTCTTTAACTGGTGCGGGCAATTCTCGCTCGCTTCATCAATGTAAGGTATTCCGGTGAATATTCAGGCTCTTCTCTCAGAAAAAGTCCGTCAGGCCATGATTGCGGCAGGCGCGCCTGCGGATTGCGAACCGCAGGTTCGTCAGTCAGCAAAAGTTCAGTTCGGCGACTATCAGGCTAACGGCATGATGGCAGTTGCTAAAAAACTGGGTATGGCACCGCGACAATTAGCAGAGCAGGTGCTGACTCATCTGGATCTTAACGGTATCGCCAGTAAAGTTGAGATCGCCGGCCCAGGTTTTATCAACATTTTCCTTGATCCGGTATTCCTGGCTGAACATGTTCAGCAGGCGCTGGCGTCCGATCGTCTCGGTGTTGCTACACCAGAAAAACAGACCATTGTGGTGGACTACTCCGCGCCAAACGTGGCGAAAGAGATGCACGTAGGGCATCTGCGTTCCACCATCATTGGTGACGCGGCTGTGCGTACCCTGGAGTTCCTCGGTCACAACGTAATTCGCGCTAACCACGTCGGTGACTGGGGCACCCAGTTCGGTATGCTGATTGCGTGGCTGGAAAAACAGCAGCAGGAAAACGCCGGTGAAATGGAGCTGGCAGATCTCGAAGGTTTCTACCGCGATGCGAAAAAGCATTACGACGAAGATGAAGAGTTTGCCGAACGTGCACGTAACTACGTGGTAAAACTGCAAAGCGGTGACGAATACTTCCGCGAAATGTGGCGCAAACTGGTCGACATCACCATGACGCAGAACCAGATCACTTACGATCGTCTGAACGTAACGTTGACTCGCGATGATGTGATGGGCGAAAGCCTCTACAACCCGATGCTGCCGGGTATCGTGGCAGATCTGAAAGCCAAAGGTCTGGCAGTAGAAAGTGAAGGCGCGACCGTTGTATTCCTTGATGAGTTCAAGAACAAGGAAGGCGAGCCGATGGGCGTTATCATTCAGAAGAAAGATGGCGGCTATCTCTACACCACCACCGATATCGCCTGTGCGAAGTATCGTTATGAAACCCTTCATGCCGATCGCGTGCTGTATTACATCGACTCCCGTCAGCATCAGCACCTGATGCAGGCATGGGCAATCGTACGCAAAGCAGGTTATGTACCAGAATCCGTACCGCTGGAACACCACATGTTCGGCATGATGCTGGGTAAAGACGGTAAACCATTCAAAACCCGCGCTGGCGGTACGGTGAAACTGGCAGATCTGCTGGATGAAGCACTGGAACGCGCGCGTCGTCTGGTGGCTGAGAAGAACCCGGATATGCCAGCCGACGAGCTGGAAAAACTGGCCAATGCGGTCGGTATCGGCGCGGTGAAATACGCGGATCTCTCCAAAAACCGCACTACCGACTACATCTTCGACTGGGACAACATGCTGGCGTTCGAGGGTAACACTGCGCCGTATATGCAGTATGCCTACACCCGTGTGCTGTCCGTGTTCCGTAAAGCGGAAATTAACGAAGATCAACTGGCTGCGGCTCCGGTTGTCATCCGTGAGGATCGTGAAGCGCAACTGGCCGCTCGCCTGCTGCAATTTGAAGAAACCCTCACGGTGGTTGCCCGTGAAGGTACACCGCACGTGATGTGTGCTTACCTGTACGATCTGGCTGGTCTGTTCTCTGGCTTCTACGAGCACTGCCCGATCCTCAGCGCAGAAAACGAAGAAGTGCGTAACAGCCGTCTGAAACTGGCACAACTGACCGCGAAGACGCTGAAACTGGGTCTGGATACGCTGGGTATTGAGACTGTAGAGCGTATGTAATCGCGTTATGTGTCAAAGGCCGATGTCGCAGTTACGGACATCGGCTTTTTTATCACCGCCGATAATTCACAATCACTTCATTACGCTGCACCTTCAGCGGCGGAATTAACCTCCCGCCGCCTGGAACTTCCCAGATAAAGCGCAACGGTTCTGTCGCAGGTACGCCGGTAAATGCCACCGTACTCCCGCTCTGCCCGTCTAATTCGACACAACGAGATAGCGAACACAAGCGCACGCGCAGCCCTACTGGTGTCGGGCCGATAAGCTGATAACGCCAGGCCACCAGCGTCACCAATCCTGAAACCGGTTGTCGCGAAGCCAGAGACGCTGACGACATCGATTCACCACGATGATTCAGCGTCACGCCCGCGCTACTTGCCTGCCACATGCCCTCCCCGGCAGCCTGCACAAGCATCGGAAACAACAAAATAGCTAATAAGCTCCTCATTATTTGCCGCCAATCGTCGCCGTCATACGGATTTGGCGGTTATCAGAGAGTTCGAGATTCGAAAGCACCACCAGTTGCGGCAGGCTACGGCGCAGAAAACGAGATAATAATGGCCGCAGCGCATGGTTCACCAACAGCACTGGCGGCGCGCCCAGCATCTCCTGACGGGATAATGCCTCCTGAGTTTGTGCCAGCAAACGATCCGCCAGTCCCGGCTCCAGCCCGCCCCCGCCCTGCAATGCCTGTAACAGCAAACGCTCCAGCGGCGTGTCCAGGCCAATAACGTGAACTTCATCTTTGCCGGGAAACCATTGCTGGGTAATCGCCCGACCAAGCGCCACGCGGACGACGGCGGTTAATTCATGTGGATCGCTCTGGATGGGCGCATGTTCCGCCAGCGTTTCGAGGATGGTGCGCATATCGCGAATCGGCACTTTTTCATCAAGCAGGTTTTGTAGCACCTTGTGCAGCGTGGTGAGCGTGACGACGCCAGGAACTAAGTCCTCCGTTAGCTTTGGCATCTCCTGGGCGACGCGATCCAGTAACTGCTGCGCCTCCTGACGACCAAACAGTTCGGCGGCATGTTGGCTAATGAGGTGGTTAAGATGCGTTGCGACCACCGTGCTGGCCTCAACCACGGTATATCCCTGAATCTGCGCCTGTTCTTTTAGCGCGCTTTCGATCCAGATAGCATTCAGACCAAACGCCGGGTCGACCGTCGCTTCACCGGGTAATGTTCCGGCGGCTGTCCCCGGGTTGATCGCCAGCCAGCGCCCCGGATAGGCATCGCCGCTACCAATTTCAACGCCTTTCATCAGGATACGATAGCGGGCAGGTTGCAGATCCATATTGTCGCGAATGTGCACCACCGGCGGCAGAAAGCCCATCTCCTGGGCAAATTTCTTACGAATACTGCGAATACGCCCCAGCAACTCGCCATCCTGCTGAAAATCGACCATCGGGATCAGCCGATACCCCACCTCCATTCCCAGCGAGTCTTCCAGTTGCACATCGTTCCACGTCGCTTCAACAACGGCATTATTCTCCGCCATTTTTACCGGCTTCGGTTCGGCAGGCACTTTTTGTTCGCGTCCACGGATCCACCACGCCAGCCCCAGCAGTCCCGCCGTGAACAGTAAAAAGACCAGGTTTGGCATTCCTGGCACCAGACCAAGTAACCCCAGTACTGCGGCACTTAACAACATGACTCTGGGGTTACTGAAAAGCTGATTCACCATCTGCTCGCCAACATCCTGATCGGTGCTGACACGCGTGACGATGACCCCCGCAGCGGTAGAAATAACCAGCGCCGGGATTTGCGCCACCAGGCCATCACCGATGGTCAACAGCGTATAACTTTCTGCCGCATGGCCCATGCTCATGCCATGTTGCAGCACGCCGACCAGCAATCCGCCGACGACGTTAATGACCATGATGAGGATCCCGGCAATAGCATCACCACGAACAAACTTACTCGCCCCGTCCATTGAGCCGTAAAAATCGGCTTCCTGGGTCACTTCGGAACGACGTTTTTTCGCCTCATCTTCACCAATCAATCCGGCGTTGAGGTCGGCATCAATCGCCATCTGTTTACCCGGCATACCGTCGAGAACAAAGCGCGCCCCCACTTCCGCAATACGCCCGGCACCTTTGGTGATAACCATAAAGTTGATGATCACGAGGATGACGAATACCACAATGCCGATTGCAAAGTTACCGCCAACGAGGAAGTGACCGAACGCTTCAACGACCTTCCCCGCCGCCGCCGCACCAGTATGACCTTCCATCAAAATGATACGGGTTGAAGCCACGTTGAGCGCCAGACGCAACAGCGTGGTAAACAGCAGGATGGTCGGGAACGCGGCAAACTCGAGCGTGCGCTGGGTAAACATCGCCACCAGCAACACCATGATCGACAGGGCAATATTGAAGGTAAACAGCAGGTCGAGAATGAATGCGGGCAGTGGCAGCACCATCATCGACAAGATCAACAGGATCAAAATCGGTCCGGCAAGGATCTGCCATTGTGTCGATTTCAGGTTTGCGGGTAGGCGCAGCATTGCGACCAGATTACTCATGGGGCTGTTTCTCGTTGATAAAATCCAGGGCTTCCGGCACCGGAAGATGTGTGGGTTGTACGGGGCGTTGCCCACCGGCCAGACGCCAGCGTTTCAGTTGCCAGACCCAGGCCAGTACTTCTGCCACAGCGGCGTATAGTTGGCCTGGAATTTGTTGGCCTATTTCGCCATGTCGATACAGCGCACGCGCCAGCGGCGGTGCTTCAAGGGTCGGGACGTTATTTTCAGCGGCAATTTCACGAATGCGCAGTGCTACCAGCCCTGCACCTTTGGCGACCACTTTCGGCGCACTCATTTTGTTTTCGTCATATCGCAATGCCACTGAGTAGTGAGTTGGGTTGTTAACAATGACGTCCGCTTTCGGTACATCGGCCATCATCCGACGCCGCGCCGCAGCTCGCTGCATCTGACGAATTCGCCCTTTGACATGGGGATCGCCTTCGCTTTGTTTGAACTCATCACGAATGTCCTGCCGTGACATACGCAGCTTTTTCAGGTGGCTGAATATTTGAAAAAAGACGTCAAATCCCACCATTGGGATGACCCCAAGCACCACTAAAAGCGCGCACAATCCCACAACATCCATCGCGTTAGCCATTGCAGTAATGGGCGACTGCGCCATTAAGCGCATCATCTGCGGCCAGTGATGCCAGAGATAAAAACCAGTCACACTGCCGACCAAAGTGGATTTCAGTATCGCTTTCAGCAGCTCTGCGCCGGTTTGCGCTGAGAACATGCGTTTAATACCTGGTAACGGGTTGATTTTGGAAAACTTCGGCTGTAATGATTTGCCGCTAAATACCAGACCACCCAACATGACTGGCGAAATGAGTGCCACCAGCACCACGCCGCTAATCAGCGGCAACAGAGCCAACATGGCTTCTCTGATTAACTGAATAATCTGCCCCAGGATTAGGTTGGGGTCATTGATGATGTTGTGATCAAAATGCAGCCCGGCGGAGAGCATCCCAGACAACCGGTGAGCCAGAGACGCGCCACCAAACCAGATAACACACACGCCCACCAGCAAAATCAGCAGTGAGGTTAGCTCACGGGAGCGCGGGATCTGTCCCTCTTCCCGTGCTTTTTCAAGTCGGTGAGGTGTGGGGGCTTCTGTTTTGTCGTCGCTCTCGTCAGACACGTCGCCAATCCTGGAAATAGTGATAAGCGTGAATAATGCCAGAGCGGAAAGCGTTCAATGGTTAGAGTAAGGGGCAAAACAGGCGGGATTTAGGGCTTTTACCGCCGCACATCAGGCGTGGTGCCGCGTTTGTCGGATGCGGTGTAAACGTCTCATCCGGCCGCCTGATACGACGGGTCACATCATATCAGGCAATACAAATTAAAAACCGAGACTATCCAACAAATCGTCGACCTGATCCTGGCTGGCTACCACACCCGCTTTGCTGCTATCAACCTGTGGCCCATTAAGCAGACTCTGGCTTTCACGCTTCGGACGCGCATCCTGTTCCGGAATGTTTTCCAGCAGCACCATCAACAACTGGCGTTCAATCTCCTGTATCACATCCATCATCCGTTTAATCACCTGGCCGGTGAGATCCTGAAAATCCTGTGCCATCATGATTTCCAGCAGTTGCGCATTGGTGAAACGGGTATGAACAGGCACATCCGCCAGAAATTGCCGCGTATCGGTCACCAGTTCACGGGCATCGGCAAGGTCAATCGGATCGGCAAACCAGGCATCCCAGCGTTGGGTTAATGCTTTTGCCGACTTCTCCATTTCATCCTGATGTGGCTGTGACGCCTCAACACTGTTCAGCGCACGCTCCGCAGCCTGGGCAGTCATCTGCACGACGTAGTACAAACGATCGCGGGCATCGGGGATGGCTTCAGCGGCCTCAGCTATCGCCTGATCCAGTCCAAGCTCCCGCAGACTGTCACGCAACATACGCGTCAGGCTGCCAATGCGCGCAATGATATCGCCAGCGGCATGTTCATCAGCCGGTTTGATTGATGGTTGCATCATAATCGCATCCTCACATGCCCAGTTTCTCAAAGATTTTGTTGAGTTTTTCCTCCAGCGTCGCGGCGGTAAATGGCTTAACCACATAGCCACTGGCCCCCGCTTGTGCTGCGGCGATAATGTTCTCTTTCTTCGCCTCTGCGGTCACCATCAACACCGGTAACGCCGACATCGCGCCATCAGCACGAATGGTTTTCAGCAGTTCCAGACCATCCATATTCGGCATATTCCAGTCGGAGATCACAAACCCATAACCGCCCGCCTGTAACTTGTTGAGAGCATCGGCACCATCTTCCGCTTCCTCAACATTGTTGAATCCCAGCTCTTTCAGCAGGTTACGCACAATGCGTCGCATGGTGGAAAAGTCATCCACAACCAAAAATTTAAGCTCTTTATCCGCCATCTCACACTCCTGATTTAAATACGTATCGCCTGTCCGGCACTGATTTTTGCCAGCATTTGCTGGCTTACCTGACTAAGATCGACCACTTCGCAGACGCCCCCCAAATTGATGGCCTCACGCGGCATACCGAAAACCACGCTGCTTGCTTCGTTTTGCGCGAGGGTCCATGCCCCCGCCTGACGCATCGCCAACATTCCCGCCGCGCCATCGTTACCCATGCCCGTCAGGATCACCCCAACAGCATTACGCCCCGCCTGTTTGGCAACAGAATGGAACAACACATCTACCGAAGGCCGATGACGGTTAACCGCCGGGCCATCGTGAATTTTGATTTGATAGTTCGCGCCACTGCGCGCCAGTTCCATATGCCGATCGCCCGGCGCGATATAGGCATGTCCCGGTAAGACGCGTTCACCGTCTTCAGCCTCTTTAACGCCGATCTGACACAGCTTGTTAAGTCGGTCAGCAAAAGAGCGGGTGAAACCGGGCGGCATATGCTGGGTGATTAACAGCGCCGGGCTGGAAAGTGGCAACGGTTGCAGTACGTGACGAATCGCCTCTGTTCCGCCCGTTGAGGCACCAATTGCAATCAATTTTTCTGAACTCAACAGCGGGCCAGCCTTCAGCGTTGCCGGTGGCGATAACGGTTTATGCGCGGCCAGGCTCGCTCTTGACGCCGTTCGTACCTTTTCGGCAATCATTTCGCTATACGCCAGCATTCCTTCGCGAATACCCAGTTGTGGTTTGGTGACAAAATCTATCGCCCCTAACTCAAGCGCGCGCAGCGTGACTTCGGAACCTCTGCCGGTCAGAGAAGAAACCATCACCACCGACATTGGTCGCAAACGCATTAATTTTTCGAGGAAATCCAGCCCGTCCATCCGCGGCATTTCAACGTCCAGCGTCAACACATCAGGGTTGAATTTCTTAATCAAATCACGCGCGACCAGCGGATCAGGAGCCGTCGCAACCATTTCCATGTCGCTATGGCTGTTGATGATTTCCGTCATGATCTGGCGCATCAATGCCGAATCATCGACAGACAACACCCTGATTTTGCTCATCGTTATTCCTTACTTAGCGCATACACCGTCTGACCTCGCAACGTGAAGCTGCGCTCAAGATGGCTAAAGTTTTCAGAGTGACCCGCAAACAGCAATCCGTCGGGCTTAAGTAGCGGTACAAAGCGACGCAAAATCTCCTGTTGAGTCGTTTGATCAAAGTAGATCATGACGTTACGGCAGAAGATCGCATCAAACGGCCCCGGTACGGTGTACTGTTTCGCCAACAAATTCAGCGGCGAAAAATCGACATAATTCGCCAGCTTCTGACGCACGCGCACCAGCCCTTCATGCGGTCCCGTGCCGCGCATGAAGTAACGCTGGAGTTGTTGTGGCGTCAGGTTTTTCAGCTCTTCATGGCGATAAATGCCGCTTTTAGCTTTCTCCAGGACTTCGGTATCGATATCACTGGCAAAGACTTTCCAGCGTCCGGGCGCAGTGCCCAATGTGTCCGCCAGCGTCATCGCAATGCTGTACGGTTCTTCGCCTGTCGATGCCGCTGCACTCCATACGCGATATTCCCCAGAACAGCGGCGGGCGTGAGTTGCGATCAGCGGAAAATGATGCCCTTCACGAAAAAATGCCGTCAGGTTGGTCGTCAATGAGTTAATAAATGCCTGCCACTCGCTGCTGCACTGATTAGATTCCAGCATATTCAGATAATGCCCAAAATCTGCCAGTCCCAGCGAACGCAAACGGCGTACCAGCCGGTTGTAGACCATGTCACGTTTGTGATCGGCCAGAACGATCCCCGCACGTTGGTAGATCAATTGACTTATCCGCCGAAAATGAACGTCGGAAAGCGCGAGGCGCTCGGTCATCTGTAACAATAAAGACGTTTGCCCACAGGGCAGAGATGATGTCATAGCGCCTTCTCAGTCACTTCAGGAAACCACTGGCACAGCCTGTAACTGCGCCGATTGTGTCGTATAACCACTTGTAAATAGCGCCATCAGAGACGATACGCGCGACGTTCTGTTGCATCATCTGATCAATCTGGCAACAATGGTGCTTGAGTAAATAGCCATCAAAATGTTTCCCAGTTTGGAGCTTGTTCAGCGATATGCCGGCGTGGTTGTGTTGGTGGTTTTTCACTGGCTGGCCGGGATTGAAGCGGTGGTTTTTGGGATTGAGGGCTGGCAGCCAGACGAAACGCGGATACTGCCTGCGTTAAACGACTGGCCTGCTCTTCCAGCGCGGCGGCTGCAGCGGCTGACTCCTGCACCAACGAGGCGTTCTGTTGAGTCACACGATCCATTTCCGACACGGCCTGCGCCACTTGATCAATGCCACGGCTCTGTTCATCGGAGGCTGAAGCAATTTCCCCCATAATGTCGGTAACGCGCGTAACCGCATTAACGATGTTGGTCATCGTCTCTCCGGCGCTTTCAACCAGCACCGAACCGGTATCGACGCGGGATACTGAGTCTTCAATCAGGGCTTTAATCTCTTTTGCCGCCTGGGCGCTACGGCTGGCAAGATTACGCACTTCACCCGCAACCACGGCAAAACCACGTCCCTGTTCACCGGCACGGGCAGCTTCTACGGCGGCGTTCAGCGCCAGTATATTGGTCTGGAAAGCAATACCGTCGATAACGCTGATGATGTCAGCAATTTTCTTCGAACTGTCAGCAATTTCGTGCATGGTTTTCACCACGCCATCCACCACTTTACCGCCGTGCATGGCAGTGTCGGAGGCACTTTGCGCCAGTTGCGAGGCCTGGCGGGCATTATCGGCGTTCTGTTTCACCGTGGCGGTGAGTTGTTCCATGCTGGCAGCAGTCTCTTCCAGTGCAGAGGCCTGCTGTTCAGTTCGGGAGGAGAGATCGGTATTACCTGCAGTAATTTCACGCGTACCAACGTAGATGGCATCTGAACCTTCGCGCACGTGGGTGACTGTATCAGTCAGAGAACGTTGCATATGCGAAACGCTCTGCGCCAGCTCGCCCATTTCACTGCGTCCAGCAATGGCCAGGTTATTCGCCAGGTTACCACCCGCAATTTCACGGATGTGGGTAATGATTTTTGCCAGCGGGTTAAGCAACATGCGGCGAATGCCATACCATGCCACCAGAAGAATCAGTACCACCACCAGCGCGATAACGGCCAGTTGCCACTGGGCAAAACGGTAATCACTGGCATTGTCGACAACGATATTGCGGTACAATTTTTCGCTGCTACGGGCGTACTGCCCAAAAGCCTCTCCCATCGCATTTTGCATTCCCTGGGTTGGCTGGGCAAAATAGGCTCCGGTGTTACCATAATCAAGATAATCAATCAGTTCAGTTAATGCCGTGTGGTAATTTTTGTATTTTTCATCAATATGACTACTGGCGGCAGCCATTTCGGGTAACGGTGCCATGCTTTTGAATTTTTTATAATGAACAGCCGCCTGCGCCAACGTTTTCCTGGCGCTATCAAGCAATTCAATTTTTGCACTACTTTGTTGATTGGATGGGTCCATCATCATCCGCACCGCTGAACGACTCAGGTTAATGCGCGTTTGTAGCATGAGATCCCAGGTTGAAGTTAACTCGCCCTGTTGTTCCCGTAGTTCATTGGAAACCACAAAGCTTTGCTGGCTATGGTGCAGCGAAGAAAAAAACAGACTGCCGGACATGAGCTGTAACAGTGCAAATACCCCCAGCACCATCATCAGCAGCGTAACTACGCGGATACGGTTAATCATAAGGCACCTTCCTGAAAACAAGTTGATCCCGTTATCGGCAGGAAGGTGGGAAACTTTATTGCTTAGATCAATCGTAGAGAGATGACTTAAAATAAAAAACCCGATGTGCGCATCATCGGGTTCTGCCTTTATTTATTGCTGAACGCGAAATTACGCGACGTCTGCGGTCGCATTATCTAACAGCGCCATCTCTTCACTATTTAGCAGTTTTTCGATATTAACCAGAATCAGCATGCGGTCACTCAGCGCGCCCAGTCCCGTAAGATATTCAGTGGAAAGCGTCACGGCAAATTCCGGTGCCGGGCGAATTTGTTCCGCCGTCAACGAAAGAACGTCCGATACGCCGTCAACCACTATGCCGACCACGCGCTGGCCAAGATTCAGGACGATCACGACTGTGTTGTCGTTATAGTCCACATCGACCTGGCTGAACTTAATGCGTAAGTCGACAATTGGCACAATGACGCCGCGCAGGTTAGTGACGCCTTTGATAAACGCTGGCGTATTCGCAATCCGCGTGACCTGGTCGTAACCACGGATCTCCTGCACTTTCAGAATGTCTATGCCGTACTCTTCATCACCAAGGGTAAATACCAGAAATTCCTGGCCTGACGGTTCGCTGGCCAGTTTTGTTACATTTGTCATACCGGTCATATTTATTACCTTTTTACTCAATCAGGCGGCGGTGTTCGCCATACATTGTTCGCGGTTTATTGCCTGCAAGGCTGAGACATCAACAATCAGTGCTACGCTTCCGTCGCCAAGAATTGTTGCGGCGGATATTCCAGGAATTTTGCGATAGTTACTTTCAAGGTTTTTCACCACCACCTGGTGTTGACCAATTAATTGATCCACCAGCAAGGCATAACGACGACCACCACTTTGCAGGATCACGACAATCCCCTGGGTGGCTTCAGTTTTCGCACCAGCGACATTAAACACTTTCCACAGTTCGACTATTGGCAGATATTCACCACGCACTTCAAGTACCCGCTCGCCACCTGCCAGCGGATGCAGATCGACTTCACGGGGTTGCAGTGATTCCATGACAGCATTCAGCGGCAGAATGAAAACTTCATCAGCAACGCGCACGGACATACCGTCGAGGATCGCCAGTGTCAGCGGTAGTAAAATGCGGATCGTTGTACCTGTGCCCGGCTTCGACTTGATTTCGACATGGCCGCCCATCTCCTGGATATTACGTTTAACGACATCCATGCCGACGCCACGCCCGGAAACATCGGTAACCTGCTCCGCCGTGGAAAAACCCGGAGCAAATATCAACATCGCCACTTCGTCGTCGCTCATGTTGTCGCTGACAGGCAGCCCTTGCGAGGCGGCTTTTGCCAGAATCCGCTCACGATTTAGTCCCGCGCCATCGTCGGTCACTTCGATGCAGATGTTACCGCCCTGATGTTCGGCAGACAGGATCAAATTTCCGACGCTATTTTTACCTGCGGCGAGGCGTTTTTCCGGCAGTTCTATACCGTGGTCAAGGCTGTTGCGTACCAGGTGGGTCAGCGGATCGATAATGCGTTCTATCAGACTCTTGTCGAGTTCGGTGGAGCTGCCTATAAGCGTGAGTTCTACTTGTTTGCCGAGTTTACCCGCCAGGTCGCGCACCAGCCGCGGATAGCGGCTAAAGACATATTCCATCGGCATCATACGAATCGACATCACCGATTCCTGCAAATCACGGGCGTTACGTTGTAACTGCCCCATGCTGGTAATCAAATCCCCATGATTTACCGGGTCCAGTTCACTGGAGCGCTGAGCGAGCATTGACTGGGTGATGACCAGTTCACCGACCAGGTTTATCAGTTGATCAACCTTTTCTACCGCCACACGGATGCTGGTCGATTCGCTACCGCGCGTCGTTTTTTCCCGCTCTACGCGTCCGGCTGGCGCTTCTGTTGCGGCCAGTTCCAGCACTGGCGGGGTCGATACTGTTGGTGCAGGTTCTACCGCTTCAAAGGCAATCTGATCGGCTTCAATCACAAAACAGAGCACGGCGGTAATGTCGTCTTCCGCAATATCTCCCGACATTGTTGCAGATAATGAATCCGCGCCTTTAACCACGTCAGTTAATGTGGTCAACTGCTCCAGTTCGTCTTCCAGCAGATCGACTTCATCCGCCTTCAGGCGTGAAAGGATAATTCGTCGCGGCGACTCACTGTTACTCTGCTCATTTTGCGGTTCACTTTTGGCAACCACACTTAACCGGGTCACTGCGGGCACCGTTTCGCCTTTCGCTTCTAATGCCAGTTGACGCAAGGCCTGGCAGATATAATCGAAGCTGGCGGCATCCGGCTCTTGCGACTGTTTATAAGCGTCGAGCTGTTCCTGCATGATATCCTTCGTTTCCAAAAACAGATTGATAATGTCGGTATTAAGCTGCATCTCACCGCGTCTGGCTTCATCGAGCAGGTTTTCCATCAGATGCGTGGTTTTCTGTAACACGGTAAAACCAAAAGTTCCTGCCCCTCCTTTGATGGAATGGGCCGCACGAAAGATAGCATTCAATTGTTCGGCATCTGGCGCTTCTGGCTGCAAATCCAGCAGATGCTGCTCCATATCGGCCAACAATTCGTCCGCTTCATCAAAAAATGTCTGATAAAAATCGCTTATATCCATGCTCACGCTGTCACCTCGGTTCGGCTGATGGCATTGTGGGAACACTGACCTGCGGAGCGCCCCCAGTTTTTTCCAGTACACTTACCGGCTCATTCTGGCTTTCAGCGTTTTCATGCAAAATGGCCTGCTCGGCCTGTCTGTTCAGGACCAGCAGACTGATTCGACGGTTGACAGCATCATCAGGTCCGCGATCGCTTAAACGCATGGTCGCCGCCATGCCGACGACGCGCAGAATTTTGCCATCAGCCAGCCCCCCCACCATTAGCTCACGGCGCGACGCATTAGCGCGTTCGGCAGAAAGCTCCCAGTTGCTGTAGCTTTGCTCACCATTGGCGTAAGGGAAATCATCGGTATGACCGGAGAGACTGATACGGTTAGGAATACCATTCAGCACTGGCGCAATACTCCGCAGAATGTCGCGCATATAGGGTTCGACGTCAGCACTGCCGGTTTTAAACATCGGGCGATTCTGGCTGTCGATAATCTGAATGCGTAAACCTTCCTGTACCAGATCGATTTTGAGATGTGGACGCAGCGCCCGTAGTTTCGGGTCTGACTCTATAAGCTGGTCGAGATCGCCACGCAATTTCCGCAACCGACTTTGCTCCATGCGTTTTTTCAGTTCTTCAATGTCCGGCTGCTTATTCACTTCTCCCTGACTCTGAGTGTAATCATCACCGCCGCCGGGAATTGGGCTTTCGCTATTAGAAATGCGATCACCACCCGTTACCGCAGTCGCCAACGGCGTGCGGAAATATTCCGCTATCTGAATCAGCTCTTTTGGGCTGGAAATGGAGATCAGCCACATCACCAGAAAAAAAGCCATCATCGCGGTCATAAAGTCAGCATAAGCAATCTTCCACGATCCATGCGCCGAGCCGTGGCTTTTTGCTTTGCGTCGTTTGACGACAATTATTGGATGCGCGTGATTCTTCATACTTCCTCGGTTGTCGTCTGCTGTTGCGGATTTTTTACCGCGCGAACGTGTTCTTCCAGCTCAACAAACGATGGCCGTTCACTGGAGTAGAGCGTTTTACGACCAAATTCAACGGCAATTGGCGGTGCATAACCGTTCAGATTAGAAAGCAGTATGACTTTGACGCATTGCATCATTTTGCTGGTCTCTGCGCTTTTCTGGCGCAAAACACTCGCCAGTGGGGAAATAAATCCGTAAGCCAGTAAGATACCGAGGAAAGTCCCTACCATCGCATGAGCAATCAGCGCCCCCAGTTCGGCGGCAGGCCGGTCAGCCGATCCCAGCGCGTGAACCACCCCCATCACTGCCGCGACAATACCAAATGCCGGGAGCGAGTCACCGACCAGCGCCAGGCTGTTAGCGGGAACTTCCGACTCGCTTTCGTGGGTTTCAATTTCTTCATCCATCAGCGCTTCGATTTCGAAGGTATTCATATGGCCACTGATGATCAGGCGCAGATAATCAACGATAAAATCAAGCATAACGGTATCCGCGAGGATGCGGGGATAACTGGCGAAGATCTCGCTTTCGCGGGGGTTTTCAATATCGCGCTCCAGCGAAAACATGCCCATCTGTCGCGATTTCGCCATGAGTCGGTAAAGCAGTGCCAGCAGATCCATATACATCGCTTTGGTGTATTTGGAGCGGCGAAACAGTAACGGCAGCGCTTTGAGCGTGCCTTTGATTGCTTTACCGTTGTTACCGACAATAAACGACCCAATACCTGCACCGGCAATAATCACCAGTTCAGCGGGTTGATAGAGTGCTCCAAGGCTTCCGCCGGTCATCAAATAACCGCCGAAAACTGTACCGAGAACAACCAGGTAACCTAATAAGATAAGCACGACATCATCCTTTCACTGTTGACCATGACAGGATGTTCAGTCGTCAGACGCTAACTTACCGTTGGGAAAAAAAAGCAGCGGCAATCACTTACCGCTGCTGGAGTGTTTCGCCACATCGTGTGAGTTAAACAGCCTGTACTCTCTGTTCATCCAGCAGTTGAGGGATAATATCGGCAGGGTTTTGAGAAAGTTTACGTCTTTTTACCGCACGTGATGGCGGTTGACATAAGCTGCAGGCAAAGCTGCCAACAGGCTGATGGGCATGGGTGATAAAATTACCGCCGCAACATTTGCAACTGGAAAGTTGTAGTAAACCACTTTCAACAAATCGCACCAGTGTCCAGGCACGGGTCAACGCCAGTAGAGGACCGTCTTCGGCTTGCGGACACTGTTCGAGGTATAAACGATAGGCTTTGATCACTGCATCGACGCCGTTACATAACCCTGTTTTCAGTAAAAACTGCCATGCATTACAAAACATCGACGCATGAACATTTTGTTCCCAGGTCATAAACCAGTCGGTGGAGAATGGCAACATGCCTTTCGGTGGGGGGCTTCCGCGCAGTTCTTTATAGAGTTTGATCAGCCGTCCACGACTTAATTGTGTTTCACTTTCCAGCATCTGCAAACGAGCGCCAAGGGTGATCAACTCCATTGCCAGTTGAATATCCCGGGCTTCCTGAACAATGCTTTTTTCGCTCATTGTCAGGCCCTTTTTTTACGTAGCACTTCTTCGGGCTGATTAACATCATTCAACAAACGCGTAGATAGCATGATGCCGGTATGAACTTGCTGGAGATCGTCAACGCGGGAATCCTGCGTTAGCTGATTAATAGTCTGGTGGCTGTCAAAGCGGAAATGGCAAATCAGTTGATTGGTTTCTGCCAGTTTAACCATTTGAGGAAGAGTCAGCGTCGCTAACGTTGTTGCCATTTCTTCATTAATACCGAGACGAAACATGGCGGACGCTTTGTCCTGAACGATCAGACGTTGTGCAAGAAGTAAATATGACAAATTAATGTCATAAATATGTTTCAGCAACTCGGAGGTATGCATTATTCCCATCCAGAATAACTAACTTTATTTTTATGCGGTATCACCGCACCCCGTGATGTCGCCGGGAAATCCCGGTAAAAAGTAAAGAACAATGGAATAGTTGCGATCAACGAAAAAACACACAGGCAGTGTAAGAGATGAAACAATCCCTTACAGAGAACAGTGTTTTTTACACTTATCTAAGATTTTTCCTAATTCGACGCAACTGTACTCGTCACCACTCACACATACAACGGAGCGGTGTTGCGATTTTCGATAATGTGTGACTCAGATCACACAAAACAATCAATTACTTAACATTAATGTATAAGTCATACTTTTGTTTTGGTCATATTTCATTCTGTTAAAAAGTTTTTCAGCTTGCCTGGCTTCAAAAATGAAGTGGGTAGATAAAATGATGATGTTGCGCACTGTTAATATAAATCACCGTAAATAACCACCTGCTACATATAAAATAAATATATTCACCTCCTATAACTTATTTTCAAACAGAGAGTTACATAACATGAGTTTCTTCAAGTGAAAATAAATCTGGGAACATCTCATATGTTACAACAATATTCTATAAATATTATCCATTTGTTCTATGCGGGGAATTGATAATTTTAGTTTTTATAACCTCATCTGTAATCATGTGATAACTACACGTTATTAATTAGCTTCACTTACTAATAACCAGCCTAATATTTACTGTTTTGACTGAGTTGTTATTGCATCAGTACCTCATTCAGAGTAAAGCTGTAATAACACCTGAAGTTCACAGAATAAGGAGCAGGTTATGAGCTATACCAATATTCTTGTTGCTGTTGCTGTCTCACCAGAAAGTCAGCAACTGTTAGCAAAAGCGGTTTCTATCGCCCGTCCGGTAAATGGGCGCATAAGTTTAATCACTCTCGCTTCCGACCCGGAAATGTTCAATCAATTAGCCGCGCCGATGCTTGAAGATTTACGCAGCGTGATGCAGGAAGAAACACAAAACTTTCTTGATAAATTAATTCAGGATGCGGGATATCCGGTAGAAGAGACATTTATTGCTTACGGAGAGTTAAGCGAACATATTCTGGCAGTATGCCGTAAACATAAGTTCGATTTGGTGATTTGCGGTAACCATAATCACAGTTTCTTTTCGCGAGCGTCCTGCTCAGCGAAAAGTGTGATTGCCTCAAGTGAGGTTGATGTGCTGTTAGTTCCGCTTAAAGGGGATTAATTCCACTTACGCCAGCTTTGGAAAGGTAGCGACTTTATCGCGTTGCTGACTTTCCGCGCTTCGCGGTACTACCTGCTTTAGGTCGCGGATAAAGCACTCCTGCCAGTGTTTAATATCGTTTTTGATAATAACTTCCAGCATTTCTGCATGGCGGGAAATACGTTCCGCCAGCGACATGCTCAACGCCCGATTGAGCGCCGCCGCGACTTCATCACGATCGTATGGGTTAACAATTAGCGCTGACGTCAGTTCGTTTGCCGCACCGGCAAACTGAGAAAGTACCAGTACGCCCGGATTTGCAGGATCCTGAGCGGCGACATACTCTTTTGCGACCAGATTCATCCCATCACGCAGCGGCGTCACTAACCCGACATCGGAATAGCGGAAGATTTTCATCAATAATTTACGATCAAAATGCTGATTCAGATAATAAAGCGGCGTCCAGCCTAATTGCCCATATTTACCGTTAATTCTCCCGGCTTCATTTTCCAACTGATGACGAATATCCTGATACGCTTGCACATCACCACGCGAGGTCGGCGCGATCTGGGTATAACGAATTTTACCATGATGTTGCGGATATTTTTCCAGCAGCGCTTCATAAGCAAGAAAACGTTCTGGCAAACCTTTGGAATAATCCAGCCGCTCGACAGAAAAGATATTCTGCACATTTTTCAGTTCCGCTTTTAATTGCGCCAGTTTTGCCGGTAGCGGCCCGGCAGCCTGTTTAGCAATCTCATCCGGTTCAATACCAATCGGGTAAACTTCTGTACGAAATGCTTTGCCCCAGGCCGTGTGATTGCGCGAGCTACGTGTCGTGACCCGCGTCAAGTTGGAAAGGCAATCCAGGAACGCCAGACGATCGTTTTCTGTCTGAAACCCCAGCAAATCATAATCACAAAGCTGTTCCAGCAATGTGTCATAAGTTGGTAGCGCATTAAAGATTTCCGGTGTCGGAAAAGGAATATGCAGGAAGAAACCGATGCGATTGTTCACGCCGCGTTTACGTAATTCCTGCGCAAATGGCAACAAGTGATAATCGTGGATCCAGATAATGTCATCATCTTCCAGCAGCGGCAGTAATTTGTCTGCCAGTAACGCATTCACGCGTAAATAGCCTTCCCACGCTGAACGCTGAAATTGCACCAGATCGAGTCGGTAATGGAATGCCGGCCAGAGAACGGCATTGGAGAATTGGTTGTAGTATTCGTCGAGATCTTTTTCACTGAGGTTAAAAGAGGCCCAGGTAATATTTCCTTTTTTCACCTTTTTTAGCGGCTGATCCTCATTCCCTGTTTCGCCACTCCAGCCAAACCACAGTCCACCTGCAGTTTTCAGTGCCCCCAGTATGCCGACAGCAAGGCCACCGGCACTGGCGGCGTGCTCGTCTGGTGGTGCAATTCGGTTAGATACTACGACTAAACGACTCATAGTCATCACTCCTGTTATTTTCTCTTTTTTGTTTTTGTAATGCGTTGGTTATCAATTCAAGCCAGCCCCAGACATCCGGCACGCCCGCCAGCCGCCATGATGCCTGAGTTGCGCCTGTACCAATTTTTACTGACATTCCACCCAGTCGGTTAATAACCGCAAAGCCAGATTCATCGGTTAAATCATCGCCCAGAAACACCGGCTTCCGGCCGATGAAGGGAACTTCCTGCATAAATGCAGCAATGGCCTCCCCTTTACTGGTGCCTCGCGGTTTAATCTCGACGACACACTTTCCCTGTTGTAATGCCATTTGCGGCCAAATCTGAGTAATACGTTGCGCTAACGTCAATAAGGCGTCTTCATGCTGCGGTGCCTGACGATAATGCAGTGCAAACGCCATCCCTTTGGATTCCAGCTCCGTGCCGGAAAGTTGGGCAATCGCCGTATGCAGTTGCACACTAATATCACGAGCAATCGCTTCCGGCAGGTGAACGATATGCGTTTTACCATTGATGTCACGGCGCTCCGCCCCATGCACGCCCGCTAACGGGAAGCGATAAGGTTTTGCCAGTGCGTCAAGTTCCACCATTGAGCGCCCTGATATCAATGCCAATGCACCATCACTTGCGGTTGCCAGTAGCTGAAGTCCTTGCAGAATAGTGTCAGGCACGACGACCTGATCAGGATGCGGTTTGATTTCCGCCAGCGTTCCATCGAGATCAAAAAACCAGGCATATTTCGCGGATAGTTCAGGGGGTTCGGTTAACGGTTCTGTCACCCGGTACTCCTCCTTATCTTTTTATAGTTCGCGCAGAACGCGCTTTACAGACATGTAAGTATAGACAGTGTGACGTAGCTCGCCATTTGCAAAAAAGAACAGCCAACCTTTGTGGCGGTTGGCTGTGGAGGAAAGTCGAACTAAATTTATGCTGAAAAAAACATCAGACAGTGCGTTTCGCTTTTTGCTTATAACGGTCGAAGATCACCGCCGCCAGCAGGATTAAGCCACGGACAACGTACTGCGCAAACGGAGAAATATTGAGCAGGTTCATGGCGTTTTCTACAGTGCCTAAAATTAAGATACCCGCCACTACATATGAGATTTTTCCGATGCCACCTTTCAGAGAAACGCCGCCTAAAACGCAGGCGGAGATAACAATCAACTCATAGCCTATCGAAGTCATCGGCTGACCGCTGGTCATACGTGAAGCCAGAACAATCCCGGCAATTGCCGATACCAGACCAGAGAGAACAAAGATAATGATTTTGGTGCGGACAACGGGTACACCAGCCAGACGCGCCGCCTCTTCATTACCACCAATCGCCAGCGTGTTGCGCCCAAAGGTAGTTTTGTTCAGCAGCAAACCGAAGACAATCAGACAAGCCACCGTAAGCCAGATTGGCGCAGGCAGGCCGAACCAGTTGGCATAACCAAGAGCAAAGAAACTTTCATCTTCGATACCGACCGCTTTACCATCAGAAATGATGTACGCCAGACCACGAACAATCTGCATCGTCGCCAGCGTCGTAATCAAGGCGTTAATTTTTAGTTTGGCGATAACAAAACCATTCACCAGACCACAGAGGACGCCCAGCAGCAAACCTGCCGCCACGCCAATCCACAGGCTTTCGGTCAGATTGATAACCACCGCCGTCGTGACACCTGCGCAGGCAATTACCGAAGCGACGGAAAGGTCAAAGTCCCCCGAAGCGAGGCAGAACAACATGCCGCAAGCCACCATTCCCGACATGGAGATTGCCAGCCCGAGACCTTTCATATTAATGAAGGTGGCAAAGTTCGGTACAAAAATGGCACAGGCGATAAACAGCACCGCAAACACCACCAGCATACCGTACTGATCCCAGATACGGCCGAGGCTGAATGACGACTTAGGCGCGCCAGACCCCGATGTAGAAACAGAAGACATCATACTCTCCTTACTCAGGCAACAGCCTGGCTGACTTTAGGCATAGCAAGGCTTAGTGCCTGACGCTCATCTGCCTGTTCGTGTAGCAATTCACCGGCGATTTCGCCCTCACGCATAACGACAATACGATCGGCTACGCCAAGGACTTCGGGCAGATCGCTGGAGGCAAACAGCACCGCCACGCCCTGCGCCGCCAGCGTATAAATCACGTTGTAAATTTCGTGCTTAGCGCCCACATCAATGCCGCGCGTTGGTTCATCCAGCAAAATGACCTTCATATCTTCCGATAACCAGCGCCCAAGAATGGCTTTTTGCTGATTACCACCAGAGAGATTCATGATCAGTTGCTCTGCGCCCGGCGTTTTGATGTTGAGCGAACGAATGTGGTGATCAGCATTGTTTTCTTCCCAGCCGTTGTTGATCACACAACCGCCGAGCACATGCTTGCGACGGGCGCTGATGTTGATATTGTCACGAACGGAATGCACCGGAATAATGCCTTCCGCTTTGCGATCTTCCGGGCAGAGCATCATGCCAGCAGCAATAGCGTGGCCCGGTTTACGGATATCGATCGGCCTTTGGTCGATATAAACCTGACCGGCAGTGATTTGCGTACCGCCAAACATACCTTTCATTAATTCGCTACGCCCTGCCCCTACCAGCCCAAACAGACCGACGATTTCGCCACTGCGAACAGTCAGGCTTATTGGCGTGCGTACACCTGGTGCTTTCAGTGCATCCAGACGCAGCCGCTCCTCACCATAGCTGCGCGGTTGCCAGCCGTAGATATCACCGAGATCGCGACCAACCATCGCCTGTACCAGTGACTCATGATTTACTTGCTGCATATCAGTGAAGGTTTTGACATAACGCCCATCTTTGAAGACGGTAATGGCGTCACTTAGGGCAAATATTTCTTCCATACGGTGAGAAACGTATAAGATCACTCGCCCCTCTTTTCGCAGTTCACGAATGACGCGGAAAAGGTTGTCAATTTCTCGTGCCGACAGAGAACTGGTTGGCTCATCAAAGGCGATAATTTTGGCGTTACGCGCCAGCGCTTTGGCTATTTCAACCATCTGCCACTGGCCGATGGAGAGATATTTCAGTGGCGTACCGGGGTCAATATCCATCCCCAGATGTTTAAGTTGTAAACCCGCTTCATAGTTCAGCAGCGAACGATTCACTATGCCGCCTTTATGAGGAAGCTGGCCGAGATAAATATTTTCCGCGACGGTCATTTCCGGCACGAGATGCAGTTCCTGGTAAATAATCGCAACCCCCGCGTTAAGCGCAGCGGTAGTGTCGGAAAAGGATATTTCCTGTCCGCTAATTGCGACAGAACCCGTGGTTGGCGCATAGTTGCCGCTAAGGATTTTTAAGAGTGTTGATTTACCGGCACCATTTTCACCCATCAACGCATGAACCTGACCGGCATAGCAGTCAAAACTGATGTCCGTAAGCGCCTTAACGCCGGGAAAGGTTTTACCAATGCCGCGAAATGAGAGATACGGGGTAGACTGTTGCATAACGTCTCCGTGAATCACTGGTCATTCACACCCCCTCTGCATCACGCAGAGGGGAATTTTTTCGGCAGATTACTTACCGCCTAACCCTTTTTTCTCCAGTTCTTCTTTAAAGTTGTCGCGCGTAATCAGAACGACATCGGTAACTTCAGTGAATTTCGGTGGTTCTGCGTCTTTCGCTACCCAGTTGTAGAGCATTTCGCTGGACTTATAACCATGTATGTCCGGGCTTGGCAGCAGTGAACCGTAGAAACCGGTAGCCTGGGCTTTGGACAACTCGCTTACTGCATCCACGCCGTTGATACCGATACCGATGATATCTGCCGCTTTAAAGCCCTGACCTTCCGTCGCGCGCACGCCGCCAAGCACAGTGCTATCGTTCATCCCGACGATCAGCCAGTGTTTAACTTCAGGATGCTGAACCAGCATGGAGTTGGCGGCGTCAAATGCCCCCGGGATATCGTTAGATTTGGTAGGAACCTGATAAATTTGTTTTTCCGGGAATCCGGCAGCTTTCAGCGCGTCCATAGAGCCTGTAGTACGGCGACGAGCGGTATCCAGTTCGTTAGCTGTAATCGCCATTACGGCACTTTCTTTTACATCCCAACCTCGTTTCTGCATCTCTTTATACAGTTCCTGGCCCTGACGCTCGCCAATTTTGGTCGCCGCCATCATCACCAACGGCACGGTATCCATCGGCTTACCTTTGGCATTTACAAACTGATCATCCACGGCAATAACTTTCATACCATAGCCACGTGCTTTCGCCACAATAGCGGAACCCAATTTCGGGTCTGGCGTACAAATGACAAATCCTTTCGCGCCACTGGCCGCCAGGCTGTCGATAGCGTTCAGCGTTTTTTCACCATCCGGTACGGCAATCTTAATAACTTCAAAGCCTAAATCTTTCCCGGCTTTATCGGCAAATTTCCATTCGGTCTGGAACCACGGCTCTTCGGGTTGCTTTACCAGGAAACCGAGTTTCAGGTTTTCTGCCATAGCGGATTGTGACATAACAGCAGCCAGACCGATGGCCGCAAGAGCTTTAGTAAATTTGTGCATGGTTATCTCCAGCTTTAGCATCATTTTTTGTAGGGTAAAAACTAAGAACTTTGGTTAATTTAATCGGAAAACAAAGCATTACCTTTAACGAAAAGATAATTGGCCGTGTTGGCATAGTTTTAGCGAGAAATTAATTCTCCATAGGAGAGCAATATCACATCGCAGAATTACAGTCAGAACGTGCATGAATTTAGCGAGAAATGACATACTGGAAACAACAATTGTCTGACAAATAAAAAGTGCATTAGCAGATTAGTCCATGACATTAGCCTGGAAGTCCTTGTGGTATGCGTTGAGTGGTCTGGAGTGTCTTTTTTTTAATCTAATTATTACCGGACAGAAGTCTGTCCATTTTAAGCTGAATGGTAAAATGGGTAAGCGCTTGTACAAAATTCATTTCGGCGTTAATTATCACCACCATCATTAATTAAGAGTAAATCGATAATGAGAGCCACCTCTCATAGTCAGGAAAAGTTTTAAAATATCACATCGTCATCATGTCATTAATATTTTAATTTAATATCAATGAGATACACAAATGCACAGCATTGACAATTATTGCAAACCCATTGCTCTTATCAATGAAATGTAAAAAATTATAAACTTGGTGATTTAAGGATTTTCTTATATTCGTTCAGACGTTATGCTTATTTCAGATCATCGTCAGAATTGACTCCACGATCACATTTCGGACATGCAGAAAGGAATTATTCTGCAAACAGTAATTACGGTGTTTTGATTCATCTTGCACCTCACGTCTTCTGGATATAAGGATATTAGGTATGGCAACCACTGGAATGCTTCTCAAACTCAACACCCAAATGAACCGCGAGTTTTACGCATCCAATCTCTACCTTCACCTGAGCAACTGGTGTTCTGAACAAAGTCTGAATGGCACCGCTACTTTCCTTCGCGCCCAGGCACAGAGTAACGTGACCCAAATGATGCGCATGTTTAATTTTATGAAAAGTATCGGCGCGACGCCCATCGTTAAAGCTATTGATGTGCCAGGTGAAAAGCTTAACTCTCTGGAAGAACTCTTCCAAAAAACGATGGAAGAATACGAGCAGCGTTCAAGCAAGCTGGCACAATTAGCCGATGAAGCTAAAGAATTGAATGATGATTCAACCGTCGATTTCCTGCGCGATCTGGAAAAAGAACAGCAGCACGATGGCCTGTTACTGCAAACCATTCTTGATGAAGTACGCAGCGCGAAACGTGCCGGTATGTGCCCTGTCCAGACCGACCAGCATGTTCTTAATGTTGTGTCGCATCAGATACACTAATAAAAATCGACGCCTTAAATCACGCGCCGGATATAAAAATTGTTGAGAAAACCGCTGCTTCATACTCTTGAAGCAGCGGTTTTTTTAATGGGATTCACTTTGTGGGGTAAACTTGAGTTCAATCAATGCGATAGCTTTCTGGATAGCACGCATCGTAACCGGATCGGCTGCGGCGGGATGGTTAGTAAAATCAATATTCTTCAACTGGCCAGACATTTTTTCACGAACCTCAACAGGTGCAATCACATCGAGTACGTCGAGAATTTGTTTGATCACCAACTGGCAAGCGACAACATCAGAAACCAGTTCCTGATCGGCATTCAGCGGCTGGGACATTGTAAACTCCTGATAGCATTTGAAAGCCGATATAGTAGCGGCTTCACTTCTTCAGCGATAGTCACATCCACCGTCCTCAGGATACAAAAAACCTGCCGGAGCAGGTTTCTTGTTATCTGAACATATTGCCTGGCGGTACATCTTTGAACGTCTTGCAATAGTTATTAAACATACTTTTCAGGATTTTGCGCAGTTTCATCGCGGCACTCCGACCATTTGTTATGCAGGTGTTATCGTCTTTGCACTTATAATATGACAATCATCACAAAAATCAATCTTTATGTGACCTGAATCACATAAATACCCCTTTAATGTTATAAAAATGATAACCATAAAGTCACCGCTAACTGTCTGACCTCTGGAAAAAGCAAGGAATAGCACCGATCCGTCGTCTTTTCTGTCCATAGCCTGGTCGTATCCGCAAGTACAATACCTGTTTCTTCTTCCTCTTCAGGCAGTGACATGAAACATCTGATAATTGTTCTTTCACTTTTAACATTAGCGGGCTGCACCGTAACTCGTCAGGCTCAATTGAGCGAAGTCAACGCCACGAGCGGTATTGTGCGCCTCGTTTACGATCAGGCATTTTTACAAAACGCCCGTACTGACAGCTATCTCAATCAGGAAATAGCGCAACGTGCATGTCAGCAGGCAGGGTTTACCCGCGCCATTGCATTTGGGCAACCTGTAAGTAACTGTAGTGTGTTTGCGGGGTCGTTATGTCTGAATACGGAATTTACACTGTCGTATCAGTGCCAAATTTTAATACCCTCGACTTATCAATAAAGACCTTAATCAGCGAGGGAGGCTTCGCTGGTTAATTGATGCCATAAATAGCAGTAATGCGTTTTATTCCCATTCGTATTTTTAATAATTAAATTTAATATTTTACCTTTTGCAAATAATAAAATAACAAATTATAGTGGCGCCACAGAAACAAAAATAACCTTTGTGGAGCACTATCATGCTGAAACCAGAAATGATTGAAAAACTCAATGAGCAGATGAACCTGGAACTGTACTCTTCACTGCTTTATCAACAAATGAGCGCCTGGTGCAGCTACCATACCTTTGAAGGCGCGGCCGCGTTTCTGCGCCGTCACGCCCAGGAAGAGATGACGCATATGCAGCGTCTGTTTGACTATCTGACCGATACCGGAAACTTACCGCGTATTAATACTGTTGAATCCCCGTTTGCTGAATATTCTTCACTTGATGAATTATTCCAGGAAACTTATAAGCATGAACAATTAATCACGCAGAAAATTAACGAACTGGCTCATGCTGCCATGACCAATCAGGATTACCCGACATTTAATTTCCTGCAATGGTATGTTTCTGAGCAACATGAAGAAGAGAAATTGTTCAAATCGATTATTGATAAATTAAGCCTGGCAGGTAAAAGCGGCGAAGGTCTTTATTTCATCGATAAAGAACTCTCTACCCTCGACACGCAAAACTAATCTTCTCCGGCGGCAGATTTTCTGCCGCCGTTGCATATCAGTGACGGCAAATTTTACTTGTATCGGTTGAGAACCCTTCTTCGCTGGGAATAAATTTACCTTTCGCCGCCAGAAACGCCACCAACTCGCCCGCAGTCATCCCTTCTGCTGAGCAGGTATGAAAACGCGCCTGTTCACCAAAACGCGCTTTAATCGCCGCCTCCAGACTGGCGTGCGTATATTGCTCACCTGATTCAATCATCATATTTAACACTTCATGACCGTGAATAGATTCCATCGTTCCTCCTCAAAAAAGGCATAGCGTAGCGATAGCCGCTCATCAAGGCTTTGCGCCAGCGCAGTTCTGAATGCATTTTATCGTACAGTTTTATTTACATCTAATGTAACGTCGATTTGACGAAAAATGTAGAATGCCTTAACCTGCGCCGCAGATATCACTTATAAAGATCGTCAGGACAGAAGAAAGCGTGAAAAACAGAACTCTGGGAAGTGTTTTTATCGTGGCAGGAACCACAATTGGCGCGGGTATGCTGGCAATGCCGCTGGCAGCGGCAGGTGTCGGTTTTAGCGTCACGTTAATCTTATTGATTGGGCTTTGGGCATTGATGTGCTACACAGCGCTGTTACTGCTGGAGGTGTACCAGCATGTCCCGGCAGACACCGGTCTGGGCACGCTGGCAAAGCGCTATCTGGGGCGTTATGGGCAGTGGCTGACTGGCTTCAGTATGATGTTTTTAATGTATGCCCTGACGGCGGCGTACATCAGCGGTGCAGGTGAATTACTTGCCTCCAGCATCAGCGACTGGACAGGCATTCCAGTGTCGGCAACCGCTGGCGTGTTGTTGTTCACTTTTGTTGCCGGTGGTGTGGTTTGTGTCGGGACGTCGCTGGTCGATTTGTTTAACCGCTTTCTGTTTAGCGCCAAAATTATTTTTCTGGTGGTGATGCTGGTACTGCTGTTGCCGCATATTCATAAAATGAATCTTTTAACCCTGCCGCTGCAACAAGGACTTGCGTTGTCTGCGATCCCGGTAATTTTTACCTCGTTTGGCTTCCACGGTAGTGTGCCGAGCATCGTTAGTTATATGGATGGCAACATTCGCAAGCTGCGCTGGGTGTTTATTACTGGTAGTGCGATCCCTCTGGTGGCGTATATCTTCTGGCAACTGGCGACGCTGGGCAGCATTGATTCAACAACCTTTATGGGGCTGCTGGCTAATCATGCCGGGTTAAACGGACTGTTACAGGCGTTACGCGAAGTGGTGGCCTCACCGCATGTCGAACTGGCGGTGCATTTATTTGCTGACTTAGCCCTCGCAACATCCTTTCTCGGCGTAGCGTTAGGCTTATTTGATTATCTGGCAGATTTGTTTCAGCGTTCAAATACCGTTGGAGGGCGACTGCAAACTGGTGCAATTACTTTTCTGCCGCCGCTGGCGTTTGCGCTGTTTTACCCACGTGGCTTTGTGATGGCGCTGGGTTACGCCGGTGTGGCGCTGGCGGTGCTGGCGTTAATTATCCCTTCCCTGCTGACCTGGCAGAGCAGAAAGCATAATCCACAAGCTGCTTATCGAGTGAAAGGTGGCCGTCCGGCGCTGGTGTTAGTGTTTCTCTGCGGCATTGGCGTGATTGGTGTGCAATTTTTGATTGCGGCAGGATTGTTACCCGAAGTGGGATAATCGCCTTGATAACAACGTTGGGTGCCGGAAACATCTCCAGCACCCAATATGCCCTCTTAATGCAGGCAGCACTGCTTAAATTTCTTACCACTGCCGCACGGACAAGGATCGTTACGGCCCGGCTTTTCTTCTGCTTTGATCGGTTGCTGAACAGGTTTTTCCTGCGGATGCGCCATCCAGTAAGCATGTAAATCAAGCGCTGCCAGTCGAATGGCTTCTACGCTTTCTTCAAATGCTTCTGGCGACAACTTCTCTACCCGCGCAAAGTTTTCTTCTGTACCGTGTAGAGCTATCGCCTCAAGCGCCGGTTTTAACGAATCTGGCAATGCCGACCAGTCAGCGAGGGCAACACCACGCATATAGCCAAAGCACCACTCCTCAACAATCGTCAGCTCGCTACCGTCAACTTCTCGCAGGCCAAACAACGGTTCAAACTGCTCAGGAAATTCGTTCAGACGTTCTGCGGTATCGGCCATATGTTGAAAAGCCAGATTCATAAAGCGCGTCATCTCTTTTTCTGACGCCCAGCGCGGCACATAATCCGCCCCGCCCCAGACAGCAACCAGCCACTGTTCTGGTTCAATTTCTTGCGGAGAACTCAACACCGCCGTCAATAAACCGTCCAGCTCAGCCACATCAAGGATGGCGTGTTCAGTGTTGTATTTGGTCAGGATATCATCCAGCCATTCCAACTCACTTTCGTTTAACGGTCCAGTTTTCATACGCTTTTCCTTGTGGATCTCGACTCGCCAGCGCCTATCTTACATGTCGGTCTGGCAGAGAGATACTTTTTGAGTGGATTACCCGGTGATTAAAAATAAGAGGGGTGTAACGACAAGTTGCAGACACAAAAAAACCACCCGAAGGTGGTTTCACGACACTGCTTATTGCTTTGATTTTATTCTTATCTTTCCCATGGTACCCGGAGCGGGACTTGAACCCGCACAGCGCGAACGCCGAGGGATTTTAAATCCCTTGTGTCTACCGATTCCACCATCCGGGCTCGGGAAAAAAGTGGAGGCGCGTTCCGGAGTCGAACCGGACTAGACGGATTTGCAATCCGCTACATAACCGCTTTGTTAACGCGCCAAATTCTTCAGGCTTTTCAGCCAGACACCCGCTTGAGCCGGTGTCTTTTAAACTGGAGCGGGAAACGAGACTCGAACTCGCGACCCCGACCTTGGCAAGGTCGTGCTCTACCAACTGAGCTATTCCCGCATTCATCAAGCAATCAGCTAATCACTTGATTTTATTATCGTCTGGCAATCAGCGCCGCCGTTCGATGCGTTGCATTCTACTTACCTGACGCGATGAGTCAACGATATTTTTCACCAGCTTTGATCGTTTGCTGAATTTTGCGTCGAAACGATCACTGATCAAGCAAATCTGCGCGCGCAGCGCTCAAATATTGCAACATTGACCACAAAGTCAGTACCGCTGCCACAAAGAAAAGTGCAATACCAGCGTATTCAACCCAAATGTTCGGGCGCCATAACAGCCAGGCCAACGCTACCATTTGAGCAGTAGTTTTAACTTTACCGATCCAGGATACGGCCACGCTGCTGCGTTTACCCAATTCAGCCATCCATTCGCGCAACGCGGAGATGATAATTTCACGGGCAATCATCGTTGCTGCCGGTAAAGTCACCCACCAGCTATGGTAATGTTCTGTTACCAGCACCATAGCGATGGCTACCAGCACTTTATCTGCTACTGGATCAAGGAAAGCACCAAACCGGGTACTCTGGTTCCAGCGACGCGCCAGAAAACCGTCGAACCAGTCAGTCACCGCTGCGACACAGAAAATGAGCGCAGCAGCAAACGGTGACCAGGTAACAGGTAGATAAAAAACCAATACAAAGAATGGGATAAGGATGACACGGAACAGTGTGAGCAACGTAGGGATATTAAATTGCATAATGACGGGTAACTATCTGTTGTCAGTAAGATTACCCCTATGTTGCTACAGAGACATCAATGTTTCAACGACCAGAAGATCTTTTCTGCCAGACCTTGCGAAATACCCGGCACTTTTGCAATTTCCTCGACGCTGGCGTTACGTAAACCTTGCAAACCGCCCATATATTTCAACAACATTTGCCGGCGTTTTGGCCCGACACCTTCGATGGTTTCCAGGGTGCTGGTATTTTTGACCTTTGCCCGTTTTTTGCGGTGACCGCCAATCGCATGATTGTGTGATTCATCGCGAATATGCTGGATGACATGCAGCGCAGGTGAATCTGGCGGCAGGCTGAATCCCTCTCCTTCCGGCTCGAAGAACAGCGTTTCCAGACCAGCCTTACGATCGGCCCCTTTCGCTACCCCAAGTAACAGCGGATGGTTTTTATCCCATGAGACATCCAGCTCAGCGAAAACATTTTTCGCCTGCGCAAGCTGTCCTTTGCCGCCGTCGATAAGGATCACGTCCGGGATCTTACTGTCGTCGATAGCTTTTCCGTAACGCCGACGCAGCACCTGATTCATCGCCGCATAATCATCGCCCGGCGTAATACCAGTAATGTTATAGCGTCGATACTCCGCTCGCAGCGGGCCGTTAGCATCGAACACCACACACGAAGCGACTGTTTGTTCGCCCATGGTATGGCTAATATCAAAACACTCCATCCGCTTCACTTCCGGCAGTTTCAACACGCTGGCAAGCGCAGACAGACGCTGGTGAACAGTAGATTGCTGCGAAAGTTTGCTGGTTAACGCAGTCGCCGCATTGGTGCGCGCCAGCTTCAGGTAACGTGCCCGATCGCCACGTGGTTTGGTCTGAACGTTAATCTTTCTCCCCGCCAGTTCCGAAAGAGAATCGGCAAGCAGCGTTTTATCGCTAAGATTAAAGTCGAGCAGGATCTCACCCGGCAAAGTGCGCATCTGACTACCCTGTAAATAGAACTGGCCGACAAAAGTTTCCACCACTTCGCCCAATTCCGTACCGCCAGGTACTTTCGGGAAATAACTACGGCTACCGAGCACCTTGCCCTGACGAATAAACAGGACGTGGACACAAGCCATGCCTGCATCAAACGCCACGCCAATAACGTCAAGATCATCACCAGTATTGGAGACAAACTGTTTTTCGGTTACGCGCCGCACCGCCTGGATTTGGTCGCGAATACGTGCAGCCTCTTCAAATTCCAGATTCTGGCTGGCTGTTTCCATGCGGCTAATCAGTTGGGTAAGCACCTGATCGTCCTTGCCGGATAAAAACAGGCGCACATACTCTACCTGCTGGGCG
Source organism: Escherichia sp. KTE159 (assembly GCF_000408805.1). NCBI lineage: Bacteria > Pseudomonadati > Pseudomonadota > Gammaproteobacteria > Enterobacterales > Enterobacteriaceae > Escherichia > Escherichia sp. KTE159. Next base: position 1,756,472 of record NZ_KE137292.1, read on the forward strand.
TATTCTTCTTCACTCACCAGCCCTTCAACGCACGGCCCCAGACAACGCCCTATCTGATATTGCAGACACGGACGCGAGCGGTTGCGATAAACACTATTTTCACACTGGCGAATCGGGAAAATTTTTTGTAGCAGCGCCAGGGTTTCACGCACGGCATAACCGTTTGGGAACGGGCCGAAATATTCACCTTTGGCATGTTTCGCGCCGCGATGCATAGCCAGACGCGGATGGGTATCGCCACTCAGGAAGATAAAGGGATAAGATTTATCATCGCGTAACAGAACGTTGTAACGCGGTTGATAGAGTTTAATGTAGTTGTGCTCCAGCAATAACGCTTCTGTTTCGGTGTGGGTAACCGTGACATCGATTTGCTGGATCTGGGCGACCAACGCTTCGGTTTTGCGCGAAGCGAGGTTGCTACGGAAATAACTGGAAAGCCGTTTTTTCAGGTCTTTCGCTTTGCCGACATAAATAACCGTACCACCAGCATCATACATGCGATAAACGCCCGGCTGGCTGGTTACGGTTTTTAAAAACGCTTTTGCGTCAAACTGAACACTCACTGACTTGTTAATGTCTCCGCATTACACAGACCATGGCGAATTGCCAGGTGAGTCAACTCAACATCGCCATGTATGTTTAATTTACTAAACATACGGTAGCGATAGCTGTTCACCGTTTTCGGGCTGAGATTAAGCTGTTCTGAGATCTCATTGACCTTCTGGCCTTTGGTAATCATCAGCATAATCTGCAATTCACGTTCCGACAAACTGGCAAACGGGCTTTCTGTTTTTTCTGGTTCGATTTGGCTTAACGCCATTTGTTGAGCAATGTCAGAAGCAATATAACGCTGCCCTGAATAAACAGAACGAATCGCGCTCACGACTTCCTGCGGGGCTGCGCCTTTGCTGAGATAGCCCGCGGCACCGGCCTGCATCACTTTCGCTGGTAAAGGGTTTTCGGTATGAACCGTAAGCATGATGATTTTGACATCGGCCGTCGAGCGGGCGATTTTACGCGTCGCCTCAAGACCACCAATGCCAGGCATACTCATGTCCATTAGCACAACGTCAACGGTATTTGCCCGGCACCACTTAACGGCGTCTTCACCGCAGGATGCCTCACCGACAACTTTAATACCCTTTATATCTTCCAGAATGCGTCGTATCCCTGCGCGCACCAGTTCGTGGTCATCAACAAGTAGAACGTTGATCAAAGGAATATCTCCAGAAATAGGGATAACGCTACTGATAGTTAGTCATTAGTATATTAGCGGGTTTTATTGCAACTTTGAAACGTTAAAAATGGTGGGTATTCGATTTTTCTCTCGTTTTTGTAAATTCGATTGTCCACAGTTATGATCACGCCCGTCATCAAAGGTTTGCCGGTTCGTTTCACAGCACAACCAACGGCGAGATGTGACAAAAATTGACTTTATTCAGCACAAATGAAAAATCAGCGGTATGAATATGTAACATTAATTAACCCGAACAATACGTGCAAAAAACATTCATGATAAAAATATTTATTGGTCATTATATTGACTGAATTAATATAGTTGACGATACAGCGCACAAAAAACAACCACTAATATTTTTAGCAAAGCTTATGGTATACTCCGCCGCCTTAACATTTTTCACCGCAAATTTTTATTGCAACATGACGAGGAAAATAAATGAGTACGCCTGATTTTTCTACTGCCGAGAATAATCAAGATCTGGCAAATGAAGTCTCCTGCCTGAAAGCGATGCTGACGCTGATGCTGCAGGCGATGGGACAAGCTGACGCGGGCCGCGTGATGTTAAAGATGGAAAAACAGCTTGCGCTGATCGAAGACGAAACCCAGGCTGCAATATTTTCCAAAACGGTTAAGCAAATTAAACAAGCCTACCGTCAGTAATATAAAACCGGCTGAAAGCGCGCCTTTCAGCCGGTTTTGCATCTGGCACGCAGAATGTAATTGATGTCATATTAAGCCAGTTGCAGCAGCGTAGCAGGCAACCTGTGTCTTATTCGGTGCATTGATTTTTTTCTGCATGTTTTTCTGATGAAAATTGACCGTATTTTCAGAGATTGACAAGATCATCGCTATCTCTGCTGACGTTTTTCCTTCCGCGGTCCATTTCAGAATTTCTTTTTCCCGCTTGCTGAAATTCATCTCTGGCGTCATCACTATTTCATCATTTAAGCGTATCAACGCCATCAGACTTTCGCGCACCAATAACTGCATTTTTAATTGCAGTTCATCACTAAGGCCAGGTATTTCACGCGTACTACTACGGGAAAAGGACAAAAAACCCAGCGCCCGGTTTGGCAGCATTAAATACTGAGTGACACCACGGCGTATACCATGTGCACGCGCGGCTTCCCATAGCGGCTGCGCTTCGCTAAATAAGTCATCATTCCACAATAAATGCCCCTGACTGAAGTTTTCATGGTTAAGCACCGGATCAATGGCAAGAAAGTTTTTTGCCTGATAATAACTAATCCATGATTTCGGGTAATTGGTGTAGAAGGCCACTTTCGGTCGCGTGAATGGCACCGGGTGACGCACACATAATGAATAGAAATCGTACTCGAGTTGTTGAGCCTGCCGCTCTATTTCATGGTAGACCTCTTCCGCGGCCTCCATTCTCTGAAAACGTAACAGCATCGTGCGACGCCAACTGAAAAAATCCGTATCCTGCATAGTTAACCGCAACGCTCCTGAGAGTGAGTATCATTTATATTGATAACTCAAACTATCACATAAATAAGATTTATATATAATTTATATTATTCAGACAATGAATTACTTTTGCAAGACATAGCATTCTTTTATGTTATTAATAAGTTATGCTGATTTGTTAAGCAATTCACCAGATTGAGAGCGCGTTCTCGCCCCGTCTGGAAAGCCGACGGGGCTGATTTTTTCTTATTATTGCAACAGAAACTTCTCAAGGAACTGGCGGGTACGGGGCTGCTGCGGATCAGCAAATAACGCTTTTGCTGGCCCCTGCTCGACTATCCGCCCCTGGTCCATAAAGATCGCGCGGTCAGCAACGTCACGAGCAAAGCTCATTTCGTGCGTCACAATGACCATCGTGCGCTTTTCCTGCGCCAGTTGGCGGATGGTATTCAGGACTTCGCCCACCAGCTCCGGATCCAGCGCCGAGGTAGGTTCGTCAAACAGAATGACTTCCGGGCGCATCGCCAGCGCACGCGCAATCGCCACACGTTGCTGTTGACCGCCGGACAAACGACGCGGATAGCTGGTCTCTTTCCCCGTCAGCCCGACCTTCGCCAGCAGTTCGCGGGCGCGTGTCGTGGCCTCTTCTTTCGGTTCGCCTTTAACGATCACAGGCCCTTCAATAATGTTTTCCAGCACCGTACGATGCGGGAACAGATTAAAGTTCTGGAACACAAACCCGACGTGCTGGCGCAACTGGCGAATCAGCGATTTTTGCTGACTTAACGAACGTGCGGTATCAATAGTAATATCGCCAACGGTGATGGTCCCCGCCTCTGGCTGTTCCAGCAAATTTATGCTGCGTAGCAACGTGGTTTTGCCGGAACCACTCGGGCCGATAATTGCCACCACTTCGCCGGTGTTGACCTCCAGATCGATACCGTGCAGCACCGTCTGACCGTGGAATTTTTTCACCAGGTTTTTAACTTCAATGGCACTCATTTTGGCTCTCTCTCCTGGCGATTTAGTTGATTCTCAAAATGGTTCTGCAGCGTCGATAACACTGTCGCCATAATCCAGTAGATGAGCGAAGCCGCCAGATACATGGTGAACACTTCCAGAGTACGCGAGGTTATCAACTGCGCCTGACGAAACAGTTCCGGCACCTGAATCGTCGCGGCCAGTGAGGTATCTTTCACCAGGCTGATAAAGCTGTTCGACAGCGGCGGCAGTGCCACCCGCGCCGCCTGCGGCAAAATTGCGCGACGCATAGTTTGCCACGGCGTCATGCCAATACTGGCAGCCGCCTCCCACTGACCTTTATCAATAGACGAAATCGCTGCCCGCAGCGTTTCGGCAGCATAGGCGGCGGTGTTCAGTGACAGTCCAATCATCGCTGACGGAACCGGATCTAATTCAATGCCAAACTGCGGCAGACCGTAGTAGATCATAAACAGTTGTGCAATGAGCGGCGTACCGCGAAAAATGGAGATGTAAAAACGCGCCAGCCAGCGTACGGGCCATATGGGTGACAGGCGCATCAGCGCGAGAATAAACCCCAACAGCAAACCGAAAAACATACCGCCGATGCTGAGTTGCAGCGTATACCCAGCCCCTTTTAGCAGGAACGGCAAAGAATCAATAACCAGTTGTATACTTTCTTGCATGAGCGTTTCCGGGGCTAGACGTGAGGATGATAGGCGAACAGCGCAGGCGCGCCGCCAGTATGAATAAACAGAATCGGCCCTTCGTCTTTGAAGCGTTTCTGACTGATGCCATCAATCAGCCCCGCCATCGCTTTTCCGGTATACACAGGATCAAGCAGAATGCCTTCCAACCGCGCCAGCAGTTTCACCGCTTCCATGCCTTCGTCATTTGGCACGCCGTAGCCAGGGGCAAAGTAGTCATCCCAGAGTAAAATTTCTGCTGACGCGGTCAGTTCCAGCTCTTTCGCGATTGCCTGTTGCAGGCTAACCACTTTTGGCAACTGGTCAGCAACGGAACGTGACACGGTCACGCCAATCAGTTCGCTTTCTGGCATCAGTTGTTCCAGCCCTACTGCAAGCCCGGCATGCGTTCCGGCACTGCCCGACGCCACCACCACCGAAGAAATATTAACCGCCCCTTCACACTGTTGCGCGATTTCCAGCGCGCTCTCCACATAGCCCAACGCGCCTAAAGCATTGGAACCGCCAACCGGAATGACGTATGGGCGAAAGCCTTGTGCTTCGACGCGAGTCGCCAGCTCTTCCAGTTGGGCATTGGGATCGGTCAGCGCGTCGCACATTTCAATCTGGGTATTGAAGAGATCTAACAACAAGCGGTTGCCGTTGGTTAAATAATTTTCTGCAGTAGTGCCAATGGGATTTTCCAGCAGCGCCACGCAATGCAGACCAAGTTTTGCGGCCACTGCGGCAGTCTGGCGCACATGGTTAGACTGAATCGCTCCGGCTGTAATCAGTGTGTCAGCACCTTCGCGCAAGGCGTCTGCTGCGAGAAATTCCAGTTTGCGTAACTTATTTCCGCCCATTGCCAACGGGGTGACGTCATCCCGTTTGATGAAAATGTCCCGACCGAGATAATCAGAAAAACGTGGCAGATATTCGAGCGGTGTCGGTGTGCCGATAAACTCCAACCGTGGAAAACGAGTTAAATTATGCAGTGGCATAAAAGCCTCCGATGTCTGTTGTTGTGATATTGTTATTATGCACGCTGAAAACGCTTAAATAAAAAAGGCGCCGATTAAAGCGCCCTTTTTTGTCATTATGCTGATTACCTGGTCACATCAGCACCAAACCATTTTTCGGAAAGAGCTTGCAAGGTTCCATCTTTTTGCATTTCTGCGATGGCATCGTTGACTGCTTTCAGCAGATCTTCGTTGCCTTTACGCAGCGCGACACCTGACTCCTGGCGGGAGAAGGCTTCGCCGGTTACTGCCAGCGTATCATTGGTTTTCTTCACCAAATCCAGCGCCGCCAGACGGTCAACCAGGATGGCATCAATACGACCTACGCGCAGATCCTGATATTTGGTCGGGTCATCATCATAGGTGCGCACATCAACACCCTGAACATTCTGACGCAGCCACTCTTCATAGTTGGTGCCTAAACCAACGCCAACTTTTTTACCTTTCAGGTCGTCTGCGGTTTTTATTGTGCCTTCATTACCTTTTTTCACCAGCGCCTGAATACCGGAAATGGTGTAAGGGGTAGAGAAATCGTATTTTTTCTTACGTTCATCTGAGATGGTAACCTGATTAATCACCACATCGATGCGCTTAGAATCCAGGGACGCCAGCATACCATCCCACTTGGTCGGTTTTAATGCGGCTTCAACGCCCAGATGTTTTGCCAGTTGTTGAGCAAACTCCACTTCAAAACCGGTCAATTTACCGTCATCGCCCTGAAAGCTAAACGGCGGGTAAGTCCCTTCCAGTCCTACCAGCAAAGTGCCTCGCTCTTTCACTTTATTGAGCAGACCTTCATCGGCAAAACTTTTCACGCTCATACCCGCAACCAACGCCACGGCCATAACACCCATCAACGCCTGACGCCCCAGATGTACTAATTTCATATTCACCCCGAATGTTGTTATGTTGGTTTGCAGTGTAGAGCCATTGTTCGTAGACACAAAAACAACTCTGCTACATCTTATTCTTATTTAATATATATCAGAAGCTGACAGACTGGGGGATTTCTGCGCAAGGTCGCCGCGGGTTTGCATCTGGTAACACTGGTACTTACGTAATGCGATGCGATAATTATTGGTGCTGGTGGTGGGCAGCCAGGGTGCGAGGTTTTCATCAAGAAAACCATCCTGCAACAGGTCAGAGGAAATATCGTGTTCGCTTAAATAATTACCCAAACGACGTAGACGAACCACATATTCGCGCACTGTACCGGGGCTCATTTCAGTATGGTCAAAAAGAAACTGCTTAAAGCCGATAATATCAAAAAAATCACTCTGGGTTTTGCAGTGTAAATCACCGCAGAAACGGCATAACGCTGCCCATGATTTTTGTTCCTCATACCAGCCATTTTCATCAAGCAGCGTATCAAGACGGGAAATCTCGATTTTATTGACTATTTTGCCATCGTGAACCAGGGTAATGCGATCGAGTAATTTACGGCAATATGCGCAATGAGTCTGGCTGTGTTTAAAATCTTTAAGATAGCGGCTTAATGGTCGCCTTTTCTGGTGCTGCATCATTATTAAGAACTCCTGGTATTCAAAATTAATGTGCGGCATTTACCTGAGTTATAACTTACCCAGTTTGGTGCGTAACCGTTTAATAGCCTGGCTGTGTAACTGACTAACCCGCGATTCACCGACCTCAAGCACCGCGCCAATCTCTTTGAGATTAAGCTCTTCCTGGTAATAGAGCGTTAATACCAACTGTTCGCGCTCCGGCAACATTTCGATGGCTTCCATTACCCGCTGGCGCAAATTACTGTCCAGTAACTGCTGTAACGGGTTATCCCGCTGATGATCGTCAGTAACCAGTTCGATGCTATCACCGTGCTCTTCGCGCCACTCATCATAGGAGAAAAGTTGGCTGTTATTAGTATCAAGCAACATTTGCCGGTAATCAGCGATTTCAATCCCTAAACGTTCTGCCACTTCCGTTTCTGTGGCGTTGCGGCCAAGTTCCTGCTCCAGTTGCCCTATTGCCTGCGCCACTTCACGTGCATTGCGTCGCACGCTGCGCGGCACCCAGTCACGGCTGCGAAGTTCATCCAGCATAGCACCACGGATACGCTGCACTGCGTAAGTTGTAAATGCCGTTCCTTGCAGGGCATCATAACGTTCAACAGCATTAAGTAATCCAATGCCGCCTGCCTGTAGCAGATCGTCAAGTTCTACACTCGCGGGCAGTCGAACCTGCAGGCGCAATGCTTCGTGACGCACCAGCGGGATATAACGCTGCCACAGCGAATGTTTATCCATTACACCTTCAGCGGTATAGAGTGATTTCACGATAAACAGCCCTGCGTTATATAAATAATCGGCATAATTATCCGTTTCTGCAGGTTTTTTAATCGGACGATTAATGGGTGAAATAAGGGGTTATTTGGGGTAATCGGTAAATAGTGAGCAGAATAACCCCGCTGGAGCGGGGTTAAGATAGCTGACAAAGTCCGCCTCATCTTGCCGGATGCGGCGTAAACGCCTTATCCGACCTACGCGAATATGCAAATTTAATTAATTGCGATTCACCTTGTAGGCATGATAAGCGTAGCGCATCAGGCAATTTGGCGTTTGCTGTCATTATATTACGACGATTAGCCCTGCAGCAGAGACAGAACTTGCTGCGGCACCTGGTTAGCTTTAGACAGCACAGAGTTACCCGCCTGCTGGATGATCTGCGCTTTCGACATGTTAGACACTTCGGTCGCATAGTCGGCGTCCTGAATACGGGACTGCGCTTCAGACAGGTTGGTGGTGGTGTTGTTCAGGTTGGTTACCGCAGAGTCCAGACGGTTTTGAACGGCACCGAGGGAGGAGCGGAAAGTATCAACCTGTGCAATGGCTTTGTCTAAAAGTGCCAGTGGATCAGCAGAAGAAGCCCCTGAGAACTGCGCAGTCGGAGTTGCTGTAGATAATTCAACAACAACTTTGTTCGCTGTGGCTGTTGCCGTAGTGTCATCATTAAGCGCCGCTGGAGCCGTTGTAGCGTAGTTTTTACCCTGGAATGTTACATATCCCGCAGCCGCGCCGTCAGAGTCAGCGGCAACTTTAATCAGCTGATCTTTCTGAGTAGCTGCAGTCGTTAGTCCATTATCGGTGTCTTTGTATTCGACATCGGCTTTATTCAACGTCACTTCACCACTTGCATGGTCAATGGACGCGGAGTAGAAATCACTACCGGATTGAACGACGAACTGTGCGGTGGCAGCCCCTTTCGCATCCAGGGTGTTGTGTAACGTCAGGCTGGAAACATCGACAGTTTTACCTGTCGCAGTAGTCAGATCTTTCGCAACAGCAGTGAAATCAACACCAACAGGTTTTGTCCCAGCGGCTCCTGTAATTTGAGTAATTGAATCACCAACGTTAAGTGATTGAGCAGAAACGGAGAAACCATTCAACCCTAATGTAGAAGAGTCAATTTTCTGTAAATCAATGCTAATAGTCTGGCCATCATTCGCGCCAACCTGAATCTTCATCGAACCGTCTTTTGCCAGTACATTCACGCCGTTGAACTGGGTCTGACCGGAAACACGGTCAATCTCATCCAGACGGGATTTGATTTCGTCCTGAATAGATGACAGGTCAGAATCAGAGTTAGTACCGGTCGTCGCCTGAACGGTCAACTCACGCACACGTTGCAAGTTGTTGTTGATTTCAGACAACGCACCTTCTGTGGTCTGCGCCAGAGAAATACCGTCGTTGGCGTTACGCGCAGCCTGAGTCAGGCCTTTAATGTTAGAGGTGAAACGGTTAGCAATCGCCTGACCGGCAGCGTCATCTTTCGCACTGTTAATACGCAGGCCAGAAGAGAGGCGTTCGATAGAAGTCGACAGCGCAGACTGGTTTTTGTTGATGTTGTTTTGAGTGATCAGCGAGAGGCTGTTGGTATTAATGACTTGTGCCATAATTCATTTTCCTGTTTTCAAGTCTACGGTTTAAGTATTGGGCTTCCACCCTTCGGCTTCGTCGCCGTCAACCCTGTTATCGTCTGGTCACTCACAACCTTTAGAATTTTTTTCTAGCGGTCGAAATACTCCCCTTCCTCGTTGCTGTTCGTGTCATTAAGCCCAAAAATAAATCGTAAACTTTGCCCCACTTACGCCGATAACCCCGGTATTCGTTCTACATGTCGCATGATTAAGGAATCTATATGGCGAGTATTTCAACGCTTGGGGTTGGGTCGGGGCTGGACTTAAGCAGCATCCTCGACAGTCTGGAGGCGGCAGAAAAATCTACCCTGACGCCGATATCGAAACAGCAAAGTTCTTACACCGCGAAACTGAGCGCTTACGGGACGCTGAAAAGCGCGCTGGAGAGTTTCCAGACGGCCAATACAGCACTGAATAAAGCCGATTTATTTACCGCCACCTCAACCACCAGCAGTTCATCAGCTTTCAGCGCCACGACCACGGGCAGCGCAATTGCCGGGAAATACACCATTAGCGTCAGCCAACTGGCGCAGGCGCAGACGCTGACCACCCAAAATAGTCAAAAAGACAGTAAAGCCGCCATCGCCACCAGCGATAGCGTACTGACCATCCAGCAAGGCGGCGGTAAAGAGCCGGTCACGATTGATATCAGTGCGGCTGATTCGTCGCTCTCCGGCATTCGCGATGCCATTAACAACGCCAAAGCTGGTGTCAGCGCCAGTATCATCAATGTGGGTAACGGCGAGTATCGTTTGTCCATCACCGCCAATGATACCGGTAGCGACAACGCCATGAAGCTCAGCGTCAGCGGTGACAGCACCCTGCAAAGTTTTATGGGTTACAACGGAACTTCGGGTGATAGCAGCAATGGCATGGTTGAAAGCGTCACCGCGCAGAACGCCAAACTGACGGTCAATAACGTTGAGATTGAAAACAGCAGCAATACTATCAGTGACGCGCTGGAAGATATCACCCTCAACCTGAATGACGTCACCACCGGTAATCAGACACTGACCATCAGTAAAGATACATCCAAAGCTGAAAATGCGGTTAAAGCGTGGGTGGATGCCTATAACGCATTACAGGATACCTTCAGCAACTTAACGAAATACACAGCCGTCGATGCCGGTGCTGAAAACCAGGATTCCAGCAATGGTGCATTACTCGGTGACTCCACACTGCGTACCATCCAGACTCAGCTTAAAACCTTGCTCGCCAATACCCACAGCAGTTCAAACTATAAAACGCTGGCACAAATTGGCATTACCAGCGATGCCAGTACCGGAAAGCTGGAAATAGCGACCGACAAACTGCAAACAGCGCTGAAAAAAGATGCTGCTGGCGTCGGTGAAATGTTTATTGGTGACGGTAAAAGTATAGGCGTAACCACCAGCATTAGCAGCAACCTGACCAGTTGGCTCTCCTCCACCGGGATAATCCAGGCCGCAAAAGATGGCGTCAGCAAAACGCTGAACAATTTGACCGATCAATACAATGCCGCCAGCGAACGCATCGATACATTAATGGCGCGCTATAAAGCCCAGTTCACCCAATTAGATGTGTTAATGAACTCGCTGAACTCCACCAGCAGCTATCTGACACAACAGTTCGACACCTCAAATAGCAGTTCGAAATAATCTCAGGAGAGACAATGTACAGCGCAAAAGGCACCCAGGCCTACGCACAAATTGGCGTCGAAAGCGCCGTAATGAGTGCCAGCCAACAGCAACTGGTCACCATGCTATTTGACGGCGTGTTGAGTGCGCTGGTAAGAGCGCGCTTGTTTATGCAGGACAACAATCAGGAAGGCAAAGGCGTCTCTTTGTCAAAAGCGATCAACATTATTGAGAACGGGCTGAGACTCAGTCTTGACGAAGAAAGTCAGGACGAATTAACCCAGAATTTGATTGCACTCTATAGCTATATGATCAGGCGTTTGCTGCAAGCTAATTTACGCAACGATGTCTCCGCAGTCGCAGAAGTGGAAACTTTAATGCGCAATCTTGCCGATGCCTGGAAAGAGTCTCTACTCTCCCCTTCATTGATTCAGGACCCTGTCTGATGAACCATGCACCGCACTTGTATTTTGCCTGGCAACAACTCGTCGAAAAAAGCCAGCTCATGTTACGCCTGGCGACAGAAGGACGGTGGGATGAACTCATCGCCAGCGAAATGGAATATGTCAATGCGGTGCAAAAAATTGCACACTTAACGGAAGAAATGGAACCCTCTGCCATGATCCAGGAGCAACTCAGACCTATGCTGCGCCTCGTTCTGGAAAACGAAAACAAAGTAAAACAGTTATTGCAGATTCGGATGGATGAACTGGCGAAACTGGTCGGTCAGTCATCAATGCAAAAATCGGTGTTAAGCACCTACGGCGATCAGGGTGGCTACGTGCTGGCGCCGCAGGAAAATCTCTTTTGAAGCTTAAAGAGCTGATTGCTCGCGAATAATCCGATTACGGCTACGCTTCTAATGTTCCCCTTGAGCGGAGTCGAAGAATGCGTAACCCCACGCTGTTGCAATGTTTTCATTGGTATTACCCGGAAGGCGGCAAGCTCTGGCCTGAACTGGCCGAGCGCGCCGACGGTTTAAATGATATTGGTATCAATATGATCTGGCTGCCGCCCGCCTATAAAGGCGCATCGGGCGGGTATTCTGTTGGCTACGACTCCTATGATTTATTTGATTTAGGCGAGTTTGATCAGAAAGGCAGCATCCCCACCAAATATGGCGATAAAGCACAGTTGCTGGCGGCCATTGACGCACTCAAACGCAATGACATTGCCGTACTGCTGGACGTGGTCGTCAACCACAAAATGGGGGCTGACGAAAAAGAAGCCATTCGCGTACAGCGCGTCAATGCAGATGATCGCACGCAAATTGATGATGAAATCATTGAGTGCGAAGGCTGGACCCGTTACACCTTCCCGGCTCGTGCCGGTCAATACTCGCAGTTCATCTGGGACTTCAAATGTTTTAGCGGCATCGACCATATCGAAAATCCAAACGAAGATGGCATTTTTAAAATCGTCAACGACTACACCGGCGAAGGCTGGAATGACCAGGTTGATGATGAGTTAGGTAATTTCGACTATCTGATGGGCGAAAATATCGATTTTCGCAACCATGCCGTCACGGAAGAGCTTAAATACTGGGCACGCTGGGTGATGGAGCAAACGCAGTGCGACGGTTTTCGTCTCGACGCAGTAAAACATATTCCAGCCTGGTTTTATAAAGAGTGGATCGAACACGTGCAGGAAGTCGCGCCAAAACCGCTATTTATTGTGGCGGAATACTGGTCGCGTGAAGTAGATAAGCTGCAAACATATATTGCCCAGGTAGAAGGCAAAACCATGCTATTTGATGCGCCGCTGCAAATGAAATTCCATGAAGCATCCCGAATGGGGCGCAACTACGATATGACGCAGATATTCACCGGTACGCTGGTGGAAGCCGATCCTTTCCATGCCGTTACACTGGTCGCCAACCACGATACCCAACCGTTGCAAGCCCTTGAAGCTCCGGTAGAACCGTGGTTTAAACCGCTGGCGTATGCCCTTATTTTGCTGCGGGAAAATGGCGTCCCTTCAGTGTTCTACCCTGATCTGTACGGTGCTCATTACGAAGATGTCGGCGGTGACGGGCAAACCTATCCGATAGATATGCCAATAATCGAACAGCTCGATGAGTTAATCCTCGCCCGCCAGCGCTTCGCCCACGGTGTACAGACGTTATTTTTCGATCATCCGAACTGTATTGCCTTTAGTCGCAGCGGCACCGACGAATATCCAGGCTGTGTGGTGGTGATGTCAAACGGTGACGATGGCGAAAAAACCATTCATCTGGGAGAGAATTACGGCAATAAAACCTGGCGTGATTTTCTGGGCAATCGGCAAGAGAGCGTGGTGACCGATGAAAATGGCGAAGCGACCTTTTTTTGCAACGGCGGTAGCGTCAGTGTGTGGGTTATCGAAGAGGTGATTTAAACACATCCCCGGCGGCAAACCGGGGATATTTCATTACGGTAGTGGCGTCGGCAACGGCGCTTTTTCCAGCACAGCAGCACATTCAGCCGTTGGTCGATCCACGCGTTCCATCGTCATGCCATCGTATTCAATAGTGTTACCGTCACGCTCAATCTCGTACAGTTCACGTTTGACAGTAACGTTAGTGAGATCATCAGATATCAGCGTCAACTTACCCGGTAAAGCAATCACCCGCTGCCACTGACGGCAATCCAGCGTATCACCCTCTTTAGTGACAATCAGGCTACCTATCGCTTCCGGGCTGACCAGAGCACGTTGCGGCCCTTTAGTCTGCCAGTAGCCCGCCAGCCAGTCTGGCGCGGGCGTTTTCACAACATTGTTATAATTTTCAACTTCGGCACAGCCAGCCAGCAGCATAAGTGCGCCTGCAATTGCGAGTTTTTTCATCATTCATCCTGCATGAGAAGAAAAGAGGATTGTGGCATTAATGCCTTGATGCTGCCAGCCTTTCCAGGCCCAAAGAGAAATTTGATCTAACCATTATTTTTGTGAATTATTACCACGAAAAAGAATTTGTCTGGTGTATTATTCGCGGCTCTTGTTTCAAACCTTCTGAGTTCAGAGGCTATATACATGTCATGGCAGCAATTCAAACAAGCCTGGTTGATTAAATTCTGGGCCCCCATCCCTGCGGTCATCGCGGCGGGTATTCTCTCCACTTATTATTTTGGCATCACCGGCACCTTTTGGGCTGTTACCGGCGAATTTACCCGTTGGGGTGGTCAGCTCCTGCAACTGTTTGGCGTCCATGCCGAAGAGTGGGGCTATTTTAAAATTATCCATCTGGAAGGATCGCCATTAACCCGCATTGACGGGATGATGATTCTTGGTATGTTTGGCGGCTGTTTTGCCGCGGCTCTGTGGGCCAACAACGTTAAATTACGTATGCCGCGCAGCCGTATCCGCATTATGCAGGCTATTATTGGCGGGATTATCGCTGGTTTCGGCGCGCGTCTGGCGATGGGCTGTAACCTGGCTGCATTTTTCACTGGCATTCCGCAGTTCTCACTGCACGCCTGGTTCTTTGCCATCGCCACCGCCATTGGCTCATGGTTTGGTGCACGCTTTACTCTGCTGCCAGTCTTCCGTATCCCGGTAAAAATGCAAAAAGTCTCTGCCGCCTCACCGCTAACACAAAAACCAGATCAGGCACGGCGTCGTTTCCGCCTCGGGATGCTGGTCTTTTTTGGCATGTTGGGCTGGGCGCTGTTAACGGCGATGAATCAACCGAAGCTGGGGCTGGCAATGCTGTTTGGCGTCGGCTTTGGCTTACTGATTGAACGCGCGCAAATCTGCTTTACTTCGGCGTTCCGCGATATGTGGATCACCGGGCGTACCCATATGGCGAAAGCGATCATTATCGGTATGGCGGTAAGTGCCATCGGTATTTTCAGTTACGTACAGTTAGGTGTAGAACCGAAAATCATGTGGGCTGGCCCGAACGCCGTCATTGGCGGGTTACTGTTTGGCTTTGGTATTGTGCTGGCGGGCGGCTGCGAAACTGGCTGGATGTACCGTGCAGTGGAAGGCCAGGTGCACTACTGGTGGGTTGGGCTGGGTAATGTTATCGGCTCAACGATTCTGGCTTATTACTGGGATGACTTCGCCCCGGCACTGGCCACCGACTGGGACAAAATCAACCTGCTGAAAACCTTTGGCCCAATGGGCGGCCTGCTGGTGACATATTTACTGTTGTTCGCTGCCCTGATGTTGATTATCGGCTGGGAGAAACGCTTCTTCCGCCGCGCGGCGCTGCAAACTGCTAAGGAGATTGCATGAAAAATATCGTTCCTGATTACCGTCTTGATATGGTGGGCGAACCCTGCCCTTATCCGGCGGTCGCGACCCTTGAGGCGATGCCGCAGTTAAAAAAAGGCGAGATCCTCGAAGTGGTCAGCGACTGTCCGCAGTCAATTAATAATATTCCACTGGACGCACGTAACCACGGCTATACCGTACTGGATATCCAACAAGACGGGCCGACCATTCGTTATTTAATTCAGAAGTAATCTTTTCTCCCGCTGTTTCAGGCAGCGGGAGTATCTTTGCTACGAATTCTCCATTGTGGACGTACAGAAAGTCCGTGGTATATCAGAAAAATAGTCTCAATATTTGATGACCATGCAGGAATGAATTAGTGGTGAAGCATCTCATCCACAATTTCTTTCGTCTGTAACTGATAAGGATAATAAGTTGGCCAGTTGTCCATTTCTTCAAGTAACTGCTGTTGTGACGTATTCCCCATAAATATATGAAAATGGGATGATTTACGAGGGGCAATAATATGATCACTAAACTGCACAAACTTAGGGGCTTTACTGGCTGGTTCCCGGCACTCAAACAGATAACGCACACCTTTCTTCCCTGATTTATATGTCAGTATTTTAAACCCACTGTAATTATATTTACAGGAAGTCATCTCCTCCCCTCGATGGAACTCCATAACACCATTTTCGATGCCAATTGTGTCAACATCTGTTATGTATCCCTTCTGATAGTAGGCTTTAATATCTGCGAATGATTTACCCGGTTCTTTTTCTGCTTTCATTTTAAAGACAGGATCAAGATCACCACTTTGAAGCAAGGGGTACACCGATTGCCAAATACCCTCCCAATCAGCGAGGGATCTATCCTTCACGTTATTATCATCAAAAATACCCTCTGCTGCTTTTTGTTCCATTTCTGTCAGTGGTGCCCCATGTGAATGATGCCCATGAGCAAGTGCATAGTTGCCTGCTAATAGTAACCCCAGAGCAAAAGCCAATTTATTAACAATCATCATCCAGTTTGTCCTCCCGCTTCAACATCACATAATGTTATAACATAACATTTAATAAAAACAACACTGAAGAACGAATAGCAAAACCTAACCAAACACACGCACCATAACCCTACATTTAGTACGTCTTTATCACCAACTACAACCGTTGAAAAAATGCGCCGTTGAAAGCTTTTATTGTAATGATTTTGTCTTACTGCGCTGCCAGTAATAACGGGAAATCATGAATGCAGTACAGAGACAACATTAAGTCATCGGATCTGATTGAAGGAATAGCACCAATCATGCAAACTACAAACTCTCACAACCAACAAGAGATTATTCCCCCTGATGGATCAGGTTGCTATTTTCCAAAAGATGTTTGAGCAAGTGAGAACGGAGCTAAACTTTTCCTGGTTTTACACAGAGTTAAAACGTCATCATATTGCGCATTACATTTACTATCTTGCTACAGATAACATTAGGATCGTTACACACGATGACAAGGTATTGTTAATAAGAGGAAGCAGAAATCTATTAAAAGTCAGTGCCACTAAGAACCCTGAGAAAGTAATAAAAGCAGCCCGGACTCACATTGCCAGAAGATCTACTTTTCGGGAATATTGTATAACGCTCGCGAATGCGGGTGTCTTCCGGTGGGTTACTGACGTTAACGATAATAAACGTCGTTACTATTCTATCGATAATACACTCTTATATATTGAAGATGTTGAGAACAATAAACCCTTAATTTAGATGTATTAGCTCATTTCAGATCTGACAGTTATCCGTACAGGTATCTGTCAGATTATCTCTGGCTTGATTTTCTCTTCTCTGACACCACTCACGCTCCATAGCAGCTCCCAGACGGTAAGTTCATGGAAAATGCCTGCCAAAAATTGTTATATTATAACAGCGAACAGTTTTACCCTGACTGAGGAGAACACACATGAAAATCAATGGCATAGGTAAAGCCATTTTTCTTTTTGCACTGCTAACCTCAACGGCCTCTGCCGCTGGCAAGGACATTAATGTTGAGTTCAGAAAGGGGCATAGTAGCGCCCAGTACTCAGGAGAGATAAAGGGGTACGATTACGACACATATAACTTCTATGCCAAAAAAGGCCAGAAGGTGCATATCAGTATCTCCAATGAGGGTGCTGATATTGTCCTCTTTGGGCCAGGAATTAGCGACTCTGTTGATCTCTCCAGATATTCTCCCGAGCTTGATGACAATGGTCAGTACATCCTTCCCGCTTCCGGTAAATATGAGCTAAGAGTGCTTCAAACCCGTAATGACGCTCGTAAAAACAAAGTTAAAAAATACAGCGTCAACATACAGATTGAGTAAACAGAAATTGACGGGGCTATCCCCGTCATTGCTTTCCTGTACCTGAGGATAACTGTCAGTAACAGACAGAGGCTGTCTATGACGCTGTTCCTGCCACATGAAATATGACCCGGAGTCTTCCCACCCGATTGAATCTGCTGGCATAAGGGACACCCCCGCGCCCTGTTTACGCGCTAAATACGGCTTCTTTAACCGTCTGAATGCGGTGAGAATATGTCGGTAAGACTTACCTGAAAATACGGTTAATTTTTTAGTTTAAACCTTTTTTAGTTATTAGTAAGATGCATATGCTTCAACAGAAGCTGGGAAATTCAACAACTCTTAGATAATTTTGGACCTTGTCCCGCGGCTCCAATCCGACAGCCGCGCTTCTTTTCACTCTCATAGTCAACAGGTTACAAAACCTACACCTGCATGGACATCATATGACCATGTATATTTCATAAACGACAAAGATCGCCCAAGAGCAGACCAGATAACAGGCGGTTAGAGTTGACTGAAACATCAAGCATCGTAGTTCTACGAAGATCTAACGGTGTGATTTGCCCCATATATGCCCCACCACTTAGCATCGAAGAGCACAAAACCTTGCGTCCAGTGCAAAGCTTTGTGTGTCTGTTTTGTCCCAACAACCACTTCAATTCTCGATCTGTTTAACCGGGATATTATCTCCTACAGTCTGTCAGAAAGGCCGGTGATGGAGATGATTAATACGATACTGCACAATGCATTCTCAGTGCTCGTACCGGAGGATACACCGTTACTGCACACGGATCAGGGCTGGCAATATCGAATGGCAGGCTATCAGGCAAAGTTAAAGGCCCATGGAATGACACAAAGTATGTCGCGCAAGGAAAACTGCCTGGATGACGCAGTGATGGAGAACTTCTTCGGCACACTGAAATCGGAGTGTTTTTACCTGAACAGGTTCAGCGTTCTGAATGAACTGAGGAAAGAGATAGAGGACTATATTCATTATTATAACAACGAGCGGATCAGCCTGAAATTAAAAGGCCTGAGTCCGGTAGAATACCGAACCCAAGCCCTGAAAGCCGCTTAACATGAACTGTCCAACTTTATAGGGTCAGTCCATAGACTGCAGGTTTTTAGATTACGTAATTTAAAAACAATAGTTATAGAAAAAAATTACCAACCTACAGCAATACCCCCTCCGACTACTGCTCCATCAGTATTATTCCACGAAGACGATGCACGAATATTGGTGTTTTCATTAAGTTTATATTGAACACCGACAGCTACTGCATTACCGTTTCTATAGTTACCAACCCCAACGCCGGCACTAAATGTCTGGTTATTCACATACGGGATATTGGTCATTGCTGCCACAGAAGCAATACCTGCATTAGCTTTTTTAGCATTAGCTTCTATCTTATCATTCAACTGCTTAAATGTTGAATTTATCTTCCCATCAATTTGGTTAAACTTTGTATCAGTATATGCGAATGATTCTTGTTTTGCTGATTGTATGTTTTTATTAATAACGCCGTTATTTTTCGTAACTTCCTGATCAGTGTATGCCATTGATTCACTTTTGGCATTATTAATATTCTGATTTATCACAGCATTGTTTTTGGTAACTTGCTGATCTGTATATGCCATTGATTCGCTTTTGGCATTATTGATATTCTGATTTATCACAGCATTATTTTTGGTAACCTGCTG
>NZ_KE137292.1:1775610-1887578 GCF_000408805.1 Escherichia sp. KTE159
TTGGCATTATTGATATTCTGATTTATCACAGCATTATTTTTGGTAACCTGCTGATCTGTATATGCCATTGATTCATTCTTGGCATTACTGATGTTTTGATTAATTACAGTATTATTTTTAGCTATCTCATTCCCAGTATAATCTTTCAGCTGCTTAACGTTAACACCATCAGTATCCTCAGTACCTGCGGCAACATGAGTCAATTGTCGATTAGTGTTACCCGTCCCAAAAGATACACTATACTCTCTGTCAGTTGTACTTCCCCCGCCAATGGCAACACTATTATTATGTTCGGCTACACTCTGTGAGCCTAGTGAGATAGCATTTTCTGCAGTAGATGTAGCCCCTACACCAATAGCTAATGTATCTCCTGCAGTCGCCTGGGCGGAAGAGCCAAATGCAACACTATTCTCCCCAGTTGCTTTAGACGCAGCACCTACACTTGTAGAATTAGCGACTGCCTCACTACCCGCACCATTTGCTATAGCTGAATCACCGTTTACTTTACTAAATGAACCAATGGCTACCGAGTTATTTCCAACAACATTTGCATTTGCGCCAATAGCTGACGATGAGTTACCTTGAGATGAAGAATATGAACCAATTGCAGTATTATAGGCTCCTTCGGTTTTTGAAACAGCGCCTATTGCTGTAGAAGAAGAACCTGAAGCATTTGCATATGCACCAATAGCTGTCGCATTACTATCAGTTGCCTGGCTATTATCACCGGCATTATAAGAATTATATGCATAAGTATTTGCTGAAACTGCAAATATAA
This sequence comes from Escherichia sp. KTE159, assembly GCF_000408805.1. NCBI lineage: Bacteria > Pseudomonadati > Pseudomonadota > Gammaproteobacteria > Enterobacterales > Enterobacteriaceae > Escherichia > Escherichia sp. KTE159. The sequence goes on from NZ_KE137292.1 coordinate 1,776,389, forward strand.
CAGAGGCTGCGAATATTTTTTTCATAAACATTCAATCTTTTAAATTGATAGATAGACAGGATTTAACACCATTGAATAGAGCTCTAAAAATAAGCTGTGGGATTTTATTTATATGATTTATGAAATTCAAGAATTATCTTATATTCAAAAAAGGGATAAAGATTATAAGAAAAATCGATATAACAATAAAGTTACACTCGGAGGTTAATAAAAACACAATCAATACACATAAAATGATTAGCGCACCTTATAATTAAGGTGTCTTTATCAAAAAAATACACACATTTACTTCATAAAACAACTCATTGTTATTTCACTTCTCATATTTGAACGATTTTTAAACAGAAACTCATAAAGAAAACTTCACATTACCCGCGTAACAAAAAATCTCTCCCACTCAAAATATTGCTATTTTGTTGCACAGCAAATCTATATAACGTTCAAATTTCACACTAAAATTATATAAATAACCATTCATGTTATTAGCCTTCAATTAATTGAGAGCTAAAATATACCTATCGAAATAAAATATGAATGTGTTGATATTTATTCATTTATATACATAAAAATGCAGCATCTTCTATCTCGCATTAGATCATACGCAATAAACCAACTATTCAATATTAAAGGTGCATACAAAAGCGAATAATTATGCATTTTTGAATCATGTACTGATAAATTTATAAAAAAACACCACCAACCACATCCATACTTATCAAGTAAGGTATAGCCCGGTTTAATGGCATTCGATACCTTTCTAAACTGTAAGCAGCAAAAAGTTCTACTTAACATGCACCACGGTTGAGGAGACAGCTAACGAATATTTTGATCATTTATCAACCGGTAGCATCGATAACAAATTAAAATGCCCCTGCACACCATACAGAAAGTTGACCGACCACTGTACGATCGTGTATATGGTGTGCCCGCGACATATCGCAGAAATGATTATTACATGACAGGAATTACAGGCCTCTCAATATCTGGGACGATTGGCGTATTGCACATGATTTAACAGAACTCGGTGCTTATTCCTGGCAACCTGAAGCGGCACCGCTTCCTCCGTTGCATTTACAGCCACCTTTTTCACCCACGATTAATCAACATCCAGACCAGAAGACACGCCACCACCGGCACAGCAAAATCCATCAGGCTTGCCACATCCCATGCACGTGGATCAAAACCGCCCCACCACGGCATATTCATACGCTTGCCATGCCCGAACATTTCAATCCAGCGATATTCTGCCTGGGTGTGTTCGCGCGCAATGAAGAACGTACAATGTAGTGGCATAGTGAATTTGGCCACCTGAATAGAGGTGATATCATCACCTCATAGTCAAAACAGGTGACATTATGACCGGACGTAACAGACGCAATTTTAGCCCCGAGTTTCGCCTCGAGGCTGCCCAGCTTGTACTCGATCAGCATTACACCGTTGCCGCCGCTGCCACTGCGATGAATGTCGGCAAATCCACGATGGATAAATGGGTTCGACAACTGAAAGAAGAGCGAGCGGGAAAATCACCCATAGCTTCACCCATGACACCTGAGCAGATTGAAATACGTGAGTTGAAGAAAAGACTTCAACGCGTTGAAATGGAAAGGGATATATTAAAAAAGGCTACCGCGCTCTTGATGTCAGACTCCCTGAACAATTCTCATTAGTTGATAAACTCAGGGCGCGGTTTCCTGTTGCCGTTGTGTGCAACGTGTTTGGGGTTCATCGCAGCAGTTATAAATACTGGCGGCAGCCCAGGAAGCCTGACGCCACGAAAGTGGCATTACTGAGCCTTGTGCGTGAAGTTTATCACGAAAGTAACGGTTCAGCAGGAGCGCGAAGCATTGCCGCAATGGTCACCACCAAAGGTATAAAACTGAGCCGCTGGGGGGCAACAAAGCTGATGAAAGCGCTCAATATTATCAGCTGTCAGCAACCTGGCCATCGTTATAAGAAGGCGTCTAAGGAACACATTGAGATCCCTAATTATCTGGATCGCCAGTTTGCTGTTACCGAGCCTAATCAGGCTTGGTGCGGTGATGTGACTTATATCTGGACGGGAAAACGCTGGGCTTATCTGGCTGTTGTACTCGATTTGTTTTCCCGTAAACCGATTGGCTGGGCGATGTCATTTTTCCCTGATTCCGCACTGACAGGTAAAGCCCTGTCGATGGCCTGGGAAGCACGGGGGAAACCGGCTAATTTACTGTATCACTCGGCTCAAGGCAGTCACTATACCAGCAGGAATTTCAGACAGTTACTGTGGAGATATCAGATAAAGCAAAGCCTGAGTCGCCGGGGAAATTGCTGGGATAACAGCCCAATGGAACGGTTCTTCAGAAGCCTGAAAACAGAGTGGGTACCGGATAATGGCTACGCGAATTTTAGCGAAGCCAGCACGGCAATAACGAATTACATCACAGGATATTACAGCCAGCTCAGACCTCATCAATATAATGGTGGTTTGACGCCGAATGAATCAGAACGATTGTTCTGGAAAAACTCTAAAGCGGTGGCCAGTTTTTGTTGACCACTACACGTTGACCTGGCTGCCAGCGGCGTTGCCTACAAAGAGCGGATGAATATACCGGTAATTGCAGAACAGGTAGCCCGTGAGCAACCGGAGAACTTGCACACCTATTTCATGGAACGGCTACGATACTGGCCGGCGTTGAATTAATCCACATGATGCGCAAGGGGCAATATCAGCATCCTCAGGGTGATGGATTGTCACCCACGGAACAATTTTATCTGCTGACTTTCCACCGTTAACGCGACACAACCTTTGTTCCTGAGCTTCGCGTTGCAGAGCCGGTAATCTCCGTCTCTTTAAATTAAAAAGACGGAGACTATTAAAAACTCATTAAAACATCAGGAAACAACAGATTCCCCGTAAAACGCTGCAGCCTGTGCAGGCTGGGAGTCCATATCATCATGGAGATCTCTGGAGTATGGGAGGGAGTTGACTGTCGATATAAATATCCTGTCATTTTCTAAAGTGAAAATTTCTGATTCGAGACTACCAATATCACTATGTACAGGATTAGTCCACCCACTAAATAGTAAAAATCCCCATTCCTGAAAAAGCCCGGAATTCACTTCACGTTTTACATCATGAAACATTTCTCCCGTCAGTTCATCGAAATGGACATTATTGATATCGCGTCGTGCCGGGACAGTCCCTTTTTTATCCTCAATCCAAAACAATGCATTGTCAAATCTGTCCGACGTTGCGGTACGAGGCTTAAAGAAGCGATGAGGTTTAATTAAATAAGATGACACAAATTTCCCTGTGGCTTTATCCTTCGCAAAAATAACAAATGTTTTACCAATGCAGCTTTCATCAATATCTTTTGAAAATGACACCACGCCGTCCTGATTTACAGTCAGCGAATTGTCTCCCGCATTGGTGACAACACTCCAGTCCAACGTATTATTATTGACAACATCATTGTCAACCACCATCTGAAATGTCGCACCTGGAAATAATGTTTTCGGGAATGAACCATTAGCCATGTCTTTTTTTATATCGAAAACATGGTGGCTCACTAGAACACCGGTAATTTTTGGCATAAAAAACTCCTTATTTGTTTAATTGAAATGCGATCAATAAATTCGATCGCCAGAGAGATATTATTACTTTTACAAGAATAAATGTTGTTATTTGTTTATTATAAAACAATCATCACCCAGAAAAGAAAAAGATGCAGCTCGTTAACAAAAACCTTTGTGGCATATTAAGGTTGTGTCGCGTTAACGGTGGAAAGTCAGCAGATAAAATTGTTCCGTGGGTGACAGCCATTACCGCGAAGGCATATTGCAAGGGGCGTTGCTTGTGGTCGATTCCTCACTCACTCCAGTTGATGGTTCGCTGCTTGTATGTGCTTATCGCATAAAGAGATATCGGAAGCATCCGCGCCGCCATGATTGTCTTTCTCCTGATGCAGGAAAAGCAGAATGGCTAAATCAGCAGCAGAGCGCAAAGCCGATCAGAGAGCCAAGCAAGCATCATCCGGTATGCGTAAGCTGGAGCTTGTACTTGATGCTCAGGAAATTGAAATGCTGGAGCGTAACTGTGCCACGCGTCGCTTCAGGCGTGCGCCTTACGAGTTTGGTGAGTACATCGCGTTACTGAGCCGCCAGGATGATGCACTTGTGCGCTGGCGTATAAAATCGATCAGCAGAAAACGTTGCGGTAAGTGCGGCGAGAGAGTTCCTGTTAATTCATGCCCGTGTAATGGTGACTCACAATGCTGGGTGACCAAAGGCTGATTCGAATTTAAGAACTGAAAGAACACCAAGCCGCCTGATGGCGGTTTTTTATTGGAGACAAGAAATGTCAGATTTGGCTATGAAGATTTTGAAATGGCAAACGACTGGCGATGTCGGCATCAGTAGCGCAACTCTTGCCTCAATCGCATGTGGACTGAAAAAGAATATCTATGGTCATCACTTCGGCGCTCCACATGACGCAGCCGATTTCCGACGATGCGTTGCACTTGTTGAGCAGATTCCAGAAATCAGAGATTCATTCGACAAGGTTGCAAAGCGCGTTCCGGCATTCAAAGGCATCCTCAACGAATGGGATTCCCTCGTTGCTCTGTTGAAGTCTGAAATGAAGATACACGGAAACAAAGCACCAGAGACTTACAGAAGAATTAGCGAACTACGCAAGGACTAACCATGGAATCACACAGCCTCAAACCCAATGAGGCATGTTAACCCCCCCCCTTTCATTCCAGCACCGGAGAAAACAATGAGCGAAGTTAACTTAATTGTGCCCAATGACTGGGTGACAGAGCAAAAACTGATCGAAATTACAGGTTTACGCCCAGGAACCATAGAGAGAGCACGTAAACAATCCTGGCTTGTTGGTCGTGAATATCTCCATGTTGCACCTGACGGTATTCCAAAAGAAAACAGCGAATGCATGTATAACCGCAAGGCTATCGACCAGTGGGTTGAAAGTATGTCAAAAAAACAGCCTGGTGCGCGTCGATGAAGAACCGTTTATGCTTAATGCGCTCTTGGGCGTCAGGAGGGAACAATGGCTAAGACAGCATACCCAACAGGCGTTGAGAACCATGGCGGATCACTCCGAATATGGTTCATGTATAAAGGCACACGAGTGCGGGAAAGTCTCGGTGTGCCGGATACACCAAAAAACAGGAAAATAGCTGGCGAGCTACGAGCGTCTGTTTGTTTTTCCATTAAGACGGGTAATTTCGACTATGCCGCTCAATTTCCGGACTCTCCCAACCTGAGAAAATTTGGTGCGGAAAGTAAGGAAATTACCGTCGCAGACCTGGCTGAGAAATGGCTGGATCTGAAAAAGCTGGAAATCAGTACCAATGCGATGGGGCGTTACAGCTCCATTGTAAGAAATATGGTTCCCCGAATCGGAGGCAACAGACTTGCATCTGCTGTGACCCAGGAAGAACTGCTGTTCATACGAAAGGATTTGCTGACCGGATATCATGTTCTGAAACGTGGGCAAAAAACACCCATTAAGGGACGTTCCGTGCCGACAGTTAATAACTACATGAACACCATGGCGGGGATGTTTCAGTTCGCAGCCGACAGCGGATACATCAAAGAAAATCCGTTTGCAGCCATTTCGCAACTGAAGAGATCACGAACAGAACCTGATCCGTTAACCCGTGATGAGTTTGTCAGGTTGATTAACGCATTTAAGCATCAGCAATTAAAAAATATGTGGTCGCTGGCTGTGTATACGGGAGTTCGCCACGGGGAGTTGGTTTCTCTGGCATGGGAGGATATAGACCTGAAGGCAGGGACAATGACGATCAGAAGAAACCACACATTAACGAAAGAGTTCACTCTTCCTAAAACCGAAGCGGGAACAAACCGTGTTATCAACCTTATTCAACCAGCAATAGACGTGCTTAAGAATCAGGCTGAAATGACACGGCTTGGTAAGCAGTATCAGGTTGAAGTGAAACTTCGTGAGTATGGTCGAACTGAAATGCATCCGTGCACTTTTGTTTCAATCCGCAAATCGTTACGCGTAATGGCCTTGCCGGGTACCATTATGCAGTTGGGTCGATTAATCAGTCATGGGAAACTGCAATGCGACGCGCCGGAATTCGCTACCGCAAAGCATATCAGTCCAGGCACACTTATGCATGTTGGTCTTTGACCGCTGGAGCTAACCCTAACTTCATCGCGAAGCAAATGGGACACTCGGATGCTCAGATGGTTTATCGCGTTTACGGATCGTGGATGGCAGAAAACAATCAGGATCAGGTATCCATTTTAAACCAGAAATTGAGTGAGTTTGCCCCATCCATGCCCCACGCTGTGGGATCGGATGTAATTAAACAAGCATAGTCAACAGGTTACAAAACCTACACCTGCATGGACATCACTTCCTGATACGCCGCCACCAGCTTATTACGCACCTGAATCCCCATTTGCATCGAAACCGACGCTTTTTGCATCTCGGTCATCACATCGTTTAGCGCTACGCCGGGTTCACCGAGGGTAAATTTTTCTGCCTGTGTGCGGGCGGTGGTTTGCGTATCGCTAATGCGATCGAGCGCAGCATGAAGCTGTCCGGCAAAACTGATGGTCGGTTGCGGCAGAGTCCCCTGCGCACGCGCACTCATCGCCGTGGCCTGTAACTGGCTGATAACCCCTTCAATCCCCTGTATCGCTGACATATTCATCTCCCGGACAATTCTTGGTAGCAGAGCCTACCAGTAAGTCAATAAGATAAAGGCGCTAAATAGAGACAAAAAAATGGGTTAATTGGCGCATAGAAAAAAATAAAACCACAAATAATGAGGCCGTTAATTTTTCGAGTTTGCTGACCCGGGAGTGCGTCTTGTTCCACTTTGCCAATACCGCTGTCTATCATCTGCCACGAGGTGCGCGATGAATGCGACTGCAGCCCAGACAAAATCTCTTGAGTGGCTTAATCGCCTGCGCGCAAATCCGAAAATACCTTTGGTTGTTGCTGCTTCCGCGGCGGTTGCAGTGATGGTCGCGTTAATTCTGTGGGCAAAAGCCCCTGATTACCGCACGTTATTCAGCAATCTTTCCGATCAGGATGGCGGTGCGATCGTCAGCCAACTGACACAAATGAATATTCCTTACCGCTTCAGCGAAGCCAGCGGCGCGATTGAAGTTCCGGCAGATAAAGTTCACGAGCTACGTCTGCGTCTGGCACAGCAAGGCTTGCCTAAAGGCGGCGCGGTCGGTTTTGAACTGCTCGATCAGGAAAAGTTTGGTATCAGCCAGTTCAGCGAACAGGTGAATTATCAGCGAGCGCTGGAAGGTGAACTTTCCCGTACCATCGAAACTATCGGCCCGGTAAAAGGAGCGCGCGTGCATCTGGCGATGCCGAAACCGTCTTTATTTGTCCGTGAACAAAAATCCCCTTCGGCATCAGTGACGGTAAATCTTTTACCTGGTCGCGCGCTGGATGAAGGGCAAATCAGTGCCATTGTGCATCTGGTTTCCAGTGCGGTAGCCGGATTGCCACCGGGTAACGTCACGCTGGTAGATCAGGGTGGGCATCTGTTAACCCAGTCCAGCACCAGCGGGCGCGATCTTAATGACGTCCAGTTAAAATATGCCAGTGATGTCGAAGGTCGCATTCAGCGGCGTATTGAAGCGATCCTGTCACCAGTTGTCGGCAACGGCAATATTCACGCTCAGGTGACGGCACAACTGGATTTCGCCAGTAAAGAGCAAACCGAAGAACAGTATCGCCCTAATGGCAATGCGTCACAGGCAGCGCTCCGTTCCCGTCAACTGAATGAGAGCGAACAAAGCGGTTCCGGTTACCCTGGCGGCGTGCCTGGCGCATTATCGAATCAGCCCGCGCCTGCCAATAACGCGCCAATCAGTACACCTCCGGCAAATCAAAACAACCGTCAGCAACAAACAAGCACCACCAGTAATAGCGGCCCGCGCAGCACTCAGCGTAATGAAACCAGCAACTACGAAGTCGATCGCACTATTCGTCATACCAAAATGAACGTAGGCGACGTGCAACGTTTGTCGGTCGCCGTCGTGGTGAATTACAAAACGCTGCCGGATGGTAAACCGCTGCCACTGAGCGCCGAACAGATGAAGCAGATTGAAGATCTGACCCGCGAGGCGATGGGCTTTTCTGAAAAGCGCGGCGATTCACTCAATGTCGTCAACTCCCCCTTCAACAGCGGTGACGAAAGCGGTGGAGAACTGCCGTTCTGGCAACAACAAGTGTTTATCGATCAACTGCTGGCTGCCGGTCGCTGGTTGCTGGTGCTACTGGTGGCGTGGCTGCTGTGGCGTAAAGCGGTACGCCCGCAGTTAACACGCCGCGCCGAGGCGGTGAGCGCCGTACAACAGCAGCCACAGGCTCGCCAGGAAGTGGAAGATGCGGTGGAAGTACGCCTCAGCAAAGACGAACAATTGCAGCAACGCCGTGCTAACCAACGTCTGGGAGCGGAAGTAATGAGCCAGCGTATCCGTGACATGTCTGATAACGATCCGCGCGTAGTAGCGCTGGTCATTCGCCAGTGGATAAATAACGATCATGAGTAACCTGACAGGCACCGATAAAAGCGCCATCTTGCTAATGACCATTGGCGAAGATCGGGCGGCTGAAGTGTTCAAGCACCTCTCCCAGCGCGAAGTGCAAACCCTGAGCGCAGCGATGGCAAATGTCACGCAGATCTCCAATAAACAGTTAACTGAAGTGCTGGCGGAGTTTGAACAAGAAGCTGAACAGTTCGCCGCCCTGAATATTAACGCCAACGATTATCTGCGTTCGGTGCTGGTGAAAGCGCTGGGCGAAGAGCGTGCCGCCAGCCTGCTGGAAGATATTCTCGAAACCCGCGACACCGCCAGCGGCATAGAAACGCTCAACTTCATGGAGCCGCAGAGTGCCGCCGATCTTATTCGCGATGAACATCCACAGATTATCGCCACCATTCTGGTACATCTGAAGCGCGCCCAGGCCGCCGATATTCTGGCGTTGTTCGATGAACGTCTGCGTCACGACGTGATGCTGCGTATCGCCACCTTTGGCGGTGTACAGCCTGCCGCGCTGGCGGAACTGACCGAAGTGCTGAATGGTCTGCTCGACGGTCAGAATCTCAAACGCAGCAAAATGGGCGGCGTGAGAACAGCAGCCGAAATTATCAACCTGATGAAAACCCAGCAGGAAGAGGCGGTTATTACCGCCGTGCGTGAATTTGACGGTGAGCTGGCGCAGAAAATCATCGACGAAATGTTCCTGTTCGAAAATCTGGTGGATGTCGACGATCGCAGTATCCAGCGTCTGTTGCAGGAAGTGGATTCCGAATCGCTGCTGATCGCCCTGAAAGGAGCCGAACAGCCACTGCGCGAGAAGTTCCTGCGCAATATGTCGCAACGCGCCGCCGATATCCTGCGCGACGACCTCGCCAACCGTGGTCCGGTACGTTTGTCGCAGGTGGAGAACGAGCAGAAAGCGATTCTGCTGATTGTGCGCCGTCTTGCCGAAACCGGCGAGATGGTGATTGGCAGCGGCGAGGACACCTATGTCTGATAACCTGCCGTGGAAAACCTGGACGCCTGACGATCTTGCGCCGCCACAGGCAGAGTTTGTGCCGCTGATGGAGCCGGAAGAAACCGTCACTGAAGAGATCGAACCCAGCCTTGAACAACAACTGGCACAACTGCAAATGCAGGCTCACGAGCAAGGTTATCAGGCGGGGATTGCCGAAGGTCGCCAGACAGGCCATGAACAAGGCTATCAGGAGGGTCTGGCACAGGGGCTGGAACAAGGACTGGTGCAGGCGAAATCTCAGCAAGCACCGATTCATGCGCGGATGCAGCAACTGGTCAGCGAATTCCAGACCACCCTTGACGCGCTGGATAGCGTGATAGCTTCGCGGCTGATGCAAATGGCTCTGGAGGCGGCGCGTCAGGTGATCGGTCAGACGCCCACGGTGGACAGCCCGGCACTGATCAAACAGATCCAGCAGTTGCTACAGCAGGAACCGTTATTCAGCGGCAAACCACAGTTACGCGTGCATCCGGATGACCTGCAACGCGTCGATGAGATGCTTGGCGCAACGTTAAGCCTGCACGGCTGGCGGTTGCGCGGCGATCCAACTCTGCATCCCGGCGGCTGTAAAGTCTCTGCCGATGAAGGCGATCTCGATGCCAGTGTCGCCACCCGTTGGCAAGAACTCTGCCGTCTGGCAGCACCTGGAGTGGTGTGATGACCACTCGCCTGACACGCTGGTTAACCTCGCTGGATAGCTTTGAAGCCAAAATTGCGCAACTTCCTGCGGTACGCCGCTACGGGCGATTAACCCGCGCCACCGGGCTGGTGCTGGAAGCCACCGGATTACAACTACCGCTCGGCGCAACCTGTGTGATTGAACGCCAGAACGGCGCTGAAACTCACGAAGTGGAAAGCGAAGTGGTTGGCTTTAACGGTCAACGGCTGTTTTTAATGCCGCTGGAGGAAGTGGAAGGTGTACTGCCTGGCGCACGCGTTTATGCCAAAAACATCGCCCCACAAGGGTTGCAAAGCGGCAAGCAATTACCGCTCGGTCCGGCGTTGTTAGGTCGCGTTCTGGACGGTAGCGGTAAACCACTCGACGGTCTGCCCTCTCCCGATACGACTGAAACCGGTGCATTAATTACCCCGCCGTTTAACCCATTGCAACGTACGCCGATTGAGCACGTGCTGGATACGGGCGTGCGTCCAATCAATGCCCTGCTTACCGTCGGACGCGGGCAGCGTATGGGGCTGTTTGCCGGTTCCGGCGTCGGCAAAAGTGTGTTGCTGGGGATGATGGCGCGTTACACCCGTGCAGATGTGATTGTCGTTGGTTTAATTGGTGAACGTGGACGCGAAGTAAAAGATTTTATTGAGAATATCCTCGGTGCTGAAGGGCGTGCGCGCTCGGTGGTGATTGCCGCACCAGCCGATGTTTCTCCGCTCCTGCGAATGCAAGGTGCCGCCTATGCCACGCGCATTGCCGAAGATTTTCGCGATCGGGGTCAGCATGTGTTGCTAATTATGGATTCCCTCACCCGCTACGCGATGGCTCAGCGTGAAATTGCGCTGGCGATTGGCGAACCGCCTGCCACCAAAGGCTATCCTCCATCGGTATTCGCCAAACTACCGGCATTGGTCGAGCGTGCCGGAAACGGCATCAGCGGCGGCGGCTCGATTACCGCTTTTTATACCGTGCTCACCGAAGGTGATGATCAGCAAGATCCGATTGCCGACTCCGCGCGGGCGATCCTCGACGGGCACATCGTACTGTCTCGTCGTCTGGCGGAAGCCGGACACTATCCGGCAATTGATATTGAAGCGTCAATCAGCCGTGCAATGACAGCACTGATCAGCGAGCAACATTACGCGCGGGTGCGCACATTCAAACAGTTGTTGTCGAGTTTTCAGCGCAACCGCGACCTGGTCAGCGTTGGTGCTTATGCCAAAGGCAGCGATCCCATGCTCGATAAAGCCATCGCCTTATGGCCGCAGCTTGAGGGCTATTTGCAACAAGGCATTTTTGAACGCGCGGACTGGGAAGACTCTCTCCAGGGGCTGGAGCACATTTTCCCAACGGTGTCATAACTCAGGAGATAACAGCAGATGGCAGAACATGGCGCACTGGCGACCCTGAAAGATCTGGCAGAAAAAGAGGTGGATAACGCCGCACGACTGTTGGGTGAAATGCGTCGCGGATGCCAGCAGGCAGAAGAGCAACTCAAAATGCTGATCGATTATCAGAATGAATATCGTAACAACCTGAATAGCGATATGAGTGCAGGAATGACCAGCAATCGCTGGATTAATTATCAGCAATTTATCCAGACGCTGGAAAAAGCCATTACTCAGCACCACCAGCAACTTACACAGTGGACACAGAAAGTTGATGTTGCCCTGAATAACTGGCGGGAAAAGAAACAACGTTTGCAGGCCTGGCAGACACTGCAGGAACGGCAATCCACGGCGGCACTGTTAGCAGAAAACCGCCTCGACCAGAAAAAGATGGATGAGTTTGCCCAGCGCGCCGCCATGAGGAAACCAGAATGATTCGCTTAGCGCCCTTGATTACCGCTGACGTTGACACCACCACGCTGTCCGGCGGTAAAGCCACCGATAGCGCACAAGATTTTCTCGTTTTGTTGAGCGGAGCATTAGCAGGCGAGACAACAAACAACAAATCTACGCCCCCATTGTTGGTGGCGACAGATAAACTTGTCATCAAAGTCGAGCCGCTGGTCAGCGATATTCAGAACGACGCGCAACAACCAGATTTACGGATCTCTGTGGATGGAACACAGCCCGTCATCAACGACGAACAATCCACATCAACACCATTAATCACCGCTCAGGCGATTACGCTGGCTGCAGTGCCAGACAAAGACACGGCAAAAGACGAAAAAGCGGATGATCTTAATGAAGACGCCGCGGCCAGCCTGAGCGCCCTTTTCGCAATGTTGCCGGGTTTTGACAATACGCCCAAAGTAACTGACACACCATCAACCGTGTTACCGACAGAAAAGCCAGCACACCCCACAAAACTGACTTCTGCGCAACGCACAACAGCACAGCCTGGCGACACCGCTGAAGCGTCAGTCCAGCCATTAACACCGCTGGTAGCTGAAGCCCAGAGCAAAGCGGAAGTCATCAGCACACCTTCGCCAGTGACTGCTGCTGCCAGCCCGCTAATCACTCCACACCAGACGCAGCCTCTGCCCACCGTCGCAGCGCCTGTTTTGAGTGCCCCGCTGAGTTCCCATGAATGGCAACAATCCTTAAGCCAACATATTTCACTGTTTACCCGTCAGGGGCAACAAAGCGCTGAATTGCGTTTGCACCCGCAGGATTTAGGTGAAGTGCACATCTCCCTCAAAGTGGATGACAACCAGGCGCAAATCCAGATGGTTTCGCCGCATCAGCACGTGCGCGCCGCCCTGGAAGCGGCTCTTCCGGTACTGCGTACACAACTGGCAGAAAGCGGTATTCAGTTGGGGCAGAGCAATATCAGCGGCGAAAGTTCTAGCGGTCAGCAACAGGCGGCGTCTCAGCAACAGCAAGGCCAGCGCACAATAAACCATGAACGCCAGGCTGGCGAAGATGACGATGCACTGCCAATTTCTGCCTCTTTACGAGGGCGTGTAGCAGGCAACAGTGGCGTTGATATTTTCGCCTAACGTCAGAGGTAACCCCTTAATCTGCGTCTTTTCCCCGCTTTGTCGCGATCAAGACACAGGATAATTAGCCGATAAGCAGTAGCGACACAGGAAGACCGCAACACATGACTGATTACGCGATAAGCAAGAAAAGCAAGCGATCGCTTTGGTTCCCGATTCTGGTATTCATTACTCTCGCGGCCTGCGCCAGCGCGGGGTACAGCTACTGGCACTCGCATCAGGCGGCGACTGACGACAATGCGCAGCAACATGTCATGCCCTCACCGGTCTTCTACGCACTGGACACTTTTACGGTCAACCTGGGCGATGCGGATCGTGTGCTTTATATCGGTATTACTCTGCGACTAAAAGATGAAACCACCCGTTCGCGCCTGAGCGAGTATTTGCCGGAAGTCCGTAGTCGCTTGCTGTTACTGTTTTCGCGTCAGGATGCCGCCGTGCTGGCAACCGAAGAAGGCAAGCAAAAGCTGATTGCCGCGATTAAAGCCATACTCTCCACCCCGCTTGTTGCCGGGCAACCGAAACAGGATGTCACCGACGTGCTGTATACCGCTTTTATTCTGCGATAACGACATGGGCGATAGTATTCTTTCTCAAGCTGAAATTGATGCACTGTTGAATGGCGACAGCGAGGTCAAAGACGAACCGACTTCCGGCGTGACCAGCGACAATGACATTCGGCCTTACGATCCCAATACGCAACGACGGGTTGTGCGCGAACGTTTGCAGGCACTGGAAATCATTAATGAACGTTTTGCCCGACATTTCCGCATGGGGCTGTTTAACCTGCTGCGTCGTAGCCCGGACATCACCGTCGGGGCGATCCGTATCCAGCCATATCATGAATTTGCCCGCAACCTGCCGGTGCCGACCAACCTTAACCTTATCCACCTGAAACCGCTGCGCGGCACAGGACTGGTGGTGTTCTCGCCAAGCCTGGTATTTATTGCCGTGGATAACCTGTTTGGCGGCGATGGTCGGTTCCCTACCAAAGTGGAAGGTCGCGAGTTTACCCATACCGAACAGCGCGTCATCAACCGCATGTTAAAGCTGGCGCTTGAAGGCTATAGCGACGCCTGGAAGGCGATTAATCCGCTGGAAGTCGAGTATGTACGTTCGGAAATGCAGGTGAAATTTACCAATATCACCACCTCACCAAACGACATTGTGGTTAATACGCCTTTTCATGTCGAAATTGGCAACCTGACCGGTGAATTTAATATCTGCCTGCCATTCAGCATGATCGAGCCGCTGCGGGAATTGTTGGTTAACCCGCCACTGGAAAACTCGCGTAATGAAGATCAGAACTGGCGCGATAATCTGGTGCGTCAGGTACAGCATTCACAACTGGAGTTGATCGCCAACTTTGCCGATATTTCGCTGCGCCTGTCGCAGATTTTGAAACTGAAACCCGGCGATGTCCTGCCGATAGAAAAACCCGATCGTATCATCGCGCACGTTGACGGCGTTCCGGTGCTGACCAGCCAGTACGGCACCATCAATGGCCAGTATGCGTTACGGATAGAACATTTGATTAACCCGATTTTGAATTCTCTGAACGAGGAACAGCCCAAATGAGTGACTTGAATAATCCGGCCGATGACAACAACGGCGCAATGGACGATCTGTGGGCTGAAGCGTTGAGCGAACAAAAATCAACCAGCGGCAAAAGCGCCACTGAGGCGGTGTTCCAACAGCTTGGTGGCGGCGACGTCAGTGGAACATTGCAGGATATCGACCTGATTATGGATATTCCGGTCAAACTGACCGTCGAACTGGGTCGCACACGAATGACTATCAAAGAGCTGTTGCGCCTGACGCAAGGATCAGTGGTGGCGCTGGACGGTCTGGCTGGCGAACCGCTGGATATTCTGATCAATGGCTATTTAATCGCCCAGGGCGAAGTTGTGGTCGTTGCCGATAAATATGGCGTGCGGATCACCGATATCATTACCCCGTCTGAGCGGATGCGCCGCCTGAGCCGTTAGTGATGAATAACCACGCCACCGTGCAACCAACCACGCCGGTTTCCACCGCGCCGCTCCTGCAGGTGAGTGGCGCATTAATTGCCATTATTGTCCTGATTCTCACTGCAGCATGGCTGGTGAAACGGCTGGGATTTGCCGCCAAACGCAGCGACGCCCGCGGGTTAAGAGTCAGCGCCAGCGCTTCACTTGGCGCGCGCGAGCGGGTAGTGGTGATCGATGTGGAAGATGCACGACTGGTACTCGGCGTCACCGCAGGGCAAATCAATCTGTTGCATAAACTTCCCCCTTCTGCGCCAACGGAAGAGATGCCACAGGCCGATTTCCAGTCGCTAATGAAAAATTTGCTCAAGCGTAACGGGAGATCCTGATGCGTCGTCTGTTATCTGTCGCTCCTGCTCTTCTCTGGCTGGTCAGCCCCCTCGCCTTTGCGCAACTGCCTGGCATCACCAGCCAACCGCTGCCTGGCGGAGGACAAAGCTGGTCGCTTCCGGTGCAGACGCTGGTGTTCATCACCTCGCTGACGTTTATTCCGGCGATTTTACTGATGATGACCAGTTTCACTCGCATCATCATCGTTTTTGGTTTACTGCGTAACGCGCTGGGAACCCCCTCCGCCCCGCCCAACCAGGTATTGCTGGGACTGGCGCTGTTTTTGACCTTTTTTATTATGTCACCGGTTATCGACAAAATTTATGTCGATGCGTACCAGCCATTCAGCGAAGAGAAAATCTCAATGCAGGAGGCGCTGGAAAAAGGGGCGCAACCGCTGCGTGAGTTTATGCTGCGTCAGACCCGCGAGGCAGATTTAGGGTTGTTTGCCAGACTGGCAAATACCAGCCCCTTGCCGGGACCGGAAGCCGTGCCGATGCGCATTTTGCTACCGGCCTATGTGACCAGCGAGCTGAAAACCGCATTCCAGATAGGCTTCACGATTTTCATTCCTTTCCTGATTATCGACCTGGTGATCGCCAGCGTGTTGATGGCGTTGGGGATGATGATGGTGCCCCCCGCGACCATTGCTCTACCATTTAAACTGATGCTGTTTGTGCTGGTGGATGGCTGGCAATTGCTGGTCGGTTCGCTGGCGCAGAGCTTTTATAGTTAGAGAGGGCAAAATGACACCTGAATCGGTCATGATGATGGGGACGGAAGCGATGAAAGTCGCTCTGGCGCTGGCCGCCCCGCTGCTACTGGTGGCGCTGGTGACTGGCCTTATTATCAGCATTTTGCAGGCTGCCACGCAGATTAACGAAATGACGCTATCGTTTATTCCGAAAATCATCGCCGTATTTATCGCCATTATTATTGCCGGGCCGTGGATGCTCAACCTGTTGCTGGATTACGTCCGCACCTTGTTCACTAACCTGCCGTATATCATCGGGTAGCGCGTGCTATGTTGCAGGTAACAAGCGAACAATGGCTTTCCTGGTTAAGTCTGTATTTCTGGCCATTGCTGCGCGTGCTGGCGCTGATCTCCACCGCGCCCATTTTAAGCGAACGTAGTATACCGAAACGGGTGAAACTGGGACTCGCGATGATGATCACTTTCGCTATTGCCCCGGCATTACCAGCCAACGATGTTCCCGTTTTTTCGTTCCATGCCCTGTGGCTGGCGGTGCAGCAAATCCTGATTGGCATTGCCCTTGGGTTTACCATGCAATTTGCCTTTGCCGCTGTGCGAACTGCTGGAGAAATTATCGGTCTGCAAATGGGGCTTTCATTTGCGACATTCGTCGATCCAGGCAGCCATCTTAATATGCCCGTTCTGGCGCGTATTATGGATATGCTGGCTCTGCTGTTGTTCCTGACATTTAACGGCCATTTATGGTTGATTTCGCTGCTGGTCGATACGTTTCACACTCTGCCTATTGGGGGCGAGCCGCTTAACAACAATGCGTTTCTGGCGCTCACCAAAGCAGGAAGTTTAATTTTTCTCAACGGATTGATGCTGGCATTACCGATTATTACCCTGCTGCTGACACTGAATCTGGCGCTGGGATTACTTAATCGAATGGCTCCGCAATTATCAATTTTCGTTATCGGTTTTCCATTAACTCTGACGGTCGGTATTTCATTAATGGCAGCATTAATGCCGTTAATTGCTCCGTTTTGCGAACATTTATTCAGTGAAATTTTTAATTTGCTTGCCGATATTATTAGCGAATTTCCAGCAATATGATTCCGTAATGTTTATCGTGTTATCCTAAGGATTATCCGAAAAATAAAATCAGGCTACATCTTCCAGGATACTCCGCTGGCGCAATATTTATTTTAGTCTCACTCACATATCACAACATTTACTTTACTTTAAGACAATTCCAGGCAAATTATAAAGAACTTTACGGGATAGTAAGTCCGCCTGAAAAATCGCGAGAGTGCCGCATTAGGTGATGCTTGTTGTTCCGTTTAGTCATGATGAAATATTCAGGTAAGGGGAATTATCGTTACGCATTGAGTGAGGGTATGCCATGTCAACGATTATTATGGATTTATGTAGTTACACCCGGCTAGGTTTGACCGGGTATCTGTTGAGTAGAGGGGTTAAAAAAAGAGAAATCAACGACATCGAAACCGTTGATGACCTTGCCATCGCTTGTGATTCACAGCGCCCTTCAGTGGTGTTTATTAATGAGGACTGTTTTATCCACGATGCTTCTAACAGTCAGCGTATCAAGCACATCATTAATCAACATCCCAATACGTTATTTATCGTTTTTATGGCAATTGCCAATGTTCATTTTGATGAATATCTGTTGGTCAGAAAAAATTTATTGATTAGTTCTAAATCAATTAAACCGGAATCTCTCGATGATATCCTTGGCGATATTCTGAAAAAAGAGACAACAATGGCCACTGTTTTAAATATGCCGACGTTATCATTGAGTCGAACCGAATCGAGTATGTTGCGAATGTGGATGGCTGGTCAGGGAACCATTCAGATCTCCGACCAAATGAATATCAAAGCCAAGACCGTTTCATCGCATAAAGGCAATATTAAACGTAAGATCAAAACGCATAATAAACAGGTTATCTATCATGTCGTCCGACTGACGGATAATGTGACTAATGGTATTTTTGTCAACATGCGCTAACACATTCTGACTGGTGGTTTCCCACCAGTCAGGCTGAATGAAATTACTCTGCTTTCTCCACAAAGATACCGTCCTGATGCCCTGCCTCATTAAAGAACCAGATGCCGAGCGGGTAGTCTTCCAGCGAAACCAGGTACATTGTGCCTTCACTAAACTCCTCAACTGCCAGTACCACGCCAGGACGACGCGGACCGCCATCCGTTTTGACTGTTACCCGATCATTCACCTTCATCATTTTCCTCCTGTGGCTTTGTGCCAGTGTAGAACAATTTCTTTTTGCTGGCAGCGCCGGATGAGCGCGAGTGCTGATTTTCTCGACGGTCTATACTTAAAAGATGCCAGGCGTGCATCACGGTCAGCAGCATCAAATGAGTAACGGTTGCGAGGAAAGATGATGAAAACCGCAAAAGAGTACAGCGATACCGCAAAACGTGAGGTCAGCGTCGATGTCGATGCCCTGCTGGCGGCGATCAATGAAATTAGCGAAAGCGAAGTTCATCGCAGCCAGAGTGATTCAGAACACGTCAGTATCGATGGTCGTGAATACCATACATGGCGTGAATTAGCGGATGCCTTTGAACTGGATATTCATGACTTTAGCGTCTCGGAAGTAAACCGCTAAATGCGACATAAAAAAATCCCGGCCCTTGTGGGGGTCGGGATCAAACTTGCTTAAGCAAGAAGCACTTAAAAAATTCGTTACACCAGGAAATCTGATGTGTTCATCACCTTATCTGCAATTTTTTTCGCTGACAAGGAAATATTCTTTGCATGAATGATTAATATCACTAATGAATGAAATTGTGACTTTCGTCACCCCTTATGGCCTCTGCTACGGGCGGGATCGCTCCCAAAAAATGATCAAATACAAATCGTGCTATTTTGAGAAACATCCTGGTAAAGGGAGTATGCGCTACCATGCTTTCAATTCAACAACCACTGCTGATTTTCACCGATCTCGATGGCACCCTGTTGGACAGTCATAGCTATGACTGGCAGCCTGCCGCTCCCTGGCTAAACCGTTTACGAGAAGCAGACGTTCCAGTGATTCTCTGCAGCAGTAAAACGTCGGCGGAAATGCTGTACTTGCAAAAAATCCTGGGTCTGCAAGGGTTGCCGCTGATTGCCGAAAACGGAGCGGTGATCCAACTGGATCATCAATGGCAAGATATAGATGGTTTCCCCCGTATCATCTCGGGTATTGCCCATAGTGAAATCAGTCTGGTGTTGAATACGTTACGCGAGAAAGAACATTTCAAATTCACCACTTTTGATGATGTCGATGAGACAACCATTGCTGAATGGACTGGATTAAGCCGTAGCCAGGCGGCGCTGACGCAATTGCATGAAGCCTCGGTCACGCTCATCTGGCGCGACAGTAACGAGCAAATGACGCAATTTACCGCTCGCCTGAACGAGTTAGGGTTGCAGTTTGTCCAGGGCGCTCGCTTCTGGCATGTGTTGGACGCCTCTGCCGGAAAAGATCAGGCCGCCAACTGGATCATCGCGGCATATCAACAATCAGGCGGAGAACGTCCGACGACGCTTGGCTTAGGCGATGGTCCAAATGACGCGCCATTACTGGAAGTGATGGATTACGCGGTCATTGTGAAAGGGCTAAACCGGGAAGGCATTCATCTGCAAAATGAGGATCCGCCTCGTGTCTGGCGAACGCAGCGAGAAGGTCCTGATGGCTGGCGCGAGGGGTTGGATCACTTTTTTACCGTCCGTTAAGGGGTATCACTGGCGCAGACCCGATTACGTCCTGCTTGTTTAGCGAGATACAGCCGACGATCGGCCAGCGATTGCAATTGTTCAAAATCATAATCACCGGTTTCTTCACTGCTGCTCACCCCCAATGAAGCACTGATGCGGATAGTCTTGCTCTTGGCAATCAACATCTCTTTTTCATTCAGCTTCAGACGAATATGTTCGGCAACTTCTTTTGCCTGCTCCAGGCTGGCGCCAGGCAGAATCACACAAAACTCCTCACCACCAACCCGTCCGGCAACATACTGGGGTCGTAATGAACGACTAATTAATCCGGCAGCATGTGACAACACACGGTCGCCCGCCTGGTGACCAAAGCGGTCATTAATCGCTTTAAAATGGTCAAGGTCGACCTGAATGACAGAAAAAGGATGTTTGTGTGTCTGGCACATTTTGGCCAGCGGACGCGCTTTTTCGAACAGTGCGCCACGGTTATACAGGCGGGTTAAAGTGTCGTGCCACGCCTGCCATTGCAACGAGCTTTGCAGGACAAACATATTGCTGACCATCTGGCGAATCACATACCAGGAGATAAGTAACATGGTTGTGAAGAGCGCCCACAACAGGGTTAATGCAATGCTGATACTGCCGAAATCACCACGCACACCTTCGCTAAGCGTATGGATTCGCACTAATACCCCGTCAAAATGATCCAGCCGTTCCCAGCTAACATAGCGACTGTTCATCCGGATTCCACCGCGCGTATCGTGTTCAATGGCCTGCGCAAGTGATGCCAGTTCGCGAGGATCAAAGAGATCTTCGGTAGGATTCTCCGGGTTGGAAGAGGTCAATAATTTCAGTTTACTGTCGTAGAGTTGATATTCACCGTCGAGATTTTTATCGATAGCATTTTGTAAAAATTGCTGCATTGAACGCACGGGAATACTCATTCCCAGCACGCCATACCAGTAATTATTGCTGTCAACCGGCACGCTTACAGTGACTTGTGGTTCAGTAACATTGTTATGGTCATGCTGAGAGGTAAACCAACGCACCGCACGTTGGCGGTTTTCTCGTTGTGAATGACCGATAAACCAGGGTTGGGTGACAAATTCGTAGTAACGCCCGGGCACACTTCGCATAAACAGCGTCGGCTGCGTAGAAACGTAAAATCCGGCGCGCGAGACATACATCGCCTGTTCAACCATCGACGAGGAGTTGTGCGCCAGTCGCAGCAAGTAACCGACTTCCAGCGCGGCGGTAATTTCGTTGTCCAGGGATTCATTTTCGCGAGAAAGCAGATCCCCCTCGCTGACTAACGCATCAGAGACGCCATTTACCGGCAGGGTACGTCGTCTGTTGAGTTCTATCTGCCAGGCATGTTCATCGCGACGTTGTTCGAACTCGGTAACGGCATTGCGCAGAGAGGTGAAATCGAGCGGCGCAACGAGGGCTTCGCGCATCCCGTTACGCAAAAATAATAACTTATCAACGTTATATTGCAGTTGTTTATCAAGCGCGTTGGCAACATTTTCCAGATGGTTACGCTGACTTGAAATATAGGCATCTTCCAGTACGACGACTTCACGCCATGTGAGTAAAGTTGAGAAGATCAACACCACAATAAAGCAGAGATTAACGACATGACCAGGCCCCAGGCGGCGCGCGAGTTTTTTCAGCCAGCTCTGGTTTTCCATTTCTGTCTCGTGCAGCACCCTGACAACTCCCAACCTGCTTTCTTATGATTCTGGCATAACCTGGCAATAGCGTACCGCCAAACAACAATATTTTTATAACGAGGCATGATAAGACGCGCCAGCGTCACATCAGGCTTTCAATGCCAACGCTGGCACAATCGCCAGATGCGGCGTGAACGCCTTATCTGCCCTGGTGTTAATTATACGCTTTTAAACTTCTTCCGATGAACGACTCTTCTCCCCCGGAACAAGCTCAGTTTCATGAAAGGCTTCCCGTTTGACGCCGTAACCGTCATACCAGCGACACTCAACCATGCCGCTGGAATACCCGGTAACAATCATCCGCGGGCCGCCCTCTTTAACCGTTACTTCCTCACTCACCACAAAGCTCATACTCGCCTCCTTTTTTCGAGTGAAACTTGTTCACCTTAGTCGAGAATGGCGAATTTTGCATACCAGCCAGTGAGAATATTAATGTACCTGACCGCGCATTTTCGCTACTGCTTTCACTGCCAATACGACGATGCTACCGATGATAAAACCAAGAATCAGATTTAAAACAGTCGGTAATATCATCGCCACCAGCGCACTCTGCTGCCCGGAGAAATGTTCAATAGCATGATGCAGCGGCGCAATACCATGTACCACAATGCCACCACCGACGAGAAACATCGCCAGCGTGCCGACGATCGATAACGCTTTCATCAGCCAGGGCGCGATAATCAATAACCCCTTGCCCAGCGCCTGTATAACCGTACTGGATTTTTCCGCCAGCCAGTAACCCAGATCATCAATCTTAACGATGACCCCCACCAGACCGTAGACGCCCACGGTAACCACCAGTGCGATCCCTGAAAGTACCAGCACCTGATTAAGCAACGGCGCTTCCGCCACAATCCCCAGCGTGATAGCGACAATTTCCGCAGACAAAATAAAATCGGTACGAATCGCCCCTTTTATTTTGTCCTTTTCGAACTTCAGCGGATCCTGCGCTGCCAGTTTTTCCAGACGCTGCTGACTCTGTGCCGGATCCTCTTTATGCTTACGCGCCTCCAGCATATGCAGCACCTTCTCTACCCCTTCAAAGCAGAGAAATGCACCGCCAATCATCAACAGCGGTGTAATCGCCCACGGGATAAACGCACTGATGATCAGCGCCAACGGCACCAGAATCACTTTGTTGATGAGCGATCCCTTCGCCACGCCCCAGACCACGGGTAATTCCCGGTTGGCACGCACACCTGAAACTTGTTGCGCATTAAGCGACAAGTCATCCCCTAATACACCAGCGGTTTTCTTCGCCGCCAGCTTGCCCATCACGGAGATATCGTCCAGCAAAGTGGCGATATCATCGAGCAACGTCAATAAACTACTCCCGGCCAAAAGCATTCCCTCTCATTTTTATTGTTGACGGTGCTAAGTATGAAGCAAAATCGGCTTGTCTGATACTTGCTTCACAAGTCAACATTTTATTAACAATCAATTACGATTATATCTCTCGCCAGTGAAATGATTTTCACGTTTACTATGAACAGCCTTTTTATTTCCATCGTGAGGGATTATGCGTTTCCGCCAGTTGTTACCGCTTTTTGGCGCACTGTTTGCGCTGTATATCATTTGGGGCTCAACCTATTTTGTCATTCGGATTGGGGTAGAAAGCTGGCCACCGTTAATGATGGCGGGCGTGCGCTTTCTGGCAGCCGGTATTTTACTAATGGCATTTTTACTGCTGCGCGGGCACAAATTGCCGCCGCTACGTCCACTGCTTAATGCCGCGCTTATTGGCCTGTTACTGCTGGCTGTCGGTAACGGCATGGTAACGGTAGCCGAACATCAAAACGTCCCTTCCGGCATTGCCGCCGTGGTGGTGGCAACGGTGCCACTCTTTACCCTGTGCTTCAGCCGCCTGTTTGGCATAAAAACGCGCAAACTGGAGTGGCTTGGCATCGCCATTGGGTTAGCGGGGATCATCATGCTCAACAGTGGCGGTAATTTAAGCGGCAATCCGTGGGGCGCGATCCTGATTTTGATCGGGTCTGTGAGTTGGGCATTTGGTTCAGTTTATGGCTCACGAATCACTCTGCCAGTGGGGATGATGGCGGGAGCCATTGAAATGCTGGCGGCAGGCGTGGTGTTAATGATCGCATCGATGATTGCGGGTGAAAAACTGACGGCGCTACCTTCTCTTTCGGGCTTCCTGGCGGTCGGCTATCTGGCGCTGTTTGGTTCTATCATCGCCATCAACGCTTATATGTATTTAATCCGCAATGTCAGCCCGGCCCTGGCGACCAGCTACGCTTATGTTAACCCGGTGGTCGCGGTATTGCTGGGTACGGGGCTGGGTGGCGAAACGCTATCGCGGGTTGAATGGCTGGCACTGGGCGTGATTGTCTTCGCGGTGGTGCTGGTAACGCTGGGGAAATATCTCTTTCCTGCTAAACCCGTTGTCGCCCCCGTCATTCAGGACACATCAAGCGAGTAAATGAATCCCTAGAGAGTCGATCTGCGCGCTGGCACCCTCGCTGCAGATCCACTCTTCCAGACGCTCGGTCAGCGCCGCGTCCGTCAACTTCTCTCGCCCACGTAACGCACACTCCCAGACAATCAATACACGCCAGCCGAGTTCCTGCAATCGATTAATATCACGACGATCGCGCTCGACATTTTTACCTATCTTCTCCAGCCAGAACTCCGTTCGTGTGGCAGGAACTTTGAACAGATGGCAATGATGATGGTGCCAGAAGCAGCCGTGGGTAAATATCACGCAGCGATACTCATCGAGGACAAAATCCGGACGTCCGGGTAGACTGGCACCCTGAACGCGAAACATCAGCCCCTGTCCGGTTAACAGACTGGCCAGGCGCTTCTCGATTGCTGTATCGTGCGTGGCAATCGCGCGCATATTTTTGCTACGCGTGGCCTTATCGTGAACGTCGGCCATGTTGTGCCTCTTGCTGACGCAACGCTACCGCCTGTTTGATTTTTGGCTCGAGCAGTTTTGCCACCGCGGCAAAGACCGGTACGACTACCGAGTTGCCGAACTGGCGATAGGCCTGAGTGTCAGAAACCGGAATGCGGAATTTCGCTTCATGCGGCGCTTCAAAGCCCATCAACCGTGCGCATTCACGAGGTGTTAACCGACGCGGACGATGTTGCTGATTCTGCGGATCGTCAAAGTCTTTCTCACCTGTTGCCATATCCCAGCCGCGATCGATTAAAATTTCTGCGCCATCTTTGTAATAGCGGGCAGAAAGCGTGCGCGTGACACTTTGCGGATTGTTCGGATAAACCATCCCGTACCCGAAGCCGTTACCGCGCGCCTGATGTTTTTTCGCATAGCGATAGAGGTACTTCCACAGCACCGGCGTCAGAATATATTTCGCTTCGACTATCGGATCCAGCAACTCCGCCAGCGTCACTCGCTGCGCAGGGAAACAATCGCTGATATCACGCAGGGTAAAATCTTGCTTCAGATTAAGATCGCGACGGAAACCCACCAGCACAATGCGTTCACGGTGCTGCGGTAAAAAATGTTTGCCATCAATGATCTTCGGATCGTTCGGGCCATTATCTTCTGCATCGGCTACGTCATAGCCCAGTTCGTCCAGCGTCTGCATGATGATGCGGAACGTTTTGCCCTGGTCGTGACTTTTCAGGTTTTTGACGTTTTCAAGTACAAAAATCGCCGGACGGCGGGCGTCGATAATGCGTACCACATCAAAAAACAACGTCCCCTGGGTATCGCAGGCAAAACCGTGCGCGCGACCAAGAGAGTTCTTTTTCGATACGCCAGCCAGGGAAAACGGCTGGCAAGGAAAACCGGCCAATAAAACATCATGTTCAGGAATGTGCTGACGAATATGTGCCGCCGCTGCTTCATCGCTCACGCCCTCTTTATGGCTCAGGGTAATGTCGCGGATATCTTCATTAAAGTGATGCGTAGCCGGGTCGCAATAATGATTCGCTTTGTAGGTGCGTACCGCATGTTTATTCCATTCACTGGTAAACACGCATTGACCGCCAATCGACTCAAAACCGCGACGGATGCCACCAATTCCGGCAAACAGATCGATAAAACGAAACGCATAGTGCGGATGATGTGCAGGTGGTTTGGGTAACAACGTTTGCAGATGAGCGAACTCTTTCTCACTTAAACGGTGCCATGCCGAATCATTCGCCAGCGCACGTTTTAAAATCGCCGCGCTCCAGTGATTCTCACCCACACCATTAAGTTGCGCCACCAATGTTTTAACATCATAAATTTGCAGCAGTTTCTCCAGCATTGCCTGTGCGGCATTCCCGGTGCTGTATGAATCGGTTACTGATATATTTTCCTGCATAGATTTAACCGGCCATCTGAGATGGCCGACAGGTTAACATAATTACTTCAGTTTAGGGCCACGCGGTCAGCCTGCAGGAGAAAAGGCACGAATCACGTCATGATCCACACCTTCATTCTCGCCCGCCAGTTCAGCGCTGAGTTTAGCCATAAACTCCACCTGAAAACGGGCGTTGTGTTGCGCCAGTTGTTTACCTTTTGTCGTTTGCATGGTTTGCGGTAGTTTCAGCAGCTTAGTCTGGAAATGATCCAGCGCGTAGCGTTTATCATCAAGCGGGCGATGCTGCGCGAACGGGTCTTCACCGTCAAACAACGCCACACCCAGCGAGCCTGAGACCGCAAACACTCGCGCCAGACCAATCGCGCCTAAAGCTTCCAGCCTGTCTGCATCCTGCACGATTTTGGCTTCCGCCGTTAAAGGTGTAATTTGTGCGCTGAAACTGTGTGCCGCGATAGCATGGCAAATGGCGTCTATTTTCTCTGGCGGAAAATCGACAAATTCCGCACTTAAAATGCGACGCGCCTCTTCTGCCGCCAGTAATGAGGAGCGCTGCCGTTGCGGATGATTTTTCGCCAGACTCACAATATCGTGAAAATAACAGGCGGTTAAAATGACCAGCATATCGACGTCTTCATCTGCCGCCAGTTTCTGCGCTGTCGCCCAGACACGACGAAAATGACACAGGTCATGGGCCACGTCCTGGTGCGTTTGATGGTTTTTAAACCAGTTTTCAAACTGTGCCTGCCAGTGTTGTAAATCCATACACGCTCCGCTGCAAATGAGTCGCAACCTTAGCAGTTTTTACTCATAGCG
This sequence comes from Escherichia sp. KTE159, assembly GCF_000408805.1. NCBI lineage: Bacteria > Pseudomonadati > Pseudomonadota > Gammaproteobacteria > Enterobacterales > Enterobacteriaceae > Escherichia > Escherichia sp. KTE159. The sequence goes on from NZ_KE137292.1 coordinate 1,803,211, forward strand.
TCTGCTACGCACGGGTCGTGGTCGGGTGTACCACGCAATACCACCTAACAACGCTCCGACCAGGGCCATAAACAAAAATCCCACTAATGCCCCTAACCACTTTCCTGCGGTAGAGCCTAAATCACTTTCAAATCCCGACACGGGGGCATCCGGGATCCTGCTCATCACCCAAATGTAACGCGCCATTACCCAGACGAAATAGCCACACCATGTATAGAAAGCCCATAAAGCCAGTTTGCCGCCAGGGCTGCGAGAAAGTCTCTCTTCCATCGTTGTCGAACCGTACTCCATTTTGAGATAACCCGGGAAATTCAGACTTAGCACTATTATGTGATAAAAGTCACATTTTTCCACATTAGTTGAGACAGTCAAGTCTCACTCATTTTTTGAACAAATATATAAATCTTAGCCAATGGCTATTATTTGTAGAAAAAACAAATAAGAAAGTATTTTCCTTTCGGCAGTGGATAATTAATTAATTCACATATTGAATATATTAGCACTGAATACAATTATACCTTTTTCGTTTTCTGTGTCATGATAACTCCGTTATTAGCCTTTATCGTCTTGTTTATATTTTTGGGCCGGCATGATGCCGGCTTTTTTTATGCCATTCATAATGTGCGCAAGATCACTCAGGGTCTTTGGTGCAACACTCATTGACACAAACTATCCTTCCGCAAAATCAATAATCTATTGATATACAACCATAAATGACATGAATTTCTGTATCTGCAATTCATAATTTTGAATTATATTAAATAAGATAGAAACATTTTGAAATCTTTTAAATATATTTGTTACATGCAATCTTTAAAATAAAATGAACTTCATAGAATAGTATCCAAATGTGCTTTTTTTTGGATAATGGCACTTATTGATATATTCATGAAGATTATAATCACAAGGGAATACATAATGAAAAGAAAAGTTCTGGCAATGCTGGTCCCGGCGTTATTAGTTGCTGGCGCAGCAAATGCGGCTGAAATTTATAATAAGAATGGCAATAAAGTTGATTTTTACGGCAAGATGGTTGGCGAACGCATCTGGTCGAACACTGATGATAATAACAGCGAAAACGAGGATACCTCCTATGCTCGTTTCGGCGTTAAAGGTGAAACTCAGATTACCAGCGAACTGACTGGTTTTGGTCAGTTTGAATACAACCTTGATGCCAGCAAGCCTGAAGGTTCTAATCAGGAAAAAACCCGTTTAACCTTCGCCGGTTTGAAATATAACGGATTTGGTTCTTTCGACTACGGTCGTAACTACGGTGTTGCCTATGATGCCGCAGCTTATACCGATATGTTAGTTGAATGGGGCGGCGATTCCTGGGCTTCCGCTGACAACTTTATGAACGGTCGTACCAACGGTGTTGCAACCTACCGCAACTCTGATTTCTTTGGTCTGGTCGATGGACTGAATTTTGCAATTCAGTATCAAGGCAAGAACAGCAATCGTGGCGTTACTAAACAAAACGGTGATGGCTATGCGTTGTCCGTAGACTACAACATTGATGGTTTTGGTATTGTCGGTGTTTATGGTAAATCTGATCGTACCAATGAGCAAGTTGCTGATGGAAACGGTTCAAATGCAGAAGTATGGTCATTGGCAGCAAAATATGATGCGAACAATGTCTACGCTGCTGTGATGTATGGTGAAACTCGTAATATGACACCGACATCAGTTAATACAGGCGGCTTCGACAAAGACGGCAACTCGATAATGCATGATCAACTGCTCAACGAAACTCAGAACTTTGAAGCAGTTGTTCAGTATCAGTTCGACTTTGGTCTGCGTCCTTCCTTAGGTTATGTCTACTCCAAAGGTAAAGATATTAAAGGCGTCCCAGGCCATAGATATGTTGACGCTGACCGCGTGAACTACATTGAAGTTGGTACTTGGTACTACTTCAATAAGAACATGAACGTTTATACTGCATATAAATTCAACATGCTGGATAAAGATGACGCGGCAATTACTGGCGCAGCAACTGATGACCAGTTTGCAGTTGGTATCGTCTACCAGTTCTAATCAGCCAACGCGCCACGGCACGTTACTGTAAAAACTCATCCAGCCTGAGTTCGTCCCTCATTGAACTCGGGCTTTTTTATCCCCCTCGTCAAATCACCAGCAGCGGCACTCTCAACCGCTGTAGCATGTCGACAAAACTCAATTCCTGGGTGACTCCCGGCACAATAACATCTGCCAGTTTCTGTTCAACCAGAGTCGCTAAACAGTGCAAAGCCTGATCACGTAGTGCATCTTTAAAACGATGCATGTCAGAAACATATCTACGCTCCAGGATTCTTACATATTCCGGAATAAAGCCAGGTAAATGAATATGCCCTGAAGAAACGTTAGCGAAAAACTACGCATAATAAAGCGATAGTTCCCTATCATCCCGAGAAAGACATTCACCGGAATAACAATATTTCAGTACATAGAAAACCTCTGAAAACATCTTAATATAAAAAAGACTATAACTTATTATTAATTTACCTGTTAAAGATTATAGTTATGCCTTAAATATTTGGTGCATTATATCTGCTGTAACCTTAGCCACTCCTTGCACACCTTTTTCTGGTTGCTACTGTAATTAGAGAATCTGATAGCATGTAATTAACCATATCTGTCATTAGTTAATGATTAATCTGATTCATCATTTTTCCACGACTAACGGGCATACAGAACGGCTGCATCATTATTTTTTGCTAAAAATCTCATTTATGATTCTGACAGTCGCCCTATGTAACGAGAGTATGCAATCTCATCTTTTCTGAAAAATGAACTAAAATATATTGCTACGCTTTACGTTTTTTATTGCAAATAAGGTTGATTCGATGAGAACACTATTCGTTAACTGTGATGTATTTTCCCTGACGTGTTTAACGCAACCCTCTACCGCTTTAGGTATATTGACTCGTTTTACGTTCCTGGTTAAATATAGCATCCAGCTCAGTCGCGAATATAGTGACTAACCTACCGAAGTAACAATAAGGAATACACTATGACTGTTCAAACAAGTAAGAACCCGCAGATTGATATTGCTGAAGATAATGCGTTCTTCCCTTCAGAATATTCGCTTAGCCAATATACCAGTCCTGTATCTGATCTTGATGGTGTGGACTACCCAAAACCGTATAGCGGTAAGCATAAAATTCTGGTGATCGCCGCTGACGAACGCTATTTGCCAACCGATAACGGTAAACTATTCTCGACGGGCAACCATCCCATTGAAACGTTGCTGCCGTTGTATCACCTGCATGCTGCTGGTTTCGAGTTCGAAGTTGCGACCATCTCTGGCCTGATGACGAAGTTTGAATACTGGGCTATGCCGCACAAAGATGAAAAAGTGATGCCATTCTTTGAGCAGCATAAATCTCTGTTCCGCAATCCGAAGAAATTAGCGGATGTTGTCGCCAGCCTCAACGCAGACAGCGAGTACGCAGCAATCTTTGTTCCAGGTGGTCATGGTGCTCTTATTGGCTTACCTGAAAGCAAAGAAGTTGCTACCGCTCTGCAATGGGCAATTGAAAACGACCGCTTTGTTATCTCTCTTTGTCACGGCCCGGCTGCGTTTCTGTCGCTCCGCCACGGTGATAACCCACTAAACGGTTATTCAATTTGCGCATTCCCGGATGCAGCAGACAAACAAACACCAGATATTGGCTATATGCCGGGTCATCTGACCTGGTACTTCGGTGAAGAACTGAAGAAAATGGGAATGAACATCATCAATGATGACATTACTGGCCGGGTACATAAGGATCGTAAACTTCTCACCGGAGACAGCCCTTTTGCAGCGAATGCGCTGGGCAAACTCGCTGCACAGGAAATGCTGGCGGCATACGTGGGTTAACCGGACATCACTTACGGTGTAATAAAAAAGTGGGGGTTTATCTCCCCCACTGAATAAACGAGAGATGTTCACCACCAGTTGTTGACGCCTTATCTCTTGTCTTACCTCCATTTATGCATCAGCTTCATGCATTGAAGAATGCAATACAATCCTTTGTTGAAATAACAAGTATAATTCAAGCAAATCATTAACACATAAAATATAAGGACGTGTTATGTGGCATTGCGTTATTTATCGATTTTAGAAAACGACTATCTCTGATAAACTCCATCACGTTTTAACCAGTAGGGAAGCGAGGTTAGATATGTCGTTAACGTCAATTTTTAGACGCATTGCATTTAGCTATTATGATTATTCATGTGAAGATATTGACATTGCAAATACTGAATTTGCAGTCATTCACATTCCAGATCAAATTGGTGATGCAATGGCTATTTACCCGATAATTAGATCGCTGGAATCACATAAAATAAAACATTTATTAATTGTCACATCTACAATTAATAAATCTGTTTTTGATGCGCTTCATCTTAAATACACCAAATTAACATTAGTCAGTATGACAATGCAGGACTATGCCAGCTTAAATGAAATAAAAAAACTGGCGAAAAGTATAAGAGAGCAACACGGTACACCAGATCTCTGTATTGAAGCGATGCGCAAGAAAAACTTGAAAACAATGCTATTCATAAGTCATTTAAAGGCGAAAACGAATTTACAAGTTGTGGGTTTAACGATGACATGTTATTCCCCATTATGTAAATCGGCATCAACAATGGATCAGTCTCTTCGAGCGCCAGTACCAATGACATGGGCTTTCATGATGCGAGAAGCAGGTTTCCCACCCGTCCCCCCTTTATTTGAATTACCGATCCACGAAGAGGTAATAGACGAGGTACATTATGAACTGGATCCATTGGGTTCTTATATCGCTCTTAATCTTGATGGCAGTGCCCAGGAAAGAACCTTTTCAGAAACAATAGCTCAAAAGCTAATAGCTATGATTAAAAATGAAACAAATATGCCAATTGTCATTGTTCATGGACCCAATGGTACTGAAAAAGCAGTAGAGCTAACCCAGTATTTTGACAATGTCTATCATTTATCGTTGGCTCCTTCAATAGCACGTTCTGCTGCCGTCATAAAAAATGCTTTTCTCGCGATAACGCCAGATACCTCTATTTTGCATATGACAAGTGCTTATAATGTTCCTGTCATCGCCGTGTATGCCGATTATAAAACACGCTGGCCTGCAATGGCGGATATTTCAGAGACAATTGTAGTAGGGAAAGAGATTGATCGCATCAATCTGGATGAATTCAGAAACACGGTGAAAAGAATTATCGTAAAAATTCAATCCTGATGTAATTATCAGATTTAAGAGATTTTAGATATGTCTGTTATGATTTGGCGCTAAATAGCAAAAAGCCTGCTTAAAGCAGGCTTTTTTGAATTTGGCTCCTCTGACTGGATGCGAATTTTATTGTAGTTTATTGAATTTTAATGATTTTTATAAATGAATTTAAAATAAGGCCCTCAGAAAGGCCCCTGGGATATTTTTGCTTAAAAAGATGATGTAAATCACATTTTCAGGGACTATTACCCGGAAGTTTTATAACCAACGAGAAGGTCGTCATTATTGACGTATAGCCGGAATGCTCCAGACATACAGACACAGAATTTGCACCAGATTCTGTGGGATTACATCGTTCTGGGCCAGAGCTGGCCCTTTGGGTTGCAGCCCTTTCAGGTCAGGTGCTGTTACCCTTAGCTGGTCTTTACTCTTAGCCCTTTTCCTTTTGACCGTCGGCTATGTAGCCAGGAGCGGACGTTGAAACTGCCATACTAACGGTGCTTGGCGGAATACTTTTAGTAACTTGTAATACTAAACTACCAGGTAACGAGGCTATGAAGGGGATATGTATGCTTAATGTACTAAATTTATCCCAGACGACTGATACCGAGCATGACGAGACAAGCTTGATAAAATGAATGGATGGGGTCATAATGAGCCTATGCTTCTGACTTGGAGTATCTCCGGTCAAACAGGAAGCCTCTATAGGCAGTATAGTCTCGTAAATTATTAAGGCTCCCGTGAAGTGATTCTTGGGGGCCTTAATAATTTATGGGGCCGCAGGTGCTTCAGTACATTCTCCTGACGGCTTTATCATACTAATCACAGGTAAAGGATAAATGAAAGATAATAGCCTGGAGAGTGTGTTCAATTCCTACTTCAATAACAAAAAGAACTTTGCCGATTTCCACACCCTCCGTACGGAGGACGAAGTACGCCTGATTCCCCTCAGCAGAGCTAAAACTGAACTTTATCAGTGCTCCGCGAGGCTAAAGCTGATTCATACTTTTCTTTCTCGATTTGTATTCAGCGAAATGCCAGTGAGGAAAGACATCGTTTTCTCTTACCGGAAAGAAGTAAATATTACCGACGCAGTACGACCGCACTGTAATAGTGAGTTTATTTTTAAAACGGATATATCGAATTTCTTTCCTTCAATCAGCGGTGATGTAGTGTCCGATAAGCTATCAAAGTACTGTGCAACTATACGTACGGTTGACGCTGAAGAGGTAAGGGATAACATCAAAAGGATTGTATTCCTATGTACGATTGGTAATCGCTTGCCTATTGGGTTTTCATCCTCTCCATCAATCAGTAACTTCTGCTTCTACGATTATGACAATCTTATAGATTCCTACTGTCATAATAACAACTATATATATAGCAGGTACGCGGATGACTTAATTATTTCATCTCAACATGAAATATCTAAAGACACAATTACAACTGACCTTAAATCCATACTTTCATCAGACCCATTACTGAAACTTTCAATCAATCATAAAAAAACAAAAGTTATCACGAAAAAATATGAAAGAAAGATTTTGGGGATCAGCATACTTAATGACGGGAAAATGACAGTTAGCAAAGCAACCAAAACGGATATTGAAGTAAAGCTGCATCTGCTCAAAACCGACAGAAATAAACTGGTCAATTATACCGGAGCAGATGAAATGTCATCGATTTTATCAATCGCAGGTGTACTGAGCCAAATCAATAATATTGATCAGGACTACCTATTTCACCTCCGGAAAAAGTACGGTAACTCTATCATTAGTAAGTTGCTCAAAGGGAAGGACTTGCTCAAATGATTCTTAGTGTTGATATTAGAGAGCTTCAGCATCTCGCCAACATCAGCGTGTCTTTTGACTTCACTCGCGACCCGCTAATCTGTATGACAAGTAAGAATGGCGTAGGTAAAACTTCCATCATTAAAGCCTTGGCCCTGCTCAAGGACACTGCCATCGTGAGCAAAACGTCATCCGTGTTTAGTATCAGCGAAGAGACAAAAATAGACGTTAAAATTAACGATGATATTTACGCTTTTAGGTTTAATGACGGCGACCTTGATACCAAAAATATTCTTCGGGATGAGACATTTATAAATGTCGAACTGCCCATTCCATATGGAAAACGGTTCTCTGATTTTCCCGCCTTGGGTAACATCGACATGACGCTTAGGGAAATGTACATAAAAAATGATTATCAGGATGCACATGAATTAATAGCTTTTTTGAGTGCCGTATACAAAGATACAAATAAATTCGACAATTTGAAGTTCGTTACCATTAAAGGTGCGAATTACTATTTTCTACCGCTTGATAACAATCGTTATATCCGCGAAGATTATTTTAGTTCGGGGGAGTTTTTTGTCATCAGTATTTTCAGGATGATAACTTCCTCCAGTCAACTTATCATTATTGATGAAATAGACGTCTCACTGGATTCCTCCGCACAGGTTTCTCTAATGAGTGCAGTCAGAAATATCTGCGTGGAAAGGAATAAGAAAGTTCTTTTCACCACACACTCACTCGCAATTATGAAAACCATCTATGAATATGGCACTCCTATCATTTACCTTAAAAATGAAAACGGAATTATAAACTATAATCTGGTTTCATACAGCTTTATTCAATTTGAAATGTTTGGGTTTCAAGGCTTTGATAAATATATTTTCACCGAAGATGTGACACTTGAAAGTTACATAAATATTAAACTCTCAACTATAGAAACTAAAAACAGGGTTAAGGTTATTTATATCGGTGGCTGTAGTAACGTCGTTGATTTGATGAAGCGTAATGCCAGGACTGGATTTATCTGCTCACCCCAAAATGCGATAGCCGTTCTGGATGGTGATTCTAAACAAAAATATGGTCACCGTGCAGATGTAATTATCAGTCCTTACGATGACATTGAAGATGAGGTCTTTAGAAAATATAAAGAAGAAAATGCATATTATAAACTTCCTGATGTTGCGCCAGATAATGCAAAATCTAAAGCCTACTGGAAAAAATTGCTGGAGAGGCGTGAAGATCATAACCTGACCCAAGAGGATATTTTTACGATTTTGGAACATGGCTTTGATGCTCAAGTGTCTGTTTTTTTTATGATAAATTAAATTCATTTGTTAATAGTTGAACGCATAACAATCAATTGCATATCACTATAATCGTTGTTTTTGGTTCCTGAATTGCTGATAGAAACAGTATTTGAATAGCCTCTTATCATTAACTAAGGCGAAGAGGCTTCTTTAAAACATAACATAGCGTGCTTCGTCCTTTACTGAGAAGGTGCACGGGGATGCTATGAATAAAAATATAGACTGGTAGTTTGGTGACTGTATCGTCAGGCATACAGGGCCAATGTCCGCTCCTCGCTCATAACAGCCAGAGGTTATGAGCACTTATCTAACTCCATCAATGCGCCGTCAGTTCCCGAAAAAAACAGGATTAGTCTGTTTCGGTGCGGGTACTATGCACACCGCAACAATTATCCCCCGCGTCATGTCTGGAACAGGGAATATGATTAACGGGCATCGTTACGCAGTAACCCTTTATTCTGCGCCAGTCATGAAAGCCGTTATTCCTCTTGCCAACGGTAGCCATACACCTGTTTCACCCAGCGCCCGCGCCCGTCACCGTGGCCGAGATCCGTCGCGGTCAGCGCCAGAGATTCCTTTTCGCTGAATCCCTGTGCCAGATAATGGCGGATCGCATCCTGCGCCCACGCATAGCGCAGGGAATGCGGGGAAAATTCGCCCGTCAGCCCGACTTTAGTCGCCTGTTTGTGCCAGTGCTCCATCGCCGTTTTGAGATCGGGTTTGTCGATCAATTTGCCATTACGCTGCTTTGCGACAGGTAAGGCGTTCTCCAGCGCCTTTCTGACTGCGTTAGTGTCCAGAATCGTCGTATAGCGGGGACGCCCGCCTTTGGTGCCAAACACCACTTTCAGCCGGGTTTCCCCGCGCTCAATGGCTTTCAGCCAGGTCTTCAGCGACTGCGAACTTTGCACCGCTTCCTGCGAGCGTAGCCCCATCAGCCGCGCAATCTCCAGCGCCGCCGCCAGCCCCGCATCCTGAGCGCGGGCCTTCTCCATCACCTTTTCATAATGCTCCGGTGTGATGGCGCGGCGCGTACCGTTGCGCGAAGCGCCCGACAACCCCAGCGCCTTATTGGTCAGGCGCGGATGCTTTACCACCTGCCTGCGTCCCGCCTGTCTCAGCACAGATCGCAATGCCGCCATTTCGTTTTGCAGCGTGCGCAAACCGATATCCTGCTCCAGCCGTTCCTGGATGTAGCATTCGATATGCCGCACTTTGATCTGCTCCACCCGCTGGATCTGGATATTCAGCGCCCGTAAATGCTCACTGAACCGCTTCGTGATATGAATGCGATCATCCACCGTTTTGAAGCTGCCGCCAGCCTTCTTCGCCAGCGCCTTCATTTCACTGCTTAATTTGCTCATGACTTCCCCCTGACCTACAAGAACAAACAGTCTCCGGCGTGTGCTTTTTGGCTGCGCCAGAACGATACCTTCACGTCGGAGTGGCAGTTTGTTGAGGTTTAGGGAGTTTCAGGCTGTACGCGGTACAGACTGCCTGCAAGAGCAGGGGGTTCTCCGGGGCGTCGTGCCCCCCTCGGTATCGATCTTTTTCTCCTTTGCTCTGCGCCGACAGCGGCCCAAAAGGGCATGTCAGTTAGCGGGAATGTGGCGCAGTCCATAGATGGCGCGGCTTGCGGTGGTGTGTTGCGCGGCGTCACTTTGCTTTTTCGCTAACGCGATCAAAGTGACGCCTTATCCGGTGCAGGGGATAAACGTTGCGTTTCTGGTGCAGGCTGACGGACACGCGGCAGCAAAGCCTGGCGGCAATGCAGGCCGCAGCCCGTCATGTAAAGGGGCTGGTTGTCAGCTGGGTATAAGCCAGCCGGGAAAACTCCGGCAAAGGTAAACCGTTCAGCCAGTGAAGGCCGCTGTCGTTAAGCGAGGACGACAGGATCGTCCGGGGTGCAGGCTGACGGTCATGCGGCAGCAAAACCTGACGGCATCGCAGGCCGCAGCTCGTCATGTAAAGGGTACTGGTAATCAGCAGGGTATGAATCAGCCGGGAAGATTCCGGCACAGATAAGCCATTCAGCCAGTGAAGGCTGTTGCCGTTAAGCAATAACGATGGAGCCGTCCGGTGTATGTACTTCAGTCTCAGACACAAGGGATTTTGCGTCCCCGGCGTTTGCAGAGATCAACGCCGGTAAAAGGTGCCATGCTGGCGATGCCAGGCGCTTCTTTCAGGCGTGAAGCTTAGGGCGTTGTCTACGACAACTATGATGCCGGAGGAAGATTACACCGTTATTTCTGGCGCAGAAAGGGGAAACTCATTTTTTTGGAAATTGAGTTTCCCCTTGAATTAATCGAAAATTTGTGAGTGGCACACTGCCGCGCTTCGCTTGTCGTCTCCCGTTGCGCGATCAGCCTGTGGCTGACCACACACCGGGAGAGCCGATCTTGTTGTGTCAGGGTATGAGACGACAATAACTCAGTCCGGTTGGCGCTGATTATTCTGGCCGATTTTGTAATCTGAGCACCATGTTCATGATCCCACAGGAAATGGCGTGTCGCTCAATACTCATCAGGTCAGTTATTACATGACTCAGCGTAAAAAAGGTGTAACCCAGCATATCTCGGCCATGAAGGCCGGTATCTCTGTTCGTTCCGGTCGCAGGATCGAAAAAGATCAGTGGTCTAAAACCGGTAGTCGTCACTGGCGGACGCGTAAAGATCCGCTTGAGGCCGTCTGGGACAGCGAGCTTGTTCCCCTGTTGAAGGAAAGACCTGCTCTGATGCCCACGACCCTGCTGGAAATGCTGCAGGATAAATATCCCGGTCAGTACCCCAGCAGCCTCCGCAGGACTATGCAGCGGCGGGTTCGCGAATGGAAGCTGCAGTATGGTGTCGAGCAGGAGGTGATGTTCCGGCAACTTCATCAGCCGGGCCTGCGCGGCCTGTCGGACTTTACCGAGCTCAAAGGTGTAGTTGTCACCATCGGTGGCAAGTTATTGACGCATAAGCTGTACCACTTCCGCCTTGAGTGGAGCCACTGGAGCTGGATGCGGGTTGTGCTGGGCGGTGAAAGCTTCTCAGCCCTGGCTGAAGGCCTGCAGGAAGCCCTCGGGCAGCTGGGCGGTGTACCAGCAGAGCATAAAACGGACAGCCTGCGGGCAGCAGGAAACAACAGGGTGAAGACGGGCGCCGCGAGCTGACTGAGCGCTATGCTGCCCTCTGCCAGCACTATGGCATGCAGGGCGTGCACAATAATGCCGGTCGTGGCCACGAAAATGGTTCGGTTGAAAGCGCCCACGGGCATCTGAAAAGACGGATCCGCCAGGCACTGATGCTGCGGGGCAGTAACGACTTCAGCACCGTGGAAGAATACCAGGCCTTCATCACTCAGCAGGTCATGCGGCACAACCGCAACAATCAGGATCTGGTGAAAGAAGAGCGCCCACATCTGAAACCGCTGCCGCTGCGTCGCAGCGCCGACTACGACGAACTGATGGTGAGGGTCAGTAGCAGCAGTACCATCAACGTCAGGCACGTCGTCTACAGCGTTCCTTCCAGACTTGTCGGTCAGCTGTTACGCGTCCGCTTATGGGATGATCGCCTGAGCTGTTACGTGGGTAGCAGTGAAGTGATGAGCTGCGCCCGCGTCAGGCCAGAAAAAGGGAAAACCCGGGCCAGGCGCATCGACTTCCGGCATGTGATCGACAGCCTGGCGAAAAAGCCCGGTGCGTTCTGCCATGCAACGCTGAGAAATGACATCCTGCCGGACGATGAATGGCGAAAACTGTGGCGTCGCCTGTGCAACCATCTGGAGCCGGAGATGGCCGGTCGCCTGATGGTGCACGCCCTGAAACTGGCTGCAGGCTATGACGATATCTCGATCGTGGCGCGGGGGATGGAGCAGATGCTGAATACCCCGGGTGAGCTGGATCTGCACCGCCTGATGCGGTTCCTGGGGATCAAGGAAAAAGAGCTGCCGGCAGTCAACGTCGTTCAGCACAACCTGAGCAGTTATGAACAGCTGCTACGTGGCAAGGGAGGTCTGCAGTGAGCAACATCCACCTTCTTGAGCGCAGCCTGCGCAAACTGCGCCTGACCCGCGTCAGTGCTGAATGGCATGCACTGGAGAAACGCGCCCTGGCGGAGGGCTGGACCCCGTCACGCTATCTGCTGACGCTGTGCAATGAAGAGCTCCTGTGGCGCGAGAGCGAAAAGCTGCGCCGCTATAAAAAGGAAGCCCGGTTGCCGGTGGCAAAAACGCTGGGTGAGTATGACTTCAGCCAGGTGCCGGAACTGAATAACGCTCAGTTCCGGCAGCTCTGCGAAACGACAGACTGGGTTGATGCCGGAGAAAACGTCCTGCTGTTCGGTGCCAGCGGCCTGGGAAAAAGCCATCTGGCGGCGGCGATCGTGGATGGCGTTGTAGGGCTGGGCTACCGGGCCCGGTTCTACAGTGCCGGAGAGTTGCTGCAGGAGCTGCGTAAAGCGCGGACACAACTGAAACTGAACGAGCTTCTGCTGAAACTGGATCGCTACCGGGTGATAGTGATAGACGACCTCGGGTATGTCAAACGCGACAACGCGGAAACGGGTGTGCTGTTCGAGCTGATCGCACATCGTTATGAGCACGGCAGTCTGGTCATCACCAGCAATCATCCGTTCAGCACATGGGGCAGCATCTTCGTGGATGAAACGATGGCGGTGGCAGCGGCCGACCGGCTGATCCATCACGGGTATATGTTCGAGCTAAAAGGAGAAAGTTACCGGAAAAAGACAGCGAAGGCAGTAACCAGCGTGGCTTAAAACCCTGCTCTATGGATGCGGCCAGAGTAGTTGGCGCCAGTCGGCAAAACTAGTTGACGTCTAATAGTCAGGGTCATCGCTTTCGCATGATCCTTTCCAGGTGATCACCATTGTTATCAAAGTATCTTGAAGGCCAGATTATTTCTGGTGATATTTCCAGCGCATCAGCAATGAGTTTTTCTCCGCGCGGCCACGGGCGGGAAAGCGCATTTGCCAGTGTGGAAGAACTCAACCCTGCTTTGCGCGATACCTCAGCCAGTGATGTTCCTTTCTTTCTTAACCCGGCAATGATATCTGCCGGGTGCCAGTCCTGATTAACCATCCCCATCATCCTTATATTGTTGTTTCAGATAAATATCATTTGTTCAGCATATCTAAACAACTGCGATGTTAAGTAATGCTAAACAGTAAGTCAATGTATGATCATTGATGGCGTAACAGATGCTTCCTTTTCGACTTAAAACAGCCCGGTTACGAGCCGCTATGACTCAGGAAAAATTGGGAGTACTTGCGGGTATTGAAGAGGAAACAGCGCGTTCTCGCGTATCTCAATACGAAGGTGGGATACATCGCCCAACATTTGAAATGATGTGTTCGTTCGCAAAGGTACTGAATGTGCCGGAGTGTTATTTTTATACGGTTAATGATGAACTTGCTGAAATGATTCTGGCGCTTTATTTAACCCACTATCGTTATTCAAAAAAGTAAGAAGACGTTATTAACCCTTTGTTCAGAAAGTCTAAGCAACTCTCCTGTAAAGCAATGCTAAACATGCTGTCAATATCCTTATTGGTGGTATAGCTATGTTGCCTGTTCGTCTTAAAACCGCTCGTTTAAGTGCTAATCTCACTCAGGAAAAATTAGGTGTACTGGCAGGTATTGAAGAAGCTACGGCGCGTTCCCGTATTTCTCAGTATGAAAGTGGAATACATCGCCCTACATTCGAAATGATGTGCGCGTTCGCTAAAGTACTTAACGTTCCAGAGTGCTATTTCTACACGGTGAATGATGATTTTGCTCAGGCAGTGCTGGATCTACATGCTCAGTGGACAAAGGGTTCTACTGGAAGGTAGATCGCAGAAAATAAAAAACCCCGCTGGTGAGGCAGGGTTTCTTAACAGCAAATGTAAGGCTACTCAGGCACTAGCCAGTGCCGAGAACTGAAAACCTGCGGCGTGGACAACACTGCGCAGTGTTTTCAGTGTCGGGTTGCCGGTCGGGGAGAGTGTGCGGTACAGCGATTCACGCGATACCCCGGCTTTCTGGGCAACCGTCGCCATTCCTCCCCGCGCTTCAACAACGTGGCGTAATGCGAGTAAAAAAGCCTCCTGACCGCCATCTTCATCCATATCAAGAAATGCCTGATGCAGATAGGCCTGAGCAAAAGCCGGATCTTCTCTGAGCGCCTCCACCATGACATCATCATATAAACGTTCTTTCGCCATACATCACCTCTTTAAATAGTCTTTGAGGCAGCGAATAGCCTCATCTATATCTGCATCCTGCGTGCGCTTGTCGCCAGCCAGAATCAGCAGGACGACTTCTCTCTCCACCAGGCTGTAATAAACCCGATACCCAACCCCTTGATCTATCCTGAGTTCCCAGACACCTTCCCGGCAGGGTTTGTGATCGCCAAAATTGTCTGAAGCCATCCGGTTGATCCGGGAAGCGATCTTTGCCTTCGCGATGGGGTCGCGTAACCCTTTAAAAAACTCTGCATACAGATCCCGCCCGTCGGCAGTTATGTAGGTTTTTATCGTTTTCATAGAAGATAGTAGCTTAAAAGCTACTTTTTATCCAGTGAGTTTAGTTTAAAAGCTACAGTCAGAATCGACATTTGAGGTGTATTGAAGGGGGAATATACCTTTTCCCCCCTTCAATACTGTGTTGACTTACGACGCCTGTTTCAGACGGCGGGCATACTGGTAAGCCGAAACATACCCGTCACTGTTTGCATCAAGATAATCGGACCACCATTGCATCATCTCGATCCGTTCCTCCAGATATTCAGCCTTGTGGATATAAGCTGCACGCACGCTGTTTCTTTCCTGGTGGCTCATCTGCTTTTCAATGGCTTCTTTGCTCCATAATCCCGATTCACTCAGCGCACTGCACGCCATCACCCGCAGCGCCTTATTCACGGTGTTGTCACTCATGCACTTGTCCTGGTCGTACTCACCGGGAAAAATAAAGGCCAGATGCCCGGAGAGAGCCTCGATCTGTTTCAGTATCGCAATCGCCTGATCCGACAGCGGCACAATATGTTGGATTTTCATTTTCGAACCGCGATAAGAGAAGCGCACATTTTCGATCTGCTCGCGTTCTTCCGGTATCACCCACAGTTTTTGCTGCCAGTCGATTTCACTCCAGCGGGCAAAACGCAGCTCACTGGAACGCACAAAAAACATCAGCGACAATTTCAGGGCATATTTTGTCAGCAGCCTGCCGCAGTAGCTATCCGTCCTGGACAGAAGCTCTGGCAGTTTGTCCAGCGACAGGGCCGGGTAGTGACTGGTTTCTGGCGTGGCAAATTCACCATCCAGATACAGTGCCGGGTTCGCTTTGAGCAACTGCTTTTTCATCGCGTAGTGCATAATGTCGGTGACGTAGCTTTTCAGCCGGGCGGTGATCTCCAGAAAGCCTTTGTTCTCCACCTTACGCAGCGTGAACAACAAATCCTCCGTTTCGATTTCCCCGATAAGGCGATCCCCGATATCCGGGAAAACGTACATTTCCAGCCGACGCATCACGGTTTTCGCGTAATGCTCAGACCAGCGTTTATGCTCGCCATGCCAGTTGGTGGCGATCTGGCTGAACGTCTGCCCGTTTTTCCGTTTCTGTTTCTCCGTTTGCTTAACAGCGGCGGGATCGACGCCTGCATGAATGTTATTGCGTGCGGCCTCCCGCAAACGGCGCGCCTGCAACAGCGAGATCTCCGGGTAGGGGCCAAAGGCTAACTTTTTCTCTTTGCCGTCGATGCGGTACTTCATATACCAGAGTTTTGAGCCATTAGGTTTGATCAACAGGTACAGTCCAGAACTGTCTGTCATTTTGAAGGATTTGTCAGAGGGTTTGATCTTGCGAATAGCGGTGTCTGTTAATGCCATAGCGTGGGGGCTCCGTTTGCTCACCGAACCGTGAGGCCCCTGATTAGGCCCCCAAAAACCATGGATGTCAAGAAACCCGGCAGCCTCTTGCGAGACAACCGGGTAAAGATAAGTTCTTGTTTTTTAACTATCTTGAGACTCATAGAGATATCTCAAGACTAAAATTTGGCTCCTCTGACTGGACTCGAACCAGTGACATACGGATTAACAGTCCGCCGTTCTACCGACTGAACTACAGAGGAATCGTGAGAACGAGGCGAATATTACTGAGTGGTGCAGCGAGTGTCAACACTAAAATTCACAAGCCATTTCAATCGGTTAATTAAGCAACAAAATTGATATTTAATGAACATCTGGTGCTGAATATGCGTCCCTTTCATTAGCATTTCGCAGTCTTTGCAGTGGTTCCTGCTGATAAAATTGGCAGAAACGTTGCCACAGCGAGGGGAAGCGAGGCGCAAAAAGCTCCGGAGCACTAAAAAAGTATTCGGAAAGCACGGCAAAACATTCGGCAGGATCACTGGCAGCATAAGCATCGATGCTGGAGGCATTCTCCCCCACTAACTCAATTTCTTCCTGAATGTTATCCATCGCAGCGTGAAGATCGTGTTCCCAGCCCGCGACTTCGCGTAAAGAAATAAAGGGGACGCCACTGGCGCGATCGCCATTTCGGGTGTCCAGTTTATGTGCAACTTCATGGATAATCAGATTAAATCCCGAGGCATCGAAAGAATCCTGTATATCGAGCCAATTCAGCACGATGGGACCTTGCTGCCAGCTTTGACCTGACTGAACAATACGTTGATTATGAACCAGCCCTATATCGTCTTCCCATTCATCGTCTACCACAAATGGTGCCGGGTAAATTAACACTTCATGAAATCCATCCAGCCATTCCAGTCCCAGTTCCATAACAGGTAAGCAAAACAGCAAGGCAATGCGACCACTTTTCAATGCATCAAGTTCAACGCCTTGTAAAGGAACCAGCCGTTTTTGTTGCAAAAAACGTTCAGCCAGAGTGACTAATTTGTTTTGCTCTTGCTCAGTCAAACATGTCAAAAGAGGTATCGCCAAAGCTTCCTTCCACGGAATTGCATCATCATGGGCGGTTTCTTGTACTTTCCAGGGCCACTTAATCATCGTTTTGCTCGCAAACTCGTCACTTGAACAAAATTGCACGGACAGAGACTGTTAAAATGCCAAATTTCCTGGCATCATGGCAACAATCTGAACGGAGAGATGCCGGAGCGGCTGAACGGACCGGTCTCGAAAACCGGAGTAGGGGCAACTCTACCGGGGGTTCAAATCCCCCTCTCTCCGCCAATCATTCAAACAGCTAGTCCGCCCCATGTCAGTGACACAAATCCCATTGAGAAAATTCGAAAAATTCATCCGCGAAAAATAACGCCTGTAAGTAACCTGCACTACTTTAGCAATCACATTTTTCTCGCTGTTTTTGAATTTCTAATACGCGCCTGAACCCACAATTCTGTTTCGTTTCCGCACATTACAGTGATGCCCCTACCCGTCCCCCATAGTCATTTTCTGACATAAAAACATTTGCAGATGCTCTCTGTCGCGGTAGTCTCATAAGGTTCGTTTATAGTTCGACGGCAATGTGAGTTACCTTTTCCATACTAATTATAAAAAGACAGTACAAACAGGAACATTATGGACTCCACGCTCATCTCCACGCGTCCCGATGAAGGCACGCTTTCGTTAAGTCGCGCCCGACGAGCTGCGTTAGGCAGTTTCGCCGGTGCCGTCGTCGACTGGTACGATTTTTTACTCTATGGCATTACCGCCGCACTGGTGTTTAATCGCGAGTTTTTCCCGCAAATAAGCCCGGCAATGGGAACGCTCGCCGCATTTGCTACTTTTGGGGTCGGTTTCCTTTTCCGTCCGCTCGGAGGTGTCATTTTCGGCCATTTTGGCGACCGTCTGGGACGTAAACGCATGTTAATGCTGACCGTCTGGATGATGGGCATCGCAACAGCTTTGATTGGTATTCTCCCTTCGTTTTCGACTATTGGCTGGTGGGCACCGATTTTACTGGTGACGCTGCGTGCCATTCAGGGTTTTGCCGTCGGCGGAGAGTGGGGAGGCGCTGCATTGCTGTCTGTTGAAAGCGCGCCGAAAAATAAAAAAGCCTTTTACAGCAGCGGCGTACAAGTTGGTTACGGTGTAGGGTTACTACTTTCAACCGGACTGGTTTCACTGATCAGCATGATGACTACTGATGAGCAGTTTTTGAGCTGGGGCTGGCGCATCCCTTTCCTGTTTAGCATCATACTGGTGCTGGGCGCATTGTGGGTGCGTAATGGCATGGAGGAGTCCGCTGAATTTGAACAACAGCAACATAATCAAGTGACCGCGCAAAAGCGTATCCCGGTTATCGAAGCCCTGTTACGACATCCCGGCGCTTTCCTGAAGATTATTGCACTACGCCTGTGCGAGTTGCTGACAATGTATATCGTTACCGCCTTTGCACTTAACTATTCAACCCAGAATATGGGGTTACCGCGCGAATTGTTCCTTAATATTGGTTTGCTGGTGGGTGGGTTAAGCTGTCTGACAATTCCCTGTTTTGCCTGGCTTGCCGACCGTTTTGGCCGCCGTAGGGTGTATATCACTGGCGCGTTAATTGGAGCGTTAAGCGCGTTTCCTTTCTTTATGGCGCTTGAGGCACAGTCCATTTTCTGGATTGTTTTCTTCTCCATTATGCTGGCGAACATTGCGCATGACATGGTGGTTTGTGTGCAACAACCGATGTTCACCGAGATGTTTGGTGCCAGTTATCGCTACAGCGGCGCGGGGGTCGGATACCAGGTTGCCAGTGTGGTAGGGGGTGGATTTACACCTTTTATTGCTGCAGCTCTCATTACTTATTTTGCTGGAGACTGGCATAGCGTCGCCATTTATTTGCTGGCAGGATGCCTGATTTCCGCAATAACTGCTTTGTTGATGAAAGACAATCAACGCGCCTGAGGGTATGGCGAAGATCATTCGATCTTCGCCTTCCACTTTTGTTTCACATTCCTGTGACATACTATCGGAAACGCGGTAATTGTATGGAACAGGAGACACACATGAATAATAAGGGCTCCGGTCTGACCCCAGCTCAGGCACTGGATAAACTCGACGCGCTGTATGAGCAATCTGTAGTCGCTTTACGCAATGCCATTGGCAAATATATTAAAAGTGGCGAATTGCCTGATGAAAACGCCCGCAAACAAGGTCTTTTTGTCTATCCATCACTGACCGTGACCTGGGACGGCAGCACAACCAATCCCCCCAAAACACGCGCTTTCGGTCGCTTTACTCACGCTGGCAGCTATACCACCACCATCACACGCCCTGCTCTCTTTCGTTCGTATCTCAATGAACAACTTACTTTGTTGTATCAGGATTATGGCGCGCATATCTCCGTGCAACCGTCACAGCATGAAATCCCCTACCCCTATGTCATTGATGGCTCCGAGTTAACGCTTGATCGCTCAATGAGCGCCGGGCTAACGCGTTATTTCCCGACAACAGAGCTGGCACAAATTGGCGATGAAACTGCAGACGGCATTTATCATCCGGCGGAATTTTCTCCGTTATCGCATTTTGATGCACGCCGGGTAGATTTTTCCCTCGCGCGGTTACGCCATTATACCGGCACACCTGTCGAACATTTTCAGCCGTTCGTCTTGTTTACCAACTACACACGTTATGTGGATGAATTCGTTCGTTGGGGATGCAGCCAGATCCTTGATCCTGAAAGCCCTTATATTGCACTTTCTTGCGCTGGCGGGAACTGGATCACTGCCGAAACAGAAGCACCTGAAGAAGCAATTTCCGACCTCGCATGGAAAAAACACCAGATGCCCGCCTGGCATTTAATCACTATTGATGGTCAGGGCATCACTCTGGTGAATATTGGCGTGGGGCCGTCAAATGCAAAAACCATCTGTGATCATCTGGCGGTGCTACGCCCGGATGTCTGGTTAATGATTGGTCACTGCGGTGGATTACGTGAAAGCCAGTCTATTGGTGATTATGTACTTGCGCATGCTTATTTACGCGATGACCACGTTCTCGATGCGGTTCTGCCGCCCGATATTCCTATTCCCAGCATTGCTGAAGTGCAACGTGCGCTTTATGACGCGACCAAGCTGGTCAGCGGTAGACCGGGTGAGGAAGTTAAACAGCGGTTACGTACTGGCACTGTGGTAACCACAGATGACAGAAACTGGGAGCTGCGCTACTCGGCTTCTGCACTGCGTTTTAACTTAAGCCGGGCCGTGGCGATTGATATGGAAAGTGCAACCATTGCAGCACAAGGATATCGTTTCCGCGTGCCATACGGGACGCTACTGTGTGTTTCAGATAAGCCGTTGCATGGTGAGATTAAACTTCCCGGCCAGGCTAACCGTTTTTACGAAGGCGCTATTTCCGAGCACCTGCAAATTGGCATTCGGGCGATAGATTTGCTGCGCGCGGAAGGCGATCGACTGCATTCGCGTAAACTGCGAACCTTTAATGAGCCGCCGTTCCGGTAATGAGTTCAGATCCTTTGCGTCAGGAAAAAATGTGAAGGATTTGATAAGTAGCAAGGCAAAAAGCCCGCTATCAAAGCGGGCTTTTCAGAATTTGGCTCCTCTGACTGGACTCGAACCAGTGACATACGGATTAACAGTCCGCCGTTCTACCGACTGAACTACAGAGGAATCGTGAGAACGGGGCGAATATTAACTATGCCCATCCACAATGTCAAAGCCTGTTTTTTAATTTTGAAAGCGTTTGCTGAAATATTCTGCGTTTTGCCGTTTATTCCGACACAACTGGCTTTTTTTCACACTTTTTATGTTCAGCGCGAGGATATTTCCATAGCCAACGCCCAGTCACCATCCGCCAGTAAAACAGCACGGCACGCACGGCCCAGTCGGCAAACATCCCCATCCAGACGCCAACCACGCCCCAGTCAAGCATAATTCCCAGCGCATAACCCACAACCACGCGGCATCCCCACATGCTCAGCATAGAAACCCACATGGCGTAGCGTGCATCACGAGCACCTTTAAAACCAGCAGGTAACACCCATGAGGCGGACCAAATAGGCATAAACAAAGCGTTTAGCCAAATCAGAATCACAACGACATGTTTAACTTGTGGATCCTGGGTATAAAACGACGCCATAACTCCGGCAAAAGGGGCAGTCAACCAGGCTATTGCCGTTAGTCCAATAGTGGACAGCCAGAAAACATGCCGCAACTGAATTTCTGCTTGCGCTATCTGCCCTACCCCCAGTCTTCGACCGGTGATTATTGTGGAGGCTGAACCGAGTGCACTTCCTGGTAAATTGATAAGAGCCGCGATCGAAAAAGCGATAAAGTTCCCGGCAATAACGCTGGTTCCCATCCCGGCGACAAACATTTGTGTTAATAACCGGCCACTGGTAAATAATACAGATTCAACGCTCGCAGGAATACCGATCCCCATTACTTCCCAGATAATGCTGAAATTCAAAGGTTTAAAATAGCTCTTTAACGAGATCCGTAGCGCAGGGTTAAAACCAATCGCCAGTACCCACAAAATTGCAATTGCGCCAATATAACGGGAAATAGTTAATCCCAGCCCAGCCCCGACAAAACCCAATCCCTGCCAGGAAAAAAGACCGTAAATTAATATACCGCTAATAATAATATTAAGAATATTCAGGCTGCCGTTTATAAGCAGCGGTATTTTCGTATTCCCTGCACCGCGAAGTGCCCCACTGCCAATCAAGGTGATAGCAGCCGCAGGATAACTGATTACCGTTAGCTCCAGATAAGTCAGCGCCAGTGCTTTCACTTCCGTCGAGGCATCACCTGCAACAAATTCGATAATGTGCTCGCCAAAATGATGAATAAGAACAGCCAACAGCACGGCAAACAACGTCATGATTACCAATGATTGCCGTGTCGCTACTCTGGCTCGCCGTCGATCACGTTTACCGAGACTAAATGCCACAACGACAGTAGTACCAAGATCGATAGCGGCAAAAAAGGCCATAATGACCATATTGAAGCTATCAGCCAACCCTACGCCCGCCATCGCATCTTTTCCCAGCCAACTGACCAGAAAAGTGCTCAGGACGCCCATCAACAGGACACAGGCATTCTCCATAAAGATAGGAACAGCAAGCGGAGTTATCTCACGCCAGAACAACACTTTGTAACTCTTGCGTTTTGCGTGCCAGCGAGTGTGGCGTAAAGCAGAGGAGATATTCAAAGCCGACCCTAATTGCAGAAAGTGAAACCACATTTCAAATAATGAGGGAGAATCAGCAAAGCTGCAAAGATTTTCGCTGTCAAATTGTCTGCAAATGCAACAAACTGTTGATAGAAACGGCAAACAGTTAGGTTTTTTAAAAATCGGGTTTGACAAAATATTTTTCGCCGTTAAGATGTGCCCCAACAGCGATTCCTCTGTAGTTCAGTCGGTAGAACGGCGGACTGTTAATCCGTATGTCACTGGTTCGAGTCCAGTCAGAGGAGCCAAATTTCTGAAAAGCCCGCTTTGATAGCGGGCTTTTTGTTATATCTGATAATCAATTACCTCTTCACTATTTTCCATCACCTGCCGCTTAATATCCTCAACCGACAATCCAGCGTTACACAGTTCCAGAAAGTGCCAGACGTAGTTACGCTGCAGTTGCCCTCGTTTCAGCCCCAACCAGACAGTATTGGCATCGAAAAGATGGCGAGTATCCAGACGAATTAAATTCTCTTCCTCTTGTTCACCGCTGGATTGTTCGGCTACTAATCCGATTCCCAGCCCAAGAGCGACGTAGGTTTTGATGACATCAGAATCCTGGGCGCTCAATACAATATCTGCCAGCAAACCTTTGCGGGTAAATGCATCATCAATACGCGAGCGGCCTGTAATCCCCTGCCGGTAAGTGATCAACGGCCACTTCGCTATTGATTCCAGCGTTAATGGCGTAATTTTTGTTAAAGGATGATTAACAGGAACAAGCAAACTATGATGCCAACGAAACCAGGGGAAGGCGACGAGTTGGAGGTCATTGCTCAAACGCTCACTGGCTATGCCAATATCAGCGCCGCCATTTTGTAGCAATGTGGCAATTTCCTGTGGCGTTCCCTGGATAAGCTCGAGTCGCACTTCCGGGAAAAGTTCGCGAAAGACTTTAATGACATCCGGCAAGCTGTAGCGAGCCTGAGTATGCGTCGTTGCGATAGTGAGTACGCCAGACGTATCGTTGGTAAACAGCTCGGCAAGCCGACGAACATTACTGGCTTCATTCAGAATACGTTCTGCAATAACCAGTAACGCTTTGCCCGGTTCAGTCATGCCAAGAAGCCGTTTGCCCCGACGAATGAATATTTCTATACCAAGTTCATCCTCCAGCTCTCGAATATGACGGCTGACACCAGACTGTGAGGTAAAGAGCATATTCGCGACCTCTGTCAGATTGTAATCCTGACGGGCAGCCTCGCGGATTATCTTTAGCTGTTGGAAATTCACGGTAAACTCCGGGCATATCAGACATCCACTATTGTTAGAGTCTAATGCCCGGCATAACAAATAATAAAAACCTGCATCTTATTCCATTCGGATATAACGTTTAGCTCACCAATTGCCATTGTCTTTTTTCCATGGCTGGATTACTAATCACTGACAACAGAAGCTCTTTCACTGCCTGCGCCTGTGGCGATAAATTCGATCTGGCGGGTAAATTTAATGACAATGAGAGACTCATTGAAGGTGTGGTAATACGTGACATCCAACCGTTAACAGCGTCACATAACGAACGCGCGGCCGATTCCGGCAATACTGCAACGCCCATACCGCTGGCAATCGCGGCGGTAAGTGTGGCGATAGACTCAATTTCACCGATAACTTTAGCTGTGAGTCGCCGTAGGGAAAAAGCCTCATCGACACGAAGTCTTACTGCACTGTAATCGCCGGGAAGGAAGAGGTTCATTTGCGCTATAGCATTAACATCAACGCTTTGCCCAGGACAATCCTGAGTACCGACAAGAAACAGATCTTCTTTTAACAAGGCCTGGCTGGATACGCCTGACACAGGGGAATGCTCGTAAATCACCGCCATATCAAGCTGACGATTAATAAGTTTATCGTTAAGAACAGCACCACTATTTTCATGTAGATAGATAACCACCTCTGGAAATTCGGCGCGAACCGCCTGTAATAAGGGCATGGTGATAGATGACGCGGCGATCCCAGGCGCAAAGCCAATCGAAACTTGACCCGATAATGTCTGTCCTACGTTATGTACCGCCAGTTGGGCCTGTTCACACTGACGTAAAATTGCCCGCGCATGGGTGTAGAGAATTTTTCCGGCGTCTGTCGGTGTAACGCCTCGTTTTGTGCGAATCAAAAGTTGTTGATTCAGCTCTCCTTCCAGCGTAGCAACCTGCTGACTGAGCGCAGGCTGTGCTATATGCAATACTTCAGCAGCCTGGGTCAGGCTACCAATGTCTACAATTTTTACGAAGTATTTCAGGCGTCTAAAGTTCATGGTGCCTCCGGTTTTTTAAAAGTCAGCCCAAGTGCCGACATTACTACAACCAGATTGCAAGATACTTGCCAGTTTCATTTTTCCGCTGGTACTAAAGCTAATAGCCTGTCAAATAAGAGATTATGATTGTTTTGCCCTTGCTCTTTTTTACAGAGCAAATGTCCCATGCCCCATGAAAGGGTGATATGCACCACGATGGAACATGATTAAAAAGATTGAAAGTTCATCGCTTTGTTGAAATTGGCAGCAAACGAACAAAAAAATGCATTTCCCCCTTTGACATCCCCAGGCCTCGCCATTAATATTCGCCCCGTTCTCACGATTCCTCTGTAGTTCAGTCGGTAGAACGGCGGACTGTTAATCCGTATGTCACTGGTTCGAGTCCAGTCAGAGGAGCCAAATTTCTGAAAAGCCCGCTTTTAACGCGGGCTTTTTGCTATTCACTCGGCAGTTATTTTAAAACCTCTGCCTTGCGCCAGGATTAATTTGCACAGGCATTCCCGAGCGACGTTGCAACGCAGCATTTGCACGGTTTACATCAACTTCTTGCCCGTTGATAAACGCCCGCAAAGAAGGCGTTACCGGCAATGGCACTTTTCTGTCAGACTCATATTCTGCTCGATTGCGCGACAGCGGTTCATGAACTTCCAGCCACTTTGAACCATCCGGTTCAGTTGTGTATTTCACAGGCTGATCAATAATTTGCACCCGCGTGCCTACCGGAACATTATCAAACAGATACTTGATATCGTCATTACGCAGACGAATACAGCCCTGACTCACCCGTAGGCCAATACCAAAATTGGCATTAGTACCGTGGATGGCATATAACCTGCCGATATAAATAGCGTACAACCCCATAGGATTATCGGGTCCGGCAGGGACAAACGCGGGCAGACTCTCCCCTCGTTTCGCATATTCGCGGCGAGTGTTGGGAGTTGGCGTCCAGGTTGGCGCTTCTTGTTTTCGTTCAACGGCAGTCACCCAGTTACGCGGGGTTTCACGCCCGGCCTGACCGATCCCGATAGGAAAAACTTCTACAGTATTACTGTCTGGCGGATAGTAATAAAGACGCATCTCAGCAACGTTAACGACTATCCCTTTACGTATAGTGTCGGGTAAAATCAGTTGCTGCGGAATGGTGAGTTGCGAGCCAGACTTCGGCAAGAAAACGTCAACGCCTGGATTCGCTTCCAACATATTACTCAGCCCTTGCCCGTACTGCGCAGCAAAAGTTTCAAGCGGCTGGATATTGCGATCGGGAACCGTAACCGTAAGAGACTGCCCCACTAAACGGCTACCCTCTGGAGGTAGTGGATAAGTTACCGCCAGACTATGATGGCTGGCAAAAAGCAGAACAAATGAACAAAGAATATTTACACGACGCATCATATCCCTTTCCTAAGTCGCGAAAGTTATCCAATAAGTATAGCTTTTGTCAGGCTTTCCGTTTTTAGCTGTTCAATCCAGAAGTTGTATTTCCGGGTAGAACAATATTACTGGCAGCAAGTTCGCCCATGCTGCTGTATATCGCACAAGCTGCTTCAACGATGGGCATCGCCAGTGCCGCGCCACTCCCCTCACCTAAGCGCATTTCCATATTGAGATAAGGCTCCATTCCCAAATGCGCCAGCGCAATACGCGCCCCTTTTTCTGCCGATAAGTGAGAAGGAATAAGATAAGGTTTAATAGCGGGTGACATCTGGCAGGCCGCAAGCGCGGCGGCATAAGATAGAAATCCATCCAGCAATACAGGTAAACCACAGGAGGCGGCACCTAACATCACGCCAGCCATTCCGACCAAATCAAACCCACCGACTTTTGCCAGTACATCAACACCATCCCGTGGATTCGGTTGATTCAACGTAATTGCCCGACGGACAACATTCACTTTATTAGCCAGTTTATCTGTTGGCAGGTTTGCACCAATACCCACCACAACTTCAGGATCATGTCCCGTCATAGCGCTAACTATCGCCGCTGCCGGAGTCGTGTTTGCCATCCCCAGTTCGCCCACACCAAACAGCGTTACGCCATTTTTCGCCAGTTCACGCGTATAACGGATGGTTTCCAGAAGCAACTCTTCAGCCTGGCAGCGGCTCATTGCCGGGCCTGAGGCGATGTTGCCACTACCTCGGGCGACACGCATGTTGATAAGTCCGGGGATTGGCTCTGCAGTATCTATCCCCACATCAATCACATGAACTTTAGCACCCGCTTGTGCTGCCAGCACACACACGCCTGTTGTTCCGCGTGTCATATTTTCAGCCTGAATGGCTGTCACCGCTTTCGGGGAAATAGCGACCCCCTCATCCCAGACGCCGTGATCGGCACACATGACCAGTACTGCTTTTTTGCCCACATGAGGTGTGCCATTCAGCCCCGGCATTCCCGCCAGTTGTATGGCAAGCGACTCCAGTCTTCCCAGACTACCGACGGGTTTTAGTAACCCGTCAATATACCGTTGTACGCGCGACATAGCGGCAGAATCGATAGCAGGGATTGTATTCAGTAAATCGACGAGTGTTTGCATGTCACTTCTCCTGGGTTATCTGTCTTACAGCAGCGCCAGCAGGAAAACCAGTTCACCAAGTTCAATGGCCGCTCCCAGCGTATCGCCGGTCTGCCCACCCAGAGTACGTTTGAGAAGCTGACCGAGGATGAAAATCACCACCATCGTCACCACCATAGCAGCAACACCGTGCATACCTGGCAATAATACGGCTGCAAAAATAACGGCTAAACCGAGGGTGACACAGGTTTGTCGTCCATCGATTTTACCAATAAACACATTGCCAAGCCCTTCTTCCCTGGCATAACGATGACGATACATTAATAACGCAGCGGCTCCGCGGCTGACCGCACACGCTGCTGCCAGAGATGCAAGGATCGGCTCACCACGTAATGCCAGCTCGCTTAACACCAGAATCTTTGCCAGCACAACAAAAATCAGTGCCAGACCGCCGTGGGTTCCTAAACGACTATCACGCATGATTTCCAACATGCGATCGCGGCTACGAGCAGAAAATACGCCATCACAGGTATCTGCAAGCCCATCCAGGTGGAATCCTCCGGTCATCAGCGCCAGAACCAGCACACTAAACAATGCCGCCAGCGGCACACCACACCATGCCTGCAACACCATGAAGACCAGTCCGCTAATAGCACCAAGTAATAAACCAATTAAAGGAAAAGTAATAATACCGCGAGAATAATGCTCAAAATCCAGCCCCTGGGACCAACGATGCGGTACAGGCAGACGCGTAATAAAAGAGAGCATCGCCCAAAATAATTTACTCATTTGATTTTTACTCCAATACCCGAAACCACCAGCCATACTTCATCTGCCGCAGCGGCCAGTTGCTGATTCACTCGCCCGGCAATATCACGAAAATGTCGCGCCAGGCGATTCTCCGGCACAATCCCCATTCCCACTTCATTGGTGACTACTACGACTTTTGCAGGGCAACATAGACAGGCGGCAATCAACGACTGAATCTCGTCATTAATCGCCAGCTCCAGCGCCATATAGTCCCATTCGTCAGGGTCTTTATCGCCGCCATATTCAAACAACAGATTAGTCACCATTGTCGTAATGCATTCCAGCAACACGGCGTGTTGCGGATTAATGTCCGCATTAATTAACTCATCAAGCTGTTGCCAGCGTTCCACTGTACGCCAGTGCACTGGGCGGCCTTGTCGATGATGCTCAATTCGTGCCGCCATCTCATCGTCAAGGATTTGCGAAGTGGCGATATACAGAACCTGTGGAGAATTCCCAATAAGCGCCTCAGCGTGCCGGCTTTTCCCGCTCCGTGCTCCACCCGTCACTAAAATCATCATACGGACTCCTGATTCAATTGTATGATGGTATTCATTGACCAGAACAATGGATACACCACCGTGCTGACCGTAATAACATTCCCTCGATTAATACTGCGCGTAATAAAAATAAAAATCCAGTATTCTCAATTCATTACGAATGAGGACGGCATTGTGAGATAGTCTGATTTCCCTGTGAAAACGCCCGACAAAATGCGTCATTAGCAACAGATTCTCTCCATCGACACGTCTCATTCAGATAATTGATTAATGCTACTGCTCCACCGGTCGGACCGGCCAACAAACGGGCATTGTGCTCTGCAATTAAGATTACCGTCGCACCATCAGGATGAGAAAAGCTTTCTGGTATGGATGCCCCGTTTTCAGCAATCAATAACAGCACTGAATAATCGCTATATGCATCTGACAACGATTGTACTGGCCCTCCGTTAAAAGGCAGAAAACCTTGCTGCCAGTCCTCACCAACAAAACAGGTCATTGGCAACATTTCAGCCAGATGTTTAGCCAATTCAATATCACCAGTGGAGAGGCAAAAAAGTGCTATCGATTCGGGTTTCATCGTTTTCATACCCTCCGTCCTCCGCTTGGTTTCCTGCAATGACGGTCAGGTTGATATACCATAAAAAAAGATTGCTGCGCCTTGAGTGCAGCCCTGATGCCTGTCGGCACTACGATGAATAAACTAAATGATGCCGCCATCCCCTGATCCTTTCAGGGTGGTAGGGGTATAAAGACGCGTCAGTGCTCAAGCAGACGCTTCCGGGCAACCCACTTCCCACCGAAGTTGTTGGTATTGACTGGCAGGCTGGTCTTCTGGCTTAGCGTCATCCTCCCCCACCCTTCCCAATCTCGCGATCAGTGGTATTTTCGGGGTTGTCAGCATTACAGCAGCGGGGGCTGCGAGGGATTTACACCCACTTCCCAGGCACAAATGTGCCAAACCTGTCAGCGTATGTTATGAGCTGATTTCACTTTTCCCATAACACGTAAATAACGTTAATTATTACTGTCGGAATCTATTTAGTCATCCCTCATTTTTTACATTCAATTTATGCTGTTTCCGCTGCTGTATTTTCGCTAATTTGCTGACGATATACCTGCGGTGTTACCTGATACGTCTGACGAAAAACTTTGCAAAAATAACTGGTTTGCGAAAAGCCTAAATTACGCGCAATGCTGGCGATGCTCCAGTCACTATGGCACAGCAACTCGCGGGCGCTGGCCATCCGTTGTTGGTTTACCCACGCATTAAAACCAATCCCATGATATTTCTTGAACAATTTACTGAAGTAATAAGGGCTGAGATAAACATGGGAGGCAACATCTTCCAGGCGCAAATCGTCTGATAAATGCGCATCAATATAGCGTAATGCTTTTTTCATTTTGTTATCGTGGGGATTAGGCGTGCGAGTCTGACGTAGCGGATCCGAATAAGGTTTATTCTCTTTAATAACAACAAAATTGAGTTGTTTTTTGAGGCAGTTTTCCACAATTAACTTCAACAGATCAGCAGAAGCCATAACTCGCGAGTAATCCATCTCCGGGACTTTGCGAAATTCATTAAGTAACTCGGGATCTGCCTGCCAACAATCATCGACATTCAGAATATCGACTAAATCGACATCATCATTACGCAGGCGGACTTGTCCACACAATACAAAGCCGACTAAATGCCCGGCAATCACCAGAGGGATAGAAAAATCGGTTAATCCTGCATGGCAACGATAAATACAAGGTTGATCGGATTTAGAGGCTTCCAGCCCCCCACAACGATCGCTCATGCGGCAGCGTGTGCTAAGCTGAGGATGTCGCCGCATCATCTGACAAAATGAGGTGAAGTTAAACAGCTCGGAAATTTCATCACCGTGGATATTAACCACGACAACCGCAAGGCTGGTCGCCTGCGCAAAATCCTGCGCGATTTTATTAATGAGTTCTGAATTAAGTGTCGCCGCAGAAATCATGATAAAACCTCCCAGTTAATTTATTGTTATAGTAAAACAATTGTTTTACATTTAATCTTCACATCATCCCTAATGATTTACTGACGAGAAGCACAAAGGACAATAACAAAAGCCTCCGTGAGGCGGGAGACTTTTTAATAAGTTCTGAAAGCAGATCACAAACAGTAAAAAAATAAACGTTTATAACCGCTATGTTATTTCACTATTCGATGATGTCTTTAGGTATAACACTATTGACAGGTAGGTTTTTTGCAATGAGAAAGCGATAAATTGCTGCGCCAACACATGCCCCAATGATTGGAGCAATAATGGGGACGATGAAATAAGGAATATTACGCCCACCAGTCATCGCTATTTCCCCCCAACCAGCAAGCCAGGTGAAAATTTTTGGCCCGAAATCACGCGCTGGATTCATGGCAAAACCGGTTAATGGTCCAGTAGATGCACCAATAACAGCAACCAGAATGCCAATAAGTAAAGGAGCAAGAGGTCCTTTTGGTATGCCATTGCCGTCATCGGTTAACGCCATAATCAACCCCATCAACATGGACGTAATGACCACTTCAACCAACGCCGCCTGCCATACATTTAACGCGGCAGCCGGATAAGTGCTAAAGATACTGGCGAGTTGCAAACTTTCAGCGCTACCACGAACTATATTGTGAGTGGACTCAAAATCGGTAAACAAGCTGTTGTATAAAAAATACGCCAGAACGGCTCCACCAAAGGCCCCCGCCAATTGTGCCACACAATATGGCAACACTTTACGGGCAGGAAAAGCAGCAAACAACCACAGAGCAATGGTAACCGCCGGGTTCAGATGGGCGCCAGAAATGCCTGCCGTAAGGTAAACAGCAAGTGAAATACCTAACCCCCAAATGATACAAATTTCCCACAGACCCAGACTTGCCCCGGCAAGTTTTAGGGCGCATAAACAACCAATGCCAAAAAAGAGGAACAGTCCGGTGCCCAAAAACTCGGCAACGCATTGCGCCTTGAGTGAATCATTCATAGTGACACCTTCTTTACGGAGTTTGTTTCTTTATCAGTTAATCGTGCACTGATTGTCGTGTATATCGAGCGCAACTATAAAAATTGCGCCGGGGAAAATATTGCCAACATGCATGACCGGCACGCTGAAAAATCGTGTTGATATAGCAAATTATTGTCATTCAAAAAGTATTCAACTTAGATACAATCGCTATTGAGCTCGCCAACTCTGCCAGATTTCCACAATAAAAAATTGCCATCCTTATATAATAAAACTTAAACAAATATCACAATTCACTTCCGCAAAGCCCAACCCGACAAAGCATTAGTGCAAATTAAATCTACCGACCAATGCAATTAATTCACATTAAAAAAAACCAGAAAACGACCAGTAAATTAATAATATATAGATAATTAAGGCAATTTTATAATATTTACCCTCTATTAATTTTGCTCATCGGATGATTAAGTCAGCCATTCTTTTTTCTCGCTTTTTTTTATAGTCATATCGTCAAAAAATCCAGGCGAGGTCTTTATGCAACAAGAAGCGTTAGGAATGGTTGAAACCAAAGGCTTAACTGCCGCCATAGAGGCCGCAGATGCCATGGTTAAATCGGCAAATGTATTGCTGGTTGGCTACGAAAAAATAGGTTCCGGGCTGGTGACCGTCATCGTTCGTGGTGATGTCGGGGCGGTAAAAGCGGCAACAGACGCAGGTGCCGCCGCCGCACGTAACGTCGGTGAAGTGAAAGCCGTACACGTAATTCCCCGCCCACATACTGATGTCGAAAAAATCTTACCAAAGGGAATTAACCCATGAGCAGCAATGAACTGGTCGAACAGATCATGGCGCAGGTCATCGCTCGCGTAGCGACGCCAGAGCATGAGGTTCTCCCGAAAACCACTCATCAAACACGAGAGACGGCTATGGCAGAAAAAAGCTGCACGTTAACGGAATTTGTTGGCACCGCTATTGGCGACACTGTAGGTCTGGTCATTGCGAATGTTGATAGCGCCCTATTGGACGCGATGAAACTCGAAAAACGCTATCGCTCCATTGGCATTCTGGGCGCGCGTATTGGTGCGGGGCCACACATTATGGCCGCGGATGAAGCAGTAAAAGCCACGAACACTGAAGTTATTAGCATTGAACTTCCTCGCGATACCAAAGGTGGTGCCGGACACGGCTCATTAATCCTCTTAGGTGGCAACGATGTTTCCGACGTGAAACGCGGTATTGAAGTTGCACTGAAAGAACTCGACCGAACCTTTGGCGACGTCTACGCCAATGAAGCCGGACATCTTGAACTGCAATATACCGCTCGCGCCAGCTATGCACTGGAAAAAGCGTTTGGCGCACCACTGGGCCGCGCTTGTGGCGTCATTGTCGGCGCTCCGGCTGCTGTTGGTGTTCTGATGGCCGATACTGCGCTGAAATCCGCCAATGTGGATGTCGTGGCATACAGCTCCCCAGCTCATGGCACCAGCTTCAGTAATGAAGTCATTCTGATTATCTCGGGTGACTCCGGCGCTGTCCGACAGGCGGTCATCTCCGCTCGCGAAATCGGTAAAACCGTGCTTTCGACTCTCGGTGATACACCGAAAAACGATCGCCCTTCCTACATCTGAATTCCATGAGGCAGATTCATGAGATCGAAAAGATTTGAAGCACTGGAAAAACGCCCGGTTAACCAGGATGGTTTCGTTAAAGAGTGGATTGAAGAAGGCTTCATTGCGATGGAAAGCCCGAACGACCCGAAACCATCAATAAAAATTGTTAACGGCATCGTCACCGAGCTGGATGGAAAACCCGCCAGCCAGTTTGACTTGATCGACCACTTTATCGCCCGCTACGGTATCAATCTCGCGCGTGCCGAAGAAGTCATCGCGATGAGCTCGGTCAAACTTGCCAATATGTTGTGCGATCCAAATGTCAAACGTAGCGATATTGTTCCCCTGACCACAGCAATGACGCCCGCCAAAATCGTCGAAGTTGTTTCACAAATGAACGTGGTAGAAATGATGATGGCGATGCAGAAAATGCGCGCCCGTCGCACACCATCGCAACAGGCTCACGTCACCAACGTCAAAGATAACCCGGTGCAAATTGCTGCCGACGCGGCCGAGGGAGCATGGCGCGGGTTTGACGAACAGGAAACCACCGTTGCCGTTGCTCGTTATGCACCTTTCAATGCTATCGCCCTGTTGGTAGGTTCGCAGGTGGGACGCCCTGGCGTCTTAACCCAGTGTTCACTGGAAGAAGCCACTGAACTGAAACTCGGTATGTTAGGCCACACCTGCTACGCCGAAACGATTTCTGTCTACGGTACGGAACCCGTTTTCACCGACGGCGACGATACACCGTGGTCAAAAGGGTTTCTCGCATCATCTTATGCTTCTCGCGGCTTAAAAATGCGTTTTACTTCCGGCTCCGGTTCTGAAGTGCAGATGGGCTATGCGGAAGGAAAATCAATGCTTTATCTTGAGGCACGTTGCATTTACATCACCAAAGCCGCGGGTGTTCAGGGTCTGCAAAACGGTTCCGTAAGCTGCATCGGCGTGCCATCGGCTGTGCCGTCAGGCATCCGTGCAGTACTGGCAGAAAACTTAATTTGCTCATCGTTGGATCTGGAATGCGCCTCCAGTAATGACCAGACCTTTACCCACTCAGATATGCGCCGTACCGCACGTTTCCTGATGCAGTTTCTGCCGGGCACCGACTTTATCTCTTCCGGTTTTTCCGCAGTACCAAACTACGACAACATGTTTGCCGGCTCAAACGAAGATGCCGAAGACTTCGATGATTATAACGTCCTTCAACGTGACCTGAAGGTTGATGGCGGCCTGCGACCGGTGCGCGAAGAAGATGTTATCGCCATCCGCAATAAAGCCGCACGCGCTTTACAGGCTGTCTTTGCAGGTATGGGATTACCGCCCATTACCGATGAAGAAGTCGAAGCAGCGACCTATGCCCACGGTTCGAAAGATATGCCAGAGCGCAACATCGTAGAAGACATAAAGTTTGCCCAAGAAATTATCAATAAAAACCGTAACAGTCTGGAAGTGGTGAAAGCCCTGGCGCAAGGCGGTTTTACCGATGTCGCGCAGGACATGCTCAACATGCAAAAAGCGAAACTGACCGGCGATTATCTCCATACCTCAGCCATTATCGTCGATGACGGACAAGTACTCTCTGCGGTCAATGACGTCAATGATTACGCCGGACCGGCTACGGGTTATCGCCTGCAAGGGGAACGCTGGGAAGAGATCAAAAATATTCCCGGTGCACTTGATCCCAACGAAATTGACTAAGGGTGAGAAATGGAAATTAACGAGAAATTACTTCGTCAGATCATCGAAGACGTGCTGGCAGAAATGCAAACCAGCGACAAGTCCGTTTCATTTCGCGCACCTGTCGCCGCAACTGCCACTTCCGCGCCGGATGGCGGAAAATTTTTGACCGAAATTGGTGAAGCCCAACAAGGTGTTCAGCAAGATGAAGTCATTATTGCTGTAGGCCCGGCTTTTGGCCTGGCGCAGACCGTCAATATTATCGGCATTCCGCATAAAAACATTTTGCGCGAAGTGATTGCCGGTATCGAAGAAGAAGGCATTAAAGCCCGAGTGATTCGCTGCTTTAAATCGTCTGATGTCGCATTCGTAGCGGTCGAAGGCGATCGTCTTAGTGGTTCAGGCATTGCTATTGGTATCCAGTCGAAAGGCACCACAGTTATCCACCAGCAAGGGCTTCCTCCCCTGTCTAACCTGGAGCTGTTCCCACAAGCGCCATTGTTGACGCTGGAAACCTATCGCCAGATTGGCAAAAACGCCGCGCGTTATGCAAAGCGTGAGTCTCCACAACCCGTTCCGACCCTCAACGATCAGATGGCGCGGCCGAAATACCAGGCCAAATCTGCCATTTTGCATATCAAAGAGACCAAGTACGTGGTCACTGGCAAAAAGCCGCAAGAACTGCGCGTGACGTTTTAACAAAGGAAACCTTCATGAATACCGATGCAATTGAGTCGATGGTCAGGGACGTGTTGAACCGTATGAATAGTCTACAGGATGCAACTCCTGTTTCTGCGGCCCCCCACTCATCAACACTGAGCGCTAAAGTGACTGATTACCCGCTGGCAAATAAACACCCAGAATGGGTCAAAACGGCAACCAATAAAACGCTCGACGATTTCACTCTGGAAAATGTACTCAGCGATAAAGTTACCGCCCAGGATATGCGCATAACCCCTGAAACATTGCGTATTCAGGCCGAGATTGCCAGAGATGCTGGTCGTGATCGCCTGGCGGTAAATTTTGAACGTGCTGCCGAACTTACCTCAGTGCCGGATGATCGCATCCTTGAAATCTACAATGCGTTGCGCCCTTATCGTTCGACTAAGCAAGAACTCATTGCCATTGCCGACGATCTTGAACAGCGTTATCAAGCCCAAATTTGCGCTGCATTTGTCCGTGAAGCCGCAGAACTCTATGTCGAGCGTAAAAAACTGAAAGGCGACGATTAAGGACGAACTATGCGCTATATAGCAGGCATTGATATCGGCAATTCATCGACAGAGGTTGCGCTGGCAACGCTCAGTGCGTCTGGAGAATTGTCGTTCGTGAGCAGCGCTCTGGCAGAAACAACCGGAATCAAAGGTACGTTGCGTAACGTACATGGTATTCAGGAGGCGCTCGCACAGGCAACGAAAAAAGTCGGTATCACTGTCAGCGATATTTCGCTTATTCGTATCAACGAAGCAACTCCGGTCATTGGTGATGTAGCGATGGAAACCATTACGGAAACCATCATCACCGAATCAACCATGATCGGCCACAACCCGAAAACGCCAGGCGGAGTAGGTCTGGGAGTGGGACTCACCATCACTCCGCAAGAGTTGTTAACACGCCCGGCGGAAGCACCATACATCCTGGTCGTGTCATCGGCATTTGATTTTGCCGATATCGCGACCATGATAAACGCCTCCGTGCGTGCCGGATATCAACTGACTGGCGTAATTCTGCAACGCGATGATGGCGTGCTGGTCAGTAACCGACTGGAAATCCCTTTACCCATTGTTGATGAAGTCCTCTATATCGAGCGTATTCCACTCGGTATGCTGGCCGCGATTGAAGTTGCCGTTCCCGGGAAAGTTATCGAAACCCTGTCTAACCCGTATGGGATTGCCACTGTTTTTGCCCTCAATGCTGAAGAGACTCAAAACATTGTTCCTGTGGCACGAGCGCTTATCGGCAACCGTTCAGCAGTAGTAGTGAAAACACCGTCTGGTGACGTTAAAGCTCGTTCGATACCCGCCGGAAACATTGAGCTGCTTTCTGCCGGGCGCACAATGCGGGTCGATGTTGCCGCAGGTGCCGACGCCATTATGAAAGCGGTCGGTGAGTGCCCAAAACTGGAGAACGTGACGGGCGAACCGGGCACCAACATCGGCGGAATGCTGGAACATGTTCGCCAGACCATGGCGGTGCTGACCAATAAACCCAGCCACGAAATTTTTATTCAGGATTTGCTGGCGATAGATACGTCTGTTCCGGTCAGCGTAACCGGTGGTCTGGCTGGAGAATTTTCACTGGAACAGGCAGTGGGTATCGCCTCAATGGTGAAATCAGACCGCCTGCAAATGGCGATGATCGCCAGTGAAATTAAGCAAAAACTGCATATTGATGTTCAGGTCGGAGGCGCAGAAGCAGAAGCCGCAATTCAGGGAGCATTAACTACCCCGGGGACAACGCGCCCTCTGGCAATTCTGGACTTAGGCGCCGGTTCTACCGATGCCTCCATCATCAATCAGAAAGGGGAAATGATTGCCACTCACCTTGCAGGAGCAGGCGACATGGTGACGATGATTATCGCCCGGGAACTGGGCTTAAATGATCGTTATCTGGCTGAAGAAATCAAAAAGTACCCGTTGGCAAAAGTAGAAAGCCTGTTCCATTTACGCCATGAAGACGGCAGCGTTCAGTTCTTCCCTACTCCGCTATCCCCTCATGTCTTTGCCCGCGTTTGTGTGGTGAAACCCGACGAGCTGGTGCCGATTCCCGGCGATTTAACACTGGAAAAAGTGCGTGCCGTTCGTCGCAGTGCGAAAGAGCGCGTCTTCGTAACAAACGCTCTGCGTGCGTTACGTCAGGTAAGCCCAGGTGGAAATATTCGCAACATTCCATTCGTCGTGCTGGTGGGCGGCTCTTCGCTGGATTTTGAAGTACCACAGTTAGTCACCGATGCGTTGGCGCATTATCGACTGGTCGCCGGGCGGGGGAATATCCGTGGCAACGAAGGACCGCGCAATGCGGTAGCTACCGGGCTACTCATCGCCTGGCGCAAGGAGTCGGCTTATGGAAAGTAAAGGACGAGCCCCCGCCATTGTCGTCATGGTAATCGGTGCTTACACCAACGCATGGGATGAGGTGCTTTTCGGTATTGAAGAAGAGGGGATCCCCTTTAGCATTCAACAAATCCCGTCAGGTGAGGTGATCGATAGCGCCTGGCAGGCCGCTCGTCAGTCCCCCCTGTTGGTTGGCATAGCCTGCGACCGGGAAAAACTGATTGTACATTACAAAAATTTACCGGCATCAGCACCGTTGTTTACGCTGATGTATCAACAAGATAACTATGCCCGGCGTAGCATCGGCAATAACGCCGCCCGCCTGGTCAAAGGCATTCCCTTCAGGGAATACCACCCATAATCCACAGGAGAAATGCTGTATGAATAACGCACTAGGACTGGTTGAAACAAAAGGGTTAGTTGGCGCAATTGAAGCCGCGGATGCCATGGTTAAATCCGCCAACGTGCAACTGGTTGGCTATGAAAAGATTGGTTCGGGTCTGATTACGGTGATGGTCCGCGGCGATGTCGGCGCAGTAAAAGCCGCCGTTGATGCGGGGAGCGCAGCAGCAAGCGCCGTTGGTGAAGTGAAATCCTGCCATGTCATTCCACGACCGCACAGCGATGTTGAGGCCATTTTACCTAAATCTGCATAACCCCATTCGCTAAGGAGCACAGCGTGAAGCAATCACTGGGATTACTTGAAGTCAGTGGTCTGGCACTCGCCATCAGTTGCGCGGACGCTATGGCTAAGGCCGCGTCCATCACGCTGGTTGGCCTTGAGAAGACCAATGGTTCGGGCTGGACGCTCATCAAAATTATCGGTGACGTCGCCTCGATTAATGCAGCGATCGCAACAGGCGTCAGTTTCGCCAGACAGCGAAATGGTCTTGTCGCGCACAAAGTGATTGCCCGACCTGGAGAAGGAATACTGCCCCGCACAACAGAAGCATTGGATGCGACAGTCGAAGCAAGCGAAACACCTGCAACAACAGTCGCCGCAGAAATTATCAGTTGTAATTTGTGTCTTGACCCGGCGTGCCAACGGCAAAAAGGTGAACCCCGTTCACTTTGCCTGCATTCCGATAAGCGAGGGATGTAGTAATGGATAAACAAACCTTGCAGGAGGCTGTTAGCCTGGTCCTGGATGAGATGCGCGAGCGCCCTATCCCTCTGGGCGTCTCCAGTCGTCACATTCATCTTTCAACGGCGGATTATGTGCGCCTTTTTCCTGAACAACCGATCAGCGAGAAAAAGTCGTTATTACAACCTGGTCAGTTCGCTGCTGAACAGGTTGTTACGCTGGTGGGACCAAAAGGTAAATTACACAACGTTCGCTTGTTGGGGCCAT
Organism: Escherichia sp. KTE159; assembly: GCF_000408805.1. Taxonomy (NCBI): domain Bacteria; kingdom Pseudomonadati; phylum Pseudomonadota; class Gammaproteobacteria; order Enterobacterales; family Enterobacteriaceae; genus Escherichia; species Escherichia sp. KTE159. Next base: position 1,842,413 of record NZ_KE137292.1, read on the forward strand.
TACGTAACTCAAGTCAGGTGGAGATTTCCCGGACTGACGCCAGAACGTTAGGGATCGCCGCTCCGCTACGCATGTCTGGCGATCTCAGCGACACACCGGGAATTCGTCTGATAAGCCCTTTTGCAGAGCTGGAAATCGCTTCTGGCGTTATTGTCGCGCAACGGCATATTCATATGTCTCCGCTTGATGCCCTGATTTATGGCGTTACACATGGTGATAAGGTGGCGGTCGCCATTGAAGGGGATGAGCGACGACTGATATTCGATAACGTTGCCGTTCGCGTCTCACCGGATATGCGTCTTGAAATGCATATTGATACCGACGAAGCCAACGCCGCAGGCGCTGATAATCCTGACGTTTTTGCTACGCTGGTGTCGGTGCCATGAATAACGTGCTGATGCAACACATTGTTGACGAAGTGATTTTTCGCCTGAAACAGCGTGCGGGAAAAACACTCGCGCTAACTGTTTCGCAACTGCGAGAAGCCAGCGTTCACGAGATAGTTCATCAGTATGCATCGTTACAAATTCAATATGTCGATCTGCCGTTGTTGCGACAACTCGCGGAAAACGAAACGTCAGATCGTGCAGCAAGCCACATTCACGAGGCGTTAGCCTGGGGAATGCACATTCAATTGTCGTTGCAGCATCATTTTCTGAACGCCATCAAATTAAAGTCACTCGCCCGTCTACCGTTAACCTGGTGCGACGAACAAGGGCAACCGGTCTACCTTCATCGTGGTCGACTTTTAAGTTATGTCGACATAGCGCAGTTATGCACGGGAATACTGGTGCTGCAACGGAAATGTTGTGTGACCGCTCTTGCGCGTGAAGCGGCAATTACCCGAAACATTCAGTTAATCAGGCAGGAGTAACCCATGCATCTGGCTCGAGTCACTGGCGCGGTGGTATCCACGCAAAAATCACCTTCTCTGGTCGGGAAAAAACTGCTGTTGGTTCGCCGGGTCAGCGCTGACGGTGAACTGCCTCTCACACCATTAACCGGTGACGAAGTTGCCGTTGATTCAGTCGGTGCTGGCGTCGGTGAGTTGGTACTCCTCAGCAGCGGTTCCAGCGCCAGACATGTGTTTTCCGGACCTAACGAAGCCATCGACCTGGCAGTGGTTGGCATTGTCGATACGCTTTCGCGCTAAGGAGTTGAAAGATGGCGATTTATACCAGAACAGGCGATTCAGGAAATACGTCCCTATTTACCGGGCAACGTGTCAGCAAAACTCATCTACGTGTCGAAGCCTATGGCACGCTGGATGAACTGAACGCGACACTCAGTCTGTGTTATTGCGCCACCACCATCGAAAGTCATCGCATCTTACTGGAAGCCATTCAGCAACAGATATTCTGGTTTAGTGCCGAGCTCGCCAGTGAAAGCGAACAGCCATCAGCGCAGCAACGTTACATCAGTACGGAAGAAATCGCCGCGCTGGAAAAAGCGATCGACAGTGCAATGAACGCGGTTCCTCCAGTTCGCAGCTTCATTCTACCTGGTCGTTGTGAAGCCGCAAGCCGCATGCATTTCGCCCGCACAGTGGCTCGCAGGGCCGAAAGATGTCTGGTTGAACTGACAACGGAAGCCACCGTTCGCCATGTTTTACTGCACTACATCAACCGGCTTTCCGATTGCCTGTATGCCCTCGCCCGCGTGGAAGACAATGTTGCTCATCAGAACCTGATGATTCAGGAAATAACAAAACGTTATCACGAAGCTAACCACCCTCCAGCATTGAAGGAACGCACGATGCCGCTCACTTTTCAGGATCTTCATCAGCTCATTCGTAGCGCGGCAATGCGCGCAGATGAACTGCATATTCCCGTAGTCATTAGCATCGTTGATGCCAACGGTACGGAAAGCGTTACCTGGCGGATGCCTGATGCGCTGCTGGTTAGCAGTGAACTGGCACCGAAAAAAGCCTGGACCGCCGTGGCGATGAAAACGGCAACACACAAGCTTGCTGACGCCGTGCAACCCGGAGCGCCGCTTTATGGACTCGAAAGCCATATGCAAGGCAAAGTTGTCACTTTTGGTGGCGGTTTCCCCCTCTGGCGTGACGGAATATTGCTTGGAGGGCTTGGTATCAGCGGCGGTAGCGTTGAACAAGACATGGATATTGCACAAACCGCAATGGCAGCAATTAACGCAGGAGCAAACCTATGAATACCACTGAATTAGAAACGATTATCCGCAATATCCTGCGCGAACAAATGATGCCCACTGCGTCACAAACGCAAAGAAATGGTATTTTCCAGACTGTCGATGACGCCGTCTGCGCTGCACACCAGGCCTTTTTGCGCTTTCAACAGTGCCCACTTAAAACCCGCAGTGCCATTATCAACGCCATTCGCGAAGAATTATCCCCCCGCCTTACCGAACTGGCAGAAGAGAGCGCTATCGAAACGGGGATGGGAAATAAAGAAGATAAGTATCTAAAAAACAAAGCGGCTCTCGATAACACACCTGGAATTGAAGACTTAACCACCACTGCGCTAACCGGTGATGGTGGCATGGTTTTATTTGAATACTCTCCGTTTGGGGTTATTGGCTCAGTCACGCCAAGTACCAATCCAACGGAAACCATCATTAACAACAGCATCAGCATGTTGGCTGCAGGCAATAGTGTCTATTTCAGTCCTCACCCGGGAGCCAAAAACGTATCGCTGAAACTGATCGCCATAATCGAAGACATCGCGTTTCGCTGTAGTGGCATTCATAACCTTATCGTTACCGTGTCTGAACCAACCTTTGCCGCCACTGAACAGATGATGACGCACCCTAAAATCGTCGTTCTGGCAATTACTGGCGGTCCAGGTATCGTCGCAATGGGGATGAAAAGTGGCAAGAAAGTGATTGGTGCCGGTGCGGGTAACCCACCCTGCATCGTCGATGAAACGGCGGATATTGTGAAAGCCGCCGAAGACATCATCAACGGCGCTTCATTCGATTACAACCTGCCGTGTATCGCTGAAAAAAGCCTGATAGTCGTTGAATCAGTAGCAGATTACCTAATCCAACAGATGCAAAGTTTTGGCGCTTTTCTTCTTAACCGGGAACAAACTGACCAATTGCGTGCTATTTGCCTTCCTGGCAATGTTGCCAACAAAAAGCTGGTGGGTAAAAGTCCTTCAGCCATGCTGGAAGCAGCGGGAATTCCTTTACCGCAGAAAGCCCCTCGATTACTAATTGCTATTGTCGACGCCGATGATAGCTGGGTTACCTGCGAACAACTGATGCCAATGTTGCCCATTGTAAAAGTTAATGATTTTGATAGCGCCCTCACCCTGGCGCTGAAAGTGGAAGACAGCTTGCACCACACGGCAATTATGCACTCGCAGAATGTCTCTCGGCTCAACCTTGCCGCGCGCGTTATGCAAACCTCCATCTTTGTCAAAAACGGCCCCTCCTGGGCAGGCATTGGCGTCGGCGGTGAAGGATTTACGACCTTCACCATTGCTACACCGACCGGAGAGGGGACAACGTCAGCACGGACTTTTGCCCGCTCACGACGCTGCGTGTTGACCACTGGTTTTTCCATTCGCTAGAGAAACGGAAATGAATACTTTTTCACTGCAGACGCGTTTATACAGCGGACCAGGAAGTCTTAAAGTGCTTAGCCGTTTCACCAATAAGCACATCTGGATTATTTGCGACGCCTTTCTGGCACGCTCACCACTGATTGACACGTTGCGCCAGGCGCTGCCTGAAAGCAACCGCCTCAGTATTTTTAGCGAAATAACACCCGACCCAACTATCCAGACCGTGGTAAAAGGCATTGCACAAATGCAGACTTTACGCCCGGATGTGGTTATCGGTTTTGGCGGCGGCTCTGCGCTGGACGCCGCAAAAGCGATTGTCTGGTTTAGTCGCCAGTGTGCTATTGAGATTGACACCTGCGTAGCCATACCCACCACCAGCGGCACCGGCTCAGAAGTGACCAGCGCCTGTGTCATCAGCGATCCAGAGAAAGGGATTAAATATCCCCTTTTCGATAATGCACTTTATCCGGATATTGCAGTCCTCGATCCCTCGCTGGTCGTCAGCGTGCCTCCCGCGATAACTGCCAATACCGGAATGGATGTTTTAACCCATGCGCTAGAAGCCTATGTTTCTCCACGCGCCAGTGATTTCTCGGATGCTCTGGTCGAAAAAGCCGTGCAAATTGTTTTTCACTACCTGCCTACAGCAGTGAATAAAGGCGATTGTCTTGCTACTCGCGGCAAAATGCATAATGCCTCGACGCTTGCCGGAATGGCCTTTAGCCAGGCTGGGCTTGGGTTAAATCATGCAATTGCCCATCAACTCGGCGGGCAGTTTCATCTGCCACACGGCCTGGCGAATGCTCTCCTGCTCACGGCGGTTATCCGCTTTAATGCTGGCGATCCGCGCGCCGCCAAACGCTACGTCCGGCTGGCAAAAACGTGTCATTTATGCCCTGATAACGCCAATGACACCGCCAGCCTCAATGCACTCATTCAACATATTGAACAGCTTAAAAAAGCCTGTGCAATACCGACTCTCGCTAATGCACTGAAAGAAAAAAAAGCAGAATGGTCAGCACGTCTTCCAGATATGGTTCAGGCAGCGCTGGCGGATGCAACATTGCGTACCAACCCACGAGCGGCTGATGCCTCCGCTATTGAGGAACTGCTTGAGGAGTTGTTATGAACGTCGAGTTAACGTCCTGTGACAGTCAGACGATCCGTGAGCGAGTTCAGGCAGCCGGGGTTGTGGGTGCTGGCGGCGCAGGCTTTCCAACACATATCAAGCTGCAGGCGTGTGTTGACACTTTCCTGGTAAATGCCGCGGAATGCGAACCAATGTTGAAAGTGGACCAGCAGTTAATGGCACAACAAGCCAGCCGCCTGCTACGCGGTGTTCACTATGCGATGAAAGCCACCGGGGCTGCTAGCGGAATCATCGCGCTGAAAGAGAAGTATCACCCCGCAATAAAAGCACTTACACCATTACTTCCAACGGATATCCGCCTGCATATTTTGCCCGACGTTTATCCCGCTGGGGATGAGGTGCTGACCATCTGGATGGCAACAGGTCGTCGCGTTTCACCCGCCGCGTTGCCCGTTAGCGTCGGCGTGGTGGTGAATAACGTCCAGACCGTGCTGAATATTGCCAGAGCCGTTGAGCAACAGTATCCGGTAACGCGCCGCACGTTAACCGTTAATGGTGCAGTTGCTAAACCAGTAACAGTGACCGTTCCCATCGGAATGTCTTTACGCGAGGTACTGGCGCTGGCGGGAGGCGCTACGGTAGATAATCCCGGTTTTATCAATGGCGGGCCGATGATGGGGAGTTTGATCCCATCGCTCGATACGCCAGTCAGCAAAACCACCGGCGGCTTGCTGGTCTTACCCAACTCTCATTCACTGATCCAACGTCGAATGCAGGATGATCGCAACGTACTTGCCGTCGCGAAAACCGTTTGTGAACAATGCCGCTTATGTACCGATCTCTGTCCACGTCATTTAATCGGTCACGAACTGTCACCACATTTGTTAGTACGTGCGGTTAACTACCAACAGCTCGCTACACCGCAACTGTTACTGACAGCACTCACCTGTTCGGAGTGCAACGTCTGTGCCAGCGTCGCCTGCCCGGTAGGTATTTCACCAATGCGCATAAATCGCCTGCTTAAGCAGGAATTACGCGCTAAAAATCTCCGCTACGAAGGCACCTTAAACCCTGCGGATGTCATGGCAAATTATCGACTGATTCCCGTAAAACGGCTGGTAACCAGACTGGGCTTAGCACCGTGGTATCAGGATGCGCCATGGTCTGAACACGTGCCACAGCCCGAAAAAGTGACGCTATTGTTACGCCAGCACATCGGAGCCAGCGCAATTGCGTGTGTCCAAAAAGGCGATCGTGTCGTTCGTGGGCAATGTGTAGGCCAAATTCCACACGGCACATTAGGTGCCCCCATTCATGCCAGTATTGATGGCACGATCAGTGATGTGACAGAAAACGCGATTACGGTTGTGAGAGGTTAACCATGTCAAAAGCGGTAGGTATTTTAGAACTTAGCAGTATCGCGAAAGGGATGGAAACCGGCGATGCCATGCTGAAAAGCGCCAACGTTGAGTTACTGGTCAGCAAAACGCTATGCCCCGGTAAATTTCTGCTGATGCTCGGTGGCGATGTCGGTGCGGTGCAACAGGCCATCGATAATGGCTCGACCCTTGCTGGTGAAATGCTGGTCGACAGTCTGGTTCTTCCTAATATTCATCCCACTATCCTGTCTGCAATCAGCGGTCTGAACCATGTTGACCAGCGACGGGCTGTCGGTGTAGTAGAAACCTGGAGTGTAGCAGCCTGCATTGACGCTGCCGATTGTGCAGTGAAAGCGGCAAACGTCACGCTCGTGCGGGTGCATATGGCCTTCGGTATTGGCGGTAAATGCTACATGGTAGTGGCAGGCGATATTTCTGATGTTAATAACGCGGTCTCTGTCGCCAGCGAGCGCGCGGGGGAAAAAGGTTTGTTGGTCTATCGTTCGGTGATTGCCCGTCCGCATGAAGCCATGTGGCGTCAGATGGTGGAGGGATAATGTCAACTCAACACACGACTGAACGGATGATTCAGGAATATGTTCCCGGTAAACAGGTCACACTGGCGCATGTGATTGCGAATCCCGGAAAGGATCTGTTTAAGAAATTAGGTTTACCAGACACCGTTTCTGCCATTGGCATTCTGACGATTACCCCCAGTGAAGCATCTATCATCGCGTGTGATATCGCCACAAAATCAGGCGCTGTAGAGATTGGTTTTCTTGATCGTTTTACCGGCGCGGTAGTTCTGACTGGCGATGTTTCTGCTATCGAATATGCACTTAGCCAGGTTACACGCACGCTGGGCGAAATGATGCACTTTACCGCCTGTTCCATTACACGGACCTGACACTATGCAACGGATGATGCTCATCGGCCCCAGTCAGTGCGGAAAAACGTCACTCACACAATGCCTGCGCGGAGAGAATATTCAGTATCAGAAGACGCAGGCAATCGTCTGGTCACCGGCCACCATTGACACACCCGGGGAATACCTCGAAAACCGCAGCCTTTACAGCGCACTGCTGGTCTGTGCCTGCGAAGCGGACATTATCGCACTGGTACTTAATGCGAACGCACCGTGGTCCCCTTTTTCGCCAGGCTTTACCACATCGATAAATCGCCCGATCATTGGGGTAGTAACCAAAGCGGATTTAGCCAGCGTAGAACAAATATCTTTGGTGAAATGCTGGTTACGGGAAGCTGGGGCACGCAACGTATTAGTAACCAGCGCGATAAATAACATCGGGGTTGCAGAACTTTTTACCTTGTTACATACAGAAGAAGGTTGTCGTTAATTTCGACATTTCAATATGTTATCAGATGGGAATGATGACTTGTGACACAGAGAAAGGAATCATGAACAATGAGGGTTGCCGGGCAACCCTCATTGAATAAAGCAGAAATTACTTCGCTTCGCCGTTTTTCATTTCACCCATAGCTTTCAGCTTTTTGGAGATATCGCGGCGTTCTTTGGAAAGCTCAGCATTTTTGATGATGTAATCATCAACGCGATCTTCATAGTCGCCTTTCATGCTGGCGATGATGCCCTGAATTGCTTCGACGCTCATACCCGGTTTGATGTAATCGCTCAGGTTGTCCAGCAGCAGAACGCGTTTCTGGTTGTCACGGATCTTTTTCTCAACGTCCTGGATTTCACGTTGCAGTTTGTTCTTACGACGGAACAGGCGAACAAATTCCAGTACGTCCTGGAATGAAGGCTTGGTAGTTTCCATTTTTATACCCCTGATAATGTGAGAGTCGGATTCGTTTAAGCAGCCGCTATTCGTTAGAGCCAACATTACTCATAGCTGCCGCAGATGACAATGCTTTTATCCCTTTTCACTATCATACCCTTTATCTTTGCTGAATCGAAGCAGCAAGATGATTCTGAAGATCGGGAATTATTTGCGCAAGGCCCGGCAAATCAGATTTGACAACAACTCCAGTTGATGCGCCGTTTCCATGTTAAGCCACACATAGCCATAAATCGGGGTCTCAACGACCTTGAGATCATGGTGGTTATCGAGCAACTGACGCAGCTCTTCCACAGCATCGTTCAATTTTTCCGTATTAGCAAAAACCGGCTGCGGATTACCTTCGTACAGGGCATGAACAAGGCTCAACACGATTTGCTGCATCATGTGCTGTGTATCGCGCAGTTTTTGCGCGTTCAATAACACGAAATGGCTGGGGCGCGTGGCCCAGTAAGCATTGATTTGCAGTTCCAGCATACAAACCAGATTACGGTTAATTGTCTGGATCCCTTCATATATCGATTTTGGGATACGGGTTTCTTTGCTGGCGGGCGCAATCAGCCCACGCATTTTCACGGCATCGGTCAGGAGTTTTTGCAGATGTTTTTCCAGACGTGGACGTTCGAGTAAGTTCGGTGAGAACGCTGACTGATAGACGCGATTATATTCAGTGAGACTTTTCGCCAGTTGAATGCGCCAGTGGATAAAAGCACGTTGCGGCCAGATGCCGGTAAACAACATTGCCAGTAAAGAGCCGAGGATCACATCGCCGCTTCGCCATAATGCGGTATCAATTTCACCGGTTGGCGAGCCAACAACAATTGCCAGCGTCACACCAATCAATAAACCTTGATATGGCTTCTTACCCAGCGCCAGCCAACCGCAAAGGAACATGGCTGCAGCACACCAGACTAACATCAACGGTAAAGAGATTAACTCCAGTTGCAGAGCGATAAGACCTAATATCGAACCCAACACAGTACCGCCAATACGTTCAAAGGCGCGAGGGACAACGTTGCCCCAGAACGAAATTGGCCCCATGATCACCACCATAGTGACCAGCGGCCAGGTGCTTTCCGGGATGGTAAACAAGCGAATGATGAGAAAGGTGAGCAAGAACGCCAGCGCAACTCGCGTACCATGCACAATGCGGTAATGGCGGTACACTCGAATTTCAAACGGGCTTAAGGACTTATCGGCACGCACGCGGGCACTCCGTGGAATAAGAGAAAAAACGGTCATAATGCAATCTGGCAGTCCGGGAACGATAACGCTATGTAACAAATCTGTCCGGCAAACCGGGAATAGCAGACGTTCCCGGTTTGGTTGTCAGAAAACTGCAGACGAATCTTACTCTTTTACATAACGAAAAACAGCGTAGCAATCGGGTTATCCTCTGATCCAGTGCCACTTATCAGCGCTGTTTAGGCTGCACCGCAACATACATTTCGATATCCCAATACCCCTCTTCCGCACCATTGTTCAGATAAACCTCAAAGCAGGGCTTTGGCAACATTTCGTAAGCGCTGTCCTGCAAGAGAGTATTAAAGAACTGATACCAGGGTTTAGCAAAGTCATCACCCACTACGCGTGCAACCGCCACCGCATACTGACCTCCAGAAATTTCCGTCAGGATAACGCCCTCACTGTTTTCGGGGAGCGTGAAGTCATCTGCCACCGAGACGACGGTGTCACAACGTAACTTTTCGGCGGGTGTTTCGTCTGGATTATCGTAATAGACCGCTATCCACTCCTTTGGCACGATATTTTTGTCGTCTACCCACATCATCAACTGCTCAAAACCTTGCTTTACCGTCTGTTCCCACGGGCCAACGAGATGGAAACCTGCAACGGTACGTTTATCTTCCTGTTTAATCTCGTAGTTCATGATGCCTCCATTAATACTGGTTTTATGTACAGTACATTTGCAATATAAAAACCACAAGGAATGAGTGTTGATTATGCGAGCAGACTCGCACTCCTGCCAGTCTGCTGCAAAAGAAAGGTCAGGCCTTATGGTGGAAATAATCGCTCAACCGGGAAAACATGCCGCCTTCACTGACGGATTCCAGGGTGACCAGCGGCCAGTGCGCCACCTGTTTATCCCGATCGTAAAGTTCAATTTCCCCAACCTGCTGATGGGCATTAATTGGCGCGGTCAGTTCTTTATCATTAAGGGTGTATTTTGCTTTGATATTCGGAATCTCCGCTTTTGGCAGCACCATCCAGAACTCTTGTTCGGTTCCAAGCGCAATCTTTTCTTTATCGCCATACCAGATGCGTTCTGTGCCAATCTTTTTCCCACGATGTAAAATTTGCACCGTAGTAAAGTTCTGTTGTCCCCAACGCAGTAGCTTTCTCGCCTCTTCTTCACGACCTTTTGCGCTTTCAGCCCCCATCACCACCGCAATGAGTCGACGCTGACCATCCACAGCCGAAGCAATGAGATTAAACCCGGCCCCGGAAGTATGTCCGGTTTTCAGGCCATCGACATTCATGGTTTTATCCCATAATAAGCCGTTACGGTTTTGCTGGGTGATGCCGTTCCAGGTGAGGCTTTTCTCACTGTACATATGATAAAACTCAGGTTCACCATGAATGATGGCGCGCGAAAGTACGGCTAAATCGTAGGCCGAACTATGCTGACCCGGCGCATCCAGACCATGTACCGTTTCAAAATGCGTATCCTTTAGATGCAACTTCTCGGCGTAATTGTTCATCATTTCAACAAACTGCCGTTGCCCACCAGCAATATAATCAGCCAGCGCAACACAAGCATCATTGCCGGAGTCGACAATTAATCCACGGCTTAAATCACGTACCGATACGCGATCCCCCTCTTTCAAAAACATCAGTGAAGAACCGACAAATACCGGGTTATCTTTTGCCCACGCATCACGCCCCACAGTGACAATATCGTCTGGTGTAATACGATGACTATCGATAGCACGATCAACGACATAGCCAGTCATCAGCTTAGTCAGGCTGGCAGGATTACGTTGTTGATGCTCATTACCCGCCGTGAGGATCTGTCCGGTTGTGTAATCCATCAATACCCATGACCCCGCATGAATTTCTGGAGGCTGGGGTGAAAAAGGAATATTTTCTGCTGCAAAAGCAGACGATAAATTAAAAACGAACAAAGAAGCAGCAATAACAAGACGGCGTTTCAACAGCAAATCCTCAGGAGTTTCAAATAGCTGTTCTTTTTACGGAAATCCTGATGAACTGGCTGGAATAAAGTGCAAGAAAATGTGACATTTATCTCATTTTAATCTGACATTATCTGTTTCCACACGCTGCCAAATTGTCGCTCTAAAGCTGATTAGCGTTGTGATATTTGGTACTCTGGCATACAGCAGAAATAACGGATTTAACCTAATGATGAATGACGGTAAGCAACAATCTACCTTTTTGTTTCACGATTACGAAACCTTTGGCACGCACCCCGCGTTAGATCGCCCTGCGCAGTTTGCCGCCATTCGCACCGATAGCGAATTCAATATCATTGGCGAACCAGAAGTCTTTTACTGCAAACCTGCTGATGATTATTTACCTCAACCAGGGGCGGTGTTAATCACCGGCATCACACCGCAGGAAGCACGGGCGAAAGGAGAAAACGAAGCCGCCTTTGCCGCCCGCATCCACTCGCTTTTTACCGTACCGAAAACCTGCATTCTTGGTTACAACAATGTGCGTTTCGACGACGAAGTCACGCGCAATGTTTTTTATCGTAATTTCTACGATCCCTATGCCTGGAGCTGGCAGCATGATAACTCTCGCTGGGATCTGCTGGACGTCATGCGTGCCTGTTATGCCCTACGTCCGGAGGGGATCAACTGGCCTGAAAATGATGACGGTCTGCCGAGTTTTCGTCTTGAACATTTAACCAAAGCGAATGGTATAGAGCATAGCAACGCCCACGATGCGATGGCCGATGTATACGCCACTATCGCGATGGCGAAGCTGGTGAAAACGCGTCAGCCACGCCTGTTTGATTATCTCTTTACCCATCGTAATAAGCACAAACTGATGGCATTGATTGATGTGCCACAGATGAAACCACTGGTGCACGTTTCCGGCATGTTTGGTGCGTGGCGCGGCAATACCAGTTGGGTTGCGCCGCTGGCGTGGCATCCTGAAAATCGCAATGCCGTGATTATGGTGGATTTAGCTGGAGATATTTCGCCATTACTGGAACTGGATAGCGACATGCTGCGCGAGCGTCTGTATACCGCAAAAGTCGATCTGGGCAATAACGCCGCAGTCCCGGTTAAGCTGGTGCATATTAATAAATGTCCGGTGCTGGCACAGGCGAATACACTTCGCCCGGAGGATGCCGACCGTCTGGGAATTAATCGTCAGCATTGCCTTGATAACCTGAAAATTTTGCGTGAAAACCCGCAAGTGCGCGAAAAAGTGGTGGCAATATTTGCTGAAGCCGAACCGTTTATGCCTTCAGATAACGTGGATGCCCAGCTTTATAATGGCTTTTTCAGTGACGCCGATCGCGCGGCAATGAAAATTGTGCTGGAAACCGAGCCACGTAACTTACCGGCACTGGATATCACCTTTGTCGATAAACGCATAGAGAAGCTGTTGTTCAATTATCGGGCGCGTAACTTCCCCGGCACGTTAGATTACGCCGAACAGCAACGCTGGCTGGAGCATCGCCGTCAGGTCTTCACTCCAGAGTTTTTGCAAGGCTATGCTGATGAACTGCAGATGCTGGCGCAGCAATATGCCGATGATAAAGAGAAAGTGGCACTGTTAAAGGCGCTTTGGCAGTACGCGGAAGAGATCGTCTGATACAAAAAAGCCGGAGCGTTAAACTCCGGCTTTTTGAGACTTACCGGATGATGACACCATCCGGTTTTATAAAATTATGCAACGTCTTCGTACTGCGGAACCGGGTTGCGGAAGCTCTTAGTTACGCAAGCCAGGTAAATCAGACCGATAGCCGCCCAGATCAGCCCCAGAACCATCGAGCTTTCTTCCAGGTTAACCCACAGCGCACCAACGGTCAGCGCACCACACATCGGCAGGAACAGATACTGGAAGTGATCTTTCAGCGTCTTGTTACGCTTCTCACGGATCCAGAACTGCGAGATAACCGACAGGTTAACGAAGGTGAACGCCACCAGCGCACCAAAGTTAATCAGCGCCGTTGCCATTACCAGGTCAAAGTTGATTGCCAGCAGAGCAATCGCACCAACCAGGATGATGTTCATCGCCGGAGTACGCCATTTCGGGTGTACATAACCGAAGAAGCTTTTCGGGAACACGCCGTCACGCCCCATCACGTACATCAGACGCGCTACGCCTGCGTGCGCCGCCATACCAGACGCCAGTACGGTAATGGTGGAGAAGATCAGCGCGCCAACCTGGAATGCTTTACCCGCAACATACAGCATGATTTCAGGCTGTGACGCATCCGGATCTTTAAAGCGAGAGATATCCGGGAAGTACAGTTGCAGGAAGTAAGTCGCAAAGATGAAGATCATACCGCCGATCAGCGCGGTCAGGAAAATCGCACGCGGGATCACGCGCTCTGCATCTTTGGTTTCTTCCGACAGGTTGCTGATGCCGTCAAAACCGGTAAAGGAGAAGCACAGGATCGTCGCACCGGTAATCATCGGGATGACATGCGCATCGCCAGACCAGAACGGACGGGTGCTCGCCAGCGTACCAGCGCCTTCACCTTCAAATACGCCGTAGACCACCATGCCCAGAATCACCGCGATCAGCACAACCTGCAACACCACAATGACGGTGTTGAAGTTCGCTACGGATTTCAGGCTACGCAGGTTAAAGGCTGTCATAAAGGCCACCAGCGCCACCACAAACATCCACGATGGGATGGAAGGCACCAGAGCTTCAAAATAGATTTTCGCCAACAGGATGTTGATCATCGGCGCGAACAGATAGTCGAGCAGAGAAGACCAACCCACCATAAAGCCAACGGTCGGGCTAATAGATTTCTGGGCGTAAGTGTACGCAGAGCCAGCAGAAGGATAGCGGCGAACCAACTTCCCGTAGCTCAGAGCCGTGAACAGGATCGCAATCAATGCGAACGCATAGGCTGTCGGCACATGACCATCCGTGAGGCCTGAAACGATACCAAAAGTATCAAACAGCGTCATCGGCTGCATATAGGCAAGACCCATCATTACAACCGGAACTAACGTAAGCGTTTTACGCAATTCCACGCGAGAGGTGTTTGGAGTAACGTTATGCGACATGGTTATTCTCCTTTACGGTGATAACCGTCGCGTAAGCAAAAAATTGCCCCATTTTTTTGGATTCCTCAGCGACAACAACTGTCGATTTTTAGTAAATATCTATCCGGTACGAAGCCCGGCCTCTTGGTATGAATGATTGGTTTGAAGCAAAAAATAACCGACGCGGATAAAACGTCGGTTTTTAGTCATTTTTTGACAGCGGCGCATTGTGCCTAAATGGGGGGTAAATGACAAGAGAATGAGGGGCTTGACAGATGATTTTTTATTTAAATGGCTGATTTTCCGTCACCAGATTTTGCATAAACACCGGCGATAGCACTATTTGCTAAAATCTCGTCTCGCCACCACGCACTGGCAAGCCCTGCGGTTTGTTCGTTCCAGCCAATCCAGACAGGTTCAAAGAGGGTTTGCGCGACCACTTTCTTCTCGATTAACGCACCACTATCAAGAAAGCGTTGCGCCAGATAACGGGGTAAATAACCACAACCAAGACCACTGATTTGCAGCTCCAGCTTGGTTTTAAAATCAAATACGGTAATGGCTTCTTGTTCATCAAGTATTTGTGAAGCTGTAGACGCGGCTGCCTGCGCAGTGTCACCGACGACTATCGCCCGATATCGTTTAATGATTCGTCGATTTAACGGTTCTTCTTCCAGCGCTAACGGATGATGGGGTGCCACAACGAACACTTGCTCCAGATCACCCAGACGAGAAAAACCAAATTCGCTGGAAGATGGCGGCTCGTGCATAGCGCCGACAATAATATCTGCCCGGCCCTGGGTCAGCGCCTCCCAGGAACCACCGAGCACGCCATTGATAAATTTCAACCGCGTTACACTGTGATGTTGATAAAAGAGTTCAATAAGCGGCGCAAGCAGAGAAAAAGGAAAGGTGTCATCAACCCCGATAATCAGCTCGTTCTCCCAGCCTTCGTGAAGTTTTATTGCCTGTTTTTCCAGCTCATGAACAGTGTGAAGAATTTCCCGCCCTTTCTCTAATAACATTTTTCCGGTGCGGGTGAATTTAGCGCGGTGACCGCTGCGATCAAGCAATTGAATATTAAGATCACTTTCCAGCTTATGAACGGTGTAACTCAGCGCAGACGGCGTCTTGTACAGTTTGGCTGACGCCGCCGCAAAACTGCCCTCTTTTTCTAAGGCATCGAGGATCATCAACACATCCAGCAGTGGTTTCATACACGCCCCCTTGCGGTGTATGCGGCATTCTGCTGGCGTGATGCTTTACTCCAGCGGCATTACCAGTGGATCGGGATACTGGTATTCAAATCCCAATTCATTACAGATCCGGCTGCCATCAATAATTTTACCTTTGCCGCTGTCCAGGCTGTTTCTGAACTGCGGAGGTTCCAGCCCCAGTAAACGGGCCATCTGCGGATAGAAAACATTACGCGCAGGGTGAGCTGGCGCACATATATTATAGATGTGTCCGCCTTTAGGTGCCTGTAACAACAGAGTGATAGCGCCAATAACATCTTCCAGGTGAACTAAATTGACACCATGTTCACCGTCTGGCGCAGTTTTTCCAGCAAAGAAGCGCCCTGGATGACGCCCCGGCCCCACCAGGCCAGCAAGACGCAAAATATCGACCGAAGTACCAGGTAAATTGTGCAGCCAGTCTTCGAGTTCTTTTAACACTCGTCCACTGTTGGTCACGGGATTGCGTGGTGTGGTTTCTTTTACTATGCCTTGCGCATCGCCATAGACAGAGGTTGAACTGGTGAAAATAATGCGGGGAATATGGTGAGCCAGCGCGCTGTCTACCAGCTCTTGCACTGCCTGCAAATAGAACTCGTCGCCAGGACCGCTGCGTCGCGCCGGAAGCGTAATGACCAACGCATCAGCATCCATCAGGGCATCCAGATCGTCAGAATCGCAAACTAACTCGGGATCCATGCGAAGCGTATAGCTATCAATCCCACTCATTCGGGCCGCTTCGACGCCATCTTGTGTGGTTTTACTCCCGGTGACTTGCCAGCCCCGCGCTGAAAGTGACATCGCCAGCGGCATACCTAACCACCCTAACCCGACAATTGCGACCTTTTTCATCCGTTTTCTCCTGATACACCTTAGATCTATAAGGCTACGCCAGCGTATCAAAACTGACAATTCATTCTATGAATGAATCGAAACTGTTAGCAAATGTACAATTGCCTGATGCGCTCCGCTTATCAGACCTACAAAAACACCAATATATTGAATTTAGGCAACATTTGTAGGCCAGATAAGGCGTTCACGCCGCATCCGGCATGAACAAAGGCCACTTTAGTTACAGAACACAATGTTCTTGAGGGCTTTAAAGACATATTTTCACGATTACTTTTTTTAACGTAGTCACTCTTAGCGCCCTTCTTTCCCTGCTCATTCATTAAACAAATCTATCGCCGCAAAATATATAAAAAAGCCCTTGCTTTCTATCGTGAAAGTGGTTTAGGTTAAAAGGCATCAGTTGAATAAACATTCACAGAGATTTTTATGACACGCGTTCAATTTAAACACCACCATCATCACCATCATCCTGACTAGTCTTTCAGGCGATGTGTGCTGGAAGACATTCAGATCTTCCAGTGGTGCATGAACGCATGAGAAAGCCCCCGGAAGATCACCTTCCGGGGGCTTTTTTATTGCGCGGTTGATAACGATTCAGACAGGTTAAAAGAGGAATAAGAAAATGACAGACAACACTCGTTTACGCATAGCTATGCAAAAATCCGGCCGTTTAAGTGATGATTCACGCGAATTGCTGGCGCGCTGCGGCATTAAAATTAATCTTCACACCCAGCGCCTGATCGCGATGGCAGAAAACATGCCGATTGATATTCTGCGCGTGCGTGACGACGACATTCCCGGTCTGGTAATGGATGGCGTGGTAGACCTCGGGATCATCGGTGAGAACGTACTGGAAGAAGAGTTGCTCAACCGCCGCGCCCAGGGTGAAGATCCGCGCTACTTTACCCTGCGCCGTCTTGATTTTGGTGGCTGTCGCCTTTCACTGGCAACGCCCGTTGATGAAGCCTGGGACGGCCCGCTCTCCTTAAACGGTAAACGTATCGCCACCTCTTATCCTCACTTGCTCAAGCGTTATCTCGACCAGAAAGGTATCTCTTTCAAATCCTGCTTATTGAACGGTTCTGTCGAAGTTGCCCCGCGCGCCGGACTGGCGGATGCGATTTGCGATCTGGTTTCCACCGGTGCCACCCTGGAGGCCAACGGCCTGCGCGAAGTGGAAGTTATCTACCGCTCGAAAGCCTGCCTGATCCAGCGCGATGGTGAAATGGAAGAATCCAAACAGCAACTAATCGACAAGCTACTGACCCGTATTCAGGGCGTAATTCAGGCGCGTGAATCGAAATACATCATGATGCATGCACCAACCGAGCGTCTGGATGATGTCATCGCCCTGCTGCCAGGTGCCGAACGACCAACCATTCTGCCGCTGGCGGGTGATCAACAACGCGTCGCCATGCACATGGTGAGTAGCGAAACCCTGTTCTGGGAAACGATGGAAAAACTGAAGGAACTGGGCGCGAGTTCGATTCTGGTTCTGCCAATTGAGAAGATGATGGAGTAATAGCCATGAGCTTTAACACAATCATTGACTGGAATAACTGTACTGCGGAGCAACAACGCCAACTGTTAATGCGCCCGGCGATCTCCGCCTCTGAAAGCATCACCCGTATCGTCCGTGAAATTTTAGATAACGTGAAAGCACGCGGCGATGACGCCTTACGGGAATACAGCGCGAAGTTTGATAAAACCAAGGTTACCGCGCTGAAAGTGTCTGCTGAAGAAATCGCCGCAGCCTGCGAACGCCTGAGCGACGACCTGAAACAGGCGATGGCGGTAGCAGTAAAGAACATTGAAACCTTCCACAATGCGCAAAAACTGCCGACGGTAGATGTCGAAACCCAGCCAGGCGTACGTTGCCAGCAGGTCACCCGCCCGGTAGCCTCAGTGGGTTTGTATATTCCTGGCGGCTCTGCCCCACTCTTCTCAACCGTATTAATGCTGGCGACTCCAGCACGTATTGCAGGTTGTAATAAAGTGGTGCTGTGCTCACCGCCGCCGATTGCCGATGAGATCCTCTACGCGGCGCAACTGTGCGGCGTGCAGGATGTATTTAACGTCGGCGGCGCACAGGCCATTGCCGCGCTGGCCTTTGGTACTGAATCCGTGCCGAAAGTGGACAAAATTTTCGGACCGGGTAACGCCTTTGTGACTGAAGCGAAACGTCAGGTGAGCCAGCGTCTGGACGGTGCAGCAATCGATATGCCCGCAGGCCCGTCGGAAGTGCTGGTGATTGCCGATAGTGGCGCAACGCCGGACTTCGTGGCTTCAGATTTGCTCTCTCAGGCTGAGCACGGCCCGGATTCACAGGTGATCTTACTGACGCCCGACGCCGATATGGCACGCCGCGTTGCCGAAGCTGTAGAACGTCAACTTGCAGAGTTACCGCGTGCTGAAACTGCACGCCAGGCACTGCTCACCAGCCGCCTGATTGTGACCAACGATTTAGCGCAGTGCGTGACAATCTCCAATCAGTACGGCCCGGAACACCTGATTATTCAAACCCGCAACGCCCGCGAACTGGTCGATAGCATCACCAGCGCCGGTTCGGTATTTCTTGGTGACTGGTCACCGGAATCGGCAGGTGACTACGCCTCCGGCACCAACCACGTTCTACCGACTTACGGTTACACCGCCACCTGTTCCAGCCTCGGACTGGCGGATTTCCAGAAGCGCATGACCGTGCAGGAATTGTCGAAAGAGGGTTTCTCTGCGTTGGCTTCGACCATTGAAACGCTGGCTACCGCCGAACGCCTGACAGCCCACAAAAATGCCGTGACTTTACGTGTCAACGCCCTTAAGGAGCAAGCATGAGCACCGTGACTATTACCGATTTAGCGCGTGAAAACGTCCGCAACCTGACACCATATCAGTCAGCGCGCCGACTGGGCGGTAACGGCGATGTCTGGCTGAACGCCAACGAATATCCTACAGCCGTGGAGTTTCAGCTCACTCAGCAAACGCTCAACCGCTATCCGGAATGTCAGCCAAAAGCGGTTATTGAAAATTACGCGCAATATGCTGGCGTAAAACCGGAACAAGTGCTGGTCAGCCGCGGCGCAGACGAAGGCATTGAACTACTGATTCGCGCCTTTTGTGAATCGGGTAAAGATGCCATCCTCTATTGCCCGCCAACGTACGGCATGTACAGCGTCAGCGCCGAAACCATTGGCGTCGAGTGTCGCACGGTGCCGACGCTGGAAAACTGGCAACTGGACTTGCAGGGGATTTCCGACAAGCTGGACGGCGTGAAAGTGGTTTATGTTTGCAGCCCTAACAACCCGACCGGGCAACTGATCAATCCGCAAGATTTTCGCACTCTGCTGGAGTTAACCCGCGGAAAAGCCATTGTGGTTGCCGATGAAGCCTATATTGAGTTTTGCCCGCAGGCATCGCTGGCGGGCTGGCTGGCGGAATATCCGCACCTGGCTATTTTGCGCACCCTTTCGAAAGCTTTTGCTCTGGCGGGTCTCCGTTGTGGGTTTACGCTGGCAAACGAAGAAGTCATCAACCTGCTGATGAAAGTGATCGCCCCCTACCCACTCTCAACGCCGGTTGCCGACATTGCGGCACAGGCGTTAAGCCCGCAGGGGATCGTCGCCATGCGCGAACGAGTGGCGCAAATTATTGCAGAACGCGAATACCTGATTGCCGCACTGAAAGAGATCCCCTGCGTGGAGCAGGTTTTCGACTCCGAAACCAACTACATTCTGGCACGCTTTAAAGCCTCCAGCGCAGTGTTTAAATCTTTGTGGGATCAGGGCATTATCTTACGTGATCAGAATAAACAACCCTCTTTAAGCGGCTGCCTGCGAATTACCGTCGGAACCCGTGAAGAAAGCCAGCGCGTCATTGACGCCTTACGTGCGGAGCAAGTTTGATGAGTCAGAAGTATCTTTTTATCGATCGCGATGGAACCCTGATTAGCGAGCCGCCGAGTGATTTTCAGGTGGACCGTTTTGACAAACTCGCCTTTGAACCGGGCGTGATCCCGGAACTGCTGAAGCTGCAAAAAGCAGGCTATAAGCTGGTGATGATCACCAACCAGGATGGTCTTGGAACACAACGTTTCCCGCAGGCGGATTTCGATGGCCCGCACAATCTGATGATGCAGATCTTTACCTCGCAAGGCGTGCAGTTTGATGAAGTGCTGATTTGCCCGCACCTGCCCGACGATGAATGTGACTGCCGCAAGCCGAAGGTAAAACTGGTGGAGCGTTATCTCGCTGAGCAGGCGATGGATCGCGCCAGCAGTTACGTGATTGGCGATCGTGCGACCGATATTCAACTTGCTGAAAACATGGGTATTAATGGTTTACGCTACAACCGCGAAACCCTGAACTGGCCGATGATTGGTGAGCAACTCACTAAACGCGATCGTTATGCCCATGTAGTGCGCAACACCAAAGAGACGCAGATTGACGTTCAGGTGTGGCTGGATCGCGAAGGTGGCAGCAAGATTAACACTGGTGTTGGTTTCTTTGATCACATGCTGGATCAGATTGCCACCCACGGTGGTTTCCGTATGGAAATCAATGTCAAAGGCGATCTCTATATTGACGATCACCACACCGTCGAAGATACCGGGCTGGCGCTGGGCGAAGCGTTAAAAATTGCCCTTGGCGACAAACGCGGCATCTGCCGCTTTGGTTTTGTCTTGCCGATGGATGAATGCCTCGCACGCTGCGCGCTGGATATCTCTGGTCGCCCGCACCTGGAATATAAAGCTGAGTTTACCTACCAGCGCGTGGGCGATCTCAGCACCGAAATGATCGAACACTTCTTCCGTTCACTCTCTTACACCATGGGCATGACTCTGCACCTGAAAACCAAAGGTAAAAACGATCACCACCGTGTAGAGAGCCTGTTCAAAGCCTTTGGTCGCACCCTGCGCCAGGCCATCCGCGTGGAAGGTGACACCCTGCCCTCGTCGAAAGGAGTGCTGTAATGAACGTGGTGATCCTTGATACCGGCTGCGCCAACCTGAACTCGGTGAAGTCTGCCATTGCGCGTCACGGCTATGAACCAAAGGTCAGCCGTGACCCGGACGTCGTGTTGCTGGCCGATAAACTGTTTTTACCTGGCGTTGGCACTGCGCAAGCGGCGATGGATCAGGTGCGTGAGCGCGAGCTGTTTGATCTCATCAAAGCCTGTACTCAACCGGTGCTGGGCATCTGTTTAGGAATGCAACTGCTGGGGCGACGCAGCGAAGAGAGCAACGGCGTCGATTTGCTGGGCATCATTGACGAGGATGTACCGAAAATGACCGACTTTGGTCTGCCATTGCCGCATATGGGCTGGAACCGCGTTTACCCACAGGCTGGCAACCGCCTGTTTCAGGGGATTGAAGACGGCGCGTACTTTTACTTTGTTCACAGCTACGCCATGCCGGTCAATCCGTGGACCATCGCCCAGTGTAATTACGGCGAACCGTTCACCGCAGCGGTACAAAAAGATAACTTCTACGGCGTGCAGTTCCACCCGGAACGCTCCGGTGCCGCTGGCGCTAAGTTGCTGAAAAACTTCCTGGAGATGTAATGATTATTCCGGCATTAGATTTAATCGACGGCACCGTGGTGCGTCTCCATCAGGGCGATTACGGCAAGCAGCGTGATTATGGCAACGACCCGCTGCCGCGCTTACAGGATTACGCCGCACAAGGTGCTGAAGTACTGCACCTGGTGGATCTGACCGGGGCAAAAAATCCGGCTAAACGTCAAATCCCGCTGATTAAAACCCTGGTCGCGGGCGTTAACGTTCCGGTGCAGGTTGGCGGCGGCGTGCGTAGCGAAGAAGACGTGGCGGCGTTACTGGAAGCAGGCGTTGCGCGCGTGGTGGTTGGCTCCACCGCGGTGAAATCACCAGAAATGGTGAAAGGCTGGTTTGAACGTTTTGGTGCCGATGCGTTAGTGCTGGCGCTGGATGTCCGTATTGACGAGCAAGGCAACAAACAGGTGGCGGTCAGCGGCTGGCAAGAGAACTCAGGCGTTTCGCTGGAACAACTGGTGGAAACCTATCTGCCCGTCGGCCTGAAACATGTGCTGTGTACCGATATCTCGCGCGACGGCACGCTGGCAGGTTCTAACGTCTCTTTATATGAAGAAGTGTGCGCCAGATATCCGCAGGTGGCGTTTCAGTCCTCCGGCGGTATTGGCAACATTGAAGATGTCGCTGCCCTGCGTGGCACTGGCGTGCGCGGCGTAATAGTTGGCCGGGCATTACTGGAAGGTAAATTCACCGTGAAGGAGGCCATCGCATGCTGGCAAAACGCATAATTCCGTGTCTTGACGTTCGTGATGGTCAGGTGGTGAAAGGCGTACAGTTTCGCAACCATGAAATCATTGGCGATATTGTGCCGCTGGCAAAACGCTACGCCGAAGAAGGTGCAGACGAACTGGTGTTCTACGATATCACCGCTTCCAGCGATGGCCGCGTGGTAGATAAAAGCTGGGTATCTCGCGTGGCGGAAGTGATCGACATTCCGTTCTGCGTGGCGGGTGGGATTAAGTCGCTGGATGACGCCGCGAAAATTCTTTCCTTTGGTGCGGATAAAATCTCCATCAACTCCCCTGCACTGGCCGATCCGACATTGATCACCCGTCTGGCAGATCGTTTTGGCGTGCAGTGTATTGTGGTCGGTATTGATACCTGGTACGACGCCGAAACCGGCAAATATCACGTTAATCAATATACCGGCGATGAAAGCCGTACCCGCGTTACGCAGTGGGAAACGCTCGACTGGGTACAGGAAGTGCAAAAACGCGGAGCCGGAGAAATCGTCCTCAACATGATGAATCAGGACGGCGTGCGTAACGGTTACGACCTCGAACAACTGAAAAAAGTGCGTGAAGTTTGCCACGTCCCGCTGATTGCCTCCGGTGGCGCAGGCACTATGGAACACTTCCTTGAAGCCTTCCGCGATGCCGACGTTGACGGCGCGCTGGCAGCTTCCGTATTCCACAAACAAATAATCAATATTGGTGAATTAAAAGCGTACCTGGCAACACAGGGCGTGGAGATCAGGATATGTTAACAGAACAACAACGCCGCGAACTGGACTGGGAAAAAACCGACGGACTGATGCCAGTGATTGTGCAACACGCGGTATCTGGCGAAGTGTTAATGCTGGGCTACATGAACCCGCAAGCGCTGGATAAAACCATCGAAAGCGGCAAAGTCACTTTTTTCTCACGCACCAAACAGCGACTGTGGACTAAAGGTGAAACGTCGGGGAACTTCCTCAACGTAGTCAGCATTGCACCGGACTGCGACAACGACACCCTGCTGGTGCTGGCGAATCCCATCGGCCCAACCTGCCACAAAGGCACCAGCAGTTGTTTTGGCGATACCGCTCACCAGTGGTTGTTTCTCTACCAGCTTGAACAACTGCTCGCTGAACGCAAATCTGCCGATCCGGAAACCTCCTACACCGCCAAACTGTATGCCAGTGGCACCAAACGCATCGCACAGAAAGTAGGAGAAGAAGGCGTGGAAACCGCACTGGCCGCGACAGTACATGACCGCTTTGAGCTGACTAACGAGGCGTCTGACTTGATGTATCACCTGCTGGTGTTGTTGCAGGATCAGGATCTGGATTTAACGACGGTGATTGAAAACCTGCGCAAACGGCATCAGTGAGTTACGGGGTAAGCGGATGCGATATTGTTGTCGCATCCGGCAAAAAAAACGGGCAAGGTGTCACCACCCTGCCCGTTTTCTTTAAAGCTGCAAAGATTATTTCGCGTTGTAATTACGCAGAGCATTACGCCCCAGCACAATCCCCGCGCCAACCATACCGCCCAGCAGCACAGCCAGAATCAGAGTGATAGCCTTTTTCGGGCTATCGCGACGCACTGGCAGTGTGGGTTTCATAACATAGCGATAAGCATGAATATCAAGATCATCAGCCTTCAGACTTTCAATATCCAGCAGGTTTTGACGAGTCTGATAGTAACCAGGCGAGAAAACCAGCGGACGGGTCGCCTCGTGCTTAATCATCGACTCCAGCGCTTCGCTCCCCAACAGGAACATCGTATCTTGCGTCACGTCCTGCGTCTGTTGAATCTGCGGCTTTGCGACCTGCGCCTGATTCGCATACTGCAACGCTTCCTGAATCTGACGGATACGCAGATCTTTCTGCTCCTGTGCCACCACTTCCTGCGTTTTCAAAGAATCCTGCAAGTTTTTCACACTCAGTGCGATGTTGTCTTTCAGGTCTTTTTCCAGCTCTTCATTCACCTGTTCATCAACTTGCTGAATATATTGAGCTAGCTGTTTCTGCGCACCTTCAGGCGTTTGCCCGACATAAGAAACAATCAGGGGTAATGGCTGGTTTTTAACAGAAGGTTCGATAGTCAGTTTTTCGGGTTGTTCCTGATTATCCAGCGTTTCTGCTAATGCAGAAAATGTCGTACTGAAACGACCAACTAACGTCGCCTGGATATCAGACACTTTCGGCGCAGCCGTACCATAAATCACATTCATGGCATTGTTATAACCCGCGATTTGTCCCACATCAGGTTGAGTAACGATAGCTGTGGAAGTCCATTTTTCTTTGGCAACGGCCAGATACCCTATTGCCAGGGCAATCGCTACAATGACAGAGATGATGATAGTCATCTTGCCACGCCACAACTGCACCAGTAAATCAATCAAATCAATCTGTTCCGGGTCATGGTTTTGACCAGGAATATTATTATTTTCAACTCTCATCATTACCCTAACTGACGGAAAATTTCAGGTTCGCATAGTGTAGCGATAATCTTCATGAATGCTATAGGATAAGTGATAAAAATAATGAATTATTACATGGGTAACAAAAGACAATCATGGCGAAAATCGCCCTGATTACAGAAGGTTAGTCGCTGCCAAACAAATCGCGGGTGTAGACCTTGTCTGCCACATCCTTAAGCTCTTCTGCCATTCGGTTGGAAATAATGACGTCGGCTTGTTGTTTGAAGGTGGCGAGATCACGTTCCAGGCGAGAGTTGAAGAATGAGTCTTCTTTCATCACCGGCTCATAAATGATCACCTCCACACCTTTCGCCTTGATCCGCTTCATAATCCCCTGAATGGAAGACGCGCGGAAGTTATCTGAACCGCTCTTCATAATCAGACGATATATTCCCACTACTTTAGGTTTACGCGACAAGATAGCATCCGCAATAAAGTCCTTACGCGTGCGGTTAGCATCAACAATTGCCGAGATCAGGTTATTCGGCACAGACTGGTAGTTCGCCAGTAACTGTTTAGTATCTTTCGGCAGACAATAACCACCATAACCAAATGACGGATTGTTATAGTGATTACCTATGCGCGGGTCGAGACAAACGCCTTCGATAATCTGACGCGTATTCAGACCTAAACTTTCTGCATAGCTATCCAGCTCGTTAAAGTACGCCACACGCATTGCCAGGTAGGTATTAGCGAAAAGTTTAATCGCTTCTGCCTCAGTGGAGTCGGTAAACAGAGTCGGGATATTTTGCTTAATGGCCCCTTCCTGTAATAACTCAGCAAAACGTTCTGCACGTTCTGAACGCTCACCGATAACAATACGTGACGGATGAAGATTATCGTAAAGGGCTTTACCTTCCCGGAGGAATTCTGGGGAGAAAATGATGTTCTCAGTATTGAATTTTTTTTGCATCGTGACCGTAAAACCTACCGGAACCGTGGACTTGATAACCATTACTGCATAAGGGTTTATTTCTGTAACATCTTTAATTACAGATTCTACGCTAGATGTATTGAAATAATTGGTTTTAGGATCATAATCAGTCGGGGTTGCGATGATTACGTAATCAGCATTCCGGTAGGCTTCTTTTTTATCTAATGTGGCATTAAAACGTATTTTGTCTGATTGCAAAAATTGCTGAATTTCTTTATCAACAATAGGAGATATCTTATCATTCAGCATAGCAACGCGTGGCGGTAAAATATCTAATGCCACAACCTCATGATTTTGTGCGATTAGAAGCCCGTTTGACAAGCCTACATAGCCAGTACCGGAAATGGTGATTTTCATTTCATGCTCTCAGAATTAACTTAACTGTGAATCATGATGTTTTTAGCATCCTGATAAGAGTTAAAAGTTTTAACGCTACGATGATGACTGGTCAACGCAACGAAAAACAATTCAGATTTTCTTTATGAGAGTAGCTGATATTTATTAGGTTAATATTAAGCAGTAAAATTTAGTCTATAAGATAATTGGTAAAAAAAAGCCCGGCGCAATATACGCCGGGCCTCAATTTATTGTTGGTTAGATCAGATTAATCCAGCCATTCGGTATGGAACACACCTTCTTTATCGATGCGCTTATAAGTATGTGCACCGAAATAATCACGCTGTGCCTGGATCAGGTTCGCAGGCAGAACAGCGGCACGGTAGCTGTCATAATAGGCAACCGCAGCGGCGAAGGTTGGAACCGGGATACCGTTCTGTACTGCATAAGCAACGACATCACGCAGCGCCTGCTGGTAGTCATCGGCAATTTGCTTGAAGTACGGAGCCAGCAGCAGGTTAGCGATCTGCGGATTTTCGGCATAAGCATCGGTGATTTTCTGCAGGAACTGCGCACGGATGATGCAGCCAGCACGGAAAATCTTCGCGATTTCGCCGTAGTTCAGATCCCAGTTGTACTCTTCAGACGCAGCACGCAGTTGAGAGAAGCCCTGAGCGTAAGAAACAATTTTGCCCAGATACAGCGCACGGCGAACTTTTTCGATGAATTCAGCTTTGTTACCTGGTGGCTGTGCTTGTGGGCCAGACAGTACTTTAGACGCGGCAACGCGCTGATCTTTCAGAGAAGAGATATAACGTGCAAACACTGATTCAGTGATCAGCGACAGAGGCTCACCGAGATCCAGTGCACTCTGGCTGGTCCACTTACCAGTACCTTTGTTTGCTGCTTCATCCAGGATCACATCAACCAGGTAGTTACCGTCTTCATCTTTTTTAGTGAAAATGTCTTTAGTGATGTCGATCAGGTAGCTGCTCAGTTCACCGTTATTCCACTCGGTAAAGGTCTGTGCCAGTTCTTCGTTGGAGAGGTTCAGGCCACCTTTCAGCAGAGAATAGGCTTCCGCAATCAGTTGCATATCACCGTATTCAATACCGTTGTGAACCATCTTCACATAGTGACCTGCGCCATCGGCACCAATATAGGTAACGCACGGTTCACCATCTTCCGCCACGGCGGCGATTTTGGTCAGGATTGGCGCAACCAGTTCATAAGCTTCCTTCTGCCCACCCGGCATAATGGAAGGACCTTTCAGCGCGCCCTCTTCACCACCGGAAACCCCCGTACCGATGAAGTTAAAGCCTTCTGCGGAAAGCTCACGATTACGACGAATGGTGTCCTGGAAGAAGGTGTTACCACCATCAATAATGATGTCACCTTTATCGAGATATGGCTTGAGGGAATCAATAGCAGCATCCGTGCCTGCACCTGCTTTCACCATTAACAGGATGCGACGAGGCGTTTCAAGAGATTCAACAAACTCTTTCACCGTATAGTAAGGAACCAGTTTCTTGCCTGGATTTTCAGCAATCACTTCTTCCGTCTTTTCACGGGAACGGTTGAAAATAGAGACGGTATAACCACGGCTTTCGATGTTGAGCGCAAGGTTGCGTCCCATCACTGCCATACCGACGACGCCGATCTGTTGCTTTGACATTGTTTACTCCTGTCAGGGGTTACTGCGAACTTGCACGCAGGTTTGTATGAAGCTTATGGTAACTCAGGTTGGAAAAGTATTATATTTTTGCTGGCGCTAATCAATTCAGTTTTTCCTGGATATTTTATAACCATCAGGATTGTTTCGTTGCCAATTCCAAGCATCGCGAACCATCTCATCTAATCCCAAACGGGCTTTCCATCCAAGTTCAAGATATGCTTTAGATGGGTCGGACCAACATTCGGCAATGTCCCCTGCTCGCCGCTCAACCAATACATACGGTATATTAACAGAAGTTACACGTTGAAAAGCAGTCAAAAGTTCAAGAACCGAATAACCTTGTCCTGTACCTAAATTATAAATCTTATAATTGTCACCTTCATCTCGGTGCTTCAAGGCGGCTACATGACCATTTGCGAGATCCATGACATGAATAAAATCCCTTACTCCTGTACCATCTTTAGTTTCATAATCATTACCATAGATGGATAATTGTTTATATTTACCACTTGCAACTGAACATATATAAGGCATCAAATTATTTGGAATACCGTTAGGGTCTTCTCCAATTTTTCCGGAAGGATGTGCGCCAACAGGATTAAAATAACGTAAAATTGTTGTTCTAAAAGCAGGATATGCAAATGAAACGTCGTGTAATATATTCTCAACCATAAGTTTTGACGTCCCATAAGGATTAGTAGTACCACCTACAGGGAATGTCTCTTTTACGGGCATTTTCTCTGGAGTACCGTATACAGTGGCTGAGGAACTAAATATTAGATTTTTAATATTATTACTAATCATCTCCTCAATAAGAACAAGAGTACCGTACACATTATTATCGTAGTAGTCTATTGGTGAATGAATTGAATCGTTTACTGATTTTAAACCAGCAAAGTGAATAATATCTGTTATGCTGTTTTCAGTAAAAATGGATCTTAAAATAGCACGGTCACGAATATCCCCATTAATGATAGATATATCACTACCAGTAATTTCTTTAACGCGACGCAAAGATTCAATTGAAGAATTCTGGAAATTATCAAGCACTATTACTTCATATTGTTCTTTCAGAAGCATTAATACAGTATGTGAGCCAATATATCCAGCACCACCCGTAACTAATATAGTCATAAACATCATCCTCATTTAATTGAAGTAACAAGTCTAAAAATTAGAACATTATTAATGTTTAGGCAACTCAATGATTCTTATGAAATTATGATATTAACTAGAGAATTAGCAGTTTCACTTTCATTAAATTTAGACAATGCAAATCTTCGACTATTTAATCCCATAGTAACAATAAGCTCACGTTCTTGAATAAATGACTCCATAGCTAAAGCAATTTTTTTCGCATCCCATGGAGGTACCAGATATCCATTATATCCATCAATTACTGTTTCTCGACAACCAGGCACATCTGTCGTAATAATCGCACGACCTATTGCCATTGCTTCCTGAGTACTTTTGGGGACACCTTCTCGATAAGAAGGTAATACAAAGACGCTAATACCATCCAAATATCTTTTTATGTAAGAGCACGGTCCTAAAAATTCAACATGCCCTTCTGCTTTCCAATTTTCAATTTGTGAAGCATCAATCCCACCAGGATTATCATCAAAATCACCAGCTATACTAAATCGGACCATTGGAAATTTTTTCTTTATTATTTTAGCCGCTTCAACAAATTCACAGACTCCCTTCTCTCTCAATAACCTCGCCACCATTCCAAAATGGATCTCCCCACTAAGAGGTGGATGATAGCTAAATTCATTGAGATTTACACCTATCCCACCAATAACTCTATAGGCTTTGATTTTAATATTATTTTTTACAACCAAGTCAAGATAGTCATCATTATTAAGAAAAAGAACTTTCGTCGCAAACGGTAATGTTACCTTATATAAAAAACATTGAATTTTTCTCAAGACTATTTTTTTTAAAGAGTCTTTATCTTTATTTTGTGTAAAACAAAAACCCAACCCCTCCAATAAAGCGTAACGTTTTTTTACGCCAGCAATCATAGCAGCAAGAGTACCATATATGACTGGTTTGGGGAAAAAGCAAAGAACAGAGTCAGGATTGATTTCTTTTATTTTCTTTGCTAGCAAAAAAGTATTAAAAAAATCAGATAAGGGATTAATACCAGATCGTGAAAAAGAATAGGATAAGGGTATTGCACCTATTTTTTTAATTTTTTTAAAGTTCCCTTCATCATTATCCATCGTAAGTGTATAAACTTTAATATTTTTTGATATCAAGTTTTCAATAACAGCCTTTCTGAACAAAATAATAGTACTAGATTGATTACCTATTAAAAGTACTTTCATTTTAAGAAACCTTATAATATAACTGCATCTCATTTTTTAAATCATAACTTGATTATGCTTTATTCAGAAACGATGAAACAAACAAAATAACAGCCATATTTTATTTTGATTATAGACGGTGCAACAAATAATACACAGGCGCACTTACGATTAATTTATTAAATGCAATGAATTTAGATTGAGCGGTGTATTATATTGAAGCATACAATCTCATCCATTCATCCTCGACAATATCTATTGAGAACATTGTTAAAACAAATTCTCTATTTCTAAGCATTATTTCCATTTTAATTTCTTTATCATACTCCATAACTTCATTAATTTTCTTTGCCAACGACTGAGAGTCTGAAACTGGTACAATATAATTCATATCACCAACTACTTCAGCGACACCTCCGGCATTAGTTGCAACAACCAAACGCTGACAAGACATAGCCTCAGCTACTACCAAACCAAAACCTTCCCACTTTGACGACGAAACATAAAGATCACATGCAGAATAATAAGCGGCGACGTTAGCGATACTGCCTAGCAATTTCACTCTTTTTTCAAGACCATAATTTAGAATCGTACGTTCTACTTCACTTCTGGCCTCACCATCACCTATTATGACTAATTTATATCTTTCAGGTAGCTCTAATAACGCTTTTAATAAGTTTGGATAATCTTTTGCATCAGTAAGTCGGCCTACTGACAGTATAAGGCTATCATCATTATTGATATTTAAAATGTGTCTTATTTTATCTCTTTGTAAAGGATCATATTTAAATAGCTCAGTGTCAATTCCATTATAAACGGGAATTGACTTCGATTTTCTAAAGGCTTTTTTCTTGATAAAAACATCAAGTGCTTCTTTACTAACATTAGTTGTAACATCACATAAAAAATCAGTTAATCTATAAACGAGCATCCTAATATGCCCACCTTCATTTTTACTATGTGCTGTACATACTAATTTGTATTTATTACAGGTAAATATCTTTGCAAGTCTAGCAACGATATTTGCATGGAACATATGTCCATGAACAATATCTGGCTTGAAAAAATCAATTATTTTTGCAAGACTGAGAACTGCATTTAGTAATCCAAGCGGATTTTTTTTCATATGCAAATTATGAATTCTAATATTTTTATTCAATGGAGTAACATTGACATTTCCATTCAGCACAACAATATTAACTTCATTATTTTGCACGGAAAATTTATCAGCTAACAAACATATTTGTTTTTCAGCTCCACCTAATCCCAGTCCTGTAATAACAAAAATAATTCTTTTACTCATAAATAATCCACGCTGCCCTGTATTCCTTTAAAGTATTTATCGTATGCATTTGTTCTAAGGTAATCATCATCAAATGTGTTAAACAATTGTAAATTCATATTGTTAAACCCAACAGGAGCTTGCTCATTTCTAAAGTAGGATGCAAGATTCAATAGCAGCATTACATTAACGAAGACAGCCAATGCTAATGTGTTGAAATTTTTAATTGCAAATACCCTAGGTGCCTTATTATTTAATGAGTGGCAGTATATATAAATACCAACAAAATAAAAATAAAAACATACCCGAGCTAGAAAAGTAATCGTTCCACTGAACAGATGAATAACAGAGCCAACGAAAATAATTCGCATCAATATATTTATATTCATCTGTTTATTAATTACATTTCTATAATGTATATAAAATATAACAAATAAAGCATCAAGAATATTTAACCACCCAAAATTTAAGCCAACTGGATTTTGTCGCAAATAATAATCAATTTTAGCAAAAACAAAACTTATAGCAGCAAGAGATGATATGGCTGAATAAATTGCCATCATAAATAGCACAATACTTGAAATTGAGAATACTGTAATTATGATAAAAGTAGTTACATTTCTAAAAGAGATTAACAAAATTGTCGGTAAAATTATTATTGCCGACACATGAAAAGTTGACGCTATTATAACCAACGTACATAATGCTGTTATATTTTTATCCTGATTGTATTTAAGTATTGCGTAGAATATTATTATACATGCTAATAATTGACGTAACTGCTCTAAAAAAAGGTTGTAGCCAAATAACAACAAAAGACATCCCCAAAATAATGGTTCATTAGCTTTATACTTTTTTAATATTAAGGATAGTAATGCAAAACAGATCAGATAGTAGAACAGGATGGCCAATCCAAAATTATCGTCTGAAATAATAAGCAATAGTTTTAAAGTAATAACAAACCCAAACTCAAACGAGGTAAATACCCCCCCCCCTTCCATGAATCTTAGATAATAAACACTCCAATCCACACCATTTGTATAATATGATACAAAACATACACTGAAAAATATTATGAATAATACACGGAATACAACCTGGGCTTGGTGACTAAATCGTTGCCAACACAGCGATATGAAAAATAATGGCATAGCGATTGATAATATAAACATTATTTTATTACTCTTTCATATAGTAAAATTAATAGATTCAAGGGGTTTATTATTTTAAAATACCTATAAAACCGTATTCTTTTTACTACGCAGTAGAGGTTGAATTTATGATGAAGGTAAGCCAGATAACGACCATTTTTTTTTCGATAATAATTTAAACGACAGAGATCATTAAGAAGAACATCATTGACTTTAATGTTAGTAAGCGAGGTGATTTGAGACTCATGGAGTCGATATAATACCGTTGTATAATCAAAAAATAGCGTGTTTATATCATTATTAATCATTTTTAACCATAGAGGAAGATCTTCTAAAAGTTTATATGAAGTATCAAACCCATTAAAATGATTTTTATTTATAAAAGCACAAGGAGCCACATTATTAAAGTGAATCATAGCCATTGCCTTCTTTAATCGTGATGGTGGCATTTGGCATATAGTTCTCGTCCATGAAGATGGATATCGAATACTTACATTTACAGAGCGTCCAAAGGTTTGAAAATAAGTAAACACTGCACCTATATTATCCCAATCCGAATATTTTTCCAATCTCTTTACGAATTCAGATATTGCTTCAGGAAGAAGAATATCATCTGAACCAATACATTTAACCCATGCACCATTAATATATGGAAGAGCATTATTAAGGTTTGCAGGAATTCCTTTATTTCTTTCGTTTTCGATCAATATACATCTAATTTTAGGGAATGTACTTTTCTTTTCTTTACACCATTGTTTTATAATTTCTACGCTATTATCACTAGAATAATCATCTACTATAATAATCTCTATATTTTGATATTGTTGGTTAATACATGACTCTAATGTCTCTCGTATGTAATCTTTTGAGTTATATGATGCCACAATAATTGTAATTAATGGATTTTTCATATTTAGCTAACAAGTTTAGATATTATATATAATTGAACTTTCGATTTAAAATGTAGGTTGATATTT
Organism: Escherichia sp. KTE159; assembly: GCF_000408805.1. NCBI lineage: Bacteria > Pseudomonadati > Pseudomonadota > Gammaproteobacteria > Enterobacterales > Enterobacteriaceae > Escherichia > Escherichia sp. KTE159. The sequence goes on from NZ_KE137292.1 coordinate 1,875,970, forward strand.
TTCTTACTGTTTATTTTTTTTATATTTTGCATTCCTTTTATTATTGCTTCGCGCCACTTTTCTTTTGTTTCATCACTGAATTTTTTCTTCCATTTTTGATAACGAACAAATACTCCCCATATAGTACTAACAAGGAGTTTATCGGCTTCATTTAAACAGTCAAAACCACTACACTTTATTTCTGCGTCTATATATTCTCTTAAATAAAATGCATTATTTATAACTTTATAATAGCTTTCATTTATTCTTCTTGTTGTTGAATCCATATTATGTACAAAATAATATCTCCCGGATGATAAATAGATGTTTTTAGATAAACCAAAACAAATCCTTGAAATCACCTCATCATTATTTATATAATTTTCTTTATTTTGATTATATTTATAATATATACCATAGGCTTTTTGAATCAATTCCCTTTTATAGATACCAAACCCATGTAATCCCCAACATGAAATACAATTAGCAAGAGCTTCTTCTCCAAATATTAATTTGGATGTCGAATAAGGGACGAATATTTCATTACTATCGTGATTTAAGTCTTTAGCATATACTAGTTCAAATAGCGAGATGTCGATGCCTTCATTATCCAACATTGGAGCCAATGCTTTTTCAAGAGCATCTGGACTTAGAGTATCATCACTATCTATAAATGCAATATAGTTACTTTGGATAGAGTTGATGGCATTCTCCCTTGCTCGAGCAGCCCCCATATTATTTTGCTGTATTAAGCTTAAACTATATGATAATGGTTTATGTTCTTTCACAAGAGAAGCAGTCCTGTCTTTTGAACCATCATCAATAACAATAACATTAAACCCAGTTAAAGACTGACATTCAAGAGATTGCAGGATATTTATAATATTCTTTTCTTCATTATAAACAGGGATAATAATACTTAGACTATCTGAAGATATTATCATTCGTTAAAGGACCTTTTTAGTTAAATGCCAATAATAAATAATACACACCACTACAAAATACAATGCATAAGTAATGCTGTAGGCAATGCTAACACTATTTAGTCCAAATTTTGTTATCAACAACTTAACCATAACAGGAAAAATTATTGAAAATATAACTTCCAGCATAGCATTTATTTTAAAATATCCCTTCGCTAACAATATAGTGGCAAATAGCCAACTACAAATCCTCAAGAAATCCCCAATGTTTTGAAACAAAAAAAGCTCTCGAGCACGTATAAAGTCAGCCGTAAACAGGATGCTAATTATAAAATCTTTCAAGACGTAGATGGTTAAAGCCATAATTAACGCGAGCGGTACGACAATACAAGCCCCCGTCTTTAAAAGTGTTATATATTCGCTATATTTTTTTGCTGCTGCAGTTTTTGGAAAATAGTAGACTGTTAATGCCGTAGTGAGAACAGCCAGATAAGCCTCTGAAATTTTATTTACAGCTTGCCAATATCCTGCATCTGCTAAAGAAAAATTATTAGTGAGAATAGTTCGAACAACTATCATCGAAACCGGGCCTGTTAATGCTCCAATCACCCCCATGTAAAAGTAATTTTTCATCTGGGTGATATTATCCCGAGGAGTATGCCCCACCCAATATTTAAATTTAAACCATGGCCTTTTAATTATGATTGTAATAAGCCAGATACCTGCAACTGCATTATTCAATGAAGCAGATATCAATGCACCTTTGAGGCCAAAGAAATAAACTAACCCAACCATAGATAACAAGGATGAGGATATTGCTAAAATATTTGCGAGGAAAAACCTATTATATTCATTCAGCCCATTTAGAACCCCTAAAAATATATTGTTTACTATGTTAAGTGGAAGAGCGCATAGTGCAATTATAATTAGCCAATACAAATCCGTTTGATGAAATAAATATTCTGATATCTTACTAGAAAAAAGCACACCTATGCTTATAATAAAGCAGCAGGCTATAAAGGATAACTTAATTGATGCACGCCAATAAAAACATGCTTTTTCATAATTACTTTGATTCTCTGCAGAATATCGATTAACCCCCTGTGAAACTTGTGACGAAATGAATCCATTTATAAACGCCACGAAATTTTGCAATTGTCCTAAATTTGCTATCCCAATAGGACCAGTATAGATTGCTACAACTTTTGAAATAAGAAGACCACAAATCAGCCTAAAGCATGTTACCACACCACTGAGTATTGTAACTTTTGCGAAATTTAGTTTTTCCATCTATTAATCGCTTCGATTACCATGTTGATATCTTCGATACTCATTGTTGGATCCATTGGCAACGATAATACTTCTTTATGTATTTTCTCTGTTATCGGGAGAGATAACCAATTGTATTCTTTATATGCTTCTTGATTATGAGGAGCTACAGGATAATGCACTAATGTAGTAATGCCTGCAGATTTCAAATGCTTTTGCAAAGAGTCTCGCTCTAAAGTTCGGATAACAAAAAGATGCCATACATGAGATACTTCGTCACCAGCAATTACAGGCAGTGAAATAAATGGATTATTTATTTCATCAATATATTTTTTAGCTATTGCACGTCTTAATTCATTTTCCCTATCAAGATATTTTAGCTTGACGTTTAAAAATGCCGCTTGCATTTCATCCAGTCGACTATTTAATCCTTGATATTTATTTTTATATTTCTCATGAGAACCATAGTTTCTAATGGCTCTCAAAACATCTGCAAGTTGATCATCACTTGTTGTTATCGCACCAGCATCACCTAAAGCGCCAAGATTTTTTCCCGGATAGAAACTGAATCCTGCTGCATGCCCCCAACTGCCAGCTTTGCGTCCATTGATTGAGGAGCCATGGGCTTGAGCGCAATCCTCTAATACTAATAAATCAAACTCTGATGCAATCTCCATAATTTCTGCCATTGGAGATATTTGTCCATACAAGTGTACTGGCAAAATTGCTTTTGTTTTACCTGTGATTACTTTACGAATTCCGCTTGCACTTAAATTAAATGTTAAAGGATCTGGTTCAGTCAATACAGGCACTAGATTATTTTCAGTTATTGCCAATACTGACGCAATATATGTATTGGCAGGTACAATAACTTCATCCCCATCATTTAATTTCCCCATTTCTTTCCAAGCACGAAGAACAAGGATAAGTGCATCTAAACCGTTAGCAACGCCAATAACGTGCTTTACCCCACACCAATTTGCAAATTCGTTCTCAAATTCCTTTAATTCTGCCCCCATTATATACCATCCAGAATCAATAACTCTGGAACAGGCATCTTTTAATTCCATTTCATATTGCGCATTTATTCTTTTTAAATTTAAAAAGTCAACCATTATCTGTTCCCCTCAAATATATTTACTATATTTTTCTTTTAAGTTAATAAAGTTTTCCATATAAAATTCAAAGTGATAATTCACTTCATCCTCTTTTATTATCGTAGCTCCTATTTTTTGATGAAATGCTATTACTTCTTTATTTTTCCTATCAACTTGAAAATATGAAAATTTATATTTTTTATGTATAAAACCAAATTTGTATATTAGATATGCGCTTTCTATTGCAGAGCTTTTCATTTTATCTTCATTTAGAATCCAACTCCCCCAACAAAAACCATCATCTTTTGTAATATCATAAAGTCTTATTGTTCCAATTTTTTTATCATTATCAGTCCTTTTTATAATAAAATAAAACTCTTCATTATTTTCTTCTCTTTTCTTATAATCTTCAATCCATCTAGCCTGATCAATAACCGTCCCATTAATTGTAGAAATATGCTTACTGAGACGAGAATCAATGCGAAGTGAATAAATAAACTCTGCGTCACTTATTTCAACTGGAATTAATTCTGTATTTTTTGTGCAAAGCAACAAATTACGCATTAGTTATCTCCCGGATAAAATCAGCATAATTACGAATATAATCATTTTCATCGTAAAAGTCATCAGCCAACACCATTAAAACACAATCTGATGAATAATCGTACATTTCATGCCAAACCATTGGCTCTATAATTAATCCTACGGTAGGTGAATCTAATGTAACATGCTCTACCGTCTTACCGTCATCAAGCAAAAACTTGCAAGATCCTTTAACAGGGATTGCTATTTGTGTAAGTGTTTTATGTGCGTGATATCCCCGCCTTACATCAAATCCCGTATCAAACATGTAGTAAACTCGTTTAATTTCAATTGGGATATTTTTATTTTGCTCAACAACAATAAGAGCGCCTCTGTGATCGCCTTTCTTATCTAACTGTATAAGCTTCACTTTATTATTCATGCGATTTTATCAACCTTAGTAAATATTGTCCGTAGTGATTTTTTTTCAAAAATTCACCTTTAGCATTTAATTCATCATGGTTTAACCAGCCATTTCGCCATGCAATCTCCTCCGGACAGGCAACCATCATCCCTTGCCTTTTTTGGACTGTTTCTACAAAACCTCCAGCTTCAATCAAACTGTCATGTGTACCGGTATCCAGCCATGCAAAACCACGGCCTAGCAATTCAACAGTTAAATTATTATTTTTGAGATAAACTTCATTAACTGCTGTAATTTCTAATTCACCACGTTTAGAGGGTTTAATACTCTTTGCAATATCGATAACGTTATTGTCATAAAAATACAATCCCGTGACAGCCCAATTTGATTTTGGATTAGCAGGTTTTTCTTCAATACTTAAAGCTTTAAAATTTCTATCAAACTCCACCACTCCAAATCTCTCAGGATCCATTACTTGATATCCAAAGACCGTGGCACCTGATGTTCTTTCTGCTGCATCCCGGAGCTTTGGTGTAAAACCTTGTCCAAAAAAGATGTTATCTCCAAGCACAAGGCATACTGTGTCATCTCCAATAAAGTTTTCACCAATAATAAATGCTTGGGCTAAACCATCAGGGCTTGGCTGAACTGCATATGTCAGATTAATGCCAAATTGACTTCCATTCCCAAGTAATCTTATGAACCCCTGCTGATCTTCCGGCGTTGTAATAATAAGGATATCTTGTATACCTGCTAGCATCAAAACCGATAATGGATAATAAATCATCGGCTTATCATAAATGGGTAATAGCTGCTTTGAAACCCCCATTGTAATTGGATAAAGCCTTGTTCCAGAGCCACCGGCTAAAATAATTCCTTTCATTTAACTAACCCCAAACGCTCACGTTGATAAGAACCATCTTGAACTCGTCGGCACCAATCATTATTATTCAAATACCAGTTAATTGTTTTACGAATCCCACTCTCAAACGTTTCTTGCGGTTTCCAGCCCAATTCGCGGCTAATTTTATCGGCATCAATGGCATAACGGCGATCATGTCCCGGGCGGTCAGCGACATAAGTAATTTGCTCACGATAAGATTTTTCTTTCGGTACAATTTCATCCAACAAATCACAAATCGTGAGCACTACATCGATATTTTTCTTTTCGTTGTGTCCACCAATGTTATAAGTTTCACCCGCTTTACCTTCGGTTACGACGGTATATAACGCACGAGCATGATCCTCTACATACAACCAGTCGCGAATTTGATCCCCTTTACCATAAATAGGTAATGCCTTACCTTCCAGCGCATTAAGAATGACCAACGGAATCAATTTTTCTGGAAAGTGATAAGGACCGTAGTTATTCGAGCAGTTAGTCACAATGGTCGGCAAACCATAGGTGCGTTTCCACGCGCGGACTAAATGATCGCTGGATGCTTTGGATGCGGAATAAGGACTGCTTGGCGCGTAAGCTGTCGTCTCAGTAAATAAGGGTAATTCTTCTGTATTATTTACTTCATCAGGATGAGGTAAATCACCATAGACTTCATCAGTAGAAATATGATGGAAGCGGAAATTGTTTTTCTTTTCATCATCCAATGCAGACCAGTAATTACGAGCTGCTTCTAAAAGGACGTAAGTCCCCACAATATTGGTTTCAATAAAGGCTGCCGGGCCAGTTATTGAACGGTCAACGTGGCTCTCTGCCGCCAGGTGCATCACCGCGTCTGGCTGATGCTGTGAAAAAATACGAGCCATTGCTACGGCATCGCAGATGTCTGCATGCTCAAATGAATAACGTTCAGAATCAGAAACTTCAGCGAGTGATTCCAGGTTTCCGGCGTAAGTTAATTTATCGACATTAACAACACTGTCCTGCGTATTATTTATAATGTGACGAACTACAGCAGAACCAATAAATCCTGCGCCACCAGTAACGAGTATCTTCACTTTTTTATTCCATATTACTTCAGAGCATACTGTGAAATAAGCGGCTCTCAGTTTGATTAATAGAGGTATTAATGCACGCTACCGCCCCTGGCTTTACAGCTACCAGAGCACTGCATACATGCCTACGATGTGACGAGCGTTACCCACTCGCGCTAAACCCGAAAAATTCAAACGCTAATTGTCTTACCAATCAGCCCAGGAAACAAGGAAAATCCTGGAAAAGTTTGACTAAAATCCTATTGCTAACTCATTGTTATTCTGAAAGTTTATAAAGCAATAACGGCAGGAAGATTCGCAACAAATTACTTTCGCCACGAATCTTCACTGCCGTTATGATTTTCTTATTAACCGTTACATCCGGTCAGATTTTCATTATTCGCTTAACAGCTTCTCAATACCTTTGCGGAACTTCGCCCCTTCTTTCAGGTTACGCAGCCCATACTTCACAAACGCCTGCATATAGCCCATTTTTTTACCGCAGTCGTAGCTGTCACCGGTCATTAACATGGCATCAACGGCTTGTTTTTTAGCCAGTTCAGCAATGGCATCTGTCAACTGTATACGTCCCCATGCACCTGGCTGAGTGCGTTCCAGTTCAGGCCAAATGTCGGCAGAAAGCACATAACGACCAACAGCCATTATGTCTGAGTCCAGCGTCTGCGGCTGATCCGGTTTTTCAATAAATTCAACAATACGGCTAACTTTGCCTTCACGGTCCAGCGGCTCTTTGGTCTGGATGACGGAGTATTCAGAGAGGTCGCCCGGCATACGTTTTGCCAGTACCTGGCTGCGGCCCGTTTCGTTAAAGCGCGCAATCATGGCAGCAAGGTTGTAACGCAGCGGATCGGCGCTGGCGTCGTCAATAACAACGTCTGGCAACACTACGACAAACGGATTGTCGCCAATGGCAGGTCGCGCGCACAAAATGGAGTGGCCTAAACCTAAAGGTTCACCCTGACGCACGTTCATAATGGTCACGCCCGGCGGGCAGATAGACTGTACTTCCGCCAGTAGTTGACGCTTCACGCGCAGTTCAAGGAGAGATTCTAATTCATATGAGGTGTCGAAGTGGTTTTCGACCGCGTTCTTGGACGCATGAGTTACCAGGAGGATTTCTTTGATCCCTGCAGCCACAATCTCGTCAACAATGTACTGAATCATTGGCTTGTCGACGATCGGTAGCATCTCTTTGGGAATCGCCTTAGTGGCAGGCAACATATGCATCCCAAGACCCGCTACAGGAATAACTGCTTTTAAATTCGTCATTATTTCATCCACCTGTAAAATGGTTGCTGAATTATAGCTTGTTCGATTTTTTTCGCCAGCATCAATTACCCTGAACTGATGACTGATTTACTTCCGATGTTACGCCGCTTCGCTCAGGATTGCAGTAGCGTTATTCTTAAGTATGGCTCCATTTTTCCAGGAATGGTCGCAATTCTACTTCCCCCGTTCCGGCAATCGAAAGTTAATCTTTTCCACATTAACAATGTGGTAATTAATCCTGTCGATATCGACTGAACTTTGTCCTTTTTCATTCACCGAATGAACATTTGCCAGTGACAGTAAGGTCTCGTTCTTTGCCATAAATGTGCCACGAACGTCTTTACGCAAGTCGAAGTTCATGGTCAATGCTGGCCCCACAGAGGATTCCTGCATCACTTTGATATTTCGCATAAAAAGATGTTGCGGTTTGTTGTGCAGTTCCAGCGACGCACACTTCATTTCAATGTTGGTCAGCGCCACAAAAGAAGTTGCATTGCCTGCCGAAATTTGTATTCCGCGCAATTTCCAGGCAAGGTGAGTATTATCAAGGTGAATATTATTCAGTTTGAAATTTTGCGGTATGGAGAGATACCTGCCTTTAATGACACCGTAGCCGATTAACATTCCGGCACTATTAACCATTTCTATCTGGTCAATAACAAAGTTATCACATCCATATATCGCAACTGTGGCATTATCAATACCCGCTTTCTTACTGAAATCCGGCGTAATATTACGCGCTTTGATATTACGGATAATGAAATGCTTGCCATTTTCAACATGAATTAGTTGCCGACAATCAGAGCCAGTGATATTCGCTACGACAAAGTTTTTCACTGCCTGGTCTTCCGGATAGTTGTTATCGTAAGTACTTCCCGCAAGGCCTATGCCAATACCCCAGTTGATTTTGCCATTAGTACAGTTGATGCGTTCTATTACGTGGTCGGAAATTAAAATATCGCGGTCGTTAATCGCCACATTCCATTCGATGGCGTCGCCCTGTAAATCGCTGAACTTACAATGGGTGATGTTGGCACCGATAATCTGGTTATGAAATCCCTGGCGTAAGATGGCGTAGTTGGCGTGGCTGACCGTGAGGTTGTCAATGACCAGATTGCGCATGACCCGCTTGTTTTTGCCGCCAATATAGATCTGCATCACCGGGCCAAAACCGCTCATCGCCAGGTCTTTAATGACGCAATCAGAACCGCGCACATCCAGGGTGATGTTATGCATACTGCCGCCCTTCCCCCCTGTCACCTGGCTGCCGTCCTGTAAGACAAATCGCCCTCTGCCGTTGCCGCGCAGGCTTCCAAGGATGCGTAACGTTTTACCGGGAGGGATGAAGATGCCGGTGTTGATGTTGTCGCAAACAAATCCGCCAGGCACAACGACCGTTTGCCCTTCGCTGAAAGCCTGTTTAAACGAGGCTATCCAGTCTTTGGAATTGTAGTCATTGATGTTAACGCTTTGTCGGGCAGGAATTGCACGGGCAAAAGGAGTATGGAGGAAAGCAAGCGCGGAGCCTGCCGTCAGGAAGGTACGTCGGGAGAGTTTTTTAAATGGCATACGTTCTCCTCTATAAAGCCTGCAACAAGCTGGCGAGTTCTCGGTTAATCACCTGCTGGTTAAAATCATGTTCGACTTTTTCGCGCGCACGTTTGATAACCGGAGCCAGTTTGTCGGCGTCCAGTTGGCTAAACGCCGCCAGTCGTTGCGCCAGTGCGCGAGCATCGTTCTCAGGCACCAGCCAGCCGGATTTATCGGCCTCTACCAGTTCCGGTATTCCGCTATGCAGAGTAGAAACCACCGGAATGCCAACCGCCATCGCTTCCATTAGCGCCACCGGAATACCTTCCATATCGCCGTCCGCGCCCGTAACCGATGGCAGCAGGAAGACATCCGCGTCGTCGAGCATCGCCTTCACTTCGTGGCTCGGTTTAAACCCCGGCATCTCCACCATATCTTCCAGTTGATACTGTTCGATGAGCGTGCGTAAACGCCGCTCCCACGGGCCGATGCCGAGGATGCGATAGCGAAACGCCACGCCCTGCTCTTTCAACTGACGGCAGGCTTCAATCGCCACATGCAACCCTTTCTTCTCAGTTAATCTTGCGACGGAAATGATTTCCAGCGGCGTTGCGGGTGCTTTCACCGGACGCGGGCTAAAGCGCGTCATGTCCACGCCCATACGCGATACGGCGATTTTTTCTCTGGGGCAGCCCATTTTTTGCAGCCTTCCGGCCCACAGATCGCTTATCGGTAACATCAGGTCGCCACGGCGAAACAGTTGTTGATATTCGGGGGTGTAATGGTTGAGCACTTCCCGGCTGGAAATATCAATGCCGTGGAAGATAGTGGCGATTTTGCCGCGAATCACCCCCAGTTCACGCAATTTGGCTGCGGTTACCCCCGCAGGGCCAAAATGAGCGATGAACACATCGGCGTGAAACGGTGTTGCAACCCGGCCGCAAATGGCAGACAAAATCAGGTTCCGCGACTCGGCACCATAGCGTTTGAGGTTGAGCGCCTGCCAGGTGTTTTTACGATGAATGCCGCGTAAGGTCTGGCTGGCGCGGTGGCGCAGTTTCGCCACTTTGCCCTGAGGTTCGTCCTGTAACCAGCGAGTTTTAGCGGCAAGGTTGTATTGCGTCCATGCCGCATGGGTGTTTTGCGTATCGCCTTTTTGCAGCGCGACAATCTCCACCTCAAAGCCCATATCAATAAACGCAGTAATTTGGTTGAGGACGAAGGTTTCCGACGACAGCGGGAATTTCAGTAAAAAGAAGCCGACCTTCATTTCGCCTCCCCGATGCGTTCCAGTACGGACTGCACCATCTGCATTCCTGCCTGGCGTTCGCGACTGACGGCTTCGCTAAGTCGCGCGTTCAGCGCCGGAAGCTGGCCTAAGGTATCCGCAACCATCGCTTGCAGGCTGCCGTCTAATAAATGACGAATATCCATCGCCATCTCCGGCAGCCCCAGTTGTTGCATAATCCCGGCGGATTTATGTTCGTAGTTGATAGCAATTGCCGGAGTGGCAAAGTTCATAGAGATAATGGCGGAGTGCAGGCGCGTACCGACAGTGAGTTCACAGGCAGCGAGAATTTTGCCCATTTCCAGATCGTTAAGTTCATCCATCACCACGTGGTAACGGGAAGGATCGCTGATGTGCTGGCGCAGGTTGAGCGCCACCATGCGGTCATCTTTGTTGTAGCTGTCGATGCCCGTACAGGTGGAAAGCGCAATGACCTGATACCCTTCGTCGAGAATGCGATTGACCACCCCGGCAAAGGCTTGTTCATACGCTTGTTGAGTAGTGCCGAGGCGTTTATCAAACGGTGCCAGTTCGCGCAGAGTAATTGCCACGGTTTTCTGTTGGGATGCGACGCCCAGCCAGTGTTGGACGGCGTAGCTGGCGGTGTAATCTTCAGTGTGATGATCGACCAGCCAGGCGGTATCGACGCCGTGTTCGACTTTTGCGGTAGTGATATTGCTGCGTTTCATCAGCTCAAGGCTGACCGATTCGCGCAGGATCAATGCATCGCAGTGACCAAAAACGTAGTTAGCCAGTTGGTTAAATTGCTCATCCTGGAACGGGCCGACGCTGTGACCAATCATAAACAGCGGCTTTTTCGCCATAAAGGTGCACAGAGCGTGTTCAAATTGCGGTACGCCGTAGAGATCGACAAAAAACGAACCACCGACCTGAATAATGGCGTCGTAACCTGAAAGCAAGCGCACGAAGTCGGTAAATCCCTGGGCGATGGCAATATTACGCAGCTTGCCGGTGTCGGTGACGCGAGAGAGCAATACCTGGTGTTGGTAGCGGCGACGGAGGACTTTTTTTACGCGCCCGACAACGCCCGCCGCGCTGTTGTGTTGTTTCATTTGCAGGAACAGCGGATCGCCCATTACCGGGCGGTTAAGCAGCCAGGAAGAACTGACCGGATAGCGGCTCATCACGTCCACTTCGGCGTGTGGATTGAGGATGTTGATGGCATCAAGTAAGCCACGCAAAATGGCGCTGTCGCCGCGGTTGCCGCAAGTGTGGTTGCCCAGAATAAGTAATTTCATTTTTTCCTCATAAATTTGATGCCAGGTGAGGTTGTGTTCGTTGCCGCTTTTTGCCTGATGCGACGCTGGCGCGTCTTATCAGGCCTACAAGATCCG
>NZ_KE137292.1:1888757-1893154 GCF_000408805.1 Escherichia sp. KTE159
AGGCGTTTTACGCCGCATCCGGCAACCGTTGCCGGAACCGAAAACAACAACTCACCCCGCCCGTAAAAGCATTTTCATTTTTTCGCTGCGACAAAACTGACGCTTTACTTCCACCACCAGCGGATGGCGCGACAGCACAATCATCACCACAAACGCCAGCACGCCCGCGGTAATTTGCACCGCCAGCAGCGTCCCCAGTGCCAGTTGCCCTTTCAGCACCACGCCCAGCACATAACTGATCACCAGCGTCGGTAATGAGAGATAAAACGGTAGCCACAAGCTCAGGATGTACTGCCGATAACTGGAGCCGAGCACCGGTTTAATCATCACGAAATAACTCAGCACAGTGTTGATAATCTGCACCAGCAGGAAGCCCAGCGTGACGCCGATTGCGCCCGCCATCTGCCCACCAATAACAATCGCCGGAATAAACAGAAAGGTTTTGAATACGTTAAATTTAAAGCTGATATCGACCCGCGCTTTCGCCATCAGCAGCGAACCAATCGGGTTACCCACTGAACGCAGTAGCCCCACCACGCACAGCAATTGCAGCACCGGAATGATGCTGTTCCATTTCTCACCAAATACCAGCGGCACAAAATTATTGGCTACCACCATCAATCCCAACAGCGCTGGAAAGTTGATAATCCCCACCACCGACAGCAGCTTGTAGAAGTTGACGCGCAGCTTTTCGGTGTCGTCCTGAATTTTGGCGAACGCTGGAAACAGCACGCGGGTGATTATCGGGTTCAACTTCATCGGCGGTACAACAGCCACGTTGTACGCCAGGTTGTAGCCCCCCGCCACGCCCGCGCCGAGAATACGTGCCAGCACCAGCGTTGAAAGGTTGGTATTGAGATAGTTGATGATGCTGTCTGCCGTCAGCCAGGCACCAAAGCGTAAGTTTGGTGCCACCGACGCCAGCGAAAAATGCAGGCCGGGACGATAAATTTTACGGCCAAAGTAGCCAAACAGCAGCGTTCTCACCGCACTATTGACCAGATAACCAAGGATTGCGGTCATCGCCAGTGGCCAGAAATGAGCGCTAACCACCGTAAAGGTAAAGCCCGCCAGCACGGCGCTGGTTTCGATCATGCCGATCTTGTTGAACTCCAGTTCCTTCTGCATCAACGCGCGGAACTGTTGCCCGTGGGGGATCACCACAAACGCCAGCGACAATGTTTTAATCAACGGCACCAAATCCGGGTTATTCAGCACGCCACCAATGGCGTCACTCAACAAAAACACCGCCGCGCACACCACGATCCCCAGCCCAACGTTCAGCCAGTACAGTGTGGTGAGTTCAAGGTGACTGATTTCTTTCCGCTGAATAATGGAGTTGGCGATGCCGAAGTCAGAAAGCGTATCTGCCAGCGTAATGATCACCAGCGACACGGTAAGCAGGCCGAACTGATGGTTATCGATAATCCGCGCCAACACGGTCATCTGTACCAGTCCCAGGCCGATGATGATCACCGTGGCAATCGCTGACCACTTCGCGCCACTGATGGTTTTTTCACGTAAGCTCATATCAATATGCCGCTTTGTTAACGAAGCCCTTGAACACCGTCAGGAAAACGATCCGGATATCGAACCAGACGCTCCATTCGCGGATATACTCAAGGTCAAACTCGACGCGTTTTTCCATTTTCTCCAGCGTGTCGGTCTCGCCGCGCCAGCCGTTAATCTGCGCCCAACCGGTAATGCCTGGTTTCACTTTATGGCGCAGCATGTAGCCTTCAATGAGCTGGCGATATTGTTCGTTATGCGCCACCGCGTGCGGGCGCGGACCAACAATCGACATTCCTCCCGTCAGCACATTGATAAATTGCGGCAGTTCATCCAGCGAGGTTCGACGTAGAAAGTTCCCCACTCTGGTCACACGCGGATCGTTTTGTGTCGCCTGGGTCACGACGTTGTCATTTTCCATCACTTTCATAGAGCGAAACTTCCACACTTTGATCGGCTTGCCATCCATGCCATAGCGGGTCTGGCGGAAAATTATTGGCCCAGGGGAACTCAGTTTCACTGCCAGGGCAATGCAGCACAGCACCGGGGAGATCAGCAGTAAGATCAAGGTAGCCAGCACAATATCTTCAGCGCGTTTGATCAGGCGGTTAACCCCAGAAAGCGGCGTGTCGTACAGCGGCACCACCGGTACGCCATTCATCTCTTCGATACGTGAATGGAGAATGTTGAAAGTAAATACATCGGGGATCAGCAGCACCGAACAGGTGGTGTCTGCCAACGCATGTACCAGCTTTTTCACTCGCGCGCCGTCGCACATCTGCATGGCGATATAGACGTTATGAATCTTGCCCGCTTTAGCGTCCTCAACCAGTTGTTGCAGGTTGCCTGCCCAGTCATTAGAAACGCCGCCCGGCTTCGGATCGTGATATACGCCCACCACTTCAAACCCTAACCACGGCTGATTACGGAAGCTCTCGATCAGCATTTGTCCGGCGGCTAAGTCCCCCGCCACCGCGACCATGCGTTTGTTATAGCCATGATTACGCAACCATCCCGCACCGATACGAATGCATGAACGGCAAACCACCAGTCCGATGCTGGTCAGCAGATACCACGCCAGCCAGACCTTCAGTTGCGTATCGAAATCATTATTAAACGCCACCAGTCCGGCGCTAAAAATCACGCTTAGCGTCCAGTTTTGTAGCAGCAGGGCAAATTCTGTCGTTGCCCGAACACCGCGCCAGGAGCGATAAAAATCGGTGATGCCGCCCAACATCTGGAACACCACCAGCGTAATCAGCGCCACCAACAGATGCATGTAGAAGAATGACCGCCCGCTCACTTCGCAAACCAGCCATAGCCCGGCAAACATGATGGTGATATCTGAAAAGCGTTGCACCATAGAGATTAACGATGCATTGGTTTTCGCTCGCTCGCGCTTTTTTAGATTTGTCATCGTTGTTCCTGTTATTAGCCCCTTACCCGCAATGGGGTAAGGGAAAAACAGACATTACTCGTTCAGCAACGTCAGCAGAGTGCGCGTTCGCGCTTCCATCAGCGGCACATCGCCGCGCGATTCCACATTCAGCCGCACCACCGGTTCAGTGTTGGAGGAGCGCAGATTGAAACGCCAGTCGGCAAAGGTCATGCTGATACCGTCGGTGCGATCCACCGCCAGCGCCTCGCGGCTAAAGTGCTGTTCGACGCGGTTAATTGCCTCAACGGGTTGCGCCAGCTTGCTGTTGATCTCCCCACTTGCCGGAAATGCCGTCATGCGGTCACGCACCAGTTCACCCAGTGTTTTCCCTTTCAGGCACACCAGTTCGGCTACCAACAGCCACGGGATCATGCCGCTGTCGCAATAAGCAAAATCACGGAAATAGTGATGGGCGCTCATTTCGCCACCGTAGATGGCGTCTTCCTTGCGCATACGTTCTTTAATAAAGGCGTGTCCGGTTTTCGACATCACCGGCGTACCGCCTGCAGCGGTCACCACATCGACAGTGTTCCAGGAGAGACGCGGATCGTGGATGATCTTCGCGCCAGGATTTTTTTCGAGGAACGCTTCTGCCAGCAGGCCGACGATGTAGTAGCCCTCGATAAACTGCCCTTTTTCGTCGAACAGGAAGCAGCGGTCGAAATCGCCATCAAAGGCAATACCCATGTCCGCACCGTGTTTGATAACCGCATTACGCGTATCGTCGCGGCATTCCGGCAGCAGCGGATTAGGAATACCGTTGGGGAAATTGCCGTCTGGCGTGTTGTGCACCTTGATTAATTCCACGGGGGCGTCGAGTGCTTTCAGACGGGCTTCGATAGCATCCACCACCGGCCCCGCAGCGCCGTTACCGGCGTTGATCACCAGCTTGAGCGGCGTGAGGTTTTTGTGGTTGATATAACCGAACAGGTGATCAACGTAAGCGTCACGCAGGTTGATTTGCTGATAGCGACCGCGTGTTGTTTCATCGACAGGCGGGAAGTCATTGGCTTCAGCCAGACGCTGGACGTCGCGCAGTCCGGTATCGCCGCTGATCGGGCGAGCCCCTTCGCGCACCAGTTTCATGCCGTTGTAATCCATCGGATTATGGCTGGCGGTGACTTCGATACCGCCATCTACGCCGAGATGGAACGTGGCAAAATAGATCTCTTCGGTGCCTGACATGCCGATATCCAGCACATCGACGCCCGCGTCCTGTAAACCTTTTGCCAGCGCCAGTTTTAAGGTTTCACTGGTGAGGCGGACATCACCACCTAATACAATGGTTTTCGGTTTAAGAAATTCGCCATAGGCGCGACCAATACGCCAGGCAATATCTTCATTCAGTTCTTCGCCTAATTTTCCGCGAATATCGTAGGCTTTAAAGCAGGTTAATTTTTTCATGTCGATACCCTTTTTCAGGCAATAGTTGGCCCTGACCGAAGCGGCC
>NZ_KE137292.1:1893444-2157067 GCF_000408805.1 Escherichia sp. KTE159
TTATTTACATCGCGATTCGGCATTCATTGCCTGATGCGACGCTACCGCGCCTTATCAGGCCTACAAAACCCGAACCACAGGTCGGATAAGGCGTTTACACCCGTCCGTAGCGATCCGAAAAACGCACCACATCATCCTCTTCGAGATAAGAGCCGGAGCGCACTTCAATTAAATCGAGCGGAATTTTCCCCGGATTTTCCAGGCAATGCGTCGCCCCCAGCGGAATATAAATGGACTCGTTTTCACCAAGCAGTTTGATATCACCGTCAATGGTGACTTTTGCCGTTCCCGCCACCACCACCCAGTGTTCTGCCCGGTGATGGTGCATCTGTACCGACAACCCCTCGCCCGGTTTCACGGTGATGCGTTTCACCTGGTAGCGGTCGCCTGCGTCGATAGAGTCATATTTGCCCCACGGGCGGTACACTTCGCGATGCACCCGATGCTCATGACGACCATCAGCTTTGATCTGCTCGACCACTTTTTTCACATCCTGCACCGCGTTCCGATCGGCAATCAACACCGCGTCTTTGGTCTGCACCACGACCAGATCTTTCACCCCAACGGTGGTCACCAGGCCAGATTCGGCATACACATAGCTGTTTTCGGTTTTGTGATTAATCACGTCGCCGTGGCAAACATTGCCCTCGGCGGTGTGTGCGCTGATCTCCCATAATGAGGACCAGGAACCGACATCGCTCCAGCCCGCATCCATCGGCACCACAACGGCATCTGCCGTGCGTTCCATGACCGCGTAATCCACCGACTCTTCCGGGCAGGCGAGAAACGCTTCTTCATCCACACGAATAAAATCGAGATCCGGATCGATGGCGCTCATCGCTTTTTCACAGGCGTCGAGAATATCCGGACGATATTTTTTCAGTTCTTCGAGATAGCGTCCGGCGCGGAACAGGAACATGCCGCTGTTCCAGTAATAATCACCGTTTGCCACATAGCCCTGCGCGGTTTCCAGATTCGGTTTTTCGACAAACTGCGCCACTTCAAAGGCCACCGTATCTTGCTCGCCGGGGGAAACGTCGCCGCGACGAATATAGCCATAACCGGTTTCAGGTAGATCCGGCACAATGCCGAAGGTCACCAGCTTGCCCGCTTCGGCATACGGCATAGCATTACGCACGGCGCTGCGAAAAGCGTCCTCATCGGCAATCACATGATCCGCCGCCAGCACCAGCATTAACGGGTCGCTCTCGGGGCTATGGCGTTTTGTCGCCAGTGCCGCCAGCGCAATGGCGGGCGCGGTGTTGCGCCCTACCGGTTCGAGAATAATGTTCTCGGTGAGTTTGTTTAGTTGACGCAATTGCTCCGCGACAATAAAACGATGTTGCTCATTGCAAATCACCACCGGGCTTTCGCACTCCACGCCGTTCAGGCGGCAGATGGTGGTTTGCAGCATGGTGAGATCACCTTTCAGGCATAAAAACTGCTTGGGGTAAAGTACGCGGGAAAGCGGCCATAAGCGGCTACCGGAGCCACCTGCCATCACCACAGGATAGAGTTTCGACTGCGCCATAATTATCCCCGAATATCATTTATAAATTGACGTAACACGTTCTCTTTATCGAGCGTGCGTTCGGCATATTCACGTGCCACCGTGTTGTGTCTGGGCAGCAGGAGCGCCTGGCGGATCCCCGCCACCAGCGCCTCTACCGATTCCGGTTCTACGCAAACTGCAATACCTGGAAAGGTGGCGCAAAGCTGCCCCAGTTCTGTGTGGGCTTCTGCGGTAATCACCGCGTTACCGCCTGCCGCCAGAATATTGGTCAGTTTCGACGGCAATACGGCATCTGCCGCGCCGCGTTTTTGCACTACCAGATGGCAATCGCCCATCTTCAGCAGTGCGGGCAAGGCTTTATACGATTGCAGCGGGAAAAATTGCATGTTGCGCAGCCCACGCTGCTGCGCCATTTTTTCCAGCCGCGCTTTGCCGCCGCCCTGCCCGACAATGGCAAAAATCAACGGTTCATCGCGCAGGCGATCGGCGGCTTCAATAACGTTTTCCAGCCCCTGCTTTTCGCCAATATTGCCGGAGTAAAGAATGATTTTTTTGTTATCCGGCAGACCAAGCTGGTTACGAAGGGCGTCGACATCGGCCTGTGCAACGTGCTGAAAACGAGCGATTTCCGACCAGTTGGGGAAGAAGATGACTTTTTCCGCCGCCACGCCTTTTTCGATGGCTTTATTCATCATCGAGCGTGAAATCGTGGAGACATTATCAACGTTGTGCAGCCCGCTACGTTCGAACGCTGTTGCCAGGCGGGCCACTTTGCCGCCGTTGCCTTTTCCGGCAAGACCCAACCCCAGCATGGCGTCCACTTCGTAATCCTGAATATGCAGCACGGTACGCGCGCCAGAGAGTTTTGCCAGCAGGCGCATTCCCGGCGTGCAAAACAGCGTTGGCACCACGCCGATAATGCGATCCGGCCTCCAGCGGCGTTGCGCCATCAGCGGGAAGAAACTGCTGACGGCAAAACTGCCAAGATGCAAAAGGCGTTTCAGGGTACTGGGCTGTTCTGGCACATACAGCGGGCAGCGCCACACCGTGGCTGCGCCCTCTTCCCGTTTGTACCGCCAGGCGGAATAGTTCTCGCCCACCTGCCACTGCGGATAGTAAGGCGGCGCGGTAATGACCCGCACTTCATGACCTTGTGCTGCCAGCCATTCCACCATCTCGCCAGTGTATTTGCCGATACCGGTTAGCTCTGGCGAGTAGTTAATGCCGTAGACCAGAATTTTCATAAGCCAGGCACTCCGGCACGCTTCTCAGCGAGAAAATAGGCGCGGCTGTTCGCATGAACATCGTCACTGGCCAGCAGCGCGTCCGCCGTCAACCAGCGGTAATCGTCATGCTGTTCGTCCGGCAGCAACAGCTCTTCTTCCGCTACCCTGAAGCGAAAACCGAGCACCACATAGTGGGTGGTGAAATCTGTACCGGAGAAGTTATCGTCATAAAAATGCTGCCAGACGCCGTAAAACTGGCCTGCTTTCATCGGCAGTCGCAGCCCCAGTTCCGCCAGCGTCAGCCGCTCAAATGCGGCTTCCAGCGTTTCATCCTTCTGCACGCGCCCTCCCGGCACAAACCAGTAACCCTGCGCCGGGCGGTTGGTTCTTTTGCCAAGCAGGAACTCGCCGCGGCTGTTCTCGACAATAAAGTCGAGAGAGACAAGCGGGGTCGAGCGCACTACTGTGGCAAAGTCTTCCTGACGTAAAAACATCATTACCCCCGAAAACGCTCTTGATTCTCAAGAAACCACTGGTAGGTGCTGGCAAGCCCCGCCTCCAGTGAGATTTCGTGATACCAGCCAAGTTGATGCAGGCGTGTCACATCCAACAGTTTGCGCGGCGTGCCGTCCGGTTTGCTGGCGTCGAAAACTACCCGACCTTTGTAGCCCACCACTTTAGCGATAGTTTGCGCCAGCTCGCGGATGGTGCAGTCAACGCCGGTGCCGACATTAATGTGCGACAGCATCGGCTGGGTGTTCTCCAACCAGACTTCGTGCGCCAGCTCCATCACATGAATGCTCGCCGCCGCCATATCATCGACATGCAGAAATTCGCGCATCGGTGTGCCGCTGCCCCACACCACCACGTCCGGCGCATTCTGTGCTGTCGCCTCGTGGAAGCGGCGCAGCAATGCAGGGATCACGTGCGAGTGACTCGGGTGGAAGTTGTCATGTGGCCCGTACAGGTTGGTCGGCATGACCGAGCGGTAATCGCGTCCATATTGGCGGTTGTATGATTCGCACAGTTTGATCCCGGCGATTTTGGCAATCGCGTAGGGTTCATTGGTCGGCTCCAGCGTCCCCTGTAACAACTCGCTTTCTGCCATCGGCTGTTTTGCCAGTTTTGGGTAGATGCAGGACGAACCGAGAAAGAGCAGTTTGTTCACGTCGTTCTGATGCGCGGCGTGAATGATGTTGCTCTCAATCATCATGTTCTGGTAGATGAAATCTGCCGGATAAGTATTGTTGGCAACAATGCCGCCCACTTTCGCCGCCGCCAGATACACCTGGTCAATGCGCTCACTGGCAAAGAAATCATCCACCGCGCGGCTGTCCAGCAGGTTCAGTTCGTCGCGGGTACGCAATACCAGTTCCACATCGCCGCGCTGTTCGAGCTGGCGCTTGATGGCGGAACCGACCATCCCGCGATGGCCAGCGATAAAAATACGTTGTTTACTCATGCTTAAGACTCCAGCGCGATCGCCACGTCGTAGCCGTGAGATTTCAGCAGAGAGTGTTTTTTCGCTGCCTCAAGGTCGTTAGCCACCATTTCAGAGACCATCTCTTTGAGAGTGATTTCCGGTTTCCAGCCCAGTTTTTCGTGCGCTTTGGTCGGATCACCGAGCAGCGTTTCAACTTCAGCCGGACGGAAGTAACGTGGGTCAACGGCGATAATTACATCACCCGGTTTTACGCCTGGTGCGTCATGCCCGGTGACGGAAACCACTATGCCCTTCTCTTCAACGCCCGTGCCTTCAAAGCGCAGTTTGATACCCAGTTGTGCCGCCGCCATTTCCACAAACTGGCGCACGGAGTACTGAACGCCGGTAGCGATAACGAAATCTTCTGGCTGTTCCTGTTGCAGCATCATCCACTGCATTTTTACGTAATCTTTGGCATGACCCCAGTCACGCAGGGAATCCATATTGCCGAGGTACAGGCAGGACTCCAGCCCCTGAGCGATGTTGGCGATTGCGCGGGTAATTTTGCGGGTGACGAAGGTTTCGCCACGGCGCGGCGATTCATGATTAAACAGAATGCCGTTGCAGGCGTACATGCCATAGGATTCGCGGTAGTTGACGGTTATCCAGTAGGCGTACAGTTTGGCGACCGCATACGGAGAGCGCGGGTAGAACGGCGTAGTCTCTTTCTGTGGAATTTCCTGCACCAGACCGTACAGTTCAGAGGTGGAAGCCTGATAGAAACGGGTTTTCTTTTCCAGACCGAGGAAGCGGATCGCCTCCAACAGACGCAGCGTGCCCATCGCGTCAACGTCTGCGGTATATTCCGGTGATTCAAAAGAAACCGCAACGTGGCTCATCGCCCCCAGGTTGTACACTTCATCCGGCTGTACTTCACGCAAAATGCGCGTCAGGTTGGAGGTATCACTCAGGTCGCCATAATGCAGATGGAATTTCGGATTGCAGGTGTGTGGATCCTGATAAATATGATCCACGCGCTCGGTATTGAATGACGATGCGCGGCGCTTAATACCATGCACCTCGTAACCTTTCTCCAGCAGCAGTTCTGCCAGGTAAGAACCATCTTGTCCGGTTACGCCGGTGATGAGAGCGACTTTTGACATGTCTTATTCCTCTGTATTTTTTGAATTTATTCAGTTTCAACGCGTTTGCGTATCACCACTGCGGGGTTCCCCCGGCAAACCACATTTGCCGGAAGCGATTTAAAAACACTGCTTCGCGCACCTACGACGGTGCCGTCGGCAATAGTGACGCCGGGCGCGACAAAAACATCCGTCGCCAGCCAGCATTTCTCGCCAATCACAATTGGCAAGGCGTTAATAGTGAAATAGTCACTTGCGTGATCATGACTGCCGGTACACAAATAACTTTTTTGTGAAATTACCGAATGAGCGCCAATGGTAATTTCGCCAAGGGTATATAAATTAACCTCATCACCGATCCACGCGTAATCACCTAAAGTTAATTTCCATGGATAAGTAATTTTTACTGACGGGCGAATAACTACGTTTTTTCCTATTTTTGCGCCAAATAAACGTAACAAAAATGCCCGCCAGCGATACAATACTTGCGGTGACCAGGCAAATAATGTTGCCTGTACCGTCCACCATAATTGCACTTTAATCGCGTTGCCGCCCCGGAACCCTTTCGGCACTGAAAACCCACTTAAATCCTGCATCGTTTTCCCTTATATTCAGCTTTTGTTATATAAGGCTTTCGTCTTTGAGGTAGTACGCTGGCGTAAATGCCAGGATAATTCAGCCCAGAAGCCAGGCACATGTAATATTTGTCGTTGTACTTTTTTGGCGTCTGCACACAATTCCATATTATTGGTGGTGGAAATTCCACCCATGGAAAATTCAGACACCAGGCCATTGAGTTTTTTAAATGCGTAACCGGCCTTATACATTTTGGCCGCCAGCGCGTAATCGGAAGAAACTTTATATTCCAGATCATAACGCCATTTTTTCAGACCAGAAACCGGGAAAAATATCGCCTGATGACTGGCGGGCAGACTGTGATAAATATACCAGCCAGGTTTGGCGCTACGTTTAATTTTATGGCCATCGCCAAAATCCAGCAGCGCATCGCCAGTGACCATCACGTTATCTTGTTGTGTTTTTAACTTACGCACAAAATTCGCGGCATTCGGGTGAAAGATATCGCCCGAGTTGAGAAACAAAGCAAATTTGCCTTGCGCCATCGCAATGCCTTTGTTCATGGCGTCGTAGATGCCGTTATCTGGCTCACTGACAAAGCGTAAGTTATGAACACCATTCAGATTTTCCAGATACTCACGGCTGCCGTCGTTCGAACCGCCATCGACAACAATCCATTCGAAGCTGATATCCTCCGCCTGCGCCAGATGCGTCAGGGAGGCGTATGTTTTAACTATCCCTTCGAGATTACGAAACGCGACGGTGATTATGCTAAGCAACATGTTCTTACCTCGTAATACCCGTCATACTTCAAGCTGCATGTGCGTTGGTTTTCCTCGCTCCCCCCAGTCACGTACTCGTGTACGCTCCTGGGATTCGCTGTGTCACCAACTTCCTGCAACTCGAATTATTTAGGGTGTATATTTAACGCTTTTCGCAAAATAAACGGACAGACGATTAAAAATGCATATTCCGGGCTAAATATTGAACCGGTAAAAAACAGCGACACCGGAGTAAAAAGATATAATTGCACGCGAAAATTGCGGTTATCACCAAAAGCGTTGAGCATCATTTTTATCACTTTCCCCATGTACCACAGCGATAAAAACACCGCGAACCAGGAAAAATAAATAATCAGCAGATATAAACCATTGTCTATGGTTTTTCCGACATCCGCACCGTTAAATATTCCGAATGATGCGACATATTCATAAAGTGAGCCAAATCTGACCACACCGTCAATATGGGTCAAAGAATAACCGACCATCACCAGCGGACCAACAATACGATAATACGATGACGATCCTTCCGTACCTAAATCTCCCAGACGGGTGGAAATATAAGGAAACGCAATGACCACACCAACCAGGAATACAGCCAAAGAAATCAATGCCAGCGGTAATTTTTTCTTAATCGCCTCTTTATTCAGATACTGAAATGCCCACTCCAGCAAATAAAACAGGATAAAGGTCATAACCCCTGAAAACGATCCGGATAATATTATCCCTGCGAGAATCATAGCATCGGTTTTAGGGGTTTTGATACCAAACTGTTTGATACTGAGCCAAATTGAGATTAATGCCAGAGCGAAAAATGCCGGTTCGAAATAAAGTGCCGTGGTACGCTTGCCACCGAATTTAATGAAATTCAGTACATAGCTGTTACTGTAAATCAGGTATTTCGAAATCGACTCCATAATACTGCTGCCGCCAGTAAGGATAATTTGCGCCATCTCCACCGCCGCCAGCGCCACCACCAGCCCAACCACCAAATAAAAGAAGCGTAATATCTTGCGGTGGTTGTGTGGCGAAATGGTTTTAAAGCGAATGCTCCACACCATGCCAATAATGATCACGATATAGACAAACAGCATCGTCGAGGTAACGTATTTGCTGGCATCCAAAGACTGACCAAACAGGTAGTTAAACGCCGTGAGTCCCGCACCAATCCCTAACGCTATCATCAATTTTTTAACGCTGATGCGCTCTAAAAACAGCAACAACAAGACAGGCAAAAAGGTGACGATGGTGATGGGAAAACTTTCGCCAAGCTGGGCGATTTTGACGTTAACCAGCAGGTAAATCAGCGGCAACAGCAGGTAGCTACAGATTCTGATAGAACTTGACATACTCCTCCAGCATCTGTTGTCCACTGTAGGCGGTGCGACTGCGCTGGCTGAACCCGGTAAGTGTGGTGCCAAATATCGCCTGCGCGATTTCTGGTTTACTTAACTGCACCAGTTGCAGCACTTCTTCTTCGCTGACGGTTTTACCGCCAGACTTTTGCAGCACTTCCCACGCCGCGTCGCTGTGAGTGGCAATCACCGGCACACCAATGGATAACGCTTCACACAAAATCAGCGGGTAGTTATCGACGCGAGAGCTAAATACCAGCGCATCCATTTGATTAAGCGCACTCATCAGCTTACGTTTGTCGGTTTCAAAACCGTGATTGACCACGTTGCCTGCGCTAAACGGCGAGAACTTACCGAAGGTATGAAGTTCGATTTTATCGCCCAGCGCCATCATTTCGCGTACCAGTCGCTGGTTAGTTTTGCCGTCATAACGCAGGTCATGCGCCACCACAGCGATTTTCGGCTTGCCCTGGGTTTCGCGCACCGGTGGCAGTTCCGCCAGAATTGCCTCGGTTGCCACGTCAATCCCGTTATTGATAATCCGGCAACGCCCAGGCCCGTACAGACTATTGAAAGCGTCAGCCACATGCTGGCTGGGGGAAATAAACTGACAGCCCAGCGCCAGCATCTCACGGAACAACTGGCGTTTGCCTGTAACTCGCTGGTGCGCGCGATCAACCTTCACCGGCGGATAGTTATTTAGAGTCGGGCATTTCTGACAGCCCGTTTTCCAGCCTTCACAACCGTCGGTAAAGGCGCAGCGTCCGGTGACACTCCAGTGGTCGTGCAGCGTCCAGAGCAGAGTGACATCTGGCTTGTGGTTTTTCACTTTTTCGCAAAATCTCACCACGTTGTTGAGATTCAACCAGTAACTGTGCAGGACATGAAAATGCAGCACCACTGGCCCCTGCGTGCGGGTAATGGTGCGATATAACGCATTAAAATTGCCGAACACGTCGCGGTTAAACAGTGGAAACAGTGCGATATTCGCCATCGCCGTCAGGCGTGGGGTGTGTTTAATCACCTGCGGATAGTTTTGATGGCTGACACTCTCTTTGCCGCCCTTGCCGTAGCCGTAGACAAAATGTGACGCCAGCCCCTGTTGCAGTGCGCGCTGGTGGAGATCTAACGCCACGCCTGCCGCCCCGCCCTCCGCCAGCCGCACATTAAATTGCAAAATATTCATTTAATTACCTTCACTCGCGCTTTTTCTCCCACCACCAGCGCGTTGTCCGGGACAGCATCGAGCACCACGCTGCCCGCGCCGACAGTCACGTTGTGACCAATGGTGATATCGCCAAGAATAATGACATTGGCACCGAGTTCGACGCCGTTGCCAATTTGGGGGCACGCCATGTTGTCGGCTCCTCGATTGCCAATAGTGACGCCGTGGCGAATGGTGAAATCATCCCCCGCCACCACGTTTTTATTGATCACCACCGCGTAGCCGTGATGGATGGTAAAACGACGTCCGATGGTCGCGGCAGCCTGGATTTCATAACCGAAAAAGCATTCAGTGATAATGCGATACAGCACCAGCAGCGGAACCGCCCACAGATTGTTGAGGACGTTCTTTTTGCGCCACACCGAGCAAAAATGGGCAACGCGATAGGCGAGAACCATGCAGCACGGGCGGAGACTCCAGCTATTGGCGCGCAGATCTTCCAGCATCCTTAGCGCCCCCGCAGCCCGTCCGCCAGACGTTTACCATTGCGCACTGACAACAGTGTCAGCAAAGTGCGCCAGGTCATGTGCTTATTGCGGATTTGATAGAGGGTAAACAGTTGATACTTTTTGCTGGCGCGGTCGAATTTGTCTTTGTGCTTGCGGTAAAAATGGAAGTATCCGGAGAATTTTTTCGGTGACGAGGTGATCTGCATTTCGCCGTGATTGATATGCAGGATCTGCGTCGCCTCTTCCACTTTCCACGGTTCGCCATACTCCACCACCATCCGCAGGAAGATGTCGTAATCCTGTGCCGCTTTCAGTTCGGTATCGAACAAGCACTCTTTGAAACGCCACGCCCAGGTAAAAACCTGGTTGCCGATGATGTTGCGCTTGTAGAACAGGCGGCGTGAATACGGCGATTTGGGATACAGCGGCAGGCTTGCCGGTTGGGAATAGACTTCGCCCTGGCAAACGTAGTCGTTAGCGTACAAAAAGGCGTGAGTGACCAGTTGCTGTTTATGGGCGAGGAAGACACTCAGGCGGTTGGGTGTCCACTCGTCATCGTCATCGATCCCGGTGATGTATTCCCCTTGAGCCAGCATAATCGCCTGGTTGCGTACCGCGCAGGCTCCACTGTTAATATCGTTGTGAATGTAGGTGATGCGTGGGTCATTGAGGGCTGTGACGTATTGTTGCAACTGTTCCCAGGACGTAGAGCAATCATCAACGATGAGCATCTCCCAGTTGCTGTAGTCCTGGCGCAGGACCGATTTGATCGCCCGAATCGCCAGTTGTTGGCGGTTCCAGGTCGGCATATAGATTGAGATCAGCGGATTTTCTTTCATAGTTTGTTCTCCCGGCTTATGAGCTGGTTTGCTTGCCGGATGCGGCGTGAACGCCTTATCCGGCCTACGGGGCGGTGCGAATGCAGGTATCGGGAAACCGACCTCGTTATTTTGCATCCGACTTATATTCATATTCGTAGTAGCCATAATCCTGATACGCACTGGCGCGGCGGAAGATGGAGTTCAGAATCACCCCTTTCACCGTAATCCCGTTCTGCTCAAAACGGCTGAGGCTGGTTTCCACTTCTTTCAAGGTGTTGACCGCATAACGCGCCACCATCAAGGTGGTTCCGGCATGACGCCCGACAATTGCCGCATCGGTCACCGCCAGAATCGGCGGCGTATCAATCAACACCAGGTCGTAGTTTTTACTCGCCCAGCTCACCAGTTCGGCAAAGCGTTCGCTCATCAGAAGTTCAGACGGATTCGGCGGCACCTGACCGCGCGGGATCAGGTCAAAATTAGGAATCGAAGTGGGTTTGGCACTGGCCGCAATATCACCCTTGCCAATCAGTAGCTCCGACAGGCCATTGACGTTATTGGTGCCGAGTAACTCGTGGGTATAGCCTTTGCGCATATCGCAGTCGATCAACAACACCCGTTTATTGGTCTGACTGATCACCGCGGCAAGGTTGGCACAGACAAAGGTTTTACCAATTGACGGGCTAACCCCGGTCAGCATCAGCACATTATTTTGCGCCTGCATCATCGCGAAGTGCAGGCTGGTACGCAGACTGCGGACGGCTTCAATCGCCAGATCGGTTGGATTCCCCACCGCCAACAACTGGCTCTGTTTGTAGCGTTTAATACCTTTAATCGTTTTGACACTATCGCGTGCTTTCTGCCATTCCGACAGTGGAATGCTGGCGTAAACGCTGATGCCATGTTCTTCCAGCACCTGCGGGCTTTCAATACCGCGATTAAACAGTGAGCGCAGCAACACGCCAACAATGGAGAGCATCAGGCCGAGGATAATCGCACCAAGAATAATCAACCCTTTCTTCGGTTTCAGTACACCAGGCTGGGTGATTGCCGGGTCAACAATACGTACATCACCGACGGTACTGGCTTCAGTAATTTTCAGCTCCTGCTCTTTATTCAGCAGTTGCATATAGACCTGTTGACCAGATTCCACATCGCGGGTCAGGCGCACAATCTCTTGCTGAGTTTTCGGCATCGCCGTCACCCGGCCGTTAAGTTTGGCTTTTTCGTCTTCCAGTGCCTGACGTTTCTCCAGCAAGGTACGGTAGGCCGGGTGGACTTTGGTATACAGTTTGGAGATTTCCGCCTCTTTAAAGGTCAGTTCGTTAAGCTGTGCGTCGATGTTGACCATCGAATCGAGCACTGCTTTTGCTTCCAGCGGTAAATCGACGGAATCTTTATCCTGACGGAAGGCATTCAGTTTGTTTTCAGCGACATCAAGGCGGCTGCGCACTTCCGGCAACTGCTGTGCGAGGAAGGCGAGGCTTTTCGACGCTTCTGCCGACTTACGTTCAATATTTTGTTCCTGATAGTTACGGGCGATGCTGTTAAGAATGTCGCGGATCTGTTCGCGATCTTCACCGGTATAAGTCAGGCTAAGTACACCAGCGTCTTTGCCGTTCTCCGTTACCGTCAGGCTATTTTGCAGTTGATTAATCATCCCGAGCGTGGAGTATTTCGTAACCGTAAACGCACTGCCCGGACTGGCGTGAATGGCTTCGACCATCAGCGCGACGCCCTCTTTTTTCAGCATCTGACCTGCTTGCCCACGGGCGCTAAAGCCACCATCACTGATCAGGGTGTAGTTTTTGTTGTCCAGAACGTTAAGCGTAAACACCTGATCCGCCATCTCTTTTGGACGGTTAAAGGTGGTCACTTTCACCGTCTCGTTCTGGCGTCCCATCAGACGATCCCAACCCGCACCGAAAATCGGGAACGTGTTTTTGCTCACCGCAATATCAAGGTCGAGATCGTCAACCGTTTTGCCAAGCACCAGACGCGATCGAATCAACTGGATCTCGGCGTCCGATGCTGGCGGTTTGTTGGCTAACGCCGAACCGATGTCCTGCACCAGCGAATTACCGCCACTTTGTTCGATTTGAACCAGTGCATCGGCGCTGTAAATCGGTGTGGCGAAGAAGGTGTAAATCACGGCACAGAGGGCGAATACGGCAGTGATGCCAAGCACCCACCAGCGCGCTTCAATGACGGTGCCGACCAGACGACCAATATCGATTTCATCACTGCCCGTTACCGGAGCGGCATGTTGTTTTACTTTTTCTGTCATTCTTATACCTGCTCTGCGTTCAATGCCTGCGCCCACTGGCGGGCAGACCGTTCAAGTAATGTGTACACCGCTGCAAACGTTTCCCGACTTTTGCGATAGGGGTCGGGGATTTCACATTCGTTATCCCAGTGACCAAACAGCATCACTTTGCCGCGCATCTCCGGCGCCATCTCGCATAAACGGGCGATATGGCGCTTTTCCATGGTCAAAATCAGGTCGTAGTTGCGACACAGGCGGCGGCTGATTTGCCGGGCGCAGTGACCTTCCAGAGACAGTTGATGTTCTGCGGCGACGCTGATGGCGGTAGGATCAGCGCCTTTACCTACCAACGCACCGAGCCCAGCGGACTCCACTTTCAGCTCAGGGTGATAACGTTGCAGTAAGCGCTCCGCCGTCGGGGAGCGGCAAATATTGCCGACGCAGACAACTAAGATGTTGTTAAACATGACGATTACCAGTTATGAATGTCGCTGGCTGTATCCGTCATGTAACGGACACCGCTAATAGTTGGCAGCAACTGATTGATCAGGCGGTTCCAGCGGGAAACCGGGGCGGTGGTGACATACACCACGTCGTAAGGCTGGAGGCGGAATTCCGTCGCCATCACCAGCGAAGTGGCATCGGACATATCCAACTGGTAGATATTGGCAATCTTGCCGCCGCGCCCGCCCTCGCCTTTCAGCGGACGAATGACAAAGATGCCGCTGGCGTTAGAGGTGGTCATATCAATACCTTCGGCATTGCCCAGGGCTTCAGTCAGGGTCATGCCGCTAAAGTCCATTTTCAGGGTGCTCTGTTTCTTCACTTCGCCCATCACGAACACTTTCAGATCGTCATTACGCGGCACGTAAAGAATATCGCCCGGATAAAGCAGTCGGTTCTGGTTGAGATCGCCGTTTTGCATCAGCGCCTGCAAAGAAATACGTTCTTCGCGGCCATTGTGTGTCAGAACGACGTTGCGCCAGTCGGCGGTGTCGGTCAGGCCACCAGCGGCGTTAATGGCATCGAGAATGGTCAGCGGCACGTTGGTAATGGCCTGCTGACCGGATTTATTCACCTGACCGGAGATATAGGCTTTTTGCGAACGGAAGGCGGCGATATTAACGTCCACCTGCGGGTCAGCGATGTATGTCGCTAAGCGGCGGGTAATATCACTGCGAATTTCAGCGAGAGTTTTGCCCACCACGTGAACCTTGCCAATATACGGATAGAACATGGTGCCGTCAGGCTGTACCCAGTTACCGGCATCGCTGGAGCTGCGGTACTGACCGGCAGGCGTGGTGAGTTCAGGGTGATCCCAGACAGTGACGTTAAGAACATCGCCGGGTCCAACACGATACTGGTAATTAGCAACCTCACTTTCCAGCGTCATATTAGGGCGCGCCACGTTGGGGCGTGGGCGTAATTGATCAACCAGACGCGGGGTAAGCGGATAAACATTCACCATTTTGTCGAGATCGAAATCAGCGTCCTGCTGTTTGATGACGTCTTTACCCATCGTAGACATATTGCTGCCCGGAAGTATTGTGCAACCGCTTATCAAGGTTACTGACACCAATAATGGCATCAATTTCATTTTGGATTTCATCATTGTTTATTTATCACTTTGGCAGAGTCATTATCCTGTGCATTATTCGTCGCAATATCACTATGCACATTTACCTTGCAGTTAATTGAATAAAAATTTAACTGGCATCAGTCCTAAAAAAATTGATTTCATCCGCAGGCTATTGACAGAATAATTCAGACTCATCGTTCAGGCATCCAGACACGCTACCGCCCCTGGCTTTTTAGCTACCAATACACTGATTTGGTTCAAATTTTCTAACCCTTTCACCATGCAACAGTCTATGTGAAAGCATTATTCCGGAAATTATTTTCCCCGACTATAAGATAGCATTATGGTAATTAAATATTTGCTCTCCAATAATTCAGGAAGAAGTGTTACAGCTAAAGGAATAGCAGGCAAGGTAACAAATCGGTAATTGACTATTTTTAAGAATTATATGAAGGCTATTTTTTGTATCTTTTAGGAGTTTCTTTATGTTGACAATATTTAATATACCACCTCCATATGCGATATTTCTTAAATATATTTGCGGTAAGAGAGTTATTTTCAACACAAAATAAAGGGGATTGATTACCGGATTCATTGTGAATAAAAATCTGATAAGTCATGCCTGAGCATTGCAATTTGGCGCATCATTATCCATGATCGAATTGTGACATTTGTCATACAACGAATAGGTATTGCACTTACTATGGAATGGATTGCCGATCCGTCTATCTGGGCCGGGTTAATCACGCTGATAGTGATCGAACTGGTCCTCGGTATTGATAACCTGGTCTTTATTGCCATCCTCGCAGAAAAACTACCGCCGAAGCAGCGCGACCGCGCACGAGTTACCGGACTACTGCTGGCAATGTTAATGCGCCTGTTACTGCTGGCGTCAATCTCCTGGCTGGTCACTCTGACCCAACCGCTGTTTAGCTTCCGCTCGTTTACCTTTAGCGCCCGCGACTTAATCATGCTGTTCGGTGGTTTCTTCCTGCTGTTCAAAGCTACGATGGAGCTGAACGAGCGGCTGGAAGGGAAAGACAGCAATAACCCCACACAACGCAAAGGAGCGAAGTTCTGGGGCGTGGTGACGCAGATAGTCGTGCTGGACGCCATCTTCTCTCTCGACTCGGTGATTACCGCCGTTGGGATGGTCGATCATTTACTGGTAATGATGGCCGCCGTCGTTATCGCTATCAGTCTGATGCTGATGGCCAGCAAGCCGTTAACTCAGTTCGTTAATAGCCACCCAACCATCGTTATACTGTGCTTAAGTTTCCTGTTGATGATTGGCTTTAGCCTGGTCGCGGAAGGTTTCGGATTCGCCATTCCGAAGGGGTATTTGTACGCTGCTATTGGTTTCTCAGTGATGATCGAGGCGCTCAACCAGTTAGCCATCTTTAACCGACGCCGTTTTCTTTCCGCCAATCAGACGCTGCGTCAGCGCACAACCGAAGCAGTGATGCGCCTGTTAAGCGGGCAAAAAGAAGATGCAGAACTGGATGCCGAAACCGCGTCAATGCTGGTGGATCATGATAATCAGCAAATCTTTAATCCGCAGGAGCGGCGGATGATCGAGCGGGTACTCAATCTGAACCAGCGTACCGTCAGCAGCATTATGACCTCGCGTCACGATATTGAGCATATTGATCTCAACGCCCCGGAAGAAGAGATCCGCCGGTTACTGGAGCGAAATCAGCACACGCGTCTGGTCGTTACCGACGGTGACGACGCCGAAGATTTGCTCGGTGTTGTTCACGTTATCGACCTGCTGCAACAGTCGCTGCGCGGTGAACCGCTCAACCTGCGGGTGTTAATTCGCCAGCCGCTGGTATTTCCGGAAACCTTGCCATTGTTACCTGCCCTCGAGCAGTTCCGTAACGCTCGCACGCACTTTGCTTTTGTGGTGGATGAGTTTGGCTCAGTGGAAGGGATTGTGACATTAAGTGACGTCACCGAAACCATCGCCGGGAACCTGCCGAACGAAGTGGAAGAGATCGACGCCCGTCATGATATTCAGAAAAACGCCGACGGCTCCTGGACGGCGAATGGCCATATGCCGCTGGAAGATCTGGTGCAATATGTGCCGTTGCCGCTGGACGAGAAGCGTGAATATCACACCATTGCCGGGCTGCTGATGGAATATTTGCAGCGCATTCCACAACCTGGCGAAGAAGTACAGGTAGGGGATTATTTGCTCAAAACGTTGCAGGTGGAGAGCCATCGCGTACAGAAGGTGCAGATTATTCCGCTGCATAAGGAAGATAATTTGGAGTATGAGGTGTGAGGGCATGTAGGCCTGATAAGACGCGTAAAGCGTCGCATCAGGCGTTTCATTCAACCGGGAGAGTATGTGACATTGAAGGCTGTTCCGTTCACTTTATGTTCCTCGCTACTTTGGAACGCTCAAGCCGGTGAACGTGCCAGGGTGGCTCAATCGCCACCACCCTGGCAACCCGGGCTCCCGGCGGTAAATCGCCGCTGGCGCGGTCCCCTCATCTTATTCCTTTCGGCTATCGGGTACGGGCGCGAGGTAACATCCCTGTAAAACGCGCCCTCAGCCCACATCCATGTGGGCTGCCCCGGCCTACAGGAAACGATTCGGCGATTTACAGCCGGACCAACACCCTCGCTGAAATACCTTACTTTTACTGATGATTCATCTTTGCTGAAAGTAATCTACGTGATTGCCTGATGCGACGCTTTACGCGTCTTATCAGGCCTACAAATTATGTCATCTGGAAACTTACATCTTCTCCAGCAACTTCTTCACATCTTTACCATTGCGGGAGTCTTTATTGCGCTCAGCCCAGTCGTTCAGGCGACGTTTGGCTTCGTCCTGTAACTGTTTACGCAGCAACTGATCCACTTGCAGACTGTAATTGAGTTGCTGCCAGTTGCCATAAACCCGCAGCGGAACCGGTGTTTCTTTGAAGAATTCAACCAGCTTGCTTTCTCCGTTCCAGCCGCCAACGACACGAATATCAAACAGGGTGTCACAGGTTTGCTCTGCCAGATTCAACGTACCAGCCCCTGTCAGCGCCAGCACTGGCGATTCACCCTGCATGTCGTTTAACGTCACGACGCCATTATTTAGCGTCAAATCCGTCGTAAAACGGTCAAGCCGTGTCACATTATCGAAGTTTTCAGCAGCCTTCACATCACCGCCGTTACGTTCTACCGCCTGCTGGATCATCTGCTGGAAGTTCATCCCTTCCATGCGCGTGTCGGCCATTTCAACATGCGCCTTCCCTTGCCAATTATGGCGGAAATCTTCCGCATCAATGTCAGCACCGGAGAAATCACCGGCCAGCGACATTTTGCCGGTCAACGAAATCGGATAGTTAAACGCCTTCAGAATAGTGCCAATCTCAACGTTTTCCAGCCGGGGTTGAAAGGATATCCGCGGATTTTTTACCGTCGAGTCCAGCGTGCCCGGCAGCGAAACTTGCCCACCGTTGAGTTTGCCTTGCAGTTGGATAATCTCCAACAAGCCCGACTTGTTGGTCATTTGCGTGGCGACGTCGGTAAAATTCATTCCGCGCCAACGCACGTTATCAGCCTGCAACAATATATCGGCGGCAAAACCTTTTAACCCCTGGTAGGCTGGCTCATCAATACGCGAGGAAATAACGGGACGTGGTAACGTTGGTTGATTCTGCCCCTGCTGCGCAGCACCGATTTCACCGTTAACTGTTTCATTAAGCGGGATTAAGTTATCGAGATTAAGCTGCGGGAATTGCAGTCTTAACAACCATTCCGGCTTCTCTGTCAGCGTGACCTGCGCTTGCCCACTGAGCGTACTGTCGTTAGCGGTCAAATTGATTTGATGAAATGACAGACGTTTATGTGGCTCTTGCCACTGGGCCTGGAAACTCCCCTGCCCCTGAATACCTTGTTTTGGCAAGTCTGCGCCCTGCAACTGCCAGTTAATTTGTTCAATAGCCGCCGTTAAATCTTGCGGATAATCAGAGGCATCCACCGTGCCTTTGAGAGATAACGTGAGATCGCGCTGGTCGCGATTAACCCGCCCGGAGAACTCAAACGAGCCACGATGTTGGGGATCTTGCTCCATTTGCAGACGGATATTGCGAATCGTCACCTGCTCGTCATTTTCATGCTGGAACACCAGCACACTGTCAGCTACCTTCAGGCTGGAGATATCAAACGACCAGCCGCGATCTTCTGACAGCTCCGGCAACGTATTATCGCGCGGCGCAACGGGGGCATCTTCACTCCGCACCGCTTCTGTCTGCGGCGTCAGTTGAATGACTGCGCCTTTCAGCATCACCTGCTTAACGCTCAGTTGATGGCTCAGTAGCGGTAAAAGCGCCACATCAAGGCGCATATTATCGGCTCGTACCAGCGGCTGGCTGGCACCCTGGGCGGTAAGGGACATGCGCCCGGAGAGAATACTAAGTTGCGGCCAGACGTGCCAACGCAGTGGCCCGTCCAACTGCAATTGATAGCCGCTACGCGCAGCAACCTGCTTGACCATATAGTCGCGGAAATCATTCGGATTCACCAGCAACACTAGCGCAGATAACCCGGCCACCAGCACGACCAGGAGTATCATCAGCGTCGTCAGAAATCGTCTCATGGAATCCTCAATGGGCCTGAATTAGTCTTTATCGATTCGACTGGCGACCGCGCCCTGCTGGTTGCGATATTTCGCATCTTCACGGCGGTTGTATGGACGCGCTGCCGGGCCGGAAAGCGGCTCAAAGCTCAGCGCGCCAATTAACATCCCCGGGCGCAGCGCCAACGGCAGTTTACCGGAGTTGTAAAACTCCAGCACAATGCAGCCAGCCCAGCCCGGATCGATACGGTGTGCGGTGACGTGCACCATCAGCCCTAAACGCGCCAGTGAAGAACGCCCGTCCAGCCAGCCCACCAAATCAGCAGGCAAGGTTACCGACTCCAGCGTCACCGCCAGCGCCAGCTCACCTGGATGAAGAAAAAACGCCTCGTTTTCATCGAGCACGATCTCATCGCTCATCACGCGATCAAGGGCCGCGCTCACTTCGTCTTTAGGACCGCTCAGATCGATAAACGCTGCCGTGTGGCCCCGGAAGGTACGAAATTTATTGCCCAGGCGCACATCCACCGTCGCGCCATTAATACGCTCCACCGGCGGACGTGGGTTGATCGACAAACGGCCTTCATCAAGCCAGGCTTCAATATCTCGGTCACACAGACGCATGGCATTTTCTCCTTTCGCGCATCACTCCCTTAACGCCTTTTACGTCAAGGGCATACCAGGTTATCACTGAACGGTACACAATTTACCAGGCTTATTCAAAGAACTGACTTATTTTCGCTTTCAATATATCGATCGCGATGCGGTTTTTACCGCCGCGCGGCACGATAATGTCGGCATATTGTTTGGAAGGTTCAATGAATTGCAGGAACATTGGGCGCACGGTTTTTTGATATTGCGCCATCACCGAATCCATCGAACGCCCGCGCTCGTTAACATCGCGCTTGATGCGGCGCATCAGGCAGATATCCAGCGGGGTATCAACAAAAATGGAGAAGTTGAGTTCGTCACGTAAACGCGCATCCGTCAGCAGCAAAATGCCTTCGAGAATGATGACTTTCTTCGGTTCAACCTTCACCGTTTCTTTCATACGCGTATGTTCAACATAGCTGTAAACCGGCAGGTCAATAGCCGAACCACGTTTCAGCGCTTGTAAATGCTCAAGCAGCAGACTGTGATCCATCGCACTCGGATGGTCGTAGTTGGTCTTAACGCGTTCTTCCATCGACAGATGGCTTTGATCTTTGTAGTAGCAGTCTTCCGGAATAACGCCGATGTGTTCATCACCCACTTGTTCACGTAATTCACGATAAAGGGTACTGGCAATGAGACTCTTGCCGGAAGCCGATGCGCCAGCGATACCGATAATGACGCACTGATGAGACTGATCAGTCATAAATTTAGCGACCTGATTAACCTGGATGTTAGGAAGGGGGTGCCGAAGCACCAAACGCGGCAATTATAGGGATTTCATCCGCCTGATACCAGTCGAATAGCGTTGCCGCACATTTAGAGTTAATTGTTGACGATCCATTCCCTGACGCAAATTTAATTGTTTGCTTTTAACGCAATGTGAAAAATGTTATGTCCGGTTGTGCAAATTGCCGCCAATTACGTCACTTTATGAACAAACCGCATATAAAATGTAAAACTTTTGTACTAGCATAAACACAGATACTAATGCTGGCGACCTGGCCATATGGATAGAGCGGTAATGAGTAAACGATCACAACGTGTTTTAATTACCCTGCCTCATCCACTGCTTCACCTCGTCAGTTTAGGTTTAGTCTCGTTTATCTTTACCCTCTTCTCACTTGAACTTTCGCAGTTTGGTAGCCAGCTTGCGCCGCTGTGGTTTCCGACGTCCATTATGATGGTGGCGTTTTACCGCCATGCCGGGCGGATGTGGCCGGGAATCGCATTGGCCTGCTCGCTGGGAAATGTCGCCGCATCTGTACTGCTTTTTTCTACCAGTTCGCTCAATATGACCTGGACGACCATCAACATTATTGAGGCCGTCGTGGGCGCAATGCTGCTGCGTAAATTATTACCGTGGTATAACCCACTACAAAATCTGGCTGACTGGCTACGTCTGGCATTTGGCAGCGCTATCGTGCCACCTGTATTGGGCGGCGTGCTGGTTGTCTTGCTGGTTCCAGACGACGATCCACTTAAAGCATTTCTGATCTGGGTGCTTTCCGAATCAATCGGCGCACTGGCGCTAGTCCCGCTGGGATTGTTGTTTAAGCCACACTATCTATTGCGCCATCGCGACCCGCGGTTGCTGTTTGAGACGCTGTTAACGTTATCCATCACGCTGGCGTTAAGCTGGCTCTCGATGCGGTATCTGCCGTGGCCTTTTACTTTCATTATTGTGCTGCTGATGTGGAGCGCCGTGCGTTTGCCACGGATGGAAGCCTTTTTGATTTTTCTTGCCACGGTGATGATGGTGTCGCTGATGTTGGCAGCCGATCCGGCTTTACTCGCCACGCCGCGAACCTACCTGATGAGCCATATGCCGTGGCTGCCATTTTTGCTGATCCTGCTGCCCGCCAACATCATGACCATGGTGATGTATGCCTTTCGCGCTGAACGCAAGCATATTTCCGAAAGCGAAACCCGCTTTCGGAATGCGATGGAGTATTCCGCCATCGGCATGGCGTTAGTGGGTATCGAAGGGCAATGGCTGCAATCCAACAAATCGCTATGCCAGTTTCTTGGTTACAGCCAGGAAGAGCTGCGTGCCATTACCTTTCAACAACTTACCTGGCCGGAAGATCTCAATAAAGATCTGCAACACGTTGAGAAGTTGATCAGCGGTGAAATAAACACCTATTCAATGGAAAAACGCTACTACAACCGTAATGGCGACGTTGTCTGGGCGTTGCTTGCCGTCTCACTGGTACGCCACACCGATGGCACACCACTCTATTTTATTGCCCAGATTGAAGACATAAACGATCTCAAACGCACCGAACAGATCAACAAACGTCTGATGGAGCGGATAACGCTGGCTAACGAAGCCGGTGGCATTGGCATCTGGGAGTGGGAGCTGAAGCCTAACATCTTCAGTTGGGATAAGCGGATGTTCGAGCTGTATGAAATTCCGTCACATGTCAAACCGAACTGGCAGGTGTGGTACGACTGTGTGCTGCCAGAAGATCGCGGGCACGCCGAGAAAGTGATTCGCGATTCATTGCAGGCTCGTTTGCCTTTTAAACTGGAATTTCGCATTACCGTAAAAGATGGCATCCGCCATATTCGCGCCCTCGCCAATCGTGTGCTGAATAAAGAGGGCGAAGTCGAGCGCCTGCTCGGCATTAATATTGATATGACCGAAGTGAAACAGCTCAATGAGGCGCTGTTTCAGGAAAAAGAGCGCCTGCACATTACGCTGGATTCCATCGGTGAAGCCGTGGTCTGTATTGATATGGCGATGAAAATCACCTTTATGAATCCGGTTGCCGAGAAGATGAGCGGCTGGACGCAAGAAGAGGCGTTGGGTGTTCCGCTACTCACGGTGTTGCAAATTACATTTGGTGATAATGGTCCCTTAATGGAGAACATTTACAGTGCCGACACGTCGCGTTCCGCTATCGAACAAGATGTCGTTCTCCACTGCCGTAGCGGCGGCAGCTACGACGTCCATTACAGCATTACGCCGCTAAGTACCCTTGATGGCAGCAATATTGGTTCGGTGCTGGTAATTCAGGACGTCACCGAATCACGCAAAATGCTGCGCCAGCTTAGCTACAGCGCCTCCCATGATACCCTGACACATCTCGCCAACCGTGCCAGTTTTGAGAAGCAGTTGCGGATACTTTTGCAGACGGTAAGCAGTACGCATCAACGACATGCTCTGGTGTTTATCGATCTTGATCGCTTTAAAGCCGTAAATGACAGCGCCGGGCACGCGGCAGGTGATGCCCTGCTGCGAGAACTGGCATCGCTGATGTTAAACCTGTTGCGCTCCAGTGACGTGCTGGCGCGGCTCGGCGGTGATGAATTTGGTCTTTTACTACCTGACTGTAATGTTGAAAGTGCCCGCTTTATCGCGACACGCATTATCAGCGCGATTAATGACTACCACTTTATGTGGGAAGGCCGTGTGCATCGGGTTGGAGCCAGCGCAGGAATTACACTGTTCGATAACAGCAATCATCAGGCGGCAGATGTGATGTCGCAGGCCGATATCGCCTGTTATGCTTCAAAAAATGCGGGCCGCGGCCAGGTGACGGTTTACGAACCACAGCAAGTTACCGCACATAGCGCACAGGCAGCGATGTCACTCGATGATCCGTGGATGATGATTAAAGAGAATCATCTGCTGCTGATCGCCCACGGCGTCGCTTCTCCGCGAATTCCGGAAACGCGTAATCTGTGGCTGATTTCGCTTAAGCTCTGGAGTCGTAACGGCGAGGTTATTAACGAACTGACATTTCGCCGTAGCTTCAGTGATCCGATGCTCAATCTCGCCCTTGATCGCCGGGTATTGCATGAATTTTTCCAACAGGCAGCAAACGCAGTTGCCAGTAAAGGCTTAAGCATCGCCCTTCCCCTTTCCGTTACCGGTTTAAGCAACACCACGCTGGTGGATGAACTGCTTGAACAACTGGAAAATAGCCCACTACAACCACGGTTATTACATCTGATTATTCCGGCAGAAACCATTTTCGACCACGCAGAAAATATGCACAAACTGCGGCTGGCGGGCTGCCGGATCGTGCTCAGTCAGGTGGGACGCGACCTGCAAATCTTCAACGCACTGAACGCGAATATGGCAGATTATCTGCTACTCGACGACGAGTTATGCGCCAGCGTACAAGGCAATTTGATGGATGAAATGCTGATTTCGCTCATTCAGGGTCACGCCCGGCGGCTGGGATTGAAAACCATCGCCGGGCCAGTAACGCTGCCGCTGGTAATGGATACGCTTTCTGGCATCGGCGTCGATCTGATTTATGGCGAGGTGATTGCCGATGCCCAACCGCTGGATTTGCTGGTTAATAGCAGTTATTTCGCAATTAACTGAGTATTTTGCCGCCCCCATCGCCTGATGCGTCTACAATTCATCCATTTCGTCGGCCGCCTGGCGACCAGCATCATGCTTCATCTGGTTGCCAGCCTTCCGTATACCAGATATGCAACAGCGCATAAGAACGCCAGGGTTTCCAGCGTTCGGCATAACGGCGGATTTGTGCCGGTGTCATTCCCGGAAATCGCTGTTTAATTAAATAATCATCCGGTAGAAAAACATCTTTCGCTTGCCAGCCGCGCAAGGCGAAATAATTCGCCGTCCAGCGCCCGATTCCAGGAAAGGTTTGCAGCGTTTTCATCGCCTGCTCAACATCACCGGGCATTGTTATCGGTAAGGAGCCATCCAGTACCGCATTTGCCAGATGGATCAACGCCTCTGCACGTTTCAGCGGCATCCCCAACGCTTTTAGCGCCTGCGAGTCGGCTGCTGCCAGCCGTTGAGGCGTGGGAAAGCAGATATAATCCGGGAAATCATCCAGACGTTCGCCATAAAGCTGCACCACTTTGGCGGTCAATTTCGCCGCCATCGCCACGCTCACCAGTTGGCCTAAAATGGCGCGCACGCCCTGTTCAAAAGCATCAACACAGCCAGGTAAACGCAATCCCGGCCGCGCCGCGCCTAACTCACCTAACGCCCCATTAACAATCTGCGGATTACATTGCAGATCAAACAGGCGGCTTATTTTCGCCAGGCACTCGGTCGCCACCGGTTCTAATCCCGAACTTAAGTTCACTTGCAACGTATTATTTTCGACATCAGGAACCACCGTTATCATGCCCCGATGTTCGCCCACTGCCAGACTGCGGGCATAATAATTGTCAGCGACCGTTTCCACACCGCTCACCGCACGAGTGGCAAGAAATCCCAACATCCACGACCAGTCATACGGCGGTTGCCAGTTC
Organism: Escherichia sp. KTE159; assembly: GCF_000408805.1. NCBI lineage: Bacteria > Pseudomonadati > Pseudomonadota > Gammaproteobacteria > Enterobacterales > Enterobacteriaceae > Escherichia > Escherichia sp. KTE159. The sequence goes on from NZ_KE137292.1 coordinate 1,918,279, forward strand.
AGGGTATACATCGCATCTCCTTTTTTATCCGCTTTCAGCATAAACGTTATTCAGACGCAGCGCTTTGCTTTCATATTCCGGTTGTCGCGGCGACAACATTTCGCTAAAGTCACGCCCCTTCTTCACCGGCATGGGGATTATTTCGTGTTTATTGGTTTTGATTACGGTACAGCAAACTGTTCAGTAGCGGTGATGCGTGACGGTAAACCACAGTTGCTGAAAATGGAAAATGACAGCTCGCTGCTGCCTTCAATGCTTTGTGCACCAACGCGTGAAGCTGTAAGCGAATGGCTGTACCGCCATCATGATGTTCCGGCAAACGACGATGAAACGCAGGCGCTGCTGCGTCGGGCGATTCGTTACAACCGCGAAGAAGATATCGATGTTACGGCGAAAAGCGTGCAGTTCGGTCTTTCCTCACTGGCGCAGTACATTGATGATCCGGAAGAAGTGTGGTTTGTGAAATCACCGAAATCGTTCCTCGGAGCCAGCGGTTTAAAACCGCAGCAGGTGGCGCTGTTTGAAGATCTGGTCTGCGCAATGATGTTACACATTCGCCAACAGGCACAAGCGCAGTTACCTGAAGCGATTACCCAAGCGGTGATTGGCCGTCCGATTAACTTCCAGGGGCTGGGTGGCGATGAAGCTAACGCCCAGGCGCAGGGGATCCTCGAACGTGCGGCGAAGCGTGCCGGGTTCAAGGATGTGGTATTCCAGTACGAACCGGTGGCGGCCGGGCTGGATTACGAAGCGACCTTGCAGGAAGAAAAACGTGTACTGGTGGTGGATATCGGTGGCGGTACGACTGACTGTTCATTGTTGCTTATGGGCCCCCAGTGGCGTTCGCGCCTGGATCGTGAAGCCAGTCTGCTTGGTCACAGTGGCTGCCGTATTGGCGGTAACGATCTGGATATCGCACTGGCGTTTAAACACCTGATGCCACTGCTGGGCATGGGTGGCGATACAGAAAAAGGTATCGCCCTGCCGATTCTGCCGTGGTGGAATGCGGTCGCCATCAACGACGTACCTGCGCAAAGCGATTTCTACAGTAGCGCCAATGGTCGTCTGCTTAATGATTTAGTACGAGATGCCCGCGAACCGGAAAAAGTTGCCCTGTTGCAGAAAGTCTGGCGGCAACGTTTAAGTTATCGCCTGGTACGCTGCGCAGAAGAGAGCAAAATTGCGCTTTCCAGTGAAGTTGAAACTCGCGCGTCGCTGCCATTTATCCGCGACGAACTGGCTACGCTGATTAGCCAGCAAGGGTTGGAGAGCGCCCTCAACCAGCCGTTGGCGCGGATTCTGGAACAGGTGCAACTGGCGCTGGATAACGCCCAGGAAAAACCGGACGTCATCTATCTGACTGGTGGTAGCGCCCGCTCGCCGCTGATTAAAAAGGCACTGGCGGAACAGTTGCCGGGGATTCCGATTGCTGGCGGCGATGACTTTGGCTCCGTCACCGCCGGACTGGCACGCTGGGCGGAAGTGGTATTTCGTTAAATGAAGGATGGCTCAGCAACGGCTTAAATCTGCCTGCACCTGAGCCAGTTTCTCCGCCGCCTGACGTAACGGTTCCAGCAACGGCATAGTCCGTGCAGAAGCATGAAGACGGAAACGCTGCAACTCTGTCGCGCCGACAGTCAACGCCGATTCCAGTCGATGTCGTTTGGCGGCAATTTTCGCCATTACCGCCTGCCTGTCTGCTGGCGTTACCGCTTCATTCGGCCTGAACACAAATCGGCGTTCGCAGCTCGCTTTCCAGTCAATGACAGCCTGGGTCAGATGGTCGCCAAACCCTTTCACTTGCTTAACGCCGCGTCGGGTAACATCCGCCGCCGTTTCAATACCAAAGGAACGTAACGCCGCTTTACGAGCCGTGCCAACGCCTGGAATCGACGCGGTATCAATAAAAAATCCTTCGAGGAATTTGTGCTTCTGGCGTTCCCGTGCTGTGTCATGGAGTGCTGCCAACGCTTGCGTTTCTTCTTCCGGCAGACCGAGAAGCTCGCTCTTCATTTTTTCGAGCATCGTCCGTTTAGCGATAAAACCCTCCAGCCCACCTGCCTGCTGGATCTGGTTAACTAAATGGTCATAGTCCATTTTTGCGCTATTAAACGCCTCACGGCGTCGTTGGACTTCTGCTTTGTACGCTTTGCTTGCCAGACTGCCAATAATCCAGATAGCCGCCAGCACGGGAACCAAAATGATATAGCGCGGTTCCGCCTGAAGACCGCAAAGTAACAGCGATAACGCTGACAACGCGATCTCAATCAGAATGATGTATTTACTCCTTAGTACCCCAACAGGAAGCAGCCTGCCAGTAAGTTGGAAATGTCCCGGTAATGGTAACTGTAATGCTGGCGGTGGCACTGACGCCATTACCATCGCCCAGACTTTCGCCAGCACAAAATTTCCGCCGGTGGTAATGACCTCTTCACCGGGATCAATAAAATAGATAACGCCTTGATTATCGAGCGCACACCACGGGCAGTCAGTTAAATGATCCGGGTAAATATGCATTGCTGAAACGGTACATTTCTTTAACTGTTGGCGTAGAGAATCAAGTGCCGCTACCCATGTTTTTGCCGTCGGACGCGCGGTTGCCACGCCACTTTCGGTGAACGCCTGCTGAAACAGCGCTTCAATATGGGTTGGTAGAATCGATAACGGAATAGATCGTGGCGGCGGTTTTAATCCTCGTTGCTGACTGTCCGACGCGTAGGCATAACGGAAATGGGCAATATCCGTCTCCAGCGCATTACCCGCTTCAGGTATAAGCGGCACACCGGAATAAGGATGACGCCCACCAAATAAGACGTGAAAAATCAGCAACGCAAGGCCAAAATTATCGTGATTCACTGTGCGTTCAAAGCCAACAAATGACGGCAAGCTTTGCAGTTCTGGCGGCGTAAAATGCGACACGCCGACTTCGCATAAATGCAGCGTGCCATTGGCGTTAATCTGAAAGGAATCACTGTCGATCAATACAACTTTGCTATCGCGGCCTACCATAAAGCTATTCTGGTTTACGTCACCCACGACATGCCCGTGCTCGTGAATCGTAGCAAAAGATGAAGCTATATTACGCGCAACATAGAGTAGAAAATCCCACGCACAATGAGGGTAACTCTGGCGACGATGTGCCGGGCTATAGATCATATGAATCGGTTCTTTACCTGAAACCTTTGGCATCATAAAACCGATGGTTTTTCCGCCGCGCCCGGCGTGAAGCGTTGCCTGCGGCCAGGCGACATAATTCAGCAACTGCGCATCAACTGTCGCCGCCATAAAGGCAAGTTTGTCCTGTTTTAAGGCGGGTGGCGGCGTGTGATAAATCTTGGCGACGCTATCGACAAACTCCTCAATATCATAAACCGCACCTTCGCCACCTTTGCCCAGTTCACGGTCTGGCGTAACGCACTCGCCAGTAGCGGTATACAAGGTTGATTTCATGGTAACCAAATAGCCAGCGCCAGCGTTTTATCATCGTTCGTGCGTTCATTTACTGCCTCACTGAACAAAAATTGCTTCAATAAATCTGGCAGTAAATCGTATTGTTCAGGCGTAGCTGATTTGAGTCCATTGAAAAATGGCGCAAAGAAAGGCTCATGGGGCACGTTATCCAGCATATTTAATGCCAGCCGTTGAATGCCATCCGTAAATGTTGCCACTTTTACCGCCCGTTCAGTGCAGGTGTAAGTTTCCAGTCTGGAAACGGCATCTTCATCGGTAACGAAGTGCGTCATATTGGCATATTCACCCACCATCGGCATGAGCGGCAGTTGCAGGCCGTGACCAAAATCCACCACCACGCCACCATCGCCAATCTGCATAATCAAGGTACCGTTAGCCGATGAAATCAATCCCAGAAACGTGCAGGCAAAATCGCGAACCGCTAATTCTTTGGCTTCAGCCTCGGCAAAAAGTCGCTGACGAATATACAGCACAATATCCGTGGCGAGGACGTCATTAAGCCCCAATTCCCCGCCCTGCACTTTCTGCAACATATAAGCCATCGCTTCATTGACAGCAAGCATCGCGCCTTCACCACCCAGCGACACGCTACCTGCGCCATCAGCAAGAAACACCACCAGTAATGGCTGCTGGTCTTTTAGCCAGACAACCTGCATCTGGCAGGCATCCTGGCAAGGCAAGCCTGAGCTGATGTGCGACGTTCCGACGGCAGATGCATAAACCAGGCGCCAGCTCACACTGACGTCCAACCTTTCGGTGCTTCCAGTACAACTTCCGTTCCCGGCGTGGAACGGGAAACCGAACGTAGCGAACTGGATAACCAACTAAACAATTCGCGGAATTGTAATCCTTGCAGTGTCAAAGGCTGGCGGACGCTGATTTGTGCCAGGGTCTTCATATCAGCCCCCTGAACACCAATGGTGAAAAAGGCAAACTTCTTAACGTCTTCCCCCTGAAACACTTTGTGGGCGGCAGTCTGCCACTCATCGGTTGGCGCGCCATCGGTGATCAGGAAAATCCACGGACGATAATAGGAGATACCATTGGCACGATACTCCCGCTTACGTTCCTCAATCATATTCAAGGCTTTGGTAATGGCTGCGCCCATGGGTGTATCGCCCTGAGCAAACAGGATGGGTGGGAAAAAGTTAGCGGCGCTGGTAAATGGTTGTTCCACATACACCGGGCCGAAAGTCACAATACCCAGTTCGACTCTTTTTAATGCCAGCGGATCGGCAAGCAGTTCATCGCGAAAGGTAACCAATCCGGCGTTAAGTTCATTAATGGGTTTGCCGTTCATAGAACCAGAAACATCCAGCAGCAAAATGCAGGGGCAACGTGGTTCCGGATTACTGGCAAAATCGCTGGTGGCAAAGGTGATTTGTTCGCTCATAAGAGATCCTTTCTTAGAGAATTATTAAGGTTCGGTATCATACCGACTGCAATAATGAATTAAGAGCAGGTGAAACAACTTTCAGAATTCAGTCCAACTGCGTAGATAATTTTGCTATTCGCCTCGCAAGAACGAGGTCTTATAGATTGACAGTAAGGGGGGAGTGACATACTTTCAGGAGTGAGGGTTGAGCGGGGTTTCCCCCGCCCTGGTAGTCTTAGTAAGCCGGTAAGCTAATGACTAAGAGCACCACGATGATGATCCATTTCATCATGACCCTTTCCTTCTTTAAGGATGACAAAATAATATTAATCACTTAAAAATCATCGCATTACATGAATTCGTGGTTAAATAATAGACTTCGAAATGCTACAAAACACAACATATCCAGTCACTATGAATCAACCACTTAGATGGTATTAGTGACCTGTAACAGAGCATTAGCGCAAGGTGATTTTTTGTCTTCTTGCGCTAATTTTTTGTCAACACACTGGGTTAGCTGAATTTACAACCATGCTCAGTATCTCGATAAGCGCATAGAAATAATGCAGTGGTGGGCGGACTGGCTTGATGAAAAGGTGGAGTGCTCCACCTTAACTAGCTAAGAACACAAAGCTTAGAAAGCCAGTGCAAATCCTTGTGTGCCAGAGTTTTTCCTCATCAACTACCACAAGTATCGATCGATTGAGACTTGGATGATAGACTTCATGCCTTTCAGAACTCATTGATTACATAAATGTTAAAGCTATTTGCAAAGTACACCTCGATTGGTGTGCTGAACACACTTATACACTGGGTGGTATTTGGTGTATGTATCTATGCAGTGCATACAAATCAAGCTATGGCGAACTTCGCAGGTTTCATAGTAGCTGTGAGCTTTAGCTTCTTCGCGAATGCAAAATTCACATTCAAAGCATCGACTACAACGATGCGTTACTTGTTATACGTGGGATTCATGGGAACCTTGAGTGTTGTCGTCGGGTGGGCTGCTGATAGATGCGCACTTCCCCCGATGGTAACCCTTATCACTTTCTCCGCCATCAGCCTGGTGTGCGGTTTCGTCTATTCAAAGTTAATTGTCTTTAGGGATGCGAAATGAAGATATCTCTGGTCGTTCCTGTCTTCAATGAAGAAGAAGCGATACCAATATTCTATAAAACGGTACGTGAATTCGAAGAGTTGAAGCCATATGAAGTAGAAATTGTTTTTATAAATGATGGTAGCAAAGACTCTACTGAGTCAATCATTAACGCTCTGGCTGTTTCTGATCCGCTAGTTGTTCCGCTGTCATTTACACGCAACTTTGGTAAAGAACCAGCATTGTTTGCAGGGTTAGACCATGCAACTGGCGATGCCGTGATTCCAATTGATGTTGACCTGCAAGACCCGATTGAGGTTATTCCTCATCTTATTGAAAAGTGGCAGGCAGGTGCTGATATGGTGCTTGCTAAACGATCTGACCGCTCAACGGATGGCAGACTGAAGAGGAAAACCGCCGAGTGGTTCTATAAGCTTCACAATAAAATCAGCAATCCGCAGATCGAGGAAAATGTTGGTGATTTCCGTCTGATGTCTCGTGAAGTCGTAGAGAACATTAAGCCCATGCCAGAACGCAACCTTTTCATGAAGGGTGTTTTGAGTTGGGTTGGTGGTCGCACTGATATCGTTGATTATGCCCGCGCAGAACGTGTTGCTGGCAGTACCAAGTTCAACGGATGGAAGTTGTGGAATCTTGCTCTTGAGGGAATTACGAGCTTCTCGACTTTTCCGCTACGTATGTGGACTTACATCGGCCTTCTCGTCGCTGGCTTAGCATTTACATATGGCGCATGGATGATTCTGGACACTCTGGCGTTTGGAAACCCGGTTAGAGGTTATCCATCCCTGCTAGTATCTATACTTTTCCTTGGTGGTATCCAACTCATTGGTATTGGTGTTCTTGGTGAGTACATTGGACGAATTTATATTGAAACAAAGCAAAGACCAAAATATATCCTCAAGGAAAAGCATAATGTTAAATAAAGTTAGCTATCAATCCATCTACCCACTGTGGATTATTGGCATTCTTTATATATTGCCACTATTAATTACAAACATCCCTTATTACGATGATTTGGGAAGGTCCGTTTACGGATATTTTTCTTGGGGCATTGATGGCAGGCCTTTATCTGATTTAGTTTTTAAATTTTTAGATATAGGGTCGCCTGCAACTGATATATCCCCATTCCCTCAAATTATAGCAATAACTATAATGACCACCTTGTGTTATTTCATTCATAGGTATCTTAATCCTGGGCATAGTCTTGGCTGGTTAGTTTTTACACCTACTTTCCTTAGTCCATTCTTCATTCAAAATCTTGCATTCAGATTTGACTCGCTCACTATGTGTTTGTCAGTAGCGATTGTATCCTTACCACTCTTCTTTATGCACAAAGCAAAGGTAACGGTATTCGCGATTTCCGCATTATGTGTGTTTATATCTTTGTCACTGTATCAAGCCTCGCTCAGCGTGTTTATTGCGGTAATATGCTTATATAATCTTTTCTCGGTAAAAAAAGAACACGATCCTTACAAAATATTTATTGAAGGCGCCACAGCCATATTAGGCATGTTTGCCGGGTACTTAATATATTCTAAGCTAATAGTACCTTTCTTTGTAACCAGCGATTACGCCAATGGTTACAACCAGATGATTAATAGCATCGCAGAGTTACAACACAATATATCAGTAACGTTAAATGTATTGAGTTCATTTTTTACTGGTGCAGTAGCAATAATATTCGTAATTATCGGATTATTATCTTCTATTGGATTCATAAGATTATTAACAGACACGTATAAATCAAAATGTTCAAAAGGTAGAAAACTAGTCAGTTTACTGATTATTATTGTAAGTCTGTCAGCAATTTTTCTATGTATCCCCGGTCCAGGATTAGCCCTGAAGTCGATGCCCATAGGTCCGAGAGTTTTTATAGGCTTTGGCTTTTTCGCCTCAACTCTACTTGTCTTAATATCATTCATTTCAAATAGATATCAAAGTAAGCTTAATTTTATTTATTGTCTTCTCGCGTTTTTTTCATTCTCATATATGGCCACGTTCACAAACGCAATGAAATCACAAGACAAATTGGCGGATAGGATCATTTATGGAGTGACGAATGATATTGTGAAAATTGGCTTCAACAATGTCAAGACAATAACTATAGATGGTAAATCACTATATACCCCTATTGCTGATAAGGCTATAGAAAAGTTTCCGCTCATGAAGCAAATCATTCCTGCTTATTTTGATGGTCCCCTGGCATGGGGCATAGTAAAAATGACAGAGATTTACTCAGGAAAAGAACAACCAACACCATCAAAGCAAAATGAAATAATTTCCAAAATATGTGAAATGCAGTTAATTACAGATGCTGGATTATACAAGACTTATTTTAGCAACGGAGATTTGGTTATCTCATTTGCGTTTAGAGAATGTAACTAAGCTAGAGCTAGGGATGCAGATTCTGTTAAATACAAAGTAAAAAAATGAGGCGGAAAACCGCCTCAAAGTTAGTTTATATTATATTAAAGACTTCTTCTTGTGCTTAATTTCAAGTTCATCTTTGCCCATGCATTTCTTATTATTTTATTTGCCGGCATCTCAATTAATTTAAATGATATAATAGAGAAAAATATAGAAATACCCAGACAGCAAACTATATAAAATATAACATCACGTACATCATTTTTGTTTGGTTGCATTATTTCCATTAGCTTAGAAATTATGATCCAGTGGAACATGTAAAATGAGAAGGATGCCTCTCCTAATAGAATTAGATATCTGTTAGATAAAAATTTAGAAATCACCCCGCCATCAAATGCAAACGCTATTACTATCATAGCCATACATGGGATATAAAGAAGATCATATTTTATATTCATGTACGAAACATAATTTGTTGCTACATATACGGTAAACGCCAAAAAAAACAGAGAGCCAATCTCCATGGCACTACATATCGCAGGTTTTATATTTACTTTTTTAGCAAGAAACACTCTACTGATTAATACACCAATAATAAAATCGCCAATCCTGAAAAATGGATTTATATAAAACAGCCAGTGTGATGAAATATTAACTGGTGGGTTCAATAAAAAAAATAAATTAACAATAACAATTACCAAAAGAGTACTTGTTAGATATCGTGACTTAAACTTTACAAGAAGACAAAAAGATAAATAAAAAAACATCTCACACGAGATACTCCATGATACGGGGTTAAAAGAAAAATAGTAATCTGAGATAGGGATAAATGATTGAACCAATAGCGCATTATATATTAATGACTCTTTATTTATAGCCTCAAAGTTTTTTGTATAGCCAAATATAAAAAGGACACATATCAATGATATAATATGAACAGGAAATAATCTCGCGAGTCTGTAAACTATGAAGTCCTTGTTGCTAAATTTACCTTCTTCCATATGCTTACTAAAGCTGTAATTAATAATAAATCCGGAAAGAATATAGAAGAAAGTAACCCCTATATAACCATTAAAAAAGTATTTTGCCGCAACATTGAACTGCGAGATCGAAGACTGAGACAAAATGCCTAGATGGCTAACAAATACACCAAGAGCCGCAAGCATTCGAAGTGATGTAAGGCTATGAATAATTTTGTTTTTCTGAGTCATAACACTGCCAATATCATTAATGATCTTGGCAGGTTAGTTTCATCTATGAGCTATGTCAATACTTGTAAATTCAAAACTCCTGAACATCTGCGTTACCAGAGATGTTCCAGATTGATTTCGGAGACCCATTTACCCCTATCATCCTTACCTTCAACTTAGAACCGCTTGCTCTTGGTACGGTTAAATTTGCAGCAGATGGATTTATAGCCCAATCTCCACCATTTAATATGACACTCATTTCAACTACGCCACCATTATCAATATCTATTATAGGTGTTTGCATTACCGGGCTTTGTTGATCAATTGGCAGAAAGCCATTGACAATAATAGATGGTCTGAATGATGGGTTTCCCTGAACGCTAACACGCAGTTGCCCACCCTTAACAAATTCTGTTGCACAAGTATTCATGACAATGCAATAAGGATTTACAAAATCAAATGCATAGCAAATTGATTCCCCATCCATTGGCGTGCAGTTTTCAGCTGTACAATTGGTCATGGTAGTATATTGCATTCCGGACATTCTAAATGACAACTGGTAACCGTTAACCTGAACAAGGCGCATATCCATAGAGGTGCCTATTACTCTTATTTGACCATCCCTAAAATCTTCAAATAAAACTCCAGCATATCCTTTCCCGGGATATTGTGGGAAACCTACCATTTCCATTACGCCAGAGAACGGTACATAAGAGAAGCAGCCGATATAAGCACATTCAAAAATTGACTGTCTGATAACTGGTGCTGCTGATTTTCCTAAAAACAATCCGTAATAATTTCTATAAGAATCTACGTTTTCTTGTGTTAAACCAAGCCTTCTAAACATGCAGTTTTCAACTCTACCGTTAACACAAAATGAACTCATTGAGTTATCCGTTAGATCCCATTGCTTTGGTATAAAAGCACATAATGCATCCACCTGAAGAATTACCTCTCCATTTTTTGTGAGATCTATTTTGTCATTTGTTGTTTTATAAAAAACTGTCGCTTCAGCCTTTCCATGGCCTCTAATTCCCATATTGTCATAAATTGGGATTGTTTTTGATGTATTTATGTTTCCAGCAGGAGCCTCTAGAATGCATTTGTTTGAGCGAGCAAAGTTAGTTGCAAGAGTTATGGCTGTCGCATTATCTGTTACTCCGTCAGGTTTCACCCCCCAAAATTGCATGTCGTAAGTGGTAAAATTAAATCGTCTCCATACCATCGTTCCAGTTTCTGGCTTGATTACAATTCCACCATCATCAGCCCACGCCTGAATGTTATCAACAGACTCGAAAAAGCCGCCACCAAGGTGGTTTTCAGCATGTGTAGTGCTAGCTGCTGAGGCTACGTATACAATCTGCCCTGCCTCCTCTGGAACACAGGAGCGAAGCTCTGAAAGATTGAGAAAGCGGCCAATAGCGTTAAACCCTGTTTTAGCAGTTAATGAATCATGTGTAGCTTTCAAGATCTCCAGCTCAATCTTTACGGTTGTGCCTCCATAACCAACCAGAGATGCGCCATCAGGGCCAGAAAGCTCAGCCCTTAACTGGTCTGGAGAATATTTCAGTAGATCAGGATAATAGAATTGTTGTGCACCATATGCATCATACACAGCCATGGAGTGATTCTGTACAGTTGCGAACTTGGCGATCTGCCCGTTATATACCGGATATCCAGCAGCGTTGATAACTATTGGCTGCGCCACCTGAACATGAGAGCCATCTTCTCGTTCCAGATATACAGGGATCTGGTTTTCAGGATTTACCGGGTCAGTGTCAACCTGACCGATATAAATTTTGCCATTAGCTACGGCTTTAAAAGAACGCGCCATAGTGAAGAGTTGCGAAGGCATACTCACTACAACATTGGCTGTAATGTCTGTCATCTAATTTGCTCCAGATGCAAGGAATCGCCGCAGCATGGCTACGGTGAATTTTTGGCATAAAAAAACCCAGCCGAAGCTGGGTCGTTGCGTTGGTTATCTGTCAGTAGTTATGTACTGAAGGAGGTAATTCTTATTCTTAAGTCTTATCAGGATTTGGAAACACAGTTATATGCAACAGTAGATAAAACTATTCATATTCATTCATACCGCTTAACGAGGCGACAATACCAGCTCTCGACAAGCGATTGAATTCATCGCTACCAATAGCATCGCGTATTGCTTTTACGGCAGCTTTATTTGCCATAAATCTGCGTTCCGCCGCCACTAATGCCTCTTTGCTTCCGCCTGCTCTTACTGCTTTAGTGGCTTCCTGAACTGCTTTCTCTATCGCATACCGACCACTACGTGTGGTGGCAATTTTAGATACAGCGCCTTTTAACCCGGCGCCAACTAAAGCACCTGCGGCAGCGCCTGCAATGCCCCCTCCTGCTCCACCAACAATGGCACCTGATGTTGAGTTGGCAATTGCATTTAACACTGTTGATGTGACGTTGGATAAACCGGCATCCAGATCGCGTAGTACATTGGCAGTTCTCCCTGTTCTTTCAATATACTGCTGAGGTTTCACTGCTGCTCTTGCAAGAGTGCCATATGCATCAGCAATTCTTCCGAGATCTGAGGAATATCTGCTAATGGCTTTTACATTTTGTGGGGTAAGTATCCCTGCGATATGGTTAATTCCTGCTGCATCAGCTTTGCCACCACGTACACCATGCGAGATAGCATCTTGCAACATTGATGATATAGCAGGAACACGCTCTGATTCTGGCAGCGCGCGGATCATAGAATGGAACCCAGCAGGACCATTAAGACCTTTAGCTGACGATGATTGAAGGGATTTTACTCCATTCGTAATCAGTGCATCTGTTGCCAAATCACGCCCGAAAACAGACTCTGCACTCTCTTGTGCTGATAACCTCGCTTTAGACAGATCATTAGCTTTCTGCCAGTCATCAAGAAATCCGCCGTTTTCCGCCATTGTGCGCATATCATCAGTAATTGCCCGGCGTATTTCCCCTGCTCTCCTTGCCGCATTTGCCTCTCCGCTACGCTTATATTTTTGCTCCGCATCAGCAAATTTCGCTCTCCATGCTTTCATGCCATCAAATGTTACTCCACCTTGATTGTTTGCCTGAACAAACTGTTTCATTTCAGGAGTAAGCGGTATGCCAGCAGATCGCTCTGCCTGAATAACGGCATTACCATTTAGCATTCTTGCTTTTTGATTTGGCATTGTTGACCGCACGTCATCCCATGCCGCGCGCTCGGCATCCTTCATCTGATCAAGATTTTGAAGAATCCTTTGTTTTATAGCCGCACTTTTTTCTGATGCCGTTCCAGATGCGGCCCCAAATTCATCAAGGTTTCGACTTAACTTTGATGATATTTCGTTAAATGCTGCCTGATGGGCGTCCTGAACAATTCCTGGTGTTGATGCCAATGCGCCTTCAGCTTGTGCAATTCCACGACTTCCAGATCGCATTCCTGGTGTTAATGCGTTTATATCAATTCCAGCAGACTCAGCCGCTTTTGCTACATCTTCGGACACATTAGCGGCCTGACTGGCAATTGACTGACGCCCAGCACCTGACTTTGCCATCCTGGAAACATCATTAGCAGAATTCAGTGCTGCACCACCAAGAGCCTGTGAAACCCTTGGCGCAATAACGCGCCCGACACCTGAAAGAACGCCTTGAGCACCAATATTGATACCACCGTTAATGGCAGCATTTTGTGCAAAGTCGCCCTCCTGATTTGCAGCATCAGCAAGAGAACCTGCAATCATGTTTCCTGCGGAACCGATATCTCCAGCGAGCTTTGCTGGCGCTCCAGCAGCTTTTGCCGCTGTGCCAATTGGCAGGAGATACCCACCAATTGTTTCACCGACTTGCGCGTAAGGGTCTGTAGGTCGATCGACAGGGCGATAAACATCATCCAAAACCTTGGGGCCACCAAGCCCCTGGCTGATTGCATTAATCAGACTTGCGCCACCCTGCAATACGTCAAATGGTATGTTTACCAGACCACGACCAGCCTGTTCTGCAATTTGCCCTGCACTTTGACCACCTGTGAGCCAATCACCAGCTTGTTGCATCAATGATGGTTCTTCACGTGCTGGTTCATTATTGGCCTGATTAACTGTTTGTTGCTGAACAGCCTGACCAGCAAAATACTCATCAATGGCGGTGCCAATATCTTCCGTGCTCGTACCATCAGGGAAGGTAAATGTCTTTCCGTTTGCAGTTACTTTCATCATTCCACCGTAAATTGAATGCCTGATTTTGAGGTATATGATCCGGATTGACTCTGCTGCTGTTGGGTATTTGTCGGTTGTTGGTTATTGCTCTGTTGTTGCGCAGGCTGCTGAATATCTTCATACAGCTTGGCTTTTCTGGATTGCAATTGCTTAGTTAGTCCGCTGGGGAGAGAATCTCCATAAGTTGAAAGATAATCATCCATTTGCTGGTTAAACTTTTCGCCTTCAGTATTTGCCATCAGTTTTGAGGTGTTGATTAAGTCCTGGACTTGCTCATTATTCAGCATCTTGCCGTTAGATAATTGGCTAACATAGTTACCAAGTGTGCCGAATATTCCATCAGTGCGTTTTACCTGCACTTGCTCACCTTCGCGTACCACAGATTGCGGATCCAGCGATTTCATATAGTTGAAAATCATTCCCAACTGCGCGGCTGGAGTGTTGCGCTTCCCAAGGGCTTGTAGGTTGTCAGAAGCACTGCGCATTGCAGAATAATTCTTTGAGAACCCATTAATATCACTATTCAGATCTCGAACAAGTTTTGGGTCAATCTTTCCGCTTTCCTGTTGTTTCATCCCTAATTCCTGCAACTTCAGGGCTACGTTATCATTATGCATTTGTGCCCGCTGAGCCCTGTCTAGTTGAGCGTTTTGGATATTTGCCCATCCTCTCGCGTTCTCCATGTCAGCCTGACGGATGCTTTCATCCAATCGCCCTTTCTCAAGTTGGCGACCAACCATCTTATCCTGATAATCCAGCATTTTATCCGGACCAACAGCCCCTAGCGTCATAGTAGTCAGCATGTGTGATAGCTGCTCTGGATTCTGGATACCTGTCTGAATCATCCAGTCAGCATTCGCACCCACGCGATTTAACCTGTCCTTGTTGTCAGTAATGAATTTACTGTAGGCTTCCGGTCCCTGAGAAAGAGCGACGTTAGCCCTCATGGCTAAATCGCCCATATCGTTGCGTTGCTGCTCATTAAGACCGGAAAACGCCTGTTGTGCCTGTGCAACAAACGCTGGATTTTCCTGGGCAAACTTAAATAGTCCCGATGGATCACCAGAAGCCCATGCATCAGCGTGAACCTTATTGAACGCACTAATAGCTTTCTGTTGCTGTTCCTGCTTATAAATATCAGCAACTCCAGCCAGACCACGTAACGCGGTCAGACCAACGTTATTTGCGCCTGATCGAGCCAGTTCATTGTTTTCGCGGATCAGACCAAGCGTTGCGTTAATGTCGCTTGCCTTTGGCGCATTCTCATTTTGCGCACCGATGCCAGCAAGAAACCCACCAGAATTAATACCCTGTTGCCACGTAGCCATTGATTAACCCTTAAAACAGTGAACCAAGCAGACCAAGACCAGCACCAATACCAGCACCCCACGGAGTTGATAGCTCGAGAGCACTGGCTATGCCACCACCCAAAAGCGCACCGGATGCAGCACCACTAACCCCCTGCTGCAATGCTGACGGTCGGTTGGCGTTTGCCGCAGCCAGCGCCGCGCTTTGCTGTGAAATCTGACTCATGTTGTTGGCATATGTTTGCCCGGCGTTTGCCTGCCCCTGAAGAGCGCCAAGACCGATATTTGCCAGGTTGTTGTAATTGTTCATTTGTCCAGATAGCCATTGCTGACCAAGCGTTGGTGCGATTGTTGCTAACTGATTACTGGTTGCGGTGGAACCCAATCCACCTGTTGCTTCCGCTGCCGCCAGACTCTGATAGCGAGCCTGACCTGCAAGGTCTTTATACTGCTGAGAGTTGTAATACTGGTTAAGTGCCTGACCTTGCCCCTCCAGAGACGATAAGTTTTCGAGGCTGCCGACATACTTATCAGCCAGAGGAGTAAACGGCTTCAGGTTATTCATGATGGTGTTGAACTGCTGATTTTGCAGGTCTGCGGCATACTTCTGAGCTTCTGCTGCATACTTTGCGCTTTTATCAGAGCTACCACCTTTCCCGCCTTTTTCAGGGCAATAAGGTTCCTCGCCGCGCAGTTTTCTGCCCAGTTTAAATGCATATAACATGGCTATCTCCCGTGATTCAGGAAGTCGATTAGTTCTTCGCGTGTGGCGCTGTAAAACGTCACGTCATCCACGCCTTTGAAGTATTTCTTGATAGTTCCTACACGCTTAAGGCCAATCATTGCGCAGTACATCTGCCCGTGGCGGAATTTGCGTGCAGCGAACGATGTGACGCACTGAACGGTGGTGTTAGTCAGAATGTATCGCCAGAACGCCAGCCCGATTTCCTTGCTGAAGCCGCGAATCTCTGGCAGGTACATGGCGTGGCAATCGAATGTCAGCGGCTGAATCTCCTGATAGTAAACAATGCCGCCGAACTGCCCGTGCACGTTCACCTCAAAGTAACGGCAATCATGTTTGTAGTCGTATCCATCACCGTTGTTGCTCCCGGCAATAATGTCAGGGTGATTTCCGACTGCTTCGATCAGGTCGATGTTTCGCGTTGGTTTGAACTGAATCATCACTGCTCCGCAATGATTTTGATGGTTGTGGCAGTAAACGCCGCCCCATTTGACTGAATGGTTAACGTACTGCCATTTGTGGCAAGAAAGCCGTCTTTATCCACGCTGAAGAACGTAGCTAACAGGATGTTGTCGGTTGTTGTCGCCGCATTACGACTGCTGACCAACGTGTCAGGAACAGAGCCGGAAAAGGTTAGCTGCATTGACCTGTTGGCGGTTCCGCTGGGCCACGTGCCGACAATCGACAACTTGAAGAGCAGGGTTTTGTTCTCGTTGAACACAACCATCTTGTTGTTAACGGTGTCGAAGAATGGTGCCAACGAGCCTGATGACGGCGTGAGCGTTTTCAGCAGGCTAACAAGGTTGGTCGGCGCTGTCGGAATGGTTACAGATACGCCAGAGTAAACAACCTCTGATTTCTTGCGAGTAGTGGCATACTCAAGAGCATCGATGCGCGTCTCATGGTCTGAAAGCGTGTTTTGAATGGCGACAACTTCATCCGTCAGATAATCAATATCGTTTTCTGCTGTCGTTAATCGCGAATCAAGGCCGACTATCGCCGCTTCTGCGTTAGTGATCCTTGTTTCGTGGTCCTGAATATTAGCTTCAACTGATGCCAGTCGAATTTCGTGATCGACAAGAATCACATCCTGCTCATCGTTCCTGACTTGTGCGTCATAAGCGCCCTGCCCTGCTTCGTTGGCCTTGTTCGCCACGTTACCAACATCAGTACCCTGTGCGATAACGTACAGCAGATATGACTGCGAGAAGATATTGCGTGGAAGGACTGATGTGTCGAGCCGCGTAGCCTGGATGATTACCGGCTCATTTAGATTCGAATCAGCCATTACTCGATCCTTATCTGGCAGCCTGACAGAGTGACAGGTGACTTCGTGATAACGCGCAATTTGAAGCCGACATTTTTCCTGATGCGCCCGACTCGCTTCCACAAAACGCGTTTGTCGTAAACGAACGGTTCATTCTGTTCAATCATCTGCTCACGTCCGTAATTTATGCCGTCAGTGGTTGCAGAGAGGAACAGGCGGTCGGCGTACTGCGCAACGCCAGTTGACGATTCAACCTCAAGATCGAACACTCTGGCGTTATCCGCTTTGAACAACGGAGTAAACAGCAGGTGTTCCTGCTGAAGCCCATACTGACTGCTGATATCGAACTGCAATTTCCCGGTAACCGATTCCAGCTTATCGCCGCACGTTATCTGATTTCCTTCGTAAATGAAGTCAATAGCGCGGTACACATCGTCATATAAGCCTGTTTTCAGCACACACCATTGCGGACCATTGGCGCTTGAAGATGCGTCGTACACGAGTACGTGGCGCGGAAGATGGATAATCAGCAACTCATGCGCATCAAATCGCAGAGACTCCATCACGCCATCAGCCAGTTCATCAGCAGTGTAGGAGCGTAGTATTTTCTCAATGCTCGCGCTGGCGATTGGTGATACCTGACCAGAGCCGATGATATACACAGACGGCGCACCTGTTGCCGGATTGCTGATGAACGCATACGAATCAGCAAACGGCGTTTTGCAGTAAGTCCCGGCAATGCCTTTTTGCACCATCAGCGATGGCTGTGCGACATACAAAGCGGCACCAACGGTGGTTGCCCCAGTCAGGGAGAAATATTCAATCGTCGATGAACCAAAACAGACGATGAAATCTCGCCATGTGCCGATACCTATGATGCCGTCCGGCTGCGATTCTGCGCGATATTGAGCACTGTAACGGTCAGGATGCGATTCGTCCTCAAGGTCAGTGATAAACCATGAATCAGTGCCGTCTTTTGACCACGCATAACGCCCACGTAAGCGCGTAATGTCGCGAACCGAACCTAACTCATACTGCGTGAATCCGCTGTCTGTAGGCCAGTTTGAGACGGTTTTAACCGTGCCATCATAGCGATACTCGACCAGTTGACCATTAAAGCCTACAGCCTGAGATGTACGACCATGCGCCATTGATACACGACCACTTCCGGCAACATCACCGACTTCACTTTCGCCCTTATACAGCTTGCCACCACATACGCGATAAACAGCATTCTGCGCCATGTTGTACTCGACGCCCCGCGATACGCCGTTCACGTCGGAACGTTTGGCAATGCCCGGGAATGAGCGAAGATATCCGCTGCTGTTGAGGATTTCTTTGGGTGTAGCCAGCATATTCACTGGCAGATAGTCGATATAGTCGGCGCTTCGAAAGTCTTTGCCGACACCTTTCATAAGCGGAAGTTGCTGAATCGGCATTTATTCACCTCACGTACTCGGATTATCTTTCTCGATGTAAAACCGATTCCACGTAAACGCGCTTTTGTTACCACTACCGCGAGGCATGTCATTTCGCCGCTCAAGTGGTGGTATTTTGGTTAAAGCGATACAGATTGTCTGATATGCACTGTCAGCAGCGGTAAGGAGAGCATCCGACGGCTGAATGACGTTATCCATGCACATCTGCACAGCGAGCTTCAAAGCGACGCCATCATTTGCCCATGCAGGGATACCTGAATCATCGTCAGGTAACGGCATGATGCCGTTTTCTGTATCAGCAAACTGATATCCAAGCTCGATACCTTTCGCCTGCCATGCTGCCATCATGTCTTCGAGATCATTAATGGCATCTTCAATTGCCTGAGGGTCAGCATCTGTCAACGTGGCATTGGAATACAGCCCGGCTTTTCGCAAAGCCTTTAGAACGAGATCACCCTTCGTTTTCGCCATCTTCTTCCGCCTTAGCCACTTTTTGCTTCGTTGCGGTTTCTTCAGGAGTTTTTACCCAACCTTTTTTCAGGTGAGATTTAACTTCTTCGTCATCAACAATGATGTAATCGACAGCAAACTGACCACAGGTGATCATGTTGCCCGGCTTATAGAGCATTGTTCGTGCCATTGTCTTCTCCCAATAAAAATGGGGCCGAAGCCCCACCTAAATTACTGCCCGGCAATAACGATGCCCGTATATTCAGGAACCAGTACAGAGCAACCGTACAGAGTGGTGAAACGCGCAGTGGTTACGCCTTTGATGTGGTCGAAGGCGTAAGACATGATCAGCGTAGCGCCCTGCTCGGTGGTTGCTGTCATTACCTGTGGACCCTGACCAGTCGGGAACGCTAGTTTGCCGTACATCAGCTCAACAGAACCATCAGCCCAGAACAGGTTGGCCGGTGCGGCATTTTTGTTGAGAATGGTGATTGCTGCACCATTTGCCGCGTTAGCATCAACGTTTGCATATGGACGGCTGGCGACATCTGCGTTGTCAGGCGGCAGAATTTTCGGGGAGATAGTCACTGTCGTTCCGCTTACTGCCAGAACGCGGAATACCTGCGGCTGCCCGGTGGTGTCTTTGGTGATCTGGTGTACAGAATTCACGCCAGCAATGGTGAACGCATCACCAACCTGCAACCCAGATGCAGATACCGTAATAGTCCCCTGTCGGTTATCCACTGGCATATCGTTGGCATCTTTCGCTTCAACCTTGTGCGCAGGTTCAGCCGCCAGCGTCAGGGAAGTTGCTGTACCCTTCGGAACACGACCAGAAATATCGGTCTTGTAGCTATCGAAGGACGCAACCGGAGGGATCTGCGCTTTTTCGTATGCTGTCAGGGTTGCGCCCTGAGCGTAGGCACGGTGACCAAGCTCGCCAGCAAGGTCTTTGTAGTTGAAGGGGTTCCAGAAAGAGCGACGGTTGATACCCTGTGGTACACCAATCGCCGTCATGGTGGCATCAATACCTGCCGCACAGTTCCACAAATCACGGCCCTGTGAACCAGTGGTTGAGTCAGCCATTGTGATCACGTTAGTAGCACGCTGCGTGACCATGGAAATCAGGTCAGAGTCAATCTGTGCAGCAAGGCGCATACCTGCGGCGCGACCAGCTTCAGTTTTATGTTCCGGGTCACGCATTTCACGCGCATCCAGAGTGTACAGAATGTTTTTCGGCTCCTTGAACACAGAAGGAACAAGGCGCTGAACCAGTGCTGTTGGCGTTTTGCCGCTGAGATCTAGGCCTTCCTCAATGTTCATGTGGTAATGCTGCGGACGATACAGAACATCACCTGCTCGCTGCATTGCTGTATCACCGGGACGGAATTTTTTAGCGTTACGGGAAACTACGCAGGCGGCCTCAAAGCCTTCAACGTAGTTTTCGAACATGATTTCAAGGTCTTTTGCTAATTGGTTAGCCATGCTTAATGCTCCGATAGGTTATTTTTTTGCCTTTTTAGCGGCGAAATACGGCGTCCAGTCACCAGTTTCCAGCGCCTTGGCTTTCAATTTGTCGAGGTTGTTGATTACTGCGCCGTTGCTCCCCTTAACTGTCGGGGTTGTGGCTGCCGTGGTTTTTGCTTTTGGCATGATTCTGGCCTTAGATTCGATACGTTCCAGCAGACGACCAATTGCTACGGGGTTGGTAGCTTCTGCCAGTTGCTTGCGCAGTTCAGCGTTGCGACCAAGCGCCAGAACAACGATTTCCGGCTTCTCTGACTCAAACAGGATCGCGTTTTGTGTCTCGATGGGGATTTCCTCGAGTACGGCCTGTTCTGCTTCCTGATAGCCAGGAACCTTGAGAGCCTTAACACGTTGCTGATATTTGGATAATCGCTCTTGATAAGCAGCCTGAAGCTCCTGCTCCTTCTGCTTGCGAGCCATCTCCTGTTGCTGGTACTTTCCGTTATCCTCTGCCCACTTAGCCATGCGTTGCTGATAGATTTCTTCATCGAAACCGATGTCCTCATCATCCAGTTTTGGCATTCGCGGTGGTTGAGTGATTACCGGCTGCTGCTCGACGGGTTTCTGAGACTGACGCATCAGCTCTTTCAGCTCGCGGTCTTTCTCTTTAATCGTCTTGCGCAGGTGTTTTACCAGTCCATGCTCTGCGCTATCTTCGCTGGTTGGCGAATCCAGCTTTTCATCACCAAAGTAGAATTCCTGTTCTGATTCGTCGTCATCAGTTTCAGTAGCTTCCTCTGCATCATTGCCGGAGGACTCACTGCCATCTTCTGTTTCGACTTCTTCAGCCAGTTCGACATCATCAGGAATCTTCTCTGATGTATCGGTTTCGATTTCAACTTCTGGTGTGTTTTCTGCCATCTGGTCCATTTGTTCCCCCTGTTTACTCGATGTTCAGCCCATCGGAAGGCAATAGGGTGCCAGGCCTCATAAAGACAGCCATTGCACGTTATGGGTTAATTACTGCTGTGGTTGTTGCTGAGTTAATTTTTGCAGGATGCTGCTGATGTCCATGCGCTGCGCATGGCCCTGTGCCTGACTTTTCAGGACAAGCTCTGCATCAGCACGGGCATTATCTCCTTGCTGTTGCTGGAACTGTCCGAGCAGTTTCAGCGCCTCACGGATATCAGATTTTTGCTGGCTATCGGCAGATGCGAGGATTTTCACAACATTTGCCGCAGCAACCTGAGCATCCGTCTGTGCCTGGAATGCTTTAACCTGAATGGCTGCCTGTTCGTTCTGCGCTTTCTGCAATTCAGCCTGACCAGCAAGAAGCTGACCTTGCGCAGCAACCATAGCCGGATCTGGCTGACTGGCCTGTTGTTGTTTCGCCTGCTCAACCATCTGCTGCTCTTCTGGCGTTCTCGGCTTGATAACTCCAGACAGAAGCAACTGATTGCGGTTGTATTCTTTAAGGTCGTCCATCCCTTCGCCATCCATATTGTCGAGAATCATCGACGATACAAGGTCGTGCTTCGGCGTTCCTGGTGGGATAAGTGCCAGCATGGAAAGTAACGACTTAACCGTTGCATCACGGCGAGTAGCGAACGACTGACCGACATCGACAGTCACTTCATAGTTACCCTGCGAAAGGTCGTTAAGCGCGATAACCTGCCCTGTCTGACGGTCAACCACTTCACCAGTCATCAGCGCCACGTCATCGCTGCCGTCCTCATTAACGATGCGCATTGGCGTATCGCTGCCATAGACTTCACGCGCCATAGAAAGCCACACAACGCCAGCGCGACGCATGGATTTAGCCATGTTGTCCATGTAGATATAGGACTGCGTATCCATCCGGTTAAAGATGCTATCAACGGTATCGGTGGCGACGTTGCTCGGCATGTTCTCAAGCTGCGACGCACCTGTAATTTGCTGAATAGCCGTTCCGGTGTACTGCAATAGCCCGGCAAGAGCTGGCGGCATTTGTGTCGGAGGTGTATAACTGCTGACCTGAGCCTGCGCAGTAATATCTCCGTTTTTGTTTTTCAGACTGACCATCGGCAGGAACGCCGGGCGCTTTTTGTTGCGCTCCGCCCAATGAGTGGCAAGAGGACCAGGAATCATGTCAACATCAACTACAGGAATGCCATCACCGCCAGCCTGAGTAGCGTTATCTGCAATCATGGAAACCATCAGGTTCTCAAGACGCTGCGCATCCATCGCTTTTGCTGCGTGGCCTTCGATTCGCTCCTGATTATCAACAAATGAGCGACGCCCATATACCGGGATGAGAGGAATATGTTCGCCCGGAATACGCTTCGGTTCTTCCAGCCATTCAGCGCCAGACAGAAGACCGCAATAAACGCGGCGCTTCTTCACCGTTCGCTCGCCAATCAGTTCGAATGCACCATCGGTCAGCTCGTCGACAATATCTTTGATTTGCTCTTCATCATAGATTGCCGTTTCTCCGCTGACAGGGTTACGCCATGCTGTGAGCTTCACCTTCTCTATGCGGACTTCGTAGTAACGTCCAACATAGATGGCATCTGGCGTTGACCAGTCATATTGAGTGCCAGTGTCATCACGAGAAAGGCTTGCCGCGATGGAATCAGGGTATTCAGCCTCGAACGCTTTAGGCGTCATGGAGAACATTTCCATAGCCCACATAGCATCAGAGCGGTCATATTGCTTGCTGTCCTGATCGAAGAAGACGCATGTCGCTGGGTCGTAAACAGGAAGAAGGCTGATGCGTCGCTGCTCGTTACTCGGATCCATTTCATCTTCGTAATCAGCACACATGCGGAAACAACCGAATCCGCCCGTTACAGCATCATCAAATGCGTTATCACACGCTTCGCCACCGGATGTTTCCTGATAATCAGCGCGGAATTTGCCGTTCATCTTTTCGGCTAACGCTTCCGATGCCTTGTCATCCTTCGGCCTGAATTTAACGCTGATGCGATTCTGCCGATACTCGCCAATGATGCGATCACATTCACGGGCAATCTTATTTAGTTCAAAGCGCGGATAATGCTCAAACCTGCCTTCATCAAATGAGTAACCAGCGTTTGTGCTGCCTTCCCACTGTGCGCCGGATACCCGGACGAAACGTTGAGCCTCAATAATCTGCTCACGCATATCCTGCGTTGCTGACCAGGCATTATCAAAGTTGCACAGCACCTTGCGATGCCAGTCAGTCATCTTTTTTTCTGCCATATCAACCTACACCACAAGGAATTGAGTAACTGGAATAGTCGGGTTGCGCAGCCGACTCCGGGCAATGCATACACATCATCAGCGCATCAGCCAGGTTAGGAGATGGAATACCGAGCTTCTGCTTCATTTCGACCTTAGTCATAAGCTCCAGCTTCCCGTTGTTATTGAATTTGCGCTGAATCTGCGTCAGTTCTGCAAACAGCTTCTCCAGCATCTTCTCGCCTATCGCTTCTTTGTCGAAACTCAGCATGTCGTCGGGGTCTGCATACTCACCGTGGACAACCGCCCGATATGTCAGATACAGCCTGTCAGCCAGCGCGTAATAGAATTGCGCTCGCTTATTACGGAACACATCGCCAATAGTGCGAACGTTGTCGCCCTGCACGACTTCATCAGCCCATGCTCCGGCCTGATATGGTGCATCTTCATCGAATGGCGATTCGCTGCCCTTGAACATCGTGGCGGTGATTTTCTTGCCGGAGAACGCTTCCGTTGTCTGTCTGCGTAGCCCGGCACCAACACCATCACCATCCCACAGGTAATGGTCAGCGCCGTCTTCAATCGCCAGCGAAGTAGCCCAGTCAGCACCCTCGTTGATGTCCATCAGCAGACCTTCGGCAATGCGCTTAACTACCGAACCGTGACGCGATGCATAACCTTTAGCATCTGGTCCTGTATCTGACGGGTCATGCGCAGAGACAACAGCGCCTTTCGCTTTCCATCCGAGTTTCTTGTGCGCATCGGTAGCAGCTTCAAGCCATTCACGTTTGATGATTGCCATATCACTTGCGCTCACTGGCTCACCAAGCCAGATGTGACGATACAGTGTCGGGTTTCTGCGTTTACACTCTTCCATCTCCAGACGGAGAACTTCAGGAAAGTGCGGGTTGTCGGTGTAGTTCACCGTCAGCAGGCAAATATCATCGGGAGGATTTACAACGAATCGCTGATAGGTATCGTCGAGTATGTTCTTCGGGTTAAAGCTCACCCATATTTCAGAGAACGGCTTGCGGATGGTTGGTATCAGGATATCCCATGATTCCTTCGTTACCGCTTCCGCTTCCTCCACCCAGCAGATATCAATGCCTTCGAGCGATTTAATCTTCGTCGGGTTGTTTTTGATGCCGTAGAACATGAACTCAGCATTCGTTCCGAGATGACGAATCATGGAACGCTGAATTTCAAACTCAGCCGTATACCCTTCACGCTCTATGGTGTCTTCAAGCAGCCGGATTACCGAATCGCTGATACTGTTTTGCAGTTCACGAGCGCAGAGAATACGCACTGGCTGCCGACGCGCCGCTTCAACAAGCAGCCTCGCAATTGCCCATGACTTACCGCTACCTCGACCGCCTTTGGCGACTTTGTAGCGATGCGCCTCAATGAACGGTTCAAAGATAGGATTAATCGAGGTCATTTTCCGAATAGAGTGCTCATCGGTGATGTTTCAATCTGGATTGCGCCGCCGTCTTTGCCGACAAGCTCGTTAGTTACCTTGTCGCCATACTTACGGGGATTCATTCGGGCCAGCGCCCATTTGCGGGTATCAACGCGAAGTCTTGCCTTTGCCACCTCAGCAGCATCTGGAATCGCAGTGTCAGCAATTTCGAATATCTCTTCGAAAATAGAATCAGCTCGTGCCTCAGTTGCCTTCGCGTACTTGTCGCGAAAATCCTCATGCTTTGCCAACCAGCGGAAAACAGTGGACTTATCCGGCATGCCAGGACGCTTACATACTTTCAGCAAACTTTCGCCAGAAGAAAGCAACGAGCAGATATCGTCAGCCACCTCCGGCATATAATCAGAGGGGCGACCAGCTTTTGGTTCAGTCGCCATATTTATCTCACTTAATTGTCATTTCAGGTTGAGGACTCTTTCGCGCCTTCAATCAGTGACTGCTTCAGCAATTCGAGTGTGCCAATCGCCTCGCATAAACTGATTTCACCATCGTAATCATGGATGACGCTTTCCAGCCGCTTGTATAGCTCTTGAGTAATTGGGAATTTCTTCTCCTTACCCAAATTGATTACGCGGCTCACATCATGCTCCGGTAGTGAACAGGTCTAACGCTTCCTTCGATTTACGCACCGCTTCGATAGTGCGAGATGTGAAGTCTGGATTTGCACCGCCATCGTTGTAGTGCAACTTGAACAATTCCAGTTTCAGTTGGTCAGCACCAATGAATGCAAAAGCTTCCTCTGCCGCTGAATTGTTCTTAGATAGCAGTCGGTAAATTTCTAACTTGAATTTCTGTTCTTCAGTCATGGGAATAATCTCTGCCATTGTTGGCTCCGTTTATCCGTTAAAAGGGATATCAGTTAAGTTATCCCGTGTAGGGTATAAGCCATTATCAAAGCCACTCTGTAGGGAATGGCTTTTGTAATAACTACTGTTCGCTTAGCTTCTGCTTCAGCAAGTAACCTTCAAGCATCCAGATTTTGTTTACAGCATTCTGCCGGGCAATCTTCCGACCAATTTCTGCATCAAAGTTTTCCGGGCTTGCACAGGCGCTCTCTCCGGTGACGGTGAAGCCATTCTTCAGCACCAGTACGCAGAAAGTAAGGAGGTCTGTAGATTTATGCGCTGTCCACGCATCGCCAACGCCCATATTGGCGGCACGAATACCGTCATAAGCAGTAAAGAAATGCTCTTCAAGAATGATGCTTTCGATATATTGGGGCGTAACGCGCGGTGCCGTTTTGCCTTTCTCAACGATTTCTTTTTCGATTTGCTGGTCGTTCATAATTATGACCCTGTAGAGTGGTTGCTTGATTAGGATGTCTTTCCATCAGTCCGCCACCACAAAGAATCTTTTTTGCCATAAGGCTGGAGGTTCATCTTTCAGTGGCTGCCAGTGTTATTCCCCCACTTACTGGCTTGGGTTGTTTCGCTGTACTGCCGTTAATTGGTGAGTCCGGGGATTATTTCAGTTCGTTACCAGGCATTTCTTTTAGCTCTTTCAAATGACAACGATTGAGACTAAACCACTCCCCGTGCGACCTATAGTTGTAATATTTTTGGTGCAATTTGGTTTCAAGCTCTCTATCGGCCGGAATCTTTGCAATTAGATTTAGCTTCCCACCACTCATGCGAGATATCTCTGAAATTCGTTTATTAACCCTGCGACTAAACCCTATTTTTGTTAGCCCACTATCTTCAGCATGCAGAACGTACACATATGATTTTTGCGAAGCACTGGGTGCGACTTTGTTGTAATTAATCATGTCAAACATGAAGCCTTGCTTTAGCAAAGTTTCAAAAAAGATAGAATTAACACACCCATTCCTTCTCAGCTCTGCACTTAGCTTGTCAATTTCCTCTATGATGTCGCCAGATCCCTTTCCACTTATAAGAAAATCTTGGTACATGCGACCAATTCTTGAGGTAATTTCAACAAAGTTATTCATAGCGTTTACCTTTTAGAAAGATGAGCCTGTTCGCACAGAAAAGCCGTCCCCGAGATGGTCGCCACCATATACGGCAATTCTCAGGCTCAGCTTTCTGAAAGACTCGGGGTTTATATGCGCTGCGATGCGCGTTTACTGAGGACACAAAAAAGCCCCGCGAATGCGAGGCTAAATCCTGGTGTTTGTGATGACTGGCTCTTATCTCAACGCAGCCCCTTACCGCGCGCCAGATGCTCAATATCAAGCATCAGCAATGAGATGTTTAATCTGGATTCACTCCAGAAGTGATCACCACCCTGTCTACAGAGCCAGATGTGAAGGATGATGAGTAAAATTATCGCTATCATCGAAGGCATTGCGTCCTGATGTATTCCTGAAGCGTTCTCAGTGCTGTTTGGTCGCGGATAATTCCGTCCCGGATACCGAGAACGTTTCGTCCAGCAACTGGAGAGAGTTCGACGGTGGCATCATTGCCCATGCCGGAGGCGCTGGAGGTTTCGGCTGAGGATGGCACAGGGCATTTTCCTTTGACGAACACCCGACCACCATTATCAAGCTTGCGCCGAAGAGCATCATTTTCAGCTTTCGCATCAGCTAACTCCTTCGTGTATTTAGCATCGAGTGCATCAGCAGAACGCTGGCGCTGCTGCATGTCAGTAATGGTGGCGGTCGCCTGCTTCAGCTCACTGACTTTTTTATCTCGCTGTTCTTTGTAGGCGATGGCGTTATCACGGTAATGATTAACAGCCCATGACAGGCAGACGATGATGCAGATAACCAGAGCGGAGATAATCGCGGTTACTCTGCTCATACCTCAATCTCTCTGACCGTTCCGCCTGCTTCTTTGAATTTTACAATCAGGCTGTCAGCCTTATGCTCGAACTGACCATAACCAGCGCCCGGCAGTGAAGCCCAGATATTGCTGCAACGGTCGATAGCCTGACGAATATCACCGCGATCAATCATCGGTAAAGCGCCACGCTCTTTAATCTGCTGTAGTGCAACAGCGTCCTGGCTTTTCGGAGAGAAGTCTTTCAGCCCAAGCTGCTTACGGTATGCATCCCACCAACGGGAAAGAAGCTGGTAACGTCCTGCTGCTGTTGATTTGAGTTTTGGGTTTAGCGTGACAAGTTTGCGAGGGTGATCGGAGTAATCGGTAAATAGCTCTCCGCCTACAATGACGTCATAACCATGATTTCTGGTTTTCTGACGTCCGTTATCAGTTCCCTCTGACCACGCCAGCATATCGAGGAACGCCTTACGTTGATTATTGATTTCCACCATCTTCTACTCCGGCTTTTTTAGCAGCGAAGCGTTTGATAAGCGAACCAATCGAGTCAGTACCGATGTAGCCGATGAACACGCTCGTTATATAAGCGAGATTGCTACTTAGTCCGGCGAAGTCGAGAAGGTCACGAATGAACCAGGCGATAATGGCGCACATCGTTGCGTCGATTACTGTTTTTGTAAACGCACCGCCATTATATCTGCCGCGAAGGTACGCCATTGCAAACGCAAGGATTGCCCCGATGCCTTGTTCCTTTGCCGCGAGAATGGCGGCTAACAGGTCATGTTTTTCTGGCATCTTCATGTCTTACCCCCAATAAGGGGATTTGCTCTATTTAATTAGGAATAAGGTCGATTACTGATAGAACAAATCCAGGCTACTGTGTTTAGTAATCAGATTTGTTCGTGACCGATATGCACGGGCAAAACGGCAGGAGGTTGTTAGCGCAACCTCTTGCCACCCGCTTTCACGAAGCCAGCCATTGCGCTGGTTTTCTTTTATGCAAAGCACACCGCACCGTAGCCACAGCGGATAAGGTGATTATTTTTGTCTGTCTGGTATTTGGCTTGATGTGCTTTCAGAAAGGTCGTGATTAAAACGCAAAAAGCCCGAGCTATTAACTCAGGGCTTTATTTAAAGAGTGCATTTATCCATCGTTAGGTCAAATTTACCCAACTTTATTCAAAAAGTCAATATTATGCCGTTAATATGTTGCCATCCGTGGCAATCATGCTGCTAACGTGTGACCGCATTCAAGATATTGTCTGCGATTGACTCTTCTTTGTGGCATTGCACCACCAGAGCGTCATACAGTGGCTTAACAGTGCGTGACCAGGTGGGTTGAGTAAGGTTTGGGATTAGCATCGTTACAGCGCGATATGCAGCGCTTGCTGGCATTCTTGAATAGCCGACGCCTTTGCATCTTCCGCACTCTTTCTCGACAACTCTCCCCCACTGCTCTGTTTTTGCTATATCAACCGCACGACCTGTACCGTGGCAATCTCTGCATCTTGCGCCCGGCGTCGCGGCACTACGGCAATAATCCGCATAAGCGAATGTTGCGAGCACTTGCAGCACCTTTGCCTTAGTATTTCCTTCGAGCTTTGCCACACCACGGTATTTCCCCGATACCTTGTGTGCAAATTGCATCAGATAGTTGATAGCCTTTTGTTTGTCGTTCTGGCTGAGTTCGTGCTTACCACAGAATGCAGCCATTCCGAATCCGGCTTGTGATTGCGCCATCCCCATAGCAGCCATCACATCAGTACCGGAAAGAGAGTCAGAAGCCGTGGCCCGTGCTGAGTCGCTCATCATTGGGCTTTTTGGCGAATGAAATTTAGCTACGCTTTCGAGTCTCATGGTCTTCCCCTCTTGCCCTGTTTGACCATCAGGACGCCGTTAACTATTACGTGACGCTCACCTTTGCTGTCTCTGTTGTACTTGAGCACTGTTCCTCTTGCGCAGGAAAGCATCCTCGCCACTTCGGTCTGATTGCCTCGTGTCTGGATAAGAAGCTCCGGTATCGTTTGAATTGTGGCGTTCATACGTTCTCCAGTTCGGTGATTTTTATTCCAAGCCTTCCGCCTGGTACTTTCACGCCACGAATTACGCGAATGTCATCGAATTGCTCGTCGTCTTCCGCAAATCCGGCGTGGATAAGGGAGTCGAGTAAACCTTTCAGGATATTGTCGAGGTCGCGGCGGCGGGAGTCTGGAACGTCTGCGATGACTTTGATGCGGAGTCGTGATTTGGTGAAAATGTCTAACTTAAGTTGGCGGATGATTTGCTGAACGTCTTTTCGGTATTTCTGGCCTTTATCGCTGATGTAGTATTGGCTTCCCCGTCTTCGCCAGTAGGTGTTCAGCGACGGTGGGTACGGAAGTGTGAATCTGTATTCTGCCATTTATCCTCTCCCATGATTATGGTGATACCCCAATCGTGATTCCGCCAATTTTCTGGCATTAACGGCTAGAGATATGTCATCGTATAATCCAAGAAATATCTTTTTATTATCACTGTTTATATATGCGCCCCACTTTTTATTCTTCTTATAGTAGGCAACCCCCATTACTCCAGAGCGATTATTAATAGGCTTTTTTCTGTTCCTTGAGTTCTGTTTATCATCTACAACGCGCAAATTGCATATTCTGTTATCGCTTTTAACTCCATTTATGTGGTCAATTTCCCCATCAGGTTCACTTCCATAAAAGGATATCCATGCGATTCTATGAGCTCGACAAACTTTTTTATTTACAGATATACGAACGTATCCTTTTTCATCTATAGAACCAGCAATCTTACCGGCATATGTTGAATTCCAGCACTCTCTTACACTTTCTCTTCTCTTGTATATAAACAAACCTGTTTCGCTATTATATTCATACAATTCATTGATTTCTTTTTGTGTTGGATATCTTTTACCGTTCATGACTTAATCTTCCCCTCCTTCAGCAGTATCGCCTGCGTCCTGATCACGCCTTCGAGGTGGTAAAGTCTGGCGTCTTTGTTGTCGAGAATCCGGGTGCGTCGGTCGATCTCCGCGTGGCAGTCACTACAAGCCCATGCGCCGATCAGGTCGTCAGGCTTCATTCCCGTTCCGCAAATTCCAGTCATCCGGTAATGTGCCAGAACTGTAGTTTCAGGGTTGCCATTGCATACGCCGTAAATACGTACCTGACATTCTCTTCCGCGCGCTTCTTTGCGTAGGTTAGCCATTAAGCAGCCTCCCCTGTTACTTTCAGCATTCCGTTATCGAGCAGCTTTCTGGTCAGCCACTGTTGACCACGCCCGGTGATTTTTGTGGTGAACGATATCTGTATTCCGTGATTTGTGTTGACCGCTGTTTCTTTCACTGTGAAATAACCGCGATCCATATATTCCTGCATTGGCACATTTCGCCGGAAACCTGAAGCAATAAGGATTTTGTGATCACGCATCCACGCAAACAGTTTGTTCGGACCAATACCGACAACCTTTGCAAAGTTTCCAATCAAAATTCCGCTGGCCTCGCCAACGCGATCGGCAAACTCAACTTTAGGTGCGGCAATTGCGAGCTGGTTTTCCAGTTGCATTTTCTGCTCAGCAAGATCAGCAGCAAGGCGCAACGCTTCTGGTAGCGTTTTGGGGATATTAACCGCAGCTTCTTCAAGCTCTCGCCAACGGTCAACAAGACGAGCGGTGAATTCCGGCGACAACTGAGCGACGACAATAATGCTGTCTCGCTTACCTTGTTCGCCCTCAAAAACGTAAGCCTCTACGCCACGAAGTAATCCTAAGTTATTGATTTTTTTCGAAAACCACCATTGGGGGATTTCGGATCACACCTCGAGCCGCCAGTCGTTCAATAGATTGTTTCACCTTGTCATGACGACTTCCCACCAACTCAGCGATTTCAATGCTTGTCATTTTGATGGCATTGCCATTCATTAACTCACTCATCGTCTTCTTCCTCGTACATTGAGCTATTCGGATCGCTCATCAGTTCTGCACAGCAGTGCTCACACACGTGAACTTCCAGCACATGCAGCTTCTGACCGCAGTTAGCGCACGTTAAAGCCCGCTCGACGCTTTCTTTCTGGTATTGAATGGATTGGGATGGGCTAAGCATTATTGGCGTCCTGCATCATGAGAAATACAATCATGGCGGCGCGGAGTGGGTTGTTGTCTATGGTAATAAATTCACAAAATCTATCCGCCTCCCACCAATATTCATTCTTCATTCCAGGATTATTTCTTTCGTATGCACATATGCTGATCTGATGTTTTGCAATTACAGGCCATGCATCTGCTGGGTTATTGCAGTAGTCGTACCATCGATAATTACCATTTACTTCATTGCCAACAGACCGTCCATCTGCGTTGTGCGGATAACCTAATGGTTTTGCCCCAACTATCGCTTTAAATACTCGCTTGTTAATTTCAAAATCACTTAACTGTGAATAATCCATTGTCATTTCCTCGCACGATATCTTAGCCACCGGATATCCCACAGGTGAGCTGTGTAATTGAAGGTTTTTACGTCAGATTCTTTTGGGATTGGCTTGCGTTTATTTCTGGAGCGTTTCGTTGGAAGGTATTTGCAGTTTTCGCAGATGATGTCGGTGAAACTTCGTCGCTGTCGCCTCATGCCGCCCTCCTGACGCCCTGCCCGATCGCCATCAATGCCGCTTTGGATACGGTAGTAAACATCCGTCGAGGACTGATGAACGGTCGCCAAATCAGCAGCATGGAGCCTTTGCTGTTTCCCTTCTTCTCCAGCCCTGTCGATGGTTCGATAAAATTAATCCGTCCATCAGTGATAATGCGAACTTCGTCGACACTCTCCAGAGCCTTGCTGAACCATCCGACTGACATATCCTCTGGCACAAGCATAACTACCGTCTGTCGCTGTTGTATGCACTGCTCAGCGGCTTTTTCCACCCACGGCCTGATATTGCTGTACGGTGGGTTATTCCAGATTGCCCGTGGCTTATCCACTCAGAATTTAGCGCGTCGTCGGCCTCAGTTAGCCAGTGAGCACACAGAGCATTTTTGTCGCTCGCTGCCGAATCCAGCCAGAATCCAAACTCAATATCCAGTGCATCAAAAAGCCAAAGCGGCGTTTGCCAGCAGTCCTTGTCGTGTGCTGGCGTATTTGATTTGATAGTCATGCTGCCCGATCTCCCCATCGCGCTTTCCATTCGAGAGCCAGTCGAGCTTCGTCTGACCACTTAACGCCACGCTCTGTACCGAATGCCTGTATAAGCTCTAATAGCTCCGCAAATTCGCTTACACGCATCCTGCTTGTTGACTGGCCTATTACCACAAAGCCATTCCCGGCAAGGTTAGGAACAACGTCCTGCTGCTTTAATGCTGCGGTAAACACACACTTCCAGCTTTCTGCATCCAGCCAGCGACCATGCCATTCAACCTGACGAGAGACGTCACCAAGGCAAGCCCAAAGCTTTCGATTCTGGTCTAAGCTGCGGTTGCGTTCCTGAATGGTTACTACGATTGGTTTGGTTGGGTCTGGAAGGATTTGCTGGATGGCTTGAATGGCGTTCTGCTGATGGATGGGGCTTCTTAGTTCAAACGTTAGTTTCCTCATGGCTCACCTTCTGCACGCATGGATTAATTAACGCCAAAATAGCTTCTGGTTTCTCAATAACATCGAACCGCTCACCACTTGCCATTCTTACAATCGTAAATCCGGCATCAAATAGGGTTTCGATGTTGTCAGAGTTAACGTACAAGGGCTCATATGCACTTCTGGTGCTTTCTATCGCGCTTGTGCTTGGTGGCTGATAGATGCTGCATCGCATGGTTAATTTGATAAATGACATATACTCACTCCTTCACTTTGATTCCAGCAGCGCGGATGGATTCATCGATATCGTCACGGTCGTACACAGCAATAGCATCACTGACAAACCATACAGGCAACTCAATTTCAATAGCTGCTCGCGATGCCTGCCATAAAGTCCACCACTCATTTAAGGAGTGACGAATATC
Source organism: Escherichia sp. KTE159 (assembly GCF_000408805.1). Classification (NCBI taxonomy): domain Bacteria; kingdom Pseudomonadati; phylum Pseudomonadota; class Gammaproteobacteria; order Enterobacterales; family Enterobacteriaceae; genus Escherichia; species Escherichia sp. KTE159. The sequence continues at coordinate 1,952,080 of NZ_KE137292.1, forward strand.
CATGCTTGAAAATGCAAAGTACCTATCACCATTTCTTGCCTCGGTTATCATCTCGAATGGTAATCTCAATTTTTTGGCAACGTATTCCTCAAACTGCTTTCTTGATTCGTCCATCGATACTTACCCTCAGTTCAACTCACAAAACGCCACGCCATTTTTGCTACAGCGACAGGCATAACACCGATAATCACCCAGACAAATGCAGCGCCAAACAACGTATACCATGGGTCTTTACCGTCATTCACAAGACGAATGTAGCTATGCAGAACAATAAAAAACGTCAGAAGAATCCATCCAACGCCAACGCATTTGAGTGCGACGAGCATAAACTCAGCCACGATTTACTCTCCCCCAAATAAAAAGGCCTGCGATTACCAGCAGGCCTTTTATTAGCTCAGTGATGTAGATGGTCATACGTCAGCCCCTTGTGCATATCGTCTGCCACGTGCAGCGGGTGCATTTGATGCTGTGCAAATCTGCCTGGCTTCATCCTGGTCGCATGCAACAAAGTGTCCGTTGCAGAACCGCTGGTAAACCGTACCAAGTGAGCCAAAACGGTTTTTCGTCACGATGATTTCAGCAAATGGCGCGGCGCTACTGTTCTCGTCATATACCGCTTCCCGATAGAGCATGATGATTGAGTCTGCGTCCTGCTCAATGCTTCCTGAATCACGCAAATCTGCGTTTGTCGGGCGTTTGTTTGGTCGCTTCTCAACATCGCGCGAAAGCTGACTCAGGGAGATAACAGGCGTTTTCAAGTCTTTCGCCATCGCCTTCAGGCTTCCTGAGATGTGAGCAATTGCGAGGTCGTTGCGGTCTGCTTTCGGCTTCTCAATCAGGCCAAGATAATCCGCCATGATGAGTGAGAGGTTTGGATTTTCCTGTTTGTGCCGTTCTGCGATTGAGCGTATTTCTTCGACCGATAACCGCGAGGCATCGACTACCCATACATCCAAATCTGCAAGCTGACTCATGCCGTTAGCAACACGTGCCCAGCCCTCGTCATCCATTGATGCAGGATTTCGCAGTACGCTAACCGACATCCTCCCGGCGTTGGCAATGCTTCGCTCTGCAATCTGCAATGCGCTCATTTCCATTGAGAAAATCAATACTCCGCGCCGGACGTCAGAACCAGGAATAACGCGGCTTGCAACGCCTTCGGCAATCTTCAGCGCCAGTTCGGTTTTCCCCATACCAGGACGAGCAGCGATTATCACCAGGTCTTCCGCGTTCATCCCTCCGGTGATGGCATCAAGTTCTTCGATTCCGGTCTTCAGGGTATCTGACTCTTCTCCGTTCCTCAGACGCCTGTCAAGCGTGTCAGTGTAGTCAGTAATGATTTCCCCTAACCGTACAGGTTTAACCTCGTCACGGGGCTTTCTGATGGCTGAAAGACGCTTTACAAGTTCATCCATCGCCTGACTCGATGCGTCGATGGTTCCGCTCTGAATTGGTTCACGCATTTCATCCATGATTTCCAGCACCAGACGGCGGTGATAGTTATCCGCGACCATTCCGGCATATCCCTTCAGGTTTGCGGCACTCGGGCAGTTTTTGCTGGTCATCAGGATTGACGTGAAATGCTCCTCTCCGCACGCCTCGGCAACCATCAGCGCATCGATTAGGTTTCTGTTTCTCGCCTGCTTGCGGATAACCTCGAAGGCTTTCCGGTAGAGCGGAATTGAAAACGCTTCCGGCTCCAGCGTTGCCAGAACGTCGCTGGCGGTTGGTGTTAATCCACCAATCAGCAGGCCACCGATAACGCTCGCTTCGATATCCTGTCTCATGCAATCCCCCTGTCTGCAAACTTCCCTTCCCGTACTCCAGTTAACGAATCTTCCCTCAGCAGGTAATCAAAATCAGCTGTCCAGCCCGTGTCGTTGTCTCCGAAGTAAAACGGCTTGGCCTGATGCACAAACGCCCTGACATACGCTCTGAAACCGTCCACGTTTGGCGTTTTCAGTTGCGGGATGATTTTCTTCAGGCGGCGTTTGCGTTTCTCGTTGACCGCAACAGCGTGTGGCAGTCTGTCACCGACTTCGGTGTTGTAGGCGTTCAGGAAGGATTCGTAGTCGATTCGTTCTGCCTTGCGACGTTCAGGTTTAACCTGCCCATCGCCACCCCCGTTAGGGGGTAAGGGGGTATTTGTATTTATTGTCTTTTGTATATTGTCTTTTGTGTTTAGCTGACTTGGCTTATACCCATTAGCCGACTTGGCTAATGTTTTATTAGCTGTTTTAGCTAATGTTAAGCTGTCCTGGCTAATCCACTGAGAAACCACCTTGTTCACTCCGATTTTCACGCCATCAGCAATGAGGAATTTACGCTCGATAAGCTGGCGCTTGGCAGCGCAAACATGAGTGTGATGAATACCTGTCATGGCTGCTATCTGCGTGTTTGTGAGTCGATCCATCGGCTTATTGAATCCGTATGTCTTGCGCATGATAGCGAGCATCACCTTCAACTGCCGGACGGTTAAATCAGCCATCAGCAGACTGTCGGTAATCTCGTTAGCAACGCGCATGAAACCATCTTCGGTATCTGCCACGCGATGCTCCACGACCTCAAGTTGAGGCCTGTAATCAGCTAACTTAACGACGCCCATGTTTCACTCCTGCTTTGGCTAGTCTGTAAACACCAACAAGGCGCTCTGCGAACGCCCTGTTATTTGCTGCGGCTACCACTAATCCCTCAGGTGAATCAGGGTGTCGAATCTCTTCTTTTTCCTGGTATTTCTTACGACGTTTTGTCATAATTACTCCTGTGGATTGATCCAGTCTTTCTACATCAGGCCTCGAAGAATTCGCCGTTCTTCGGGGCTTTTTCTTTTGTCAGCATTCTGGCTACTTTCTTAGCCAGTTCCGCCAACTCCTCGTCTTCAACACCCCATTCAAGAACAGCAAGAAGCATTCCCATTTTGGGGATGAAGCTGTCTTTCCATCGCGAAATTTGCGATTCATTAATCCCTAACGCGTCGGCAACCTTTCGCTGACCACGTACAGCAATTCGATTCAGGATGTTGCTTGTAATTGCATTCGCTTTCTTGCGAGTACTTGTAAGTTGCATATGTAAGTATTTCCTTAACTAATAAGAAGTTATGCGCATCAACTTATGCGCGTTGTATTCCCGCATTTCGGCGGGAATGAGGACCATGACTGTTAAAGAGCGGTGTTACTATTTGTTTTTCTTGTTGCTTGGGAAAGGACGAACTTCCTCTCCAATCACACTGCCATCAGGCTTTACCGTAACCATGATGTTACGGCCTGCCAGAATGGCCTTGCTGATAGCGCACTGGATTACACCAAAGTCACTGGCTGCTTTAGCCTGTCCATGGATTTTGGCGTAATCGGCAAGTGTCATTCGAATCATATGCACTCTCCGTTATTAACCATGAACAAAGAATACTACAGGTATTCAAAACAATCAATACTCAGGGTATTTTTAATTTAAGTACCTTAGCTATTAGAATTAAGCTATGGAAAATAAAAAATCACTGACGACAGAACAGCTCGAAGACGCTAAGCGGCTTAAGGCTTTGTATGAGTCAAAAAAGAAAGAATTGGGAATAACCCAATACTCAATCGCTGATGAACTGGGTATCACCCAAGGAGCGGTAGGGCATTATCTTAATGGCAGAAACGCGCTAAACGTTGAGGTCGCATCTGGTTTTGCACGTTTGTTGCAAGTCTCAATTGCTGATTTTAGCCAGTCAATTGCTGCCAAGGTTGCAGAACAGGCAGAAAGCCTTAAGAGCGATGCCAACGTAAGGTATGCAGGGGAATACAGAGCAGGAAAGAGGTATCCGGTGTTAAGCAGTATCCAGGCTGGCTCGTGGTGTGAAGCATGCGAACCATACACCATTAAAGACATAGATGTTTGGCTTGAGTCTGACGCGCATATTCAAGGTAATGCGTTCTGGCTTAAAGTGGAAGGTGATTCAATGACGGCACCGGTTGGGTTAAGCATCCCAGAGGGAACATTCGTTCTTTTCGATACCGGAAGGGAGGCGATCAACGGCAGCTTGGTCATAGCAAAACTTTCTGACTCTAACGAAGCAACATTCAAGAAGCTGATAATCGACGGCGGAAATAAATACCTCAAGGGACTTAATCCTGCATGGCCTCTCGTGCCAATCAATGGAAACTGCAAGATTATAGGCGTTGCAATTGAGACAAAACTAAGGCTGGTTTGATCACGCAAGGGGAGCTTATGGTTGGAACCGCTATAGCAAGCTTTTTTGGGATGTTGGCAATCTCGACAATTTACGGCTTAGCGCATGCTTTTATTGCGAAATCTCTATCAGAAAAAATAAGCCAGGCTTGGGCGCATAGATCAGCTCGTTTCATGATTCTGGTGATCATAGCAATACAAGGGATATCTGCATTTATCCTCTATGGATCAAGCTTATACCTATTGTATCAAGGCGCGACATTTACGCCTTACACCAGTGATTACGGAACTCTATACGATGGTAGTGAAGACATCACTGTGGCTTGGATCGTCTTTGGTTTATCTATGGCCGTGTCTGTTGTAGCAGACATCATTAAGGTAATTCTCGTCTTAACCTTCGCTGACTAACCTATAATCCCGGCAGCAATAGCTATCGGGATCCACTTCACATATCCCGCATAAAAAGCACTGAACAAGCAGACACCGAAAAAATAAATATCCTTTGTATTCATTTGCTTATCATTATTTCACCAAAAATAAATACCTTGGGTATTTACACAATAAAATACCTACAGTATTCTTTAGCCATCAGCAGGACGCTGGAAGCCAAACGGAACAGATTGGCAGGCTCTTTAACATTGATGGGATTGTCCCGCCGAAATGCGGGAACCAAAGAGTAGTTGGCTTTGGGGTGACGTGAAGTGCAGCTGCACGACGGCAACCGGAAGATAAGCACCCGGCGCGTCACCGCCAAAGTCAATCATCGGAGGTCAACATGACAGTAGTCATTACATATCTGGCTGACGATAACGCCAGAAATCGCCGCAGAGCACGCAGACAGGCTCAACGTGAGCAGGCAATGCAGGACGCTTCTCTTTCGCGCCGGGTAGCAAATAGCACATGCAGTACACGCGTAACAAAAGCCATTTCGCTTGCCGGAACGCTTCAGAAGGAAGTTGAAGGTGGTACTGTCTGCCTGCCAGAAGTTGCGCTTTTCGCAGCTGGTCATCGTACAAGTAAGCAGGTTACAGCGAGGTAAGTGATGAATCAGACATACATACCATCATGCTTGAGAAATCTGCCAAAGCAGAAAGCAAAGCCCCGAAAGCAAGCCATAAAGGACGCTAAGGCAGAGGTTATTGATCAAGCAATACAATTGCTCAGGGATGAGTTAAGAAGTGGCAAGCTCGAAGGAATGATGATGCCCTATCAGCGCGGATATCTATCGGCGATTAGTAAGTTGGAAGTATTGAAGAGTGAATTATGAACTATCTGGAATTTCCGGATGGTTCATTGTTTTGGCAGCAAACCACTTATTTGAGGTGAGATATGGAAGAAGAATTTGAAGAGTTCGAAGAGCATCCTCAGGATGTGATGGAACAATACCAGGACTATCCGTATGACTACGACTATTGATAAGAATCAATGGAGTGGACAATACGAACGACGGCAATGATTGCCAGAGAACTTGGTAAACAGAACAACAAAGCTGCCTGATAGTGGCCTTTATTTTTGGCATAAATAACAGAATAAACACTGCACTGTGTATTCATTCCAACGAGTGAATACACGGAGCAATGTCGCTCGTAACTAAACAGGAGCCGACTTGTTCTGATTATTGGAAATCTTCTTTGCCCTCCAATGTGAGGGCAATTTTTTTGACGGAGGATATATGAAATTACGTGTCTGGCATATCCCGCAAGTACCTATGAAGCCGTTCATTGTAGAAGTGGCAAGTGTTGAAGAGGGTGTTCGCCTGATGGACGCACTGGCTGATTATGACGCCTTTCAGTATGACAACAACATCAAGCCTGATTACTGCAATGCTAACGGCCTTGAGATGTGGGATGAGAGCCTTACCGATGAAGATTTATCAGAGATGGGGCTTACTGATCGCTGGGTGGATTGGTACAGCGAATGCCAATGTTACGACGACCCACGTAAATATCTCGAAAGCCTGAAAGAAGAAACATCAGCCGCCTAAGCGCGGCTTTACCGCATACCAATAACGCTTCACTCGAGGCGTTTTCGTTATGCAATCAAATATAAGGAGTTACCCATGATGCACTTTCAGCTCGCGGGTAGCGGCGTCATGTCCGCTTTCTACCCGCACGAATCTGAATTATCACGCCGAGTTAAACAATTAATCAGAGCAGTAAAGAAACAACTGGAGGCGTTATGCGCAATGAAATAGCCATCAATCACCAGATGCTTCGTGCAGCACAGAACAAAGCAGTAATAGCCAGATTTATTGGTGATTCAAAAATGTGGATTGAAGCAAATAAAGCGATGAAATCAGCTATCAACCTTCCGTGGTATCGCAGGAAATGAGTTTTACAGATAACTGGTCAGACGAAGAATTCATTCGTCAGATGAAAGAATTAATCGGTAACGAAGGAGATATTCATGTCACTTGCAACCACAGTGAAGGAGAGCAAGTTACAGAGACGCATGTACACGCAGCAGGCGTTAATGTATCGCCAGAAGGGAGATCGTGAAGGTGTTCGCGTATTTTTAAATGCGGCAAAGACCGAAGTATTAAATCAGCGTTATTTACTTGGGCCGTGTCCATTCTGAGGTGAATTATGGATTTGAATAAATTCGATGAGCCATTCAGCCCTGAAGATATCGAATGGCGAATACAGCAAAGCGGTAAAACACGCGATGGCAAAGTGTGGGCTATGGTGCTGGCTTATGTCACGAACCGGGCAATCATGAAACGCCTGGACGATGTTTGCGGCAAAGCAGGATGGCGTAATGAATACCGCGATATTCCCAACAACGGCGGCGTTGAATGCGGCATATCAATAAAGATTGATTCCGAATGGGTAACCAAATGGGATGCAGCTGAAAACACGCAGGTAGAAGCCGTCAAAGGTGGTCGTTCCGGTGCAATGAAGCGCGCTGCCGTTCAGTGGGGAATCGGTCGGTATCTGTATAACCTTGAGGAAGGTTTCGCACAAACATCTCTCGATAAAAAGCAGGGGTGGCACAGGGCAAAACTGAAGGATGGAACAGGATTTTACTGGCTCCCTCCATCGCTGCCGGGATGGGCAATGCCAGCATCTGGCAATCAACCATCACCAGAAAATACCAACCAGAAATCTCCATCGGTTGACTGCGAACAAATCCTGAAAGACTTCAGCGATTATGCAGCGACAGAAACTGACAAGAAAAAACTCATCGAGCGTTATCAGCGTGACTGGCAATTAATGTCTGGCAACGAGGAGGCGCAGGCTAAATGCGTTCAGGTAATGAACATCAGAGTTAACGAACTAAAACAGGCGGCATAAATGGCAAGCAGAGGCGTAAATAAGGTGATTATCCTTGGTCGGGTAGGACAAGACCCGGAAGTTCGATACTCACCATCAGGAACAGCGTTCGCTAACCTGACAATAGCCACGTCAGAACAATGGCGAGATAAAAATACTGGCGAGCAAAAGGAATTGACTGAATGGCATCGTGTTGCTGTATCCGGGAAACTGGCTGAGGTCGTGGGGCAGTATGTGAAAAAAGGTGATCAGATTTATTTCGAGGGAATGCTGAGAACCAGAAAGTGGAAAGACCAGTCAGGGCAAGACCGTTACACAACCGAGGTTCATGTCGGAATTAATGGCGTGATGCAAATGCTTGGCGGCATTGGCGACAGCAAACAACAAGCAGCCAGCAGGCAATCACAGAAGCCACAGCAGCAATCATCACCAGCACAACACAACGAACCTCCGATGGATTTTGACGACGATATCCCCTTTGCACCAGTAACTCTCCCCTTCCCTCGTCACGCTATTCACGCAATTTAAGGACTTACATGAATCACTTGATGGTTGACCTTGAAACAATGGGCAACGGGCCATACGCGCCAGTTATTTCTATTGGGGCGGTATTCTTTGACCCGAATACCGGAGAAACAGGAGAAGAGTTCTCGGTAAATATCTCGCTTGAGTCATCAATGCGATATCGGGCGCGTCCTGACGCTTCAACGATTTTATGGTGGATGGAACAGAGTGAAGAAGCCAGAAAATCGCTAACCAGCAACACTCAAGAGCTTTCAACGGCTCTTTCATGGTTATCTGAATTCATCATAAAGAACGCCAACCACAAACTCGTTCAGGTTTGGGGGAATGGAGCATCATTTGACTGCGTTATTCTCCGCAACAGTTATTCGCTGACAGGGCAGCCAGTTCCGTGGCAGTGGTGGAATGACCGCGACGTAAGAACAATCGTCGAACTTGGGAAGGTAATAGGATTCGACCCTAAGCGAGATATGCCATTCAAAGGAACTCGCCACAACGCGCTTGATGATGCCATTCACCAAGCCAAATACGTTTCAGCGATCTGGAAAAAGTTAGCTAAATAATCAACAGGAGAAAACCATGCCAGCGCCTCTGTATGGTGCGGACGACGCGCGCCGCTGTTCCGGCAATTCCGTATCGGAGGTGCTGGATAAATTCAGAAAAAACTACGACCTGATAATGTCGCTACCGCAGGAAACGAAAGAGGAAAAGGAATTTCGCCACTGTATATGGCTTGCAGAGAAAGAAGAACGAGAGCGAATTTACCAGACATCAATCCGACCATTCCGCAAAGCCACATATACCCACTTCCCTGAATATATCGACCCGCGCCTGCGTAATTACCGCTCACGCTATGGCGCTATCAGTAATGACTGAGGAATTTACCATGAGAGGACTTGCATACAATCCCGGCATTCTTCCGGCAGAAATGATTATTCGCCAACGCGTAAAACCAATGCCATCGAGAGAGGAATTGCTTAAGAGAAATTCTTTTCCATCAGTGAATCAAAACAAATATCTGAATGCGATGTGGCGGAGTGGGAAGAAATGAAACTAATGTCACTAATTGAGATGGATGGATTTCTGAAAGGTAAATGCATACCACGAGATTTAAAGGTTAACGAAACAAACGCTGAATATCTGGTGCGTAAATTTGCTGAAGCGGAGGCCAAGATTTCGGCTCTGTCCGAAGACCAGCAGAGAGCGATTGAGTCAATTAAGCAGGCTGATGCAGTTGTTAAGTTGGCACACGAGAAGTTTTCGGCGCTTGCGGCGGAGAATGAGCTGGCTCGTAAGGCAGTTCAGGCATTCTGCGATGTTGTTGGCGACAACACCGAGGTTATCGCTGAGGTGGTTGGGCGAGATGGCGTTCTGGTTATTTTGGAGGCCATGAAGGCAACAGGAAATATGCCAGCCACCGATGCTTTTCTGGCTGAAGTACGGGCGCAGGGCGTGGAGATGCTGGCAAAAAATCATCAGAGTATCGTCAATGCACTTAAGGGAGATTCTTTATTTTCTGATGGTGAATGCCGACATGCAGCTATTGTTTCCGCAGCTGTATATTTCGCCGCAGAGCTTCGCAAAGGAGGCAACCAGTGAGCGAAATTAACTATCAGGCACTGCGTGAAAAGGCAGAGAAAGCAACGTGTGGTGTGTGGTCGCTCGAATATGGAGAGGAGAGATTTGATGCTGGTGATGCGCTAATTCATCGTGAAGTTGTTGGATATATTCCCATTTGCAGAATTGAAGGAGCGCATCCTGAAAGCGGTTTCGATGAAGATTTCCAAATGGAACAGCAGGCCAATGCTGAATTCATCGCAGCAGCCAGTCCAGCTACCGTGCTGGCACTACTGGATGAACGGGAAAGAAACCAGCAATACATCAAACGCCGCGACCAGGAGAACGAGGATATTGCGCTTACGGTTGGGAGGCTGCGCGTTGAGCTGGAAGCAGCAAAAAAGCGCATAGCAGAACTGAAAGCCGAACCTGTAAGCCAAACTTACAAGTTGAACCAGCTATCGGGCAACTCTCCGGTAACTCCGGATGGTTGGATAAGCTGTAGTGAGCGGACGCCGAACGACGCGCAGTGGTGCGTAGTGAACACAAAATACGGGTATTACGTGCAATGCTGGTCTGAAGGTCAAGGGTGGCTTGGTGATGATATCAGCATCCCTGAATGCGATGTAATCAATTGGATGCCGCTACCGGAACCTCCGCAGGAGGTTAACCGTGGCTAACCTGCAACTAGCCGTTAAAGGTGAATACTTCGATGCCATAATTCGTGGAGAGAAAACGGAAGAGTATCGCCTGTGTAATGACTACTGGAATAAGCGAATTATGTTCCGCGAGTATGACCGACTGATTATCACAAAGGGATATCCGAAGCGCGACGATTCCAGCCGAAGAATTGATGTTCCGTATGACGGATATGAAGTGAAGACAATCACACATCCACACTTTGGCGATAAACCGGTAAAGGTGTTCGCGATAAAGGTGAATATCGGCAATGAATAACAATCCTCGAACTCGCGGGGATTTCTTTTATCTGAACTCGCTACGGCGAGTTTTGTTTTATGGAGATGATAAATGCACTTCCGAGTCACAGGTGAATGGAATGGAGAGCCATTCAACAGAGTTATCGAAGCGGAGAACATCAACGACTGCTATGACCACTGGATGATATGGGCGCAGATAGCACATGCAGACATAACCAATATTCGAATTGAAGAACTGAAAGAACACCAAGCCGCCTGATGGCGGTTTTTTCTTGCGTGTAATTGCGGAGACTTTGCGATGTACTTGACACTTCAGGAGTGGAACGCACGCCAGCGACGCCCAAGAAGCCTTGAAACAGTTCGTCGATGGGTGCGCGAATGCAGGATATTCCCTCCTCCGGTTAAGGATGGAAGAGAGTATCTGTTCCACGAGTCAGCGGTAAAGGTTGACTTAAATCGACCAGTAACAGGTAGCCTTTTGAAGAGGATCAGAAATGGGAAGAAGGCGAAGTCATGAGCGCCGGGATTTACCCCCTAACCTTTATATAAGAAACAATGGATATTACTGCTACAGGGACCCAAGGACGGGTAAAGAGTTCGGATTAGGCCGAGACAGACGCATAGCAATCACTGAAGCTATACAGGCCAATATTGAGTTGCTATCCGGGAACAGGCGTGAGTCACTGATAGACAGAATTAAAGGCGCTGACGCAATCACTCTTCATGCGTGGCTTGACCGATATGAAACAATCCTCAGCGAGAGGGGTATCAGGCCGAAAACTCTACTCGACTACGCCAGCAAAATCAGGGCAATCCGAAGAAAATTGCCGGACAAACCGCTCGCTGACATATCAACGAAAGAGGTGGCAGCAATGCTAAACACCTACGTAGCAGAAGGTAAAGCGGCTTCCGCAAAATTAATCAGGTCAACCCTTGTTGACGTTTTTCGTGAGGCAATAGCCGAGGGGCATGTAGCAACGAATCCGGTAACAGCAACCCGCACAGCAAAGTCAGAAGTAAGGCGCTCAAGGCTGACAGCTAATGAGTATGTCGAGATTTACCATGCAGCCGAACCTCTCCCAATCTGGCTAAGACTGGCGATGGATTTGGCTGTCGTTACAGGGCAGAGAGTCGGCGATTTGTGCAGAATGAAATGGTCAGACATAAACGACAACTATCTTCACATTGAACAGGGTAAAACAGGGGCTAAGCTCGCCATTCCGCTGACGCTAAGGATTGACGCGCTCAATATCTCATTGGCTGATACACTACAGAAATGCAGGAAGGCCAGCGGCAGTGAAACAATAATTGCATCAACGCATCACGAACCACTTTCCCCGAAAACAGTATCGAAGTATTTTACAAAGGCGAGAAATGCATCTGGGCTCTCATTTGATGGAGACCCGCCAACATTCCATGAACTGCGTAGCCTGTCGGCGAGGCTATACCGGAACCAGATTGGCGATAAGTTTGCTCAACGTCTTCTCGGGCATAAATCAGATTCAATGGCAGCGCGGTATAGGGACAGCCGTGGACGGGAATGGGACAAAATTGAAATCGACAAATGATTTTATTTTGACTAATAATGACCTGTTCATGTTAATTTATTGATAGTTAAAGAAATTTTAAATATGCAACTTACCTTCTTTAAGGCCCCTTCTTCGGGAGGGGCTTTCCCGTTTCAGCATCCCGCTGAAATCGTCGGCTTACCTCCTTATCGCCATGCACGTAGTCTATCGCTAACCTGCAGATAAAATAGTTTCACATGTTATTACTGGATGCGCGCTCGCAAAGTGCACAACCATTCAGACGATTCGCGAAACTGTTTCATAATTCCTCCATTTTTCTCCCTGATTAGCTGGCTACACTAGTATCATTCCGCGAAACGTTTCAGGAAGAGAAACTCTTAACGATGAAAGGCAGTTATAAATCCCGTTGGGTAATCGTAATCGTGGTGGTTATCGCCGCCATCGCCGCATTCTGGTTCTGGCAAGGCCGCAATGAATCCCAGAGCGCAGCGCCAGGTGCGACGAAGCAAGCGCAGCAGCCGCCAGCCGGTGGCCGTCGTGGTATGCGCTCCGGACCGCTGGCTCCCGTGCAGGCAGCAACTGCCGTTGAACAGGCAGTTCCGCGTTATCTCACCGGGCTTGGCACCATTACCGCTGCAAACACCGTCACAGTGCGCAGTCGCGTTGACGGCCAGTTGATGGCGTTGCATTTTCAGGAAGGTCAGCAGGTAAAAGCGGGGGATTTACTGGCTGAGATTGATCCCAGCCAGTTCAAAGTTGCACTGGCCCAGGCACAAGGACAACTGGCAAAAGATAAAGCCACACTTGCCAATGCCCGCCGTGATTTGGCGCGTTATCAACAACTGGCAAAAACCAACCTCGTTTCCCGTCAGGAACTGGATGCCCAACAGGCACTGGTCAGTGAAACCGAAGGCACCATTAAGGCGGATGAAGCCAGCGTTGCCAGCGCACAACTGCAACTCGACTGGAGTCGCATCACCGCACCAGTCGATGGTCGGGTTGGCCTGAAACAGGTTGATGTCGGTAACCAAATCTCCAGCGGCGATACCACTGGCATTGTGGTGATCACCCAGACACATCCTATCGATCTGGTATTTACTCTACCGGAAAGCGATATCGCCACCGTTGTGCAGGCACAAAAATCCGGAAAACCGCTGGTTGTTGAAGCCTGGGATCGCACCAACTCGAAGAAATTAAGTGAAGGTACGCTGTTAAGTCTCGATAACCAAATCGACGCCACCACTGGCACCATCAAAGTAAAAGCACGCTTTAATAATCAGGATGATGCGCTGTTCCCCAACCAGTTTGTTAACGCCCGCATGTTAGTGGACACTGAACAAAACGCCGTGGTGATCCCAACCGCTGCACTGCAAATGGGTAACGAAGGTCACTTTGTCTGGGTGCTGAATAGCGAAAACAAAGTCAGCAAGCATCTGGTGACACCGGGCATTCAGGACAGCCAGAAAGTGGTGATCCGCGCAGGTATTTCCGCAGGCGATCGGGTAGTGACGGACGGCATTGACCGCCTGACCGAAGGGGCGAAAGTGGAAGTGGTTGAAGCGCAAGGCACAAGCACACCAGAAGAGAAAGCCACCAGCCGCGAATATGCGAAAAAAGGAGCGCGCTCCTGATGCAGGTGTTACCTCCGAGCAGCACAGGCGGCCCGTCGCGCCTGTTTATTATGCGTCCTGTCGCCACCACGCTGCTGATGGTAGCGATCTTACTCGCCGGGATTATTGGCTACCGCACCCTGCCCGTTTCGGCGTTGCCGGAAGTGGATTATCCGACGATTCAGGTGGTTACGCTTTACCCCGGTGCCAGCCCGGATGTGATGACCTCTGCCGTTACCGCGCCACTTGAACGCCAGTTCGGGCAAATGTCCGGACTGAAACAGATGTCGTCGCAAAGTTCCGGCGGCGCGTCGGTCATCACTTTACAGTTCCAGCTAACATTACCGCTGGACGTTGCCGAGCAGGAGGTGCAGGCCGCAATTAACGCCGCCACTAACCTGTTACCAGGCGATCTGCCTAACCCACCGGTTTACAGCAAAGTGAATCCGGCAGATCCGCCGATCATGACGCTTGCCGTTACCTCAACCGCCATGCCGATGACGCAGGTGGAAGATATGGTAGAAACCCGCGTGGCGCAGAAAATCTCGCAGATTTCCGGCGTCGGGCTGGTAACGCTTTCCGGCGGTCAGCGTCCGGCCGTTCGCGTCAAACTTAACGCTCAGGCGATTGCCGCCCTCGGCCTGACCAGCGAAACTGTACGCACAGCTATTACCGGCGCGAACGTTAACTCAGCTAAAGGTAGCCTCGACGGCCCCTCCCGCGCAGTCACGCTTTCCGCAAACGATCAAATGCAGTCTGCGGAAGAGTACCGTCAGTTAATTATCGCGTACCAGAACGGCGCGCCGATTCGTCTTGGCGATGTCGCTACCGTAGAACAAGGGGCGGAAAACACCTGGCTTGGTGCGTGGGCGAATAAAGAACAAGCCATCGTCATGAATGTTCAGCGCCAGCCTGGCGCTAACATTATCTCCACCGCTGACAGCATTCGTCAGATGCTGCCGCAGCTCACTGAGAGTCTGCCGAAATCGGTAAAAGTGACGGTGCTTTCTGACCGCACCACCAATATCCGCGCATCGGTCGACGATACCCAGTTTGAGCTGATGATGGCTATCGCGCTGGTGGTGATGATTATCTACCTGTTTCTACGAAATATTCCGGCAACCATCATTCCTGGCGTCGCGGTGCCGCTGTCGTTAATCGGCACCTTCGCGGTCATGGTATTTCTCGATTTCTCGATCAATAACCTGACCCTGATGGCGTTAACCATCGCCACCGGGTTTGTGGTCGATGATGCCATCGTGGTGATCGAAAACATTTCGCGCTATATCGAAAAAGGTGAAAAGCCGCTGGCAGCGGCGCTCAAGGGTGCAGGCGAAATCGGCTTTACCATTATCTCGCTGACCTTCTCGCTGATTGCAGTGCTGATCCCATTGCTGTTTATGGGCGATATCGTCGGGCGACTGTTCCGCGAATTTGCCATTACTCTGGCAGTAGCGATTTTGATCTCAGCCGTCGTGTCGCTGACCCTGACGCCGATGATGTGCGCGCGGATGCTTAGCCAGGAGTCGCTGCGTAAACAGAACCGCTTCTCCCGCGCCTCGGAAAAAATGTTCGAGCGGATAATCGCCGCCTATGGTCGCGGACTTACGAAAGTGCTGAATCATCCGTGGCTGACCTTAAGCGTGGCGCTCAGTACGCTGCTGCTTAGCGTGCTGCTGTGGGTATTTATTCCAAAAGGCTTCTTCCCGGTGCAGGATAACGGCATTATTCAGGGCACCTTGCAGGCACCGCAATCCAGCTCCTTTGCCAATATGGCCCAGCGGCAACGCCAGGTCGCGGAGGTGATTTTGCAGGACCCGGCAGTGCAAAGCCTGACCTCATTTGTGGGCGTTGATGGCACTAACCCGTCGCTGAACAGTGCGCGTTTGCAGATCAATCTGAAACCGCTGGATGAGCGTGATGATCGGGTACAAAAAGTTATCGCCCGTTTGCAAACGGCGGTAGATAAAGTGCCGGGCGTCGATCTCTTCCTGCAGCCAACGCAGGATCTGACCATCGATACTCAGGTCAGCCGCACGCAGTACCAGTTTACATTGCAGGCCACGTCTCTGGATGCGCTCAGTACCTGGGTGCCGCAGCTAATGGAAAAACTCCAGCAACTGCCGCAGCTTTCTGATGTCTCCAGCGACTGGCAGGACAAAGGACTGGTGGCGTATGTTAACGTTGATCGCGACAGCGCCAGCCGTCTGGGGATCAGCATGGCGGATGTTGATAACGCCCTGTACAACGCCTTTGGTCAGCGGCTAATTTCGACGATTTATACTCAGGCCAACCAGTATCGCGTGGTGCTGGAGCACAACACTGAAAACACACCAGGACTGGCGGCGCTGGATACCATTCGCCTGACCAGCAGCGACGGCGGCGTAGTGCCACTCAGCTCGATAGCTAAAATTGAGCAGCGTTTTGCGCCGCTCTCCATCAACCATCTGGATCAGTTCCCGGTAACGACCATCTCCTTTAACGTGCCGGATAACTATTCACTGGGCGATGCGGTGCAGGCGATTATGGATACCGAGAAGACGCTAAATCTGCCAGTGGATATCACCACGCAATTCCAGGGTAGTACCCTCGCCTTCCAGTCGGCATTGGGTAGCACTGTCTGGCTGATTGTCGCGGCAGTGGTGGCGATGTATATCGTGCTCGGTATTCTGTACGAAAGCTTTATTCACCCGATCACTATTCTCTCGACGTTGCCAACGGCAGGTGTCGGCGCATTGCTGGCGTTGCTGATTGCCGGTAGTGAGCTGGATGTGATCGCCATTATCGGCATTATTTTGCTGATCGGTATTGTGAAGAAAAACGCCATCATGATGATCGACTTCGCGCTGGCCGCTGAGCGCGAGCAAGGCATGTCGCCGCGAGATGCCATCTACCAGGCCTGCCTGCTGCGTTTTCGTCCGATCCTGATGACCACGCTGGCAGCGCTGCTCGGTGCATTGCCGCTGATGTTGAGTACCGGAGTCGGCGCGGAACTGCGTCGTCCGTTAGGTATCGGCATGGTCGGCGGTCTGGTTGTCAGTCAGGTGCTGACGCTGTTCACCACGCCGGTGATTTATCTGCTGTTCGACCGCCTGGCATTGTGGACCAAAAGCCGCTTTGCCCGCCATGAAGAGGAGGCGTAAGTGAAGTTTTTTGCCCTCTTCATTTACCGCCCGGTGGCGACGATTTTACTGTCGGTTGCCATTACCCTTTGCGGCATACTGGGCTTCCGTATGCTGCCGGTCGCCCCGCTGCCGCAGGTCGATTTTCCGGTAATTATGGTCAGCGCCTCGCTGCCCGGTGCGTCGCCAGAAACGATGGCGTCTTCCGTTGCCACACCGCTGGAACGCTCGCTTGGGCGCATTGCCGGGGTCAGTGAAATGACCTCCAGCAGTTCGCTCGGCAGCACGCGTATCATTTTGCAGTTTGATTTTGACCGGGATATCAACGGCGCGGCGCGCGATGTACAGGCGGCGATCAACGCCGCCCAAAGTCTGCTGCCCAGTGGGATGCCAAGCCGTCCGACTTATCGCAAAGCGAACCCGTCGGATGCACCAATTATGATCCTGACGCTGACGTCCGATACTTATTCGCAGGGGGAACTGTACGATTTTGCCTCGACGCAACTGGCTCCGACAATTGCACAAATCGACGGCGTCGGCGATGTCGATGTCGGCGGCAGCTCGCTGCCTGCGGTGCGCGTCGGGCTGAATCCACAGGCGCTGTTTAATCAGGGCGTGTCGCTGGACGATGTGCGCACCGCCATCAGCAATGCCAACGTGCGTAAACCGCAGGGGGCGCTGGAAGATGACACTCACCGCTGGCAGATCCAGACCAACGATGAGCTGAAAACTGCCGCCGAATACCAGCCGTTGATTATTCATTACAACAACGGCGGCGCGGTTCGTCTGGGTGATGTGGCAACGGTAACCGACTCAGTACAGGATGTGCGCAACGCCGGGATGACCAACGCCAAACCGGCTATTTTGTTGATGATCCGCAAACTGCCGGAAGCCAATATCATCCAGACGGTAGACAGCATCCGGGCGAAATTACCGGAGTTACAGGAGACAATCCCGGCGGCGATTGATCTGCAAATAGCTCAGGATCGCTCCCCCACCATTCGCGCCTCGCTGGAAGAAGTCGAGCAGACGCTGATTATTTCGGTGGCGCTGGTGATTTTAGTGGTCTTTTTGTTCCTGCGTTCAGGTCGGGCGACGATCATTCCTGCGGTTGCAGTGCCGGTTTCGCTGATTGGCACCTTTGCAGCGATGTATCTTTGCGGTTTCAGTCTCAATAACCTGTCGCTGATGGCACTCACCATCGCTACTGGCTTTGTAGTCGATGACGCCATCGTGGTGCTGGAAAACATTGCCCGTCATCTGGAAGCGGGAATGAAACCGCTACAGGCCGCACTGCAAGGCACCCGCGAAGTCGGTTTTACAGTTCTGTCGATGAGCCTGTCACTGGTAGCTGTGTTCCTGCCGCTGTTGTTGATGGGCGGCTTGCCGGGGCGCTTGTTACGCGAGTTTGCCGTGACGCTTTCGGTGGCGATAGGTATTTCACTGCTGGTTTCCCTGACGCTGACGCCGATGATGTGCGGCTGGATGCTGAAAGCCAGCAAGCCGCGTGAGCAAACACGGTTACGCGGTTTTGGCCGGATGCTGGTTGCACTGCAACAAGGCTACGGCAAGTCGCTGAAATGGGTTCTCAATCACACCCGTCTGGTAGGCGTAGTGCTGCTTGGCACCATTGCGCTGAATATCTGGCTGTATATCTCGATCCCGAAAACTTTCTTCCCGGAGCAGGACACCGGCGTACTGATGGGCGGGATACAGGCCGATCAGAGCATTTCGTTTCAGGCGATGCGCGGTAAGTTGCAGGACTTCATGAAAATTATCCGTGATGACCCGGCGGTGGATAATGTCACTGGCTTTACCGGTGGCTCGCGAGTTAACAGCGGAATGATGTTTATCACGCTGAAACCGCGCGATGAACGCAGCGAAACCGCCCAGCAAATTATCGACCGTCTGCGCGTGAAGCTGGCGAAAGAGCCAGGGGCGAATCTGTTCCTGATGGCGGTACAGGATATTCGCGTTGGCGGACGTCAGTCGAACGCCAGCTACCAGTACACGTTATTGTCTGACGATCTGGCAGCACTGCGCGAATGGGAGCCGAAAATCCGCAAAAAACTGGCGACGTTGCCGGAACTGGCGGACGTTAACTCTGACCAGCAAGACAACGGCGCGGAGATGAACCTGGTTTACGACCGCGACACGATGGCGCGATTGGGAATCGACGTGCAGG
The DNA here is from genome assembly GCF_000408805.1 of Escherichia sp. KTE159. Taxonomy (NCBI): domain Bacteria; kingdom Pseudomonadati; phylum Pseudomonadota; class Gammaproteobacteria; order Enterobacterales; family Enterobacteriaceae; genus Escherichia; species Escherichia sp. KTE159. Next base: position 1,970,985 of record NZ_KE137292.1, read on the forward strand.
CCGCTAACAGCCTGCTGAATAACGCCTTCGGTCAGCGGCAAATCTCGACCATTTACCAGCCAATGAACCAGTATAAAGTGGTGATGGAAGTTGATCCGCGCTATACCCAGGACATCAGCGCGCTGGAAAAAATGTTCGTCATTAATAACGAAGGCAAAGCGATCCCGCTGTCATATTTCGCTAAATGGCAACCGGCGAATGCGCCGCTGTCAGTGAATCATCAGGGACTGTCCGCAGCCTCAACCATCTCGTTCAACCTGCCGACCGGGAAATCACTCTCGGACGCCAGTGCGGCAATCGACCGCGCAATGACGCAGCTTGGCGTACCTTCCACGGTGCGCGGCAGTTTTGCCGGAACGGCGCAAGTGTTCCAGGAGACGATGAATTCGCAGGTGATCCTGATTATCGCGGCCATCGCCACGGTGTATATCGTGCTGGGGATGTTGTACGAGAGTTACGTGCATCCGCTGACCATTCTCTCCACCCTGCCCTCGGCGGGCGTTGGAGCGCTACTGGCGCTGGAGCTGTTTAATGCTCCGTTCAGCCTGGTCGCCCTGATAGGGATTATGCTATTAATCGGCATCGTGAAGAAAAACGCCATCATGATGGTCGATTTTGCGCTTGAAGCCCAACGCCACGCTAATCTGACGCCGCAGGAGGCCATTTTCCAGGCCTGCCTGCTGCGTTTTCGCCCGATAATGATGACGACCCTGGCGGCGCTGTTTGGCGCGCTGCCGCTGGTATTGTCGGGCGGCGATGGCTCGGAACTGCGGCAACCATTGGGGATCACCATTGTCGGCGGCCTGGTGATGAGTCAGCTCCTGACGCTGTATACCACGCCGGTGGTGTATCTCTTTTTCGACCGTCTGCGACTGCGTTTTTCGCGAAAATCTAAAGAAACGGTAACCGAGTAAATGACAGATCTTCCCGACAGCACCCGCTGGCAATTGTGGATTGTGGCTTTCGGCTTCTTTATGCAGTCGCTGGACACCACCATCGTTAACACTGCCCTTCCCTCAATGGCGCAAAGCCTGGGGGAAAGCCCGCTGCATATGCACATGGTCATTGTCTCTTATGTGCTGACCGTGGCGGTGATGCTGCCTGCCAGCGGCTGGCTGGCGGACAAAGTCGGCGTGCGCAATATTTTCTTTACCGCTATTGTCCTGTTTACCCTTGGTTCACTGTTTTGCGCGCTTTCCGGCACCCTTAATGAACTGTTGCTGGCGCGCGCATTGCAGGGCGTGGGCGGTGCGATGATGGTGCCGGTTGGCAGGTTGACGGTGATGAAAATTGTTCCGCGCGAGCAATATATGGCGGCGATGACCTTTGTGACGCTGCCTGGCCAGGTTGGCCCACTGCTTGGCCCGGCGCTGGGCGGCCTGCTGGTGGAGTACGCGTCATGGCACTGGATCTTTTTGATCAACATTCCGGTTGGAATTATCGGCGCGATCGCCACACTAATGTTAATGCCGAACTACACCATGCAGACGCGGCGCTTTGATCTCTCCGGCTTTCTGTTGCTGGCGGTTGGCATGGCGGTATTAACGCTGGCGCTGGATGGCAGTAAAGGTACGGGCTTATCGCCGCTGGCGATTGCTGGCCTGGTTGCTGTTGGCGTGGTGGCGCTTATGCTTTATCTCATACATGCCAGAAATAACGCCCGCGCCCTGTTCAGCCTGAAACTGTTCCGCACCCGTACCTTTTCGTTGGGCCTGGCGGGGAGCTTCGCCGGACGTATCGGCAGCGGTATGTTGCCCTTTATGACGCCGGTTTTCTTGCAGATTGGTCTCGGCTTCTCACCCTTTCATGCCGGATTGATGATGATCCCAATGGTGCTCGGCAGCATGGGGATGAAGCGGATAGTCGTGCAGGTAGTGAACCGCTTTGGTTATCGTCGGGTACTGGTGGCAACTACGCTGGGTCTGTCGCTGGTCACACTGCTGTTTATGGCCACCGCGCTGCTTGGCTGGTACTACGTTTTACCATTCGTTCTGTTTTTACAAGGGATGGTCAACTCAACGCGTTTTTCCTCCATGAACACGCTGACACTGAAAGATCTGCCGGACAAACTGGCAAGCAGTGGCAACAGCCTGCTGTCGATGATTATGCAATTGTCGATGAGTATCGGCGTGACCATCGCCGGGCTGTTGCTTGGGCTTTTTGGTTCGCAGCATGTCAGCGTCGACAGCGGTGCCACACAAACCGTCTTTATGTACACCTGGCTAAGCATGGCGTTTCTTATCGCCCTTCCGGCGTTCATCTTTGCCAGAGTTCCGAACGATACACATCAAAATGTGGCTATTTCGCGGCGCAAAAGGAGCACTGAATGAAGTTCTGGCGGCCCGGCATTACCGGCAAACTGTTTCTGGCGATCTTCGCCACCTGCATCGTCTTGCTGATCACGATGCACTGGGCGGTGCGTATCAGTTTTGAGCGCGGCTTTATCGATTACATTAAGCATGGCAATGAGCAACGGCTGCAAATGCTTGGCGACGCACTTGGCGAGCAGTACGCCCAGCATGGCAACTGGCGCTTCCTGCGTAACAACGATCGTTTTGTGTTTCAGATCCTGCGTTCACTTGAACATGATAGCAACGACGATAAGCCCGGCCCCGGTATGCCGCCGCACGGCTGGCGCACCCAGTTCTGGGTGGTCGATCAAAATAACAAAGTGCTGGTTGGCCCTCGCTCACCTATTCCACCGGACGGCACACGGCGGCCTATTCTGGTCAATGGTCTGGAAGTCGGCGCGGTGATCGCCTCCCCTGTCGAGCGGCTGACCCGCAATACCGATATCAATTTTGATAAGCAACAACGGCAAACCAGTTGGCTGATTGTGGCTTTATCTACTTTACTGGCAGCGCTGGCGACGTTCCCACTGGCACGCGGCTTGCTGGCACCGGTAAAACGGTTAGTTGACGGCACGCACAAACTGGCAGCAGGTGATTTCACCACTCGCGTGACGCCCACCAGCGAAGACGAACTGGGCAAACTGGCACAGGACTTCAACCAGCTCGCCAGTACGCTGGAGAAAAACCAGCAGATGCGCCGCGATTTTATGGCCGACATTTCTCACGAACTGCGCACGCCTTTAGCGGTACTGCGCGGCGAACTGGAAGCCATCCAGGATGGTGTACGTAAATTCACGCCAGAGACAGTGGCTTCTTTACAGGCGGAGGTCGGAACGTTGACTAAACTGGTCGACGATCTCCATCAGTTGTCGATGTCTGATGAAGGCGCTCTCGCCTACCAGAAAGCAACGGTGGATCTCGTTCCACTACTTGAAGTCGCGGGCGGCGCATTTCGCGAACGTTTCGCCAGTCGTGGGTTGACTCTGCAATTCTCCTTGCCGGACAGCATTACCGTATTTGGCGATCGCGATCGTTTAATGCAGTTGTTTAATAACTTACTGGAAAACAGCCTGCGCTACACCGACAGTGGCGGTGGCCTGCATATTTCCGCCGAACAGCACGACAAAATGGTGCATCTGACCTTTGCCGACAGCGCACCGGGAGTCAGCGACGATCAGTTACAAAAATTGTTTGAGCGTTTTTATCGCACGGAAGGTTCCCGCAACCGTGCCAGCGGCGGCTCCGGGCTGGGGTTGGCAATTTGCCTGAACATTGTTGAAGCACATAATGGTCGCATTGTTGCCGCCCATTCGCCTTTTGGCGGGGTTAGCATTACAGTAGAGTTACCGCTGGAACGGGATTTACAGAGAGAAGTATGACCGAGTTACCTATCGACGAAAACACGCCGCGTATTTTGATCGTGGAAGATGAACCCAAACTGGGGCAGTTGCTCATTGATTATCTGCGTGCCGCAAGCTATGCGCCGACGTTGATTAGCCACGGCGATCAGGTACTGCCGTATGTGCGCCAGACGCCACCGGATCTGATCCTGTTAGATCTGATGCTACCAGGCACCGATGGTCTGACACTGTGTCGGGAGATTCGTCGTTTTTCTGATATTCCCATTGTTATGGTGACAGCGAAAATCGAAGAGATCGACCGCCTGCTGGGGCTGGAAATCGGTGCTGATGATTACATCTGTAAACCGTATAGCCCGCGGGAAGTGGTAGCGCGCGTCAAAACTATATTGCGTCGTTGCAAACCGCAGCGTGAGTTGCAACAGCAAGATGCAGAAAGCCCGTTAATTATCGACGAAGGTCGTTTTCAGGCTTCGTGGCGCGGCAAAATGCTTGATCTGACCCCTGCGGAATTTCGCCTGCTGAAAACACTCTCCCATGAACCGGGAAAAGTGTTCTCCCGCGAGCAGTTACTCAATCATCTTTATGACGACTACCGTGTAGTGACCGACCGTACCATCGATAGCCACATTAAAAACCTGCGCCGCAAGCTGGAAGCACTGGACGAAGAGCAGTCATTTATCCGCGCCGTTTACGGTGTCGGTTATCGCTGGGAAGCCGACGCCTGCCGCATTGTTTAACGTATCTTTGCCCTCGCGAGGGCTGAATTCCTTGTTTATTAATCCGTCATGCCCCTCTCTGAAAGGAGCTGTCTCTTGATCAGGAGATCTGATCAAGAGACAGCTCCTTTAGGGGGGTATTCCCCTGATTGGCAACCTTATGAATATCACCCATACTTAAATCGTTACATACTGTTTTCAATACGCAATTTCAATCAAGGAGTCATTATGGCTGGTTGGTTTGAACTCAATAAGAGCAGTGATAATCAGTTCCGGTTTGTGTTAAAAGCGGGTAACGGTGAGACTATTCTCACCAGCGAACTGTATACCTCAAAAGCCGCTGCGGAAAAGGGCATTGCCTCTGTGCAAAGCAACAGCCCGCAGGATGAACGCTATGAGAAAAAAACAGCGAGCAACGGCAAATTTTATTTCAATCTGAAAGCCGCTAATCATCAGATAATCGGCTCCAGTCAAATGTACGCCACCGCTCAATCACGCGAAATCGGAATTGCCTCAGTAAAAAACAATGGCGTAAGCCAGACTGTGAAAGATAAGACTTAATTGTTATGCCGGGCGCGGATAACGCGCCCGGCTTTATTTCTAATAAACACTTACTTATTGATGCTAAGGATCAAGCCGCGCCATTAAAATAATGGGAGGATAAGTTTCATATCAGGTGAAAGAATTTTTGTTCTTCTTTTTGAACGCCACGTTATTTATTTCCTGCAAGTGCCGAAGAAATTATCGTTATTCGTATCCTTACCAAAACCAGGAGACGACCAGACATTTGCACTGGAGCCAACCCCACCGATTGCGCTACAATGCCCGCCCTTAAAGTGGGGACACTCCCCTAACCGCTTCATCAGGTGAAGCGGATCTGACCTGTCATCAGAACGAGAGAATTATGTTTAAACCGGAACTCCTTTCCCCGGCGGGAACGCTGAAAAATATGCGTTACGCTTTCGCTTATGGCGCAGATGCTGTTTATGCGGGGCAACCGCGTTACTCCCTGCGTGTGCGCAACAACGAATTTAACCACGAAAATCTCCAGCTCGGCATCAATGAAGCCCACGCGCTGGGGAAAAAGTTTTATGTCGTGGTCAACATTGCGCCACACAATGCCAAGCTAAAAACCTTTATCCGTGATCTGAAACCGGTGGTGGAAATGGGGCCGGACGCACTGATTATGTCCGATCCGGGGCTGATTATGCTGGTGCGTGAACACTTCCCTGAAATGCCGATCCACCTTTCCGTGCAGGCCAACGCCGTAAACTGGGCGACGGTGAAATTCTGGCAGCAAATGGGGTTGACCCGCGTGATCCTCTCCCGCGAGCTGTCGCTGGAAGAGATTGAAGAGATCCGCAATCAGGTTCCGGATATGGAGCTTGAAATCTTCGTTCACGGCGCGCTGTGCATGGCCTACTCCGGCCGCTGCCTGCTCTCTGGCTACATCAACAAACGCGATCCAAACCAGGGCACCTGCACCAACGCCTGCCGTTGGGAGTACAACGTGCAGGAAGGGAAAGAAGATGACGTTGGCAACATCGTACACAAATACGAGCCGATTCCGGTGCAAAACGTCGAGCCGACGCTGGGTATCGGTGCGCCAACCGACAAAGTGTTTATGATCGAAGAAGCCCAGCGCCCGGGCGAGTATATGACCGCGTTTGAAGATGAGCACGGCACTTACATCATGAACTCGAAAGATCTGCGCGCCATCGCCCACGTTGAACGCCTGACCAAAATGGGCGTGCATTCGCTGAAAATCGAAGGCCGCACTAAATCTTTCTACTATTGTGCACGTACCGCGCAGGTTTATCGTAAAGCTATCGATGACGCCGCTGCGGGCAAACCGTTCGACACCAGCCTGCTGGAAACACTGGAAGGCCTGGCGCATCGTGGTTACACCGAAGGTTTCCTGCGTCGTCATACTCACGACGATTACCAGAACTACGAATACGGTTATTCCGTTTCTGACCGCCAGCAGTTTGTTGGAGAGTTTACCGGTGAGCGTAAAGGCTCTCTGGCAGCCGTAGCGGTGAAAAATAAATTCTCCGTTGGCGACAGCCTGGAACTGATGACGCCACAGGGCAATATCAACTTTACCCTTGAGCACATGGAAAACGCCAAAGGTGAAGCGATGCCGGTCGCGCCTGGCGATGGCTATACCGTGTGGCTCCCGGTTCCGCAGGATCTCGAGCTGAATTACGCACTGCTGATGCGTAATTTCTCCGGGGAAACCACGCGTAACCCGCACGGTAAGTGATTCATTTCGATTATTTTTCCCGGATAGAAAATTCTTAGAAACCGATCACATACGGCTGCATTTATTAAGGTTATTATCTGTTTCGCTGAAAAACATAACCCATAAAATGCTAGCTGTACCAGGAACCACCTCCTTAGCCTGTGTAATCTCCCTTACACGGGCTTATTTTTTTGTACCACGCTTTCATCCTGTTCTGACTCCGCCTTTTCTTTTCTGCTCTACACTATCTACAGACCAATCATAAAGGCAGACGACCATGGCAGATTTTCCCGCCAGCTTACTGATTCTTAACGGCAAAAGTGCTGGCAATGAGATATTGCGCGAAGCGATTATGCTGTTGCGTGAGGAAGGAATGACGATCCATGTACGAACCACCTGGGAGAAAGATGATGCCGCGCGTTATGTTGCTGAAGCCCGTCAGCTTGGCGTTGCAACGGTAATTGCCGGAGGTGGAGATGGCACTATTAATGAAGTCTCCACGGCATTGATTCAGTGCGAAGGTGATGACATTCCTGCTTTGGGAATATTGCCGCTAGGTACAGCGAACGATTTTGCCACCAGTGTGGGTATTCCTGAAGCGCTGGATAAGGCACTTAAACTGGCAATTGCCGGTAACGCCATTGCGATTGATATGGCGCAGGTCAACAAACAAACCTGTTTTATCAACATGGCGACGGGCGGATTTGGTACGCGCATTACCACCGAAACACCGGAGAAATTAAAAGCCGCGCTGGGTGGCGTCTCTTACATCATTCACGGCTTAATGCGCATGGATACGTTGCAACCGGACCGCTGCGAAATCCGTGGTGAAAATTTTCACTGGCAAGGCGATGCGCTGGTTATTGGTATTGGCAACGGGCGTCAGGCCGGTGGCGGTCAGCAACTGTGCCCGAATGCGCTGATTAACGATGGGTTATTGCAACTGCGTATTTTCACCGGTGACGAAATTCTTCCCGCTCTCTTCTCAACCTTAAAACCTGATGAAGAAAACCCGAATATTGTTGAAGGCGCTTCGGCGTGGTTCGAGATACAAGCGCCTCATGAAATCACCTTTAACCTTGATGGCGAACCATTAAGTGGCCAACGTTTTCATATAGAAATACTTCCGGCGGCGTTGCGTTGTCGATTACCGCCGGACTGCCCGTTATTGCGCTAGTCAAAAATTTATTCTCTCCTGAACAGGGGTACATCAATTTTTGCCGGATGCGGTGCGAACGCCTTATCCGGCCTACGGGAGGTGTGTTGTTCGCAGGCCAGATAAATGAAGCACATCAGGCAATCGTAATTTTGCTATCGAGATAAACGTCCTGCACGGCGTTAATCAGTTTCACGCCGTCGGCCATCGATTTCTTGAACGCTTTACGCCCGAGAATCAGCCCCATTCCGCCCGCTCGTTTGTTGATAACCGCAGTACGCACCGCATCGCTAAGGTCGGTTTCACCGCCCGCGGCACCGCCGGAGTTAATCAGCCCTGCGCGGCCCATATAACAGTTAGCTAACTGATAACGCACCAGGTCAATCGGGTTTTCGCTGGTTAACTTGCTGTAAACGCGATCGTCAGTATAACCGTAATTAATCGCTTTATAGCCGCCGTTATTCTCCGCCATTTTTTGTTTGACAATATCCGCGCCAATGGTCGCCGCCAGATGGTTCGCCTGACCGGTCAGGTCAGCGGAAACATGGTAATCGATGCCCTCTTTCTTAAAGGCGGAGTTGCGCAAATAAGCCCACAGCACGGTCACCATGCCCAGCTCATGTGCACGTTCAAAGGCCGCAGAAATTTCTTCAATCTGCCGACGTGACTCTTGCGAGCCAAAATAGATGGTCGCGCCAACTGCCACTGCTCCCATGTTGAACGCCTGCTCTACACTGGCATACAGCGTTTGATCGTAGGTGTTTGGGTAACTTAGCGTCTCGTTGTGGTTGAGTTTGACGAGGAATGGAATGCGGTGAGCGTAACGCCGCGATACCGATGCCAGCACGCCATAAGTTGACGCCACACAGTTACAGCCCGCTTCTATCGCCAGTTCAACAATGTTTTTCGGGTCGAAATAGAGCGGGTTAGCAGCAAATGAAGCCCCCGCGGAGTGCTCGACCCCCTGGTCAACCGGCAGAATAGAAAGATACCCGGTTCCGGCCAGACGCCCGGTGTTATACAGCGTCTGCATATTACGCAGCACCGCTGGCGGACGATTATTGTCAATCATCACGCGGTCTACGTAGTCATGTCCGGGGAGATAAAGCTGGTCAGAAGGAATAGTCATACAACGATGCTGTAAAAGGTTGTCGGCATCTTTGCCAAGCAACTGCGCAATATCTGTCATTACTATGCTCCCGTAAATTCCGATTGGATATCGGCTATGGATTGTCCTGGCCCACCTTTTGCGGGCAATTATAATCCTGGTCGTTATGAGCTATTTTTTCCATCTTTCGGCTGTTTTTTCAGCGTTTCCTGTTGGCACGACTCATCAGAAAAAGTGTTACCGCGGTCAAGATTTCACCATAAAGGTATTTAAAAGGTGTCATCAAATGGTATTGTCAGCGCGTACCTTACATTACCTGTCATGAAGGAATCAAAAGATGAAAACAACAGCAAAGCTGTCGTTCATGATGTTTGTTGAATGGTTTATCTGGGGCGCGTGGTTTGTACCATTGTGGCTGTGGTTAAGTAAAAGCGGGTTTAGTGCCGGAGAAATTAGCTGGTCGTATGCCTGTACCGCCATCGCGGCGATCCTGTCCCCTATTCTGGTTGGCTCCATCACTGACCGCTTTTTCTCGGCGCAGAAAGTGCTGGCTGTGTTGATGTTCGCTGGTGCAGTGCTGATGTATTTCGCTGCGCAACAGACCACTTTTGCCGGATTCTTCCCGTTACTGCTGGCCTACTCGCTAACCTATATGCCGACCATTGCACTGACTAATAGCATCGCCTTTGCCAACGTGCCGGATGTGGAACGTGATTTCCCACGCATTCGTGTGATGGGTACTATCGGCTGGATTGCCTCTGGTCTGGCATGTGGATTCTTGCCGCAAATGCTGGGTTATGCCGATATCTCACCGACTAATATTCCGCTGCTGATTACCGCCGGAAGTTCTGCTCTACTCGGTGTGTTTGCATGTTTCCTGCCCGACACACCACCAAAAAGCACTGGCAAAATGGATATTAAAGTCATGCTTGGCCTGGATGCACTGATCCTGCTGCGCGATAAAAACTTCCTCGTCTTTTTCTTCTGTTCATTCCTGTTTGCTATGCCGCTGGCGTTCTATTACATCTTTGCCAACGGTTATCTGACCGAAGTCGGTATGAAAAACGCGACCGGCTGGATGACGCTCGGCCAGTTCTCTGAAATCTTCTTTATGCTGGCATTGCCGTTTTTCACCAAACGATTTGGTATCAAAAAGGTATTATTACTTGGTCTGGTCACCGCTGCGATTCGTTATGGCTTCTTTATTTACGGCAGCGCGGATGAATATTTCACCTACGCACTATTGTTCCTCGGCATTTTGCTGCACGGCGTAAGTTACGATTTTTACTACGTTACCGCATACATCTATGTCGACAAAAAAGCCCCCGTGCACATGCGTACTGCCGCGCAGGGGTTGATTACGCTCTGCTGCCAGGGTTTCGGTAGTTTGCTCGGCTATCGTCTTGGCGGCGTAATGATGGAAATGATGTTCGCTTATCAGGAACCAGTCAACGGGCTGACCTTCAACTGGGCCGGGATATGGACTTTCGGTGCGGTGATGATTGCCATTATCGCCGTGCTGTTCATGATTTTTTTCCGCGAATCCGACAACGAAATTACGGCTATTAGGGTCGATGATCGCGATATTGCGTTGACACAAGGGGAAGCAAAATGAAAACAGAACGTATTCTCGGTGCTCTTTACGGGCAGGCGTTAGGGGATGCGATGGGGATGCCCTCCGAGCTTTGGCCGCGCAGCCGCGTCAAAGCGCATTTTGGCTGGATTGACCGTTTTCTGCCCGGCCCAAAGGAGAATAACGCGGCCTGCTATTTTAACCGCGCCGAATTTACCGACGACACCTCGATGGCGCTGTGCCTGGCGGATGCGTTGCTGGAACGCGAAGGCGAGATCGACCCGGATCTGATTGGGCGTAAAATCCTCGACTGGGCACTGCGTTTCGACGCCTTCAACAAAAACGTGCTTGGCCCGACCTCAAAAATTGCGCTTAACGCCATTCGCGACGGTAAACCCGTCGCTGAACTGGAAAACAACGGCGTGACTAACGGTGCGGCGATGCGCGTCTCACCATTGGGGTGTTTACTCCCGGCGCGTGATGTTGATTCCTTTATTGATGATGTGGCGCTGGCGTCCAGCCCGACCCATAAATCCGATCTGGCGATTGCGGGGGCGGTGGTTATTGCATGGGCGATTTCTCGTGCCATTGACGGCGAAAGCTGGTCAGCGATTGTTGATTCTCTACCCTCGATTGCGCGACATGCTCAACAAAAACGCATCACTACCTTCAGCGCCTCACTGGCGGCACGTCTGGAGATTGCACTAAAAATCGTTCGTCACGCCGACGGCACCGAATCTGCCAGCGAACAGCTATATCAAGTGATTGGCGCAGGCACTAGCACTATTGAGTCCGTTCCGTGCGCCATTGCGCTGGTTGAACTGGCACAAACCGATCCGAACCGCTGCGCTATTCTGTGCGCCAATCTTGGTGGTGACACTGACACCATCGGCGCTATGGCGACGGCGATTTGTGGCGCATTGCATGGCGTAAATGCTATCGATCCGGCATTAAAGGCTGAGCTGGATGCGGTTAATCAGCTTGATTTCAACCGCTATGCCACGGCGCTGGCGAAGTATCGCCAACAACGGGAGGCGGTATGAGCGGCACCAGGTTACACACGCTGCTGTCGCAATTAACTACGCGTCAACCGGTGATGGTTGTCGGTGCGGCTGTCATTGATGTGATCGCTGACGCTTACGCCCTGCCCTGGCGCGGGTGCGATATCGAACTGAAACAGCAGAGCGTAAATGTTGGCGGCTGTGCGCTGAACATTGCCGTGACGTTAAAACGCCTCGGTATAGAAGCGGATAACGCCCTGCCGCTCGGTCAGGGGGTGTGGTCGGAGATTATTCGTAACCGGATGGCAAAAGAGGGATTGCTCAGCCTGCTCGATAACGCCGAAGGCGATAACGGCTGGTGTCTGGCGCTGGTTGAACCTGATGGTGAACGTACCTTTATGTCGTTCAGCGGTGTGGAAAATCAGTGGAATAGCCAGTGGTTGACGCGATTAACCGTTGCACCAAATAGCCTGCTCTATTTTTCCGGTTATCAACTGGCCTCGCCCTGTGGCGAATTGTTAGTGGAATGGCTGGAAGGACTGCAAGACGTGACGCCGTTTATTGATTTCGGCCCGCGGATTGACGATATCCCGGATGCATTGCTTGCGCGCATCATGGCCTGTCGGCCACTGGTGTCGCTCAATCGCCAGGAAGCTGAGATTGCCGCCGAACGTTTTGCTTTATCCGCAAATATCACAATGCTTGGCACGCAATGGCAGGAGAAATTTGCCGCGCCGCTGATCGTTCGTCTCGATAAAGAAGGCGCGTGGTATTTCAGCAACAACGCTTCTGATTGCGTTCCGGCATTTCCAACGCAAGTCGTGGACACTATTGGCGCAGGTGATAGCCATGCTGGTGGCGTGCTTGCCGGACTGGCCTCCGGTCTCCCACTGGCAGACGCCGTATTGCTGGGCAATGCGGTAGCGTCGTGGGTTGTCGGACATCGCGGCGGTGATTGCGCGCCAACGCGCGAAGAACTACTCCTCACACACAAAAACGTATAGATCGCTGCGACAGTGGCTGATGCTGTACTCAATAGGCCGTTGCTGTTGGTCAAGCGCCACTTGCTTGATCACCAGCACCGGTATTTTGCTATCTAACTGAATATGTGACTGAAACTCGGCATCCGGCATTCGGGCGCTAACGCGGGAACGGGTGCGCAGGGGAAAGATACGCTGACTGCGGAAATAGTCATAGAGAGAAATACCGATGGCATCAACATCATAAATTAAATGCACTGGAACCCACGACTCTTCTATCGATACCGCTTCTTCATCCACATAGCGAATACGCTTAAGCAAGAAGACATCGCTGCCCGCGGCAATCGCCAGTTGCTGCGCAACTTCTTCGGGACACTTTACCACTCGCTTATTAACCCACAACGTATCGGGTTTTTTCCCACGCAACACCACCTGCTGAGAAAAACCTCGCGCTTCTTTCAACGAGTATTCGAAGATGTTGTTGATCTGCGTTCCGTAGCCACGCGAACGCGTCACCACTCCCTCTTCTTCCAGCACCTGCATCGCCTTGCGCACCGTAATGCGCGAAACGCCGGTTAACTGACTTAAATCACGCTCGCCGGGCAAAATATTTCCATGCTCCAGCACCCCACTGCGCACGGCATTTTTTACCGTTTCGGCAAACTTAATATAAAGCGGCGTGTTGTCCGCCGCTAAAATACGTTCGTTCAGTTGAGCGATAAGCTGGGTATGCGCTTGTTCCATTTGTCTTTTTCCTGCCGGGGAGTCTGGTAGGAGTATATCACGCACCTATTGCCTTAGCAGTTTCTTCACCGCCAGCACATGTTTGCACGGCCCTCTTTCGCCCTGATATTTACTGAACCATTCACAGGTACAGCGTTCACCATTTGCATCGAGAATGACGGTATGTCGTACCCCACTTCCTTCAACTCGCGCCTCTGTTCTGGCTGGCTGCTGGCTAATAATTTCAACTTTGTTCTCTTGCAGTAATTTATCTGCCCCTTTCAGACGGGGATTCAGAGTCATTATGCGGGAGAGTTTGAACGGCAACTGGCGATAAAAATATGCATTATCGGTAAGGTCATAACCCAGTAATCCCATTGCCGCCAGTTGCGCGGCCAGGGTGTCGGTTTTTCCCAGCCACTGACTGCCACCAGAAGCAAAAAATGCCGGGCTAATGGTCTGGTTGGCCTGTGCATGCTCATCAAAAATAGTCAGCCAACTCTCATCAATCCCCTCATTTAGCGCATCCAGCGTCGCCCCTTCGCCAGAAAATCCACGCCAGCAATCACGAGATAAAGAAAGCGTAAAACGCAGATCGCCAAACCAGAGTTGCCAGGTGGTGGATTGCATATCTGGTTGCGCGAAGACCTGCAAACAATCAGCAAAAGGTAACAAGGGTTCCAGTAAGCGCAGACGATGCAGCCCGCCAATACAAATCGCATTGACTGATTTTACGGGCGAAAACTGTGGTGTCGTACCACGCACCTGTAAATAGTAATCGGTTTTCACCTGCCCTTTGGGTAATGAGCGAAACAGTTGCTGCGCCTGGACTTTTGTGAACTGGTGACCTTTTGCTGATTGCGCAAGATAGACCTGCACACTACTCAAGCCTTTGATCCATTTCACCGGAAGTGGCACTTTGCGTTCAATAACCTTGTGATTTTCCAGATGTAACCCCACCGATTTCTGACCGACGGATAATGTAACATCTCCACTATTGCTTCCCCCCGCTAATGCCGAAAGCATGGGCTGGTTAAAATCGACATTGGTCGTGCCGCTTTGTAAAAACTCACCGTTTAAGCCATCGGGCAAAATATCAAGCCGCGCATAAACTCCGGCACAATGAGAAAAGCCTTCAAAACGCACCCGTTCATATCCTGCGCTGACAATAGGATCTTTCAGTAGCGCCAGTTGCGCAGGCGAAAGGTTAAAACTCGACTTCACCACATTGGAAAGTGCAATTAAACAGCGCGCCATCATAAAAGGTTGCCTGACCTGGCCGATAAAAAAACAGGGCGCGTCAGACGCCTTTTGAATCTCGCTGTATTTCGCCAGGCGTAATTCATCTTTACCGTTCGTTTTGTGCAAAGCGGATGGGATGTTGTAACTATAAGTGAGTATCTCTTCCATTTATGACTTCCTTGTAAGTTCGTGTTGCAGCTCGTTGAGCTTTTTATAGTTGGTGATTTTTACCGTACTCAAATGGCTATCCATTGCACTTACCATCTCAAGTAATGCCTGATTGTGGCGGAAACTGATATTGATAAGCGACTGCATGGCGAGATCGGTGAAGCGTTTGAGTGGTGCCCAGCTCTCTTTTTCAAGCTGCCCCAGAATGTCGCCGATATGGGCAGAATTGATACCTTGTGGGTAACGTAGCTTCTCAATCCATAACTCTCCGGCAAGTGCACGGACAGTTTTGTCAGAGTGAAGCATACAAAGCGCGGTAAGCAAATGCCCTACTGGAGAAAGTGGCAATGGTAGATCATACAGGGCCTGAAGGATCTCCAGATTCGATTTCGTTGATGAAATGTTTGGATCATGAAAATTCATTTCAATATAACGCATGAGTGTGACATCACCCTGCCAGGGGAAAGCATACAGCGTTCGCCGCTTATACTCTCCGCCAAAGTAACTGTATTTATCGCAAGGCATGAAACTGTCAGCATAGAACAAAGTCATCTCCAGATTTTGAACAGCCGTTGTGACGTCAAAGTTGAATGTTCGAACAGGGAGGTGAGCTTTGTTTTCCTTGATGAACCAGGGGAACATATTGCTTAATAACGCCATCGGTAACGCATGTTTTTCCAGCAATGCATACCCGACATCAAAAGAGGTTGTATCAGCGTTCACCGCACTGCGGGTAATAATGGCCGCCAGTTTCCATTCATCATGCGCAACGTGTGCTAATGCGTCTTGCTCACCAGATAACAAATATCGCACTAATGCAGCATATCCGGGGTTAAGTTGTGAAATGTCAGGCTGATTGCCAATAAATACACACCGTTGAATCGCAAGTTGCATATCCTGACTACAAGGCTCCACACCCGCATTCTGGTATTGCAAAAGGCGCTGAACAAACACCGCCGGGTCAATAAAGCAAGGTAGATGCGTGGGTGTTGAAAGCAAAGGCAGATTTGCCTGATTTGTTAATAACAACAGAATATTTTTGAAAAACGCAATCCATGAGCGGTTTCGTTTTTTGTTCTCTGTATCATAGGAATGAAACCCCCAGTCTATCTTTTTCCATTTGTCAGTTGTATTTTTTAAACTCTTAAAATCTTCATACAATATTTTAATTTTTGCTGTCTGTAGTGGAAAACGTGAGATAAGTTCTGCCGCATATTCCATAAAGAAAAAGCTCAGCATTCCTTCAAAAAAAGAAATATGTTCAGATGCCTCAAGCGCCTGCATAAACGCCGGTTCCAGTTGGTTCACATTCTCTTCATTAATTTCAGGAGCAAAACGTAATAATGCGGCTGGTAACAGGTCAAAGTGATACGACTCGACGTTATGAAATGCCTGGCCTGCCAGGAAGACAAAATCATCCCAGGTTTCAATTTCTGCGATACGGTTATCTTCACGAATCAGTGGAAATACGGGAGAAAGTTCAGCAGATTTATCGGACGTAAGCGGCGTAACATCAAGAAAGTCGGTTAATAAATCACGAGCGCCTGTAAGCAGATTATCGCCATAACGACTTAATAACGAACTTATTTCTGGTTCTAAAGGACTGGCATATTTTGCAATTAACTTCGCTGCTTTATTTTGTAGCCCGACATCTTTGCTGAGGAATACCGTGGTGAGGTGTTGGCAGATTTCAAATTTTTTATCAGGGTGCAGTTTCGCCAGTTTATCAGCAATCGTCAATGCGCTATCGACAATACCTTTAGTGGTGAAAGAAAATAACTGTGGAAGGCAGGAGATAAACTCATCATGGTGAAATTGCGGATGTTCGGATATTTTTTTGATTGCCTGCAATGCCGTAGTGATAGGTTTACTGTGCGGGCAATAATATGTTGAAAATAGCGCTTCCTGAAGTTGCAAACATTCGTCCGCTGTCGGTTGCAGTGAAGAAAATAACGTTGCGTACCAGCATGTTTGTTCACGATTAAAATTACGATTAACCGCGAGCAAACTTTCTTTTAATACTTTTATTCTGTTGATGCGTTTTTCCGTGATATATTTTTTGAAGAAATATATCCATTTTCGTTCCCCGGCATCCTCAGGTTTACTTTCCTTTGGATACCACTGATCTGACCATGAAACACTGCACGGATAATTAAACACCATCCAGATATGATCGTCTAAAGAAAAACGATGGTTTTCAAGAGTTGATGCTGAAGTAATTTTATTAACAATAACCTGCGGTGTAATATTACCAACATATTTTTCGGCAATCCAGTCGCAGAGAGTGGCATAATCTATTGAAAAATCTCCACCTTTAATATCACCATTAATATAATCAGTAAGCCATTCTGGGCAGTGCCATTTGAGTGTTTGTTTAACTGCCTCATTAGAACTCAACAAGTTACGTTCAATATTTTTACAGTCTTTTCGTGCATAGCAACTGATGATCGCCACGCTAAGCATCTCTAACTGATTTTTTGTACCATCTTGCTGGTAAGTTCTTCCACGAAAACCACCGATGCTTACTTCATGCCATTGATACTCGCCTAATCGTTTCACGTCTTTCTTTATAAGCGGCACTAAATTTTTCCGCTGCTTATCATCCAGCGACTTCAGAAATGCTAATAATTGTTCTGAATTCCCTGATTCAATGATTTTGCTGTAATGCTCTTGAGTCGTATCCATTATTCTCCTCTCTGAATATCTTTTTTTATACGTACTAAATTAGCTTTTACAATGCAGCACCAAACCTTCAAGTTCCTGCCGTAGTTCAGTCAGCTTTTTGTAATTGGTGATTTTTACCGTGCTCAAATGGCTATCCATTGCACATACCATCTCAAGTAATGCCTGATTGTGCCGGAAACTGATATTGATAAGCGACTGCATGGCGAGATCGGTAAAGCGTTTGAGTGGTGCCCAGCTCTCTTTTTCCAACCGTCCAAGGATGTCGCCGATATGGGTAGAATTCACACCTTGTGGATAACGCAGCTTTTCAATCCATAGTTCGCCAGCAAGAGCACGCACCGTTTTGTCGGCGTGAAGCATGCAAAAAGCGGTAAGTAGATGACCCATGGGTAAAAGTGGCAAAGGCAGTTCAAGCATGGCCTGAAGCAGGTTAATGATCTCTCTGGCTTCTTTAGAAGCATTTTTAAAATTAATTGCTATGAAGCGCGCCAGCATTGCCTCACTATGCCAGGGGAAAGAGAATAATATTCGCTTTCGATCTGCACTATGCCCTTCAGGAAACCGCATAAAACTATATTCATAAAATAATGTTGAATTTTCATCGTGCCAATAACGGGGAATATCAAAATGGAGTTGCTTATAAACAATTTCTTTATTGGTATATTGATTCTGGTTAACTTTTGTTAATAATTTCCAATCATACTTATTTTTCAATATTTCTACCGGAGTGTCTCGCTTCGCCAATAACAAATTCCCTCTGGTATAAGAATCAACATCGGGTAAAAAAACCTGACGTGTTAAAATTGCAGTAAGCACTAGATCATCATCATTTACGGCGTCCAGAGAAGAAACATTACCAGAGCGCAAGTAGTTCATCAGTTCTGAATATTGGCGGTTAAAATCATTGGGCAACAGGCTTTCTGTGCCTGGAACACATCGCTGTATCGCGAGTTGAAAATCGAATCCGCAAGGTGATTCTCCAGCCTGCTGGTATCGATATAGACGGTCAATTAAAATACGTGGTTCAATAAAACAGGGAAGATGAGTTGGTGTCGAAAGCAACGGTAGGCCGCTTGATTTTTTAAGTAATGTAAGTGTGTTTAATAAAATATTAATCCATGGCTGAAATACTGCTTTCGTTGATTTCTGCCACTCATTAAATCCCCAATTTAGCTTTTGATACTTATCTTGATGATTAATTAGCTCATGATATTTTTGACATTGCCTGTCAATATTTTCATTGTGATATTTTGTTTGGATAAAATCTGCAAACTCCATAAAGAAACTTGCCAGTATTTTATCGAAACTTCCTTGAGTACCTGACCAGGTATGAAGTGTTTTCAAAGCATTGGCAAAAGCGGGTATCAATTGTTCAATATTGTCTTTATTAATTTGTTCTGAAAAACATAACAGTGCCGCAGGGAGTTGGTCAAAAGAAAAGGAGTCAAGATTATGAAACGCCCTACCAACCAGGAAAATAAAATCATCCCAGGTTTCAATTTCGGGGATACGATTATCATCACGAATCAGCGGCATAACCGGGTACAATTGTACCGCTTCATCAACAACCATGGGTTTGGTATCAAGAAAGTCAGTTAATAATTCCCGAGCGCCAATAAGTATGTTATCGGCGTAACTCATTAATAGTGAGCTTAGTTCAGGTTCAGTAGGGCTACCGTATTTGGCAATTAATTTTGCTGCTTTATTTTGCAAACTGGCATCTTTATTTATAAAGACTCCCGTCAGATGTTGACAGATTTCCGCCCTTTTCTCGGGATTCTGCTTCGCAAGTTTATCGGTAATGGTTAAGGTGCTATCAACAACGCCTTTGGTCGTTGACGATAACAGTAATGGTAATTGGGTAAGAAACTCATCACGATGAAAATCGTCGTTATCAAGGATCTTTTTGATAGCCTGTAGGGACGTCGTAACAGGTTTACTATGCGGACAACAAAATGTTGCTATGAGTTCATCCTGAAGTTGCAAGCATTCATCACCAGTCGGCTCCAGTGCGCTGAATAATGTGGCATAAAAATTCGTTTGATCTTTATTAAAACCACGATTAACGGCCAGAAGGCTTTCATTAAGAAGGCGGAAGCGATCTAAGCGTTGGTTTTTTGTGTATGTTTTTATAGACTCCAGCCATCGGGTAGAAAGATAGTTCGGATAGTGAAATACTAACCAGATATGCTCTTCAAAATAAAAGGGATACTTTTCCAGTGACTCATGTGGAGGAACTAATGTTTGTGCTATTGTTTCATCCTCCAGAGTCTGACGTTCCAGATACCCCTGACTTAACCATTCGGCTAACTCTTCATAAAATATAAAACCGTAGCCACGTTTATGAGATTCCTGTATATACAAGTTTATAAATTTAGCAAACCATGGTGGACAATACCATTGAAGCACTCTGTTAATAGTATTATTTTGGCGAACTAATTGTGGCGAAAGTTTTTTTATATCATTCCACGTAAAACAACTTAGTATAGCGACACCTAACATATCTAATTGAACAGCAGTAGCCTTATACCGCCCACTTTGTCGGTCAAACTGTTCGTATAACCGTTTTACATCCCTTTTAATCAACGGCACCAACGTATTGCGCAGTTTTTCATCCTGCGTTTTCAAGAAAGCAATAAACTGCTCTGAATTTCCCGACTCAATAATATTAGTGTATTGTTCTTTAATATCGGTCACTCTTCACATCCTTGTAGAGTAAATTCATTAAGATAAGTTATTAATTTTTTATAATTAATGGGGAGTTCTTTGTCACCAGCCAGTGTGATGCAATTCTCAACAATTTTCTTTTGGAATTTTCGTACTGCTGGATCGCTGTTGTGGTTATCAAGATATTCTATAAATCTATTAACCGGAGCATACTTATTCATCAATAAATAAGCAATACATTCAGACAGATAGTGACTGTCTATAAAGTTATGCTGGATAGCCAATTGTATATATTCAGCGGCCAAATTGCGGCTAATTTTTTTCTCAAAAAGTAAACAAACTGCAATGTAGATCCAACCTGCGTGATGAACGTGAAGTTGTTTTTCAAGTAAATATTGCAAAGGGTATAAACATTCTTCAACCCCATCGACTTCGTTTCCCGTTGCTGTATCTGGAACAAAAAAACTTAACCAGCAATCTGGATAATTTGGCACCAGGGATAAATAATACAAAAAGTCCTTCCAGTGACAACACTCATCACGACGGAGACTAATATAGTAATAATGAGCAGGATAAGAGTGAAGACTATCTCTCTTCCCGTAATGAATCACACTGTTATTTAATACCAGTCTGTACCAGGTTTTATATTTATTCTTATCAATTAATATGCGATATGTACAGGTAAATGGTTGGAGGATGCCAGGCCAACTCACCAGCTCTTTGGCGATAGATTCATATTGTGGAAACACCCCGTTTGTAGTTCGGGTACGTGTAATCTGCGTCCAGAGTGGTAAAAACGCATCATTTGTTGCCGATATTTCATCAGTGATCCCCAACAAATATTGCACCGCCTGGGCATATTTCCCTGTTAACATTAATGCCTGTTGCTTCACTTCTGCTATTATCTCGCCAGGCAAAATACGATTACAGGCGACAATTAAATCATCAAGATCAACCGGATAATTCTCGCGTTCGTGGGCCAATAATCGCTCCACCAATATTTGCGGCGAAACATAGAACGGCGTGTGACTTGGTGTTGCCAGTAACGTTAAGTGGCAGTTATCACGCAGTCGCGCCAGCACCAGTTGGTTTTGGTTCTGTAAATGCGGTAAACGCCGTTCATGCCACTCTGGCGTTGATGCGTATTCATCATTAAACCACTGCTGAAAAAAATCCCGCAGGCTATAGAGTATTGATGATCCGAGATACTTTTTATGCAATTTTTTATAATAGGGTTGCAATTGTTTTTTATAATCACCAGGAAGTTTATCTTGCAAAGCAATAATCCCGGCATAAAAAATCTCAATATCCAGTTCTTCTTTATTTTCCAACATTTTTCCTGTTTGAAACAACACCCCATCCCAGCTATCAGGAATAATGACCATCTCATGTTGTAGCATGGGAATTACATAACCTTCGCCCAACGGTGAATCACATTGCAACAGTGCCAGAACACTGTGCTTTAAGCTCCCCAACCATGGCTCAGCTAACGCGGCCACATCCTGTGCTGATTGGTATTTCATCATTAATTCAACTGTGCGTAGTTGTAATTTTTCGGTGCGCTGAATTAAGGTGCCAGATACGTTTTTCGCCAGTGTTGTACGATATTGGGGATGGCGTTCTGCCAACACCTCGGCAATATCAAGTGCTAAGAATAATATTTTATCGCACTTTTCACGTCCGCTAATAACCGGAAAATACTGCATAAATGATGAATGGTCAAACTCAGGATGACAGCAAAATGTTTGTATTATCTGAATAACAAAATTTACTACCGTATTATTACTGGCATTCAGTCCTAAAAATAATAATTGCTGGTTAGCAATCCATTCATCCTCTTGCGGGTTAAACATCTTTATTAGACGAATATGCCAGTTAAGGCGATCTTTTTTAAAGTTATTTGTTAATGAAGTTAATAATTCCTTGATTAATTGACGAGGCAGAAGATTTTCCGCAATCAGTTGCATAAACACATCATCCCAGTACTCGGTAACAACACCACACTGATGTGAGTTGTCGGCCTTATGGAAGTGGCTTTGCAAAAGCACTGGGACGTCATATTGCGGGAATGGTAAAATGACCTTTTCTATTACCTGTAAATTCTCCCGCATCCAAACAATTTCATTCTGAGCATTACGAGTATAAATCTCAATGTGAAATAATGCGTTGGCAAATGCTGATTCGTCAAAAATAACCCAACCATGTTTATAGCAGCTCCATAGAAGGCGGATATCTGGGTATGTATGCGGCGTGCGCAAACAATCCTTAAGCACACTATCCAGATAATCAGGAGGGCAATGGGTAAAAAAAGTAATTAGTGCATCGTGTATAGTATGATAACGACTTCTGCTAACTTCATGAAGCAATGTATGTTTCACTGGCCAGCTAACTGGAAACATTTTTTGTTCTGCATAACTGCGAGCACAAACAATTTTTGTCAAAGAGATTACATCGTCTACACATTCACCCAAACAAAGTGATTTATAATCAAGCGTCAACAATTCCTTTAAGGTAGTAATTCGCTCAACTTCGGTTAATGACAATGCCCAGTCTACAATGGCTGAATAATTTTTTTGTTGAATGAGTTCTACAGGTATCATCAGATAGTCTCTTCCATGAAGTTTTATCAATGATACCAGGTTGTTTACCTGTTTTATCAGCCCCCGAAATTCTGATTTTTATAATTTACTTCGTAAGTGTGTCTCCCACAAATGCCTGCAGCTCCTCCACCGTGCCATTAAACACATTAAAATCCACCGGACCATTTACGCCATCCACCTGTCCACGGTCGGAATGCTGCCAGAAATGCCAGGCCAGGCCGTCATTGTCCGGGCGTCGCTGATAATAATGGGCCACCCACCACGGGTATTCATTGAAATATCCCGCCAGATTCGTGTGATAAAACGTCGCCCCCGCATAAATAATCGGCTTTTTGCCCGTGCTCTTTTCAACCATTTTTAGCCACTGACTTACCCGCTTGCGTAATTCTTTTGCCGATAATTTCCCACGTTCTTCTACGTCCAGCACCGCTGGCAGATCGCCTTGTGAGAAATCCACCGTTTGCAGAAATAATCGCGCCTGAACGGAAGCTGAGACCGACGGAGAAAAATAGTGATATGCCCCGCGCAATAAGCCATTTTTGTGGCTTTGACGCCAGTTACGCGAGAAATACGGGTCTACCAGCTTTTCGCCTTCCGTAGCCTTAATAAAAGCAAACTGTAAGCGGATACCGTTGTCGCGCATTTTTGCGACACGTTGCCAGTCGATCCGCGCCTGCCAGCGTGAAACATCAATACCATGAATGGTGTAATTGGCAGGGATTCGAATAGCAAAAGATTTGACCGGGCGATAACCATAAAAGTGGATGTAGTCTTTAATCTGAATTGCTGTCGACCAGAAAAAATTCACCGTCTGACGAGGATAAATCGCCACGATGGAAATTAGCCCCAGAGCGCAGAACAAGGCGGTGAATTTTTTTCGACTGGCTATTTTTAGCTGCATTGGTTTCATCCCTGAATTTCAGCGCGAACACGCTGAAAAATGCCAAAGCAGCTATAGTATGATGCTCACCACCAGGCGTGAAAGTGGTGAACCGGACCATTCCCGTGGCCAACTTCCAGCGTGTCGGCCTGGGCTAACGCCGCTGATAGCCAGCTTTTTGCTTCCTGTACGGTGTCAGCCCAATTCGTGTGACGCGGACGCAGCGCTGCCAGCGCCGCAGATAATGTACAACCAGTGCCATGCGTGTTTTTGGTCATAATACGCGGTGCGGTAAACCGTTGTTCGCCGTCGCGGGTAAACAACCAGTCCGGGCTTTGCTCATCATCCAGATGACCACCTTTCATCAACACGGCACCACAGCCCATCGCCAATAATTCACGCCCCTGCTCCAGCATTTCCTGTTCATTACGCGCGTGTGGAGAATCGAGTAAAGCAGCAGCCTCCGGCAAATTTGGGGTGATTAATGAAACCTGCGGCAATAATTGACTGCGTAGCGTGGCAACCGCCGAAGGTGAAAGCAGCGGATCACCGCTTTTAGCCAGCATAACGGTATCCAGCACCACGTTTTGGATCTGGTAACGTTGCAGCCGTTCTGCCACCGCTTCAACAATATCCGTCTCTGCCAGCATGCCGATTTTGGTGGTATCGATTCGCACATCGCTGAACACTGAGTCGAGTTGTGCGGCAACAAAGTCAGGCTCAATGCGATACACCGACTGTACACCGCGGGTATTTTGCGCCACCAGTGCGGTGATTACCGAACAACCATAAGCGCCAAGTGCCGAGAAGGTTTTAAGATCGGCCTGAATCCCCGCACCACCACTCGGATCAGTACCGGCAATCGTCAGAGCGTTAACCCGTTTCATGCCTGCACCTCCTGCGTCAGTTGCCAGAGCGCATCAAGGAAATGGGGGATAAAACTGCCTGGCCCTTCGCTTCTAGCGACCGCACGTTCTCCGGCTTGTTTCATCCAGTGGCAGGCAGATGCAACATTTTCCAGCGTATCGCCCGGTAATGCACAACTGGCAGCGACAACTGCCGATAATGCACAACCAGTTCCTACCACTTTGGTCATTAACGGATCGCCGCCGTGAATGCCAACGATGCGACGACCATCGGTAACATAATCTACCTCGCCCGTGACCACGACGACAGCCCCGGTTTCATTCGCCAGTGTTTGTGCTGCGGGTAACGCGTTGGCTGCGGCGTCGGTGGAATCCACACCGCGACCACCATTGGCGATACCAGCTAATGCCATAATTTCAGAGGCATTACCGCGTATCGCCGCTGGCTTTAACGATAAAAGTTCGTGGCAAAAATGACGGCGATATTCGAGTGCGCCAACCGCGACCGGATCAAGCGTCCAGGGGGTTTGGGAGCGTGTTGCCTGTTCTACGGCAGCACGCATCGCTTGTGCTCGTAGCTGCGTCAGTGTGCCTACGTTAATCAACAAGGCACTGGCGATGGCCGCAAACTGACTGGCCTCTTCGGTTTCGATAACCATCGCTGGCGATGCACCGAGCGCCAGTAAGGTATTGGCAGTAAAGGTTTGCACCACATCATTGGTCATGCAATGCACAAGGGGAGAGTGTTGGTGAAAGAGGTGTAACATGCGCGCAGATTGCGCGGAACTCAGCAGGTCGACTTGCATAGTTTGCTCCTGCCATAACGTGAAGAAGCAATGACCTGATGGTCTGTGACTTCCCTACGCTGGCATTATCCAGATCAGGTGATACGGGTATTTCTCAGCCTTCACGCAGAAGGGCACCCCGAGTCGTTTGGTTGCGATGATGGATCGCAGATAAGGATGGTAAGGCCCCGCGCACACGTTGTAAACGAGGAAAAACGGCGATATTACAATAACGTTGTGAAATTATTTTATATAAGAATCCAGCACCTTCAGAACGACATCCAGATCTTCTTCACGCTTTAATTCATCGCCCTGATGAACAATGTGTTCCGTCAGATGGCCTTTAATCACTTCTCGCATCAAGCCGTTTACCGCACCACGAATGGCGGCAATCTGTTGTAGTACGGCAGCACATTCGTGCGGCTCGTCGAGCATTTTCTTGAGCGCAACAACCTGTCCCTGAATCTTACTGGCGCGCGCTTTCAGTTTCTGTTTGTCACGGATGGTATGAGACATGGCAACACCTGGTTAACAAGATAATGAAAAATCATAGCACTATTAATCTACTGGGGGGTAGTATCATGTACTGGGGGGGAGTAGAATCAGGGCGTCGATTTAATACTAAGAATTATTATCATGACCGAATTTACCACTCTTCTTCAGCAAGGAAACGCCTGGTTTTTCATCCCCAGCGCCATCTTACTTGGTGCGCTTCATGGGCTGGAGCCAGGGCACTCAAAAACGATGATGGCAGCGTTTATCATCGCCATTAAAGGCACCATTAAACAGGCGGTGATGCTTGGACTGGCGGCAACTATTTCACATACGGCGGTGGTCTGGTTGATTGCCTTTGGCGGGATGGTGATCAGCAAACGCTTTACTGCGCAGTCAGCGGAGCCGTGGCTTCAGTTGATTTCCGCGGTGATCATTCTTGGCACCGCATTCTGGATGTTCTGGCGTACCTGGCGCGGTGAAAGAAACTGGCTTGAGAATATGCACGAGCATCACCATCATGACCATGAACATCATCACGACCATGATCACGAACATCATCACCATCACGAGCATGGTCAGAGCGACGAGTATCAGGATGCTCATGCGCTGGCTCATGCCAGTGACATTAACCGACGCTTTGATGGTAGAGAGGTCACCAACTGGCAAATTTTGCTGTTTGGCTTAACCGGCGGGCTTATCCCCTGCCCTGCGGCAATAACAGTGTTGTTGATTTGCATTCAGTTGAAAGCCCTCACATTGGGTGCAACTCTGGTCGTCAGTTTCAGCATCGGCCTGGCATTAACGCTGGTCACCGTAGGCGTTGGCGCAGCAATCAGTGTTCAGCAGGTTGCAAAACGCTGGAGCGGATTTAACACCCTCGCTAAACGTGCCCCCTATTTTTCCAGTCTGTTAATTGGTTTAGTCGGATTGTATATGGGAGTGCATGGCTTTATGGGTATTATGAGATAAAACAATCACCTGGGCTTCGTTATCCCTTTAGCCCAGGATGATTCTTAAATCAGCTTATTCCGCTCACTTCTCGCTCAATGAGGATGCTTTTGCTGCATCCTTTCATTTACACTTTTTACGAAATCATGGGATCACTAACAAAATATCTCTTGTCGGTTATATTGTATGGCAGGAAAGATATGCGACTGATTTTACTGATCCCCAAAGTGGAGAGTATATGACCATAAAAAATAAGATGTTGCTGGGTGCGCTTTTGCTGGTAACCAGCGCAGCATGGGCCGCACCAGCCACCGCGGGTTCGACCAATGCCTCGGGAATTTCGAAGTATGAGTTAAGCAGTTTCATTGCTGACTTCAAGCATTTCAAACCAGGTGACACCGTACCAGAAATGTACCGTACCGATGAGTACAACATTAAGCAGTGGCAGTTGCGTAACTTGCCCGCACCTGACGCTGGAACCCACTGGACCTATATGGGCGGTGCATATGTGCTGATCAATGATACCGACGGAAAAATCATTAAAGCCTACGACGGTGAGATTTTTTATCATCGCTAAAAAAAGCCCCCTCGGAGAGAGGGGGAAATGCAGACACCTTATTATTTTTTATTATTAGCCACTTGCTCGTCTTGTTTGTTATTAGTCGTATTTCACGTTGATCAGTGCAGTTGCCTCAAGTGCACCCGATTTAACTTTATTTTTATCGTATACATAGTAACTGGCCAGGACAGGTATATTAATAATATTACTATTTAAAGGAGCTCCGGGTTTATCTGTTTTCCATAATGATGTCGCCGCGCCCTGATCGCCGCTAGCAGAAATTTTGATGGCTGCTTCAGTCCCTTTTGGTGGTTCTTTTAGATCCAAAACAAATCCTACACCATTATCTATGTTGCCACGCAAAATTGTATTGCTTCCTGTAACTAAGTCACTGCTGGAAAGATATACGACCATATTCCGCGATGCTTGTTTTGTGCCGCCGAAAAGATTATCACACTTCAACGTAATTATTCCTTCCTTACTGTTCGCCGTAATCTTTCCCTGACTTCTGAGTTGGGACAAGGCAATATCATCTACTTTTATTATTGTGTTTTCAGGCTTACAGGTCGTATTTTTAGGATAATAGGAAATACTTAACCCAAGCGTAAATGTATCCCCCGCCAGTTTACTGGTGAGATAACTTACACACCAGTTAATCTTCAATGTCTTACAAATGCCCAACCAAAAGTCAATGGATGAAGATGACTCACCGCCAATATTTGCAATCACAGTATCTGAAATAAACCAGGTAGGTTTTCTTTCTCCAGTAAAATCAGGTGTACCTTTGGATATTTTAACCACATAGGGTAATACTGCCTGCGCATTGCTGGATTTCCCAATCGTGTCACTGGTTTTACCTAAAGACTCTATTTTAACCTTTAACTTTTCGCCATTACCAAAAGGTCCAACTTCAACCCAATCACTTTGGATATTTTTATAGACTATTTTATCCGTGCTCGTATCACAAGATATCCCCGTAAACACGACACTTTTACTAAAGGAAACCTCATTCGCTAAAATCTCCCCCACATTAATACTATCAGTAATATTTAATGATGCAGTGGTACGACATCCAGCCCAGGTAAAATTAGCCCATAAAATAAAAATTAGTAACATTCCATTTCTGAAAATCATATTCCACCTCTCACCGACAGATATAATTTTTACTTTCATCAATCTCTTTACCGAAGGTGATTGTGCATGAAAGCCCTTGTTGCTTATCAATTGCCACATTAACCGCTGGTGGTATTTCATTGGTGCGAATAAAAAGCTGACTTCCCTGGCCGACAACGCCAATATTATGACCGTGGATATCATTGACTTCGTAGCCAAATGTTAACGGTTGCCCATCCACTCTTAATGCTTTTATAAACCAGGGTTTGCGTTGATCGGTGTCGAAATTGACCAGAACGACCGCGCCGCGATAAGGGGCGGCAATTTTACGGTTACCGCGTAATTCTGTTTCACTGTCACTTTGTGATACATCCAGCATCAGGTGATTTTCCCGATGAGGAGTTATTCCGTCGTATATCACGACACCATTACGGTTCGTGGTGCGATATTTTTGCCCATTCACATAAGCATCTTTAATTCCCGGCGCATGCATCACGGCAAAAGTTTCAGAAAGACGATTCGCCAGATTAACGCCACCCGACCAGGCGACAATGCCCCCTGAAACACTGGCTACAGCCTGCCGATAATTACTCGACTGACTATAACTGCCATTCACTGTCGCCACAGGCGCGTTCCAGGTTAAATTCGCCCCTGCTGTCGTTTCATTTCCCTGATGTTGATGACTCAGGTTGACACCATAATTGAACTGATCTCGACTCCCTACTGTTCCTGATAATCCCGTATTATTTGAGGCAAAACCCTGATCATCAAACGTCGTTGAGTTAGATATATATATTTGCCGACGAGGCGTCGTAACGTCATCTCCCCAGTCAAAGGGTATCGATATAAAAATATTAAAGCGTTTCTCTTCATGATGATTCTCGTCATATGCCTGACTTGCCGCGAGGGTATAGCTTATCCGTTGCAAATTATTGGAATAACTCAACTGATAATCTTTACTGCTGCCGCTACGCCCCCAGTAATCCCGCCATAAAGTACTTAATGACACAGATCCCCAGCCTTCTGGCATTGACTGACTCATATTGGCGGAAAAGCTATTTTTGCGACCAAAATCATTCTGGTAATAATCGGCAATGTCATAGACATCGTTTTTATCACGACGATAATTATCTTTATTATTTGCCCACACATAATCGTTAAACGTCCGGTAATCACGCGACGAATAACGCCAGGCCGCCAGACCAAAACGTGTCGATGTTTGGTTCAAAAATTTGTTATAAGCAATTTGATAACTTTGCCCGTCAAACACATCACCATTGTCTTGCTTACTGTGCGATTTAGTTGCGTCGACTGAAATTGCGCCAATGCGCGTGTTCCAACCTGTTCCCAGGGTAAACGCGTAGTAATTATTAGCAATCATCGTGCCGCCATACAGCGTCAATAAGTTATTAAAACCATACTGATAACCTGCCTGGACAAAATCACTTTGCTTGCTCGCACCTTCAATATGACTACGGCCCGCTGCAAAATCATATTTCGACACGCCGGGTTGCAGCATATTAGGTACTGCCGCATAAGGCACCAGATATGTAGTAACTGAACCATCGGCTTCCTTAACACTCACATCAAGATCCGCACCTCCGCCCGCTAACTGCAAATCACTAATCGAAAACGGGCCTGGTGGAACCTCTTTCTGATAAACGACAAAACCGTTCTGTTCAATAGTTACCAGCGCGTTACTCTGGGCAATCCCCTGTACCCGCGGGGTAAAATTTTGCTTCGAGTTTGGCAACATCTGAATATCACGAAATAACCGAACTCCGCTGAAGCGAACGGAATCAAATATATCGGCTGACGTGTACATATCACCAATACGCAGCGTGCCGAGAATTTGAGAAAATCCACGTTCCAGATACAGTGTATTGCTTTTCCACTCCCCTGTATTGTTATCTGTTTTGCTAAAACTGGCATCAGAATGCAGTTGCCACCCCAGAAAATTTAACCCGCTGTTAAAACGTACATAGGTACTTTTGCTATTTCCCGACGCTTTATAGTCGCTGTAATACTGACTCACATAATAAGAGGTGTAAACCGCATTAATTCCCCGTTCCCAGTTTTCCGGTGGAACATAGCCACTTTCCAGCTCTTCCACCCAGGCTTGCGGAACACTGAAATCGAGACGAAAAACGCCGATATCCCAGGCATAACTCCCCCCCTGAACAAGTTGCTCTAATGTTAAACATTGCTTGTCGCTGGCAAAGTTATCGGTATTAATACCTAACCGTTTGATAATATCCCTCGATAAACACGTTTCTTGCGGATTATCTTTAACGCTAATTTCATATTTACCGCGCCATTGTTTATTAACATAAATATCGATTTCATATTGGCCAGGCAAAGGTTGATTATCATCCAGACGAATATGAGCAACCTGTTGGTCTTTCATTCCCCCCATCATAAAATGGGTATCAAAGGTTTCTTCAGCCGCATAAGCTTCAATGCCGAGCAATAACGCAACGATTGCTGATGCAAGTGGGGTCATTCTCAACATAGGCAGCTCCTGCAATTAAATTTTGTCACTAATATAGTTGCCATGATCATCAATAATGGTCAGATGCCAGCTATTTGCATTATTATTTTTTACGTTAACACTCTGACTTTCTAATGGTGCAATCATGATAGTTTCATAATTAACTTTGACATTATTGGCTTTTACATCAGAAATCGTTACCCAATTCGCTGAGTCATTTTTTATCACCAAATGATTACCACTGCGATTCACCAGCAATTTTTTAAATATTGCTTTGTTTACCGGTGGGATACCCGCCGGTCGATAAAACAATTTAATTCTGTTTTGCATCGCAAACTTCAGTGCATTCTTGCCTTCTTGTTCTGGACTATTTGGTGGAATATCCAGAATATTCAGATAAAAAATACTCTCTTTATTAGTGGGCAGTTTATTCGGCATGATTTTAATTTTTACTTGCTGCCCGGAATTTGCCCCTATTTTTGCCACTGGTGGCGTTAACATAAAAGGAACCTGGATTTTTTCTGGTGGGAGTGAAGTATCACCATCATCAATCCACGCCTGAAGCAGCGAAGAGCGATCACCCTGATTCATCAACTGTACCATCACTTCTTTTTTTTCTGCCGGGTAAATAATACGTGTCCCGTAGATAACAACTCCGGCATGTGCAGGAAAAACCATCGAAGAGATGAGCAAGGGTAATAATCCTTTCATCTTAATTCCTCTTTAAATTAAAAGGCCGCCATGGGGATAGCGGCCATGTCTATTACCTGGAGAAACTTGCAAATTTATTTAATTATTAATCCTGGGCTACACGCATAACTAAAGAAGATACTACATCACCTGATTGCACTGAGTTTTCTGTCAGTTTCAGATATTTCGCTTTAAACGGGATCGCATATTGACCATCCGCTGTTTTATAATTTTCAATATTAAAAGGTGCAGAAACATCCAGGACATCGCTGTTATCACCTAAATAGAGATAGTAGCCCACGGTATCGTTACTACTGGCTATAGCTTTATCGTTGCCGGTTATTTTATCGTTGGTAATCAACGAAAGTTTTACACCAGCAACCTCTTTCGGACAGCTAATTTTTAACATGCTACTGGTTACACCGACCGCATCATCATAGGTAGAATATTTAGATTTACCATCAAAGACAGTAGTTGGTACAGTCGGCATATTAATACTTACTGAATCACCACCTGCTTCGAATTTACATGGGGACTCTGCAATATTCCCTTTAATGGTTAAAGTCCCGGTATCAACATCAGCAGCAAATACCTCAGCACTCATGAAAAAAGAAGAAAAGACAGCGGCAGCAATAATTGAACGTTTCATAACATGTTCCTTAATAGAATTTATTTTTGGTTGTTAAGAGTCTGTATCTCCTGGTAACAAATTTCTCACGCCTAAAAAGTTACCGCAATGTAAACATATTGTTTTATTGATTTAAAGCAAATTAACTATTGCAATATAAACACAACAAATAGCTAATGATATTAAATATTTATCAAATCTATTAATTAATACGAATTACTGTAGCTGTCATTTTTAATATCAATAAAAAAGCTGAAATCATTCACATGAATGATTTCAGCTTTCTAAACTCTTTAACCCCGATATTGCCAGATTTAATCGTAGCGATTTAAAACGATTTGCCGTTTGTTCCCATTACCCGCAGCAACCAGCTCTGTCGTGACGCCTTTTACCGGTGAAGAAATCCGATACCGGGAATCAACGCTTTGCAATACCTGACCGCAATGCTGTCGGGGCTGGCTATTAACAATATCCATACTGCATGTCGGGGGGCTGATCCTGCCATTGATAGTTAATGTGGCGGTATCTGATGAAAACGCGGGAGACGCCAATCCATAGGCGAGAAAAATAATTCCTGACAGCCAATACTTATTCATTGAACGTTATCCCTGTAGTAAAGGTTATGCCTGGATAGATTGAGTGCATAACAAACTATAGCTGTACATCCACTACACAGCCACGAAGGATGGTAAATGGGCATTGCCTGCACGATCAATCTACTTTGTTCAGTTTCGGACGAAGATCCGCAGAATATTCGCAGCATTAAAAAAGCTGTTCATTATAGCTGCAAAAATAAATACACCGCATCAATGTAACATTGCTGCGGTGTATGAAGTGTACCCAGAAAGGTTAATACGCGTTAGACTGCGCGGAAGGAGATCTCGCCAGGAATAACTTCTCCCTGCCAGTAGAGCTGGGCAGCAACGCGGTCAGCCAGTTGACGATAGATAGCGGTAAATTCGCTCTCCGGACGGCTGATAACGGTCGGTGTGCCTTTGTCGAGGTCTTCACGCAGGCTAATGTGCAACGGCATCTGACCCAGCAACTGCGTGTGATATTTCTCAGCCAGTTTCTCTGCACCACCGGTGCCAAAAATCGGCTCGTGATGACCACAATTACTGCAGATATGCACGCTCATGTTCTCGACAATGCCCAGTACCGGCACTTCGACTTTCTCGAACATCACAATGCCTTTTTTCGCATCAATCAATGCGATGTCTTGCGGCGTAGTGACCACTACAGCACCGGTCACTGGAATATTCTGCGCCAGTGTCAATTGAATATCACCGGTGCCTGGCGGCATATCAAGCACCAGATAGTCCAGATCGGGCCATAAGGTTTCTTGCAACATTTGCATCAGCGCCTTGCTGGCCATCGGGCCGCGCCACACCATCGCATTGTCGTCAGTGACCAGATAACCAATCGAGTTGGTTGCCAGACCATGAGACATAATCGGCGCCATGTGAGTGCCGTCCGGCGAGGTCGGACGCTGATTTTCTGCCCCCAGCATGGTTGGGATCGACGGGCCATAAATGTCGGCATCCAGAATGCCGACTTTCGCTCCTTCCGCCGCCAGCGCCAGCGCCAGGTTTACCGCCGTGGAGGATTTACCCACGCCGCCTTTGCCGGAACTGACCGCGATAATGTTCTTCACGCCGTTAATTCCCGGCTGATTTTTAACGCGTTTCAGCGTGGCAATGCTATGCGACAGTTTCCAGTCGATAGCTTTTGCCCCGGTGATACGCAGCAATTCGGCGCTACATTGCTCTTTTAACTCTTCGAACGCGCTATGCCAGACGAACGGCATAACCAGTTCCACATGCAGCGTGTCGTCCATCCAGGCGACATGATGCAATGCTTTCAGCGTGGTGAGGTTATGCTTCAGGGTTGGGTGCTGAAAATTAGCCAGTGTCCCGGCGACCATTGCGCGCAAGGCTTCTGGTGATTTGGCCTGGGATTGTTCGTTCATCCCGACTCCTTATTTATATAGATAAACCATCAGCTAAATAGTTTACCTGAAGAAAATAGATAAGTACTTACTTAACATTTTCCCATTTGGTACTATCTAACCCCTTTTCACTACTAAGAAGTAATGCCTACTATGACTCAAGTCGCGAAGAAAATTCTGGTGACGTGCGCACTGCCGTACGCTAACGGCTCAATCCACCTCGGCCATATGCTGGAGCACATCCAGGCTGATGTCTGGGTCCGTTACCAGCGAATGCGCGGCCACGAAGTCAACTTCATCTGTGCCGACGATGCGCACGGTACGCCGATCATGCTGAAAGCTCAGCAACTCGGTATCTCCCCGGAGCAGATGATTGGCGAAATGAGTCAGGAGCATCAGACTGATTTCGCAGGCTTTAATATCAGCTATGACAACTATCACTCAACGCACAGCGAAGAGAACCGCCAGTTGTCGGAGCTTATTTACACTCGCCTGAAAGAGAACGGTTTTATTAAAAACCGCACCATCTCTCAGTTGTACGACCCGGAAAAAGGCATGTTCCTGCCGGATCGTTTTGTGAAAGGCACCTGCCCGAAATGTAAAGCGCCAGATCAATACGGCGATAACTGCGAAGTCTGCGGCGCGACCTACAGCCCGACTGAACTGATCGAGCCGAAATCGGTGGTTTCTGGCGCTACGCCGGTAATGCGTGATTCTGAACACTTCTTCTTTGATCTGCCCTCTTTCAGCGAAATGTTGCAGGCATGGACCCGCAGCGGTGCGTTGCAGGAGCAGGTGGCCAACAAAATGCAGGAGTGGTTTGAATCTGGCCTGCAACAGTGGGATATCTCCCGCGACGCACCTTACTTCGGTTTTGAAATTCCGAACGCGCCGGGTAAATACTTCTATGTCTGGCTGGATGCGCCGATTGGCTACATGGGTTCCTTCAAGAATCTGTGCGACAAGCGCGGCGATACCACCAGCTTCGATGAATACTGGAAGAAAGATTCCACCGCCGAGCTGTACCACTTCATCGGTAAAGATATCGTTTACTTCCACAGCCTGTTCTGGCCTGCCATGCTGGAAGGCAGCAACTTCCGCAAGCCGACCAACCTGTTTGTTCACGGCTATGTGACGGTGAACGGCGCGAAGATGTCCAAGTCTCGCGGCACCTTTATTAAAGCCAGCACCTGGCTGAATCATTTTGACGCTGACAGCCTGCGTTACTACTACACTGCGAAACTCTCTTCGCGCATTGATGATATCGATCTCAACCTGGAGGATTTCGTTCAGCGCGTGAATGCCGATATCGTTAACAAAGTGGTTAACCTGGCCTCCCGTAACGCGGGCTTCATTAACAAGCGTTTTGACGGTGTGCTGGCAAGCGAGCTGGCTGACCCTGAGCTGTACAAAACCTTTACCGATGCCGCTGAAGTGATTGGCGAAGCGTGGGAAAGCCGCGAATTTGGTAAAGCAGTGCGCGAAATCATGGCGCTGGCTGACCTGGCTAACCGCTATGTCGATGAACAGGCTCCGTGGGTGGTGGCGAAGCAGGAAGGTCGCGATGCCGATCTGCAAGCGATTTGCTCTATGGGTATTAACCTGTTCCGTGTGCTGATGACGTATCTGAAGCCGGTTCTGCCAAAACTGACCGAGCGTGCAGAAGCATTCCTGAATACGGAACTGACCTGGGATAGTATCCAGCAACCGCTGCTGGCGCATAAAGTGAATCCGTTCAAAGCACTGTATAACCGCATCGACATGAAGCAGGTTGAAGCACTGGTGGAAGCATCCAAAGAAGAAGTGAAAGCCACCGCCGCGCCAGTTACTGGCCCGCTGGCAGACGATCCGATTCAGGAAACCATCACCTTTGATGACTTCGCCAAAGTTGACCTGCGCGTGGCGCTGATCGAAAACGCAGAGTTTGTTGAAGGTTCTGACAAGCTGCTGCGCCTGACGCTGGATCTCGGCGGTGAAAAACGCAATGTCTTCTCCGGCATTCGTTCTGCTTATCCAGACCCACAAGCGTTGATTGGTCGTCACACCATTATGGTGGCTAACCTGGCGCCGCGTAAGATGCGCTTCGGTATCTCCGAAGGCATGGTGATGGCTGCCGGTCCTGGCGGGAAAGATATCTTCCTGTTAAGCCCGGATGCCGGTGCTAAACCGGGTCATCAGGTGAAATAATTCCCCTTCAAGGCGCTGCATCGACAGCGCCTTTTCTTTATAAATTCCTAAAGTTGTTTTCTTGCGATTTCGTCTCTCTCTAACCTGCATAAATACTGTTAGCATCTGTATTCGACTGGATAAAAATACAGGGATGCAGAATGAGACAGTTTATCTATCAGGACGAAAAATCACATAAATTCTGGATGGTGGAGCCGCATGGCAACGAGCTGCATATCAGTTGGGGCAAAGTTGGCACCAACGGACAAAGCCAGGTAAAAAACTTTGCGGACGCTGCAGCAGCGGAAAAAGCGGAGCTGAAGCTGATTGCGGAGAAAACGAAAAAAGGCTATGTGGAAGACGCTTCGGCAAATGTGAATCTCCCGCCAGCCACCAAAGCCAGAGTCACTCGTGAAGTTGAAACTCCTCCTGTAAATAAGAATAAATGCCCCTGGCTTGCTGATGATGCGACGATTCCGGTAACTGACGATATTAATCGATTTGCTTTTCCTCATCGCCGCAGGCCGAGAGAAATCGGTTACCTGTATAAAGATGGTGAAATATGGAAGCGCATCGCAGA
Organism: Escherichia sp. KTE159; assembly: GCF_000408805.1. Classification (NCBI taxonomy): domain Bacteria; kingdom Pseudomonadati; phylum Pseudomonadota; class Gammaproteobacteria; order Enterobacterales; family Enterobacteriaceae; genus Escherichia; species Escherichia sp. KTE159. Next base: position 2,007,710 of record NZ_KE137292.1, read on the forward strand.
TAACACCAGGGCATATGACCCCGACAACAATTACCGCTCTTATCCTGAAAACTGGCAGCTAGCGTTTGCCGAGTTACAAAGGCGAATTCTGGATAATCAACAAACAGGGAGTGTGCAATCTGATGCTGCATTGCTCTGGAGTTTCTGGAACTCTTACTCTGCAGATGAACTGGTCGATGACTTAGTCATTCGCTGTGGACTGGAAACTACCGTTGAAATCGCTCTTTGTGCTCTTCAACTAAAATATAAACCAGTAAAAACTGACGTCACGACCATAATTCCTCCTGATCTCGAAGCAGAATCGCTACCGAGTTGGCATCAGCGTCTATGCCATTATCTTTCACTCGCTTCAGAAGATGAGTGGCAACGCTGTGTAGATAAAGTACTTACCGCCATTCCCTCTCTCTCCCCAGCACGGCAACCTTTTGCGGCGTTACTGATCCCTGAACGCCCGGATATTGCCAATGCCATGGCGCTACATTATGCAGATCAAAACGTTCCGGCGATGACCTGGTTAAGTATGATAGCAAGCGATGACGTTGCCCTGGCTACGCTGGAAAAATATGTTTTCCCTCCACTGTATAATGATTTCCGCAATTATCTGGCTACGTTACTGGCAAATAATGGAGTGCACGGTGTAAGCCGAATTCTTCTCAAGCTACCTGTCGAGTATCCCGTAAAATACACAGACCTTTTCACTCACATACATGCCAACGCTGAAAATCTTGTCAAATGGTTATGGAGAACGAATCACCCGGATGCGATTCAAATTCTGATCCTTGGTGTAATTGGCAAGAAAAAGCACCTGGAATACTTAAGCAAAGCCTGCCAAAAACATCCCGCTGCGGCTATTGCCGCTTATGCAACTTTACTGGCAATACATGAAGATGCACAGTGGCGTAACGCACTTGTCAAACTGATTACCGCCACGCCAGAGTTGGTATGTGACGTTATTCCCTGGGTTAATGCTAAAGCGGCAGGCATATTATCTGAATGTCGTCCGCAACCTGTGACTGATGAATGTGAATATGCCACTGCGGATATGTTGCCGGAGCTGTTTACCGCTCCACCGTGGGTAATAAATAAGAAAAAGAATGCAATACCCGTATTTGATTTACCGGTGCTTCCAGTTCCTGCCGTCACTGATATCACACCAGGAATTACAGAGTTAATCAGTCATACTGACATATCCAGATTCAGTGAAATCGCGAAATTTCAGGCATCACAGCAAACATTATTTACCGATCTGCCACTAATTGAAAAGGAAAGCTGGGAAACGTCTTTCATCCCTTTAACGCCAGAACAGCAAATCCTTTGGCGACTGGGGTTTAAGGAATGGCGCAGAACCGGAGAAGAACAATACGAAAAAAAAATAATGCCACAAAGCGCAGTTGATGCCCTGTTACGTTTCGATTTCCCCGCGCTGAAAGCAGAGTTTGCGCAATACCATAACAAAGGAAGCAGACACTGGCAGTTGTACGCGCTCTGCTTCCTACCCACTCAGCATGCTATTTATTTTCTCAATCAAATAATTAATGAAGAGCAATTCTCCGGCGAGAGAGAAATTCTGGCGATTTTTGGTGACGCGGCCATTCCTGCGTTTATGAAATGTCTGCAACGTAAGCCACAACAGTTGTGGATATTCACCCTTTTCCTGGGCGTCAGCGAATTAGCATTACCGATGGCGCAGCGATTACAGAAAAAAATGTCTGCTGAAGATGCCCGAAAATGGCTGGTTAACTTCCCACGCCATGCCGCCGCCGGGCTACTTCCTGTGGCACTGGGCAAACAAGGAAAAGATCGTGATTGTGCCCGCCAGGCACTCCGCCTGCTGGTGAAATTAAACCAGCGAGAAACGATTGAGGAAATCGCCCAATGGTATAATCAACCTGATGTTTTAGCTGCGCTGGCAACATTATTTGATAGCGACCCGCTGGAAGAATATCCCGCTAAAATCGCCCCACTGCCCGGCTTTTATCAGTTCAGCTTATGGCGCAGACCACGGCTTAAAAGTAACAACCTGCCTCTGCCAGATGACGCTATGCGCCACCTCGGCACAATGTTGAGCTTTCCTCGCGACATTACCCCCTACGCTGGGCTGGCGATCATCAAAGAAACCTTCACCCGCGAATCACTGGCTGACTTTGGCTGGGATCTGTATACCGCATGGACGGAAGCTGGCGCACCCGCAAAAGAAAATTGGGCATTTACCTCGCTGGGGATTTTAGGCAATGACGACACCGCGCGTAAACTAACCCCGCTCATCCGCGCCTAGCCGGGTGAATCCCAGCATAAAAGAGCTGTTTATGGTTTGGATGTGCTAGCCAATATCGGTAGCGATATTGCGCTGATGTTGCTTAATGGTATTGCGCAAAAGATTAAATTCGTTGCATTACAAGAACATGCCAGCGACAAAATCAACATGGTCGCTGAAAATCGCGGACTGACAATGGCCGAACTGGAAGACCGCCTGGCACCGGATTTAGGGCTTGATATCAACGGCTCGCTGACACTGGATTTCGGCTCACGCCAATTCACCGTTGGTTTTGATGAAACCTTAAAACCCGTCGTGCGCGACGAAAACGACAAAGTTCTGAAAGATTTACCTAAACCCAACCAGAGTGATGATAAAACACTGTCAACTGACGCAGTTATCCTCTTCAAACAGTTGAAAAAAGATGTTCGTGCTATCGCCAGCCAGCAAATTACCCGTCTGGAACAAGCCATGTGCCAGTGCAGACGCTGGACGGCAGAGCAGTTCCGTCTCTTTCTGGTGGAACATCCGCTGATGTGTCACTTAACCCGACGGCTATTATGGGGAGTATATAACGATGAAAACACCCTTATAGCCTGTTTCCGCGTGGCAGAAGACAGCACCTACAGCGATGCACAAGATGAGCTATTCACGCTGCCAGCAGGAAACATCGGTATTCCGCATGTGCTGGAAATTCCCGCTGAATCCGCCGCTGCATTCAGGCAAATTTACGCTGATTACGAACTACTTCCCCCCTTCCAACAGCTCGATCGTGGTAGTTATCGTCTTGCTGATAATGAACGTAGCGCCCACGAACTGACGCGCTGGCAAGGACGTCTTTGCCAGGCCGGTCGCATTGTCGGACTGGAGCGCCGAGGCTGGCAACGTCTGGAAGAAAGCGGCAGTGTTTATGCGATGCGCAAATCTACTCCTTATGGCGATCTCGAACTTGAAACAGAACCTTTTTCATTGATTTACGGCGAAACGGGATATGGCGACCTGCTACCTGTTGAAAGCGTAAAAATGACTTCACCAGGGGAACGCTACAGTACACAGCCCTCGCTCACGTTCTCCGCGCTTGATGCCATCACCGCCAGCGAACTGATTAACGATATTGAATCACTGTTTGATTAAAAGGACTTTGCAATGAAAACCTATATTTATCAGGACGAAAAATCACATAAATTCTGGGCGGTTGAGCAGCAAGGCAACGAGTTGCATATCAGTTGGGGTAAGGTCGGCACCAACGGGCAAAGCCAGGTCAAAAACTTTGCGGACGCTGCGGCGGCGGAAAAGGCAGAGCTGAAACTGATTGCGGAGAAAACAAAAAAGGGATATGTGGAACAAGCGGAGACAAATGCTAAATTAACAGCGGTGTCAGTGAAAAAAGAATCTGTCGCAGCGAAAAAACAGGAAGACACCATAAATGATCATCAGGTAGCGGCGAACAATTTTCCCTGGTTAGCAGACAACGATCCCATTATTCTTCCCCCAAATATTGCTCGCTATGCTCTCAGCCACCGCCTTTGGCCGGGAGATCCGGTAAAAAAACCAACCCAACCTGAGAAACAAAATTTAATTTCTCGGCTGGCAAATCGAACCTACAACTATTATAAGAATCTGACTTTCGATTACAGCTCATGCTCCGATGAATGGAGTAATGCCATCAGTCAGGCAATCAGCTTAATTAATGCACGAAAGCCTGAGATGTCTGCACGTACTATGGCTGTACTTACCTTACTGGAAATTTGTTTTTGTCAAAGCTGGAATGATGAAACCTCATCCGAGTTGTTGGATGAAATTGTAAGCACCTTCGGTATTGAATACGCAACTGAAACTGTCATCTACTGGTGGCAAATTGATTTCGATTTTGATTATAAAAAGGAACATTTGACCTTCTTTATTAATAATTCAGATTACAGCCAGAATAACTATAGAAGGAATAGAGACAACTTTAGTTTACGTCTGCGTAAACATTTATCGCTGACTGAAGAGGAAATCTGGCAAAATTGCATTGCCAAATTACTCGTTGCGTTGCCGCATATATCACTCTATCGCCAGCCGTTAATTGCCATTTTAATACCTGAAATACCCGAAGTGGCCCATGATATCGCACGCCAGTTGCATCAAGTGATGAACATTCCACAACTGGAAATGTTAAAACTTGTAGCGACAGATCCACAAATACTGGAAATATTAGAGCCATATCAGGATACTAATGTATTTGGAAGAAGTTGGTCTGCCACTGTACTGCGAGAACAAGGCATCAAGGCTCTTACTCGCCTGCTTCCCTATGCTGGAGAAGATAATTGCGGTGACGTACTGAAATGTATCAATCATCCGCTGGCTGTTATGGGACTCATAGACGCCGCAGATTATAATAAACGTTGTTATGACCGACTGATAAAAAGTGCCGAAAGTTTTCCTTCTGCCACAATAGCGGCATTAGCCGAAGCATTAATAAAAAATGACGATCAACGTAAACATACTTTGCTGGTTTCACTACTTAATGCAAATCCTTTATTGGTCGAAAAATTAGGCCAATGGCTATCGTCACAAGCTGCGAAATTAGTACATCAATGCCAACAATTGCTGAATAGTCGCGATGAAGATTTCGCAAACTCAGAAATTCTGCCAACGGTGTTAGTCTCGCCGCCGTGGGTGGTTCGAAATAAAAATGACGACAACAGTCCTTTGGCTAAATACCCGGCGAAAATTCCCTCTTTACCGCTATTTTATCAACCTTCGTTATGGACACGCCCGGTACTAAAAAATAGTAGCAAGATATTACCAGATAACGCCCTCCTCCACCTCGGTGAAATGCTTCGCTTCCCTCAGGAAGAAGCACTGTATCCGGGATTATTACAGGTGAAAGATGCCTGTACCCCAGACTCACTGGCTGAATTTGCCTGGGATCTGTTTATCGCCTGGCAGACTGCTGGCGCGCCGTCGAAAGAGAGTTGGGCATTCAGTGCGTTAGGTGTTCTCGGTAACGATGACACCGCCCGCAAACTAACGCCGCTTATTCGCGTCTGGCCTGGCGAATCCCAGCATAAACGCGCCACCGTCGGGCTGGATATTCTCGCCGCTATCGGCAGTGACATTGCCCTGATGCAACTTAACGGTATCGCCCAGAAGCTGAAATTCAAAGCATTGCAGGAGCGGGCAAAAGAAAAAATTGCCAGCATTGCCGAAAGCCGCGAACTGACGGTAGCAGAACTTGAAGACCGGTTAGCCCCGGATTTGGGGCTGGATGATAACGGCTCCCTGCTGCTGGATTTCGGCTCGCGTCAGTTCACCGTCAGCTTTGATGAAACCCTAAAACCGTTTGTGCGCGATGCGTCTGGCAGCCGCCTGAAAGACCTGCCCAAACCGAACAAAAGCGATGATAAAACGCTGGCTGCCGATGCCGTTAACCGCTTTAAACTGCTGAAAAAAGATGCCCGTACCGTCGCCGCTCAACAGGTAGCAAGGCTGGAATCAGCCATGTGCCTGCGCCGCCGCTGGGCAGCGGAAAACTTTCAACTCTTCCTGGTTGAGCATCCGCTGGTTCGCCACCTAACCCGTCGCCTGATTTGGGGCGCGTATAACACCGACAACCAGTTGCAGGCCTGTTTCCGCGTGGCGGAAGATAACAGCTACAGCACCGCTGACGATGATCTCTTCACTCTCCCAGAAGGTGATATAGCGATTGGTATCCCTCACGTTCTGGAAATATCACCGACGGATGTCGCCGCTTTTGGTCAGCTTTTTGCCGACTACGAACTGTTACCGCCATTCCGCCAGCTTGATCGTAACAGTTACACCCTGACAGAAGCCGAACGCAATGCCAGCGAACTGACCCGCTGGACAGGCAGAAAATGCCCGAGCGGTCGGGTGATGGGGCTGGCAAATAAAGGCTGGTTGCGTGGCGAACCGCAGGATGCAGGCTGGATCGGCTGGATGATCAAACCTCTGGGCCGCTGGTCGTTAATCATGGAAATCGATGAAGGTTTTGCTGTAGGCATGTCGCCAGTCGAACTCAGCTCTGAGCAACTCTTAAGCAAATTATGGTTATGGGATGGAAAAGCAGAGAGTTATGGCTGGGGAAGAAATTCTGCACAGGAAGCACTGTTCTCCGTGCTCGATGCCATCACCGCCAGCGAGTTGATTAACGACATCGAAGCACTGTTTGAATAAGGAAAGAACATGAACAAGGAATTACTGTGGCTGGCGGACGACGCGCAACTGGAACTGAAATTTAAAAAAGGCAAAACGCCGCTAAGCCATCGCCGCTGGCCGGGCGAACCGGTGCCCGCTGTCACTGAAAGTCTCATTCAGACATTAGGAGATGAATTACTACAACAAGCAGGCAAGAAGCAAAATATCACCTGGCATTACGATAAATGTTCACTGGAGTGGCAGTCCGCCATCCAGCAGGCGATCAATTTGATTGGTGAGAATAAACCGTCAATCCCAGCCTTTACAATGGCGGCTCTGATCTGTATCGAGAAAAATGATAGCCAGCAGTTACTTGATGAAATCGTGCAAAAATATGGGCTGGAATATGCGACGGATGTGGTGATAGCGCGTCAGTTCATTGTACAGAGTTATCATGCTGATCCATCAACAGTGTGTTTAATGACACCGAACGAGAATACGGGCTATGGCTATCGCTCAGAGACTTATAGCAATTTCGATTTTCGTCTGCGTAAACATCTTTCACTGGCAGAGGAAAATTGCTGGCAGCGTTGTGCCGACAAACTCATTGCCGCACTGCCAGAGATCCCCATAGTTCGCCGCCCTTTTATTGCGCTGCTGCTTCCGGAAAAACCAGATATAGCGAATGAGCTTGCCAGCCTTGAAAGCCCATCAACGAGTTTTTACTCAAAGGAGTGGTTAAAGGTCGTTGCTACTGATAATACGGCGGTAAAAAAACTCGAACGATACTGGAGCCTGGACGTATTTAGCGATCGTGAAGCCAGTTATATGTCGCATGAAAACCACTTCGGTTACGCTGCCTGCGCGGCCCTTTTACGCGAACAGGGAATTGCAGCCGTTCCCCGCCTGGCGATGTATGCTCATAAAGAAGACTGTGGCAGCCTGCTGGTACAAATAAACCACCCGCTGGTCATCCGCATCTTGCTACTGGTGGCTGATAAAAATAAACCCAGCCTGCAGCGTGTTGCCAAATACAGTAAAAATTTCCCCCATGCAACGCTCACTGCACTGGCAGAACTTATCGCGCTGGAAGCACCACCTGCTCGCCCCGGTTATCCGATTATTGAAGACAAAAAACTGCCCGCACAGCAAAAAGCACGTGATCAATACTGGCGTAATCTGTTGCAAACATTGATTACATCGCAGCCACAACTGGCAGATGAAGTGAAGCCCAGGCTAAGTACAAAAGCACAAACCGTGCTGAATAGTTTTTTATCCGTGCCGCCGAAATCTGCCATTGATAGCCCTGATAGCAGTGCTCTGCCTGAAATTTTGGTTTCACCTCCGTGGCGTAGTAAGAAAAAATCGCCGCAACCACGTCTTGATTTGGTTCCGCTCGAATTAACGTCACAAGTCTACTGGCAACCGGGCGAGCAAGAGAGGCTTGCCACCACAGAGTCTGCCCGTTATTTCAGCACGGAATCACTTGCGGAACGCATGGAACGAAAAAGTAGTCGGGTTGTACTACAGGAGCTGGGTTTTGGGGATGATGTATGGCTGTTCCTGAATTATATACTGCCCGGCAAACTGGATGCGGCGCGCGAATCATTAGTGCTTCAGTGGCATTACTACCAGGGCAGAGTCGAGGAAATCTACAATGGCTGGCATTCTCCGGAAGCAAAATCAGCAGAACAGGCGCTTCGCAGCGGCGACGTTGAAACGTTAATTGACATCTGGGAAAAGGACAATCATTCGCCTTATCATCAGGAAAAGAGTGTCTGGAATCTGTATTTATTGGCACTGCTTCCGCGTGAGATGGCAGTGACTTTCTGGCTGCGTATCAATGAGAAAAAACATCTGTTCGCGGGTGAAAACTATTTTCTCAGCATCCTCGGTTTGGATGCATTACCCGGTCTGTTGTTGGCTTTTTCGCATCGTCCAAAAGAAACATTTCCGTTAATTTTAAATTTCGGCGCTACCGAACTGGCGCTACCCGTTGCTCGCGTCTGGCACCGTTTTACCACTCAGCGTAATCTGGCGCACCAGTGGATTTTACAATGGCCAGAACATACGGCTACCGCACTTATTACTCTCGTCTTCACCAAGCCCGGCGACAACCGCGAAGCCGCATTACTTGCCCTGCGTTTACTGTATGCACAGGGACATGGAGAATTACTGCAAACCGTGGCAAACCGCTGGCAGCGTGCTGATGTGTGGCCTGCCCTGGAGCAATTGCTTATACAGAAGCCACTGGAAATTTACCCACCACGCATTCCGAAAGCCCCTGATTTCTGGCATCCGACAATGTGGCGCAGGCCACGGCTTATCAATAATAATCAGCTTGTTACCGATGATGCTCTGGAAATTATTGGCGAAATGCTGCGCTTTACTCAGGGTGGGCGTTTTTATAGCGGACTGGAACAATTGAAAACGTTCTGTCAACCGCAAACGCTGGCCGCTTTTGCCTGGGATCTGTTTACCGCCTGGCAACAGGCTGGAGCCCCCGCAAAAGACAACTGGGCATTTCTGGCGTTAAGTCTCTTTGGCGACGAAAGCACGGCACGGGATCTGGCGACGCAGATCCTCACCTGGCCACAGGAAGGAAAATCTGCCCGTGCTGTCAGTGGCCTGAACATACTTACCCTGATGAATAATGATATGGCGCTGATACAACTGCACCATATTTCGCAACGAGCGAAATCGCGTCCTTTACGTGAAAATGCGGTGGAGTATCTCCAGTTGGTCGCGGAAAATCGCGGGTTAAGCGAGGAAGAGTTAGCGGACAGATTAGTCCCAACACTGGGCCTTGATGACCCGCAGGCGTTGATTTTTGATTTTGGTCCACGGTTGTTTACCGTTCGCTTCGATGAAAACCTCAACCCAGTTGTCTACGATCAGCAAAACGTTCGCCAGAAAAGTGTTCCCCGGTTGCGAGCCGATGACGATCAACTGAAAGCGCCCGAGGCACTGGCCCGACTAAAAGGGCTAAAAAAAGATGCCACTCAGGTGAGCAAAAACCTGCTCCCGCGTCTTGAAACTGCCCTGCGCACCACCCGACGCTGGTCGCTGGCAGATTTTCATACTCTGTTTGTTAATCATCCCTTTACCCGCCTGGTTACCCAGCGATTAATATGGGGCGTTTATCCGGCAAATGAACCGCGTCGTTTACTTAATGCATTTCGCGTGGCCGTAGAGGGGGAATTCTGTAATGCCCAGGACGATGTTATTGATCTACCTCCAGATTGCCTGATTGGCATTGCGCACCCGTTAGAAATGCCAACAGAAATGCGTTGTGAATTTGCACAACTTTTTGCCGATTACGAAATTATGCCGCCTTTTCGCCAGTTGGCGCGGCGCACGGTGCTGCTCACACCTGACGAGTCAACCAGTAACAGCCTGACTCGCTGGGAAGGTAAATCCGCTACCGTTGGGCAACTGATGGGGATGCGTTACAAGGGCTGGGCATCAGGGGATGAAGACGAATTTATCTATGGCTTAGGTGAGTATCGTCTGGTGCTTGAGTTTTCACCCGGTTTTAACCACTACAATGTTGATAGCAAAGCGCTAATGAGCTTCCGTTCTCTTCGAGTATATCGTGACAATCAATCTGTCACTTTTGCTGAACTCGATGTATTTGATTTGAGTGAAGCCTTAAGTACGCCGGACATCATTTTTCACTAACACACTGCGGGTAGTAACAGAACTGCCCGCTATCTGACAACTGAGAAAATCCATGATCGTGCAAAGTGAACTGGTCGCTGTTTACGACTATCAGGTTATTGATCCCGAAGAACCCTTTTCCTTCCGACTTGCAATCCATAAGTACGCCCAATTATTTACTGGAACGGTCTACCGACAGGAACGCTTCCGGTTACATCCAACATTTAATCAATTTGATCGAGATGATAGCGTTCCGCTAATAAATGATGCGTTGATTTATATAAGAGATGAATTTATTGATGAGGGAAGATTACGTGGGGAATCACCAGAAGCTGTAATGGCGATTTTTAATCGTGAACTACAGAATATATTTAACTAACAAATATAAAGATAGTTTTATTAAAGGGGGAAGCGGTTTCCCCCTTAGTTGCGTTTCAATTTGCCCGTTACTTCAACAAATCAATCAACCGTAACAGAGCCACTAATAGCTCCAGTACGGCAATGAGCACGGTTAACTTTCGTGTCAGCGTGTCCATCCGCTCTCCTTATTAAGGAGCGCAACACCAGCACCTTACCCTTACACTGCCTGTCGATACTGGTTTACGTATGTTGGACCACGATGTTGCACTCCGGATCAGGGCACCACCTGCAGCACCACCCGTCCGGTAGCCAGGACTTGAAATGGGTTCGATCCGGCGCAACGTCCCAACAGTCAGGATTATAAATCTCATTATCTTAATTGCAACGGGGTCCAGCGGTGGTTATAATTCGTTCGTTGGAACACGATGTTGCACAGGCTGCGGTGTTGGGCCTGAAAGTAGTAAATAAAAAAACCTGCCTCACCAGCAGGTTTTTTTATTTCCTGTGATCTGCTTTCCAGATATTTTATTACTATTTTCCGCTCAAACAACTAATGCGCCAAACAGTTATTGCGCGTAAAATATCGTTTATTTCATTAATACATTTCAGGGATGAATATATGTCACCGCAGAATAATCATCTGCAGCGTCCGCCTGCCGCTGTGTTATACGCCGATGAACTGGCAAAATTAAAACAAAATGATAACGCACCTTGCCCGCCAGGTTGGCAGTTAAGTTTGCCTGCGGCCCGTGCTTTTATCCTTGGCGACGAAGCGCAAAATATCAGCCGTAAAGTCGTAATTAGCCCCTCCGCTGTCGAACGCATGTTAGTCACTCTTGCTACCGGGCGCGGTTTGATGTTGGTGGGGGAACCTGGCACCGCAAAATCTCTCCTGTCTGAATTACTGGCAACCGCTATTAGCGGCGATGCCGGGTTAACTATTCAGGGTGGCGCATCAACCACCGAAGACCAAATCAAGTACGGCTGGAACTACGCTCTGCTTATCAACCACGGTCCGTCAACAGAAGCGCTTGTCCCGGCTCCGCTTTATCAAGGCATGCGCGATGGCAAAATTGTCCGTTTTGAAGAGATAACGCGTACACCGCTGGAAGTACAAGACTGTCTGTTAGGTATGCTTTCTGACAGGGTAATGACGGTGCCGGAACTCACTGATGAAGCCAGTCAGCTCTATGCGCGAGAAGGCTTTAATATTATTGCCACTGCCAATACCCGCGATCGCGGCGTCAATGAAATGAGTGCTGCGCTAAAGCGTCGCTTCGATTTTGAAACTGTCTTTCCGATTATGGATTTCGCCCAGGAGCTGGAACTGGTCGCCAGTGCTTCGGCGCGTTTACTGGCCCATAGCGGTATTCCGCATAAAGTGCCTGACGCGGTACTGGAGTTACTGGTACGCACCTTCCGCGATCTGCGTGCCAACGGCGAAAAGAAAACGTCAATGGATACACTGACAGCGATTATGTCCACCGCTGAAGCGGTGAACGTGGCCCACGCTGTGGGCGTCCGCGCCTGGTTTTTAGCGAATCGCGCGGGGGAGCCAGCCGACCTGGTGGACTGTATTGCCGGAACCATCGTCAAAGATAACGAAGAAGATCGCGCTCGTCTGCGCCGTTACTTTGAACAGCGCGTTGCCACACACAAAGAAGCTCACTGGCAGGCTTATTACCAGGCTCGCCACCGCCTGCCGTGAGGAAAGATGCATGAGTGAGCCGTTAATTGTCGGCATCCGGCACCATAGTCCGGCCTGCGCCCGTCTGGTGAAATCGCTAATTGAAAGCAAGCAACCGCGATACGTGTTGATTGAAGGACCGGCCGATTTTAATGACCGGGTAGATGAACTGTTTTTAGTCCACCAGCTTCCGGTAGCCATATACAGTTATTGTCAGTATCAGGACGGTGTTGCCCCAGGGCGCGGTGCCTGGACCCCATTTGCCGAGTTTTCACCTGAGTGGCAGGCGCTACATGCTGCCCGCAGCATCCAGGCACAAACCTGGTTTATCGATTTACCTTGCTGGGCACAGAGTGAAGAAGATGAAGATGAACCTGTTGCGGCTAATGACCATCAGGCCTTACTGCTACTCGCGACCAGTATGGATAACAGCGATACCCTGTGGGATCACCTGTTCGAAGATGAAAGCCAGCAGTCCACACTTCAATCCGCTCTGGCGCAATACTTTGTGCAACTTCGTGGTAATGATGCGGGTGATTCGGTAAATCGCCAGCGCGAAGCCTTTATGGCCCGCTGGATTGCCTGGGCGATGCAGCAAAACAACGGCAATGTATTAGTCGTCTGCGGTGGCTGGCATGCCCCTGCACTGGAAAAATTGTGGCGCCAATATTCTCAGGAAGAGAGAAAACCCAGGCTACCCTCATTACCGGATGCAGTGACCGGTTGTTATCTCACGCCATACAGTGAAAAGCGCCTTGATGTGCTGGCGGGATACCTTTCAGGAATGCCTGCTCCGGTCTGGCAAAACTGGTGCTGGAAATTTGGTTTGCAACGCGCAGGTGAGCTGTTACTTAAAACGATTCTTACCCGTTTGCGCCAGCACCACTTACCCGCATCTACCGCTGATATGGCTGCCGCGCATCTACATGCGATGGCACTGGCACAATTGCGCGGTCACAGATTGCCGCTACGCAGTGACTGGCTGGATGCATTAGCCGGATCGCTTATTAAAGAGGCATTAAACGCGCCGTTGCCGTGGAGCTATCGCGGGATCATTCATCCCGATACCGATCCAATTCTGCTAACGTTGATAGACACATTAGCGGGTGCCAGATTCGGTAAACTAGCCCCCTCCACGCCACAACCGCCGCTGCCAAAAGATGTCACGTCTGAACTGGAACGTACCGAAATCACTCTTCCGTCCAACCTGGCGTTAAATCGCTTTACCCCCTGCGGGCTGGTACAAAGTCAGGTGTTGCATCGGCTGACGATACTGGAGATCCCGGGGATAGTGCGCCAGCAGGGAAGTACACTGACGCTTGCGGGTAACGGTGAAGAACAATGGAAATTAACCCTGCCGCTTAGCCAACATGCGGCATTGATTGAGGCCGCCTGCTTTGGTGCCACACTCCTGGAAGCCGCACGCAATAAATTAGAAGCCGATATGCTGGACACAGGAGGAATCGGCAACATCACCACATGTCTTAGCCAGGCGGCGTTAGCTGGTCTGGAGTCCTTCAGTCAGCAATTACTGGAGCAACTCACATTATTAATCGCCCAGGAAAATCAGTTTGCCGAAATGGGTCAGGCGCTGGAAGTGCTTTATGCCTTGTGGCGTCTGGATGAGACTGGCGGTATGCAAGGGGCGCTAATACTGCAAACCACACTGTGTGCGGCGATAGATCGAACGTTGTGGTTATGTGAATCCAACGGCAGGCCGGACGAAAAAGAATTTCACGCCCATTTGCATAGCTGGCAGGCGCTGTGCCATATCCTGCGCGATCTCCATTGTGGCATTCAACTGCCAGGTGTTTCGCTTTCCGCCGCCCTGGCCTTACTGGAGCGCCGTAGTCAGGCGATTCATGCCCCGGCGCTGGATCGCGGCGCGGCTCTCGGTGCGCTGATGCGTCTGGAACATCCCAACGCCAGTGCCGAAAGCGCACTGGATATGCTGGCGCAATTATCCCCGACTGAGTCAGGCGAAGCCCTACATGGTTTGCTGGCGCTGGCTCGCCATCAACTGGCTTCTCAGCCTGCATTTATCGCCGGTTTCAGCACTCATTTGAATCAACTTAGCGACGCCGATTTTATTAACGCTCTGCCCGATTTACGTGCAGCGATGGCCTGGCTACCGCCTCGAGAACGCGGGGCGCTGGCGCATCAGGTGCTTGAGCATTACCAACTGGCGCAGCTCCCCGTCCCGGCACTGCAAATGCCGTTACATTGTCCACCGCAAACCATTGCTCATCATCAACAACTGGAACAGCAGGCACTGGCGTCACTGCAACACTGGGGAGTTTTCCATGTCTGAACTGAACGACCTTCTGACTACCCGTGAGCTACAGCGCTGGCGATTGATTCTTGGTGAAGCGGCTGAAACTACCCTTTGCGGTCTTGATGGCAACGCCCGACGGATAGACCACGCCCTGGAGTGGCTATACGGGCGCGATCCTGAGCGCATTCAACGCGGTGAACGGCACGGAGGGCTGGGCAGTTCAACTCTCACAACGCCCGAGTGGATCAATGATATTCACACGCTCTTCCCACAGCAGGTAATTGAGCGACTGGAAAGCGACGCCGTGCTGCGCTACGGCATAGAAGATGTGGTGACAAATATTGAAGTGCTGGAACGCATGCAACCTTCCGAAAGCCTGCTACGCGCCGTATTGCACACTAAACATCTGATGAATCCCGAGGTGCTGGCAGCCGCTCGCAAGATAGTGCACCAGGTTGTTGAAGAAATTATGGCGCGGCTGGCCAAAGAAGTTCGTCAGGCTTTTTCTGGTGTGCGTGACCGCCGTCGCCGCTCGCATATTCCCCTGGCGCGCAATTTCGATTTCAAAAGTACCCTGCGGGCCAACCTGCAGCACTGGGACCCCAAACGCGGCAAGTTGTATATCGAATCACCCCGCTTTAACAGTCGCATTAAGCGCCATAGTGAACAATGGCAACTGGTTTTACTGGTCGATCAAAGCGGATCGATGGTTGATTCAGTGATCCACTCAGCAGTGATGGCGGCCTGTTTATGGCAATTACCCGGCATTCGCACCCATCTGGTGGCATTTGATACCAGCGTCGTAGATCTCACTGCCGACGTTGCCGACCCGGTAGAGTTATTAATGAAAGTGCAACTGGGCGGTGGAACGCATATCGCCAGTGCAGTGGAGTACGCCCGTCAACTTATTGAACAACCAGGTAAAAGCGTGATTGTTCTGGTAAGCGATTTTTATGAAGGCGGAACATCGTCATCACTCATCCACCAGGTGAAGCAGTGTGTTCAAAGCGGCATCAAGGTGCTGGGGCTGGCGGCGCTCGACAGCACAGCAACCCCCTGTTATGACCGGGATATGGCCCAGGCATTGGTCAATGTCGGTGCACAAATAGCTGCCATGACGCCGGGTGAACTGGCTTCCTGGCTGGCGGAGAATCTTCAGTCATGAATTCACTACGCCCGGAATTATTAGAACTGACGCCACAGGCACTGACAGCGTTAAGTAATGCCGGTTTTGTTAAGCGCAGCCTTAAGGAACTGGAAAATGGCAATATCCCAGAAATTAGCCATGAGAGCGGCACACTGATCGCCACTTTCAGTGACGGTACACGCAGCCAACTGGCAAACGGTCAGGCTCTGAAAGAGGCCCAGTGTAGCTGCGGGGCCAGCGGCATGTGCCGCCATCGCGTGATGTTGGTGTTAAGTTATCAGCGACTTTGTGCTACCCCTCAGCCCACGGAAAAAGCAGAGGAATGGCCCCCGGCAATCTGGCTGGAAGAACTGACTACCCTGCCCACTGCCTCGCACAAACGCGCACAATCCCTGGTCGCCAAAGGTATAACTATTGAACTGTTCTGCGCGCCAGGCGAAATTCCCTCTGCCCGCTTACCGATGAGCGATGTGCGTTTTTATTCCCGCAGCAGTATTCGTTTCGCCCGTTGTGATTGCATTGAAGGAACGCTGTGCGAACACGTGGTACTGGCAGTGCAGGCATTCGTCCAGGCCAAAGCACAGCAGGCAGAATTTTCTCATTTGCTCTGGCAGATGCGCAGCGAACAAATCGCATCAAATGACGATCCATTTGCCAGCGATGAGGGCAAAGCCTGTCGTAAATATGTCCAGCAATTAAGTTACGCGTTATGGCTGGGGGGGATCAGCCAGCCGTTAATTCATTACGAGGCAGCATTCAGCCGCGCCCGGCAAGCGGCAGAAGCCTGCAACTGGCGATGGGTAAGTGAATCGCTACGGCAACTGCGTGCCAGCGTTGATGCGTTCCACGCCCGCGCCAGCCACTATCACGCAGGAGAATGTTTGCGCCAGCTTGCAGCATTAAACAGTCGGTTAGCCAGTGCACAAGAGATGGTACGACGTGACTGTGTCGGTGAAGTACCGCCCATGCCGTGGCGCACGGTCGTTGGCGCAGGGATTGCCGGAGAAGCAAAACTGGATCATCTGCGGCTGGTGTCATTAGGTATGCGTAGCTGGCAAGACTTCCAACAGTATGGTTTACGGATCTGGTTCACCGACCCCGACACCGGTAGTATTTTGCACCTTTCACGCAGTTGGCCGAGAAGTGAACAGGAAAACGCGCCTGCGGCAACGCGTCGGCTATTTACCTTTCAGGCAGGGGCGCTGGCGGGAGGGCAAATCGTCTCACAAGCAGCGAAACGCAGTGCCGAAGGTGAGCTGTTGTTAGGTACGCGCAACCGCTTAAGCAGCGTCGTTCCACTGTCTCCGGATGCGTGGCAAATGCTGAGTGCGCCACTGCGCCAGCCGGGAATCGTAGCGTTACGGGAATACTTACGCCAGCGCCCGCCAGTCTCCGTTCGCCCGCTTAATCAGGTGGATAATTTATTTATTCTGCCTGTGGCTGAGTGTATTTCACTTGGCTGGGACAGCAGCCGCCAGACACTGGATGCGCAGGTAATCAGTGGCGAAGGCGAAGATAATATGCTGACGTTATCACTGCCAGCCTCTGCCAGCTCACCCTTTGCCGTTGAACGCATGGCGTCCCTGTTACGACAGCAAGATGATCCCGTGTGTCTGGTTTCTGGATTCGTCAGTTTTACCGAAGGACAGTTAACGCTGGAGCCACGGGTGATGATGACGCAATCTCGCGCCTGGGCGCTGGATGCAGAAACTGCGTCTGTGGCACCGCTACCTTCCGCCAGCGTTCTTCCTGTGCCGTCCACCGCTCATCAGTTGTTGATGCGCTGCCAGTCATTATTAATTCAGGTGCTACATAACGGCTGGCGCTATCAGGGGCAAAGTGTCATCAGTCAGGTCGGCTTGCTGGTAAATGAGTTGACCGGGGAGGGCTTTTACCGGCTGGCACATTTGTTGAATCAATTGCGTACTACAGAGGGAGAGGCTCTGGGTGAAACATTAAACAACTGCGTTTTACTCTGCGAACAGTTGTTACTGATGCTTGAGCAACAAGGGGGAAAAATGCTTTTTATTAAGAGTTCTACTCCATTTCCGGACTGCTCAAGACGAGGTATAAAGAATATTCTATAGCGCCCTGGTGAGAGTCACCAGTTTTCTGATCTTGATAAAATGGAGTTTTACATGAAGGCTTTCAACAAGCTGTTTTCCCTCGTTGTTGCATCTGTTCTGGTTTTCTCTCTCGCTGGCTGTGGTGACAAAGAAGAATCAAAGAAATTTAGTGCCAATCTGAACGGTACTGAAATTGCCATTACCTATGTCTACAAAGGCGACAAGGTACTTAAGCAATCTTCAGAAACTAAAATTCAGTTCGCATCCATCGGTGCGGCTAACAAAGAAGATGCAGCTAAAACGCTTGAGCCGTTAAGCGCAAAATATAAAAACATTGCTGGCGTTGAAGAAAAATTAACTTTTACAGATACTTACGCACAGGAAAACGTAACTATCGATATGGAGAAAGTTGATTTTAAAGCCCTGCAGGGTATTTCTGGCATCAACATTTCTGCTGAAGATGCCAAAAAAGGCATCACTATGGCGCAAATGGAACTGGTGATGAAAGCCGCAGGCTTTAAAGAAGTGAAATAATCTGTCGGCGGCCATGTTCTTACATGGCCGCCATATCCGTCTTAGCTTTTCTTCACATGCTGGCGCGCTGCCAGCCCTCGCAGAAAATAACGCAAGAATTGATCACCGCATTCGCGGAAGTTTTTATGATCCGGTGCGCGCATCATTGCAGTAATTTCCGGCATGGAAACACGGAACTGCTGTTCGGTGAGGATCGCCAGAATGTCATCGGTTTTCAGCGAAAACGCGATGCGCAATTTTTTCAGCACAATGTTGTTATTAATACGACGTTCCGGCTCCAGTGCCGGTGCAGACTCATCCCTGCCGCGTTTTTCATAAATCAGGCCATTCAGGAATGAAGACAAAATAATGTCCGGGCAACGTTGAAATCCCTCTTCGTCTTCTTTACGCAGCCAGATAGCGATCTGATCGGCGGTAGCTTCAACATTGCTCAGCGCGAGAATACGCACCAGGTCGTTATTATTGGCTTTTAAAATGTAGCGCACGCTGCGCAGAATATCGTTACTTAGCATGAGGCCTTCAGGTGTTGATGAGGCAAAAAGCCATTTTAGCAGTCTTTTACAGGCCAATCGCCTCTTTTAAACTTTTCAGATAACGACGGCTGACCGGAACGGTTAAGCCATTACGCAAAATCAACTCCGCCTGGCCGTTATCCTCCAGACGAATCTCCTGCAAATGCGCGAGGTTAACCAGATACTGCCGATGACAACGCAGTAGCGGCGTACGACTCTCCAGGGTGCGTAAAGTCAGTTCAGTGAAGCCCTCTTTACCTTCGTGACTGGTGACGTAAACACCGCTCATCCGACTGCTGACAAATGCCACATCTTTCATTTGCAGCAAATAAATACGGCTGTGACCGGTACAAGGGATAAATTTCAGTCCTTGCTGATTCTCCGACAACAAGGAAACATCCTGCTTGCTGCGTTCCTGACGCAGGCGGGTCAGGGATTTCTCCAGCCGCGCTTCATCAATCGGCTTCAGTAGATAATCAAAAGCATGTTCTTCAAAGGCTTTAATGGCGTATTCATCAAACGCAGTCAGAAAAACGATATATGGACGATGTTCCGGGTCGAGCATCCCCACCATTTCCAGACCACTGATGCGCGGCATCTGGATATCGAGAAACAGCACATCCGGGCGCAGTTTATGCACCGCGCCAATCCCTTCCACGGCGTTTGAACACTCACCGACGATTTCAATATCGCTCTGCTCTTGCAAAAATACGCGCAGGTTTTCCCGTGCTAACGGTTCATCATCGACAATTAAGACTCTAATCATGCCTCATCCCTCCATGGCAGTCGTAACGTTATTCGGGTGTAACTATCAGGCTCACAGGCGACGCAGATCCCATAGTCATCGCCAAACCGTTCACGTAAACGCTTATCCACCAGATTCATCCCCAGCCCGCTGGCATTGGTTACCGGTTGATACAAACCGGCATTATCTTCGATCTCCAGCATTAAATGTTGCCCTTCACGGCGCGCGCTAATTGCCACTCTCCCGGTATCCAGTAGTTGCGATGTCCCATGTTTAATGGCGTTTTCGACTATCGGTTGTAGGGTAAACGCGGGCAACTGCTGCTGGGATAATTCCTCCGGAATAGAAATATTGACCTGCAAGCGCGACTGAAAACGCGCCTTTTCAATTTGCAGATAAGCGTTCACATGTTCAATCTCGTCAGCGAGAGTAACAAACTCCGAAGGCCGCTTTAAGTTTTTGCGGAAAAAAGTAGAAAGATACTGCACCAGTTGACTGGCCTGCTCACTGTCGCGGCGGATCACCGCTTTAATGGTATTAAGCGCATTGAACAGGAAATGGGGATTCACCTGGGCGTGTAACAGCTTGATTTCCGACTGCGTAAGCATCGCTTTTTGCCGCTCATACTGCCCGGCGAGGATCTGCGCCGAAAGGAGTTGTGCGATCCCCTCACCCAGCGTGCGGTTGATCGAACTGAACAGGCGGTTTTTCGCTTCATACAATTTGATGGTTCCCACCACCCGCTGATTTTCGCCACGCAATGGAATAACCAGCGTTGAACCTAACTTGCACTGCGGGTGCAGAGAACAACGGTAAGGCACTTCGTTGCCGTCGGCGTACACCACTTCGCCGGTTTCTATCGCTTTTAAGGTGTACGTAGAAGAGATTGGCTTACCGGGCAGATGGTGATCATCGCCAATTCCGGTAAACGCCAGCAGTTTCTCACGATCGGTAATCGCCACCGCCCCAATATCCAGCTCTTTATAGAGCACTTGCGCCACTTTCATGCTGTTCACTTCATTAAAGCCCTGGCGCAAAATCCCTTCTGTCGAGGCTGCCACTTTCAGCGCCGTGGCAGAAAAAGCCGAAGTGTATTTTTCAAACATCGCGCGCTTATCAAGCAAAATGCGCATAAACAGCGCCGCGCCCACGGTGTTGGTTACCATCATCGGCGCAGCGATATTACTCACCAGACGCACGGCGTCTTCATAAGGTCGGGCAATCGCCAGAATAATCAGCATCTGCACCATTTCCGCGACGAATGTAACAGCACCTGCGGTAATCGGATTAAAGACTTTATCGGTGCGCCCGCGACGGATCAGGATGCTGTGTACCAGCCCCCCGAGCAAACCTT
Source organism: Escherichia sp. KTE159 (assembly GCF_000408805.1). Lineage (NCBI taxonomy): Bacteria > Pseudomonadati > Pseudomonadota > Gammaproteobacteria > Enterobacterales > Enterobacteriaceae > Escherichia > Escherichia sp. KTE159. Next base: position 2,028,444 of record NZ_KE137292.1, read on the forward strand.
CGACGATGGTCGAGATCATGCAACTCAGCGCGGTCATGCCTCCCATCGAGTAACGATGTAACCCGCCGGTCAGACCAACCAGCCCGCCCACCACCGGGCCGCCCAGTAAGCCGCCCATCACCGCGCCAATCGCCCGGGTGTTGGCAATAGAATCGTCAATGTGCAGCCCGAACCAGGTGCCCATGATGCAGAAGATGGAAAAGACGATATAGCAGAGAAATTTATGCGGCAGACGAACCGTGACCTGCATTAATGGTATGAATAATGGCGTTTTACTCATTAACCACGCGATAACCAGAAAAACGCACATCTGCTGAAGCAGCAGCAACACCAGATTAAAATCGTACATACCCGCAAACCACAGATCCCTTAAACATGCGTAACATACATTGCCTGCGTTTAACTTTCTTTGAACTCTTGCAGAAAAATGAGAATTCGTGATTACGATCACTCAAAACAATCTGGCAAAAACAAAATCACCCTGAAGATGAACAAAAAACGGGCAAAACTACCTGGTTCGCAAAACTACGTCTAAAGTTAAACCGGGACCTCGCGAGCAAGGGTGGTAGGATGGATGGCGCTTTACACAATTGGTGAAGTGGCGTTGCTTTGTGATATCAATCCTGTCACGTTACGCGCGTGGCAGAGACGTTACGGATTGCTGAAACCACAGCGAACCGACGGCGGTCATCGCCTGTTCAACGATGCGGATATCGACCGGATCCGGGAGATCAAACGCTGGATCGACAACGGCGTGCAGGTGAGCAAAGTCAAAATGCTACTCAGTAATGAAAATGTTGATGTGCAGAACGGCTGGCGCGATCAGCAAGAAACTCTGCTTAATTACCTGCAAAGCGGCAATCTGCAAAGTCTGCGAATGTGGATCAAAGAGCGCGGTCAGGATTATCCCGCTCAGACCCTCACCACTCATCTGTTTATTCCTCTGCGCCGACGGCTTCAGTGTCAGCAGCCAACCCTCCAGACGTTGCTGGCGATCCTTGATGGCGTGTTGATCAACTACATCGCCATTTGTCTGGCCTCGGCACGTAAAAAACAGGGCAAAGATGCGCTGGTCGTCGGCTGGAATATTCAGGACACCACCCGCCTGTGGCTGGAAGGCTGGATCGCCAGCCAACAGGGATGGCGTATTGATGTTCTCGCTCACTCGCTCAATCAGCTACGCCCGGAACTGTTCGAAGGCCGAACATTATTGGTATGGTGCGGTGACAACCAGTCTCCCGCCCAGCAGCAGCAACTTACCCACTGGCAAGAGCAAGGACATGATATTTTTCCGCTTGGCATTTAATGATTCGTTAACAAATGCGCTTTACTGTACAATCCTTTCGTTAACATAAGGAGTGCATTATGCGCATAGCTAAAATTGGGGTTATCACCCTGTTCCTGTTGATGGCGTTAGGCGGTGTCGGTGGCGTCATGCTCGCAGGTTATACCTTTATTTTGCGTGCTGGCTAAGTCGCTGCACCAGCCGTTCAAACAGGCGGTCTACGATGATCGCCGCCAGTGCCACCAGCAACGCCCCCTGAATGACATAAGCGGTATTAAATCCGCTAAGTCCGATGATGATCGGCGTTCCCAGCGTGCTGGCCCCGACCGTTGAGGCGATGGTCGCCGTGCCAATGTTGATAATCACCGAAGTCCGCACGCCAGCCAGAATCACTGGTGCGGCCAACGGTAACTCCACTTTACGCAATCGCTGACTCCGGCTCATTCCCATACCTTTGGCAACGTCTGTCACGCTATCATCAATCGCTCCCAGTCCGGCAAGTGTCGCCTGTAAGATGGGCAATACACCATAAAGGATCAGCGCAATAATCGCTGGCTGCAGACCAAACCCCATCACCGGAACGGCAATCGCCAGTACCGCTACGGGTGGAAAAGTCTGCCCAACGGCGGCTATGTTTTCCACCATCGGGCGAAACTCCGCGCCCCACGCGCGAGTGACCGCAATTCCTGCACCGACGCCAATAGCCACGGCAAACAAACTTGAGATCCCCACCAGCCAGAAATGGGCCAGCGCCAGGGAAGCAAAACTTTCTTGCTGATAAACAGGCCGCGGCAGTTGTGGGAATAAGGCACCGAACAGCGGCTGGCTGTATGGCAGCCAGAAAATCAGCGCCACAAACAGGGCAATCAACCAGAAAAGCGGATCGCGCACTATTTTCATGCGATTACGCCTCCATCAGCAGATCCTGAAAATGCAGTGTGCCGCAAGGTTGGCCTTGAGCGTTAACCACCGGCAGCACTTCACAGCCACGGGCGACAAACAATGAGAGTGCATCACGTAGCGTCATCTCTTCTGCCAGCGCCTCACCTTCAGCACGTTCGTTGCGGCGCACATAATCGGTCACACTGCGTAACGATAACAGGCGCACGCCCAGCTCGCTGTGACCAAAAAACTGGCGCACAAAATCATTCGCCGGACGGGTAAGCATCGCCAGCGGATTGCCCTGCTGCACCACTTCACCATGATCCATCAGCACCAGATGCTCCGCCAGGCGCAGCGCCTCATCGATATCATGAGTCACCAGCACAATGGTGCGCCCCAGCAAACGGTGAATGCGCGTCATCTCTTGTTGCAACGCGCCGCGCGTTACCGGATCCAGTGCGCCAAACGGTTCATCCATCAGCAAGACTTGTGGATCGGCAGCCAGTGCACGGGCAACCCCCACGCGCTGCTGCTGACCGCCGGAAAGCTGATGCGGATAACGCTCGCGTAAATTTGCCTCCAGCCCCAGTAGCGCCATTAATTCGTCGATACGATCGTCAATTCGCGCCCGCGACCATTTTTGTAATTGCGGTACGGTGGCGATATTTTGCGCCACGCTCCAGTGGGGAAATAAACCTATCGACTGAATGGCGTAGCCCATTCGGCGGCGCAGCTCCAGCACTGGCAGCGAACGAATCTCTTCTCCGGCAAAACGGATCACGCCACTGTCGTGCTCCACCAGGCGGTTGATCATCTTCAGAGTGGTTGATTTACCGGAGCCTGACGTGCCAATCAGCACCGAAAAGCTCCCCTCCTGAAAATTGAGATTGAGATCGTTAACGGCCTTTTGCGTGCCGAACTGTTTGCTGACATGGCTAAATTCAATCATGACTTTTCACCTTCAGCAGTGCGATAACCAAATCGAACAGCGCGTCGATCAGCACCGCCAGTACAATCACCGGGATCACCCCCAGCAACACTAAATCAATGGCACTGCTTAACAGTCCCTGAAAAACCAGCGCACCAAAACCGCCCGCGCCAATTAACGCCGCAATCACCGCCATACCGACGGTCTGCACCATTACCACCCGCAGACTGCGCAGAAATACCGGCAGCGCCAGAGGTAACTGGACATGAAGGAATCGCTGCCCCCCGCTCATGCCCATTGCTCTGGCGCTTTCCAGCACATCGCGCGGGATCTGGTTCAAGCCCACTACCACGCCGCGCACCAGCGGCAACAAGGCATAGAGCACCAGGGCAATCAATGCTGGCGTCATGCCTGTTCCTGCTATGCCGAGCGTCCCCAGCCACGGAAAGGTAGCGGCCAGTCCGGCAAGCGGTGCGATCAACAAACCAAACAGCGCCACCGAAGGCACGGTCTGAATGACATTGAGTAAAGAAAAAATCGCCCCCTGCCGCGCGGTGGAAAAGTAGCACCAGACGCCCAATGGTACGCCGATAACCAGCGCAGGCAGTACCGAACCAAACAGCAGTGCCAGATGTTGAGCCAGTGCATCATCGAATACATCCTGACGGTTGGCATACTCTTTCATTAACGAAAGATCGTTAAGCGTGCCAGAGAACAGTAACCACAACGGAATAATGGCGATCTGAATATGCAGCAACCAGCGCCATAGCGGATGCGTGGAAATTCGCCGGATAGCATCGCTACAGGCCAGCAGCGCCAGCGCCGCAGCCAGCCAGAAGCCACTGCCGAGGCTGGTACGCGCCAGGGCGCTACCACTTTGCGCCAGTTGCGTCGCGGCTTTTCCTGCCCCCCATACCAGCAAAATAAACACCAGTTGCGCGAGGAGAAAAGCAAAAATGCTGCCTTTTCTTCCGGGAACGAAACAAGCAGTCAGCCATGCGCAACCAACGCCCACCAGCATCCAGATGGTTTGCGGCCACAACTGCCAGAGTTGTCGACCTTCACCAGAAACTAATCGGTTAGGTGCGTAACTGATAAACGGCAACGCCGCTGCTATTGCCATCAGTAACAGCAGCAACGCCAGAACAGAGTTAATACGAAGATGCGCCACGGGAAATTACTTCGTCCACCCTTTTTGTTTCAGGTAGTCGGCAGCCACTTTTTTCGCGTCCAGCCCTTCTACAGCAATACTGGCATTCAATTGCTGCAACGTCTTTTCATCGAGGCTGGCGAAGACAGGCTGTAGCCACTGCGCCATTTGCGGATACTCTTTCAACACCGACGCACGCACCACTGGCGCAGGCGCGTAAATTGGCTGGACACCTTTCGGATCGCTTAATGTTTGTAGCCCCAGCGCTGCTACCGGGCCGTCAGTACCGTAGGCCATCGCCGCATTAACGCCGGACGTTTGCTGGGCTGCGGCTTTAATCGTCACTGCCGTGTCGCCACCTGCCAGTGACAGCAACTGCTCCTGATCGAGTTTAAATTCATAGGCTTTTTCAAAAGCGGGCAACGCATCGGCGCGTTCAATAAACTCTGCCGAGGCCGCCAGTTTAAAGGTGCCACCGTCTTTCAGATAACGACTGAGATCGGCAAGCGAAGTGAGTTTGTTTTTTTCTGCCATATCCTGACGCACGGCGATGGTCCAGGTGTTATTCGCAGGTGCGGGCGTCAGCCAGATTAACTGGTTTTGCTCTGCATCGAGTTTTTTGACCTTCTCGTAGCCTTGTTGCGCGTTTTTCCATGCCGCATCGTTTTCATCTTTAAAGAAGAAAGCACCATTGCCGGTGTATTCCGGGTAAATATCCAGTTCGCCCGAAGTAATCGCCCCGCGCACCACTGGCGTGGTGCCAAGCTGGACTTTATTTACCGTGGGAACGCCGTGGTTTTCCAGCACCTGCAAAATGATGTTGCCGAGCAGTGCGCCTTCGGTATCGATTTTCGAACCGACTTTAACGGGGGAAGCCGCCTGTAGCGGCAGGCTCACGGCGGCTATCAAAACCAGTGAACCGGCCTGGAGCTTTGAGAGTGGCATGATGCTTTCCTCATTCTTTTACTGTTGTTTTCAGAGAATTAAGAAAAAAGCATAGTTGATAATGACGGGATTAGCCTGACAGGACGAATTCAGTGGCAGAATCAGATAAATACTGAAGAGGGAAATACTGCCCGCGTTTTCCTGCCGGATGCGGCGTGAGCGCCTTATCCAGTCTACAGGGTGTTTGCAACCTGTAGGCCTGATAAGCGCAGCGCATCAGGCAAAGGGCGCAAACGTCGCGCCCTTCATAAAGAGTTACAGCAACTCAAACTCGCCTTTCTTAACGCGTGCAGAATCAGTGCCGATAAAGACGTTGAACTTGCCGGGTTCGGCGTCATATTTCATCTGCTGATTCCAGAACTTCAACGCCTCAATATCGATCGGGAAGCTGACGGTTTGGGTTTCACCCGGTTTCAGGGTGATTTTCTCAAAGCCTTTCAGTTGTTTCACCGGACGGCTCATGGAAGCCGTCACATCCTGCAAGTACATCTGGACAACCGTCGCCCCTTCGCGTTTGCCGGTATTTGTCACCTGCACGCTGGCGGTCACTTTGCCGTCACGCTTCATGGTCGGCGCAGAAAGTTTCACATCAGAGACGGTGAAAGTAGTATAGCTCAGACCATAACCGAACGGATAAAGCGCCCCGTTTGCTTCATCGAAATAACGTGAAGTGTATTTGTTTGGCTTGTCGGCGTTATACGGACGCCCCGTGTTCAGATGGCTGTAATAAACCGGGATCTGCCCGACAGAACGCGGGAAGGACATCGGCAGCTTGCCAGACGGGTTGTAATCGCCAAACAGCACATCGGCAATCGCATTCCCGCCTTCAGTACCGGCAAACCAGGTTTCCAGAATCGCGTCGGCTTGCTGATCTTCTTTCACCAGCGCCAGCGGGCGACCGTTCATTAACACCAGCACCAACGGTTTACCAGTGGCTTTCAGGGCAGCAATCAAATCGCGCTGGCTTTGCGGGATGGTGATATCGGTACGGCTGGAGGCTTCGTGCGCCATCCCCTGAGCTTCACCGACCACAGCCACCACCACATCAGCTTGTTTCGCGGTCTGCACCGCTTCATCAATCATCTCTTGCGGCGAGCGCGGATCGACTTTTACCGCTTCTTCATACTGATTCAGGAAGTCTATAATGCCTTTATCACTGGTAACGTTCGCACCTTTGGCGTACAGCACTTTACCGTTTTCACCAACGGCATTTTTAATCCCGGTTAGCACAGTCACGGATTGATCGACGACACCTGCTGCCGACCAGCTTCCCATTACGTCACGTTTGCTGTCTGCCAGTGGGCCAACCACCGCAATGGTTGCTGATTTTTTCAGCGGTAACGTTTCGAGACGGTTTTTCAGCAACACCAGGCTTTCGCGCGCCACTTCACGTGCTTCTTTGCGGTGCAAACGGCTTTCGGCATTGGTATCCGCCGGGTCAGACTCTTTCGGCCCAAGATGGCTGTACGGATCGTTAAACAACCCCATATCGTATTTAACGTTCAACACGTGGCGAGTGGCGTCGTCCAGTTCTTCCATCGTCACTTTGCCGGATTTGATCAAACCAGGCAGATACTTCGAGTAATACTCGTCACTCATGCTCATATTGATACCGGACTTAAGCGCCACCCGCACCGCATCTTCCGGGTCTGCCGCCGTGCCGTGTTTGATCAGCTCTTTGATTGCACCATGATCGGAAACCGTAATGCCTTTAAAACCCCACTGATCGCGCAGAACATCTTTCAGCAACCAGGAATCGGAAGTTGCCGGTGTACCATTGAGCGAGTTCAGCGCCACCATCACCGCGCCGCTGCCTGCATCCAGCCCCGCTTTGTACGGCGGCATATAATCATTAAACAGACGCTGCGGACTCATATCGACGGTGTTGTACTCTTTACCGCCTTCTACCGCACCGTAAGCAGCGAAGTGTTTAACGCTGGTCATCACCGAGTAGCGATCTGCCGGACTTTTGCCCTGCATCGCTTCAACCATAGTTTTACCCATAATTGAGGTGAGATACGTATCTTCGCCAAAACCTTCGGAAGCTCGTCCCCAGCGCGGATCGCGCGAGACGTCGACCATCGGCGCCCAGGTCATGTTCAGGCCATCGTCTGCCGCTTCATAAGCTGAAACGCGCCCCACGGTTTTCACTGCATCGAGGTTAAAAGAGGACGCCAGACCAAGGCTAATCGGGAAAACGGTACGCTGACCGTGCAGCACGTCGTAGGCAAAGAAGAGAGGAATTTTCAGGCGGCTTAGTTCCATCACCTGATCCTGCATGGCGCGGATATCCTGGCGAGTCACGGTGTTAAAAATCGCCCCCACCTGCCCATCTTTGATCATCTCGCGGATCGCCTCTTTCGGGTTATCCGGGCCAACGCTGATTAAACGAAGCTGACCAATTTTCTCATCAACCGTCATTTTCTTGAGCAGATCGGTGACGAATGCATCCCGCGCTTCGGGCGTTAATGGATGGTTGCCGAACAAATCATCCGCCAGTGCTGGTTGTAGGGCCAGACTCACCGCGATACCTACTGAACATAGCCATTTCATATGGATTTTTCTTCCTCTGTTGCCCGACGTGGCAGCGAAAATGGTGCAAAAACCGTAGTTTGCCATAAGCATGATGGAGAGAGAAAAAGAATGCTCTGTTTATTGTCTGAATTTTCAAAATATTCACTCGCTGAATTGTCGTACAAGGCGCTATTCTAGTTTGTGATGTTTTTTCGCCACCACAAGGAGTGGAAAATGTCTTCCATGACAACAACTGATAATAAAGCCTTTTTGAATGAACTTGCCCGCCTGGTGGGTCATTCACACCTGCTCACCGATCCCGCAAAAACGGCCCGCTATCGCAAGGGCTTCCGCTCCGGTCAGGGCGACGCGCTGGCCGTTGTTTTCCCAGGCTCGCTACTGGAGTTGTGGCGGGTACTTAAAGCCTGCGTCACCGCTGACAAAATTATTCTGATGCAAGCCGCCAATACCGGCCTGACCGAAGGCTCCACGCCAAACGGTAACGATTATGATCGCGATATCGTTATCATCAGCACCCTGCGACTCGACAAACTGCACGTTCTCGGCAAGGGTGAGCAAGTGCTGGCATATCCTGGCACCACGCTTTATTCGCTGGAAAAAGCCCTGAAACCATTGGGGCGCGAACCGCACTCGGTGATTGGTTCATCCTGCATTGGCGCATCAGTCATCGGGGGGATCTGTAACAACTCCGGCGGCTCGCTGGTACAGCGTGGTCCGGCGTATACCGAAATGTCGTTGTTCGCGCGCATTGATGAAAACGGCAAACTGACGCTGGTCAACCATCTGGGGATTGATCTGGGCGAAACGCCGGAGCAGATCCTCAGCAAACTGGATGACGATCGCATCAAAGATGACGATGTACGCCACGATGGCCGCCACGCCCACGATTATGATTATGTTCACCGCGTGCGTGACATCGAAGCCGACACCCCCGCACGTTATAACGCTGACCCGGATCGACTGTTTGAAGCCTCCGGCTGCGCCGGTAAGCTGGCGGTATTCGCGGTACGTCTCGACACTTTCGCAGCAGAGAAAAATCAGCAGGTGTTTTATATCGGCACCAATCAGCCGGAAGTCCTGACTGAAATCCGCCGCCATATTCTGGCCAATTTTGAAAATCTGCCGGTTGCCGGGGAATACATGCACCGGGATATCTACGATATCGCGGAAAAATACGGCAAAGACACCTTCCTGATGATCGATAAACTTGGCACCGACAAGATGCCACTCTTCTTTAATATCAAAGGGCGTACCGATGCGATGCTGGAAAAAGTAAAATTCTTCCGCCCGCATTTTACCGACCGTGCGATGCAGAAATTCGGCCATCTGTTCCCCAGCCATTTGCCCCCGCGTATGAAAAGCTGGCGCGATAAATATGAACATCATCTGCTGTTAAAAATGGCGGGCGATGGCATTGGCGAAGCCAAATCCTGGCTGGTGGATTATTTCAAACAGGCGGAAGGTGATTTCTTTGTCTGTACGCCGGAGGAAGGCAGCAAAGCATTTTTGCACCGTTTCGCAGCAGCAGGTGCGGCAATTCGTTATCAGGCGGTGCATTCCGATGAAGTCGAAGACATTCTGGCACTGGATATCGCTCTGCGTCGTAATGACACCGAGTGGTATGAGCATTTGCCACCGGAGATCGATAGCCAGTTAGTGCATAAACTCTATTACGGCCATTTTATGTGTTACGTCTTCCACCAGGATTACATCGTTAAAAAAGGTGTGGATGTGCATGCGTTGAAGGAGCAGATGCTGGAACTATTGCAGCAGCGCGGCGCACAATATCCCGCCGAACATAACGTTGGTCATTTGTATAAGGCACCGGAGACGCTGCAGAAGTTTTATCGCGAGAACGATCCGACCAACAGTATGAACCCGGGGATCGGTAAAACCAGCAAGCGAAAAAACTGGCAGGAAGTAGAGTAAATACGGCTGGATGCCTGATGCAGATGTAGGCCAGATAAGATGCGCAGGCATCGCATCAGGCACGGCCACCTAATGCCGGATGCGCCGTGAACGCCTTATCCTGCCTACCCTTAATCGTTCTGAGCCGTCTGCCCAGCCGCCATCTGGGCGGCTTTTTGTTTTTTATAGCTCAACGCCGCTGCCGGAACAGGCATCACTTTGCCGGTTTCAATCCACGTGCGTAAACGACTCGCATCGGCAAAATGGGTATATTTGCCAAATGCATCCATCACCACCAACGCCACCGGTTTATTATTGAAGACCGTACGCATTACCAGGCAATGCCCCGCCGCATTAGTAAAACCGGTTTTGGTTAACTGGATATTCCAGTTATCGCGATACACCAGGTGGTTAGTATTACGGAATGGCAAGGTATAAGCCGGGTTTGAGAAGGTCGCCATCTCTTCGCGAGTGGTACTTAACTGACCAATCAACGGATACTGTTTGGTGGCAATCAGCAGTTTGGTTAAGTCACGGGCAGTTGAAACGTTATGCACCGACAATCCGGTCGGTTCAACGAAGCGCGTGTTGTTCATTCCGAGAGATTTCGCTTTCGCATTCATCGCATTAATAAATGCGTTATAGCCACCAGGATAATGGTGCGCCAGGCTTGCCGCTGCGCGGTTTTCTGAAGACATCAGCGCCAACAACAGCATCTCTTTGCGGCTGATTTCGCTGTTCAGTCGCACGCGCGAATAAACGCCTTTCATCTCTGGCGTCTGGCTGATATCCACTTTCAGTTTTTCATCCAGCGGCAATCGTGCGCCAAGCACCACCATCGCAGTCATTAATTTGGTAATTGAAGCAATCGGACGCACCAAATCCGGGTGGTTCGAATAGATCACTTTGTTGGTATTGAGATCAACAATCATCGCACTACCGGAGGCAATTTCCGGCTGCGAAGCTGTAGTCGCGGCTGCAGTTTTGGCAACGGCCTGAGGCGCAAAAGGCACAGCCAGCATCAGGGCCAGGCTAAATAAAGAAACTCGAAATTTCGGCATGATGAGCATTCAGATAGTGGTTCACGCGCATGGGTTGCGCACCGCCGGAGTAAGGATTTACTGAGGCTGGCGAGGCCATCATAACGAGCAAAAAGTGCGATCGTCAAAGGAGAATCGTGAGGAAATGCTGCATTGCTGATATTTACGCCAACAATGCAGCACAAAAGAACTTTCTAGAACAGGCGATAACCGTAACCCCACAGAATAACGGTAATGGCGAGCAGCACTTCCAGCACCAGCACGCCAATCGCCAGTGTCGAACTGGAGAAGCTAAGACCTTCCTCTTTGTTGATATTCAGGAAGCTTGGAATACCGAGATAAAGCAGATAGCCGGTGTAAAACAGCGCCACCGTTCCCACCAGCGCACACAGCCAGACCAACGGGTAAAGCGCCACCAGGCCGCTTAAAAACAGCGGTGTTGCAACGTAGCCCGCGAAAACCATACAGTGCGCAAGCGACGGGCGCTGTGGGTAATTGCGTGCCATCCACCAGATGACCCGTCCCATCACTGCCACCCCAGCCAGCATAACGCCATAAAACAAGACAGCCAGCGCCAGTCCGGTAAACCAGGATAACTTCAGGATAGTGCCATCGCCAAAATTCCAGCCGATTTGTGTAGTGCCAATAAAGGCGCAGATCACCGGGATCGCCGCCATCAGCAGAACGTGGTGGGTGTAGTGATGAGAAATCGTTTCGTTTTCACGATTAATCACCTGCATTTCACGATCGGGATGGGAAAACAGTCCCCAGACATGGCTCATACCGCCCCCTTGTTGTGAGTTCATGAACCTGACAGTTCAAGTATAAGTCAGCTTGTGGTTGTTTTTTGTTCTGACGCAAAATTTGCGTCGCGTGATAAAACGCCTTCTCCTGCGTAAACAATTCACAGGGTGTATGCTTACAGACAATCAAATGGAGACAGACCGACCTATGGATCTCAATACACTCATCTCACAATATGGTTATGCCGCGCTGGTGCTCGGTAGTCTGGCAGAGGGTGAAACCGTGACATTGCTGGGAGGCGTTGCGGCACATCAGGGATTATTAAAATTCCCACTGGTGGTTCTTTCTGTGGCGCTTGGCGGCATGATTGGCGACCAGGTGCTTTATCTGTGCGGACGGCGATTTGGCGGCAAACTGTTACGCCGTTTATCAAAACATCAGGACAAAATTGAGCGCGCACAAAAGCTGATCCAGCGCCATCCTTATCTGTTTGTCATCGGCACGCGTTTTATGTACGGCTTTCGGGTGATTGGCCCAACGCTAATCGGTGCCAGCCAGCTCCCACCGAAAATCTTTCTGCCACTGAATATTCTCGGCGCGCTGGCCTGGGCGCTGATTTTTACCGCTATTGGTTACGCGGGAGGCCAGGTGATTGCGCCGTGGCTGCACAATCTCGATCAGCATTTGAAACACTGGATTTGGTTGATTCTGGTCGTGGTTCTGGTGGTTGGCGTGCGCTGGTGGCTGAAACGGCGTGGGAAGAGAAACGCTGGATAAACCTAACGTCCCCACAGGCATACTCATCAGCTACGTTTATAACCACCACCCAGCGCACCGGTGAGCTGAATGGACGCATCCAGCCATTGCCCTTGCAAAAGCAGACCGTTCGCCCGTTCACGGAGCGCCGGGATTCGGGCTTCGCTGATGCGAGAACCTGCGATGATACCTGCGTTAAAACGCGCCTGCGCCAGACCAACTACCCGCAGGGCATCGCGCTCAATTTGCGCCTGATGCTGATTTTTCTCCGCCAGTGTCTGAACCTGAGTTGCTGCCCGCGCCACGTCATTCACCGCTTCAACCACCGCTTTGTTGTAACTGGCGATCGACAAATTGCTTTCGGCTTTCACAATATCAAGGTTGGCGTTAAGACGACCACTATCGAAAATAGGTAGCGTCAGACCTGCCGTAACGCCCATTTGCTGCGCAGAATGACGGAACAAATCGCTTAAGTGCAGCGCATCTTGTTGCAGAAAGGCCATCAGGTTGATGTCGGGGTAAAAGGCAGCTTTTGCCGCATCGATGGTGCTTAAGGATGATGCAACGTACCAGTGTGCCGCCTGTAAGTCTGCCCGGCGAGCCAGCAAAGAATAGCCCAGGTCGTCAGGAAGTTTGCTTTCCACTTTGGGCAGCGCAACCGGATGCAGTTTTAAGGCGTTCGTCTGGCTGTTAGTCAGCGCAGTTAGCCGCGCCTCAATAATTTTCATTTTCCCCGCGACATCGTTGAGCTGTTGCCGGGTTTTGCTGGCATTGATATCGGTTTCGACACCTTCAACCGACGAGGTAATGCCGCGCAGATATAACTGGCGGTCGGTCGCGATAATCGTGTTCTGCTCTTTTTCGATTTGCTGCAAGACAGTGTTTAAAGCTGCCAGGGTTTGCCACTCCCAGTACAAACGAGCCACACTGCCTGCCAGCAATTGCCGGGTCTGCTCGCGTTCTGCCGCCTGCGCTTTTACCGTACCGAGGCGCGCAGTCACTTCCGCCCGATTCTTTCCCCAGATATCGAGATGCCAGCCCGCCATTAAACCAAAGGTGCCGTTGGTGTACCAGGGGCCGGTAGTGCCTGCGGCAGGATCGTCCAGGGCAAACGGCCCCATTAACCCTTCTGCCGACATTTTTTGCCGTTCCATATCCGCAGAAAAATCGAGCTGTGGACCATCCTGGGCGGCGACGGCCTTCGCCTGTGCTTCAGCCAGTTGAATGCGCTGTTCAGCAACCTGCATATCCGGCGCGTTCTGTATGGCATTATTAATTAAGGAAGTGAGTTGATTATCGTGATATTCCAGCCACCACTGACTGTCCGGCCAGCCGTTTTTCAGAGATACCGGTAATGCGGTGTCAACATGTGTGGCGGGCGTTTGCTGGCTTAAAGCCTGGCGTGTTTCATGCATAGGCGCACACCCGGCCAGAGTAAGTAACAACGGAAAACAGGCGATTGCCGGATAAAAGGAATCACGATTCATGGGGGAGTAATCAGGTAAGAAAAGGTGCGCGGAGATTACCGTGTGTTGCGATATATTTTTTAGTTTCGCGTGGCAATACATCAGTGGCAATAAAACGACATATTCAGAAAAATATAAAGTAAGTGAATGATATTCTCCGATTTATCTTAATTCTTTATGAATGGCGGCAAAGGGTTTTGTTTTTTCCTATACTTATTTAGCACTCACAAATAAAGGAACGCCAATGAAAATTATACTCTGGGCAGTATTGATTATTTTCCTGATTGGGCTACTGGTGGTGACTGGCGTATTTAAGATGATATTTTAAAATTAATTAATGTCATCAGCTCCGAAAATAACGAGGATATTTCAGTCTCTCATCCTGTTGCGCCCCTGTCATGTACATTGCTTCATATAATCACTGGCGCAAGGAGCACGCAGGGGGTGGATAATCACCTCCTCCCCCTGCCCCCCGGCTTATCCCTTATGACTATCGGGTCGATGATTTTTAGAGTTTTTCTATATCAATCGCCTGAATAGCCCTTGCAATATCAGGGGAATTATTCAACACCCGAACATGATGAAATAAATCCGTTGCTTCATCATATTCTTTACGCAAATAACTCAACCACTGCTTAATCCGTGCGACGTGATATAACCCGGTATCGCCCTGTTTTTCCAGACGGGTATATTTTTGCAGCAATGCAACGACCTCCGGCCACGGCATCCGCGGTTCGTTATATTTCACCACTCGGCTCAGGTTAGGAATATTAAGCGCCCCACGCCCAATCATCACCGCGTCACAACCGCTGATAGCTATACATTGTTGCGCACTCTGCCAGTCCCAGATTTCTCCGTTGGCAATAACCGGAATGGCCAATCGCTGACGAATATCGCCTATCGCCTGCCAGTCGATATGCTCCGCACGGTAACCCTGCTCCTTTGTCCGCCCATGAACGACCAGTTCCGTAGCCCCAGCCTGCTGGACAGCATCGGCAATTTCAAACTTCTTATCACCGCTGTCCCAACCAAGCCGCACTTTCACACTGACGGGTAAATGCGCCGGTACAGCTTCGCGCATCGCTTTTGCCCCCTGATAGATAAGTTCAGGATCTTTGAGTAACGTTGCCCCGCCGCCACTGCCGTTAACCGTTTTCGACGGACAACCGCAGTTGAGATCCACGCCCCAGGAACCCAACTCCACCGCACGGGCGGCGTTCTCTGCTAACCATTGCGGGAACTGACCCAGCAGTTGTACCCGCACCAGTGTCCCGGAAGGCGTTCGACTGGCGTTTTGCAGCTCAGGACAAATGCGATGAAAAACTTTTACCGGCAGCAGTTGATCCACCACGCGGACAAATTCGGTGATGCACAGATCGTAGTCATTAACTTCGGTCAGTAATTCACGCACCAGGGAGTCAAGCACACCCTCCATCGGTGCCAGTAACACACGCATATCATCACCCGCAAAAAAATGAGGCGCTATGGTAGCGCCTCCGGTCAACGGATTAAAGGTCTGCAGAGAGGGATTGCTGCAAACTACAATCCCTCTCTATGCTTGATGTATGGCTGGCGCGCTTTCTGATCTGCAAAAGTATGGTATGCCTGAGTTCGCTGCTCACATCGTCATGCCCTGGCGCGAAAAATAAGCGATGTTTTCTTAATGTGATCGGTAGCACATTTTATAGATTAATTGTATGATGAATCCATCTCATCTGGGGTGTTGATTATGAGTAAGACACTGAACATTATCTGGCAATATTTACGCGCTTTTGTCCTGATTTATGCCTGCCTGTATGCAGGCATTTTCATTGCTTCCCTGCTACCGGTAACCATTCCGGGCAGCATCATCGGGATGCTAATCCTGTTTGTCCTGCTGGCCTTGCAAATTCTTCCGGCGAAGTGGGTCAATCCGGGGTGTTACGTACTGATTCGCTATATGGCACTGTTGTTTGTGCCAATTGGCGTAGGCGTAATGCAATATTTTGATTTGCTACGCGCACAGTTTGGCCCGGTGGTGGTTTCCTGTGCCATTAGTACGCTGGTGGTTTTTCTGGTGGTGAGCTGGAGTTCGCACCTGGTACACGGTGAACGTAAAGTCATAGGTCAGAAAGGATCAGAAAAATGATGGCGAATATCTGGTGGTCATTACCGCTGACATTGATTGTCTTTTTTGCCGCCCGCAAACTGGCAACACGGTATAAGTTTCCGTTGCTTAACCCGTTGCTGGTGGCAATGGTGGTGATCATTCCTTTTTTAATGCTGACCGGCATCTCTTACGACAGCTACTTTAAAGGTAGCGAAGTGTTAAACGATCTGTTGCAACCGGCGGTGGTCGCACTGGCCTATCCTTTATATGAACAACTGCACCAGATCCGCGCGCGCTGGAAATCCATCATCACTATCTGTTTTATCGGTAGCGTGGTCGCGATGGTGACGGGGACTTGCGTAGCATTGTTGATGGGCGCTTCACCGGAAATCGCTGCATCAATATTACCGAAATCGGTTACCACACCAATTGCGATGGCCGTTGGTGGCAGTATTGGCGGTATTCCGGCAATCAGCGCGGTTTGTGTGATTTTTGTCGGTATTTTGGGTGCGGTGTTTGGTCATACGCTACTCAATGCGATGCGTATTCGTACCAAAGCAGCGCGTGGCCTGGCGATGGGGACGGCCTCTCACGCCCTCGGAACAGCGCGCTGTGCCGAGCTGGATTATCAGGAAGGCGCATTTAGTTCGCTGGCGTTGGTGTTATGCGGGATTATTACCTCGCTGGTTGCACCATTTCTTTTCCCGATTATTCTGGCAGTAATGGGCTAAAATTTGCGATGCGTCGCGCATTTTTGATGTAAGTTTCACGCGTTGCATAATTAATGAGATTCAGATCACATATAAAGCCATAATGGGTTCGTAAACTGTTATCCCATTACATGATTATGAGGCAACGCCATGCATCCACGTTTTCAAACTGCTTTTGCCCAACTTGCGGATAACTTGCAATCTGCACTGGAACCCATTCTGGCAGATAAGTATTTCCCCGCGTTGTTGACCAGAGAGCAGGTCTCTTCGCTGAAGAGCGCAACGGGGCTGGACGAAGACGCGCTGGCTTTCGCACTGCTACCACTGGCGGCGGCCTGTGCCCGCACGCCATTGTCGAATTTTAATGTTGGTGCCATTGCGCGCGGCGTGAGTGGAACCTGGTATTTTGGTGCCAATATGGAATTTATTGGCGCAACAATGCAGCAAACCGTTCATGCCGAACAAAGCGCAATCAGCCACGCCTGGCTGAGCGGTGAGAAAGCGCTCGCGGCCATCACCGTTAACTACACACCTTGTGGTCACTGCCGTCAGTTTATGAACGAACTGAACAGCGGGCTGGATCTACGCATTCATCTGCCGGGCCGCGAAGCGCATGCGCTGCGTGACTATTTGCCGGATGCCTTTGGGCCGAAAGATCTGGAGATTAAGACACTGCTGATGGACGAGCAGGATCACGGCTATGCGCTGACTGGCGATGCGCTTTCTCAGGCGGCAATTGCCGCGGCCAACCGTTCGCACATGCCTTACAGCAAGTCTCCAAGCGGCGTGGCGCTGGAATGCAAAGACGGTCGTATTTTCAGTGGTAGCTATGCTGAAAACGCCGCATTCAACCCAACTCTACCGCCGTTGCAGGGCGCATTAATTCTGTTAAATCTCAAAGGTTATGATTACCCGGATATTCAGCGGGCGATTCTGGCAGAAAAAGCCGATGCCCCGCTGGTTCAGTGGGATGCAACCTCGGCAACGCTGAAAGCTCTCGGTTGTCACAATATCGACCGCGTGCTTCTCGCTTAAGCCCGGTGCCGGATGCGGCGTGAACGCTTGACCCGGCCTACAGAGTGCAAAATTTCGTAGGCCGGATAAGCGTAGCGCATCCGGCATTTCTACTCACCCTGGTGTCGAAAATCCCGGCAAACAGTTTGCCGTTTCTTGCGCAAAGCCCACAGGTAAAGTAGCCTGATTGAAATTCCCCAAGATCGAGTTTTCAGCATGTTAAAGCGCGTGTTCTACAGCCTGTTAGTCCTGATCGGCTTGCTGCTGTTGACAGTGCTCGGCCTCGACCGCTGGATGAGCTGGAAAACTGCGCCTTATATCTACGATGAATTGCAGGATCTCCCCTACCGCCAGGTCGGCGTGGTACTTGGCACGGCAAAATATTATCGTACTGGGGTGATTAATCAGTATTACCGCTACCGTATTCAGGGTGCAATAAATGCCTATAACAGCGGTAAGGTGAATTATCTATTACTTAGCGGTGATAACGCATTACAGAGTTATAACGAACCGATGACCATGCGCAAAGATTTAATTGCCGCTGGCGTCGATCCGGCTGATATTGTTCTCGACTACGCCGGTTTTCGTACCCTGGATTCCATCGTGCGTACACGCAAGGTGTTCGATACCAACGACTTCATTATTATTACTCAGCGCTTCCACTGTGAGCGGGCATTATTTATCGCTCTGCATATGGGTATTCAGGCGCAGTGTTATGCCGTACCGTCACCAAAAGATATGTGGTCAGTACGTATTCGCGAATTTGCCGCCCGCTTCGGTGCGCTGGCTGACCTTTATATTTTTAAACGTGAACCGCGCTTTTTAGGACCACTGGTCCCTATTCCGGCAATGCACCAGGTGCCCGAAGATGCGCAGGGTTATCCCGCCGTCACGCCAGAACAGTTACTTGAATTACAAAAGAAACAAGGAAAGTAGTTATGGATGTTCAGCAGTTTTTTGTCATTGCCGTTTTTTTCCTTATCCCGGTATTTTGTTTTCGCGAAGCATGGAAAGGCTGGCGTGCTGGCGCAATTGATAAACGGGTTAAAAATGTGCCGGAACCGGTGTATGTCTGGCGTGAAAAAAATCCCGGTCTCTTCTTTGCTTATATAGTGGCGTATAGCGGCTTCGGTATTTTATCCATCGGTATGATTATTTATCTTATTTTTTACCGATAATATTATTTCTCGCCCACTGTTAACTATTGAGAATAATTATTATTTCCCCCGCTAAGCTGCGGATATAACATTCTGAACCGCAGCTATTTGTGAATCTTTTCACAGTTTAAATTCCCCCGCACGCTTAGCCTTAATATCAGCACGTTATATTTACTATACGTTCGCCTTAATTACCCATAGCATTAAGGAAGATCACATGCCGCAACAAAATTATCTGGATGAACTCGCTCCGGCTTTTACGCCTTTACTGGCGATTAAAGAAGCCTCTCGTTGTTTATTATGCCACGACGCCCCTTGCAGCCAGGCGTGCCCGGCGCAAACCGATCCGGGAAAATTTATTCGCTCAATCTATTTTCGTAATTTTAAAGGCGCTGCCGAGACTATTCGCGAAAATAATGCCCTCGGTGCCGTTTGTGCCAGAGTGTGCCCCACAGAAAAATTATGCCAGAGCGGTTGTACCCGCGCAGGTGTCGATGATCCGATTGATATTGCTCGCTTACAGCGTTTTGTTACTGATTTCGAACAACAAACCGGAATGGAAATTTATCAACCGGGCAGTAAGACGCTTGGTAAAGTAGCGGTTATCGGTGCTGGCCCTGCTGGGCTGCAGGCCAGCGTGACGCTAACCAACCTGGGTTACGACGTCACGGTTTACGAAAAAGAAGTACAACCAGGCGGCTGGTTGCGTAACGGCATTCCACAATTCCGTTTGCCGCAGTCGGTGCTGGATGCGGAAATCACCCGTATCGAAAAAATGGGTGTGACTATTAAGTGCAACTGTGAAATTGGCAAAACGCTCTCGCTGGAGCAACTGAAAGCAGAAAACCGCGCGGTACTGGTAACCGTGGGGTTATCGCGTGGTTCCACCCTGCCGCTGTTTGAGCATAGCGACGTTGAGATTGCCGTCGATTTCCTGCAACGCGCACGCCTGGCACAAGGCGATATCAGCATTCCACAAAGCGCATTAATTATTGGCGGCGGCGATGTCGCGATGGACGTTGCCAGTACGCTGAAAGTTCTCGGTTGTCCGGCGGTGACCTGCGTGGCGCGTGAAGAGTTAGATGTGTTTCCGGCAAGCAAGAAAGAGTTCACCGGTGCTCAGAAATTGGGGGTATCGATTATCGATGGCTTTACGCCTGTGGCGGTAGATGGCAATAAAGTGACGTTTAAACATGTTCGTTTACCGGGCGAGCTGACGATGGCGGCAGACAAAATTATTCTCGCCATCGGTCAACATGCCGAACTTACCGCTTTTGCTACACTGGAACCCCAACGTAACACTATCGAAACGAAAAATTACCAGACCCGTGACCCGCAACTGTTTGCCGCTGGCGATATTGTTGAGGGTGATAAAACCGTGGTCTATGCCGTGAAGACCGGGAAAGAAGCCGCCGAGGCGATCCATCACTATTTAGAGGGAGCTTGCTCATGTTAACGAAAGATCTTTCTATTACCTTTTGCGGCGTGAAGTTTCCCAACCCGTTCTGCCTCTCTTCTTCGCCAGTAGGCAATTGCTATGAGATGTGTGCCAAAGCCTACGACACCGGCTGGGGCGGCGTGGTATTCAAAACTATCGGCTTTTTTATCGCTAACGAGGTTTCGCCACGTTTTGATCATCTGGTGAAAGAAGATACCGGTTTTATTGGCTTCAAAAATATGGAGCAGATTGCCGAACATCCGCTGGAAGAGAATCTGACCGCTCTGCGTCGGCTGAAAGAGGATTACCCGGACAAAGTGCTGATCGCCTCGATCATGGGAGAAAATGAGCAACAATGGGAAGATCTGGCGCGTCTGGTGCAAGAAGCTGGCGCGGATATGATCGAATGTAATTTCTCCTGCCCGCAGATGACTTCTCATGCGATGGGTAGCGATGTCGGGCAAAGCCCGGAACTGGTAGAGAAATATTGTCGGGCGGTGAAACGTGGTTCAACGCTGCCGATGCTGGCGAAGATGACGCCGAATATCGGTGATATGTGCGAAGTGGCGCTGGCGGCTAAGCGTGGCGGTGCAGATGGCATTGCAGCGATTAACACCGTTAAATCCATCACCAATATCGATCTGAATCAGAAAATCGGTATGCCGATCGTTAACGGTAAATCGAGTATTTCCGGTTATTCCGGTAAAGCGGTGAAACCGATCGCCCTGCGCTTTATTCAGCAAATGCGCACGCATCCGGAGCTACGCGATTTCCCGATCAGCGGTATTGGCGGCATTGAAACCTGGGAAGACGCGGCAGAGTTTTTATTGCTCGGCGCGGCCACACTGCAGGTGACCACCGGAATTATGCAGTACGGTTATCGGATTGTGGAAGATATGGCGAGCGGGTTATCGCATTATCTTGCCGATCAGGGATTTGACTCGTTACAGGAGATGGTGGGTCTGGCGAATCACAATATTGTCCCGGCGGAAGATTTAGACCGCAGTTATATAGTCTATCCCAATATCAATCTTGATAAGTGTGTCGGCTGCGGGCGCTGTTATATTTCCTGCTACGACGGTGGTCACCAGGCGATGGAATGGGATGAGAAAACACGCACGCCGCATTGTAATACTGAGAAATGCGTCGGTTGTTTGCTTTGCGGTCATGTTTGCCCGGTTAGCTGTATTGATCTCGGGGAAGTGAAGTTTAAGAAGGGAGAAAAAGAACATCCGGTAACGTTGTAGGACGGATAGTAGGACGGATAAGACGCACCAGCGTCGCATCCGACATTTGACACCAACTGCCGGATGCGGCGTAAACGTCGCATCCGGTAATGCCCAAATTCACATCACTTCTTACGCGCGTACTTCAGGGAATCCAGCGCCACGGCGAAGATAATGATCGCCCCTTTGATGATGTACTGCCAGTACGGGTTGACGCCGATATAGGTCAGACCGTAGTTGATGACCGTAAAGATAATGACCCCTGTCACCACGCCAATGACCGTACCCACGCCGCCGCTAAACGATACACCGCCCACCACGCACGCCGCGATAGCATCCAGTTCATACATAAAGCCGAGGTTGTTGGTGGCAGAGCCGATACGTCCGGCTTCTAACATCCCACCAAAGGCATAGAACACGCCAGACAGCGCATAAATCATCAGCAGATTCAGGCCGACGTTAACACCAGAAACTTTCGCCGCTTCCGGGTTGCCGCCAATAGCAAAAATATTCTTGCCGAAACGGGTTTTGTTCCACAGCACCCAGACAAACGCCACGGCAATCAGCGCGTAGAAGGTGATGTAAGATAGCCGGAAACTCCCCAGCGCAATAAACCCCTGGGCAAAGGTGGAGAAGCCGCTATCAAAACCGGAAATCGGTGACGCACCAACAAAGTCGTAATAGAGCGAGTTGATACCGTAGACGATAATCATCGTGCCGAGCGTGGTAATGAACGGCGTCACGTTGAGGTAAGCGATAATCAGACCGTTGATCAAACCGATAACCGCGCCAATGGCACAGACTATCAGAATAACCAGCGCAATCGGCATGGTCGCCATTTCGGGGAATACTTTGTTGGCGTTATCCATCGATTGTAACAAGGTAGCCGCCACCACCGCCGCCAGCCCTACCTGACGACCAGCAGAAAGGTCAGTTCCCTGGGTGACAATTAACCCTGCCACGCCGAGCGCGATAATAATACGCACCGATGATTGGGTAAGAATATTACTTAAGTTCAACAGACTTAAGAATGTTGGGTCCTGGAAAATAATAATAGCCAGCAAAACTAAAAGAACGACGTAAATACCACCTTCTTTCAGGTAAGTAAGAAAACTTTTCTTATTTAACGCACTCATGGGAAGCCCCTAATCTTAAAGGTGCAAAGACGCAAGACGCAGAATTTCGTTTTGCGTTGTTGTTTTTGTATCGACAATGCCGGAAACGAGACCATTGCTCATTACCAGAATACGGTCCGTTATCCCTAACAACTCTGGCATTTCAGAGGAGATAATAATTATCCCCTTGCCTTTTTTCGCCAGCTCGGCAATTAATTGATAAATTTCAAACTTCGCGCCAACATCAATGCCACGCGTCGGTTCGTC
This sequence comes from Escherichia sp. KTE159, assembly GCF_000408805.1. Taxonomy (NCBI): domain Bacteria; kingdom Pseudomonadati; phylum Pseudomonadota; class Gammaproteobacteria; order Enterobacterales; family Enterobacteriaceae; genus Escherichia; species Escherichia sp. KTE159. The sequence continues at coordinate 2,051,099 of NZ_KE137292.1, forward strand.
GAGCATTAATATTTCCGGTTGCGTTAGCAGCCAGCGCCCAATAATGACTTTTTGCTGATTACCGCCGGAGAGTGAACCAATTTGCGTACGATGACCCGGCGTTTTTACCCTCATCGAATCAATGACCCACTGGGTGTCGCTTTTCATCCGCGAATTATCCAGCAGCCCCACTTTGTTTTTGTAGTTGCGAATATTAGAAATTAACGAGTTAAAGCCAATATCCAGGTAAGCATAAATCCCCGTTGAGCGGCGCTCTTCGGTGACCAGCGCGAACCCATGGTTAATGGCTTCGTTGGCATTATGGTTATTAATCTTTTTGCCGTGCAGTGTAATGGTGCCGGAAGATTTCTCACGGATCCCAAACAAGGTTTCGACAATATCGGTACGTTTCGCACCTACCAGCCCGGCAATACCGAGGATCTCCCCTTTATGCAGATCAAACGAGACATCGCGAATTGACGGCTGACGCAGTGACGTCAGGTTACGCACTTCAAGGATCACTTCGCCAGGTTTGTTTTGCTTATCCGGGAAACGCTGATTAAGAGAACGGCCAACCATCATGGCGATGATCTTGTCCATCGTCAGCCCCGCCAGCGGCTCGGTAGCGATCCACTGTCCGTCGCGCAGTACGGTGACTTCATCACATAACTGGAATATCTCTTCCATTTTATGCGAGATATAGACAATACCGCAGCCGCGTTCTTTTAATTTACGAATAATGGTAAACAGATGATTGACTTCTTTTTCAGTTAATGAAGAAGTTGGTTCATCCATAATGACTATTTTCGCGTTATAGGAAAATGCTTTGGCGATTTCAATCATCTGCATTTGTGAAACGGATAACGTACCAACGCGCGCACGCGGATCGATATCAATATCCAGTTCGTCAAATATCGCTTTGGTTTCGCGGTACATTTTATCCTGGTCGACAAACATCCCTTTGGTGGGATATCGCCCCAACCACATGTTGTCCATGACCGAACGCTGTAATACCAGGTTTAACTCCTGGTGTACCATCGAAATACCATTTTCCAGGGCTTCTTTGGCTGAGTGAAAATCGATTTCCTTACCCTGGAATAAAATAGTGCCGGAGTCTTTTTGATAGATACCAAACAGGCATTTTAATAATGTCGATTTTCCTGCGCCATTCTCCCCCATTAACGCATGAATGGAGTGTGGTCGCACTTTTAAATTAACGTTATCAAGTGCCTTAACGCCTGGAAAAGACTTGTTGATACCGCTCATTTCCAACAAGTATTCTCCTGATGACGGAGTCGTTGAGCTGACCATATAATTTTACCTTGTTGGCCATACAATAAGGGCGCAGTGAATGACTGCGCCCAATCAGTCTTATTTCTTGCTGAATTCAGCCAGATTGTCTTTATCTACGCCAACATAAGGAACGCGGACAACTTTATTGTCGATTTTCCAGTTGGTGCCGTCAGCGGCTCCCTTGCCATCAGCCAGATTTTTCGCCAGATCAAAGGTCGCTTTCGCCTGGTTGTTAGCATCGTTCAGCACGGTGCCAGCCAGTGCACCAGATTTCACCAGTGCCAGAGCTTCTGGCAGCGCATCGACGCCAAACACCGGAATGCTGGACTTGTTGTGTGCTTTCAGAGCTTCAACCGCGCCCATTGCCATCGCATCGTTGTTTGCGATAACCACTTCGATTTTGTTGGCGTTCGGGCCAGACAGCCAGGCGTCCATCTTATCTTTCGCCTGAGCGGTATCCCACATTGCGGTATCTAACTGTAACTGTTCAGTTTTAATGCCTTTGTCGTTTAGCTCTTTGATGACATACGTAGTGCGCGCTTCTGCATCCGGATGACCCGGTTCGCCTTTCAGCAGTACGAACTGAATCTGACCGTCTTTGTTGAGATCCCAACCCTGATTTGCCGCCCAGTGTTTAGCAATCAAATCGCCCTGAATAATCCCGGATTCTTTCGAATCGGTGCCAACGTAGTAGGCTTTGTCGTAACTATCCAGCGCCTTACGGGAAGGTTCTTTATTGAAGAAAACGATTGGCACGTTTTGTCCGCGCGCTTTCTCAATCACCGTACCCGCAGCAGCCGGGTCAACCAGGTTGATTGCCAGCGCCTTCACCCCTTTCGCCAACAGCACGTCAATCTGATCGTTCTGCTTGGACTGATCATTCTGTGAATCATTCATCAGCAACTGGACGTCTGGCGCGGCTTTCGCATCTTGTTCGATAGCCTTACGCACTACAGACATAAAGTTATCGTCATATTTATAAATCGTCACACCAATACGGGTATCAGCAGCGTGTGCAGCGGCACCGAATAACATGCTGGCCATCACAGCAGACAGGGTTAACACCTTCTTATTCATGGTATCTCCGGTTTTTCTTATGCAGGGTAGTGCTTGAGATAAATGCTCGGCGGGGCAGTATGGTTAATGAAGTGTTACTGAACGCCGAAGCTCACGTTTTAAAATTCGTTCTTCCATGTCCGGTAACGCTCCAGAAAACAGCTTTAATTGTTGTTATGACGCTATACCTCGATAAAAGTGAATTTCCACTGTTACACATAGGTTACAACGTTAAAACGGTGCAATCATAACTACTGCATTGTTAACATACTGTGAAATTACTCACAGATTGAAAGCGGTTACATCGCGTGATTTGTTGAGTTAGTGATCGCCGCCGCATTCTGGCGTATAGCAACAGAATGACGACGCACTAACGTCGGCATAAAACAGTGACTGGCACGCAGATCAATGTTGCCTGCGGCCCCCTGTAATGCCAGTTCGGTGGCCATTTTCGCCATTGAAGCAATGGGATAACGTACGGTTGTTAACTGCGGGTCGGTGTAACGGGCGATGGGGATATCATCAAAACCGATGATCGAGAGATGTAACGGGATAGCAATACCATTGTCTTTTAACGCTGTCAGTGCGCCAGCGGCCATATTGTCGTTATAGGCGAACACCGCGGTGAGTTGCAGATTACGCCCCAGCAGTTCAACCATCGCAGCTTCGCCGCCGGGCATATCTGGCGTACCGGTGCCGATCCAACTCTCTGGCGGAATAATATCCTGCTCTTTCAGCGCGCTCATCCAACCGGCTTTGCGCATCGCGTCATCTTCAATACCGTGGCTGGAAGAAAGATAACCGATACGCTGATGACCGTTATTCAGTAACATGCGCGTCGCCATTCGGGCACCGCTGATATTATCCAGGCAAACGCAGCGATGGGCGTAACCCGGCACAACGCGATTGATTAACACCATGCCGGGAATGTTGTCCATAAACTGCACCAGTTCGTCGTCACTTAACGCTTTTGAGTGAACGATCAACGCATTACAACGCTGGCGGATTAACACCTCAATGGCGTGCCGCTCTTTTTCCGCTTCATGATAGCTATTGCCGATTAGCACATATTTCTGGTGTTGCTGGGCGACAAGATCAACGGCTTTCACCAGCGCACCGAAAAAGGCGTCGGAGACATCCATCACTACCACGCCAATAGTCTCGCTCACCTGAGTTGCCAGCGCCTGGGCATTGGCGTTTGGTCGGTAGTCCAACTCGCTCACTGCTTTCATAACCGCTTCACGCGTGTCCGCACTTACCAGAGCGCTGTTATTTAGCACCCGGGAAACCGTTGCCACAGAGACGCCAGCCTGACGCGCTACATCACGAATGGTGATCATATTCACTACCTGTTGTGAGATTGCAGTAAGTTACTGCTTGCTGGCGGCTATTTTGTCAGCACTGAATACAGGACTTCGTGAATCGAGTCACAGCAATGGAAACGGTTACAACCATTTTGTTAATGAATGTGATCCAGATCGTTATCTGGATGTTTTGGATAATGCAGGTCCGGCAGCGCGCAAGGTTAACTGACGCCATAACCATTCTACCGGCCCCTGGCGGAAGTAACGCAACCAGATAACAGAGAAAAGCAGATTCGCCAGCCATACTGGAATAACAAACACCAGCAGTTCCAGACGGTCAAACTGCATAAACAAACCGAGGTGGTAAAACAGTGTGGTACAAATCAGCGTTTGCAGCAGGTAGTTGGTCAGCGCCATCCGCCCAACGCAAGCAATCGCCAGCACCAGCTTAAAGCGGCTTAATTGCGGCCAAAAGCCGAACAGTAACGAGGCATAGCCAATCGCCTGAAATGGCGCACTCAGTTCTCGTGGCATCTGGAGTAAGAAGGCGCACCAGCGATATGCCCAGTCCAGCCGCCATTGTAGTGCGATAGCAGGAAGGTTAATCATCACCCCAATTGCCACCAGCACAAAACCGGTACGGCGATAGTGGCGCAGGCTGTACTGCCCTTTCAGCCAACCACTACGCATCAATGCCGCGCCAATCAACATCATCCCCGCCAGTTGCCAGCCATACTGCGCTCCCAGGGCCAGCAAACTGTTCCCTACCCCGTCGGCGCGGTTACTGATAGCTTCAACGCCGCCGTGAAGTTTCCAGTATTTTTCATACAAAATGGCGGATGCATCCGGTGTCCAGGCACGGCTGGTCTGGCTATCGGAAATCACCCCCAACAACAGCAAAACACCAAGCCCTATCAGATAAAGCATGACGCCGGTGTTAAACAGGCTTTTTACCGATGGCGCATCGCGCACCAGTCGCCAACTGATTAAGCCTACCAACCCGTAAGCCAGCAGGATATCGCCGTCCCAGAATAATAAACCGTGAATAAAGCCCAGCAAGACCAGCAGTGTTAGACGCGACTGGATCCAACGTCTGCCACGCGGCAGCAACATTTGCAGACCGGCACCAAACAGCAACGCAAAAAGCGTGAGGAATTTCACCTGGCCGATAAGATCGAGAAAAGCCCAGCTCCAGGCATCCTGCGGTGTAATGGTGCCGTACCAGGCGGGATTGAGATAAGCCGCCTTTGGGAGTCCAAAGGCGCTGATGTTGAGAAGCAGGATCCCCAGAATGGCGACGCCGCGAACAAAATCGAGCGTGACGTTGCGCTCCATGGTTCCTGCCTTTTAATCAGTTGTGATGACGCACAGCGCGCAAAAATTCGTGGCGCGTATTCTGACTGGATTTGAACAAACCACCGAGGGAAGTCGTTGTCGTGGCGCTGGTCGCGTCGCGAATACCACGCGCTTTTACGCAGTAATGCACCGCGTCGATAGAGACCGCCACGTTATTGGTGCCCAGCAGCGTTTGTAGCGCAATGAGAATTTGCTGGGTCAGACGTTCCTGTACCTGCGGACGCTGGGCAAAGAACTGCACAATGCGGTTAATTTTCGACAGGCCGATGACCGAATCTTTCGGGATGTAGGCCACCGTCGCTTTGCCATCAATAGTGACAAAATGGTGTTCACAAGTGCTGGTCAGGGTGATATCGCGCACGGTGACCATTTCATCGACCTTCATTTTATTTTCAATGAGGGTGATTTTCGGGAAGTTGGCGTAATCCAGACCGGAGAAAATTTCATCGACATACATTTTGGCGATGCGATGCGGCGTTTCCATCAAACTGTCATCAGCCAGGTCGAGATTCAATAACTGCATGATTTCGGTCATATGACCGGCAATAAGGCTTTTGCGCGTTTCGTTATCCATTTCATGCACGGGCGGGCGTAGCGGTGTTTCAAGTCCTCGCGCAACCAACGCTTCATGAACCAGGGCCGCTTCTTTACTGAGTGATGGCATTTATGATTTCTCCTGCAGGTGTGACGCCTCCGCCCTGCGTGGGGGCAAAGTTATTAAGCTGATTCGCAGCCTGATTATTGTGCGTGAGGTGGCGCACATAATCCAGTATTCACAGCGATAATTATTGTAATTGCCGCTGCCTTTCAGCCGTAGATGTTAAAACATCGTTATGCATATGCGGAAGTGAAAGTTACTCACAACACACTGAATAAACGGTATGATGAAAAAATTGCAAACAACATAACAAGGAGCCACGCATGGAAATGCTCGAAGAGCATCGCTGTTTTGAAGGCTGGCAGCAACGCTGGCGACATGACTCCAGTACCTTAAACTGCTCGATGACGTTCAGTATCTTTCTCCCACCGCCCCGCGATAACGCCCCGCCGCCGGTGCTGTACTGGCTTTCAGGCTTAACCTGTAATGATGAAAACTTCGCCACCAAAGCAGGTGCCCAGCGCATGGCGGCAGAACTGGGGATTGTACTGGTAATGCCAGACACCAGCCCGCGTGGCGAACATGTTGCCAATGACGACGGCTATGATTTAGGCCAGGGTGCCGGGTTTTATCTTAACGCCACGCAACCGCCGTGGGCGGCACATTACCGGATGTATGATTATCTGCGTGATGAATTACCAGCACTGATTCAGTCGCAATTTAACGTCAGCAATCGCTGTGCCATCAGCGGCCATTCGATGGGAGGTCATGGTGCTCTGATTATGGCGCTGAAAAATCCGGGCAAATATACCAGCGTTTCCGCCTTTGCGCCGATTGTGAATCCGTGCAGCGTTCCGTGGGGAATCAAAGCATTTAGCACCTATCTGGGTGAGGATAAAAATGACTGGGTGGCATGGGACAGTTGTGCGCTGATGTACGCCAGCAATGCGCAGGATGCGATCCCGACGCTGATTGATCAGGGTGATAACGATCAGTTTCTTGCCGACCAGTTACAACCCGCCGTGTTGGCAGAAGCCGCGCGCCAGAAAGCGTGGCCGATGACGCTGCGTATTCAGCCGGGTTATGATCACAGCTATTACTTCATTGCTTCTTTTATAGAGGATCATCTGCGCTTCCATGCGCAGTATTTACTGAAGTGACAGTCCGCCCGGTTCGCCGGGCATCTTCTCATCAGAAGCGATAATCCACCGCCATAAAGTAACGACGTCCGTCTTCGTTATAGCTGTAGTCATCACGGCTGAGATCTTTATCTGTCAGGTTCAGCACGCCCGCGCGCAGTTTGACGTCTTTGGTCACCTGCCATGCCGCACCGGTATTCCAGATCGTATAGCCACCCGGCGTTTTAGCCGTATCGCTATCGGCACGTTTCTGCCCGGTATAATGAGCAGAAACATAGAATGACCAGTCTTCCAGCACCAGTGGTTTCCAGTCCAGCGTACCGTTGGCGGTATGGAACGGCAGATCGGAAAGCGGTTTGTTTTCACCATTACTGACATCACGACCATCGTTATAGGTGTAGTTGAGTGACAGTTTCCATTCGTCACTGAACGGGATTTTCAACTCGGTTTCCACGCCCTGAATGCGCGCTTTGTTAACGTTGTAGTAGCTGAATACCGGTACACGTCGACCATTAGCCCCGGTTTCAAAACCTACAAAGTTCTGGTAGCCCGGTGCAGCGTTGACGTCGGACGTGCGGCTGATACTGATGCGATCTTTCACATCGTTACGGAAAACAGTCACGCTGGATTCAACGCCTTCCAGCCAGCCTTCTTCCCCCATGTAGTAAAGCCCCAGCTCCCAACTTTCGCTGGTTTCTGGCTTCAGATCCGGGCTACCAACAATCTTACATGCGCCACGGCAGGAATTAGTCGTCCAGTCAGAGCTAAGTTGCAGTAAAGAAGGTGCTTTAAAAGCCGTCGCCCAGCCGCCTTTCACCGTTACGGTATCGGTGGCGTTATAGACCAGATAGGCACGCGGGCTCCAGTGATCGCCGTAGGTTTCGTGATCGTCCATACGCACGCCGGTCGTCAGCGCCAGCGGCTCGAAGATCCGCCATTCGTCTTCCACAAACAGTGCATACTGGCTGGCAGATGTTTTGGTGCTGGTGCCGCCGGTCAGGTTTACCGCATCGCTAAGTTTGTCGTGACGCCATTCACCGCCGACCGTGACAAACTGATTAATCGCCGTCAGCGGTAACGTGTATTTGCCATCAACAGTATTACTTTCTGAGGTAATCGGGCTGCTGTTACCAGGGTTTTTGTTTTCGACTTTCTCGCCATAGTATTTCAGCTCACTGGTGCCATAATCCCAGCGACCATTATGGCTGACAGAGTAGTTCTGGCGTTCCAGGCGGTTTTTGTCCAGCGAGTCGGAATCACGATCCTGGCGGTCGAAACCGTAACCAGCGGTAAAATCGTGATTTTGATTCGGCGTCCAGGCAAATTCGACATTGCCATCGCGGCTGGAGAATCCTTCAATGCGCGGCGTTTCTCCGCTATCGGTGGTGGTTGAGTTCTGCGGGTCATCCTTTTCACGTTTCGCCAGGCTGCCGTAGGCTTTCATTCCCAGCACGCCGTCAATTAGTGGCCCACTGGTAAAAAACTGACCGTTGTAGGTGTCGCCGCGATCGCGATGTTCCTGAATGGTGGTATCGACCGTAACGGTTCCTGACCATTTCTGGCCAATTTTTTTGGTGATAATGTTGACCACGCCGCCGAGCGCATCAGAACCATATAACGAGGACATCGGGCCACGTACCACTTCAATACGTTCGATGGAATCAACCGGGATCCAATTCAGATCGAAGTCATTATGACGGAAGACAGCATTGCGGGAGTTCACGCGTTTACCATCGACAAGAATCAGGGTATAGCTGCTGTCCAGACCACGAATGCTGACGCCCTTGCGATTGTCCCCTTCGTTAGTCAGTTGTACGCCTGGCACTTCTTTGAGGACATCTTTCAGGTTCTGTACCGGTTTACGCTGCAAGTCTTCCTGGGTAATGACGCTGATACTGGCAGGTGCGTCTTTGAGGTTTTGTTCAACGGAAGAGGCGGTGACAACCATCGTTTCGCCATCATCATCAACCGCTAACACAGGCCATGCACAAGAAATCGCGGACAAACACAGCCCGACCCGTACGAAGGGGTTCAACCTAAACATTCCATATCTCCATGAGGTAACTACGAAAATAAAATGGGTTATCGCTCACATCTTCTTCACGTCCTCTTGCGCACGGCAGCATCGCAGTGGACTTTTTTTGTATGCAGGTGATCATCCCAGAGCGCCTGAACAGCCTCTGATTTGTCAGCCTTTTTCATTTCGCGTAACAATAATGCAAACGATAACAATTATCAATTCAATTGTTAAATTTTATATACGTATGATTTATATGGGAAATAGAATTGAAAAAGCCCTCTCAGGTGAGAGGGCTTAATAAGGAAGAGATAACGCTTATTTATTGTCGTTCTGTGGGAACTTCATTTCGCTGTAACGCACGAAGTGAGTTCCTTTAATCAACTTGTAACCAAACCAGATGGCCAGGAACAGCGGGATACCGATATACGTTGCCGCTACGCCGCCCCAGTCGATGGTATCTTTCAGGAACGCTTCGTAGTTCTGGCCCAGAGTGATAATCAGGCACAGCACAAAGGCGAAGATCGGTCCCAGCGGGAAGAAGCCCGAACGATACGGCAGGTCGTTAATATCGTGTCCCTGCAATACATAGCCGCGACGGAAACGATAGTGACTGATAGCAATCCCCAGCCAGGCGATAAAGCCGGTCATCCCGGAGGTATTCAGCAGCCACAGATACACCGTCTGGTTACCAAACATGGAGGTCAGGAAGCACAGACCGGCAATCACCGTCGTGGCATATAGCGCATTACGTGGTACACCGCCGCGCGACAGTTTAGAGAAAATACGCGGCGCTTTGCCATCGCACGCCAGGGTGTACAGCATACGGGTAGACGCGTACATACCGGAGTTACCCGCTGACAGTACTGCTGTCAGAATAACCGCGTTCATCACCGCCGCCGCAGAAAGCAGTCCTGCGTGCTGGAACACCAGCGTGAACGGGCTGACGCTGATGTCTTTCACATCATTGCGTAACAGACTTGGATCGGTGTACGGAATGATCAAGCTGATGATCAGGATCGCGAATACATAGAACAGCAGAATTCGCCAGAACACCTGACGTACCGCACGCGGAATATTTTTCCCCGGCTCTTCAGATTCACCCGCCGCAATACCAATCAGTTCGGTTCCCTGGAAGGAGAAGCCGACAATCATCGCCACACCGATCATCGCCGCAAAACCACCGGCAAACGGTGCCTCGCCTATCGTCCAGTTACTCCAGCCAGCAGGCTGTGCACCTTTGAAGATACCGAAAATCATCATCACGCCAACGGCGATAAAGATAATCACGGTCGTAACTTTGATCAGTGAGAACCAGTACTCCGCTTCACCAAAGCCTCTGACCGAAATGTAATTCAGCAGGAAGATAACGCCGAGGAACAGCGCACTCCAGATCCAACCAGGGACATCCGGGAACCACCAGCTCATTACCAACTGCGCGGCCACCAGATCAACAGCGATAGTTACCGCCCAGTTGTACCAGTAGTTCCAGCCCAGCGCGAAGCCAAAGCCCTCTTCTACATAGTTCTGACCGTAAGTCGCAAACGAACCAGAAACTGGCATATACGCCGCCAGTTCGCCAAGACTGGTCATCAGGAAGTAGACCATCAGGCCAATCAAAATATACGAGAGCAGCGCCCCGCCCGGACCTGCCTGAGAAATCGTTGCGCCAGAGGCAACAAAAAGACCCGTACCGATGGAGCCACCAATGGCAATCATCGTCAGGTGACGCGCCTTTAATTCACGGCGTAAGCCCGGCGCTTCTGTGGTTTTAGTTTCGGAAACCATACGAAAATGCTATCCATCATTAAAAATGAGGCGCGATTGTAGCAGACGATTTGCAATCCTTCCGATAGAAATGCGCTTTTATAAGAGACCTTCATGATCGCCCAGGAATTATAAGTAAAGCAGCCAATCTCTTTTCTGGCGAATGCCTGACGCTGGCGCTGCGTCACGAAATCGACACAGCGCCAGCATGTTCCTGTACAGCAACTTAACGCGGTAAATTGGCAGGATTGCAGTAGTCCAGAAAGCGCATTAACGCGTTGGAAAGGTGTTTTTGCCGATGATGAATACGCCACAGCGTGCGCATCAGGCGCGGCAGCGGGACAGCAACTTCACGTAAAGAGCCAGCCTGTAATTGCTCTTCAATCACCCGTCGCGACAGGCAGCTAATCCCCAGTCCGTGACGCACCGCATGTTTGATGGCCTCGGAGTTTCCCAACTCCATCGCCATCTCAAACTTCGGCAGATGCGACAGTAACAGATAGTCGACAATCTCCCGCGTACCAGAACCGCGTTCACGCAGGATCCACGGTGCGGCAGCAAGCTGTTCTAAGGTGACCGGACCATGAGCAAGCGGCGAGGTTGGCGAGGCGAAAACCACCAGTTCGTCTTCCAGCCAAGGTTCAGAAATGATTTCAGTGCTGTGGCACGGCCCTTCAATAAAGCCAATATCAACGCGGAAATCCAGCACCGCCTGCATCACGTCCTGGCTGTTACCAACGCTAAGTTCAATCGGCAACTGCGGGTAATCATGGCGATAACGGGCGATAACAGCGGGTAAAATGTAATTGCCGATGGTGCTACTGGCATAGACACGAATCGCGCCGTTGTCTTCGCGAAACAGTTGTTCAATTTCAACAGCCTGTTCCAGCAGCGCCAGCGCGCGCGGATAAAGCAGCCGTCCGTGTTCATTAACAACCAGTCTTTTCCCCACGCGATCAAACAGTTGCACGCCAAGCTGCCCTTCCAGGTCGGTCAAGGCTGCGCTCACTGCTGATTGCGACAACGCCAGCATCACCGACGCCTGGGTGGTGGATCCACTTTTCAATACTTCTGCAAAAACTTCCAACTGTCGGAGGGTGATGTGCATAGTCGCTTACCACTTATAAAGATTAATTATAAATATATAATCAATTTTATTTTTAAACCAGTTAGACGTAACCTTATGCCCGGTTAAAGGAGAGGGTTATGACGAATATCACCTTACAGAAACAACATCGTACACTGTGGCATTTTATTCCGGGGTTAGCCCTGAGTGCAGTTATCACCGGGGTCGCCCTGTGGGGTGGTTCCATTCCCGCCGTTGCGGGTGCCGGGTTTAGTGCCCTCACCCTCGCAATCTTGTTGGGGATGGTTTTAGGCAACACCATCTATCCGCACATCTGGAAAAGCTGTGACGGTGGCGTGCTGTTTGCCAAGCAATATTTATTACGTCTGGGTATCATTCTTTATGGCTTCCGTCTGACGTTCTCGCAAATTGCCGATGTCGGTATCAGTGGGATCATCATTGACGTGCTGACGCTGTCCAGTACCTTCCTGCTGGCTTGCTTCCTGGGGCAGAAAGTGTTTGGCCTGGATAAGCACACCAGTTGGTTGATTGGTGCCGGTAGCAGTATTTGTGGTGCCGCTGCAGTACTGGCAACTGAGCCGGTAGTGAAAGCGGAAGCCAGTAAAGTAACCGTGGCTGTTGCAACCGTTGTTATCTTCGGGACCGTCGCGATTTTCCTCTACCCGGCGATATATCCGCTGATGTCTCAATGGTTTAGCCCGGAAACTTTCGGTATCTACATTGGTTCTACTGTGCACGAAGTGGCGCAGGTGGTGGCGGCAGGTCATGCCATCAGCCCGGATGCAGAAAACGCAGCAGTTATTTCCAAAATGCTGCGCGTGATGATGCTGGCCCCGTTCCTTATTCTGCTGGCTGCACGTGTTAAACAGCTATCTGGGGCGAACAGCGGCGAGAAAAGCAAAATCACCATTCCGTGGTTTGCCATCTTGTTCATCGTAGTTGCCATCTTTAACTCGTTCCACCTGTTACCGCAGAGCGTGGTGAACATGCTGGTAACGCTGGATACCTTCCTGCTGGCAATGGCGATGGCGGCGCTGGGTCTGACCACTCACGTCAGCGCGCTGAAAAAAGCCGGGGCGAAACCTCTGCTGATGGCACTGGTACTGTTTGCCTGGCTGATTGTTGGTGGTGGTGCAATTAACTATGTGATTCAAAGCGTCATCGCATAAACCACTACATCTTGCTCCTGTTAACCCGCTATGATTACCGTTTTCCTCCAGCGGGTTTAACAGGAGTCCTCGCATGAAATACATTGGAGCGCACGTTAGTGCTGCTGGCGGTCTGGCAAATGCCGCAATTCGCGCCGCCGAAATCGACGCAACCGCGTTTGCCTTGTTCACCAAAAATCAACGTCAGTGGCGTGCTGCACCGCTCACGACGCAAACCATCGATGAATTCAAAGCCGCCTGCGAAAAGTATCACTACACGTCGGCGCAAATTCTTCCCCACGACAGTTATCTGATTAACCTTGGCCATCCGGTCGCAGAAGCCCTGGAAAAGTCGCGCGATGCGTTTATAGATGAAATGCAGCGTTGCGAACAACTGGGTCTCTCTTTGCTCAACTTCCACCCCGGTAGTCACCTGATGCAAATTTCAGAAGAGGATTGCCTGGCGCGCATTGCCGAATCCATCAACATTGCGCTGGATAAAACACAAGGTGTGACGGCGGTGATTGAAAATACTGCCGGTCAGGGCAGCAACTTAGGATTTAAGTTCGAACATCTCGCGGCGATTATTGACGGCGTGGAAGATAAATCCCGCGTCGGCGTTTGCATTGATACCTGCCATGCTTTTGCTGCCGGATATGATTTGCGTACCCCTGCCGAATGCGAGAAAACGTTCGCAGATTTTGCCCGTATTGTCGGCTTTAAGTATCTGCGCGGGATGCACCTCAACGATGCGAAAAGCACCTTTGGTAGCCGCGTCGACCGCCATCACAGTCTTGGTGAAGGTAATATTGGCCATGATGCTTTCCGCTGGATCATGCAGGATGATCGCTTCGACGGTATTCCGCTGATCCTCGAAACCATTAACCCGGATATCTGGGCGGAAGAAATCGCCTGGCTGAAAGCGCAACAAACTGAAAAAGCGGTAGCCTGAAAATGAATAACCGGGAGAAGGAGATCCTTGCAATTTTGCGGCGTAACCCGCTGATCCAGCAGAATGAAATTGCTGATATGCTGCAAATCAGCCGTTCGCGCGTAGCGGCGCATATTATGGATTTAATGCGCAAAGGCCTGATTAAAGGCAAAGGTTACATTCTCACCGAGCAGGAATACTGTGTGGTGGTGGGGACAATCAATATGGATATTCGCGGGATGGCGGATATCCGTTATCCGCAAGCGGCCTCTAATCCCGGTACAATTCATTGCTCGGCTGGCGGCGTCGGGCGCAATATCGCCCACAATCTGGCACTACTGGGCCGTGACGTGCATTTACTCTCGGTGATTGGCGATGACTTTTATGGCGAAATGCTCTTAGAAGAGACGCGCCGTGCCGGAGTGAATGTCTCAGGCTGCGTTCGTTTACACGGTCAAAGTACGTCAACGTATCTCGCGATTGCCAATCAAGACGATGAAACCGTGCTGGCGATAAACGATACCCATCTTCTGGATCAATTGACGCCGCAATTACTGAACGGGTCGCGTGATTTACTTCGCCATGCGGGCGTGGTACTGGCTGATTGTAACCTGACTGCTGAGGCGCTGGAGTGGGTCTTTACCCTTGCCGATGAAATTCCGGTGTTTGTCGATACCGTTTCGGAATTTAAAGCAGGAAAAATCAAACACTGGCTGGCACATATTCACACCCTGAAACCGACTTTGCAGGAACTGGAAATTTTATGGGGACAGGCGATCACCAGCGATGCTGACCGTAATGCCGCAGTGAATGCGTTGCATCAGCAAGGTGTTCAGCAACTGTTTGTTTATTTGCCCGATGAGTCAGTTTATTGCAGCGAAAAGGATGGCGAGCAATTTTTACTGACTGCACCAAAACATACGACGGTAGACAGTTTTGGCGCCGACGATGGTTTTATGGCGGGACTGGTGTATAGCTTTCTGGAAGGAAGCAGTTTTCGCGATAGCGCCCGTTTTGCGATGGCCTGCGCGGCAATTTCGCGCGCCAGCGGCAACATAAACAACCCTACTCTGTCTGCCGATAACGCGCTTTCATTAGTGCCAATGGTGTAACAATGTTGCCGGATGCGACGCTTGACGCGTCTTATCCGGCCTACAAATCAGGCAATTTCAGCAAGTAAATGTAGGCCTGATAAGCTTGCGCATCAGGCAATGACACTCAAGCGAAACCAATAAAGAACCCGGCAATGGTCGCACTCATCAGGTTGGAGAGCGTCGCCGCCGCCAGCGCCCGTAAACCAAGTTGGGCGATTTCCGGCGCACGGTGCGGCGCAACCGCAGAAAATGCCCCAACCACCACGCCGATAGAACCAAAGTTAGCGAAACCGCACAGCGCAAAAGAAATAATCGCTACGGTTTTAGCATCCAGAGTGCCTGCGGTTTGCAAATACGGTGAGAAACTCAGGTAAGCGACAAATTCGTTAATCGCCAGTTTCTGCCCAATCAAACTTCCCGCAAGGTTGGCATCACTCCAGTCAACCCCCATCACCCACGCCAGCGGAGCCAGCAGGTAACCTAAAATGGACTCCAGCGAGGCATTTTCAAAACCAAACCAACCGCTAACACCGCCGATAATACCGTTAATCAACGCAATGATGGCGACAAATGCCATCACCACAGTCGCTACACCTGCGGCGATTTTCAGCCCGGTCATTGCCCCTGTAGCAGCGGCTTCAATAATGCTTTTTGGCGGTGTTTCGGTGAAAGAGAGGTTATTAAAGGAAACTTGCGAAGATTCCGTAGCCGGGCTTAACAAGCGAGCAAACAAGATCCCGCCGGGGATCGCCATTAACGATGCCGCCAGCAGATATTCCACTGGCACGCCCAGTGCAGCGTACCCAATCATCGTCGAACCGGCAATTGAGGCCATGCCACTACAAATCGCCGTAAATAATTCATTGCGATTCAGACGATCAATAAATGGCTTCACGATCGCCGGAATTTCGTTTTGCCCGAGGAAAATGGTGGTGACAGCAACAAATGACTCAATCTTGCTGATATGTAAAGCTTTCTGGAATATACCGCCAAGAATACGAATTAAGATCCCCATCACGCCAATGTAGTAAAGAATACTCACCAGTGCAGTAACGAAGATAATTGCCGGTAATACCCTGAAACCAAAGATAAATCCTGCGCCATCAAACAGGGTGTCCATTTTCGGCCCAACCAGAGAACCGAAGATGAAGGCACTACCCGCATCGCTGTACGCCATCACTTTATGGACACCAAAAGCGACCTTTTCTGCAACCCAACGTCCAGGCGGAAGCCAAAGCATAATACCGCCAATCACGACCTGTAATACCAGCGCCGCGCCGACGGTTCTCAGGCTGATCTTCTTCTTATTCACCGACAGCAAAAACGCAATCGTCAGCAATACCACCATTCCCAGAACACTTCTCATGACATCCATAGTTATTATCTCTTCATGTCATTTTGGGCGACGGCTTTCTGCCCATTATAAATAGCCGGGCTTGCACCTTGCGATACAGGCCCGACTTGCTATCAACACTTAATGGGTTTTGATGTAGCCGCGAACGCATTCTTCGACTAATCCCCAGAACCAGTCGGTATCAATTGTGATGCCGACTTTGGTATTAGCGGGCTTACCGAGAACACCCAGTTCGTCGCAGACGGTACGCCCGTAACAAGGGCCGCTGTTGACGTCTACTTCGACATACATTTCCTGGGTTTTAATGCCATCAGGGTTAATCAGATAGCCAATGCAGGTGGCGTCATGCACCGGGCCACCAGCCAGACCATAATTTTCGAACTGAGTTTTGAGGGTGAAATTCATGATGTCACTGAACAGTTCACCGGCAGGGCCACCTGCCCTTTCCATCCGCGCAATCACATCCGGGGTGCAAACGGTCTGGTTAGTGAGATCGAGGCCCATCATCACCAACGGAACGCCGGAGGTGAACACTACGCGTGCGGCTTCCGGATCAGCAAAGATGTTGAACTCGGCAGACGGCGTAAAGTTACCTGTACCGTAAGCGCCGCCCATTAGCACAATTTCACGGATTTTCGGCAGAATTGCAGGCTGCATCCGCATTGCCACCGCGATGTTTGAAAGTGGACCAACCGGCACCAGAGTGATATCGCCATCGCTTGCCATCAGGGTATCGATGATGTATTTCACCGCATGGGTGCTTTCAGCTTTACGGGTCAGCGGCTCGAATACCGGGCCATCCAGTCCGGTTTCACCGTGAATATTATCGGCAACGATTTGTTTGCGCATAATCGGCTGCGGCATCCCCGCATAAACCGGAACATTAATCTCCAGTTTCTGACAAACATTCAGACCATTAATTAATGTCTTATTGAGGGTTTGATTACCGGCCACAATGGTAATACCTAATAAATCAATCGCCGGATGTTTCGCTGCCATCATTATTGCAATAGCGTCATCATGACCCGGATCACAATCCAGGATAATTTTTCTTTTTTCCATTGTTTATTCCCTCTGTTTCAAGTTGCGTTATTTTTTCTACAGCAAAGAAAATTCAATCGGGCCGATAATTGAATCTTAACAACAGCGTACGTATGCTAAATATGAGAAATCTCATAGCGGGTAAACATCGTGAAAGAAATCCACAATAATGATCTTAAGCAGCAATTAATTGACGAATCCGCATTTAAGGTGTGCTTTGCAACGGATGTTTCAGTGGACACTCGGCTGTTTCATTTTTTAGCGCGTGACTACATTGTGCAGGAAGGACAACAGCCGTCATGGCTGTTTTACCTGACGCGAGGCCGCGCCAGACTCTACGCCACGCTTGCTAATGGTCGGGTGTCGCTGATCGATTTCTTTGCCGCCCCCTGTTTTATTGGCGAGATTGAGTTAATCGATAAAGACCATAAACCGCGCGCGGTGCAGGCTATTGAAGAGTGTTGGTGTATTGCGCTTCCCATGAAAAATTACCGTCCGCTGTTATTAAACGACACACTATTTTTACGAAAACTCTGCGTCACCTTAAGCCATAAAAATTATCGCAATATTGTTTCCTTAACTCAGAATCAATCATTTCCGTTAGTGAATCGCCTGGCCGCATTTATATTACTCTCGCAGGAAGGTGATCTTTATCACGAAAAGCATACCCAGGCGGCAGAGTATCTGGGTGTTTCTTATCGACATCTGTTATATGTTCTCGCACAATTCATTCACGATGGTTTATTAATTAAAAATAAGAAAGGATATTTAATTAAAAACAGAAAGCAGTTGTTAGAGCTGGCGCGGGAGATGGACCCGGAGAATAAACTCTCCGGGATGATGCAGTAAAAATTATTTGAATGCTGCGTGATTGCCGGATGCGACGCTTGATGCGTATTATCCGGCCTACGAATCGAGCATTACGCCAGACCAATAAAGAACCCGGCAATTGTCGCACTCATCAGGTTGGAGAGCGTCGCGGCTGCCAGCGCCCGTAAACCAAGCTGAGCGATTTCGGGCGCACGTTTTGGCGAAATAGCCGAGAACGCCCCAACGACAACACCGATAGAGCCGAAGTTAGCAAAACCACAAAGCGCAAAGGAGATAATCGCCACGGTCTTCACGTCCAGCGTGCCGCCCGTTTGCAGATAGGGCGAGAAACTCAGGTAAGCGACAAATTCATTAATCGCCAGTTTCTGCCCAATCAAACTCCCCGCAAGGTTGGCATCACTCCAGTCAACCCCCATGATCCACGCCAGCGGTGCCAGCACATAGCCAAAAATACTTTCCAGAGAGGCATTGGCAAAACCAAACCAGCCGCCAATACCGCCGATAATGCCATTGATCAGCGCAATAATTGCGACAAATGCCATTACTACCGTCGCCACACCTGCGGCGATTTTCAACCCGGTCATCGCACCGTTCGCCGCCGCTTCGATAAAGCTTTTTGGCGGCGTCTCGCTGAATGACAGGTTTTCAAATGTCACCTGCGAAGATTCCGTCGCCGGGCTAAGAATACGCGCAAACAAGATCCCGCCAGGGATAGCCATCAGCGATGCTGCTAACAGATAGTCAATCGGCACGCCCATTCCGGCATAACCAATCATCATCGAACCGGCAATAGATGCCATGCCGCTACAAATTGCGGTAAACAACTCGTTGCGATTCATGCGATCAATAAACGGTTTAACGATCGCCGGGATCTCATTTTGCCCGAGGAAAATGGTGGTGACCGCAACAAATGATTCGATTTTGCTGATGTTAAGGGCTTTCTGAAAGATACTACCAAGAATACGGATCAGCAGTCCCATCACACCAATGTAGTACAGCAAACTGATGAGTGCGGTAACGAAAATAATCGCCGGAAGTACGCGAAAGGCGAAAATAAAGCCTGCGCCATCAAACAGGACATCCATTTTCGGCCCCACCAGCGAGCCAAAAATGAAGGCGCTGCCGGCGTCACTGTAGGACATGACTTTATGTACGCCTAACGCCGCCTGCTCTACCGCCCATTTTCCCGGCGGAAAATAGAGCATAACGCCGCCAATGGCGATTTGCAGCAGCAGCGCGGCACCTACGGTGCGTAAACTGATGCTTTTTTTATTCACTGACAACAAAAACGCGATTGCCAGCAATACCACCATCCCCACAACACTTCTCATTATATCCATAATGATTTCCCTTCATGCCAGTAAACCCGGCGTCAACGCCAGGTTTCGGTATGTATGATAAGTACGGGCGACGGCTTTCTGCCCGTCAGAAATTAACCCACGAGACGTTGATATTCTTTGGCAATTTCGCTCGCCAGAATGGCATTGTTAAACACCAACTGGATGTTAGATTTCAGGCTATCGCCGCCGGTCAGTTCAGCAACTCGCGCCAGCAGGAACGGCGTACTCTCTTTACCGATTACACCTTGCTCTTCAGCTTCGGCAACGGCCTGATCAATTGCAGCGTTAATACTTTCTTCCGGCATCGCAAACTGTTCCGGGATCGGGTTCGCCACCACCAGGCCACCGTTCAAACCACTTTGCCATTTCACCGCCATCGCACGGGCAATTTCGCTGGCGCTATCGAGACGGATGCTAACCTCAAACGGGCTGGTGCGGCAGAAAAATGCCGGTAATGCTTTGGTCTGATAACCAATTAACGGCACACCGAAGGTTTCTAAATATTCGGTGGTTAAACCTAAATCGAGAATAGATTTCGCTCCGGCACAAACCACGGTAACATTGGTATGCGCCAATTCCTGTAAATCGGCAGAAATATCGAATGTCTGTTCCGCGCCACGATGTACCCCACCAATACCGCCGGTGGCAAATACCTTAATTCCGGCAAGCGCCGCAATAATCATGGTTGAAGCAACAGTAGTAGCGCCATTTTTTCCGGCCGCAACAACAAAAGGTAAATCGCGACGGCTAACTTTGGTTACGTTATGTCCTTCACGCCCCAGTAATTCAATTTCTTCTTTGCTTAAGCCTACTTTCATCACACCGCCAATAATAGCGATAGTGGCTGGTACGGCTCCCTGTTGACGAATAGTTTCTTCTACTTCAATTGCAGTCTGGGCATTTTGTGGAAACGGCATACCGTGAGAAATAATGGTCGACTCCAGCGCCACAACCGGTTTTTTGTTTTTTAAAGCATCCTGCACTTCCGGGGAAATCTGTAATAACTCCGGGGAAATTTTTAATTCAGACATTCTGCGTTCTCCACTAACGATATAACGTTGGCAACCGATAAATCAGGGTTATTGGTGTATTCACAGGAGAGCGCCATTGACGAACATCCCTGTGCAAAACGAACGGATTCGGCAAACGGCATCCCGTCTACCCAGCACGAAGCAAGTCCCGCCATCATGGCATCGCCCGCTCCGGTAACATTGACGACATTGGTTTTAATCGGCGCAGACCAGCCGCTTTCACCGCGGATATCGCTGTAATAAACACCGTCACCGCCCATGCTCAGAACCAGTCGGTTCAGGCCATTTTGATGGAACCAGGCGGCAACTTTCGCCACATCTTCACGCCCCGAAAGGGCAATACCGCTCAGGGTTTCCGCTTCCAGACGGTTTGGCTTCAGTGTATGGATCTGCTTTAACCGTTCGCGTACTTTGACGCATTTCCATGCTGAAACAGGATCGACAAATACAGGTGCGTCGGCGGCGTTATCCAGGAGCCAGATCAGCGCCTCTTCACTGATATTACAGTCTGCGACAATGACCTTTGCCCCTTGAATAAAATCACGGTGCTGTGAGAGGAACTCCGCTGAAATACAGTTGCTAATATTCATATCATTTATAGCAACCAGCATTTCACCGGTATTATCGAGTAGAGATAAATAACTTGAGGTATTTTCCCCTGGCACAATAAGGCATTTATCGACATAAACACCGGACTGATTAGTTTGTGTCAGGAGCGATTGACCATAAAAATCACTTCCTACGGCGCTCAGTAGCCAGGATTTTTTCCCCAGCAACGCCAGGTTTTGTGAAATATTTCGCCCTACACCACCGGGGGTGAATTTTATTTTCCCAGGATTTGAATCCGCATAATTTAATGATCCATGTGAATATCCGGCGACATCAATATTAGCCGAACCTATAATTACGACATATTCCTTTTCGCGCATAGCACGTCCTCTGGTAAAAAATTACCAACCCTGTCAATCCACAAGAATATAGGTACTGCAAAGACCGTTTAAACATATGTTCATATTTAAACATGTGCTCATAGTATGCTTGTTTTACTTAAAGTAAATTACTGCCAGAGGGGCAAAATGAGCAGATTTGAGCAGGCTCACAAAACTCTATTATTGGCGGTTTTAGAAAAAGCGAAGAAATTGTGAAGTAATGCACAGAACTGAAACAATAAAAAAGGGCAGAAATTAATCTGCCCTTGAGAAAATGACGTTGCTGTTTGATGAGAGGTTCAGGTTTCTATTTGAAGTAAAAACCATTTAAATTCATAGAATTAATTTCAAACACTTTTCACTTATCTTGCGGTCATCAACGGATACAGGGCAGAAAATTCCTGCCCTGCAGTTCACGTTTTATTATGCTGTTTTCGCTACAGCGTCCACTTCCGGACGTTTCAGGAAAGCATAGGCCAAACCTGCCACCAGCGTACCGGCAATGATTGCCACCAGGTATCCCAGAACCGGCGTAATTGCGCCAGGGATCAGCAGAACAAACAGACCACCGTGCGGCGCCATCAGTTTCGCACCAATCGCCATAGAGATTGCACCAGTCAGCGCCCCACCAACGATACAGCACGGCAGTACTCGCATCGGATCGCGGGCGGCAAACGGAATTGCACCTTCAGAAATAAAGCACAGTCCCAGAACCAGAGCCGCTTTACCGCCTTCCTGCTGCGCTTTGTCGAATTTGCGACGAGCCACCATCGTAGCCAGCCCCATTGCCAGCGGTGGCACCATACCTGCCGCCATAATCGCCGCCATCGGGCCATAGGTTTGAGTACTCAGCAGACCCACACCAAACGCGTACGCCGCTTTGTTTACCGGACCGCCCATGTCAGTACACATCATTCCACCGAGGATCGCCCCCAGCAGAACCGCATTCGCAGTCCCCATAGTTTGCAGCCAGTGGGTCAGGCCTTCGAGGATGCCAGCAACCGGTTTACCGATCAGGTAGATCATCGCCAGACCCACCACCAGACTGGAAACTAGCGGAATGATCAGAATCGGTTTTAGCGCCTCCATACTCTGTGGCAGTTTCAGTTGCGTACTGATTAACTTCGCAATGTAACCGGCCAGGAAACCCGCAATAATACCGCCAATGAAGCCAGAACCGGTGCTGACCGCCAGCATACCGCCAATCAGACCCGGAGTAAGCCCCGGACGATCGGCAATAGAGAAGGCAATATAACCCGCCAGTACCGGAACCATCAGCGCAAAAGCTGAACCGCCGCCAATCTGCATCAGCGCCGCAGCAAGCGTCCCTTGCTCTTTAAATGCTTCAATACCAAACGCAAAAGAAAGCGCGATACACAGACCGCCAGCAACCACCATCGGCAACATGTAAGAAACGCCCGTCAACAGGTGACGATACGCGCCTGCACTCTCTTTCTTAGCTTCAGAGCTTGCCGTTTGGGCTTTACCTGCTGGCTCATAAGGCGTCGCTTCAGCAACCGCTTTATCCAGCTCCTGCGCCGTTTTCTTCAGCGCCAGTCCGGTAGAAGTGCGGTACATGGGTTTACCGGCAAATTTTGCCAGATCGACTTCAATGTCTGCCGCCACAATCACCAAATCCGCTGCCGCCACTTCTTCAGGCGTGATGGCATTCCCCGCACCAACAGAGCCACGGGTTTCAACTTTCACCCACCAACCGCGTTTTTTCGCTTCAGTTTCAATAGCTTCAGCCGCCATAAAGGTGTGTGCCACGCCGGTTGGGCAAGCAGTAACCGCAACCACGCGTTTCGGGCCGCTGGCTGCAACCGGTGCTGTAGCAGCTACCGGCGCAGTGTAAGGTTTCGCATGGCCTTTGGCTTCGCTCAGGAACAGCTCCGGATGCGCGACGGCCCGGGAAATATCGCCCAGCCAGACATTTTTACCGTTCAGCGCGCTATCGTTCGGGATGGAATCACCAAGAACAATCGCCATTTCAGCGTCGTTAGGATTATCGATGATTTCCAGTTTTGCTTTTCGCGCCGCCGCGCCCAGCAGGGTCTTCGCCATATAGGCGCGTGCCTGACCGAGATTAGCGTCAATAATCAGCAGCGTTTTCATTATGCCTCTCCTGCTGTCAGTTAAAAGGTTGTAAGTCGACGCGCGCCATCATTGCGGCCAACTGCGGACGATCGGTAATACCTACATTACTTTGACTTACCGCCAGGGCTGCAACAGCCGTCGCCAGACGCAGTGTGTGTTCACTGGATTCACGCATTAGCAAGCCATAAATCAGGCCACCAACCATAGAATCCCCTGCGCCAACTGTGCTTACGACATCGACTGCCGGTGGTTTGGCGATCCATTCGCCGGAGGCATTAACCCAAAGCGCGCCTTCGGCACCCAGTGAAATTACAACATGCGCGATACCTTGTTCACGTAGCGCATGTGCAGCTTCAATGACATCTTTCATTTCAGGCAGTTTACGACCCGCCCAGATTTCCAACTCACGGCGGTTAGGTTTCACCAGCCATGGTGCCGCTTTCAAACCAGCCACTAACGCTTCACGGCTACTATCAAAGATAATGCAAGGACACTGACTACGCAGGCGAGTCATCCAGTCAGTGAATGCTTCCGGGCTGACACCTGACGGTAAACTACCGCTGACACAGACCATATCGAACTGACCAAGCCAGCTTAAAGAATCCGTCACAAAGCGTTCCCAGTCGGCTGGAGTAACTTCGAAACCAGAGAAGTTGAGATCGGTGACTTCACCGTCTTTTTCTGTCAGCTTGACGTTAATGCGGGTACGCCCCTGGACAACCTGGAAACGGTTGGCAATGCCCAGCTCGCTGAACAGTTGCTGAAAACCGTCCTGATTGTCTTTGCCGAGGAAACCGCCAACGGTGACATCAATCCCCAGGTCTTTTAAAACTTTGGCCACGTTGATGCCTTTACCCGCTGCATGCAGACCGGTGGTTTTCACCAGGTTCACTTCGCCGCGTTCAATTTCCGGGCAGAAACCGACAAGGTCATAGGCCGGATTGAGGGTGATCGTAGCAACACGTCTGCTCATTACGCGCCCTCCCCAAGACCGGCGGCGATGGCGTCGCCAATGGCTTTCAGCGCCTGTTCAGCATCTGCTCCCTGGGCGGTAAAACGTAGGCGATGACCTTTCTTAACGCCAAGTGCTACAACTTTCATTAGACTACGTCCATTTGCCGGTTTGCCGGTGCCATCAAGGTTTGTCACGGTAATATCACTGTTAAATTGTTTAATGGTATTGACCAGCATGGTGCCTGGGCGGGCATGCAGGCCGTGTTCATTGCGCACCACAAACTCCGCGCTTAACACGTCGTCGGTCGGCACATCATCGCTGGTCAGCAGCGCCAGCAACGTTGCTGCATCAGCTTTCAACAGACGTTCAGCCTTATTGTCGATCAGCAGGTCGCTCAGACGCTTAAGTACCGCGACTGGCTGATCGTCATTCATCGCCACACTCACCAGCATGGCTGCCGTTTCGCCTTCAACATCAAAAGCATTTGCCGCACGGCTTACCGCAATGGCGCTGCGCAGGTTGCCTTCGGCACTATCGTTCAGCCAGATCCCCTGCCCGAGGTTCAACGGCTGTTCATTGATGGCTTTGGTAACAAAAGCGGTATCAACCGCGCCCGCTTCTTTCAGACGAGCAGCATTCAGCGCCTGAAGAGTCAGCAAATCGCTGGCGACGATATCCAGCGTCAGCATTTCGTTATCAAGCTTCAACTGTTCACTCTGCTTTTCGCCCATCAGCAGTGCGCGCAGTTCTTCTGCAGTGGTGGCTGATTTCAGTTGTTCAGCAACGGAATCATCGCTCAGGACGTGCGTCAGTTGACGCAACAGCCCCAGATGTTCATCCGAGCTGGCGGCAATACCGATAGCAACATATGCCACCTGACCTTCACCCCATGTCACGCCTTCCGGGAACTGAAACACCTGAACGCCGGTTTTCAGTACCTGATCGCGGGTGTCGGTGGTGCCGTGTGGAATAGCAATACCATTGCCGAGGAACGTTGAGGTTTGCTGTTCGCGCGCCAGCATGCCATTGACGTAACCTTCAGCGACATTACCGGCCTGCACCAGCGCCGCAGCGACCTGGCGAATCGCCTCTTCTTTGTCTCCGGCCTTTTCGCCCGGATGGATGTCCTGTACGGATAACTGGAACATAGTTCTCCTCTCTTGCTGAATTGAAACGATTCAGCTTCTATGAGAAAAAAAGCGCTAACCTGGCTTAGGGTTAAAGACAAGATCGCGCTGAAACGTTTCAAGAAAGCATAATACTTCTGTTTCAGCACGCAAGGGATGGCGCTAAATTATGTACAAAAGTTTGATGTGCTGCACATTTTTTTGCCGATAATCTGAATCGCTGATGGCGAAATTTGTTATCAACATGATCATTTCAGCAGCGTCAGCAAAGGTTCAACAAGAGTGAAATAGCATTTTGATTATTCATGGCGAGTTTGATTTCACTGACTGTTTATTTTCTGACAAGCGGCGTAAACTCCGCGTCTTCATCTTTCAGTGATCGACCAGCATGCATAATTCCCCCGCAGTCTCCAGCGCGAAATCGTTTGACCTGACATCAACGGCATTCTTAATTGTTGCCTTTCTCACCGGCATTGCAGGCGCTCTGCAAACCCCAACGCTCAGTATTTTTCTTACCGATGAGGTACACGCCCGCCCGGCAATGGTGGGATTCTTCTTTACCGGCAGCGCCGTCATCGGGATTCTGGTCAGCCAGTTTCTCGCCGGGCGCTCCGATAAGCGCGGCGATCGTAAATCACTGATTGTCTTTTGCTGCCTGTTAGGCGTGCTGGCCTGCACCCTTTTCGCCTGGAATCGCAACTACTTCATCCTGTTGTTTGTCGGCGTTTTTCTTAGCAGCTTTGGCTCTACCGCCAACCCGCAGATGTTTGCTCTTGCCCGTGAACATGCCGATAAAACCGGGCGTGAAGCAGTGATGTTCAGCTCTTTTTTGCGCGCCCAGGTTTCACTGGCATGGGTCATCGGCCCGCCGCTGGCTTATGCCTTAGCGATGGGTTTCAGCTTTACGGTAATGTATCTCAGCGCGGCGGTAGCGTTTATTGTTTGCGGCGTGATGGTGTGGCTGTTTTTACCGTCGATGCAAAAAGAGGTTCCGCTGGCGACCGGCACGGTTGAAGCACCGCGGCGTAACCGTCGCGATACGCTATTGCTGTTTGTCATTTGTACGTTGATGTGGGGTTCAAATAGCCTGTACATCATCAACATGCCGCTATTTATTATTAACGAACTACATCTTCCAGAAAAACTGGCGGGTGTGATGATGGGGACCGCCGCCGGGCTGGAAATCCCGACGATGTTAATTGCCGGTTATTTTGCCAAACGTCTGGGTAAGCGGTTCTTGATGCGCGTAGCAGCCGTGGGTGGCATCTGTTTTTACGCAGGTATGCTGATGGCACATTCACCTGTCATTCTGTTGGGCTTACAGATGCTGAATGCTATTTTTATCGGTATTCTTGGCGGTATTGGGATGCTCTATTTTCAGGATCTGATGCCCGGCCAGGCGGGTTCAGCAACCACGCTCTATACCAATACATCACGTGTGGGCTGGATTATCGCCGGTTCAGTAGCCGGAATAGTCGCAGAGATCTGGAATTATCATGCAGTGTTCTGGTTTGCGATGGTGATGATTATCGCCACCCTGTTCTGCTTACTGCGGATTAAAGATGTTTAAGGCGCGGTCAGTATTTCCAGATCGATAAGCCAGGTCATTGCCTGCTGACGCGTGTTGCCGCACATTTCTGCACTGGCTTGTAAGCCTGCGCAGACTCTCGGGCGCAGTGGCGAGGTAAAAATTTTACAGCGTTGCTGTTCATCGAGCTGAATGCAGGGTGTATTGGCGGGCTTGCCATCTGGCATACCCGGAATAGGGCTGGAGATTGAGGGGGCGGTACAACACGCCCCGCAATCCGGACGGCATTCCATACATTGTTCTCTTCAGGTTAACCACCGGATTGATGAGCGCGCACAGTACCACCTTTTTTGCACCAGCAAAAGTGCGAATACCTCTTGCCTGAAATGGCCGTCGCGAGTAGTTTGTCGCGATATTTTTGACATTTTCGACTACAGGAATTTTTCGATGCCAAGAGCGAACGAAATTAAAAAAGGTATGGTTCTGAATTACAACGGCAAATTGCTGCTGGTTAAGGATATTGATATTCAGTCCCCCACTGCCCGCGGTGCCGCTACGCTGTACAAAATGCGCTTTTCTGATGTCCGTACCGGGCTGAAAGTAGAAGAGCGTTTCAAAGGTGATGATATCGTTGACACCGTGACGCTGACCCGCCGCTATGTTGACTTCTCCTACGTTGATGGCAACGAATATGTCTTTATGGATAAAGAAGACTATACGCCGTATACCTTCACGAAAGATCAGATTGAAGAAGAACTGCTGTTTATGCCGGAAGGCGGTATGCCTGACATGCAGGTTTTGACCTGGGACGGCCAACTGCTGGCACTTGAACTGCCGCAGACCGTTGATCTGGAAATCGTTGAAACCGCACCAGGCATTAAAGGTGCTTCTGCCAGCGCACGTAACAAACCGGCGACATTAAGCACCGGTCTGGTGATTCAGGTGCCAGAATACTTAAGCCCGGGCGAAAAAATCCGTATCCATATCGAAGAACGCCGTTACATGGGGCGTGCTGACTAACTTCAGCCACATTCAAAAAGGGACTGCTCAGGCTGTCCCTTTTTTAATTTATTATACCAATCTGCTATTTTGTGCTTACTGAACGCCTTCCGCCCGTAAAATTTACTCGTTGATTGATCGCCCTCACACTTCATTGCATTAACAATCCAGACCAATTTCAATTGCTGTCATATAACTTTACACTGCCATTGTTAATTAATCGTTACTGAGACGTGACCTCTATGAATACTATTGCCTCCGTTACGCTCCCTCATCACGTACACACTCCATGCTACGATCGCCAGCAATTGAAATCCCGTATCGTTCATTTTGGCTTTGGAGCCTTTCACCGCGCACATCAGGCATTATTAACCGATCGTGTGCTGAATGCGCAGGGTGGCGACTGGGGAATTTGTGAAATCAGCCTGTTCAGCGGTGAGCAATTGATGAGCCAGCTTCGCGCACAAGACCATTTATACACTGTGTTAGAGAAAGGTGCAGACGGCAATCAGGCGATTATTGTCGGTGCCGTTCACGAATGCCTGAATGCAAAACTGGATTCATTAGCAGCGATTATTGAGAAATTTTGCGAACCGCAGGTGGCGATAGTTTCCCTGACGATTACCGAAAAGGGGTATTGCATCGACCCGGCCACCGGCACGCTCGACACCAGCAATTCGCGCATTATTCACGATCTACAAACGCCGGAAGAACCTCATTCCGCACCAGGCATTCTTGTCGAAGCACTGAAACGCCGCCGTGAACGCGGCCTTGCGCCATTTACCGTGCTCTCCTGCGACAATATTCCCGACAATGGCCATGTGGTGAAAAATGCGGTGTTGGGAATGGCAGAAAAACGCTCACCAGAACTCACCGAATGGATAAAAGAACACGTCAGCTTTCCGGGAACGATGGTTGATCGCATTGTTCCGGCAGCAACCGACGAATCGCTGGCGGAAATTAGCCAGCATCTGGCCGTGAATGATCCCTGTGCGATTAGCTGCGAACCGTTTATCCAGTGGGTAGTGGAAGATCACTTCGTTGCAGGACGTCCAGCCTGGGAAGTCGCAGGTGTACAACTGGTGGATGATGTTTTGCCCTGGGAGGAGATGAAACTGCGCATGCTTAATGGCAGCCACTCTTTTCTCGCTTATCTGGGTTATCTCGCAGGGTTTGCCCATATCAGTGATTGCATGCATGACCGCGCATTTCGCCATGCCGCCAGAACGTTAATGCTGGATGAGCAAGCGCCGACGCTACGGATTAAAAATGTCGATTTGACGCAATATGCGGATAAGTTAATTGAACGTTTTGCCAATCCCGCACTGAAACATAAAACCTGGCAAATCGCGATGGATGGCAGTCAGAAATTACCGCAACGCATGCTGGCGAGCATTCGCATTCATCTGGCGCGCGAAACAAACTGGCCGTTACTGGCGTTAGGAGTCGCAGGCTGGATGCGCTATGTGAGCGGCGTTGATGATGCCGGAAATGCCATTGATGTTCGCGATCCGCTCAGCGATAAAATTCGCGATCTGGTTGCGGAAAGTAGCAGTGAACAACGCGTTAGCGCCCTGCTTTCTCTGCGTGAAGTTTTCGGTGATGACCTGCCCAATAACCCGCATTTTGTGCAGACAATCAAAAATGCCTGGCAACAAATAGCGCAGTTTGGAGCGCATCAGGCACTGTTAAATACCCTCAAAATTTAACGATTTCTGCGGTTAAGGTGGACGGAGGCATGCTTCGTCCGCTCCTTCTCTTCTCTTTTCCAGCTTTTTTAGCCAGGATTAACGCACAGTTAACTAATCTGATTATTGCGGAGCCGTTGTGACCAGGACCAACCTCATCACCGGTTTTCTCGGCAGCGGGAAAACGACGTCAATTCTTCATCTATTAGCCCACAAAGATCCGCAAGAAAAATGGGCGGTGCTGGTTAATGAATTTGGTGAAGTCGGGATAGATGGTGCTTTGCTCGCTGACAGCGGTGCATTACTAAAAGAGATCCCCGGCGGCTGCATGTGCTGCGTTAATGGCTTACCGATGCAGGTGGGGCTGAATACCTTACTGCGCCAGGGAAAACCAGACCGCTTGCTGATAGAGCCTACAGGGCTGGGCCATCCAAAACAGATCCTCGATCTGTTAACCGCTCCGGTTTATGAACCGTGGATCGATCTGCGCGCCACGTTATGTATTCTCGATCCTCGCCTGCTGCTGGATGAAAAAAGCGTCAATAATGAAAATTTCCGTGACCAGTTGGCTGCCGCAGACATTATTGTCGCCAATAAATCCGACCGAGCGACGTCCGAAAGCGAGCAAGCGTTGCAACGCTGGTGGCAACAAAATGGTGGCGATCGGCAATTAATTCACAGCGAACATGGGCAAATTGATGGTCATCTTCTGGATTTACCCCGTCGCAATTTAATCAAATTACCCGCCAGCGCCGCCCATTCACATCAGCATACCGTGAAAAAAGGGTTAGCCGCGTTAAGCCTGCCAGAGCATCAACGCTGGCGTCGCAGTCTCAACAGCGGACAAGGGCATCAGGCCTGCGGTTGGATATTCGATGCTGATACGGTGTTCGACACCGTTGGCATTCTGGAATGGGCGCGGCTTGCACCAGTGGAACGCGTGAAAGGCGTGATGCGTATTCCTGAAGGACTGGTGCGAATCAACCGTCAGGGCGATGACTTGCACATTGAAACGCAAAACGTGGCACCACCGGACAGTCGCGTTGAGCTGATTTCCAGCAGCGAAACTGACTGGAATGCCTTACAGAGCGCGCTGTTGAAGCTTCGTTTAGTGACCAACGCGTAAGGTTGCTTGCGTTTTTCAGTAAGATGATTAGAGAAAATATGATTAAAAATTTGCCGCAAATAGCGTTGTTAAACGTTGTCGGCCTCGCGCTGTTTCTTTCCTGGTACATTCCCGTCAATCATGGATTCTGGTTGCCGATTGACGCGGATATTTTCTATTTTTTTAATCAGAAACTGGTCGAAAGCAAGACTTTTTTATGGCTGGTCGCATTGACCAATAATCGCGCTTTTGACGGCTGTTCACTGCTGGCAATGGGACTGCTGATGCTGAGTTTCTGGCTGAAAGAAAACGCCTCCGGCAGACGCCATATCATGATTATCGGTCTCGTCATGCTGTTAACCGCAGTGGTATTAAACCAGTTGGGCCAGGCATTAATTCCGGTAAAGCGAGCCAGCCCGACATTAACATTTGCGAATATTAACCGCGTCAGCGAACTGTTATCTGTGCCAACAAAAGATGCCTCGCGAGATAGTTTTCCTGGCGATCATGGCATGATGTTGCTTATTTTTTCTGCATTCATGTGGCGTTATTTCGGAAAAGTCGCAGGCGTCATCGCCCTTATTATTTTTGTGGTATTTGCATTTCCCAGAGTGATGATTGGCGCACACTGGTTTACCGATATCATTGTCGGTTCCCTGACTGTGATATTGATTGGTTTGCCCTGGTGGTTGATGACGCCATTAAGTGATCGATTAATCACCTTCTTTGACAAATCATTGCCAGGAAAAAGAAAACATTCCTAAAACAAATAACTCACAGTAATTAACATCATCAGGTTTATTTTCATAGACCGGATAATCCTGATGATGCACTGCGTTGCTTTCGTTCATCGAGTAAAATAGTCATTCTCTAACGAAATGAATGGATTGCATGCTTTTTGCCCAATCGTTCTTTAATTGACCAATCCCGGTTATTAACTTTCTGTATCACTTTTTCTTATAAAAAATCATGTAAAACCCCTCGCCAAGACCGCGCCAATCGGGTAATCTCGAACTCGTTTTGCCTCGGCGGTAAATTATCCTCACAGCATATAATTTTGTGCGTTAGTCCACAGATTTGGCCTTAGGGAATTGTTTCAACATGCCCAGGTAATTAGTCTCGTCTCGCTTGGCATTTTTTTATAACGATATTTGTCGTTAAGGACTTCAAGGGAAAACAAACAACATGGTCAAATCTCAACCGATTTTGAGATATATCTTGCGCGGCATTCCCGCGATTGCAGTAGCGGTTCTGCTTTCTGCATGTAGTGCAAACAACACCGCAAAGAATATGCATCCTGAGACACGTGCAGTGGGTAGTGAAACATCATCACTGCAAGCTTCTCAGGATGAATTTGAAAACCTGGTTCGTAATGTCGACGTAAAATCGCGAATTATGGATCAGTATGCTGACTGGAAAGGCGTGCGTTATCGTCTGGGCGGCAGCACCAAAAAAGGTATCGATTGTTCTGGTTTCGTACAGCGTACATTCCGCGAACAATTTGGCTTAGAACTCCCTCGTTCAACTTATGAACAACAGGAAATGGGCAAGTCAGTTTCCCGCAGTAATTTGCGTACAGGTGACTTAGTTCTGTTCCGTGCCGGTTCAACGGGACGCCATGTCGGTATTTATATCGGCAATAATCAGTTCGTTCATGCTTCCACCAGCAGTGGTGTTATTATTTCCAGCATGAATGAGCCGTACTGGAAAAAGCGTTACAACGAAGCACGTCGGGTTCTTAGTCGCAGCTAATAAACCGTTTGGATGCAATCCCTTGGCTATCCTGACGAGTTAACTGAAGGCACTGCTTAAGCAGTGCTTTTTTATTTTCATCCATTATAGAAAATGATGTTTCCATGCCTTGATCCAGGCTATAGTCCCGTCATTCTCTTCTACTTCAGCGTTATCGTAATCTCAGGAATATTAACGGAACTATGTTCATACGCGCTCCCTCTTCCGGACGTAAGATCCTGCTTACCTGCATTATTGCGGGCGTGATGATCGCGATACTTGTCAGTTGCCTTCAGTTTTTAGTGGCCTGGCATAAACATGAAGTCAAATACGACACCTTGATTACCGACGTACAAAAATATCTCGACACCTATTTCACCGAGCTGAAGTCCACTACTGATCACCTCCAGCCACTCACCTTAGATACCTGTCAGCAAGCCAACCCTGAACTGACTGCACGTGCGGCATTCAGTATGAATGTACGAACGTTTGTGCTGGTAAAGGATAAAAAGAGTTTCTGTTCTTCTGCGACTGGTGAGATGGACATTCCGCTCAATGAACTGATTCCGGCGCTCGACATTAGTAAAAATATTGATATGGCAATGTTGCCTGGCACACCGATGGTGCCCAACAAACCCACGATCGTCATCTGGTATCGCAATCCTTTATTAAAAAATAGCGGCGTTTTTGCAGCATTGAACCTGAACCTGACGCCGTATCTTCTCTATAGCTCTCACCAGCAAGATTTCGATGGTATAGCACTCATTATTGGTAATACTGCGATATCGACCTTTACGCCGCATTTGATGAACGTCCGCGAGTTAACCGGCACGCCGGTACGTGAAACCAAAATCGCAGGCATTCCGCTGACTGTTCGACTTTATGCTAACGACTGGACATGGAGTGATGTGTGGTACGCGTTTTTACTGGGTGGAATGAGTGGAACTGTCGTTGGCCTGCTCTGCTATTACCTGATGAGCGTGCGTATGCGCCCTGGCAGAGAGATTATGATGGCCATCAAGCGTGAGCAGTTTTACGTGGTGTATCAACCGGTGGTTGATACACAAACGCTGCGGGTAACGGGTCTGGAAGTGTTACTGCGCTGGCGTCATCCGGTAGTGGGTGAAATCCCCCCGGATGCCTTCATTCATTATGCCGAATCGCAAAAGATGATTGTGCCACTGACCCAGCACCTGTTTGAGCTGATTGCTCGTGACGCGGCAGAATTACACAACGTACTGCCGGTGGGCGTAAAGTTTGGTATTAACATTGCGCCGGACCATTTGCACAACGAGAGCTTTAAAGCCGATATACATCGACTGCTTGCCTCCCTGCCCGCTCACCATTTCCAGATTGTGCTGGAAATTACCGAGCGCGATATGCTGAAAGAACATGAAGCGTCACAACTCTTCGCATGGCTGCATTCTGTCGGCGTGGAAATTGCCATTGATGACTTCGGCACCGGACACAGCGCGCTTATCTATTTGGAACGTTTCACGCTCGATTACCTGAAAATTGACCGCGGTTTCATCAATGCCATAGGTACGGAAACGGTCACCTCACCAGTGCTTGACGCGGTGCTGACGCTGGCGAAGCGTCTCAATATGCTGACAGTTGCTGAAGGGGTTGAAACGCCGGAACAGGCACGCTGGTTACGCGAACGTGGTGTTAATTTCCTGCAAGGTTACTGGATTAGTCGCCCTCTGCCGTTGGATGATTTTATCCGCTGGTTGGAGAAACCGCATACGCCGCAGTGGTAAGGAGTGCTTGTGTCCCTTATTATTCATAGAGAAAGCATGCCGGATTGCGGCTAATGATGAGTAAAAGGAAATCCATTGCAGATGATTGTGCGCATACTGCTGGTGTTTATCACCCTGTTCACCTTCGGTGTGCAGGCGCAGGCTATTAAGGAAAGCTATGCCTTTGCAGTACTGGGAGAACCCAGATATGCCTTTAATTTCAACAATTTTGATTATGTTAATCCTGCCGCGCCAAAAGGCGGGCAGATAACGTTATCCTCCATTGGCACCTTCGATAATTTCAACCGCTATGCACTACGCGGAAACCCCGGTGCACGTACCGAGCAGTTGTACGACACACTATTTACCACCTCCGATGACGAGCCGGGCAGTTATTACCCGCTAATTGCCGAAAGCGCGCGCTATGCCGACGATTATTCCTGGGTTGAAGTTGCTATTAATCCGCGCGCCCGTTTTCATGATGGTTCGCCCATTACTGCCCGCGATGTTGAGTTCACTTTTCAAAAGTTTATGACTGAAGGCGTGCCGCAATTTCACCTGGTATACAAAGGCACCACAGTTAAAGCCATTGCGCCGTTAACCGTGCGCATCGAATTAGCTAAACCCGGCAAAGAAGATATGCTTAGCCTGTTTTCACTGCCGGTATTTCCAGAAAAATACTGGAAGGGTCACAAACTGAGCGACCCGCTCGCTACGCCTCCACTTGCCAGTGGTCCGTATCGCATTACGGCCTGGAAAATGGGGCAAAATATTGTCTATTCCCGCGTGAAAGATTACTGGGCGGCAAACTTACCGGTAAACCGTGGACGCTGGAATTTCGACACCATTCGCTACGATTATTACCTTGACGATAACGTCGCTTTTGAAGCATTTAAAGCTGGTGCCTTTGATTTGCGCATGGAAAACGACGCCAAAAACTGGGCCACGCGCTATACCGGTAAAAATTTCGACAAAAAATACATTATCAAAGATGAGCAAAAGAACGAATCAGCCCAGGATACACGCTGGCTGGCGTTTAATATTCAGCGCCCGGTATTCAACGATCGCCGGGTTAGGGAAGCCATCACCCTCGCCTTCGACTTTGAATGGATGAACAAGGCCTTGTTTTACAATGCCTGGAGTCGCACTAACAGCTATTTTCAGAATACCGAATACGCTGCCAGAAATTACCCCGACGCTGCGGAACTGGTGCTGTTGGCACCAATGAAAAAAGATCTACCGCCAGAGGTGTTCACACAAATCTACCAGCCGCCAGAATCCAAAGGCGATGGCTACGACCGTGATAATCTGTTAAAAGCCGACAAACTTCTCAACGAAGCAGGCTGGGTACTGAAGGGTCAGCAACGCGTTAACGCTACGACGGGTCAGCTTCTCAGCTTTGAATTATTGCTTCCAGCCAGCAGTAATAGCCAGTGGGTATTGCCGTTCCAGCACAGCCTGCAACGGCTTGGTATCAACATGGACATTCGCAAGGTGGATAACTCACAAATCACCAACCGAATGCGCAGCCGCGACTATGACATGATGCCACGCGTGTGGCGGGCGATGCCGTGGCCCAGCTCCGATTTACAGATTTCCTGGTCATCGGAATATATCAACTCTACTTATAATGCTCCCGGCGTACAAAGTCCGGTCATCGACTCGCTGATCAACCAAATTATTGCCGCCCAGGGAAATAAAGAAAAATTACTGCCGTTGGGGCGCGCCCTGGATCGCGTATTAACGTGGAATTATTACATGTTGCCGATGTGGTACATGGCGGAAGACCGTCTCGCCTGGTGGGATAAATTCTCCCGCCCGGCAGTGCGTCCCGTTTATAGTCTCGGTATTGATACCTGGTGGTATGACGTCAATAAAGCGGCCAAACTGCCGTCAGCCAGACAACAGGGAGAGTAGATGGGCGCTTACCTGATTCGCCGTCTGTTGCTGGTGATCCCAACGTTATGGGCGATTATCACCATCAACTTTTTTATCGTGCAAATTGCGCCTGGCGGTCCGGTCGACCAGGCCATCGCCGCCATTGAGTTTGGTAATGCCGGAGTATTACCAGGTGCAGGCGGCGAAGGCGTGCGTGCCAGCCATGCACAAACGGGCGTCGGCAACATCAGCGACAGCAACTACCGCGGTGGACGCGGATTGGATCCAGAAGTGATCGCAGAGATCACCCATCGCTACGGTTTCGATAAACCGATCCACGAACGTTACTTCAAAATGCTCCGGGACTACATTTGTTTTGATTTTGGCGACAGCCTGTTTCGTAGCGCCTCAGTGCTGACATTGATTAAAGACAGCCTGCCGGTTTCCATCACCCTCGGATTGTGGAGCACGCTGATTATCTATCTGGTGTCAATTCCGCTGGGTATTCGCAAAGCCGTTTATAACGGTAGTCGCTTTGATGTCTGGAGTAGCGCATTTATTATCATCGGCTACGCTATTCCGGCCTTTTTGTTTGCAATCCTGCTGATTGTCTTCTTCGCGGGCGGCAGTTATTTCGACCTGTTCCCTCTGCGCGGCCTGGTTTCCGCTAATTTTGATTCACTACCGTGGTATCAGAAAATCACCGATTATCTGTGGCACATCACGCTACCCGTGCTGGCGACGGTGATTGGCGGCTTTGCGGCGCTCACCATGCTGACAAAAAACGCCTTTCTTGATGAAGTGCGCAAGCAATATGTGGTTACCGCGCGCGCGAAAGGAGTGAGTGAGAAAAACATTCTCTGGAAACATGTGTTCCGCAACGCCATGCTGTTGGTGATTGCCGGTTTTCCAGCGACTTTCATCAGCATGTTTTTCACCGGTTCGCTGTTGATTGAGGTGATGTTTTCACTCAATGGCCTCGGTTTGCTGGGCTATGAAGCGACCGTCTCGCGCGATTATCCGGTGATGTTTGGCACCTTGTATATTTTCACCCTGATTGGCCTGCTCCTGAATATCGTCAGTGATATCAGCTATACACTGGTCGATCCTCGTATTGATTTTGAGGGACGCTAATGCCGCAACTCAGCCCCGTCAATCAGGCCCGTTGGGCGCGTTTTCGTCATAATCATCGCGGCTACTGGTCGTTATGGATTTTCCTCTTCTTATTCAGTTTGAGTTTGTGTTCTGAACTGATCGCCAACGATAAACCGTTGCTGGTACGTTATGACGGTAGCTGGTATTTCCCGTTGCTGAAAAACTACAGTGAAAGTGATTTTGGCGGCCCGCTGGCAAGCCAGGCGGATTATCAGGATCCGTGGCTAAAACAACGGCTGGAGGATAAAGGCTGGGTACTGTGGGCACCGATTCGCTTTGGTGCTACCAGTATCAATTTTGCGACCGATAAGCCCTTCCCCTCCCCACCCTCACCGCAAAACTGGCTGGGGACGGATGCCAACGGCGGCGATGTGCTGGCGCGTATTCTGTATGGCACACGGATCTCGGTTCTGTTTGGTCTGATGCTGACACTCTGTTCCAGTGTGATGGGCGTGCTGGCGGGGGCGCTGCAAGGTTATTACGGCGGAAAAGTGGATCTCTGGGGGCAGCGCTTCATTGAAGTGTGGTCGGGGATGCCGACGCTGTTTCTGATAATTCTGCTTTCCAGTGTCGTTCAACCTAACTTCTGGTGGCTGCTGGCGATTACCGTCTTGTTTGGCTGGATGAGTCTGGTGGGCGTAGTGCGTGCGGAATTTTTGCGTACCCGTAATTTCGACTACATCCGCGCAGCGCAGGCGCTTGGCGTCAACGATCGCAGTATTATCCTGCGTCATATGTTGCCAAATGCAATGGTCGCTACCCTCACCTTTTTACCGTTTATTTTATGTAGCTCGATCACCACCCTGACCTCGCTCGATTTCCTCGGCTTCGGCTTGCCACTCGGTTCACCATCGCTCGGAGAACTGCTGTTACAAGGGAAAAATAACCTTCAGGCACCGTGGCTTGGGATCACCGCCTTCTTGTCGGTGGCGATATTATTGTCATTGCTGATCTTTATTGGTGAAGCAGTCCGCGACGCATTTGATCCTAATAAGGCGGTGTAGCATGACGCAAACTCTGTTAGCGATTGAAAATTTGTCGGTGGGTTTTCGCCATCAGCAAACCGTTCGCACCGTAGTGAATGATGTTTCGCTACGCATTGAAGCTGGCGAAACGCTGGCGCTGGTGGGTGAGTCTGGCTCCGGCAAGAGCGTTACTGCGCTGTCGATTTTACGTCTTCTCCCTTCCCCGCCTGTTGAATATCTCTCTGGCGATATTCGTTTTCATGGCGAATCGCTGCTTCATGCCAGCGAGCAAACGTTGCGTGGTGTGCGGGGAAATAAGATTGCCATGATTTTCCAGGAGCCGATGGTATCGTTAAACCCATTGCATACTCTGGAAAAACAGCTTTATGAAGTGCTTTCACTGCATCGCGGGATGCGTCGGGAAGCGGCGCGTGGTGAAATGCTTAATTGCCTCGATCGCGTCGGTATCCGCCAGGCAGCAAAACGGCTGACAGACTACCCGCATCAGCTCTCCGGCGGCGAACGTCAGCGGGTGATGATTGCAATGGCGCTACTCACTCGACCGGAATTATTGATTGCTGATGAACCGACTACCGCGCTGGACGTCTCTGTCCAGGCGCAGATTTTGCAATTATTACGCGAACTGCAACATGAACTGAATATGGGCATGTTATTTATTACTCATAACCTCAGCATTGTCAGAAAACTGGCCCACCGCGTGGCAGTGATGCAAAACGGTCGCTGTGTGGAGGAAAATCGCGCCACTGCGCTCTTTGCCTCCCCCGTTCATCCTTACACGCAAAAACTACTCAACAGCGAACCGTCAGGCAATCCAGTGCCGTTGCCAGAGCCAGCCTCAACGTTGCTTGATGTTGAACAGCTTCAGGTCGCTTTCCCCATTCGTAAGGGACTCCTGAAACGCGTCGTCGATCATAACGTGGTGGTGAAAAGCGTCAGTTTTACGCTTCGGGCGGGTGAAACGCTGGGTTTAGTGGGCGAGTCCGGCTCCGGCAAAAGCACCACAGGACTGGCGTTGCTACGATTAATTGACTCTCAGGGCAGCATCGTTTTTGACGGTCAGCCATTGCAAAATCTAACTCGTCGCCAGCTATTGCCCATTCGCCATCGCATTCAAGTGGTATTTCAGGATCCAAACTCCTCACTCAACCCACGACTCAACGTGTTGCAGATTATTGAGGAGGGGTTACGTGTGCATCAACCCACCCTTTCAGCCACGCAACGCGAAGAGCAAGTGAAAGCCGTAATGCAGGAAGTGGGGTTAGATCCTGAAACGCGCCACCGTTATCCGGCGGAGTTCTCGGGAGGTCAACGACAACGTATTGCGATTGCCCGAGCATTGATTCTGAAACCTTCGCTGATCATTCTTGATGAACCAACATCATCGCTCGACAAAACGGTACAGGCGCAAATATTGGCGCTATTGAAATCATTGCAACAAAAGCACCAACTAGCCTATTTGTTTATCAGCCATGATTTGCATGTTGTTCGCGCATTATGTCATCAGGTTATCGTGCTGCGACAGGGAGAAGTAGTGGAACAAGGACCGTGCGCGCGCGTGTTTGCCGCACCGCAACAGGAGTATACGCGTCAGCTACTGGCGTTGAGCTGATGCTTAAAAAGGATTGTAGTTTGAGAAAGGTTCGGCAATTGCCACACCAAAATTTTTCAGTCGACAGGTGGCGGCGAACTCATCCTGCCGATTAACAAACAGACATGGCTCACCTTCACACTCCAGTACCGAGCACGGAACTTCAATATCGCTTAATGCCTGGCTAAGTTTGTACATCACCGACCATGCGTTATCGCCATCCGGGCTAAGCAATTTAAGCGCCACCAGGCTGTTGTCACCGCACGGTCCATTTTGCGGAATCGGTTCAACTTTTGAACCTGCGAAACCAGCAGACCAACGATAGTTCTGCGGCAGTCGATGGACGATTGAGAGTTGTAATGAAGTCACTTATTTTCCCCGGAAGCACATTTAATTCACAATTTATTTACATTAATTTTAACACATCATCAACAACCCGTCTTTAAACAGATCGTAAAGAATTGATGCCTCGCCTGCGTGGCCTCTATGGCTCTGATTTAAATAATATCTGCGGGCGTGGTCACGTTTGCGGGGCTATATGTACCCGTTTCTGAGATCTAACTCAACCTTTTTAACTACAATGATGTGACTTTTTACATAAATTGATTTTACATAAAACAAACAAATGACGGGGGATTGATAGATTTGTGGTTGATATGCATCAACAAAGGAAGCCTTTTAGCTTCCCTGTTGAGCAATAGTTCACCGTTTTTTGGGTCTGCTGGCGTACAAACAGAAGAGAATTGAACTGGTTGCACAGAATGCGATTGACCAAATCATCGGCCATGCGGAATTAAAGGTCGCCAGCGAAAGCAGCGCGCCAACAATTGCGCCAATGCCAAAACGAAAAGTTCCTGCAAGCGACGACGCGGTTCCCGCCATATGAGGGAACTCATCCAGAATTACCGCCATCGCGTTAGAAGACACCATCGATACGCAGCCAACAAACGCCGCCACACCCACTACCAGCGACCAGAATCCTAGCCCCAGTAATGCGCTGATGACCATCCACGCCGCCATAATAAATTGAATCCACAGCCCCGAGCGGAACATATTCAGCGCGCCAATGCGGCGAACAAAGCGACTGTTAAAAATGGTCATCACAAACAGGAAAACAATGTTTAACGCAAAGTAATAACCGAAGTTTTCCGGTGCGACATGGTTAATTTCAATGTAGACAAACGGTCCGGCGCTTAAGAACGAGAACATCCCGGCAAAGCTAAAACCGCTGGCCAACATATAACTCAGGACACGCTTATGGCGGAACAACGCGGCAAAGTTACCAATGGTGGTACGGATGTGAAACGGCTGGCGACGCTCCGGCGGCAAGGTTTCTTTGATCAGGAAGAAGATCATTGCCGAAGCCAGAATCGCCGCTACAGCGAGGATCCAAAAAATATAATGCCAGCTCAACCACACCAGCACCCAGCCGCCAACAATCGGTGCCATCAGCGGCGCGATGGTGGTCACCAGCATAACGAACGACATCATCCGCGAGAACTCTTCTTTCGGGTAAATATCGCGCATCAGGGCATTGATAACCACGCTGGCCGCTGCCGCCGCCAGACCGTGAAAGAAACGCATCACAATCAACTGATCGATGGTTTGCGCCAGCGCGCACGCCACCGCCGCCGCGGCAAACACCAATGTACCACCGAGGACAACCGGCTTGCGCCCGAAGCTATCCGCCATCGGCCCGTAGATTAACTGCCCCAACGCAAACCCCAGAATATAAGTACTCAGAGTCATCTGCGTACTGCCCGCAGGCACACCAAACTGGGCAGAAATCACCGGCAGCGCAGGCAGATACATATCAATCGACAGCGGCATCAACATGGCCAGCAGGCCAAGGATAAAGACAATAGCAAACGACGAATGCTGTCGGGTGGTCACAACTGGCTCCTGAAAGTCATTAAAGTGTTAAACGACGCTGGCAATTTCTTCTTCAGTTAACGGACGATATTCACCGGGTGCTAAATCTGCATCCAGCGTAATGCCGCCAATACGTTCACGGTGCAGTTCAACCACGTGGTTACCCACAGCGGCAAACATACGTTTCACCTGATGATAACGCCCTTCACTAATGGTCAAACGAACCTGCGTTGGGGTAATCACTTCCAGCACCGCAGGCTTAGTGAGATCTTTTTCGTTATGCAGTTGTACACCTTTAGCAAATTGCTCTGCCGTGTCGTCCGCTACGGGTGATTCCAGCGTCACCAGGTACGTTTTCTCGCAATGATGACGTGGAGAAGTAATGCGGTGCGACCACTGACCATCGTCGGTCATCAGCACCAGACCGGTAGTATCGATATCCAGCCGCCCTGCCGCATGCAGTTTCCATGCTACAGGTTCATCAAGAAAATAGAGCACCGTTGGGTGATCCGGGTCATCCGTGGAACAAACATAGCCCTGAGGCTTATTGAGCATGAAGTAACGTGGGCCATGTTGCTGTACCAACGGGTTACCATCGTAAGCCACACTGTGTTCAGGAAGCAGTTTAAACGCTGCATTGCGGACGATTTCGCCATCGACGGTGACACGAGTGCCGCGGATTTCACGCCCGGCAATAGCACGGCTAACGCCGAGTTGCTGTGCGATAAATTTATCAAGTCGCATGTGTGTGATTTTGCCTGTAAAAACGGAGGTCGGGCATTGACCCGAAAATCTGAACTGTTGTCTGCCCAGTATAGCGGTCTAATAACTTCCCTCAAGGGAAAAAGATCCGTGGCATACTATTAGCAGAATAATCTACCTACGCGAGACCATGATTTTTACACTCCGTCCATATCAGCAAGAAGCCGTGGATGCCACGCTCAACCATTTTCGTCGTCATAAAACTCCTGCCGTTATCGTACTCCCTACCGGTGCGGGTAAAAGTCTGGTGATAGCGGAACTGGCACGGCTGGCGCGTGGTCGCGTGCTGGTGCTGGCACACGTCAAAGAACTGGTAGCGCAAAACCATGCAAAATATCAGGCGCTGGGGCTGGAAGCGGATATTTTTGCTGCCGGACTAAAGCGCAAAGAGAGCCACGGTAAAGTAGTATTTGGCAGCGTACAGTCGGTCGCCCGCAATCTCGACGCCTTTCAGAGTGAATTTTCACTGTTGATTGTCGATGAATGCCATCGTATTGGCGACGACGAAGAGAGCCAGTATCAGCAAATCCTTACTCACCTGACAAAAGTGAATCCCCACTTACGCCTGCTGGGGCTGACTGCCACGCCCTTTCGGCTGGGGAAAGGCTGGATCTATCAGTTTCATTATCACGGCATGGTGCGCGGCGACGAGAAAGCCCTTTTCC
Organism: Escherichia sp. KTE159; assembly: GCF_000408805.1. Classification (NCBI taxonomy): domain Bacteria; kingdom Pseudomonadati; phylum Pseudomonadota; class Gammaproteobacteria; order Enterobacterales; family Enterobacteriaceae; genus Escherichia; species Escherichia sp. KTE159. The sequence continues at coordinate 2,094,269 of NZ_KE137292.1, forward strand.
GGGACTGCATTTATGAGTTACCGCTGCGCTATATGATTAAACACGGTTATCTGACACCACCGGAACGGCTGGATATGCCGGTAGTGCAATATGATTTCAGCCGCTTACAGGCACAGAGCAACGGGCTGTTCAGCGAAGCTGATCTCAACCGCGAGCTGAAAAAACAGCAACGCATTACGCCACACATTATTAGCCAGATTATGGAGTTCGCCGCAACGCGCAAAGGGGTGATGATTTTCGCCGCGACGGTCGAACACGCAAAAGAGATCGTTGGTCTACTGCCCGCCGAAGATGCCGCGCTTATTACCGGCGACACGCCCGGCGCTGAACGTGATGTATTAATTGAAGATTTTAAAGCCCAGCGTTTTCGCTACCTGGTCAACGTTGCGGTACTGACCACCGGATTTGACGCGCCACATGTCGATCTTATCGCCATTCTGCGCCCTACCGAATCGGTAAGTCTTTACCAACAAATTGTCGGGCGTGGTCTGCGTCTGGCTCCGGGTAAGACAGATTGCTTAATTCTTGATTATGCAGGTAACCCTCACGATCTCTACGCCCCGGAAGTAGGTACGCCGAAAGGCAAAAGTGACAACGTCCCGGTGCAGGTTTTCTGCCCTGCCTGCGGCTTTGCCAACACGTTTTGGGGCAAAACAACCGCCGACGGCACATTGATTGAACACTTTGGTCGCCGTTGTCAGGGATGGTTCGAAGATGACGACGGGCATCGCGAACAGTGTGATTTTCGCTTCCGCTTTAAAAACTGCCCCCAGTGCAATGCAGAAAATGACATTGCCGCGCGCCGCTGCCGCGAGTGCGACACCATTTTGGTTGATCCGGATGATATGTTAAAAGCGGCGCTACGGTTGAAAGATGCTCTGGTGCTACGCTGTAGCGGCATGTCTTTACAGCATGGGCACGACGAAAAAGGCGAATGGCTGAAAATCACCTATTACGATGAAGATGGTGCTGATGTGAGTGAGCGCTTCCGTCTGCAAACACCCGCCCAGCGAACCGCCTTCGAGCAGCTTTTTATCCGCCCGCATACGCGCACACCGGGCATCCCTCTGCGCTGGATAACCGCCGCCGATATCCTCGCCCAGCAAGCGTTGCTGCGCCACCCGGATTTTGTCGTTGCACGAATGAAAGGCCAGTACTGGCAGGTTCGTGAAAAAGTGTTCGATTACGAAGGCCGTTTTCGTCGGGCGCACGAATTACGCGGTTAATGGTAGTTTTGATTGATGTGAAAGGCGTTTGAGTATAGAATCTCGCCCGCTTTTGCATACGCAAAGCAGATCACTTACCTGTTGCTGGGTCGCCTGTAGCAGGAATCAATTAAGAGAGAAAGAAATGTTTACTATCAACGCAGAAGTACGTAAAGAGCAGGGTAAGGGTGCGAGCCGCCGCCTGCGTGCCGCTAACAAATTCCCGGCAATCATCTACGGTGGCAACGAAGCGCCGCTGGCAATTGAGCTGGATCACGACAAAGTCATGAACATGCAAGTTAAAGCTGAATTTTACAGCGAAGTTCTGACCATCGTTGTTGACGGTAAAGAAATCAAAGTTAAAGCTCAGGATGTACAGCGTCACCCGTACAAACCGAAGCTGCAGCACATCGACTTCGTTCGCGCTTAATTGCTGAATAAGTTGTAAGAAACCCCGCTCCGGCGGGGTTTTTTGTATCTGCAGATTATGCCTGATGCGACGCTGCTCGTCTTATAAGGCCTACGGTATGGTTGTTTTTTGTCGGCCAGATAAAGCGTTCACACCGTATCTGGCATTCATAACACCAAACCGATTAATTGCTGCCAGAAGTCCGGCGCTGCAATTGATCGCGCAGATTCGGCGGTGTGCCCTTAATGGTCAGTGTATCGGTCGCCGGATCCCAAAAAATCCGTTCACCTAACAGCATCGCATCAAAGTTAATGGTCAAGCCACCGCCGCTACCGGCAAACTTCGTCAACTGACGCAGTGTGCTGCGGTCTGCCGGGAAGCTCTCTTCCAGTTCATACCCTTTTTCAGCCGCAAATTCCGTGAAGCTCACTTCGCTGACGCCCGCCAGCTCTTTTGACAGCGATTCCAGCTCGATTTCTTCGCCCGCCTGCAATTGCTCATTACAGTAGCTATAAACCTGCTGGCGAACATTTTGCCGTTCTGCTTTATCCAGTTGCGCTTCGGCAGTGAAATCATCAACCGCCTGCAACAAACCGCGGTTTTGCGCTTTCGCATTCAACCCTTCGCTGGCACCGAGGAAGTCCATAAAGAAATCAGCCACTTTGCGCCCTACTCGTCCTTTCAGGAAAGTCAGATAACGGGTCGATTCTGGGTTAGTTTCCCACTCGGTCAAATCGATACGCGCCACAATATCCGCATGATTGATATCAAGATAATGGGTCGGGTTGATGTCGAGGTTTTCGTTAACGCGCATACTGCTTAAATTGTTCAGCACGCAAATCAGCAGATACTCCACAGCCAGATAACGGTAGTGGCAAAACAGCACAAAACCGCCGTCAGCAAAGGGGTATTTCGCCAGCTCGTCACGCAGGCGACCTGTTGCCGCGCGGCTAAATGCCAGAAAATCTTCTTCGCCCTGGCGCTGCAAACGTAACGCCTGCGCCAGTTCACTCTCTTCGTTGAACAAGCCGTAGGCTTTATTTTTAGCGCTATAGACCCGATGCAGTTCTGCCACCATCTCAACGACGGTTTCCGTCGGCTCCAGCAATGAATCGCGCAACACCAGCTCAAGGTTCTGCTCATCACGCTTGATAAGCTGGTGCAGAGCAATCTGGTTGATATCCAGACTCATGATAAACTCTCCTTTAAGACCGGGCGGTATTCAATCACCGCCGGTAAAGCGACGCAATAAAAGATGGCAGCCATTTTACAGAAGGCAGCGTAACGCGAATGATTTAAAGTATAAAAAAGCAGAAAAAAAACCGTTGCTACGGTAATATGTTGCCCTTTCATCAACTAACTGATTTCGATTTATGCCACAAATTTCCCGCTACAGTGATGAACAGGTTGAACAATTGCTCGCAGAGCTGCTCAACGTACTGGAAAAACATAAGGCTCCGACCGACCTTTCCCTGATGGTGTTAGGCAACATGGTCACTAACCTTATCAATACCAGCATTGCCCCGGCTCAACGCCAGGCGATTGCCAACTCTTTTGCCCGCGCCTTGCAGTCCTCGATCAACGAAGACAAAGCGCACTAAGGGAAACAGATAACAGGTTATGGTAACTCATCATCAGCGCTACCGTGAAAAAGTCTCCCAAATGGTCAGTTGGGGGCACTGGTTTGCACTGTTCAATATTCTGCTTTCACTCGTCATAGGCAGCCGTTACCTGTTTATCGCTGACTGGCCGACAACACTTGCTGGTCGTATTTATTCCTACGTAAGCATTATCGGCCATTTCAGCTTCCTGGTGTTCGCCACCTACTTGCTGATCCTCTTCCCGCTGACCTTTATCATCGGCTCCCAGAGGCTGATGAGGTTTTTATCCGTCATTCTGGCAACGGCGGGAATGACGCTGTTACTGATCGACAGCGAAGTCTTTACTCGTTTCCATCTCCATCTTAATCCCATCGTCTGGCAGTTGGTTATCAACCCGGACGAGAATGAGATGGCGCGCGACTGGCAACTGATGTTCATCAGCGTGCCGGTTATTTTATTGCTTGAACTGGTGTTTGCGACGTGGAGTTGGCAAAAGCTGCGCAGCCTGACACGTCGTCGGCGCTTCGCCCGTCCGCTGGCCGCATTCTTATTTATCGCCTTTATCGCCTCGCACGTGGTGTATATCTGGGCCGATGCCAATTTCTATCGCCCAATCACCATGCAGCGCGCCAATCTGCCGCTTTCGTATCCGATGACGGCGCGACGTTTTCTTGAGAAGCATGGCCTGCTTGATGCACAGGAGTATCAACGCCGTCTTATTGAGCAAGGCAATCCGGACGCCGTTTCCGTACAGTATCCGTTAAGCGAACTGCGCTACCGCGATATGGGCACCGGACAGAACGTCTTGCTGATTACTGTCGATGGCCTGAACTATTCACGCTATGAGAAACAGATGCCTGCACTGGCGGGTTTTGCCGAGCAAAATATTTCATTCACACGCCATATGAGTTCGGGCAACACCACCGACAACGGCATCTTTGGCCTGTTCTATGGCATCTCGCCAAGTTATATGGATGGCATTCTGTCGACCCGCACGCCTGCGGCGTTAATTACCGCGCTTAACCAGCAAGGCTATCAGCTTGGGTTATTCTCATCCGATGGCTTTACCAGCCCGTTGTATCGCCAGGCATTGTTGTCAGACTTCTCAATGCCAAGCGTTCGCACGCAATCCGATGCTCAGACCGCCACGCAGTGGATCAACTGGCTGAGCCGCTACGCGCAAGAAGATAATCGCTGGTTCTCATGGGTATCTTTCAATGGCACCAACATTGACGATAGCAACCAGCAAGCATTTACCCATAAATATAGCCGGGCAGCAGGCAATGTTGATGAGCAGATCAACCGCGTGTTAAATGCGCTGCGTGATTCTGGCAAGCTGGACAATACGGTGGTGATTATTACTGCCGGTCGGGGTATTCCACTGAGCGAAGAGGAAGAAACCTTTGACTGGTCCCACGGTCATCTTCAGGTGCCGTTAGTGATCCACTGGCCGGGCACACCGGCGCAGCGTATTAATACCCTGACCGATCATACCGATCTAATGACCACGTTGATGCAACGCCTGCTGCACGTCAGTACGCCTGCCAGCGAATATTCGCAAGGTCAGGATTTGTTCAATCCTGAACGCCGTCATTATTGGGTTACCGCAGCGGATAACGATACGCTGGCAATCACCACGCCAAAAATGACGCTGGTGCTGAACAATAATGGTAAATACCGCACTTACAACTTACATGGTGAAAGAGTGAAAGACGAAAAACCACAGTTAAGTTTGTTATTGCAGGTGCTGACAGACGAGAAGCGTTTCATCGCTAACTGATTAATTATAAATCAGTTAGCAAAATATCTTACTTGCAATCGGTGTGGAAAACGGTAGTATTAGCAGCCACGAGTCGGCACGTAGCGCAGCCTGGTAGCGCACCGTCATGGGGTGTCGGGGGTCGGAGGTTCAAATCCTCTCGTGCCGACCAAAATTCCCTTAAGAACCAGCCTGTTATGGCTGGTTTTTTTATATCTACACGTTGTCCCGCAACCCACACTTGCAGTTTTACTACATGCCCATACATAAAATGGGGTAACATTCACGCGCCTGGTAGCGTTTCCAACGCTACGCTCAAACATAATGATTCTAATAAAACCTCAGGAGACTACTATGCCTGAAGCAACGCCTTTTCAGGTGCTGATTGTGGATGATCATCCACTTATGCGACGCGGTGTTCGTCAGTTACTGGAACTTGATCCTGGCTTTGAAGTGGTCGCTGAAGCGGGCGACGGCGCAAGTGCTATCGATCTGGCGAATCGACTGGATATCGACGTGATCTTGTTGGATCTGAATATGAAAGGCATGAGTGGCCTGGATACCCTCAATGCCTTGCGCAGGGATGGCGTTACCGCGCAAATTATTATTCTGACCGTTTCAGATGCCTCCAGTGATGTGTTTGCGTTGATAGACGCAGGCGCTGACGGTTATCTGTTGAAAGATAGCGACCCGGAAGTACTGCTGGAAGCGATTCGCGCCGGGGCAAAAGGCAGCAAAGTCTTTAGCGAACGCGTCAATCAGTACTTACGCGAACGTGAAATGTTTGGCGCAGAGGAAGATCCCTTCAGTGTGTTGACGGAGCGTGAACTGGATGTTCTGCACGAACTGGCGCAGGGGCTGTCGAATAAGCAGATTGCCTCAGTGTTGAATATTTCCGAGCAAACAGTGAAAGTACACATTCGCAATCTGCTGCGTAAACTCAATGTCCGCTCACGCGTGGCAGCAACTATTTTGTTCCTGCAACAACGCGGGGCACAGTAAAAAAAGCCCGATGGCGTCACCATCGGGCCTCTTCTTATTTACTTTGTTGCGGCGACAAATGCTGCATCGCCTGCGCGATACTGCGTTCAATCACCGCTCGACGGGTATCGTTGGCGGGTAAGAGCTTCAACATCATCTCCCACGCAGCAACGGCTTCGCCAAATCGCTGCTGTTCAAAGGCGTTAAACGCATACATGCTTAACACACGAATATTGCTGTGGTCGCTTCTCACCAGTTGGCGTAACAACTCTCCACCCAGGCGGTTGTCGTTGGGATCAGAAGAACGCGTCAGTGCTTCAGCATAACCCAGCGCCGCATCACTATTTTTCGGGTCGAGGCGATACGCGTTAGCATACGCATCGGTCGCAATACTGGCATTACCCAGCGCCATCCCAATGCGACCCAGCATAATCCAGCCTTCAATATCTCCCGGATTTTTTTGCAGTTGAGTACGCATCCCCAGCGCGAGGCGCGACATCTCTTCTTCATTCAACGGTTCAGCTTTCGGATCCAGCGCCCTGTCCAGCAGTGCCGGAGCCTGCACCATGGCCTGCTGCCAGGCTTTTACCTGCTGATAATTGCCGGTCTGGTAGTAACTGACGCCAGCCATAACTAACGCCACCACAATACCCGGCAGATAAACAACATATCCGGCACGCTTACCTTCCGGCATGCTTTGTTCGGGAAACTCCTCCTGCGCCACATGCACCCGACGCCGCGAACGGGAGTAAATCACCCAACCGCCAATGCCAATAGCCACCACCGGTAGCACCCACAGCAGCACGGTCAGCGGCGTTAACGGCGGATCGTAAGTAACGAAGTTGCCGTAACGCGCCACCATATAATCAACAATCTCTTTCTTACTCTTGCCTTCCTGCATCAGTTCGTACACTTTCTGTCGCAGGTCGGTGGCAATCATCGAGTTGGAATCGGCAATGCTGTTGTTCTGGCATTTCGGGCAGCGCAGTTCTTCAGTGAGCTGACGGAACTGTTGTTCCTGTGCTTCATCCTTAAACTGCAACACGTCGATGGTCGCCAGTGCCGAGCTGGAGATCATCAGCATCAGCACGCCCAATAAAAACCTCATTGTGCGGCCTCCTTACTGTATTTCTCCCATAGCGGCTTGATCTCTTCTTGCCAGACGCGGGGATTGAGATCGCCCGCATGGCGATAGCGAATGATGCCGTTGCCGTCGATGAGGAACGTTTCTGGCGCGCCATAGACGCCCAGATCCAGCCCTAACATGCCGTCGCCGTCAAACAGACTTAACGCGTAAGGATTGCCCAGCTCTTTCAGCCAGCTAATCGCTTTCTGCCTGTCGTCTTTATAGTTCATACCGACCACGCGGATACCCTGCGCAGAAAGCTGATTCAGGTATTGATGTTCCGCACGGCAGGTCGGGCACCAGGTCGCCCAGACGTTCAGCAGCACCGGCTTGCCCTGAGTCAGCACGTCCGCCTGATAAAACTGACCTGGATTATCCAGTGATTCAAGGCGAAACTTCGGCACTGGCTTGCCAATAAGCGCCGATTCCAGATTGGTCGGATCATCTCCTTCAGCATTACGTGCCAATTGCCACAGCAACGCTGCAGCAATCGCCAGGAAGATAATCAAAGGAATTAACAATACTTTGCGCTTCATACAGCCTCCGGCGCAGTTTTTTGCGGGTTCACGCGCTTGCGATAACGAGGATCAAACAGGCACAGTAGCCCCCCCAACGCCATCATCAGTCCGCCCGCCCAGATCCAGCGAACAAACGGTTTGTAGTAAAGACGTACAGCCCACGCACCGTTTTCCAGCTCTTCACCGAGCGCCGCGTACAGGTCACGGGTGATGCCGCCGTCAATTGCCGCTTCGGTCATCATCGAACCAGCGGTGTTGTAATAACGTTTTTCTGCATACAACACCGTTTCCGGTTTGCCGTCACGCGTCACGCCGATTGTCGCCACGCCGCCACGCCAGTTAGGACCGCTAACGTCTTTTACGTCGCGGAATGTGAAACGATACTCATGAATATCGACGCTATCGCCAGACTTCATGCGTACGTCACGCTCAACGCTATAGTTCTGACTGAAGGCGATACCAACAATTGTCACTGCAAGCCCCAGGTGAGCCGCCACCATTCCCCAGTAGCTGAAGGTTGTTTTGGTGCCACGCGAAATACGCTGCGCCGCTTCGGCAATCGCCAGCACACCAATCCAGCAGGCCATTGCCAGACCGAGTACCGTCATCGCCACGACTTTGCTTTCGAACAGCCACGGCAACAGCAACGACAACGCCAGCGTGCTAATAAAGGCGATAATCAACAAATTGCGGATTTTACGCGGACGATCGCGCCCCCAGCGCACCAGCGGGCCAACGCCAAGCAACAACGCAAACGGCACCATCAGCCAGGTAAACATGGTGTTGAAGAACGGTTCGCCAATCGAAATGCTGCCCAGCCCGAGTTGCTTATGCACCAGCGGCAGCAGCGTCCCCAGCAGTACCACCAGCATCGCGGCGACCAGCAAAACGTTGTTCGCTAACAACAGAGATTCCCGCGACCACAGCGCATTGTTTACGCGTGAGCGAACTTTGTGTCCACGCGCGGCAAACAGCAGCAGCGAACCGCCAATCACCAGCACCATAAAGGCGAGGATAAACATGCCGCGCGCCGGGTCAGACGCAAATGCATGTACCGATACCAGCACGCCGGAGCGCACAAGAAAAGTTCCCAGCAGACACAACGAGAAGGCACTGATTGCCAGCAATAATGTCCACGCTTTGAAGCTGGCACGTTGTTCAGTCACCGCCAGCGAGTGCATCAGCGCAGTACCCACCAGCCACGGCATAAACGAGGCGTTTTCTACTGGATCCCAGAACCACCAGCCGCCCCAACCAAGTTCGTAATAAGCCCACGCAGAACCAAGTACGATGCCAAGCGTCAGGAAGATCCACGCCGCCAGCGTCCAGGGACGGGTAAAACGTGCGTAGGTGCTGTCCAGACGTCCGCTCAATAAAGATGCAATGGCAAAAGCAAACGCCACCGAGAAACCGACGTAACCCATATAGAGCAGAGGCGGATGGAAGATCAGCCCTGGATCCTGCAACAGCGGGTTAAGATCACGCCCTTCAATCGGGAAGTTCGGCAGCGTGCGGGAGAACGGGTTAGAGGTAAAGAGAATGAACAGCAAAAAGCCGACGCTGACCATTCCCATTATCGCCAGTACGCGGGCAACGATATCCAGCGGAATACGCTGGCTAAAAATCGCTACCGCAAAGGTCCAGCCGCTCATCAGCAGCACCCACAACAGCAGAGAGCCTTCATGCGCGCCCCAGGTGGCCGCCACGCGATACCACACCGGAAGCTGGGTATTAGAGTTGCTGGCCACGTAGGTGACGGTGAAGTCGTTCACCACGAACGCATTGACCAGCACCAGAAATGCGCCAGCCACAGACATAAACAGCAACCAGGCAAACAAGCGAGAAGAGGCCATCATGCGCGCATCTCCACGCGCCACGCCCCACAAAGGATAGACGGACAGCAGCAGCGCAATCCCTAATGCCAGGCACAGCAGTCCGTTACCAATTTCCGGCATCATGATGCTGGATCCTTATAAACACTGGCCGGGCGACGGTGATTAGCTTCCATCGCTTTCTCGACTTCTGGCGGTGTGTAGTTTTCATCGTGTTTCGCCAGTACTTCTTTCGCGAGGATATGATTGCCTTTTTCCAGTTCGCCCTGCACCACAACGCCCTGCCCTTCACGGAACAAGTCCGGCAGAATGCCTTCGTAAGAGACATCCACTGAGCCTTCAGCATCGTAAATGGTGAAGGTCACTTTCAGCGAGTCAGGATCGCGCTGCACGCTACCCGGCATCACCATCCCGCCGACGCGCAGACGCTGACCGACTTCCGGCATCTGCTGGGTTTCACGCTTGCCGTAGAGAATTTCCCCCGGCGTATAGAAAAGATCGATATTCGAGCGCAGCGCATACAGCACCAGACCGATAGTCAGCGCCAGCCCCGCCAGCACGGCACAGGCAATCCACAAGCGGTTTTTACGGCGAATATTCATGCAGCCTCCTGCTGTTGCGCAGCACGTAAACGCGCCTCACGCGCCCGTTGTTGCGCCACGCCACGCAGAATTGCGCGATGCTGCATCACCGAGTGCACGACCAACACCACCAGCGGAATAACAGTCATCACTACCGCCAGCCAGACAAAAAAGGCGTAACCGCCCATTGCGAAAAATTCATTCCAAGAAGCAAATGCAGGGGTCATTTACGGCCTCTTTTCAGTATCAGTTCACTCACCCACGGACGGCGTTTTTCCATCAGCAAAATCAAATTACGCATCCGCATTAGCGTCAGCGTGGCAGACAGCAGCAGGAAACCAAAAATCGACCAGCGCAGCGGCGAACGCATCGCCGGATCGATACTTTGCTGCATCCGCGTTGATCCCTGATGCAGGGTGTTCCACCACTCCACGGAGTAATGAATAATCGGCAGGTTTACTACACCAATCAGCACCAGGATCCCCGCCGCACGCCCCGCCAGACGGCGGTCGTCGAAAGCGTGCCACAGCGCAATCACACCAACATACAGAAACAGCAACACCAGTTCAGAGGTCAGACGTGCGTCCCATACCCACCAGGTCCCCCACATCGGTTTTCCCCATGCGGAACCGGTAACCAGGGCAATAAAGGTAAACACGGCACCAATGGGAGCCATCGCCGCCACCGCCAGATTGGCCATTTTCATCTGCCAGACAAGGCCGATAAACGCCGCCACCGCCATTGAGGCATAAATGCCCATCGACCAGATCGCCGCAGGCACATGTAGATAGATAATGCGGTAGCTATTTCCCTGCTGATAATCAGCCGGAGCGAAGCCGAATCCCCAGATCCAGCCAACGGTAAGCACGACCACACTGGCGATTGCCAGCCACGGTATAAACCAGCCACAGATTTGGTACAGCCGTGGTGGGATCGCCAGTTGATGCAGTGTTTTCCACATAGTTTCGATACCAGACTCGAACAAAAATCAGTAATCCAGCGTTATTGAATGCTGATTCGTAACGCTGCCGCCGTCGCAAAAGGACTTAATGTCGCGGTGCCTGCCAGCAACGCGCCTAAAATTGCCAGATACCCGTCAACGGGCAAATGCATCGAAGCCGCGTCCATCGCGGCGGTAGCAAAGATGAGTAATGGGATGGTCAGCGGTAACACCAGTATGCTGAGCAGCACGCCACCGCGCTTAAGTCCCACTGTCAGCGCCACGCCCGGAGCACCGAGAAATCCCAGCGTTGGAGTTCCCAACAGCAGCGTCAGCGCCATCACTTGCCAGCCATAAACGTCCATTCCCAGTAGCAATGCCACCAGTGGCGAGAGGATAAGTAACGGTAAACCGGTTACCATCCAGTGCGCCATCACCTTCGCCAGCACAACGGCGGGCAAGGGTAACGGCAACAACATCAGTTGTTCAAGACTGCCGTCCTGCAAATCGTCACGGAACAGTCGCTCCAGCGCCAGTAAGGAAGAAAGCAGCGCTGCCACCCAAATAATGCCCGGTGCAATACGTGCCAGCAGTTGCGGCTCCGGACCGATACTGAGCGGAAAAAGGGTAATAACAATCAGGAAAAACCACAGCGGGTTGGCGATTTCGGCGCTATGGCGAAACGCTACGCGCAGCTCAAGACGGAAAATGCGCCAGAACATCATACGCCCCTCGTTTTCGTCAGAGATATGCGGCGGATTTTACTTTCGGCAACGTTGAGCGGTTGGTGAGTAGTAAGAATCACAATCCCCCCCTGCTCCGTATGCTGTGCCATACGCTGGGTCAGACGATCGACGCCGTTAACGTCAATCGCGGTAAACGGTTCGTCGAGGATCCACAAGGTGGCACGGGTCAGCCACAGACGCGCCAGCGCAACGCGGCGTTGTTGCCCGGCAGAGAGTTGATTCACGGGAATATCTTCGAATCCGGCAAGCCCGGCCTGCGCCAGAGCGTCCAGACAGTGTGCGGTATCACCATCGCGATGATAAAAGTGCAGATTTTCTAACGCCGTCAGCCGGGTTTTGATCCCCGGCTGATGGCCTATCCATAACAGGTTTTGATGGTAGCTATCGCGTACCTGATGCAAGGGCTGCCCTTGCCAGAGAACTTCACCCGCATCAGGGCGAGACAACCCCGTCAGCAAACGGAGAAGCGTTGTCTTCCCCGCGCCGTTGCTGCCGGTGATTTGTACCCACTCTCCTGCATTCAGCGTAAATGACAAACCACTAAATAAAGTGCGTTCATCCCGCTCGCAGAGTAATTCTCTGGCTTCAAGCATACCCACGCAATAACCCTGTTAAAAACCTGGTTCGACTTCACGCATATCAGGCAGCTTGTGCGCTATCCCTTTATGGCAGTCAATACAGGTTTGCCCGTCTTTCACCGCCTGAGCGTGCATCTTCGCGGCAACACCTTTCTGGGCGGTTGTATCCATATACTCGAAGTTGTGACAGTTACGACACTCCTGCGAGTTATTGTCCTTCATCCGCCGCCACTCATTCTGTGCCATAGTCAGGCGATGAGCTTCAAACTTTTGCGGCGTGTCAATAACGCCAAAAATTTTACCATACAGCTCTTTACTTGCTTTGAGCTTGCGTATCATTTTCGGCACAAACTCGTGCGGAACGTGACAATCCGGACAGGTCGCACGCACGCCACTACGGTTGTTGTAATGCACGGAATCCATGTATTCCTGATACACCGTATTGCGCATTTCGTGGCAGCTAATGCAGAACTCTTCGGTATTGGCTTTTTCCATTCCGGTGTTAAAGCCGCCCCAGAAGACAATACCGCCAACAAAACCGATCAACAGCAGCGTACCCAGCGCCAGACGACTGGGAGTACGCCACCATTTCCACAGGCGCTTAATCAGGCCAGGCTTACGGTCAGAATTTCCCATAATAACCTCTTATTTCCCGTAACCTTTTGATGGGGTGAAGGTATTCCCCACGATTGGCGCGGTATCGGCCTGCGGCACGTGACATTGCAGACAGAAGTAACGACGCGGAGCCACTTCCGCACCTACCTTGCCATCGCTGTCCATAAAGTGAGTTGGACTGATGCGCGGCGCGCCAGTGGTGCGATAGCTCTCGACACCGTGGCACTGTAAGCAGCGGTTGGTATTGGTCGTTACCTGATAACCTTCAACGCTATGCGGGATCATCGGCGGCTGATTCACATAGTTCAGCGGCATCCGATCCTGCTCTTTTGGCATCCGAATGGCCCCTTCCTGCGTCCCGGATACTTCCGGCGACTGGCTAAAATCGACGCCATTAGCCGCCCAAACCGCGCCGCTCACCACCAGGGCCAGCATCGCCGTCCATTGACACAGCGCTTTCTTCAGGTCATGGCTTTTCATGATTTCGCTCCCGAACTCCATCGTGTAGTTATTGTAAATACATCCTCAGAACAGACATCCACGCAGCGACCGCACGTCATGCAATCGCGGCTGGTGACCTGCACCGGGCTTTGTTCATCCAGCACCGGGGCACGTAGTACATGCGGTTCCGGGCAAACATGAAAACAATCCATACAGCGGTTACATTTCTGCCGATCGGTAGCCGCAACGGTAACAATACCTTTGCTACCCAACACGCCATACAGCGCACCGACCGGGCAAATGTGACCGCACCAGCCGTGTTCAACGACCAGTAGATCAAATAAAAACAGCGCGAGAATAAGCAGCGCGCCGCTGCCGAATCCCATTACCAGGCTGCGCCCCATCAGGGAAACAGGGTTAATCCATTCCCAGATGAGTGTGCCGGTTAAGGCAGATCCCACCAGTATGACGACCAGCAGCACGTAGCGAATGTGCCGCGGGATCGTCGCAGACTGATTGAGGTCAAATCGCCTGCGTAACCAGTTTGCTAAATCGGTAATCGGGTTCAGCGGACAGACCCAACTGCAAAATAATCGCTTTCCTGCCAGGGCGTAGAGCACAGTGATAATCACTGCGCCGGTCAACGCCACTGTGGCAGGTAGATGACCGCTGGCAAGGCTTTGCAGCGTCATCAGCGGATCGGTCAGCGGAATGGTGTCGAGTAACAAGCTACTGCTATAGTTGCCGTGCAAGATCCACACACCAAACCACGGGCCGCTCAAAAACATTCCCAGTACGAAGAACTGACAAAGGCGACGCAACACCAGCCAACGGTGACTACGCCACCAGCCTTTTTTCGCCAGCGCCTCGCGCCCGGCGTCACGTTTACGATTTGCCATCGTTCCCCTCCAGCCAGCCGAAGCGGTAATGGTGACCTAACTCCCCTTTCGCCAGTGACAGCGGTAACACCTTGATTGCCGGTTGCTCCAGTACGCACACTTTTTCGCACTTACCGCAGCCGGTGCAGGCATCGCTGTGAACCGTTGGCAGAAAACGGGCGTGTTTACCGGTACGCGTGTTGCGCTCCAGTTCCAGGGTAATCGCCTCATCAATTTTCGGGCATTCGCGATAACAGACATCGCAGCGCAGCCCCTGAAAGTTGAGGCAGTTCTCCTGATCCACCAGCACTGCCAGCCCCATCCGCGCGTCGTCGATCGATTCGATTTCACGATCCAGCGCACCACTCGGGCACACTTTGGCACACGGTACGTCCTCACACATTTCGCAAGGAATATCGCGCGCCACAAAGTACGGCGTGCCCGCCGACAGGCCAGAGGCCAACGTCGCCAGCTTTAAGGTGTCGTAAGGGCAAGCCTGAACACACTGCCCGCAACGCACACAGGCACTGGCAAAGGCGTTCTCGTTTATGGCTCCGGGCGGGCGCAACCGCACGCCAGATGCACGTGCGGTTTGCTGTTGTAACCCCAGCGCCACACCCACGGCAGCCAGCCCGCCTGCTGTGCGAACGACATCGCGCAGAAAGCGGCGGCGACCATTTTGAGGTTTCGCTGACCGGGACATAATGGCTTACACCTTCTCCAGTTTGACCGCGCACTTCTTAAAGTCCGTCTCTTTCGAGAGCGGATCGGTCGCGTCCAGCGTCAGTTTGTTAACCAACTGTGCGGCGTCGAAGAACGGCATATACACCAGGCCCTTCGGCGGACGGTTACGACCGCGCGTTTCGACAATCGAGATCACTTCGCCACGACGAGAAACCACTTTCACTTTGTCACCACGACGCAGGTCACGCGCTTTCGCATCCAGCGGGTGAATAAACAGGACCGCTTCCGGGAAGGCACGGTGCAGTTCTGGTACACGGCGAGTCATACTGCCGGTATGCCAGTGCTCCAGTACGCGCCCGGTAGAGAGCCACAGATCGTATTCTTCATCCGGAGCTTCCGCCGCCGGTTCAAACGGCAGTGCGAAGATCACCGCTTTGCCATCCGGTTTACCGTAGAACTTGTAGCCTTCGCCCGCTTTCACATACGGGTCGTTGCCTTCACTGTAACGCCACTGCGTTTCTTTACCGTTAACTACCGGCCAGCGCAGGCCGCGTGCTTTGTGGTAGTCATCGAACGGAGCCAGATCGTGACCGTGACCGCGGCCAAACCATGCGTACTCTTCGAACAGCCCTTTTTGCAGATAGAAGCCCAGCTCGCGGGATTCATCATTAAGTTGATCTTCTGCCAGTTCGGATACCGGGAATTTGCTCACTTCCGGGGTGGCATACAGTACCTCGTACAGCGTTTTGCCACGCAGCTCCGGTTTCTTCGCCAGCAGCTCTTCCGGCCACACTTCTTCAGTTTTGAAGCGGCGGGAGAACTGGACTAACTGCCAGAGATCCGATTTTGCTTCGCCCGGTGCCTGTACCTGTTGACGCCAGAACTGAGTACGGCGTTCTGCGTTACCGTAAGCCCCCTCTTTCTCTACCCACATTGCTGTCGGCAGAATCAAGTCCGCGGCCAGCGCACTGACTGTCGGATATGGATCGGAAACGATGATAAAGTTGCGCGGATCGCGCCAGCCCGGCATACGCTCTTCATTAATGTTCGGCCCGGCCTGCATGTTATTGGTACACATGGTCCAGTAAACATTCAGCGTGCCGTCTTTCAGCGCACGGTCTTGTGCTACCGCGTGCAGACCGATTTTTGCCGGAATGGTGCCGCTCGGGATATTCCACTTCTTCTCGCAGATATCACGGTGTTTCTCGTTGGTCACCACCATGTCCGCTGGCAGACGGTGAGCAAAGGTGCCCACTTCACGCGCAGTACCACACGCGGAAGGCTGACCCGTGAGGGAGAACGGACCGCAACCCGGCTGGGAAATTTTGCCGGTCAGCAGATGCAGGTTGTAGACCAGGTTGTTGGCCCACACGCCGCGGGTATGCTGGTTGAAACCCATCGTCCAGTAGGAGATGACTTTCTTGTTCGGATCGGCATACAGTTGCGCCAGTTGTTCCAACTGATCTTTTGGCACGCCGGTCATTTCAGCGGTTTTTTCCAGCGTATATTCGGCAACAAAGGCTTTGTAATCTTCAAAGCTCATCGGCTCGGAAGCATCGGAACCCGGATTTTTCGCCGCTTTTTCCAGCGGATGGGTTGGACGTAAACCGTAGCCGATGTCCGTCGCCCCTTTACGCAGGTTGACGTGTTTGCTGAAGAAGTCCTGATTTATCGCATTGTTTTGAATGATATAGTTGGCGATATAGTTCAGGATCACCAGGTCAGACTGCGGCGTAAAGATGATGCCGTTATCCGCCAGTTCAAAGCTACGATGCTGGTAAGTAGAAAGCACCGCCACGGTGACGTTCTGGTTAGAGAGACGACGGTTGGTAATGCGCGACCAGAGGATCGGGTGCATCTCCGCCATGTTCGCGCCCCACAGCACAAACGCGTCAGCCTGTTCGATGTCGTCATAGCAGCCCATCGGCTCATCCATACCAAAGGTACGCATAAAGCCAACGACCGCCGACGCCATACAGTGGCGTGCGTTCGGGTCGATGTTGTTAGAACGGAAGCCCGCTTTGAACAACTTGGACGCGGCATAACCTTCCCAGATAGTCCACTGACCAGAACCGAACATACCGATCGACTCTGGCCCTTTTTCTTTCAGGGCGGTTTTGAATTTCTCTTCCATCACATCAAAGGCTTGATCCCAGGTAATTGGGGTGAACTCGCCTTCTTTGTCATATTTACCGTTTTTCATACGCAGAAGCGGCTGCGTCAAACGGTCTTTACCGTACATAATTTTGGGCAGGAAATAGCCCTTAATGCAGTTCAGACCACGGTTAACCGGTGCGTCCGGGTCGCCCTGACAGGCCACCACACGCCCCTGTTGCGTTCCGACCAGAACGCCACAACCAGTACCGCAAAAACGGCATGGCGCTTTATCCCATTTAATGGCTTCCTGCTGACCAACAACGGCGCGGGCAACGCCCGGCACGCTGAGACCGGCAGCCGCCGCAGCGGCCGCAACGGCGTTAGCTTTCATAAAGCTACGACGACTGAGTTTCATGGTGTTTCCTCACCTTGCTCTTCCTGCTGGTGATAAACCAGCGACACCGCCAGCACGCCTTCTACGTTGCGTACTGACTCAATGGTTTGAATTAGCGTTTCGCTGTCTTCTGCTTCCACCACCACTATCAACTGACCACTCGGCGCGTCGCTGACAGCGACTTCACAGCCATCAAAGGCGTTCAGTTGGGTGCTGATGTCTGAAATTCGTTCGCTTTTGGCCTGAACGACCAGGCTGCAAACTTGCCAGTTAGTGTGCATGGAGATACTCCGCAGTAATGGCTGATACCGGACAACTAGCTGCACATGCTCCACATCCGTTGCAAAGTTGGCTATTAAGTTGCGGCTGGTAGATCCCGGAAAGCGTCGGGCGAAAGATAATGGCCATTGGTTCACAGCTATCCTGACAGCGACGGCATTCGACTGCCTGATACGCCAGGCACGTCTCCCCGATGGTGAACAGCAAATCCCAGGCCCTGGTGTGGCGCGGAGAAAATAGTGATTCGGGGCAAGCCTGCGCACAGGCATAACAGAAACTGCACTCGTTGTTTTTGAAATTAACGCTCGGATAGCCGCCCGCACCACGTTGCAGAATGTTGTTTTCACAAGCATTAATACAGGCGTCGCAGCGGGTACAATGGGTCAGAAAATGAGATTCATCACCAGACCAGGGCGGACGGATACCGTTACTGGCTTTGCGCCAGCGACCAGTGAGTATGCCCCGACGGGATACATCAATCTTCACATTGACCTTCCATCATTAACGCGCTCTGAAAACGGAGAGCGACCAAATAAACCGCATAATTAATAAGCCATTTTTATAGCCGCTAAGATATTAAAGGATGTGTCAAAGATGCATACCCCGATCGGGGTAAAACCTGTAGTAGGATCAAAAGAGTGGTGGGAAGGCTGGCAAAAACGGTCTTTTGCTCACATTTCAAATGGTTATAAATAAATTTATATAGCGATAAATTCACCAAATATATTTCTTCAGGCTTCACCATTCATCAGCATATAACACCAAAAGAGAAGGTAAAGTTGTCTGAATATTCCTTAAGTTATTCATAAAGCAAATTAATAAATTTGATGAATATGTTAACCTTCAGCGACATCATCGGTGAAAAACCTATAAATGAAGAAAGGAAAACAAAATGAAGACCATTCTACCTGCAGTGTTGTTTGCCGCTTTTGCCACGACCTCTGCCTGGGCGGCAGAAAGCATCCAGCCGCTGGAAAAAATTGCCCCTTATCCGCAAGCCGAAAAAGGGATGAAGCGTCAGGTGATTCAGTTAACCCCGCAAGAAGATGAATCTACCCTGAAAGTAGAACTGTTGATCGGTCAGACGCTGGAGGTCGATTGCAATCTGCATCGTCTTGGCGGAAAACTGGAAAGCAAAACGCTGGAAGGCTGGGGCTATGATTATTATGTCTTTGATAAAGTTAGCTCCCCGGTTTCGACGATGATGGCCTGTCCGGATGGCAAGAAAGAGAAGAAATTTGTTACCGCGTATCTGGGTGATGCCGGAATGCTGCGTTACAACAGCAAGCTGCCGATCGTGGTGTATACACCAGACAATGTGGATGTGAAATACCGCGTCTGGAAGGCGGAAGAGAAGATTGAGAACGCGGTAGTTCGCTAAACGAATGTGAAGTGCTGCACTCCGCAGGTCGGATAAGGCGGTTACGCCGCATCCGACATCTAACGCCCTGGCCGGTTGCCTGATGCGACGCTGCGCGTCTTATCAGGCCTACGCCGCTGTGAAGTGCTGCCCCCGTAGGTCGGATAAGGCGGTTACGCCGCATCCGACATCTAACGCCCTGGCCAGTTGCCGGATGCGGCGCACCATTACAACGCAATATCCGCCACTTCTTTTTGTACTGGTTGCGGTTTCAACTGCGCTTTCGGCGTGCTATCTGCCGCCTGCGGCTTATCATATTTCAGGCTCAGAACTTCGCTGGTGTACTGCAATTCACGTTCTGTTGCCGCCGCATCACCGTTCAGCTTGCTGCCATAAGACGGAACAATTGCTTTCAGCGTGGCCTGCCATTGTGGGCTGGAAACACGATCACCAAACACTTTTTCCAACAGACTCAACATAATCGGCGCAGCGGTAGATGCCCCCGGCGATGCGCCGAGCAGCGCAGCAATGGTTCCTTGCTGGTCGCTGACCACTTCTGTACCCAGACGCAGCACGCCGCCTTTATCGGCATCACGTTTGATAATCTGCACGCGCTGTCCCGCTTGCCACAAACGCCAGTCCTCTTTTTTCGCTTGTGGGTAGTACTCTTTCAACGCTTCAAAACGATCCTCTTCACTCAACATCACCTGACTCACCAGATATTTCACCAGATCGAAATTATCCAGCCCGACGTGCATCATCGGCATCACGTTAGAGGTGGTGGTGGAACTCATCAGATCCCACAGCGAACCGTTTTTGAGGAATTTGGTTGAGAAGGTAGCAAATGGCCCGAACAGCACCACGCGTTTACCGTCCAGTACACGGGTATCGATATGCGGAACTGACATCGGCGGCGCGCCAACGGATGCTTTACCATAGACCTTCGCCAGATGGTGATTAACCACATCCGGGTTTTCCGAAACGAGGAACTGACCGCCCACCGGGAAACCGGCGTATTCTTTCGCTTCCGGAATACCGGACTCCTGCAACAGTTTCAGTGCCGCGCCACCCGCGCCGATAAAGACAAATTTCGCACGGATGTTCTGTGCGGTGCCGTTTTTCAGATCGGCAACGGTGACGGTCCAGGTGTTATCGTCATTACGTTTGATAGCGCGGACTTCGCTGCTGAGTTGCAGCGAGAAGTTAGATTTCTTCTGTAATGAGGCGATCAACTGACGGGTGATCTCACCGTAGTTCACATCGGTGCCAATTTCTGTACGCGTAGCCGCCACTTTCTGTTGTGGATCACGCCCTTCCATCACTAACGGTGCCCACTCCTTGATTTGCGCGTGATCTTCAGAGTAACGCATACCACGAAACAGCGAACTTTGTTGCAATGCCGCGTAACGGGCACGCAGGAAATTGACGTTATCTTCGCCCCAGACAAAGCTCATATGCGGAACGGTATTGATAAATGAACGCGGGGTACGCAGCACGCCGCGCTCGACCTGGTGCGCCCAGAACTGGCGGGAAATCTGGAATGCTTCGTTAATGGCGACTGCTTTTTCAATACTGATGCTGCCATCGGCGTTTTGCGGGGTGTAATTGAGTTCCATCAGCGCAGAATGCCCGGTTCCGGCGTTGTTCCAGCCGTTCGAACTCTCCTGCGCGACACCCTCCAGGCGCTCTACCATGGTCATCGACCATTCAGGCTCCAGTTCCCGTAAATAGGTCCCCAACGTGGCGCTCATAATGCCGCCGCCAATCAACAGTACATCAGTTTCCTGCTCCTCGGACGCTTTCGCTTTTGCCGTCATTGAAACGGCATTAAGCCCCACGGCCATCGAGAAGAGCATGGCAGTCACTTTTTTCATCTTGTTAATGCCTTACTTTTAGTCGCTTTATTGCAGGTGAGATTTGCGCGGCATCAACGTTAACACTTAAGTAACAATATTTAAATAATGTTTATAAATTATCTTCTATTTTTATAAACATTATGATTTCGTTGATTAATTATAGGGTTATTAGAAACGAAGGGAACGCTTACCTGGCAGCAGAAGTCCGTCAGGTAAGCGTCAAAATATCATGCCGTCCGGGCAACGGCATCACGCGAAGCGGCATCACGCTCTTCGCCGGTTAGTTCGCTAAGCAGCCCACTGCGCATTTCCAGCAGGCGGTCGGCGTGAATAAAATAGTGGTCATCATGACTGATGGCGAAAATCGTTTTGCCCATCTCCTGCATCAGCGGCAGTAATACCTGATAAAACTCACGGCGGAAGTGTGGATCCTGATCCGCTGCCCATTCATCCAACAGGATTATGTCGCGTTCTTCTGCCAGTGCCAGCAACAACGCCACGCGTTTCTTCTGCCCTTTCGATAACTTCAGGTTAAGAATACGCCCGTTACTTAACTCAAGCTTATGACCCATTTTCAACTGATCCAGCCACTTCTCAACCAGTTGTGGATTTGCGGTTTTACCCTCCGGCCCCAGCAGTTGATCAAACAACCAGACATCGGTAAACACGGCGGAAAACAGCTTGCGATAATCTTCTGGTTTTTCAGCGCTGATGGGGTTGCCATCCAGCAAAATTTCACCGCTTTGCGGCTGATACAACCCCGTCAGCAACATCGCCAGCGTCGATTTACCGCTACCGTTGCCACCAATCAGGAACAGCAGTTCGCCACGTTTAATAGTGAGGTTAATCGGGCCAACGGAAAAAGCATTATCCTGATAACTAAACGTCACGTTACGCAGCTCCAGGGTTTGCCAGTTGGGAAACGCCTGCGGGCGCGGAAACTCCGCTTTAAAAGGCGCGAGCGCGAATTTGTTCAGCTTGTTGAACGCCACCTGTGCCGTCAGCAGCGTCGGCAACGCACCAACCGCCGAAAGCAGCGGTGTACGCAGGAACAACAGCGTCAGCGAATAAGTCGCCGCAACGTTGGTATCAGCCCAACCGAGACTGTTTGCCATCCAGAACACCAGGCCTATTGCGCCCAGCATCATAATGTTCGACCAGTTCACGGCACTAAGATGGAATGTATCAGCACGAATAATATGATGGCGATATTCTTGCGCATCGGGGATGTAGAGATTGTTAAAAACGTACTCGGCGCGCTCGCGGTTCAGGGTCAGCTCTTTGCGCCCTTCCAGTACAGTTTGAAAATCCGTGTACAGCTTGTCTTCGGTTTCTCGCAGGGTCGCCATATGTTTGTACACCCGCGCCACCAACAAAAAACCACCCCAGATGGTGATTGCCATCCAGATCGCCGTTACCAGCAACATTTTACCCGACAGCATCCACAGATACGCCGCCGAACCCACAGTGAGAATGATACCCTGCACCAGTTCAGGTAAGCGCACAAAAGCGATGGTGATATTGCGCACATCGCTGGTTAACCCCGCCAGCAATGAGGCACTGCCCAGTTGTTCAATGCGCTCGACGTGGGTATCCAGAATCCGCTTGATAAATTCGCTACGCAGTCGGTAAACGAAATGATGGCCCAGTGTGGTGAGCGCCAGTTGCGATCCCAGTGTTACCGCCATCAACAGCAGCAATAAACCCAGAAACTCCGGCAACACCAGCAAACTGGTATCTGCCGTTTCGATAAGACGCTGATTGATAAAAGCAATTAAGCCAATGCCTAACGCCGCACTGGCGAGGCTGAGCGCCATCACACTGATAAATGGCCAGCGATACTGCCGCCAGACAAGTACAAGAAGTTCCATGCAGAAAACCCGGACAATGAATTACAGCCCGCAGTTTAAACATCTCCGCGCACACAGCAATAATAATTCTTATTTTTATTCTTCTTTACCTGCCTGGCGAAAGGTCAGGTTGTAGCGACAGTCGGCGGTCAGTGGATGAAATCCCGCTTTTAGTGGTTGAATACCGTGATAAAACAGCCGTGACTCACCGCCCCACACCACCACATCGCCATGTTCCAGCAACAGACGTTTTAGCGGATCATTACGTTTCAAGCCGCCAAACTGGAAAATTGCAGGCAGTCCCAGAGAAACAGAAACAATTGGCGCGCGCAGATCCGGCTCGTCTTTATCCTGATGCAATGACAGTTTCGCGCCAGGGACGTAGCGGTTGATAAGGCAAGCGTCAGGCTGGAAATCGGGATACCCCGCCGCCGTTGCTGCCCGTTGGCACAAATCACGAAAGCCTTGCGGCATGGCGGGCCACGGCTTATTTGTTTGTGGATCAATAGGCGAATAGAGATAGCCTTGCTGGTTAGTCGTCCAGCCAAGACGTCCACAGTTGGTCATTGCCACCGACATGGTATACCCACCCGGTGTAACCATCTGGCGAAACGGCGACTGGTTGGCGACACCGTTAATTTCCTGCATCAGATCTTCTGCGATATCAAAAGCAAAACGGCGCAGGATCACTGCGCCGGAAGCCAGCGGTTCTTGCCAGGGTTCAGCATCAGTGAACAGATCCAGCATTACCTCTCCTCATTTTCAGCTTCGCGACGTAGCAATTGCGCTTTACGCGAAACACCCCAGCGGTAACCGGAAAGTGCGCCATCGCCACGTACCACCCGATGACAAGGTATAACGATCGCTAACTTATTGGCGGCGCAAGCACTTGCCACTGCACGCACCGCTGTTGGTTTGCCGATGGAATTTGCCAGTCGCTGGTAACTCACTGTTTCACCACAAGGAATGGAACGCAATGCTTGCCAGACTTGTTGTTGGAAAGCGGTGCCGCGAATATCCAACGGTAACGTCAGCGGCGTATTACGGTTATTAAGGCTGGCGATGACCTCGCGCACATGTTGCTGAAATGTCGGATCAGCAGGGGCGTTGTCGGCGGCAGGAAACATCTGCTGTAGCTCGCCAATTAATGTCGCATCGTCATCGCCCAGTAAAATCGCGCAAATCCCCCGCTCGCTTTCCGCCACCAGGCAACGCCCCAGCGAACAATCGGCCAGCGCATAACGAACAGCCAGGTTTTCGCCACCATGACGAAACTGTTTAGCCGTCATGCCCAGCGTTTCGTCGGCTTTACGGTAGTAACTGCTGCCGTCGGGAAATCCGGCGTGGAGAATCGCCTGGGTGACGCTCTCCCCTTTCGTTAACGATTCGCGCAAGCGACGAGCACGCCAGGCCTGTTGCCAGGCTTTTGGTGTCATTCCGGTCGTAGCTTTAAATAAACGGTGTAAGTGGAATGGACTCATCGCCACCTGGTCGGCTAAAGCCTCCAGCGTCACGGGCGTTTCTTGTTCCAGCAGCCGACAAGCATGGGTGATTTTATCCAACCGGTCTTGCCGGGCATTGGCTTTGTCCGGCTGGCAACGTTTGCAGGGGCGAAAACCTGCGGCAAGCGCCTCGCTGGCATCCGCATAAAAGGAGACGTTTTCCCGCAGGGCATGTCTGGCGCGGCAAGACGGGCGGCAAAAGATGCCCGTGGTACGCACGGCGAAAACGAATTTGCCGTCGGCGTGCGGGTCGCGGGCCAGGACAGATTGCCAGCGTTGATCGTCAGTTAAGCATGTGGCGTTTTTCATAAGCAGCTCCCTGGTTAAGGATAGCCTCTAGTCTGCCCGGTCACCATCACGCAAAAACCAACAATCTTGCGCTTTAATTTTTTTCGCTGATAAGGAAGCTTTTAAACTGCGGCGACATCCAGGTTTTAAAACTATCGCCCTCTTTGGTGATCATATAGACCGCCAGCCCTTCCCGGCGAACGATTTCTTTGGCTTTATCCGGCCCGAGAACCATTAACCCGGTGTCCCAGGCATCGGCTTCCAGCGCCGTCGGGGCAATTACCGTCACGGACACCAGATTATGTTCGATGGGACGCCCGGTTTGCGGATCGATAACATGGGACAGGCGTTTGCCGTCCAGCTCGTAATAGTTGCGATAGCTACCGGAGGTGCTAATCCCGTGGCCATTGATATCGACCACGGCCTGAACCGCATTCTCTTTATCGGTCGGTTTTTGGATCGCCACCCGCCACGGCTGCCCTTCACCATTCATGCCCCGGCTGTTCAGTGCGCCGCCAACCGACACCAGATAGCGGGAAATACCTTCCTGCTCCATGAGACGCGCCAGATGATCTGCCGCATAACCTTCACCCACGGTGGAGAGATCGACATATAAGTCCGGCACATCTTTTTGCAGATATTGCTGATGCAACTGATTAATTACCATCAGGTGCTGTAAGCCGGTTTTGGCTTTCATCGCGTCGATCTGTTCCTGGGTCGGGATTTGTACCGGCTGTTGCTCCGGGCCAAAGCCCCACAAATTCACCAGCGGCCCGACGGTAATATCCATCGCACCGTCAGTCTTTGCGCCAATGCGTAGCGAAGTGGTGACGATATCAGCCATCGCTTCACTTACCGGCCACGGCGATAAACTTTGCGAGTCGTTAAAACGCATCAGCGCGGAATCTTTTTTATAAGTCGAAAGTAGCTGATCGTCGGCATCCAACTGAGTCTGGATCTTCTCTTTGAGTTCAACACTACGTTTGGCGTCAATGCCCGGAATGCTGGCACGCCAGAAGGTTCCCATCGTTTTGCCTTCAAGAACGGTAACTTCAGGAGCGTTGGGTTTGGCGGGTTGTGGTTTTTGATCGCAACCAACAAACAAGAGCGCGGCAGCCAGCAATGCCACACGGGTAAAGTTCATTTCCATACGTGATTATCCTCATGCGAACGGTCGCAAGAGTACACCAAAAGACTGCGTTTGTACGCTGAAAACAATGAAAAAAGGGCCCGCAGGCCCTTTGTTCGATATAAATCGAGATTAGAACTGGTAAACCAGACCCAGAGCTACGATGTCATCAGTGTTGATGCCAGCAGCGCGGGTGAACTGGTTGTCGTCCAGCAGGTTGATTTTGTAGTCAACGTAGGTGGACATGTTTTTGTTGAAGTAGTAGGTAGCACCAACATCAACATATTTCAGAATATCTTCGTCGTCGTAGCCACGACCCAGGTTTTTACCTTTAGACTGCAGGTATGCTACAGACGGACGCAGACCGAAGTCGAACTGGTACTGAGCAACAGCTTCGAAGTTCTGTGCTTTGTTCGCCCACCCCAGGGAACCTACGCGAGTTGCGTTATAGGTCTGGGTGTACTGAGCAGCCAGGTAGATGTTGTTCGCGTCGTATTTCAGACCACCAGTGTAGGTTTCAGCACGGTCGCCGTTACCGATGTAAGCAGCGCTGTTCTGATCATCAGTACGTTTGGAGCTGGAAACTGCAGCACCGATACCGAAGCCTTCGTAATCATAAGTGATAGAACCGCCAACGCCGTCGCCGTTCTGACGCAGAGCGCCACGACCGTTGTTGGTCATGCCTTCGCCGCTTACGCTACCGTTTTTACCCTGATACTGAACAGCAAAGTTCAGGCCGTCAACCAGACCGAAGAAGTCGGTGTTACGGTAGGTCGCGAAGCCGTTACCACGCTGCTGCATGAAGTTGTCAGAACCGTAGGTGTCGCCACCGAATTCTGGCAGAACGTCGGTCCAGGAAGTTACGTCGTAAACAACGCCGTAGTTACGACCGTAGTCGAAAGAACCGATATCCTGGAATTTCAGACCAGCGAATGCCACACGGGTCCAGGAGTTGTTTTCGCTTTCCGGAGCGTTGCCCTGGATCTGATATTCCCACTGGCCATAACCGGTCAGTTGGTCAGTAACCTGAGTTTCACCTTTGAAGCCGAGACGCATGTAGGTCTGGTCGCCATCTACAGACTTGTCGTCAGAGAAATAGTGCAGGCCGTCTACTTTACCGTACAGATCTAATTTGTTGCCGTCTTTGTTGTAAACTTCAGCAGCGTTTGCTGCGCCTGCTACCAGCAGAGCTGGGACCAGGAGGGACAGTACTTTAACTTTCATGTTATTAACCCTCTGTTATATGCCTTTATTTGCTTTTTTATGCCACTGCATACTGATTAACCCTCATTAATCAGTCGGCAAGTCCATTCTCCCCAAAAATGCAGAATAATCCAACACGAATATGATACTAAAACTTTTAAGATGTTTCATTTATCGTTATAGATGTTTCAAAATGTAAATGTGATGGAACTTTTTAAGATTCTTGATGATTGGCGAAATAAGCACCTAACATCAAGCAATAATAATTCAAGGTTAAAATCAATAACTTATTCTTAAGTCGTTGATAGCACTGAATGCCAAAACAAAATCTTCACTCGCAACTAAAATATGTCTCGCTATCATCATTAACTTTATTTATTACCGTCATTCATTTCTGAATGTCTGTTTACCCCTATTTCAACCGGATGCATCGCATCCGGTTTTTTTTACCCTTCTTTACACAACTTTTATTTTCTTGTGCTACCCATGCAAAATTATAACAACTGTTAATAATTTCACATAAAATTAACAATATTATAATTCCCCGCCATCTTTCCTTATTTGTAATTAACTTTGTTCTTTTTGCAGATTATTTGTACAAAAAAATGCCGCATGTACATCTCTTTCCCATCGTGCAAAAGGATAAATATCATTGGGGAAGAGAGAACCATCTATCTGGTAATAGTCTGGAATTTCGCTCTATACCCTTTATACTGCCCTATCACTTCGAGAAGTTTTAACAGGTCATAAACACGAATGCGTCAGAAAGAGACAACGGCCACGACCCGCTTTTCACTCCTACCGGGGAGCATTACCCGCTTCTTTTTACTGTTGATCATTGTGTTACTTGTGACGATGGGAGTGATGGTACAAAGCGCTGTCAACACCTGGCTAAAAGATAAAAGCTACCAGATTGTCGACATTACCCATGCTATACAAAAGCGTGTCGATACCTGGCGTTACGTGACCTGGCAGATCTACGACAACATCGCTGCGACGACTTCGTCTTCCACCAGTGAAGGTTTGCAAGAGACGCGTCTGAAACAGGATGTCTATTATCTGGAAAAACCACGCCGCAAAACAGAAGCCCTGATCTTTGGTTCTCACGACAATTCAACGCTTGAGATGACCCAACGAATGTCTACTTATCTGGACACATTATGGGGCGCAGAAAATGTACCGTGGTCGATGTATTATCTGAACGGCCAGGATAACAGCCTGGTGTTGATCTCTACTCTGCCATTAAAAGATCTCACTTCTGGTTTCAAAGAGTCGACCGTCAGTGACATTGTCGACTCACGTCGCGCGGAGATGCTGCAACAGGCCAACGCACTGGATGAACGCGAAAGTTTTTCTAATCTGCGTCGTCTTGCCTGGCAGAACGGCCATTACTTTACCTTACGTACCACCTTTAACCAGCCAGGACATCTGGCGACGGTGGTTGCATTTGATCTGCCTATTAATGACCTGATCCCGCCGGGGATGCCGCTGGATAGCTTCCGTCTTGAGCCAGAAGCGGGCGCAACGGGTAACAATAATAATGAGAAAGAAGCCGCAGACAGCGTCAGCATTAACTTCAACAGTTCTAAAATTGAAATCTCTTCGGCGCTCAACTCCACCGATATGCGATTGGTCTGGCAGGTTCCTTACGGCACTTTACTGCTGGATACATTGCAAAACATTCTGCTGCCACTGCTACTGAACATCGGTTTGCTGGCGCTGGCGCTTTTTGGTTATACCACCTTTCGCCATTTCTCCGGCCGCACCACTGAAAGAGCCCCCAGTACTGCAGTGAATAACGAACTGCATATTTTGCGGGCAATAAATGAAGAGATTGTGTCACTCCTACCGCTCGGCCTGCTGGTTCACGATCAGGAATCGAATCGCACAGTAATAAGCAATAAGATTGCCGACCATCTGCTACCGCATTTGAATCTGCAAAATATCACCACTATGGCAGAGCAACATCAGGGAATCATTCAGGCGACTGTTAATAACGAACTGTATGAGATTCGCATGTTCCGCAGCCAGGTAGCGCCGCGTACACAAATCTTCATTATTCGCGATCAGGATCGCGAAGTGCTGGTAAACAAGAAACTCAAGCAGGCACAGCGTCTGTATGAGAAAAATCAGCAGGGCCGGATGGCTTTTATGCAAAACATTGGTAACGCACTGAAGGAGCCAGCCCGGGGGCTTGCAGAAAGCGCAGCAAAACTTAACTCGCCGGAAAGCAAACAACTGGCGAATCAGGCGGACGTATTAGTACGACTGGTTGATGAAATTCAGTTAGCGAACATGCTGGCGGACGATAGCTGGAAGAGCGAGACTGCGCTTTTCTCCGTGCAGGATTTAATTGATGAAGTGGTGCCTTCTGTATTGCCTGCGATCAAACGCAAAGGTCTGCAACTACTGATTAACAATCATCTGAAAGCACATGACATGCGCCTTGGCGATCGTGATGCCTTACGCCATATTTTGCTGCTGCTGATGCAATATGCCGTCACCTCAACGCAACTGGGGAAAATTACCCTCGAGGTTGATCAGGATGAATCCTCCGAAGAACGTCTGACTTTCCGTATTCTGGACACCGGAGATGGTGTAAGTATTCATGAAATGGATAATTTACATTTCCCGTTCATCAACCAGACCCAGAGCGATCGCTATGGTAAGGCAGACCCGCTGGCATTCTGGTTGAGTGATCAACTGGCGCGCAAACTGGGCGGTCATTTAAACATCAAAACACGGGACGGCCTTGGTACACGCTACTCCGTGCATATCAAAATGCTCCCGGCAGACCCGGACGTTGAAGAGGAAGAGGAACGTTTACTGGATGATGTCACCGTGATGGTGGATGTAACTTCTACAGAAATTCGGAATATTGTCACTCGCCAGTTAGAAAATTGGGGTGCAACCTGTATCACACCCGATGAAAGATTAATTAGTCAGGATTATGATATCTTTTTAACGGATAATCCGTCTAATCTTACTGCCTCTGGCTTGCTTTTAAGCGATGATGAGTCTGGCGTACGGGAAATTGGGCCTGGTCAATTGTGCGTCAATTTCAATATGAGCAATGCTATGCAGGAAGCAGTCTTACAATTAATTGAAGTGCAACTGGCGCAGGAAGAGGTGACAGAATCGCCTATGGGTGGAGATGAAAATGCGCAACTCCATGCCAGCGGCTATTATGCGCTCTTTGTAGACACAGTACCGGATGATGTTAAGAGGCTATATACTGAAGCAGCAACCAGTGACTTTGCTGCATTAGCCCAAACGGCTCATCGTCTTAAAGGCGTATTTGCCATGCTAAATCTGGTACCCGGCAAGCAGTTATGTGAAACGCTGGAACATCTTATTCGTGAGAAGGATGTTCCAGGAACAGAAAAATACATCAGCGACATTGACAGCTATGTCAAGAGCTTGCTGTAGCAAGGTAGCCTATTACATGAACAATATGAACGTAATTATTGCCGATGACCATCCGATAGTACTGTTCGGTATTCGAAAATCACTTGAACAAATTGAGTGGGTGAATGTTGTCGGCGAATTTGAAGATTCCACAGCACTGATCAACAATCTGCCGAAACTGGACGCGCACGTGTTGATTACCGATCTCTCCATGCCTGGAGATAAATACGGTGACGGGATCACCTTGATCAAATACATCAAACGCCATTTCCCAAGCCTGTCGATCATTGTTCTGACCATGAACAACAACCCGGCAATTCTTAGTGCGGTACTGGACCTGGATATCGAAGGGATCGTACTGAAGCAAGGCGCGCCTACGGATCTGCCGAAAGCCCTCGCCGCGTTGCAAAAAGGCAAGAAATTTACCCCAGAAAGCGTTTCTCGTTTGCTGGAGAAAATCAGTGCCAGTGGTTACGGCGACAAGCGTCTCTCGCCTAAAGAGAGTGAAGTACTGCGCCTGTTTGCAGAAGGTTTCCTGGTTACCGAGATTGCCAAAAAGCTCAACCGCAGCATCAAGACCATTAGCAGCCAGAAGAAATCCGCGATGATGAAGCTGGGCGTCGAGAACGATATCGCCCTGCTGAACTATCTTTCTTCTGTTACCTTAAGTCCGGCGGATAAAGAGTAATTTAGCCAGCCAACAGGTCGGATGCGGTGTAAATACCTTATCCGGCCTACAAATCCCAATATTTCAATAGATTGCACAAACGCAGGCCTGATACGACGTGCCAGCGTCGCATCAGACATTTACACCGACCGCACCCTACGATGATTTCCGCGCTTTCCTGACTCTTTCGGCATACATCGTCAGCGTCTGTTTTATGACATCCAGCGTCACCGGCTTCGACAGACAACTATCCATCCCGGACTCCAGGCATCGCTGCTTCTCTTCGGCCAACGCATTGGCTGTCACCCCGATTACCGGCAATGTTAGCCCCAATTGGCGAATACGCTGCGTTAACCGGTAACCATCCATATTCGGCATGTTAACGTCACTAAGCACGATATCAATGTGATTCTTGCTAAGAACATTAAGCGCATCGATACCATCATTCGCGGTCTTACACTGATAACCCAACGATCCGAGCTGATCGGCCAATAAGCGACGGTTAATAGGATGATCATCAACCACCAGAATCATCATGTCGTCGTTGCTGGTAGACTCTTTGTCAGCCAGCGGCAGAACGTTGCCAGGATCATCATTTTCCATCTCAACCCGATAGATACGCGCCAGTAGCACAGGCAGTTCATGCGACGAAGCAACGCTATGCTCCCATTCACCGGGCGCTCTTTCCAGCGGAATGCCAATATGTCGGCGGCAGAAAGTCACCACCGCTCTGCCCTGCCATTTTTCACTCAGCGGCTCATCAGTAATCAACACATCCTCAGGTGACGGTTCCTGACCTTCATATGTTGTAACGACTACACCACTGCGCTGCAAACTGGTTTCGATAAATTGGCATAGCGACGCATTGCGTACCGCCAACCAACAGCGTTTACCCGTTAACCCTTCAACGCCTTTTTTATGTGGATATTGTGCGCCGTACAGTGGAATACGCACGGTAAACTGGCTTCCCATACCAGGTTCAGACTCCACCGAGATGTCACCGTCCATCATGCTGATCAATTTTTCACAAATCGCCAGCCCCAGACCGGTTCCCTGGAAGTTACGCTGAACGCCTGTCCCCACCTGGAAGAAGGGATCAAACAGCCGCACCACTTCTTTCGCCGGGATACCCACGCCGGTATCGCGAACGCGAATAGAAAGATAATCACCATCGGCACGGACATGCAGAACAATGCAGCCTGTATCGGTAAATTTTATGGCGTTACTCAACAGGTTGGAGATGACCTGCTGTAAACGCATCGGATCACCGTTTAAGGTTACCGGCACATCCGGTTCAATAAAGCAGTACAAACCAAGCTGTTTACGCACCACCAGCGGCAAATAGTTGGCGGTGATATGGTTCATCACTTCACGCGGTGAAAACTCACGCGGTTCTATCTTCAACTGTTCCGATTCAATCTTCGAAAAATCGAGAATGTCGCTGATAATTTTCAACAGCAGACTGGAAGAGTTGTTCATTGCCGTCACCAGACGGTCAACGCCTTTCGGTAACTCTTTAGTTTGCAATAGATCCAGGTTACCGATAATGCCGTACAGTGGTGTACGCAGCTCGTGGCTGACGGTAGCAAGGAACATCGATTTCGATTGGCTCGCCTGTTCTGCTGCCTGCGCCATCTCTTGCAGCGACTCTTCCATCTTCACACGTGAAGAAACATCGACAAGTACGCAAATCGCCACGTTTTCATTACGATAGCGCGAATGGACGAAACTGATTTGCAGATTGGTATTGTTGCTGGTCAGGACATCGACAAAATTGACCTGTTGACCGCAAATAATTTGCGTCAGCCGCTGGCGATCCTCATGCGTAAGCATATTGAGATAGGTATGCGCCAGTTCGTTACTCAAAATATTGACGCCATCAGCGGTACGCAAAATGCAGATCCCGACCGGCGCGGAGGCGACAATCTTGCGATTAAACTGCTCATGCTCCTCCAGACGCTGGGCGTCGCTTTCCGCTGGAATGAAAATACGCCGCTCATACATCCGCGCGAGGGTAAACAACGCCGCCCCGGTGATCACATTGAGCAAAATCGCGTTGAGGATCAGCATACGTATGCGTTCCAGCACCTGATCAACGGGCACCGAGTAAACAATGCTTAACGATGACGGCGGCAGATTTTTCTTCAGCACCAGCTCATGGAAACCTGGTGTATAACCGAACCAGGAGCGTTCCTGCATCCAACGCGGTTCAGCTTTGATTTTACTTTCCGGTCCGGTCAACGAAATCAGGGTATGACCATTCTCATCAAGGATGGTGACTCCCATCGGTAATGTACCCGGTAAAAAGAAGTTCTCCATCCGAATGGTTTGTTCAACGCCCAACAAGGCCTGCAAACGGTTCGCCAGATAAACCGGCGTCAGCGCGTAGAAATACCCGACGCCAGGGCGCGGGCCTTCGCTGATCCAATAGAGGTTGCTGCCACTGTCATCCTGCGGCGCATTACGATACTTATTGATGCGCTCATGCAGAGCTTTCAAGGCGGTATCGCGTTCGACAGGCATATCACGCAAACCAAAGTTTGCCATGCAGAGGTTATCGCTGCCGATCAAAAATACGCGGTTGAGATCGTAAGCTGCAGAGAAATTATCGCGCCAGTAGCGCATAAACCATGCCAGCGACTCCAGAGATCCCCGCCAGGTGTTACTCATCGCGGAACAGTCAGAATCGGCAAACAGCGGTTCGAACTCGGGCACATCCGTTTGCGTTTCCCGCCCACGCGGGGAAAGTACGCCGTTTTCTGCAGACAAGCGATTTTCGGCAATGTACTTCAGCTCTTTCATCACATCAGAAGTGCGTTGGATAAACCGCTGAGCCTGATCGGAGCTCAGGTTAAATTCCTGACGAATCTCAGATTCTCGCTGATGCAGAGCATTGACGATGTAAAACACTGATGAGAAAGCAATCAACAGCCAGAGCAATAACGCCAATGCTCTGAACATATAGCGCGAAACTTTCAGGGTTGTACGAAAAGAAGCAAGGTATTTCAAAGGGGCGAAGCTCCGCCTCAGGTGACCGATGGAGTGTGGTTAAGGTAGCGGTAAAAACGTGCCACCGCAATGTTCTGTCATCCCGGTAATATGATACACCGCCGAGAAATCATCACCTTAACCCCCGATAATCGTCATATACCGGACAAGATTGGTGGATTTCAGCATGAATTATATGAAGTGGATTTATCCACGCCGCTTACGCAATCAAATGATCCTGATGGCAATCCTGATGGTCATTGTCCCAACGCTTACTATTGGTTATATCGTAGAAACGGAAGGACGTTCAGCAGTCTTATCTGAAAAAGAGAAAAAACTTTCTGCCGTGGTCAATCTGCTTAATCAGGCGCTAGGCGATCGCTACGATCTCTACAACAACTTACCGCGTGAAGAGCGTATCCGCGCATTGAACGCAGAACTTGCTCCCATTACCGAAAATATCACTCACGCCTTCCCTGGGATAGGTGCTGGTTATTACAACAAGACGCTGGATGCGATAATCACCTACGCGCCTTCAGCGCTATATCAGAATAATGTGGGCGTTACTATCGCCGCGGATCACCCTGGTCGCGAAGTAATGCGTACAAATACACCTTTAGTTTATTCAGGCAGGCAAGTTCGCGGCGATATTCTGAATTCAATGATTCCCATTGAACGTAATGGTGAAGTCCTCGGCTATATCTGGGCCAATGAATTAACCGAAGATATTCAACGCCAGGCCTGGAAAATGGATGTGAGGATTATCATTGTGCTCACCGCCGGTTTGCTGATTAGCCTGCTGTTGATTGTGCTCTTCTCCCGTCGCCTGAGCGCCAATATAGATATCATCACCGATGGCCTCTCGACTCTGGCGCAAAATATTCCTACCCGATTACCACAATTGCCCGGTGAAATGGGGCAAATCAGCCAGAGTGTTAACAACCTCGCCCAGGCACTGCGTGAAACGCGGACA
Organism: Escherichia sp. KTE159; assembly: GCF_000408805.1. NCBI lineage: Bacteria > Pseudomonadati > Pseudomonadota > Gammaproteobacteria > Enterobacterales > Enterobacteriaceae > Escherichia > Escherichia sp. KTE159. The sequence goes on from NZ_KE137292.1 coordinate 2,129,157, forward strand.
CTTAACGATCTGATTATTGAAAACGCTGCCGATGGCGTCATTGCCATTGACCGCCAGGGTGATGTAACCACCATGAACCCCGCAGCAGAAATCATCACTGGCTATCAACGTCATGAACTGGTAGGGCAGCCTTACGCCATGTTGTTCGACAATACTCAGTTCTACAGTCCTGTACTGGATACGCTGGAACATGGCACCGAACACGTGGCACTGGAAATCAGTTTTCCAGGCCGTGACCGCACCATTGAACTCAGTGTCACTACCAGTCGTATTCATAACACGCATGGTGAAATGATAGGTGCTTTGGTGATTTTCTCTGATTTAACTGCCCGAAAAGAAACCCAACGCCGCATGGCGCAAGCTGAACGCCTCGCCACCCTGGGTGAACTGATGGCAGGCGTGGCGCATGAAGTACGTAATCCGCTGACGGCTATCCGTGGTTATGTGCAGATCCTACGCCAACAAACCAGTGACCTAATACATCAGGAATATCTGTCCGTTGTGCTCAAAGAAATCGACTCAATTAACAAAGTCATTCAGCAATTGCTCGATTTTTCACGCCCACGCCACAGTCAATGGCAACAAGTCAGCCTTAATGCATTGATTGAAGAAACTCTGGTACTGGTGCAAACCGCCGGAGTACAAGCGCGGGTCGACTTCATAAGCGAACTGGATGATGAATTAAGCCCGATTAGCGCCGATCGTGAACTGCTCAAACAGGTACTACTGAATATCCTGATCAATGCCGTCCAGGCTATCAGTGCACGAGGGAAAATTCGCATTCGAACCTGGCAGTACAGTGACTCACAACAGGCCATTTCGATAGAAGACAACGGCTGTGGCATTGATCTCTCGCTGCAAAAAAAGATCTTCGATCCCTTTTTCACCACCAAAGCCTCAGGAACAGGGCTTGGTCTGGCGTTAAGTCAGCGCATCATTAACGCCCATCAGGGGGATATTCGCGTGGCCAGTTTGCCGGGCTGCGGCGCAACCTTCACCCTTATTTTACCGATCAACCCGCAGGGAAATCAGACCGTATGACCGCTATTAATCGCATCCTTATTGTTGATGATGAAGATAATGTTCGCCGTATGCTGAGCACCGCTTTTGCACTACAAGGATACGAAACACATTGTGCGAACAACGGACGCACAGCATTACAACTGTTTGCCGATATTCACCCTGACGTGGTGTTGATGGATATCCGCATGCCAGAGATGGACGGCATCAAGGCACTAAAGGAGATGCGCAGCCGTGAAACCCGAACCCCCGTTATTCTGATGACGGCCTATGCTGAAGTGGAAACCGCCGTCGAAGCACTACGTTGCGGTGCCTTCGACTATGTTATCAAACCGTTTGATCTCGATGAGTTGAATTTAATCGTTCAGCGAGCTTTACAACTCCAGTCAATGAAAAAAGAGATCCGCCATCTGCACCAGGCACTGAGCACTAGTTGGCAATGGGGGCACATTCTCACCAACAGCCCGGCGATGATGGACATCTGCAAAGACACCGCCAAAATTGCCCTTTCTCAGGCCAGCGTCTTGATTAGCGGTGAAAGTGGCACCGGAAAAGAATTGATTGCCAGAGCGATTCACTACAATTCGCGGCGGGCAAAGGGGCCATTTATTAAAGTCAACTGCGCGGCGCTACCGGAATCGTTGCTCGAAAGTGAACTGTTTGGTCATGAAAAAGGCGCATTTACTGGTGCACAATCCTTGCGTCAGGGATTATTTGAACGCGCCAACGAAGGTACTCTGCTCCTCGACGAAATTGGCGAAATGCCGCTGGTACTGCAAGCCAAATTACTACGCATTCTTCAGGAACGGGAATTTGAACGGATAGGCGGCCATCAAACCATAAAAGTTGATATCCGCATCATTGCTGCCACCAACCGCGACTTGCAGGCAATGGTTAAAGAAGGCACTTTCCGTGAAGATCTCTTTTATCGCCTTAACGTTATTCATTTAATACTGCCACCTCTGCGCGATCGTCGGGAAGATATCTCCCTGTTAGCTAATCACTTTTTGCAAAAATTCAGTAGTGAGAATCAGCGCGATATTATCGATATCGATCCGATGGCAATGTCACTGCTTACAGCCTGGTCATGGCCGGGAAATATTCGTGAGCTTTCCAACGTCATTGAACGCGCCGTCGTGATGAATTCAGGCCCGATCATTTTTTCTGAGGATCTTCCGCCGCAGATTCGTCAGCCTGTCTGTAGCGCTGGTGAGGCCAAAACAGCCCCTGCCGGTGAGCGTAATTTAAAAGAGGAAATTAAACGCGTCGAAAAACGCATCATTATGGAAGTTCTGGAACAACAGGACGGCAACCGAACCCGCTCGGCTTTAATGCTGGGCATCAGTCGCCGTGCATTGATGTATAAACTTCAGGAATACGGTATCGATCCAGCGGATGTATAACACCAAAACTTGCTATGCAGAAATTTGCACAGTGCGCAAATTTCTGCATAGCCGAACATTCACCTTCGTCATCCCCTTCTAATTTACCCTTTATTATTCAACCAGTTAAAAAACAACAGCAAATATTCTCATTCTGGCACTCCCCTTGCTATTCCCTGACTGTACCCACAACGGTGTATGCAAGAGGGATAAATAATGAAAACAAAATTGATGACATTACAAGACGCCTCCGGCTTCTTTCGTGACGGCATGACCATCATGGTGGGCGGATTTATGGGGATTGGCACTCCATCCCGCCTGGTTGAAGCATTACTGGAATCAGGCGTTCGCGACCTGACATTGATAGCCAATGATACCGCGTTTGTTGATACCGGCATCGGCCCGCTCATCGTCAATGGTCGTGTCCGCAAAGTGATTGCTTCACATATCGGCACCAACCCGGAAACAGGTCGGCGCATGATATCTGGTGAAATGGACGTCGTTCTGGTGCCACAAGGTACGCTAATCGAGCAAATTCGCTGTGGTGGTGCCGGACTTGGTGGCTTTCTCACTCCAACCGGTGTCGGAACCGTCGTAGAGGAAGGCAAACAGACGCTGACACTCGACGGCAAAACCTGGTTACTTGAGCGTCCACTGCGCGCCGACCTGGCGCTAATTCGCGCTCATCGTTGCGACACACTTGGCAACCTGACCTATCAACTTAGCGCCCGCAACTTTAACCCCCTGATTGCCCTTGCGGCTGATATCACGCTGGTAGAGCCAGATGAACTGGTCGAAACCGGAGAGTTGCAACCTGACCATATTGTCACCCCTGGTGCCGTTATCGACCACATCATCGTTTCACAGGAGAGCAAATAATGGATGCGAAACAACGTATTGCGCGCCGTGTGGCGCAAGAGCTTCGTGATGGTGACATCGTGAATCTGGGCATTGGTCTGCCGACGATGGTCGCCAACTATTTGCCAGAAGGCATTCATATCACTCTGCAATCGGAAAACGGTTTTTTGGGGCTAGGCCCGGTGACAACGGCACACCCTGATCTGGTGAACGCTGGCGGACAGCCATGCGGTGTTTTGCCTGGAGCAGCCATGTTTGACAGCGCCATGTCATTTGCACTGATCCGCGGCGGCCATATTGATGCCTGCGTGCTCGGTGGTTTACAGGTAGACGAAGAAGCCAACCTCGCGAACTGGGTAGTGCCTGGGAAAATGGTGCCCGGTATGGGGGGAGCGATGGATCTGGTGACCGGGTCGCGCAAAGTGATCATTGCCATGGAACATTGCGCCAAAGATGGTTCACCAAAAATCTTGCGCCGCTGCACCATGCCGCTCACTGCGCAACACGCGGTGCATATGCTGGTAACAGAACTGGCAGTCTTTCGTTTCGTTGACGGCAAAATGTGGCTCACCGAAATTGCCGACGGATGTGATTTAGCCACCGTGCGTGCCAAAACCGAAGCTCATTTTGAAGTAGCCACCGATCTGAATACGCAACGGGGTGATTTATGATTGGTCGCATCTCGCGTTTTATGACGCGTTTTGTCAGCCGGTGGCTTCCCGATCCCCTGATCTTTGCCATGTTGCTGACGTTGCTAACATTCGTGATCGCGCTTTGGTTAACACCACAAACGCCGATCAACATGGTGAAAATGTGGGGTGACGGTTTCTGGAACTTGCTGGCGTTCGGTATGCAGATGGCGCTTATCATCGTTACCGGTCATGCCCTTGCCAGCTCCGCTCCGGTGAAAAGCTTGCTGCGTACTGCCGCCTCCGCTGCAAAGACGCCCGTACAGGGCGTCATGCTGGTCACTTTCTTTGGCTCAGTCGCTTGTGTCATCAACTGGGGATTTGGTCTGGTTGTTGGCGCAATGTTCGCCCGTGAAGTCGCCCGGCGAGTACCCGGTTCTGATTATCCGTTGCTCATTGCCTGCGCCTACATTGGTTTTCTCACCTGGGGCGGCGGCTTCTCTGGCTCAATGCCTCTGTTGGCTGCCACACCGGGCAACCCGGTTGAGCATATCGCCGGGCTTATCCCGGTGGGCGATACTCTGTTCAGTGGTTTTAACATTTTCATCACTGTGGCATTGATTGTGGTGATGCCGTTTATCACCCGCATGATGATGCCAAAACCGTCAGACGTGGTGAGTATCGATCCGAAACTACTCCAGGAAGAGGCTGATTTTCAGAAGCAGCTACCGAAAGATGCCCCACCATCCGAGCGACTGGAGGAAAGTCGCATCCTGACGTTGATCATTGGTGCACTCGGTATCGCTTACCTGGCGATGTACTTCATCGAACATGGTTTCAACATCACCATAAATACCGTCAATCTGATGTTTATGATTGCGGGCCTGCTACTGCATAAAACACCAATGGCTTATATGCGTGCTATCAGTGCGGCAGCACGCAGTACCGCCGGTATTCTGGTGCAATTCCCCTTCTACGCCGGGATCCAGTTAATGATGGAACACTCAGGCCTCGGCGGACTCATTACCGAATTTTTTATCAATGTCGCAAATAAGGACACCTTCCCGGTAATGACCTTCTTTAGCTCTGCGCTGATCAACTTCGCCGTACCTTCTGGCGGTGGTCACTGGGTTATTCAGGGGCCATTTGTGATACCCGCAGCCCAGGCACTGGGCGCAGATCTGGGTAAATCCGTAATGGCGATCGCCTACGGCGAGCAATGGATGAACATGGCTCAACCGTTCTGGGCGCTGCCAGCACTGGCAATCGCCGGACTCGGTGTCCGCGACATCATGGGCTATTGCATCACTGCCCTGCTCTTCTCCGGCGTCATTTTCGTCATTGGTTTAACGCTGTTCTGACGGCAACTCTACAGACAGAAGGAATATAAAATGAAAAATTGTGTCATCGTCAGTGCGGTACGTACTGCCATCGGTAGTTTTAACGGTTCACTCGCCTCCACCAGCGCTATCGATCTAGGGGCAACGGTGATCCAGGCCGCCATTGAACGCGCAAAAATTGACTCACAACACGTAGATGAAGTGATTATGGGTAACGTCCTGCAGGCGGGTTTAGGGCAAAACCCGGCGCGTCAGGCATTGCTTAAAAGCGGGCTGGCAGAAACGGTGTGCGGATTTACGATCAACAAAGTGTGTGGCTCGGGTCTGAAAAGCGTGGCGCTTGCCGCCCAGGCGATTCAGGCCGGTCAGGCGCAGAGCATCGTCGCGGGTGGAATGGAGAACATGAGTTTAGCGCCCTACTTACTCGATGCAAAAGCACGCTCAGGTTATCGTCTGGGAGACGGACAGGTTTATGACGTAATCCTGCGCGATGGTCTGATGTGCGCCACCCACGGTTATCATATGGGGATTACCGCCGAAAACGTGGCCAAACAGTACGGAATTACCCGTGAAATGCAGGATGAACTGGCACTAAATTCACAGCGTAAAGCGGCAGCGGCAATTGAATCTGGTGCTTTTACAGCCGAAATTGTCCCGGTAAATGTCGTCACACGGAAGAAAACCATCGTCTTCGATCGCGATGAATTCCCGAAAGCAGATTCTACTGCAGAAGCTCTGGCTGCATTGCGCCCGGCCTTCGACAAAGCCGGAACGGTCACTGCCGGGAATGCTTCAGGCATTAACGACGGTGCTGCCGCGCTGGTGATTATGGAAGAATCGGCGGCGCTGGCGGCAGGCCTTAAACCACTGGCTCGCATTAAAAGCTATGCCAGCGGCGGCGTGGCTCCCGCGTTGATGGGAATGGGGCCAGTACCTGCCACACAAAAAGCGTTACAACTGGCAGGGCTGCAACTGGCAGATATTGATCTTATCGAAGCCAATGAAGCGTTTGCTGCGCAGTTCCTTGCCGTAGGGAAAACCCTGGGCTTTGATCCTGAGAAAGTGAATGTTAACGGCGGGGCTATCGCGCTCGGGCATCCTATCGGTGCCAGCGGTGCACGTATTCTGGTCACTCTGTTACATGCAATGCAGGCACGCGATAAAACGCTGGGGCTGGCAACGCTATGTATTGGTGGTGGTCAGGGAATTGCGATGGTGATTGAACGGTTGAATTAATAAACAAAAACGCCCGATAGCGAAAGTCATCGGGCGTTTTCTTAAACAACGACAGTGAAGGTAACCTCATTAATTACCAGTCAAAACTTTTCACCAGCGTCAGTTCACCAGCATTACGCATCGGGACAACAAAAGTTTCCTGTTTTTCATTGACCGAGCCTTCATCAGTGATGAGCGTCAGTTGAGCAGTCGTCAATTCCGTTTCGCTGCGTCCGCCATAGTAGTTGATATACACCTGATAGCGCCCGTGAATCGGCGCAGGCATAGCGAAAATCTCTGGTCCGTAACCTGTCGTGACATCCATATCCAGTGCGCCACTATTTTTCAGCGCTGTATTACCGTACCAGGCGTGTTCACCATCCGGCGTGACGACATGGAGATCGAGATCGGTATTATCCGTATCCCATGAAAGAACTAACCGTAAACGCGCGCGAATTGCACCAGCCCCCGGTGTAGAGTAAAACTGCATTTTTTGTCGGCTTTGCCCATCAGGGCTGATGACCTGCACACTGTTGCTGCCTTCGGTAAAAATATAAGGGCGCGCAAATGAACCATCAGATTCAATTCTCTGCGGCATACTGGCACCGTTGACCACCAATCGCCCCTGCTGGGTTTTGCCCGCCGCAGCATAATTTTTTATTTTGCCGCGGATCTGCGCAGAGATATTTTGATCATCAGCCATATTGACGGACGACGCGGGGTAATTGATCGATTGTGAAAAACTGGCATCTTCACCCTCTGCCGGATGCCAGCCAGAAAGCGGTGCATCAATTTCGACTTCCTGCACTCCTTCGCTGTGGGCAACAGGCGAAAGTGCCACCAGTAACAACGGAAGAAATATCTTTCGCATAGCATTAGTCCATTAATAATTGTCGGGTCAGCGCTTCGATATAGTTCTCATCCAGCCCGGTGGGGTATCCATCAAAGGCAAGATGCAGGTACTCATGAGTTAAATCCAGTCGATCCTGAAGTGTAAAAAAATTACGAATAAATAGCCTTTTTTGCTGCCGATCGGTATAGGGGAACCCCGAGACTAAACGGCACACCGCGAATACGTCTGGCTCGTTGTACCCCGTCTCGTCTTGTAACGCGCGCCGCCACTGTGGCATTTTTTCCGCCAGCCAGGCTTTCGCTTTCGGTAATAACTGGCAAGTAGAGCGTGGTGCTCCCCAGCGGCTAAGGCTGTTGTCGGGATAAGCAAAGGCGAGTATCTGGTCGTAACGCTCTCCCTGCCCCGCCTGGACGGTGGCTTGCCGCCAGGACAGCGTTCCTTCAGCAGCGCGACTGCCATGATAATGAACCGGATCGCCCGCATAGATGAGATCCTGCGTCCAGGCGGTCATCGTCCGCGCGCCCGTGGTGGCTGGCGAAGCAGAAACGCGCTGAGTGGCGCTGCTGTCCGGGATTGTCAGGCAATCGCCTTCCCGATCGGCGTTTTGCTGTAAAAATGTGCGAATCGCCACGGTCATGGCTTTCGCTGCCTCAGGGGGCGTACTTTTCGCCTCGCGATCCAGCACTCTGGCAACGTACTCTTCACGATCGAGATGCGACTGCAATTTCAGTTTGCCATTTTCCGTAAGTAAGGTCGTCTCACCGTGGCTGACCAACGTAATATGGTTACCATTGGCAAACGTCACTCGATAGCGCCCATTGAGCACGCCGGGTTTTACTGCCGTCGTACTCTTTTCCGCAGTGATTTTTTTCACCGGATAACGAGCAAACAGATCCACCAGTACACATTGCCCACTGGCAACTTGCGTCGGTACAGGCAAAACCTGATTAAGAATCGTCGCGTAACGGGTCAATACCGTTTTGCTGGTGCCGCTGCCTGTAACCCATAGCGGCGTACCATCAGTTAACCAACCAGCAAAACCGCCCTGACGGATTTCCTGTTTATCATCGGCAAACCAGCTCCAGGTTTTCACTCGTACCCGACTACCGAGCATGGACGCTACGCCAATTTTCGAATCGTCCAGCACCACGTCCAGTAATATTTCCTGGGCTTTGTTTTGCGCAGGTAACGTCGCCAGTGAATCAAGCAACGATTTAACGGTTACCGACGTTTCGGGTTTCAGCGTAGAAAGCGATGCTAACCAGGTTGGTGCCTGGCGCTGTTGCCAGTATTGCCCCCACGCATCCGCACCGATGTGCAACCGCTGCGGCGAAAAGTAGAGACCACAGGAACGCACCAACGCCGTTTCGCGCGTAATGCTCTCCCCCGCCTGACAGCAATAGACTTCTTCCGGAGAGTTACCGCGACACTGGTAGGGCTGCTCCGGCTGATGAGTATCCTCAAGCCAGGCATAAACATACAGCTTCCATAAGCTCCCTAACGGCGTAGTGAGCGTGTCAGGTAGCGTAGAGACGTTTGTCACGCCCGATGGCGTCAACTGATACAGTTGATCATGCTGCGCCCCCCGCAGTGTCAGTTGTAACGGCGTCTCCTCCGCAAACGTTGACAGCGTAACCAGCGTCAATAGCCAGACGATTCTGCGCCAGTTCACTTATTTCACCTGCATCCCGCGCCATTCGCTACCTGCCGCAACGCTTTGCTGCGCAGGCGCATAGGAACGCACATAACGAACGGGCGGTAGAACGAATTGCCCTTTTTGCGAGAAGCGCAGCAGATGGTGGAAAGTGACCGTTCCTGCAAATTCTTTCACCGGCACCATATAAGCCAACTCGCTCATTTCATTACGCGCTTTTTCCAGCAACTGCCCCTGCTGTTTCGCGGTGTTGGGCTTGTTGACTGAGATGCCCCACGTTGTCCGTTCAACATCAGCTCCCGGCGGTAGCGGTACTTCCACCTGACCGTAGCGCAGCGGCGCATCCTGCTCACTGGTGAGAGTGATTTCATCGAGATACAGCGCATCGCTGTCAATCTCACTACTGGTAACCGGCTGCAGAGTAAAGCTCATCTCTTCATCCCCCGGGATCAGCCGATACAACTGGCGTTCAACGGTCACCGGAATGTTACTTTGTTGAGCAGTTTTTGCCGGTTCACGCCAACGGACCTGCACGTTTTGCGACGATAATTCGTCACCAAAAGAGAGAATGTCTGGCACCCCCTGACCAACCCAACGCCAGTATTCGCCCCCGCCAGTCGCCTTTTGTTTAGCCCATGCGCCCGCAGGTGCGGGTAACACTACGGGAGGCATCGCTGCCATATATTTCGCCAGCCAGTTCATGGCCAGTGCACGTTCGATACTGGATTGCTGGGCGGTTAAACCACTTAAAATGGCCGCAGCCTGGGTGGAGTCGCCACCGCTATTAAGCAACACAACCGTGTGCGCCAGCGGTTGGTTGCTGTTTGCCGCTTTATCCCACGCATACTGCTGGACCTGTGGCATGACAGTGGACTTCAACTGTGCTTTTTTCAGTAACGTCATGGTTAAAACGTTTGCCACCGCATCCGCCAGCGGAGACTCTGGCGCATCGAGGATCAGGCTATCATTGATATCACGAGTGTCTTCCTCTGAGAGCGCTTTGATTTCTTTCCGGGAAACCGCTTCATCCAGCCCTTTCAGCAACGTTTTGCACGGCAGATTCATCTCCTGCGCCCACGCCAGCACCAGCGCCCGATGCAGTAACGGCATGTTATCCGCCTGCTCTGCGTAGCTGTCGAGCATATGCTGCCAGTATTCAGGTTGTTGCGTTACGCCAAGCGCCTGACTGGCCTGCCAGTCGGCATACCATGCCCATGCTGTCAGGAAGGCATCGCCATTGCCATCTTCACCCCACCAGGTAAAGCGCGCGCCTGGCCCCGCCAGTTGCATCAGCCGCAAACGGTTATCCTGAATCATCTGACGAATGTCGTTGGCGGCAGCACTCTGATGATCGGCAAGCGCACGCCAGGCAAGGCTTAGGGGGAGCAGACGGCTACCGGTGTTGATTACGCCCCCCCAGGGTTCATCGACTAACGCGTCGAGGTTATTACGGAAAATCTCCTGCGGCGTTTCGCTGCTTTGTAGTCGGATGTTACTCGCCAGCTCTGGCAACATCAGCGTGTTATCGCCACCGCCGAGCATGACGTTTTTCTGCTGTTCAACGGACCAGGTGTTATCAACAAAAGACAGTTTTGTGCTAATGCTGTCCTGCACTTGCCCATTTTGTTGCAATTCTGCGCTTAGCAAACCAGATTGCTGAATGTCCTGCGTCAGCGAAATATAGTTAGCCCCTTTATGCAACGTCAGCGTCTGGCGCATTTCAACACCCGCAAATTTACTTACCAGCTCTACCGGTTCGTTATCCTGCTGACTGAAAATAAACAGCCCTGCCGCCGGTTTGTCGCCCAGGCGATACACCGTTGGCATACTCCACTTCATGTAGAGATTTTTTTCCGAGCGCAAATAAGCACGCCCCTGCCCGACCAGCCCGTCGCCGTTCATCCCACGTGCGGTAATGCGCCAACGGGTTAACGAATCCGGCATCAGGAACGTGAAATATGCTTTGCCTTGTTTGTCCGTTGTTAGCGATGGCATCCATGCCGCGGTATCAACCTCTTCGCGCCGTGGGCGTTCCAGCATTTTCACTCGCCGCTCGCTGCGGTTTGTTGCTCCTGGCGCAACCGGCTCGCTGGAGAGTGCCTGGTCGTAGCTGATAAATGACAGGCTGGAACTGGTACGCACATTGTTACGCCCCAGCGGATAGAAAAATTTGCCGATATTTGGCGCAATCTCCGGTTGCAGCGCGTAGATCATTTCATCGACCACGCCAACCGTTAGTTGTGCAGAAACAGGTTTGCCCTTCAGCAATGAGGTTAATTCCACATTTACCAGTTCGCCTGGCTGGTAATGGGTTTTGCCCGTTTTCACCCGAATATCTAACTGGGGAACGGCGACTTTGATCCCGGCATTCTGAAAACTGTACTGCCCGTTACGGGTATACAGCACCGAAAAGGTGATGTTAGGCGCAAAGGTATTACTCACCGGAACGCGGGCTTCATACTGGATATCGTTTAAACGTTGCAGTGTTAGCCAGCTTGCTGGTTGCGATAACAGCGACCGCTGTTCAACGCGATCACGCTCCAGCGTCAGCAACGCTTCATCAATCGGTTCCGGGAAAGTGATCAGCATCTTCGCGGTTTCGCCGGGCTGATAGAGCGTTTTATCCGCCACAATATCTACCGTACCGGTATGCGCCATGCTGCCCTTACCGCTGACCGCATGGCTTAACCCGGCGAGAATCAGGCCGTCTTTATCACGCAAAGTCAGATTGTAGTTGCCGGGTTTATCGAAATTAACGGTGAAGGATTTACCGCCAGACGCCAGGTCACCGCTGTAGCTTGTGCGGTCTTCCAGACGCAACCACTCGTACTTAACGGGAACCTGTTTTGAAGCCTCCAGCGCGGCATAACGGAATACCACCGGCTCGCCACTTCTGCTGTATTGTGCGGCGGTGCTTAGTGTGTAATGTGCAAGACCGCGTTCAATGAGGATCTCTTTGGTGGTGGTAACACGATACGCCGCGCCGTCGCTGGCGGAGACAGTTAATAAATAACGGCTCGGTTTATCGGCAGCGGGAAGATTTAACGCCACATGACCGCTATCGTCTGAAACCGTTTCGCTGCCTTCAAGCGACACCGGGAAACGCCCGGCATAACGCAAATCGTTGCCAACCATCGACAATTGTTGGGCGCGCAAACTTAACTGCACCCGAGCATTTTTTACTGGCTCACCATCCGGGTAGAGCAGTTGTAGTTTACCGCTGACCGCTTCGTCAGTTTTGAAATCTTTTTTGTCGAGGGCTAAGCCAATCTCAAAATGCGGTTTGATGTAGTTTGCCACGCGAAAACTGCTGCTATAGACCTGGTTGCGGTAAGCCAGGCGTAACTCATAACCTCCGGCAACGGCATTTTCTGGCAGGCGGAAACTCCCCTGCCCGCCATTACGCGCATCAAGCGCGACATTGACGGTTTGCAACAGACTACCGTTGGCATCCAGCACCGAGAGTTTCGCCGGAGCACTTACGATAGGGGATGAATGCAGCGGGCCGTGAAACTCGCGCCCCATCACTTTGACATCAACACGGTCGCCTGCGCGGTATAGCGGGCGGGCGGTAAAGATATACAAACGGGTGTTATAGGTTTCGCTTTCGTAGAAGAAATTCTCGGATACAAAAACGCCGCCTTCAGCATCTTTACCAAGAATGTATGAACGTTCAGGCGATATATGTTGTAACTGCAAGGCACCGCTGTCATCAGTAACGCCGCGAGTCATCACGCCAAAACCGTCAGTCCACAGGATCTCGGAGCCAGGCTTCGCTTCACCCTGTTTTTTGCCAGCGGTCCACACCAGAAGTTCGTTACCCGACACTTTGCTGAGCGCCACGGTATCGGAAACAAATACCACTGTTGTCGCCCGATAACTGCCTACCATCGCCTCGACGAGGTACAGTCCAGGCTCTTGTTTGCCGAGAGGAATATAGACATTGCCCGGCTGCGGCGAGATGAAATTACTGGATGCACCGTCCAGTTTTACGCCTTGTTGTGGCTCGACTGGTTTTGCCTGCCATAGTGGGTAACGAAACTGCTCCACCAGCGGGTATTTCTTCAGCGGTGAAAACGGGTTGTTTTGTACATAACGGGAAGGTTTGATGATGGCATTGCCAAGCTGCAATTCCGGTAATGCCTGAGTTACATTCTGCCGCGACTGAGAAGAGAAAGAACGCTGCATCACGCGGCGAGATTTGCCGTACCAGTTATCCCACAGCCAGGTCAGCGTATTGTTCAGACCGTCGCCCAGATATTGCGGCTGTACCACAATGCGATGCAGGTTTTTCTGCTGACGTAGGAACGCTATTGGGTCAGGAATACGATACAGGCGAACATCCACGCCGCCGTATTCTTCCATCTGATAACGCCGATAATCACGCCCCGGAGCTTCCAGCCGCACTTTAGCCTCTTCATTGCTGCTAAAACTGCTGTCAGCGAGCAAAAAGAATGTTCCCCCGGCAGGTGGCGCATAATTGCTGGAAGGGAGTGAGTCATCAGCGTTAACAAGCCCCGTCCCTGCGAGAGACAAGCACAGACAGGCCGCTATCGCGCCAGAAAATTTAAACGATAAATGCCAATAAAATTGGGATTGGAATCGTTGGGTATCCATCGGGTGTCCTTCCATGTCATAAGTTGTTGCAGACTGACTGCGCGCATTCCGTTGTCAGTTTTCGTAGCGCTTCCGGTGTGGTAGATGACGTAACGCCCCATCCAGACCATTAAGTGCTGGGCATCGCCCTGATCGAAAAAAATCATATCGCCAGGCTGCGCCTGGTTTATGTCCAGGCCAATAAAATGGCTGTTGTACTGAATCAAATTAATCGCTGTCACATAGGGGCCGGTTTTGTCGTTCCCCTGATTCCAGTTTTGTGCCAGTTGCCGCTGTTCAGATGTTAGCGTCATCTCTGGCGGCAAATACTGACTTGCTATACCGTTACTTTTTAGCCATTTGCTGTCGTGAACTTTCAGTGCCTCGTTCGCCGCAAAGCGCACCAGTCCCGCACAATCCTGCTGATACCAACGCGGACTTGGCCCCTGGCGTAGTTGTTCTTGTGCAATGCGCACAAACCAGGCGCGAAATAGCCCCGATTGTTCGACATTCAGCCTTTCGCTATGGGCAACAAAACAACACAGCCAACAGATCAGCGCCAGCAACCCGTGTCTCATAGTGGCTGCCAGGTAATGGGTATCCACTGCCAGGCGGCACCGGGTTCCATCTGAGCCAGCTTTATGACATAGCGAGGTTGTTGAGATAAAGCGTCCAGCTTCGGCATTAATAAAGTTTGCGCGGCATTATAAAAAACCGGTTCGAGGTTCTTCGGCAGACTGGTCAGCGTTTCGTTGCGCAACAATTTCGCCACGCCTTGCGGATTCACATAAACCGGAACCACACCACCGACCGGAATTACATCCACCATTGCCGGTCGCGTTTTATTCAGTGTTTGCAATGCGTTATTCACCAGCGTGTCATCCAGGGAGAAAAGCAACGTTTTATTTTGCATCGCCAGCGACACACGGAAAAAGGACGCTGACATAAGTTGTTCAGGTTGTGCTGCCTGTGCGGCTGGGTACTGGCCGTAACGAGAACTGACTTCCCGACGCCATATTCTGGCCTCTCCTTGTTGTGTTTCCGTCACCGGCAGTACACCTTCCGGCGCTTTGCTTTCGTGCGCGCCGATATTTTGGCTAAACAGTTTCCCTGGTAGTTGCGCCTGTTCGGCTGTGCCATCAAACTGACCAACAAATAACGGTGTTTGCAGTTTTGAGTCTTCATACCAACACAGTCCGGCTGCACCATCTAACGCCCCGTTCAACTTGTCGTTTTCCTGGCTGATGTGCGAAAGCATCTCTTCGGCAATACCGTGCGAATACGGCACAGCTACGCAGAAGCTGGCACCAGCAGGCATACTGTTCCATACCGGAGTGAAATCGAAACTGGCATCTACACTGGCGGATCCATCATTTAATGCCAGAAAGCTGTGCCAGCCGTCGTTGTTCATTTCGAAGCGCACACCGGCAAAAGATGGGATAAGTCGCTGGTAGCCAAAGCCCAGCAAATTTGCGCTAACCACGATACGCTGACGTACTGGTGTTTTTCCGGCAGTACGCTCTTCCAGGCCAAAGCGGGTTTCCCAGCGTTTTTTGCCGCTCAACAAATCACTCGCGATCGCCGTCGCTTCGCTATCCTGCTGGTCGTCTTTAAACAGCATATCCGTACTGGAGAAAACCAGCATTTTGTCCTGATAAGTCGTGAACATCAGTGTGTTATTGCTGTTATAGCGCAACTGATAAACAGGAATAGTTTCATTATTTATCTTGATGCTGCTGATTTCCGTCTTGCTTAACTGGCTGTCGCTGGTGGCAGCAAACAGTAACGGTTCCAGTAATTTACTTAAGCCACTGCGCTGAATCAGCACCATATAATGTGAAAGATGTCCCTGTTTATCGTGCCACAGCGCCGCCTGCGCAGGCTGGTCTAACAACGAGGAAAATAACTTATCTTTCAGCGTGAGATCGTGTTCATAGACAATGCGGCGAATGCTGCCTTCAATGCCCAGACGGTCGGCATGGTTCTGATAATAAAAAACAAAATCTTCGCTTAAAACATCATGGAGAAAAGGAATTGTGAGGAGATCTTTGGGGAGCTGGCTTAGAGAGTCGCTGTCGAGAAAGAGGTCCGGCTCATTGAGATCGATTTGCAGATTGTTGTGCACCACCAGTGGCGACAAGGTTTTTTCTGCTCCACTGCCAGTGTATTGCAATGCCCAGACGCCTGCGGAAAGCAGTGCTATTGCCCCAAAACCTACAAGGCCATAAAACCGCCAGCCTTTCGCCTTTTTTTCACCACTCATTGCCACATTCCTTGTGTAAAACCAGCCATTTTTTATGGGCGATGTAAAACTTTATCGCGCCCTAATACGACAAAAGCCCAGACTTTGCAGTCTGGACTTTTCAATTCAAAAAAGGGAAACAGCTCCCTTTTGGCATGAAGCGATGAAATTATTCTTCTTCTGGTTCGTCGTCAACGTCCACTTCCGGAGCGATTTCATCGTCCCCTTCCGCAGCACTGCCGTCGATAGCATCCAGCTCTTCGTCGTCAACTGGCTCTGCGACACGTTGCAGCCCCACCACGTTTTCATCTTCCGCTGTACGGATGAGGATAACGCCCTGAGTGTTACGACCAACCACACTGATTTCCGAAACACGTGTACGCACCAGCGTACCGGCATCAGTGATCATCATGATCTGGTCGCAGTCATCTACCTGCACCGCCCCAACCACTAACCCGTTACGTTCAGTGACTTTGATGGAGATAACCCCTTTCGTCGCACGCGACTTGGTTGGGTATTCCGCCACCGCGGTACGCTTACCGTAACCGTTTTGCGTTGCGGTAAGAATTGCACCATCACCACGTGGAACGATCAGAGATACGACTTTATCACCTTCGCCTAAACGGATACCGCGAACACCAGTGGTGTTGCAGCCCATCGCGCGAACAGAAGATTCTTTAAAGCGCACCACTTTACCTTCAGCGGAGAACAACATCACTTCGTCTTCGCCGCTGGTCAGGTCAACGCCAATCAGTTCATCGCCTTCAACTAGTTTGATTGCCACTTTACCAGCGGTACGCAAGCGGTTGAATTCGGTGAGGACGGTTTTCTTCACAGTGCCGTTAGCTGTCGCCATGAAGACTTTCACGCCTTCTTCAAACTCGGTCACCGGCAGAATGGCGGTGATACGTTCGTCCTGTTCCAGCGGCAACAGGTTAACGATCGGACGACCACGCGCACCACGAGAGGCTTCAGGCAACTGATAAACCTTCATCGAATAAACGCGACCACGACTGGAGAAGCACAGAATATGATCGTGGGTGTTCGCCACCAGCAACCGGTCGATAAAGTCTTCTTCTTTTATACGTGCGGCAGATTTACCTTTCCCGCCACGACGCTGCGCTTCGTATTCCGAAAGCGGCTGATACTTCACGTAGCCCTGGTGAGAAAGCGTTACGACCACATCTTCCTGGGTGATCAGATCTTCCAGGTTGATATCAGCGCTGTTAGCCGTGATTTCAGTACGACGTTTGTCACCAAACTGTTCACGAACCAGTTCCAGTTCTTCACGGATCACTTCCATAAGGCGATCGGCACTGCCAAGAATACGCAGCAGTTCAGCAATCTGATCCAGCAGCTCTTTGTATTCGTCGAGCAGTTTTTCGTGCTCAAGGCCGGTCAGTTTCTGCAGACGCAGATCCAGAATCGCCTGAGCTTGCTGTTCGGTCAGGTAGTACAGACCGTCACGCACGCCGAACTGTGGCTCCAGCCATTCCGGACGCGCAGCATCGTCGCCCGCACGTTCCAGCATCGCGGCAACGTTGCCCAACTGCCACGGATTGGCAACCAGCGCAGTTTTCGCTTCTGCCGGGGTCGGCGCATGACGGATCAGCTCGATGATCGGATCGATGTTCGCCAGCGCCACGGCTAATGCTTCAAGGATATGAGCACGGTCGCGCGCTTTACGCAGTTCGAAGATGGTACGACGCGTCACCACTTCGCGGCGGTGACGGACAAACGCTGCGATAATGTCTTTCAGGTTCATGATCTTCGGTTGACCATGATGCAATGCCACCATGTTAATACCGAAAGAAACCTGCAACTGGGTCTGGGAGTAGAGGTTGTTGAGCACCACTTCACCGACCGCATCGCGTTTAACTTCAATCACAATGCGCATACCGTCTTTGTCAGACTCATCACGCAGCGCGCTGATGCCTTCCACGCGTTTTTCTTTTACCAGCTCCGCAATCTTCTCGATCAGGCGAGCTTTGTTCACCTGATACGGAATCTCGTGGACGATAATGGTTTCACGCCCGGTTTTGGCGTCAACTTCCACTTCGGCACGCGCGCGGATATACACCTTGCCGCGACCGGTACGGTAAGCTTCTTCAATGCCACGACGACCGTTGATGATTGCTGCCGTCGGGAAGTCTGGTCCCGGGATGTGTTCCATCAGCCCTTCAATGCTGATGTCTTCATCTTCGATATACGCCAGACAACCGTTGATCACTTCCGTCAGGTTGTGCGGCGGGATGTTGGTTGCCATACCTACGGCGATACCGGAAGAACCGTTCACCAGCAGGTTAGGAATTTTGGTCGGCATGACGTCCGGAATTTTTTCCGTGCCGTCATAGTTATCAACGAAATCGACCGTCTCTTTTTCGAGATCGGCCATCAGTTCATGGGCAATTTTCGCCAGACGGATTTCCGTATAACGCATTGCCGCCGCGGAGTCGCCGTCGATAGAACCGAAGTTGCCCTGACCGTCTACCAGCATGTAACGCAGCGAGAATGGCTGCGCCATACGGACGATCGTGTCATAGACCGCCGAGTCACCATGGGGATGGTATTTACCGATTACGTCACCAACGACACGGGCAGATTTTTTATAGGCTTTGTTCCAGTCATTGCCTAGTACGTTCATGGCGTAAAGTACGCGACGGTGTACCGGCTTCAGGCCATCTCGGACATCTGGCAGCGCACGGCCAACAATGACCGACATCGCATAATCCAGATAGGAGCTTTTCAGCTCTTCCTCAATGTTGACCGGTGTAATTTCTCTCGCAAGGTCGCTCATCTAACCGCTATCCCTCTACTGTATCCCGGATTCAAAGGTCGCAAATTATAACACAGCCGCGCAGATTGAGGTAAACCTATACGCTTTATTCACCTGCAATGCCTGATATACTCGCTTGTCTTGCCAATTACGGAGTAGAAGTGCCAATGAATGCCGAAAAATCGCCGGTAAACCATAACGTAGACCACGAAGAGATCGCTAAATTTGAAGCCGTCGCCTCCCGCTGGTGGGATCTGGAAGGCGAGTTCAAACCACTGCACCGCATTAACCCGCTGCGTCTGGGCTATATTGCCGAGCGTTCCGGCGGTTTATTTGGCAAAAAGGTGCTTGATGTCGGTTGTGGCGGCGGCATTCTGGCTGAGAGTATGGCGCGAGAAGGCGCGACAGTGACCGGTCTGGATATGGGCTTTGAGCCATTGCAGGTAGCAAAACTTCACGCACTGGAAAGCGGCATTCAGGTGGAGTACGTGCAGGAAACCGTTGAAGAGCACGCGGCAAAGCATGCCGGACAGTATGATGTGGTAACCTGCATGGAGATGCTGGAGCACGTTCCCGATCCGCAGTCAGTGGTCAGAGCCTGTGCGCAATTAGTAAAACCGGGCGGCGATGTCTTTTTCTCAACGCTTAACCGCAACGGCAAGTCGTGGCTGATGGCGGTAGTCGGCGCGGAATATATTTTGCGCATGGTGCCAAAAGGCACGCACGACGTGAAAAAGTTTATTAAACCGGCAGAACTGCTGGGTTGGGTGGATCAGACCAGTTTAAAAGAACGTCATATGACCGGGCTGCATTACAACCCGATCACTAACTCCTTTAAGCTCGGCCCCGGCGTTGATGTGAACTATATGCTGCATACGCAGAATAAGTGAGATTGTAAGCCGGATCGCACCGAATCCGGCAACGATGCCAATGCCTGATGCGACGCTTGCCGCGCCTTATCAGGCCTACAAACGCTCCAGTAGGCCGGATAAAGCATTTACGCCGCATCCGGCAACGATGCCGGGCGGGCAGTAATTACCATTTCACCGTCATCGACAAAAATCCTGCCGTCTGGGCAAAATCATCACTTCCCTTCTGCCACGCCACGCTGCCGCGCAGGGAAACTCGCTGGCTAATATTGCCTGTTATCCCCACTTTTATTTCACCACGCTGCTTCGCCACATCATCGCTAATATTGCTGCCATCTTCTTCAATTTCTGCCGAATGAGGATCGTGATAATAATTCAGATCCAACGTTGGCGTGACATGAACGGCGGTATGCCATTCGCTGTGTAATCCCAACCGCATCTGAATATCATCACCCTGCGATTGGGACACCCGAGCACGGTTAGCGGCGGTGAAATCATTTTGCTTCACGCCCTGATAGACAACCTGCGCTTGCGGTTCAATTAATACGCCGCGCATCGGTAACCACTGATACCCCGCCTCCAGCGACGCAACGATCCCTGATGAACGATAATGGTCCACACCATCGCCTTGCTCGCTGACATCGTTATTAAACCAGGCATATTGCAGCCAGCTATCAAGCCATGCCCCCTGCTTTTGACTGCCATGCTGAAACCAGCTTGATGTCAGACCAACGGCATAACCGCGGTTCTGGTTATCGGCACGGGTTGAGGTGATATTCGAGCGACTATATCCCTGGTTATTGCTGTAGCTTCCAACGCCCGCCAGTGTCCATTCGCCATCATCCCCCCAGTTTTCACTTAACAGGTTGCCACTAAGCTGTATCGTAGAAGTGTCTTCGTGCAGGGCCATTTGCCCCACGGCAGTGTAATGCTCGTGCCCACCCAAAATGCGTAAATGTAGCGATTGACTGTTGCCACCGGCATGGTCGCGTCTCTCCATCACAAATGCCTGGTTTACCGCTCGCAGGTTATTAAGATATCCCCCGGTTTTCGCATTCAACACAGGCTGGTAAACAGGCGTCGGGGTTGGTGCAGGATCAGGCGTGGGATCGGGAGTCGGTTCCGGCTCAGGTAGCGGCGTCGGAGTCTCTTTTTGCGAACGCAAATACCAGTCGCTGTTATCTTCCACCAACATATAGTCGTAAGCGCCCATATTGACGTAGCCGCTGCCCGCCAGACTAAACTGCGCATTGTTCTGAAATTGTGTGGGATCGGCATTAAAATCAACCACTTTAATACCTGTGGATGTCGGCTCGCCAATGCCAGTAATCGGGTTAATCACTACCGTGGTGTTACCGGAGGTATTGCCGTTAAGTACCAGTAGATCGCTTACAGAATCATTGCCGTCTAATTCACTATCGAGCAGCAACGTACCGCCGCCATTGTAATCGCCATTCACCGTCAGTGTGTCGCCAGCAGCACCATTTTGCAGACTCACCTCACCGGAAGTATTGGTCAGATCACCATTGACCGTCACGTCTGAAAGGTAAGTCAGGCTGTCTGTTTCAAGATTGGTATTAAGCTCACCGGTCAATACCGTACCATCGGAGACATTGACCAGAGTACCGCCACCGATAAACAGTGAGGCATCCAACGCGGCGGAAGTCTCCTGTCCGGTTAAACGTAAGACGGTGCCATCGCTGATATCGATAGTGCCGCTGGAAGTCGCATCAATAGACTGAATATCCTGATCCGCACCAGTCTCGAACGTAGCCCCATCACCGACCCACAACGACGAAACATAAGGAAAGATATCCGCAACATCACCTTTCAGCGTGCCTTCCTCCACTCGCACCGCCGACTGCGCCGTACCACTGGCGGTCAGTTCCAGGGTGCCTGCGCCTGTTTTCGTTAGTGTGCTGCCAGCATCCTGATCCTGCCCACTACTGTCGGCCATCAACGCCCCCCATTGCGTGTAGACCCCCGCATCAACTGCGACTTCACCATCAGCGCGCATTTCGATATTACGCCCATGCCCCGCCGTCGCTGAGCATGTGTCAACATCTGCAGTTATCTCCATTACACTATTTTGCTGGTTATCGGTAAAAATGACCTGACGGTTGTAATCCGTATCGCCAAGCTGTGAATTATCGCTAACGATCAGCGTTCCCGAAGCGATTTGCGTAGTGCCCAGATATGGATTGTCATTCGCCAGGCTTACCTGTCTATCACCTGCATCCACCACCACATAGACACCTTTTTTCCCGTCATCGCCAATATGCAGATCGTCGCCGCCATAGAGATCGGCAACGTCCTGACTACCAATCACCGTGCCGCCGCTGCCGCTAATTTCCAGACCATCGTTTTCTGCCGTACCACTCTGCCAGGTAGTAAAATCGGAAAGATCCAGCACACCATTGTTTAGCACGATTGACTGTGGATCGTTCTGCATCGCCGCCAGGTCATCAGCATTACCGGTTAAGGAGAGAATCGCCCCGTCTTCCACCACAATATCGCCGGTCAGTGCCATCGACTGCGCTCCCGTCAGGACATAACTACCGTTTTCAGCAATAGTCAGTTGCCCATCCCCCTGAACAGTCCCGGCAAAACCGCCCTGGTTGACAGTAACATTACCACCGGCGTCAATATTTAAAGTGCCATTCTGAAAACCCGTTAACGAATGTACAAATGTTTGCTGAGTCGTTCCAACGTTAAGCTCAGCCTGATTATCTGTCTGTCCGATACTGCCAACGCTCAGACCATAGCAATTTTGCGGATTGTTTTGGCACTGATTGTCACCAACATTCATCAGCGAATTATTCCGCCCCAACATGACTTCACCGTTTTTAATTCTCATCTCACCGGTAAAATCATTGTTATCAGCGTTAAGCACCAGTTCGCCCGCTCCGGCTTTGGTAATAAAGCCCGTCCCCGCAATGGAATCGATAGCCCCATCATTTTTCGTACTGCCAATGATCAAAGTTTTACCAGCCGCAATATCAAAACGGATCTCACTTGACCCCATATACAGAAAGCCTCCTGCCGCTGCCGAAGCCTCTTCACCGTAAGCAGATGCACTGTTATTCACATCTAATAATACGCCCTCGTTCTGGCTATAACTGTCATCAACAGCGATATCAATAAGATAAGGAGAAATTGCGTTGCTGGTATAAATTGCACCACCATAACCTTCGGCAGTGTTATTTATAAATGAAGTATTATTAATGACTGTAAAGCCTGATGGATGTGTTTTATCGTTATTATTATCAGTAATATCGATAGCTCCACCATCGCCATCACTGTAACTCGTTGATGTATATGCCTGATTATTATTAAAAACCGTGTTATTTAAGTAGACATTATTATTAATTGAATATATTGCGCCACCTTTGCCATCGTTAGCAATATTATCTGTAAATACAGCATTGGTGACGCTAAGATCAATATCACCAACGTCATTTGTTCCCGCGGAATAGATCGCCCCCCCATACCCCCCTGCCACATTGCTGTCAAAAATAACCTGAGTAAGATTCAGCGTTGAATTTTCTTTCGCAAAGATAGCCCCGCCATTATTATACTCACCACTCACGGCATTATTTTCAAACAGCGTCATCCCTGTTCCGTCTTGTGCTGACAATGTGAAATTGGCACCTTGTTGTAAAAATACCGCACCTCCACTGGTATCATTTTTCATAGAAGAAAAAATAAGCCATTGCCCGTCAGCAACATTCCAGACCTGTGTACTACCTGAAAGGCTCTGGCGACTGGCCCGGCAACTGGCTATAACGTTAACACCCTGACATGAAGGCATAATCTGCGACGCTGCATTCGCTCGTGTAAACGCACATGCAACGACAGCCAGAAAAATTAAGAGATATTCTTTCCTGATAAAAACAATCCATTTTTTATTCATAATCTGACAGCCTGTGAGAAATAACACGCCATCATTAAAAGACATATTACGATTGTAGATAATGACTAATTGTAAGCAAGAAGAATTTAAAACCTATATACTAAAAATATTATCTTCTGAAAGAGATTAATTATTCTTTTTGATATTCACTAAATTATGAAATAACAATAATTAAAACACATCAAACTGATTAATTCGTTTCTTGTTTACCTGGAATAATCAACATAGCAAATTTTTATTTCACATCTGCTGATTAAAAAATACCGCTTCCGTGAACCACAACCATTTACATTCGCTCACATCATAAACATAACATTAAGTCACAACGTGATATGAATTTGTGCTGGTATCAATTTTCGCCACTCCTGACATAAGCGCAATAAATAACCTGGATCAATAATTATCTCAAATTGAACGTTCAAGAAATCACCGAACGGTTATTTTTAACAATTTTTTCTCTTCCCATTGACTTTCCCGGACACCTTGTCTGACCTAAGGTGCGTGGAAGCCACTTTTCCCGTTGCGACTTATCCACAAAGTTATGCACTTGCAAGAGGGCCATTTTCACACTATCTTGCAGTGAATCCCAAACATACCCCCTATATATAGTGTTCATTGCGACTTTCCTTACTACAGGTAGTCAAAGCGATGCTATTGCGGAAAGTATTCCAAAAACAGGTACGACATACATGAATCAGA
Source organism: Escherichia sp. KTE159 (assembly GCF_000408805.1). Classification (NCBI taxonomy): domain Bacteria; kingdom Pseudomonadati; phylum Pseudomonadota; class Gammaproteobacteria; order Enterobacterales; family Enterobacteriaceae; genus Escherichia; species Escherichia sp. KTE159. Next base: position 2,153,203 of record NZ_KE137292.1, read on the forward strand.
ATCTGCTGGTGACAAAGCGCGACGGTAGCACAGAGCGCATCAATCTCGATAAAATCCATCGCGTTCTGGACTGGGCGGCAGAAGGGCTGCATAACGTTTCGATTTCCCAGGTCGAGCTGCGCTCCCACATTCAGTTTTATGACGGCATCAAGACCTCCGACATCCACGAAACCATTATCAAGGCTGCCGCTGACCTGATCTCCCGTGAAGCACCGGATTATCAGTATCTCGCCGCGCGTCTGGCGATCTTCCACCTGCGTAAAAAAGCCTACGGCCAGTTTGAGCCGCCAGCGCTGTACGATCACGTGGTAAAAATGGTTGAAATGGGCAAATACGATAATCATCTGCTGGAAGACTACACGGAAGAAGAGTTCAAGCAGATGGACACGTTTATCGATCACGACCGTGATATGACCTTCTCTTACGCTGCTGTTAAACAGCTTGAAGGCAAATATTTGGTACAAAACCGCGTGACCGGAGAAATCTACGAGAGCGCCCAGTTCCTCTATATTCTGGTTGCTGCGTGCCTGTTCTCGAATTACCCGCGTGAAACGCGTCTGCAATACGTGAAACGTTTTTACGATGCGGTTTCCACGTTTAAGATTTCGTTGCCGACGCCAATCATGTCCGGCGTGCGTACCCCGACTCGCCAGTTCAGCTCCTGCGTACTGATCGAGTGCGGCGACAGCCTGGATTCCATCAATGCCACCTCCAGCGCAATCGTGAAATACGTTTCCCAGCGTGCAGGTATTGGCATCAACGCCGGTCGCATTCGTGCACTGGGTAGCCCGATTCGCGGCGGCGAAGCGTTTCACACGGGTTGTATCCCGTTCTATAAACATTTCCAGACCGCAGTGAAGTCCTGCTCCCAGGGCGGTGTACGCGGTGGTGCAGCTACGTTGTTCTACCCAATATGGCATCTGGAAGTTGAAAGCCTGCTGGTGCTGAAAAACAACCGTGGGGTTGAAGGCAACCGCGTGCGCCATATGGACTACGGTGTACAAATCAACAAGCTGATGTATACCCGTCTGCTGAAAGGTGAAGATATTACCCTGTTCAGTCCATCCGATGTTCCGGGGTTATACGACGCGTTCTTTGCCGATCAGGAAGAATTTGAGCGCCTGTACACCAAGTATGAGAAAGACGACAGCATCCGTAAACAGCGCGTGAAAGCGGTTGAGCTATTCTCGCTAATGATGCAGGAACGCGCGTCTACCGGTCGTATCTATATTCAGAACGTTGACCACTGCAACACCCACAGCCCATTTGATCCGGCTATTGCGCCAGTGCGCCAGTCTAACCTGTGCCTGGAAATCGCCCTGCCGACCAAACCGCTGAATGACGTCAACGACGAAAACGGTGAAATCGCGCTGTGTACGCTGTCTGCTTTCAACCTGGGCGCAATTAACAGCCTGGATGAACTTGAAGAACTGGCGATTCTGGCGGTACGTGCGCTTGATGCGCTACTGGATTATCAGGATTACCCAATCCCGGCGGCAAAACGCGGGGCAATGGGTCGTCGTACGCTGGGTATTGGCGTGATCAACTTCGCTTACTATCTGGCGAAGCACGGTAAACGTTACTCCGACGGCAGCGCCAACAACCTGACGCACCAAACCTTTGAAGCGATCCAGTATTATCTGCTGAAAGCGTCTAACGAACTGGCAAAAGAGCAAGGCGCGTGCCCGTGGTTTAACGAAACCACCTACGCAAAAGGGATCCTGCCGATCGATACCTACAAGAAAGATCTGGATGCTATCGCCAATGAGCCGCTGCATTACGACTGGGAAGCATTGCGTGAGTCGATCAAAACCCACGGCCTGCGTAACTCCACGCTTTCAGCGCTGATGCCGTCAGAAACCTCTTCGCAGATTTCTAACGCCACCAACGGTATTGAGCCGCCACGTGGTTACGTCAGCATTAAAGCGTCGAAAGACGGGATTCTGCGCCAGGTGGTGCCAGACTATGAACACCTGCACGACGCCTATGAGCTGCTGTGGGAAATGCCGGGTAATGATGGTTATTTGCAACTGGTGGGTATCATGCAGAAATTCATCGATCAGTCGATCTCTGCTAACACCAACTACGATCCATCGCGCTTCCCGTCAGGAAAAGTGCCAATGCAGCAGTTGCTGAAAGACCTGCTCACCGCCTACAAATTCGGGGTCAAAACGCTGTATTATCAGAACACCCGTGATGGCGCAGAAGACGCGCAGGACGATCTGGTGCCGTCAATCCAGGACGATGGCTGCGAAAGCGGTGCATGTAAGATCTGATATTGTGATGCCGGATGCGGTGTGAACGCCTTATCCGGCATTAAACTCCCAACAGGACATATTCATGGCATATACCACATTTTCACAGACGAAGAATGATCAGCTCAAAGAACCGATGTTCTTTGGTCAGCCGGTCAACGTGGCTCGCTACGATCAACAAAAATATGAAATCTTCGAAAAGTTGATCGAAAAGCAGCTATCTTTCTTCTGGCGTCCGGAAGAAGTTGATGTCTCCCGCGACCGTATCGATTATCAGGCGCTGCCAGAGCACGAAAAGCACATCTTTATCAGCAACCTGAAGTACCAGACGCTTTTGGATTCCATTCAGGGTCGTAGTCCGAACGTGGCACTTCTGCCGCTGATTTCGATTCCAGAACTGGAAACCTGGGTAGAAACCTGGGCGTTTTCGGAAACTATTCACTCCCGTTCCTACACGCACATTATTCGTAATATTGTTAACGATCCGTCTGTTGTGTTTGACGATATTGTCACCAACGAGCAGATCCAGAAACGCGCAGAAGGGATTTCGGCTTACTACGACGAACTGATCGAAATGACCAGTTACTGGCACCTGCTGGGCGAAGGCACCCACACCGTTAACGGTAAAACCGTAACTGTCAGCCTGCGCGAGTTGAAGAAAAAACTCTATCTGTGCCTGATGAGCGTTAATGCGCTGGAAGCAATTCGCTTCTACGTCAGCTTCGCTTGTTCCTTCGCTTTCGCTGAACGTGAGCTGATGGAAGGTAATGCCAAGATTATTCGCCTGATTGCCCGTGACGAAGCACTACACCTGACCGGCACTCAGCATATGCTGAATCTGCTGCGCAGCGGTGCGGACGATCCGGAAATGGCGGAAATTGCCGAAGAGTGCAAACAAGAGTGCTATGACCTGTTTGTTCAGGCGGCGCAACAGGAGAAAGACTGGGCGGATTATCTGTTCCGTGACGGTTCAATGATTGGTCTGAACAAAGACATTCTCTGCCAGTACGTTGAATACATCACCAATATCCGTATGCAGGCTGTCGGTTTGGATCTGCCGTTCCAGACACGCTCCAACCCGATCCCGTGGATCAACACCTGGCTGGTGTCTGATAATGTGCAGGTTGCTCCGCAGGAAGTGGAAGTCAGTTCTTATCTGGTCGGACAGATTGATTCGGAAGTGGACACCGACGATTTGAGTAACTTCCAACTCTGATGGCTCGCGTTACCCTGCGCATCACTGGCACACAACTGCTGTGCCAGGATGAACACCCTTCCCTTCTGGCAGCGCTGGAATCCCACAATGTGGCGGTTGAGTATCAGTGTCGCGAAGGCTACTGCGGCTCCTGTCGCACGCGTCTTGTTGCAGGCCAGGTGGACTGGATTGCCGAACCGTTAGCCTTTATTCAGCCAGGGGAAATTTTGCCCTGTTGTTGCCGGGCAAAAGGCGATATTGAAATCGAGTTGTGATCGAGTACTAGTGCCAGATGCGACGCTGACGCGTCTTATCTGTCTTACAACGGCTTTTTGTAGGTTGGATAAGGCGTTTACGCCGCATCCAACATGGCATGCGCGAATAGTTGCCAGATGCGACGCTGATGCGTCTTATC
>NZ_KE137292.1:2157077-2253555 GCF_000408805.1 Escherichia sp. KTE159
TACAACGGCTTTTTGTAGGTTGGATAAGGCGTTTACGCCGCATCCAACATGGCATGCGCGAATAGTTGCCAGATGCGACGCTGATGCGTCTTATCTGGCCTACAACGGCTTTTTGTAGGTTGGATAAGGCGTTTACGCCGCATCCAACATGGCATGCGCGAATAGTTGCCAGATGCGACGCTGACGCGTCTTATCTGGCCTACAACGATTACATGGCGTAGTAATACGCTTTCACCTGTTCCCAGTCCGCTTTAGGGATCGGCTCCAGATATTTCTCCAGTTGCCGGAAGTCATGATTAATCGCTTTATGGCGACGCAGACGACGGCGACTTTTCTCCAGATCAAGAAAACCGGCTTCTGGCTTACCTTCTGTTTTCACATAGATATGGCGAACGTAGCAGCAGCCGTGTTGACGATTAACGCTATGCATCTTTTTAAATGCCAGCGCCACTGCTTCCAACATTGCTTGCCGTACATCGTTGGGATAGGGCATTACTGCATGCTGTGCATACCAGTCAGCAATACTGACAAAACCCGCCATATCTTCAGTCACCAGTAACGCACGCCATTCGCCATCAATTTTCACCGCTTCTCCAAAAACGATTTTCGGCACAATCACGCCAGCGCGTTCCAGATCTTTTATCACCGCAACCTCGCGCACAATCGTCGGGCGACCAAACGGATAGCGGATAGAATGAAACAGGTGCCGAGTCATGCGCTTTACATACAGCTTTTTGCCGTTGTGCTCGACGCATTGCACCCCACTCATGCCGTTGCGGCGGTAATTCGGTTTCTCAACCCAGTCACCTTCTGTAGCCCACCAATGATTGAATTCGTCGATTTTTGCTGAAACTGCCATACCCTGTCGCCTTGTTTTTATTGTTAACGACAATGACTATAGGTGTTCACCTTAAGAAAAACTTAATAAAAAGTGTTTCTTAAGGGATTTCATTTGTCGGGAACTCGTCATCTCACGCTAAAGAACAGCAAGCAAAGATAACTAACTGACTTTATTGAAGAATTAATTTCACTCTGACGTGAATGGGATTTTGAATGAAGGGAAATAGCGGATGGCACGTAAGCGCCATCCGAGACTGAAGTTACTCTTTATTGAGGAATTTTACTGCTTTATCCGGGAAGTCCGTAAACAGTCCATTAACACCCGCTTTGTTATACAGAGCGTCATACAGTTGATTCACATCGGTCGTATATTCTGGCAGCTTATCCGACCGCACGGTATAAGGATGCACAACCAACTTATTCTGCTGCGCGTCTTTCACCATTCCGGTAAGTTTAATATTGCCCGGCTGCGATGTCTCATCAATCACCATATGGTAATCCGGGCCAATGCCGTCAGCATATTCCGCTACCTGCTTCATGGCACCCGGCTTAAACATCCAGTCGTAACTGTAATTAACCCAGGTTCCATCTGGTTGTTTCTGCTGGGTTTCATTCCAGTCAGTATAGGCAATCAGTTGAACCAGATTAAGATCCATGCCCATTTTCGGTTCCAGCTCATTTTTAATGCGTTTCAGCTCATCAGCATCAAAGCATTGCAAATAAACTTTGTCATCTTTACCGGTGTAACCGTATTTTTTCAGCACTTCCAGGGTTTTAGCCGCAATATCTTTCCCTTCCTGATGATGAAACCACGGCGCTTTAATTTCTGGATAGATGCCGATATTTTTCCCCGTCGAGTGGTTTAACCCCTGAACAAATTCAATCTCTTCTTCGAAAGTGTGCACACGAAAGTCAGATTTCCCCATCGGGAAGCGTCCGGGGAAAGTCTGCACTTTTTTGCCATTTTCAATATCGAAGCCTTCAGTGAATTTTAAAGACTTAATTTCATCCAGCGTAAAATCTATCGCGTAGTAACGGCCATCTTTACGCGCCCGCTCCGGAAAACGCTCGGCCACATCAGTAACGCGGTCAAGATAGTGGTCATGCAGGACGACCAGATGGTCGTCTTTGGTCATCACTAAATCCTGCTCCAGATAATCAGCCCCTTGCGCATACGCCATCGCTTTTGCGGGTAGCGTATGCTCCGGCAAATAACCACTTGCGCCGCGATGGGCTATTACAATTTTCTCGCTGTTGTCTGCCGCCATTGCACTGCTTCCCATGATCATTCCACTCATCATGATCGCCATGCTAAGGTTTTTAAGTGTCAGTTTCATGCCATTAGCCTCCGTTGCGTTTTTGCTGTAATTCCTGATGGCGACGTTTTTCGCCAATCATCACGACAATTAACAAGATAACTGCCAGAATGCTGCCGCCAATCATCACCATGAAGCCGCCATCCCAGCCGAAGTAGTCAACGGTGTAACCGACAATTGCGCTTGCCGCCACAGAACCGCCAAGATAACCAAACAGCCCGGTAAAGCCCGCCGCCGTACCTGCTGCTTTTTTCGGTGCCAGTTCCAGCGCGTGCAGACCTATCAGCATGACGGGACCATAGATCAGGAAGCCAATGACAATCATACAAACCATATCAACAGTCGGATTACCTGCCGGGTTCATCCAGTAAACAATAGTAGCGATGGTCACCAGAGTCATAAAGAAGACGCCAGTTGCCCCACGGTTACCGCGGAAGACTTTATCCGACATCCAGCCACACAGCAGAGTGCCCGGAATGCCCGCGTACTCATAAAGGAAGTAGGCCCAGGAAGATTTATCCAGCGCGAAATGCTTCACCTCTTTCAGGTAGGTTGGCGACCAGTCGAGGATGCCGTAGCGCAGCAGATAAACGAATACGTTGGCAATAGCGATGTACCACAGCAGCTTGTTCGGCAGTACGTACTGCATGAAAATCTGCTTCGCAGTCAGTTCCTGTTCCGCTTTTTCGTTATAGTCGTCCGGATAATCATTTTTGTACTCTTCGATCGGCGGCAAACCACAGGATTGTGGGGTATCGCGCATCATGGCAAAAGCGAAAAGCGCCACCAGAATGGCACAGAAAGCAGGCATATAGAGCGCCGCGTGCCAGTCATTAAACCAGGCCATACCCAGCAGGAACAGCAGCGGCGGAATACCACCACCGACGTTATGCGCACAGTTCCATACTGACACAATGCTGCCACGCTCTTTCTGCGACCACCAGTGCACCATAGTACGACCACACGGCGGCCATCCCATTCCCTGGAACCAACCGCAGAGGAACAGAAGAACAAACATCACCGCAATGCTGGAAGTAGCCCACGGCACAAAGCCCATAAACAGCATCACTGCCGCCGCAAGAATCAAACCTGCTGGCAGGAAAACGCGCGGATTCGAGCGATCCGAAACTGACCCCATGATGAATTTCGAAAATCCGTAAGCAATGGAGATACCGGAAAGGGCAAAACCTAAATCCCCACGAGAGAATCCCTGCTCCACCAGATAGGGCATAGCGAGAGCAAAGTTCTTACGAACCAGATAGTAAGCGGCATAACCAAAGAATATCCCCAGGAAAATTTGCCAGCGCAATCGACGATAAGTCGGATCGATCTCCGCAGCAGGTAGGCGCGCTTTGTGTGGCGCTGGTTTAAAAATACTCAACATTTATAGCCTCCGTGGCCCGTGGTCTTATTTATGATTAACAGACTGATTCAATAGAAGAACCTGCCGTTTCTTGAGTGGCCGCGATGTTAATTAATCATTCATTTTATGAATGTGAATTACCGCACACATTATTAAATAAGATTGTCAAAATGTTCTGAAAGACGCATGGAATCACGTTTCACTTTCGAATTATGAGCGAATATGCGCGAAATCAAACAATTCATGTTTTTACTATGGCTAAATGGTAAAAAACGAACTTCAGAGGGATAACAATGAAAACTCGCGACTCGCAAACAAGTGACGTGATTATCATTGGCGGCGGCGCAACGGGAGCCGGGATTGCCCGCGACTGTGCCCTGCGCGGGCTGCGCGTGATTTTGGTTGAGCGACACGATATCGCAACAGGCGCGACCGGGCGTAACCACGGTCTGCTGCACAGCGGCGCACGTTATGCAGTAACAGATGCGGAATCCGCCCGCGAATGCATTAGTGAGAACCAGATTTTAAAACGCATCGCGCGTCACTGTGTCGAACCGACCAACGGCCTGTTTATCACCCTGCCGGAAGATGACCTCTCTTTCCAGGCTACGTTTATTCGCGCTTGTCAGGAGGCGGGGATCAGCGCGGAAGCCATTGATCCGCAGCAAGCACGCATTATCGAACCTTCCGTTAACCCGGCATTGATTGGCGCGGTAAAAGTCCCGGATGGCACCGTGGATCCATTCCGCCTGACCGCTGCGAACATGCTCGATGCAAAAGAACACGGTGCGGTTATCCTCACCGCCCATGAAGTCACTGGCCTGCTTCGTGAAGGCGCGACGGTGTGTGGCGTTCGCGTGCGTAATCATCTTACAGGCGAAACCCAGGCGCTCCATGCACCAGTGGTGGTGAATGCTGCCGGGATCTGGGGGCAACATATTGCCGAGTATGCCGATCTGCGTATTCGCATGTTCCCGGCCAAAGGATCGCTGCTGATCATGGATCACCGCATTAATCAGCACGTGATCAATCGCTGCCGTAAACCTTCTGACGCTGATATTCTGGTGCCCGGCGATACCATTTCACTGATTGGCACCACCTCTTTACGCATTGATTATGACGAAATTGACGATAATCGGGTGACGGCAGAAGAGGTGGATATCCTGCTGCGTGAAGGGGAAAAACTGGCTCCGGTGATGGCGAAAACGCGCATTCTGCGTGCCTACTCTGGTGTGCGCCCACTGGTTGCCAGCGATGACGATCCGAGCGGGCGTAATGTCAGTCGCGGCATCGTGCTGCTCGATCACGCCGAACGCGATGGCCTGGACGGATTTATCACCATTACCGGCGGCAAACTGATGACCTACCGTCTGATGGCGGAATGGGCCACAGATGCCGTCTGCCGCAAACTGGGCAACTCGCGCCCCTGCACAACCGCCGACCTGGCACTACCGGGTTCACAAGAACCGGCTGAAGTGACACTGCAAAAAATCATTTCCCTCCCTGCACCACTTCGCGGTTCTGCGGTTTATCGTCACGGTGATCGCACGCCAGCCTGGTTAAGTGAAGGCCGCTTGCACCGGAGTCTGGTGTGCGAATGCGAAGCTGTCACTGCAGGCGAAGTGCAATACGCGGTAGAAAATTTAAACGTCAACAGCCTGCTGGACTTACGCCGTCGCACCCGTGTGGGGATGGGGACCTGTCAGGGCGAACTCTGCGCCTGCCGCGCCGCCGGACTGCTGCAACGCTTTAACGTCACCACGTCCGCGCAATCTATCGAGCAACTTTCCACCTTCCTTAACGAACGTTGGAAAGGTGTGCAGCCCATTGCCTGGGGCGATGCGCTGCGCGAAAGCGAATTTACCCGCTGGGTTTATCAGGGACTGTGTGGTCTGGAGAAGGAGCAGAAAGATGCGATTTGATACTGTCATTATGGGCGGCGGCCTTGCCGGATTACTCTGCGGCCTGCAACTACAAAAACACGGTCTGCGTTGTGCGATTGTCACTCGCGGTCAGAGCGCGCTGCATTTCTCGTCCGGCTCACTGGATTTACTAAGCCATCTGCCAGATGGGCAGCCGGTGACAGATATTCACGACGGACTGGAAACATTGGGTCGCCTGGCCCCCTCCCATCCCTACAGCCAACTCGGCCCACAGCGCGTGCTCGACCTCGCTTGCCGGGCGCAGGCGTTAATTGCAGAAAGCGGTGCGCAATTGCAGGGCAGCGTAGAACTGGCTCACCAGCGGGTTACTCCTCTCGGCACGCTACGCTCAACCTGGCTAAGCTCACCAGAAATCCCAGTCTGGCCGCTGCCCGCGAAGAAAATATGCGTAGTGGGAATAAGTGGCCTGATGGATTTTCAGGCACACCTGGCGGCAGCCTCGTTACGTGAATTAAATCTTGCTGTCGAAACTGCTGAAATTGAATTGCCGGAACTGGATGTCTTACGCAATAACGCCACCGAATTTCGTGCAGTGAATATTGCCCGTTTCCTTGATAACGAAGAAAACTGGCCACTGTTGATCGATGCGCTTATCCCTGTTGCCAACACCTGTGAAATGATCCTGATGCCCGCCTGTTTCGGCCTGACCGATAACAAACTGTGGCGCTGGCTGAATGAGCAACTGCCCTGTTCATTAATGTTACTGCCAACATTGCCGCCTTCCGTGCTGGGTATTCGTCTGCAAAATCAGCTTCAACATCAGTTCGTGCGCCAGGGCGGTGTGTGGATGCCGGGCGATGAAGTAAAAAAAGTGACCTGCAAAAATGGCGTCGTCAGTGAAATATGGACCCGTAATCACGCCGATATTCCGCTACGTCCACGCTTTGCCGTGCTTGCCAGTGGCAGCTTCTTTAGCGGGGGGCTGGTGGCAGAACGCGACGGTATTCGCGAACCGATTCTCGGCCTTGATGTGCTGCAAACCGCCACGCGGGGTGAGTGGTATCGAAGTGACTTTTTCGCTCCGCAACCGTGGCAACAATTCGGCGTGACCACTGACGAGGCGCTACGCCCGTCGCTGGCAGGTCAAACAATAGAAAACCTGTTTGCCATTGGTTCGGTGCTGGGCGGATTTGATCCCATAGCCCAGGGATGCGGCGGCGGCGTTTGTGCTGTCAGTGCATTACATGCTGCTCAACAGATTGCCCAACGCGCAGGAGGCCAAGAATGAACGATACCAGCTTCGAAAACTGCATTAAGTGCACCGTCTGCACCACCGCCTGTCCGGTGAGCCGGGTGAATCCGGGCTATCCGGGGCCAAAACAGGCGGGACCAGATGGCGAACGTCTGCGTCTGAAAGATGGCGCACTGTATGACGAGGCGCTGAAATATTGCATCAACTGCAAACGTTGCGAAGTCGCCTGTCCATCCGATGTGAAGATTGGCGATATCATCCAGCGCGCACGAGCAAAATACGACACCTCGCGCCCGTCGCTGCGCAATTTCGTTTTAAGTCATACCGACCTGATGGGCAGCTTTTCTACGCCGTTCGCGCCTATCGTTAACACCGCTACCTCACTAAAACCGGTGCGACAACTGCTTGATGTCGCGTTAAAAATCGACCACCGTCGCACACTGCCGAAATACTCCTTCGGCACCTTCCGCCGCTGGTATCGCAGCGTGGCGGCACAGCAGGCGCAGTATAAAGATCAGGTGGCGTTCTTCCACGGCTGCTTCGTCAATTACAACCATCCACAACTGGGTAAAGATTTAATTAAAGTACTCAACGCGATGGGAACGGGCGTGCAACTGCTCAGCAAAGAGAAATGCTGCGGTGTGCCGCTGATTGCCAACGGTTTTACCGATAAGGCGCGTAAACAGGCGATTATCAACGTGGAATCGATCCGCGAAGCTGTCGGAGCGAAAGGCATTCCGGTGATTGCCACCTCCTCCACCTGTACGTTTGCCCTGCGCGATGAATATCCGGAAGTGTTGAATGTCGACAACAAAGGCTTACGCGATCATATCGAACTGGCAACCCGCTGGCTGTGGCGCAAGTTAGATGAAGGCAAAACCTTGCCACTTAAACCGCTGCCGCTGAAAGTGGTTTATCACACCCCATGCCATATGGAAAAAATGGGCTGGACGCTCTACACCCTGGAACTATTACGTAAAATCCCTGGGCTTGAACTGACAGTGTTGGATTCTCAGTGCTGCGGTATTGCTGGTACTTATGGATTCAAAAAAGAGAACTACCCCACCTCACAAGCCATCGGAGCGCCACTGTTCCGTCAGATAGAAGAGAGCGGCGCAGATCTGGTCGTCACCGACTGCGAAACCTGCAAATGGCAGATTGAGATGTCCACGAGCCTTCGCTGCGAACATCCGATTACTCTGTTGGCCCAGGCGCTGGCTTAAACTCCCTTCTGATGCCCGGTAAGCATGTTGCTTATCGGGCATTTTTGCGGGCGCGATTCCGTGCCAAATGTACGCGTTGCATCGCCGTGAAAATTCCTCTGAAAACGTCTCGCAAAGACTGAAACTGTCAGATGTCAAAGGCCCGGGATACCCGTAATGTCGCGTCATCATAAACATCTGGTGACGGACAACCATGACAGAATCAACAACATCCTCCCCGCATGATGCGGTATTTAAAACCTTTATGTTCTCGCCCGAAACCGCACGGGATTTTCTGGAAATACACCTGCCGGAACCGCTACGTAAGCTTTGCAACCTGCAAACCTTACGCCTGGAACCCACCAGTTTTATTGAAAAAAGTTTACGCGCTTACTACTCGGATGTTTTGTGGTCGGTAGAAACCACCGACGGCGAAGGTTATATCTACTGCGTGATTGAGCATCAGAGTACTGCAGAAAAAAACATGGCCTTTCGACTGATGCGTTATGCCACTGCCGTCATGCAGCGCCATCTGGACAAAGGCTATGACAGAGTCCCTCTGGTAGTGCCAATGCTGTTTTATCACGGCGAAACCTCACCCTACCCATATTCACTTAACTGGCTGGATGAATTTGACGACCCGCAGCTTGCCCGGCAGTTGTACACCGAAGCTTTTCCGTTGGTGGATATCACCATCGTACCTGACGATGAGATCATGCAACATCGGCGTATAGCTCTGCTGGAACTGATTCAAAAGCATATTCGCGAGCGCGATTTAATCGGTCTGGTCGACAGGATCACCACGCTTTTGGTTAGGGGCTTCACTAATGACAGCCAGGTGCAAACGCTGTTTAATTATCTGCTGCAATGCGGCGATACCTCCCGTTTCACCCGCTTTATTGAGGAAATTGCCGAACGTTCACCACTACAAAAGGAGAGATTGATGACTATTGCTGAACGGCTACGGCAGGAAGGACACCAAATTGGCTGGCAGGAAGGTAAATTAGAAGGTTTGCAGGAAGGCATGCATGAACAAGCCATTAAAATTGCCTTGCGCATGCTGGAGCAGGGCTTTGAACGTGAGATTGTGCTGGCGACAACCCAACTCACTGATGCTGATATTCCACCGAACTGTCATTAAAAGAAGAGATTGATGGCTATTGCTGAACGGCTACGGCAGGAAGGGCATCAAATTGGCTGGCAGGAGGGTAAGATTGAAGGCTTGCAAGAAGGTAAATTAGAAGGTTTGCAGGAAGGCAAAGTAGAAGGCATGCATGAACAAGCCATTAAAATTACCTTGCGCATGCTGGAACAGGGTATTGATCGTGACCTGGCTGCTCGCAGCCATCCAGCTAAGCGAAGCCGATCTGGCAGCGAATAACCACTAATTAACACAGGCCCACAAGCAATCCCCATGGGCCTTTGATATCAATAACTACCTTTTATGCGTGGCTCATTTTTGCCTGATTTAAATATCGCCAGTCGCTTATCCAGGGCATCACTGTAGAGCATGGTGTCGACGCCAACGGCGACAAAGTTCGCTCCCCACGCAAGGCATTGCTGCGCCATATCAGGAGCCACAGCCAGAAAACCTGCTGCTTTACCCGCAGCGCGGATCCGTCGGATGCTGGTTTCAATAATACGCTGCACTTCCGGGTGCCCGGCATTATCCGGGTAACCCAACGACGCTGAGAGATCCGCTGGCCCAATAAACACACCATCAACCCCCTCAACGTCGAGGATTTCATCCAGATTATCCAGTGCTGTTTTACTTTCCACCTGCACCAACAGACAAAGTGAGTCGTTGACTTGCGCCATGTAATTCTCAATGCGTCCCCAGCGTGCTGCCCGTGCCACGCTGGCCCCGACACCACGCTCACCGTACGGTGGATAGCGAGTTGCAGACACTATCTGACGCGCCTGTTCGCCAGTGTCGACCATCGGGATCAGTAGAGTTTGCGCGCCAATATCCAGGACTTGTTTAATCAGCGACTTACTCCCCTCCACTGGGCGGATCACGGGTTGGCTGCCATAGGGCGCTACCGCCTGAAGTTGGTGATAAAGGTTCTGAATGGTATTTGGCGCATGTTCACCATCAATCAGCAACCAGTCATAACCGGAGGTGGCGGCAATTTCTGCCATATAGGAAGTTGTCGAACTTAACCACAGGCCAATTTGTACTTCACCCTTGCGTAAGCGTTCTTTGAATGGATTGATTAATAATGTGTTCATCATGTTCCTTAACCTGTTAATGATGCGCCACGTTGGTCTGCGCAACAGCGCGACTTACACGCAGAGTGAAAATAATCAGCGAACCGATGACCGCCACCGCTGCCAGCATCAGCAAGCCTGCCGCATCGCTGGCAAACAACGTTTCTGCTTTTACACGCAGGATCGGGGCGATAAATCCGCCCACCGCGCCAAACAGGTTTACAAAACCAATCCCCGCAGCCAGCGCCGTACCGGAAAGCAGTTGTGTCGGCATCGTCCAGAACACCGGCTGAACCGCAATAAACCCTATTGCTGCAACACACAGCGCAACGATTGCCAGTACTGGCGAAAGTAGCCCGGAAAGGCCAATACCAATGCCTGCGGACAGCAATGTCAGCGCCGCGACATTGCGCCGTTCGCCGGTTTTATCGGAATAGCGCGGAATAAGCCAGGTCCCCAACAATGCCGCAATCCACGGAATGGCGGCGACCACGGAGGCCGTAAAGCCCACTTTTGTTCCCAGCAATGCGGCAACCTGCGTCGGCAGGAAGAAAATTAATCCGTAAACCGCCACCTGAATAGTCAGGTAGATAATCGCCAGTTGCCAGACTCGCCCATTACGCAGCGCATCACTCAGTCGCGAAGTGACTTTCTGTTGTTCTTCACTTGTAAGTTGATTAATGAGCAACGTTTTTTCTTCTTTACTCAGAAAACGTGCCTGCTCCGGTGTGTCATCAAGCCAAAAGAATGTGAACACCCCAGCACCGACTGCCAGTAATCCTTCAATCACAAACATCCAGAACCAGCCGGGATGTCCCATAAATCCATGCATCTCCAGAAGCGCGCCGGAGAGCGGTGATCCCAGCGTTAACGCCAACGGTGCTCCCATATAAAACAGCCCCATAATGCTGGCGCGATTACGCTGCGGAAACCATTGCGAAGTGAGATAAATCATGCCTGGAAAGAACCCGGCCTCCGCAGCACCAAGCAGGGTGCGAACTATCAGAAATTTCACTTCAGTATCGGCCCATGCCATTGCCGCCGAAAGAAATCCCCACAGCAGTGTCGTCGTACCAATCCAGGTCCTGGCTCCCAGTTTGCGCATCAACAAATTCGCCGGAACACCGAGAAACGCATACACCACAAAGAAAATTCCCGCTCCCAGCGCATAAGCTTCATTACTTAGCCCGGTATCAATCTGGTAGGTCTGTTTGGCAAAACCAATATTCGAACGATCGAGAAACGCCAGCACGTACAGCGCCAACATAAACGGGATCAAACGCGCGCGGTTTTTCTTCACCACGGCGTCAAGCAAAGCGGTGCTCATAAGAAGCTCCTTAGAACATGTGAGCGTTACTGTTGTCACGGCAACGCCCGGAATGATTAGTGGCTGTAAGGGCGTTTCAGATTGCAGTCACGATTGAGTTCGACGCCGAAACCCGGTTTATCAAGTACTGATTTGTGAATACGACCATTCACCGGCACCGGCTCATTAAGCAAAATCGGATCAAACTGCGGACGCATCGATGAACAATCCGGACTGGTCATCAGGAATTCGCTAAATGGGGTATTGGTGAAGGTGATCACCGCATGGTGGGAGTAAACAGACGAACCGTGCGGCACCACCAGTTGTCCACGTGATTTGGCAATTGCGGCAATCTCCACCAGCGTGGTTAAGCCACCGCACCAGCCAACATCTGGTTGCATAATGTCGATACCGGTTTCTGAAAGTGTACGGAAAGATTGCAGTGTGCCGTGGTGCTCGCCACTGGTGACCATCATTCCTGCTGGTGCGTTGCGTTTTAATTCGCGATAACCTTCATACTGTTGCGGCGGCAGGCACTCTTCGATCCATTTCAGGTTATAAGGGGCACAAGCGTGAGCCAGTTTGGTGGCATAGTTCACGTCCTGGCTCATCCAGCAGTCGAGCATCAACCAGAAATCTTCACCGCATTTTTCACGCATACCCGCGACCATAGCGGCGTCTTTGCGGATCCCCGCATCACCATCATGTGGCCCCCAGTGCGTCGGCATCTTGCCGCCGATAAAGCCCATCTCTTTTGCCAGATCCGGGCGCGCGCCCGTGGCGTAGAACTGAATTTCATCACGGACAGCGCCGCCTAAAAGTTTATAAACCGGAAGCCCGACCACTTTGCCGAACAGATCCCACAGAGCCAAATCAACACAGGAAATCGTGTTCATCACCAGGCCCCCTGAACCGGAGTAATACTGGGTGGCGTTGAGCATTTGATCGTGAATCAGTTTGATATCACTGACACATTTGCCCTCTATGAAACGGTTAAGGTGTTTTTCAACGATAAAGCACCCCATTTCACCGGCTGTTGAAACGGCGAAGCCGGTCTGGCCATTTTCTGCTTCGACTTCAACAATTAACGTGCCAAGAACGTTAATACCAAATGACTGGCGGGACTGCTCGTAATCGCGGTATTTACTCATCGGGGTAGCAATATGATCGTCAATCCAGTGATCCACTCCCTGGTCGTGATAATCACCGCCGCCAGCGCCTTTTTCTGCTGTCGCTCCGCCAGTAAACCAGGCGCGAACCTGTTTGATTTTTGGTAGGGTCATGATGTTCTCCATTTTTATGAGGCCAGTAAGTCAAAGGGACTTTTCCATCCCAACAGACGTGAAATATCCCTGGCGCAGGCGATGGCTTTGCCCGCCAGATAATCACGATATTCTTCATTGATTTGTAAACGAGTACCGACCACTGAGATCGCGGCGGTAAGCTCGTTATTGGCGTTAAACACCGGGGCAGCAACACAACGGACATCGGTGTAATCTTCACCGTTGTCATAGCTCCAGCCCTGACGGCGAATACGTGCCAGTTCTTCGTGGAGCTGTGGTGGACGGGTAATCGTGGTGGGTGTCGCCTGTTCCCAGACCAGCCCTTCGATAATACTCTGCTGTACAGCTTCAGGTTGCCAGGCAAGCAGGCATTTACCTATTCCGGAGCGATAAAGCGAAAGGCTTTTTCCTTCATGGGAACGCACGCTGATAGTGGCTGAAGACTCCACTTTCAATATGTAATATGCGCTACCGTTATCGATGATCCCAAGGTGACACAACAGTCCAGTGGTATCCATCAGTTGCGTCAGGCGTGGGCGTGCCAGTTCCCGGAGATCCATCTTGCTTAACGCATGGCCGGAAAGCTCCACCAGCCTGGTCCACAGACAAAAATTTTCCTGGTGATCAAGACTCAGAAAACGCTGACGCTTGAGTTCGTTAAGCAGCAAATAGGCTGTGCTTTTAGGGATCCCCAATGTGTCGATGATCGTCGCAGCACTACAGGGGCCAATGCGAGCAATCAAATTGAGAATATCAATAGCCCGTGTCAGGGCGGGAACTTTGCTTGATTCCAACATACTGGACTCCAGTCTTAGATACTGGAATCAGTCTCGTTGCTCAGGGGGAGTAAAATTGTGAAGCGCATCAAATCCCACTCCTCGTCCAGAGGACTGGAGGAATTACGCACAAATTTGTGAATTAGCGCACGGATTTTTTCTTATTGAGTACAACAGGTTGGACAACCTTTGCGGGAGAGAAGTGTGCCGGTGTAGTAAACCGGCACGGAGTGGCTGCTCAGGCAGTTAGGGTCATAGATTCAACAACCTCAATCCAGCCATGCTCGCTGGCAATGTCCTGACCGTTCAGCCAGCGACGCAGCATATTGAGTGCCATCATTGCACACACTTCCTGACGAATAGCCAGACTGTAGCGCGTAGTGCTGAAATGTACGCGCAGAGCAAAAGTGCCATCCGGCGTGGCCAACGCAAAGTTGAGATACCCATCTTCCAGGCCAGAAATGGCCAGTGCCAGCCCGGCGAAATGTTTGGCTCGTCGTTCAGTTATCCAGTGTGCGGTTTGCGCCAGTGTTTCTTCCTGTGAAGGCACGACTTCACACGCCAGTAATGGCGCACCAGCACGAGAAAGTTGCAACGCCAATAAACCACCGGTGAATTGCTCGCTCAAAGTCAGACTGAACTGGCGACGTTGCAATTCCCGGCTGATCTGCGCAGGTAGTCCTTCGGTGCCTTCAAAAATCATGCTCTGTCCGGCGACGCGTTTAACGTCCTGCCATAGTTTTTCCATCGCCTGTAGCTCGCTTGCCGGTCCGGTGAGTTTCAATTCGATAATCGGCATGGAAGAGCGATAGCCCATCGTTACGCCCGGCGGCAGTTGCAACGTGTCCAGGCTTTGCGCCAGATCGCTTTCTGAACGACCAAAGGTAGTCAAACGCAGGCAAACCGGTGGCTGCGGTAAGGAAAAACGCTCACGCAGGCGCGGCAGAATTTCATGCTCCACCATCACTTTAAATTCCGAAGGCACGCCTGGGGTAAAGAACATCAGGCAACGGTTAAGTTGCACAGCAAAACCACAGGCCGTGCCAACCGGATTATTGATAAATTCAGCACTGGCTGGCAGCTCCGCCTGTTTGCGGTTACTCGGCGCCATCACGCGCCCACGTTCGCGGAAATAGCGTTCCATCTCTTGCAGCCAGGCTTCATGAAGAACTAATCCCTCACCTTTTGCTGTCGCAGCAGCCAGTGCGCTTAAATCATCGCTGGTCGGCCCCAGACCACCGTTGACGATCAGCACATCGGCGTGCTGGCTACGTTCACGCAGAATGGTGACTAAATCCTCAAGGTTATCGCCCACCGTATTACGGCGAGATAATGGCAACCCCTGATGAAAGAAAAAATCAGCCAGCCAGGCAGCGTTAGTGTCAACGATTTGCCCGTGTAACACTTCATCCCCTGTGGATAACATTTCCACTTTTAACATGGTTATCTCCTGCTTTTGTTATCGAATCACTATAACGCAAAGGGAGATAAGGCGTAGAAAGAAACTGAATGGCGCGGCAGAACGCCGCGCCGAAAGGCATCAGAAGCTGGCGTTAACCCCGACATAAGGGCCGTCAGCCACCGCGTTGTCGCGGTTGCCGTCTTTACCCGACAGATTCAGATAGCGGTAGCCCGCCTCAATGCTGACTGGACGCATAATAGTGTAACGCGCGCCAGCATTCGCTTCTTCATAACTTTTAATACCGCTGGAGAGCGAATCCGGAGAGTAGTAATACTCGCCAAACAGACGGAAGCTATCGCCAATTTGCCACTGCAAGCCACCGCCTACCGCCGCGGCATAACCTTCATCACCGTCGTTCGGGTTGGTATAAACGCCTTTACCACCCACGGTTGCCATTAGCGGACCCAGCGGCAGATTCAATCCCAGACCAACGCCCGCGACGTCACCGTCGTCATCGTTATGTGTCCAGTTACCGCTTAATGCCAGACCGGTCGATTCAGTACCGAAACCAACACCAATATTGGTATATTCTTTTCCCGCCTGACCGCTGATACTCATCGCATTTGCCGATGCAGAAACCAATAGCATTCCAGCCAGAACTGGCAGCGCCAATTTTTTCATTTTTACCTTTTCCCGCAAGAAGATAATTAAAAGTCCCCAAAGCTGCGGGATTGTACTGCCTGACGCAGAGGATTCAATGCGTGAAAAAAGCGATCTGCTAACTTATTGTAACTAAATACTTCTTGAATAATTAAGTGCAGAAAAAGCAGCCATCAAAAATTGATTGCCAGCCAAATAATCATCGTGGCTATCATCACCCAAAAGACAAATGCTACTTTCACCTGTTTGTCCATTGCCGTATTCTTTTATTTTATTTTCGATGGTAAGGAATATTCCCATGCGACAACGGACTATCGTTTGTCCCTTAATTCAAAATGATGGTGCTTATCTGCTGTGTAAAATGGCCGACGATCGCGGCGTTTTCCCCGGACAATGGGCGCTGTCTGGTGGCGGCGTAGAGCCCGGTGAGCGTATTGAAGAAGCATTACGTCGTGAAATCAGAGAAGAGCTGGGCGAACAACTGATTCTTACTGACATCACACCATGGACCTTCAGTGATGATATCCGCATCAAGACCTACGCAGATGGTCGCAAGGAAGAGATTTATATGATTTACCTAATCTTTGACTGCGTCTCTGCCAACCGTGAAGTAAAAATTAACGAAGAGTTTCAGGACTATGCATGGGTAAAACCGGAAGATCTTGCGCACTATGATTTGAATGTCGCCACCCAAAAAACATTACGTTTGAAAGGTCTGATGTAACAGTAATGACAGCCATTATTGGCTGTCATATTAAAAATATCAGCGATTAGCAAATTCACCATCCAGTAAAACGTTGCCTTTTTCCACATGCATTACCAGCCCATCCAGATAATCTGGTTTAAATGTCACGTTACGTTTATCTTTAGCGATATAGGTCAGACAATGGTTATGGGTGAAAATAACGATATTTTTATCTGGTGCTTTGCTTTGTAACTCCTTAATTGTGCTATAAATCTCATTTCTACATTGTAGAAATCGTTTATCTACCGTCAGTTTTTTTCCAGCAGAAAACCAGCTCGCTGATTGAATAGTCCGAACGGTATTACTGGAATAAAGATCGAAATTAGGGATGTCCGCGCTGAAAGCTTTGCCCAGTTCACGGGCATCCTGAGTACCTTTCACCGTAATGCCTGTTTTGTCTGACAAGCAGTGATTGGAGGAACGGTCGCAGCGTTCCGCATGGCGAAACAGAACCACAACCGGGTGCTGCTGCGCTAATCTGGCCAGCGTTCTATTGTCGATACGTGGCAAACCATTACTGCTCCAGGCAGCATGTGTACCCAGCCCCACAATCACCACAAGCACCAGTAAAATGAAGATATATTTTTTAGACTTCAACGAAGCCCGACAAAAAGCTAACACGTAAGCTCCACCTATAGACAAGCGTAGCCAACTAAATGGCCGTGAAAACAAACGTCATTTTCATCGGTAAATAGTGGCGGGATAAATTAAAACATTACGGCGCACGCAAAATGCCTTAAATTTTGTCAAATTAAAAGCCCGAATAAGATGAAAAAACAAAAAAAATAATATTTAAGTCTTATATTCATTCCTTAAGGTTAAATTAATATTCTAACCTTAGAATTTCACTCCAAATGGCAAAATAGACATAACGCTCCCTATGACAAATATTAGCGAATAACTGGGAAAGATATTCAATGACCGAAGGAAAAACCATGTCAGACTTTTTGCCTTTTTCACGTCCGGCAATGGGTGTGGAAGAACTCGCCGCGGTTAAAGAAGTTCTCGAATCAGGATGGATCACTACCGGTCCGAAGAATCAGGCACTTGAACAAGCCTTTTGCCTGTTAACGGGAAATCAGCATGCCATCGCAGTCAGTTCAGCCACTGCCGGAATGCACATCACGCTGATGGCGCTGGGGGTTGGTGTTGATGATGAAGTCATTACTCCCTCCATGACCTGGGTTTCAACTCTCAATATGATCTCCCTGTTGGGCGCAACACCGGTGATGGTGGACGTTGATCTCGATACGCTGATGGTCACGCCTGAAGCGATCGAAGCGGCCATTACACCTCGTACCAAAGCGATCATCCCGGTGCATTATGCCGGAGCGCCGGCAGATATTGACGCCATTCGCGCCATTGGTGAACGCTACGATATCGCAGTCATTGAAGATGCCGCCCATGCCGTCGGTACAAATTACAAAGGTCAACATATTGGCGCGAAGGGCACCGCTATTTTTTCATTTCACGCCATCAAAAATATTACCTGTGCGGAAGGTGGATTAGTCGTTACTGATGACGAAAATCTCGCTCGCCAGTTACGCATGTTGAAATTTCATGGTCTGGGTGTCGATGCATACGACCGAAAAACATGGGGTCGCGCACCGCAGGCTGAAGTATTAACACCAGGCTATAAGTACAATCTGACCGATATTAACGCCGCGATTGCTCTGACGCAGTTGAATAAATTAGAGCAACTAAATACCCGTCGTCGAGAAATTGCCCTGCAATATCAACAAGCACTGGTGGATCTACCCTTCCAGCCTCTGAAGCTTCCCACATGGCCACATGTTCACGCCTGGCATCTGTTTATTATTCGTGTTGATGAACAACGTTGTGATATCAGCCGCGATGCGTTGATGGAAGCACTGAAAGAAAGAGGCATTGGCACTGGGTTACATTTCCGCGCAGCTCACACGCAAAAATATTATCGTGAGCGTTTTCCCACGCTGTCGTTACCGAATACCGAATGGAATAGCGAACGCATCTGTTCGTTGCCGCTTTTCCCGGATATGACCACCGCCGATGCCGACCGCGTCATCACAGCCCTTCAGCAACTTGCAGGACAATAAGCCATGTTTGACATCCACCCTGTTAAGAAAGTCTCGGTGGTTATTCCCGTTTATAACGAGCAGGAAAGTTTACCGGAATTAATCAGGCGCACCACCGCAGCCTGTGAATTGCTGGGCAAAGAGTATGAAATACTGCTGGTTGATGACGGCAGTAACGACAATTCTGCGCAAATGCTGGTCGATGCCTCACAAGCAGAGGGCAGCCATATTGTGTCTATTTTGCTTAACCGCAATTACGGACAACATTCGGCAATTATGGCGGGTTTCAGTCACGTTACCGGCGACTTAATCATTACTCTTGATGCCGATCTCCAGAATCCGCCAGAAGAGATCCCCCACCTGGTGGAAAAAGCCGATGAAGGTTACGACGTGGTAGGGACTGTGCGCCAGAACCGCCAGGACACCTGGTTTCGTAAAACTGCCTCGAAGATGATTAACCGACTGATCCAGCGCACCACCGGCAAAGCGATGGGCGACTACGGCTGTATGCTGCGCGCTTATCGTCGTCATATTGTCGATGCCATGTTGCACTGCCATGAACGCAGCACCTTTATTCCGATTCTGGCGAATATCTTCGCCCGCCGCGCCATTGAAATTCCGGTACACCATGCCGAGCGTGAGTTTGGCGAATCAAAATACAGCTTTATGCGCCTGATTAATTTGATGTACGACCTGGTGACCTGCCTCACGACCACACCGTTACGTATGCTTAGTCTGCTTGGCAGCATTATTGCGATTGGTGGTTTTAGCATTGCGGTACTACTGGTGATTTTACGCCTGACGTTCGGATCGCAGTGGGCGGCAGAAGGCGTCTTTATGCTGTTTGCCGTACTGTTTACCTTTATTGGCGCTCAGTTTATCGGCATGGGATTACTCGGTGAATATATTGGCCGGATCTACACCGATGTCCGCGCCCGCCCCCGCTATTTTGTGCAGCAAGTTATCCGTCCATCCAGCAAGGAAAATGAATAATGAAAGCCGTCGTTTTTGCCTATCACGATATGGGTTGCCTGGGTATTGAAGCCTTGCTGGCTGCCGGTTACGAAATTAGCGCCATTTTTACTCATACCGATAATCCTGGCGAAAAAGCATTTTATGGTTCGGTCGCTCGCCTGGCGGCGGAAAGAGGGATTTCGGTTTACGCGCCGGATAACGTTAATCATCCTCTGTGGGTGGAACGCATTGCCCAACTGTCACCTGATGTGATTTTCTCTTTTTATTATCGCCATTTGATCAGCGACGAGATTTTGCAACTTGCCCCCACTGGCGCGTTTAATCTGCATGGTTCGCTGTTACCGAAATATCGCGGCCGCGCGCCACTGAACTGGGTACTGGTGAACGGTGAAACGGAAACTGGCGTTACGTTGCATCGGATGGTGAAACGTGCCGATGCCGGAGCCATTGTTGCCCAGCTACGCGTTGCCATTGCACCGGACGATATCGCCATTACGCTGCATCATAAATTGTGCTACGCCGCGCGTCAGTTGCTGGAACAGACGTTACCCGCCATTAAACACGGTAATATTCTGGAAATCGCCCAGCGCGAGAACGAAGCCACCTGTTTTGGTCGCAGAACGCCAGATGACAGCGTCCTTGAATGGCACAAACCGGCATCCGTACTGCATAACATGGTGCGTGCCGTTGCCGATCCGTGGCCTGGCGCCTTCAGCTATGTAGGCAATCAGAAATTCACCGTCTGGTCGTCACGCGTGCATTCTCATGCGTCCACAGCACAACCGGGGAGCGTGATTTCTGCTGCACCGCTGTTAATTGCCTGTGGCGATGGTGCGCTGGAAATTGTCACCGGACAGGCGGGCGATGGAATTACTATGCAAGGTTCGCAATTAGCCCAGACGCTAGGGCTGGTTGAAGGTTCAAGACTTAACAGTCAACCTGTTTGCACCGCCCGACGCCGTACCCGGGTGTTGATCCTCGGGGTGAATGGCTTTATTGGCAACCATCTGACAGAACGCCTGCTGCGCGAAGATCATTATGAAGTCTACGGGTTGGATATCGGCAGCGACGCCATTAGTCGTTTCCTTAATCATCCGCATTTTCACTTTGTCGAAGGTGATATCAGCATTCATTCTGAATGGATTGAGTACCACGTCAAAAAATGTGATGTCGTATTGCCGCTGGTGGCGATTGCCACACCGATTGAGTATACCCGCAACCCGCTGCGCGTATTTGAACTCGATTTTGAAGAGAATCTGCGCATTATCCGTTACTGCGTGAAGTACCGTAAGCGAATTATCTTCCCGTCGACCTCGGAAGTTTACGGGATGTGTAATGATAAATATTTCGACGAAGACCATTCTAATTTGATCGTCGGGCCGGTGAATAAACCGCGCTGGATTTATTCGGTATCAAAACAATTGCTTGACCGGGTGATTTGGGCGTATGGCGAAAAAGAAGGATTGCAGTTTACCCTCTTCCGGCCGTTTAACTGGATGGGGCCACGGCTGGATAACCTTAATGCAGCGCGAATTGGCAGTTCGCGCGCCATTACACAACTCATTCTAAACCTGGTAGAAGGATCGCCAATTAAGCTGATTGATGGCGGAAAACAAAAACGCTGCTTTACTGATATTCGGGACGGCATCGAAGCACTGTTTCGCATTATCGAAAACACGGGAAATCGCTGTGATGGCGAGATTATTAATATCGGCAACCCCGATAACGAAGCGAGCATTGAAGAACTGAGCCAGATGCTACTGGCAAGCTTTGAAAAACATCCTCTACGCCATCACTTCCCACCGTTTGCAGGCTTTCGCATCGTCGAAAGTAGCAGCTACTACGGTAAAGGATATCAGGACGTGGCACATCGTAAGCCTGGCATCCGCAATGCCCGCCGCTGCCTGGATTGGGAACCGAAAATTGATATGCAGGAAACCATCGATGAGACGCTGGATTTCTTCCTGCGCACTGTCGATCTTACGGATAAATAATCATGATCAAAGTGGGCTTACGCATTGATGTTGATACCTTTCGCGGCACCCGCGAAGGCGTGCCGCGTCTGCTGGAAATCTTGAGTCAGCATAATATTCAGGCCAGCATTTTTTTCAGCGTCGGCCCCGACAATATGGGCCGTCATCTCTGGCGGCTGGTGAAGCCGCAGTTTTTGATGAAGATGTTGCGATCAAACGCAGCGTCGCTTTATGGCTGGGATATTCTGCTGGCAGGCACTGCATGGCCAGGAAAAGAGATTGGCCACGCCAATGCCGACATCATTCGTGAAGCGGCTAAACACCACGAAGTTGGCCTGCACGCCTGGGATCACCACGCCTGGCAAGCCCATAGCGGTAGCTGGGATCGGCAAACGATGGTGAACGATATCGCGCGTGGTCTTCACACACTGGAAGAGATTATTGGCCAACCGATAACCTGTTCCGCCGCCGCTGGCTGGCGAGCCGATCAACAGGTGATTGAGGCAAAAGAAGCGTTCCATTTGCGCTACAACAGCGATTGTCGCGGAGTAATGCCGTTTCGTCCGTTGCTCGAATCAGGAAAACCGGGTACAGCACAAATCCCGGTGACGTTACCCACCTGGGATGAAGTCATTGGCCGGGATGTGAAAGCGGAAGATTTTAACGGCTGGCTGCTCAACCGCATCCTGCGAGAGAAAGGGACGCCAGTTTATACCATTCATGCAGAAGTCGAAGGCTGCACTTATCAGCATTATTTTGTCGATCTTCTGAAACGTGCCGCCTGTGCAGGTATTACGTTTTGCCCTTTAAGCGAGTTGTTATCAGAGACTTTGCCACTCGGGCAAGTTGTCCGCGGAAGTATTGCCGGACGTGAAGGCTGGCTCGGTTGCCAACAAGCTGCGGGAACTCGTCCATGAAATCTGTTCGCTATTACGCAGCATTCTTTGCGTTTATCACTGTCTATTATCTCTTGCCGATTAATTATCGTCTGCTCTGGCAACCCGATGAAACGCGTTATGCGGAAATCAGTCGGGAAATGCTGGCCTCCGGCGACTGGATTGTGCCCCATCTGTTAGGGCTACGCTATTTCGAAAAACCCATTGCCGGATACTGGATCAACAGTATTGGGCAATGGCTGTTTGGCGCGAATAACGTTGGTGTGCGGGCAGGCGTTATCTTTGCGACCCTGTTAACCGCCGCGCTGGTGGTCTGGTTTTCTCTGCGTTTATGGCACGATAAGCGTCTGGCACTACTCGCCGCAGTGGTTTATCTCTCGCTGTTTATTGTCTACGCCATCGGCACTTATGCGGTGCTCGACCCATTCATTGCATTCTGGCTGGTGGCGGGAATGTGCAGCTTCTGGCTGGCAATGGACGCGCAAACCTGGAAAGGCAAAAGCGCGGGATTTTTACTGCTGGGGTTAACCTGCGGCATGGGGGTGATGACTAAAGGTTTTCTCGCCCTCGCCGTACCGGTATTGAGCGTGCTGCCGTGGGTAGCCATGCAAAAACGCTGGAAAGATCTCCTTATTTACGGCGGACTGGCTGTTGCCAGTTGCGTACTGACTGTTCTTCCCTGGGGGCTGGCAATAGCACAACGGGAGCCTGACTTCTGGCATTACTTTTTCTGGGTTGAACATGTTCAACGCTTTGCGATGGATGATGCCCAACATAAAGCCCCGTTCTGGTACTACTTGCCTGTCATCATTGCCGGTAGTCTGCCGTGGCTGGGATTGCTCCCCGGCGCGCTGCGCGCAAGCTGGAAAAACCGTCGTCATTCCGCAACCGTCTATCTCTTGAGCTGGGCGGTGATGCCGCTGCTGTTTTTCTCTGTCGCCAAAGGTAAATTACCGACCTATATTCTCTCCTGCTTTGCGCCTCTGGCAATGCTGATGGTGCATTACGCTTTGCTGGCAGCAAAAAATAATCCTCTGGCGCTGCGGATTAATGGCTGGATTAACATCGCTTTTGGCGTCACTGGCATTATTGCCACGTTTGTTGTTTCGCCCTGGGGACCAATGGGCACGCCTGTCTGGCAGACTTTCGAAATCTATAAGGTCTTTTGTTCCTGGTCGATTTTTTCGCTGTGGGCATTTTTCGGTTGGTACACCTTAACGAATGTGGAAAAAAACTGGCCCTTTGCGGCGCTTTGTCCGTTGGGGCTGGCGTTGCTCGTGGGATTTGCGATCCCCGACAGAGTCATGGAAGGGAAACACCCGCAGTTTTTTGTTGAGATGACGCAAGAGTCACTCCAGCCGAGCCGCTATATTCTTACTGATAGCGTCGGTGTTGCCGCTGGTCTGGCATGGAGCCTGCAACGCGACGACATCATCATGTATCGCCAGACGGGTGAATTGAAATATGGTCTTAATTACCCGGATGCGAAAAGCAGATTTGTCAGCGGCGATGATTTTGCCAAATGGCTAAATCAGCATCGACAGGAGGGGATTATTACACTCGTGCTTTCGGTTGACCACGATGAGGATATCAACCGTCTCGCCATTCCACCTGCAGATGCCGTCGATCATCAGGGGCGTCTGGTGCTCATTCAGTATCGCCCCAAATGATCTGGCTGATTTTAGTCTTTGCCAGCCTGCTTAGCGTAGCCGGGCAACTCTGCCAGAAACAGGCAACTCGCTTTGTGGCGGTAAGTAAACGGCGCAAACAT
Source organism: Escherichia sp. KTE159 (assembly GCF_000408805.1). Lineage (NCBI taxonomy): Bacteria > Pseudomonadati > Pseudomonadota > Gammaproteobacteria > Enterobacterales > Enterobacteriaceae > Escherichia > Escherichia sp. KTE159. Next base: position 2,180,986 of record NZ_KE137292.1, read on the forward strand.
ATTGCACTGTGGCTGACGCTGGCATTGGTGTGCCTCGGGCTGGCAATGGCACTCTGGCTACTGGTATTACAGAACGTGCCGGTAGGCATTGCCTACCCGATGTTGAGCCTGAATTTTGTCTGGGTGACGCTGGCAGCAATAAAACTGTGGCACGAACCGGTGTCTTTTCGCCACTGGTGTGGGGTGGCATTCATTATTGGCGGCATTGTGATCCTGGGGAGTACGGTGTAATGGGCCTGATGTGGGGATTATTCAGCGTCATTATTGCTTCCGCTGCACAATTAAGTCTGGGTTATGCGGCGAGTCATCTGCCGCCGATGACGCAATTATGGGATTTTATCGCAGCGCTTTTTGCTTTTGATTTCGGTGCCCGAATGCTGGTTGTCGGCCTGGTTGGTTATCTGATCTCCGTTTTTTGCTGGTATAAAGCGTTACATCAACTGGCACTCAGCAAAGCCTACGCCTTACTGAGTGTAAGTTATGTACTGGTATGGATTGCATCAATGATACTTCCCGGCTGGGAAGGAACTTTTTCGCTGAAGGCTATGCTGGGCGTAGCCTGTATTATGTGCGGATTAACGCTGATTTTCATGCCGATTGCAAAACAACGTTACTGATGTTTTTCACCAGATTTACACTGTCGTTCCCACTCATCAGGACTATAACTGCTTGCCGAGAGGACTTTCACCGTGTGCTGCTTTTCCCGGTTAATGCAATAAAGCGCATCCTGTAGAGGAGAAAGCAGGTCACCTGATTTAACGCTAAAGTCAGTTTGCACTTCAGCAATCATTCTTATCGTGCCGCCAGCATCACAAAGCTTCAGTATGTGTCTGTTATCTTGCTTATTACTGCACGATTTTTTGACCAGCCATTCCATTGCACCATCCTGTTTAATAAGAATTTTCACATTAATTTACAGATTAACAGATAAACTCTTTATCAACGGCAATGGAATAGCGGAAATGAGAGATGAAACTAATGATTTTTTAATCCTGACGTTGCACCCACTCTTTTAGCACCTGACGTGAAATTTTAATGCCGCCGTTTTTCAACTCTGGCGGCAGCATAAGCCAACGCACTGGTTGCTGAAAACGCGCCAGCTTGTCTTTCACCCATTCGCTAAGATCAACACTTTGCTGGTCATACTCCACAACGGCTACCGGTCGATGACCAAACTCCTTGTCTGCAACGGGAACGATAAATACCTGCAAAACCGCCGGATGCGCAGCAATAACCCGCTCCACCTCTTCAGGCTGAATACCTTCGCCGCCGCTAAAGAACAGGTTGTCTAAGCGCCCGACAATAGTCAGCTTGCCATTATGCAGCTCACCACGATCGCGGGTAGCGTACCAGCCTTCGTCATTGACCAGCGGCACCAGTTGTCCGTTCCGCCAGTAACCCTCCGCCATGCTGGCAGCCCGTAGCCATACTTCATCCTTGACGATTTTGACTTCCCGCCCCGGCAACGGAAAACCGACATCAGCCAGACCGTCGGCTTCTTTCGCACACACCGTAGAGGCGAACTCTGTCAGGCCATAGCCGCAAAAGCAACGAATGCCCTGCCCGCGTGCCTGCTCCGTCAGTTCGACCGGAATTGCCGCGCCGCCAAGCAACACCGCTTTCAGGGAAACCGAACTGCGATTTACCAGCAATCGCCAGAGCTGCGTCGGCACCAGCGAGGCGTGAGTACAGCCTGCCAGCATTTGTTCCAGCGGTTGTTTGTCGCGTACCGTCATCCGCGCGCCAGCGTATAACCAGCGCCACAAAATCCCCTGACCGGAAACATGAAACAGCGGCAAAGAGAGCAACCAGTCATCGTGCTCACCAAAGGGGATCAGCGATAACACACCTTGCGCACTGGCAAGGTGTGCCTGGCAGGTATGGACAGCGGCTTTCGGCAAACCGGTGGAACCAGAAGTTAAGGTCATGGAGCACAAACGCTGCGGCTGCCACGAGGCAACGTATGCGCCTTCTCCTACCTGAATTTGCAGCGAAGTTAACGCCGGAAACGTGTTTTCTCCTTCCGGCACCAACGCGAATTGCAGAGTAAGATTGGGCAACAATTCCTCAAGCAACGGTTGCGGAAGCTGTGGGTTTACGGGCAGAACTCGCGCCCCACATTGTAGTAGCGCCAGCCAGACGAGCAGCGTTTGCGGTGTATTCCATGCCCGCAACATCACCCCGCTGCCTGCAACCACACCCTGCGCCACAAAACCCGAAGCCAACTCATCGACGCGACTACAAAGCTCGCGCCAGTTGAGTTGCTCGTTATTGAGACGCAAGGCAATGGCTTCTCCCCGCACTTGCCGCCAGTGACGCCACGGCCAGTCAGAGAAGATCATAGCAGCCGCTCCAGTGCATCCACTTCCACTAACGGCAGCGGGCTACCCGGCCAGCGACGAACCTGCTGCGCCTGCATCAGATCCAGCGTATCCAGCCCCGGAATAGTGTCGGGCGTTAACCAGGCGGCAACCCGCGCCAGTTGCGTTAAACCTAAACTCGACTCGATGGAAGAACTGATCACCGCCGTCAACCCCAGCGCGTGGGCTGCCTGCACCTGTTCACGCACTTTCTCCAGGCTACCGGTTAGCGTGGGCTTGATAACCACAGCCCGAACCCCTTCTTCTGCCACAAAGGCAAAATCCGCCTCACGCAGACTTTCATCCCAGGCAATAGCGATGCCGGTTTCACGGGCAAACGCGCGCGAATCATCACGGGTTTTGCACGGTTCTTCAAGGAAGGCGATGCGGTCGCGGTAATCAGGGTTGACGTATTTCGCAAACTGCTGCCCCTTCAGCGGCGTCCAAGCGCGATTTGCGTCAAGACGCAAATGCAGATCCGGAACCGCTTCCAGCAACAGATTCACCACCATGCCGTCGCGCACCGCTTCGTACAATCCCACTTTGACCTTCGCCACTTTCTCACCAGGCATATCGGCAAGTTTGAGGATCAGGTCGTCGGGATCGCCATTACACAGCGGCGCTGCACGGTAATTGGCTGCCTGCGGCAACGCATCAGTAAGCTCCGCCAGCGCACAGCTCACACCAAAGGCGACGGAAGGCATCTGCGGTAGCTCGCAATCACCTGCCAGCCAGTTATTTACCCAGGAAAGCAGCACGCTCTGCGCTTCTTCCCAGGTTTCCTGACTGAAACCCGGCAGTGGGGAGATCTCTCCCCACCCTTCACGCTCGCCCTCACGCAGGCAAACGTACAGCCCGTCGCGGGTTTTTAACCGCCTGTCGCGCAGAACCACCCCCGCGTCCATGGGGATCTGCCAGCGGTATACCTGCGCGCTACGCATTACGGATTCCGTTTGAATTTGCTGAAATCAGGCTGACGTTTCTGGTTGAAAGCGTTACGACCTTCCTGACCTTCTTCCGTCATGTAGAACAGCATGGTGGCGTTACCTGCCAGCTCCTGCAGCCCCGCCTGACCATCACAGTCAGCATTCAGCGCGGCTTTCAGGCAGCGCAGTGCCATTGGGCTGTTTTGCAGCATTTCGCGACACCAGCGGACGGTTTCTTTTTCCAGATCCGCCAGCGGTACAACGGTGTTCACAAGGCCCATATCCAGCGCCTGTTTGGCGTCGTACTGACGGCACAGGAACCAGATTTCACGCGCTTTTTTCTGCCCGACAATGCGAGCCATATAAGAAGCGCCCCAGCCACCGTCGAAGGAACCAACTTTCGGACCAGTCTGACCGAAAATAGCGTTTTCAGCCGCAATGGTCAGGTCGCACATCATATGTAGAACATGACCGCCGCCGATGGAGTAACCTGCAACCATCGCGACAACCGGTTTCGGACAGGTACGGATCTGACGCTGGAAGTCCAGCACGTTCAGGTGATGTACGCCGGAGTCATCTTTATAGCCGCCGTAGTCGCCGCGCACTTTCTGATCGCCGCCAGAGCAGAATGCTTTATCGCCTGCGCCAGTCAGAATAATTACGCCGATGTTATCGTCATAACGCGCATCCGCCAGCGCCTGGATCATCTCTTTTACCGTCAGAGGACGGAAGGCATTGCGCACCTGCGGACGATTAATGGTGATTTTTGCGATACCGTCGGTGGATTTTTCATAACGAATGTCCTCGAAACCTTCGGAACAGTCGTGCCATTCAACCGGTGCGTAAAGCATTGCTTCATCAGGATAAATCATATTGTGTCCTTTAGTCAGAAACGCAAGATCTGCGCCAGACTTGCGATTACGCCAGCGGGATTTTCCCGGTGCGCGTTATGTCCGGCGCGAGGAATGACATGGCAGTCGGCAGCCAGTTCCGCTGCCAGAGCGCGGAATTTGCTGTCACGTTCACCACATAAATAATAAAACGTAAATGTGCGGGCGCTAAGGTTAGCACGTAAATCAGGCTGGACGGCGAGAGAAGTAGCCTCCAGCATGGCGGCAAGAGTTACACCGTTATTGTTGCTGCGCAGTGCCACCAGCTCCCGGCGTTGCTCATCGTTGAGCGAGGCAAAAACAGGCTGTTGATACCAGTCGGTAAATACCGCGGTTAACGGTTCTGAGCGAAAACGCTGCGCCCAGCGGTGATCGGAAAGCTGACGTTCTGCACGTTGTTCAGCACTTTGCAGCCCTGGATGCCCGCCTTCGACAATCACCCCACCAATCCCCGGCATCCCCTGACAAGCCGCCATCATCGCCACGCGTCCACCGAGGGAGTATCCCACCAGCCAGTAATTTAGTATGTTGTAACTAACAAGAGTGTTATGCAGCACATCGGTGACATCAGCAAAACCATCAACGCTGATAGCCATTGAACCGCCGTGTCCGGGGAGATCCACATACAATCGCGAGTAGTCCGTAAACGCCTCGCCCACTTCCTGCCATTCGCGGCAATCTCCGGAAAAACCGTGCAGAAAAACCAGCCAGGGTAAACCTGGCTTGCCGTGTTTTGCCTGCGCATGCAGGATCATAAATGGCTTACCTGCGCCAGCAACTGCTGGAGTGTTTGCGCACCATCAGTATCGTTAACGACCATTTCAATCACGGTGGTGGTCGGGGTGCGCCATGCGCCAGCCAGAGCCGATTCAAACTCATCCCAGTTTTGCGGGCGATGATATTTCAGTTCGAACATAGCGGCAGCGTGCTCAAAATGAACGTTCTGTGGCATTAAATAAAAACGCTCACGCTCGCTTTTTGGTGTGGGAAGTAGCGAGAAGATTTGCCCGCCGTTATTGTTCACCACAATTAATACCAGCGGCGCGGAAACCTGGCGCAGCAAGGCCAGCGCGTTCAGGTCGTAAAGCGCCGAGAGATCGCCAACAATCGCCAGTGTCGGTTTACCGCTCGCCCGCTGAACGCCAGCGGCGGTCGAGATCAGACCGTCAATACCGCTGGCTCCACGGTTGCTGTAAACCGGGTAACCTGCCGGAAGTTGTGAGAGTGCGTCGATCAAACGCACCACCAGGCTGTTACCGACAAACAGTTGCCCCTGTTCCGGTAGGTATTCGCTGATGCGGTGCGCCAGTTGCGCTTCGCCAAATGCATCGCGACGGGTAACAACTGCCTGCATCGCCTGTTCAGCCAGACGCGGGATCTCCACGCACCAGGGCGGACGTTTTTCAGCCGGATGCAACTCCAGCCAGTCGGTAATATTGGCAATCAGCCGACGTCCACGGTGATGCGCCGGGTCGAGTCGCCCTTCGATGTTATCAACAATCCAGTATTCTTCCGGTTCACAATTCGCCTGCCATTGCAGTAACCGTTTTCCGGTCAGGCTACTACCCACCTGGATCACAATCTGCGCCTGCTGTAACTCGCCAATCGCTTTAGCATTACCTAACCACAAGTCGGCACACGGCAGCGGTTGCCCGGTTTGCGACAGCACGTCGCCAATCAGCGGCCAGCCAAGAGTTTGCGCCCACTGGGCAACTTTTTTGCCCTCTTCCGCACTCATGCGCCCCGCAACCACCACGCCGCGCTTTTGCCGCCAGAAGAACCAGTCGCGCTGTTTTTCGCTCTCCAGCCGAGGGGCTTCACGCAGCCACGGTTTATCATCCTGCCACCAGTCGCCCAGGCGTTGTTGCCACGCCAGCCCCGTGTCGTCCATCTCGCCATACAGCGGTTCGGCAAACGGGCAGTTGATATGGACTCCCCCCGTATGCAGCGTACCTAAAGCGTGATCGATGGTGGAAACCAGCCAACGCGCAGGAATATCCTGGGTCGGGCGTGGTAGTGAAATGCTATGCGTGGGATGAGAAGCGAACATACCCGGCTGGCGAATCGCCTGATTCGCACCGCAATCAATCAGTTCCGGAGGACGATCGGCGGTTAACAGGATCAGTTTTTCTCCAGTTAGCCCAGCCTCAATCAGCGCCGGATAGAGATTCGCTACCGCCGTGCCGGAGGTCACAATCACCGCCACCGGCTGTTTGCTGACCTTCGCCAGCCCCAGCGCCAGATGTCCCAGCCCACGCTCATCAAAATGGGTGTGATGAATGAATGCGGAATTTTCCGCTGCCGCCAGAGTTAATGGCGTAGAACGAGAGCCAGGGGCGATGCAGACGTGTCTGACGCCGTGACGTGTTAATGCTTCCAGAATGACCGCCGCCCAGCGTCGGTTAAATGCGCTTACTGACATGAGTTTGTCCGGTATCAATATTGCGGCTAAGTATAGAGAGCTACAAAATTAGATTATTGATATGAATCGATAATGATGCGACTCATTACTATTCCATTTGTAATAAAGTCCGCAGTCCTGCCGCTTTGTTGTCGATTTCCTGCCACTCTTGCTCGGGATCTGAGCCACGGACAATACCTGCTCCGGCATACAGACGCACTACATTGTCACTGATTTTTGCCGAGCGCAGGGAAACGCAGAATTCACTTTGTTGTAGAGAAAGATAACCCGCAGAGCCAGCGTACCATTCACGGGTAAACGGTTCGTGTTGCGCGATAAACTGCCGCGCCAGATCGCGCGGTAAGCCTGCTACGGCTGCCGTTGGCTGCAACTGATGCAAGCAAACCTCGTCATCTGCTTTATTGAGTGAAGTCCAGATGCAGCGACGCAGATGTTGTACTTTTCGCAGGCGAAGTACCTGCGGCGGCAAAACATCCAGTGTCTGGGTATCAGACTGTAATCGCTGGCAGATATCTTCCACCACCAGCATGTTTTCACGTTGGTTTTTATCATCCGCCATCAGCCACTCGGCCAACCGCTGCGCCTGTTTATCGTCGGGGTGATTTGCCACCGTTCCGGCAAGGGCTTCAGTACGCAGCGCTTTGTCACGCCGCCGCCATAGTCGCTCAGGCGTTGAGCCGAGAAATGCGCTTTCGCCATCAAAGCCCATGTAGAAATGGTAACAGTTAAGATTCAGTCGGCGGCTGGCAGCCATCATTGCCGCCGCATTGACCGGACTTGCAAAATGCAGATCTGTCGCCCGCGCCAGTACGACTTTATCCAGCTCACCTTCCGCAATGGTGTCGGTCGCCAGTTTAATTAACCGCGTCCAGCCCGATTTGTCTGGCCAGTGGTTTTCTTGTGGAGTGGTTAAATGCAACGCGGGCAACGGTTTGGTATTCGCCAGTGTAGTAATGAATTCTTTTGCCTGATTTGCGTCATTCTGAAGGGACGTTTCGCTGAAAAGGGTCAGGCGAAAGCTCGCTTTTCCCGCACAGCGCCGCCATTCCAGACGCGGCAAAAGTAAATGACCTTGTGACGGGTCAAACGCATTCAGCCCCCAAATGCGTAAGTCGGGATGTTCCGGGTACTGACGAAGAAAACGTTGTGCCTGGTCCAACGACGTAAAGCTGGCAATCGCGCCCAGCACCGCGGCCTCTTCATCACCATTACGTTGTTGCCAGTAGAATTGCGGATACGTTTGCTGACTGGCCAACCAGCTTAAAGCATCAAAAGCGTCATTAAGGGGGAAAGGAACATCGAAAACCCGAATGCCGGGTGTCGCCGGAATCTCTTGCGACAAATGGCGCAGTAGATTTCCCAGCGCCGTAGTAAGTGATTGCACGCGGACCTCTCCCTGTTAAAAGCCTCACATTATACGGGGTACTGCACAAAAAATGCAGTACCCCAGTGTAGGGAGGTTTTAACGGCGTGCCAGCAACAGTCCTAATACCAGTCCAACGGCCGTGCCCACACCAATCCCCTGCCAGGGTTTTTCATGGACGTAGTCATCGGCACGATATACCGCCTGCTTCGCCCGATAGTAATAGCTGTCGGAAGCCTGACTTACCCTTTTTTTCACATCATCCAGCGCCTTTTCTGCCCGCGCCTTTAGCTCAACATATTTTTGATCGGCGGGATCGCCAGAGGAGCGTAGCACCTCTTCCAGTGTTTCACTCAGTAACGTCAGGTCGTCATCGATACGTGTATCACTAAATTGATTAGACATTCTCGTTCTCCATTTACGTAAAACCTGCCACTAACTATAGACAACTGTTATCAATCACGCCTGATTAACCTCGCGCGCCATCCCGATATGCGGAATACCATCTTCCTCATAAATATCGGTCACTGGGATGAAACCAAATTGCTCATAAAAGTTTTGTAAGTGCGCCTGCGCCCCCAGATAAATCGCCTTGTCCGGCCAGTGGCGCGTACATGATTCCAGCGCCTTGCTCATCAATTGCTGACCGATTTTTTCGCCGCGTAAGGCTTCGCTGACAATCACCCGACCAATCACCACCGGTTCGAGATCATCATCACTTTTCAGGATCCTCGCATACGCCACCAGTGTCCCGTGATGCCAGCCGAGAAGATGGCGATTTTCTCCTACCAGATCATCACCGTCGATATCCTGATAAGGGCAGTTTTGCTCCACCACAAATACCGCGCAGCGTAGTTGTAATAAGGCATAAAGCTGAGAAACAGATAAATCAGAATGATGCAGATCTTGCCAGTCGATCATGGAAGGCTCCTTTGTGCTGTTTGCTTTATACTAGCTGGAATATTTTCAGCAGCGTGATGAACTCATGGAATTAATTTTTTTAGGTACTTCAGCGGGGGTTCCGACCCGAACACGGAATGTCACGGCAATATTGCTTAATCTGCAACATCCAACGCGAGCCGGGCTTTGGTTATTTGACTGCGGTGAAGGTACACAACACCAGATGTTGCACACAGCATTTAACCCCGGAAAACTGGACAGGATTTTTATAAGCCATTTACATGGCGATCATCTTTTTGGCTTGCCCGGGTTGCTATGCAGTCGTTCCATGTCAGGCATTGTGCAACCCTTAACCATTTATGGTCCGCAAGGTATCCGTGAATTTGTTGAGACAGCGTTACGCATTAGTGGCTCGTGGACTGATTATCCACTGGAGATTATTGAAATTAGCGCAGGCGAAATTCTTGATGATGGCTTGCGTAAAGTGACAGCTTATCCGATGGAACATCCGCTGGAATGTTACGGCTATCGTATTGAGGAACATGATAAACCTGGCGCGCTGAACGCCCGGGCGTTAAAAGATGCCGGTGTACAACCCGGTCCGTTGTTTCAGGATTTGAAAAAAGGCAAAACAGTCACGCTGGAAGACGGTCGGCAGATTAACGGCGCTGATTATTTAGACGCGCCTACACCGGGTAAATCAATCGCCATTTTCGGTGATACCGGCCCTTGCGATGCCGCAATCGACCTTGCTAAAGGTGTCGACATAATGGTTCACGAAGCGACGCTGGATATGGCGATGGAGGCCAAAGCCAACAGTCGCGGCCACAGCTCCACACGCCAGGCGGCGGCACTGGCCCGTGAAGCTGGTGTCGGTAAACTAATCATTACCCATGTTAGTTCGCGCTATGATGATAAAGGCTGTCAGCACTTGTTACACGAATGTCGGTCGATTTTCCCGGCAACCGAACTGGCGAGCGATTTCGCGGTGTTTAGCATTTAAGTCGAAAGCGGTGGTTAGTTGGCAGATTAATTTAATGATGCCAACGCACTTATTTGACGTATTTTTCATCTGTTTGCCGAATACGCTTGATGTCGATATCCGGCAAACAGATTTATCATTTTTAGTTTTGTGAATTGTCCAGACCTTCCGCCAGCCCAATCAGGCGAATAAATTCCGCTCTGTAGCCTTGTTGATCCGGTCCTTTCGCTTGCCGCGCCCACTGTTCGATCTGCTGCCAGGATGTATTATTCAGGCATTCAGAACCGCGCAATTTTTGCCCAAACGCAGCGACTGCTGCGCGAAAACGCATATCTTCTGAAGGTGCGTTTATTGTGGGTGCCAACGGGAATTCAACTAACTGACTTTCTTTTCCCTGCGGGTATTTCCAACGAATCTTTAACCAGGCCAGTTCTTTCGCTTTATCTGATTTCGCTGATTTGTTATCCGGGGCATAGCGTAACTTATCAATTGATGCTTTTTGCCCATTCAGCGTTAATTCGAATAACAACGTTATATGTTTACCTGCGCCAATATCCCCCGCATCAACGTTGTCGTTATTAAAATCCTCCGCCCGAAGTTGGCGCTTTTCATAACCAATCTGACGGTATTCCGTTACCCACGCGGGATTAAACTCTATTTGCGCTTTGACATCTTTTGCTACGGTAATCAACGTCTGCCGCATTTCACTGTTCAACACTTTCTGCGCTTCAGAGAGAGTATCAATGTAGCTGTAGTTGCCGTTACCAACATCGGCAATTCGCACCATCATTGCCTCGTTGTAATTGTCATCCCCCACGCCAAGCGTCGAAAGAGTAACACCGGACTCCCGCTGTTTTTTGACCATTGATTCAATCGATTTTGGATCGTCAATACCAACGTTAAAGTCACCGTCAGTGGCCAATAAAATGCGATTGATGCCGCCCTTAATAAACCCCTTCGCCGCCTGCTGATAAGCCAGTTCCAGCCCGGCACCGCCATTGGTACTGCCTTCCGCATCCAGCGAATCAATCGCGGCATTAATTTCTGACTTGTGATTCCCTGAGGTAGAAGGCAACGCAATACGGGAGTCGCCAGCGTAGGTTACGATGGCAATGTTATCCTGCTCACGAAGTTCTTTGACCAATAATTTCAACGAAGACTGAATAAGTGGCAAACGTTCACTAGAAATCATTGAACCAGAAGTGTCGATAAGAAAGACCAGATTAGAAGCTGGTAACTCTTCACTTTTGCGATCTTTCGCCAGGATATCAACTTTCAGCAATGTTCGCTGCTCATTCCAGGGCGCAGATGCCAGTTCATAGCGCATAGCGAAAGGTATTGGCTTAGTGGCGGGAACAGGCTCTTTATTATTGCTTTTATCATTAATAACCCAGTCTGACGGAAAATAATTGACCATCTCCTCCACCCGCACAGAGTCTGGCGGAGGTAACAGCCCTTGATTGAGGAAACGCCGTACATTTGCATAGCTGCCGGTGTCGACGTCAAGGCTAAACGTCGCCAACGGGTTTTGCGCTACCTGCTTAACCGGATTATCATCGAACTGCTGGTAGCGAGCTGTTCCTGGATTTGCGATACGTGTAGCTTTTGCTTTAGCCGCTCTTTCAAATGTTGGCGCTTCCTGCAATCGCCCCTGCAAAGCCTGTTTGTCTGAGGATTGTTGCGCTTCATGCTGGGCTAAGGTTTTTGCTTTCGCATCTGCAGCGGCTTTAGCGGCGGCGGCTCTTTGCTCCGCCACTTTTGTTGCCGCTTGTTGCGCGGCAAGTACTTGCTGGTCTGTGGGTGTAGTAGATTGTTGTTGCTGACTTTCCTTATCATCAGATTCCGGCCCACATCCTGACAAAATCAAACTACTAATAAGCAACATGATTATATTTTTATTTCGCATATAAAATCCTTTTAAATAAACTCAGCTACCAGACATAAAATAGACTCTTTGTATAATCCGACCAATCTTAATAAAATACAATCCCGAAACCCATAACAAATAATAATTCAACAACAAAACCTATTAATAATTTGTATATGAAAAAAATAACCTTTCCCTTTTTTATATTGTTCTTGCTTTCACTTCCTCTAATTGTTTTTTATCAACCCTGGGTCAATGCATTACCGCCAACGCCCCGGCACGCAAGTCCCGAGCAATTAGAAAAAACAGTTCGTTACTTTACACAAACTGTGCATCCACGTAGTGCTGACAATATTGATAATCTGAATAGATCCGCAGAGTATATAAAAGAGGTCTTTGTCAGTAGCGGTGCCAGAGTTACCGTGCAGGACGTCCCCATTACTGGTGGCCCCTACAAAAACATTGTTGCTGATTACGGTCCTGCCGATGGATCGCTGATTATTATTGGGGCGCACTATGATTCCGCAACCAGTTATGAAAACGACCAATTAATCTATACGCCAGGCGCGGATGATAACGCCAGCGGCGTCGCCGGACTACTGGAGCTGGCACGTTTGTTACAGCAGCAAGCGCCGAAAACAGGCGTTCAACTAGTCGCCTATGCGTCGGAAGAACCGCCCTTCTTTCGTAGCGATGAAATGGGGAGCGCGGTACACGCCGCTTCGCTTGAGCGTCCGGTGAAATTAATGATAGCGCTGGAGATGATTGGTTATTACGACTCCGCATCCGGGAGTCAGGATTACCCTTACTCTGTCATGTCCTGGCTTTATCCCGACCGTGGTGATTTTATTGCAGTGGTTGGCAGAATGCAGGATATCAGCGCTGTGCGTCAGGTAAAATCTGCGTTGTTATCAGCAACAGAGTTGCCTGTTTATTCTATTAACGCACCGGGATTTATTCCCGGTATCGATTTCTCCGACCATCTCAATTACTGGCAGCAAGATATTCCTGCCATCATGATTACAGACACTGCGTTTTATCGAAATAAACAATATCACCAGTCTGGCGATACTGCAGACAGACTCAATTACCAGAAAATGGCGCAGGTAATTGATGGCGTTATTAGTTTGTTGCATAACAGTAAATAACAAAAATTTCTCGAGGCAGCTCCAGAAAAATGACTGCTGTAATTTTATTTTGTGGCATCTGATTTAAGATGCGAAAAATGAAATTCAACGGAGGAAAACAAATGGGAATGATTGGTTATTTTGCGGAAATTAATTCAGAAAAGGTTAACCAACTGCTTGAGTCTACTGAAAAACCTTTGATGGACAATATTCACGACACGCTTTCAGGTTTACGCCGACTGGATATTGATAAGCGCTGGGACTTTTTACATTTTGGCCTGACAGGTACCTCTGCTTTTGATCCCGCGAAGAATGACCCGCTAAGTCGTGCCGTGCTTGGTGAACACAGCCTCGAAGATGGCATAGATGGTTTCCTGGGATTGACCTGGAATCAGGAGTTAGCCGCGACAATCGACCGCCTGGAAGCTCTGGATCGAAGTGAGCTGCGTAAACAGTTTTCCATTAAGCGACTCAATGAAATGGAGATTTATCCGGGAGTGACCTTTTCAGAAGAGTTAGAGGGCCAACTCTTTGCGTCGATCATGCTTGATATGGAGAAGTTGATTAGCGCGTATCGACGTATGCTGCGACAAGGGAATCATGCGCTGACGGTTATTGTTGGGTGATGGTGTCAAAGGCGCCATAAAAAACCGCCGAACATGTCGGCGGCTTTCTGACTTACGAACTGACTGCTTACATCAGCGGCATTGCCAAACGTACAATGCTAATCAGCGGTTGCGGCCATACACCCAGCACCAGTACCAACAGTGCGGAGATCAGCACCACGATGCCGCCTGCCGTGTACTGCCAGTCTGACGGTGCATCACGGTTTGGCTGTTCTGAACCATGAAGGTACAGGCTCACCGCCACGCGCAGGTAGTAGTAGAGGCCGATTGCCGAACCGACAACCACAGCGCCCACCAGCCACCACAGGTGCGCCTGAACACCAACCGCCAGCACGTAGAACTTACCAATAAAGCCCAGCGTCATCGGGATACCGGCCAGTGACAGCATCATCACCGTCATCACCGCCGCGAGGATCGGACGATGCCAGAACAGTCCGCGGTAAGAGAACAGGGAATCAGCATCCGGGCCACGATACGGGCTGGACATCAGGCTGACCACACCGAACGCGCCGAGGCTGCTGAACAGATAACCGGCGAGGTAAACCCCTACCGCTTCCATCGACATCTCGCCGGTTTGCAGCGCAATCAGTGCCACCAGCAGATAACCGAGGTGAGAGATAGACGAGTAACCGAGCAGACGTTTGATATTGGTCTGGCTCAGCGCCATCAGGTTACCGAAGATGATGGAGGCAAAGGCGATAATCGCCAGCACCACGCGAATCGCTTCGCTGTCGCCCACCGGTGCGTAAAGGAACAGACGCATCACCACGCCGAAGATAGCGATTTTGCTCGCCGTCGCCAGGAAGGTGGAAACCGGCGCAGGCGCGCCCTGGTATACGTCTGGTGTCCACAGGTGGAACGGCACCAGAGAAAGTTTGAAGCCGAGGCCGACAATCATCAGGCCAAAACCCGCCAGTAACAGCGGCTCGTTGAGCATACCATCACCGAGGTTTTTACCCAGCGCGACGAACGACAGGTCGCCAGACTGCGCGTACACCAGCGCCATACCGAACAGCAAGAAAGAAGACGCTGCGGCAGAAAGAATGGTGTATTTGATACTGGCTTCCAGCGAACGTTTCTGGCGGAAAGCGTAACCGACCAGGCCAAACAACGGCAGAGAGATCAGTTCGATACCGAGGAACAGAGACGCCAGATGGTTGGCATTCGCCAGCAAGATCCCACCCAAGGCGGCAATTAACACCAACAGGTAGAACTCGTCCTTATTGTCGTTATAACCTTCAAGCCACGGGTAGGCAAAAGTACAGGTGGCGAGGCTCGCCAGCAGTACCAGCCCGGTGTAGAGCATGGCGAAACCATCAACGCGCATCAGCGGCGTGACGTCCATAGCGCCCGCCTGGCCAACAAACCAGAGCGAAACCAGCGCCGCGTTAAGCCCAATGACCGACAGCGTGGCGTTGAGGAAGTGATTGCGTCGCCACGCAATGGAGAGCATCACAACCACCACCGTCAAGCCGACGATCAGCAACGGTAGCAGTGCGATCAGGTTTTGTGGAGTTATTGTCATGGCGATTTACGGCCTTGTAGTAGTAACGGAATTAACAAACCACTGCTGGATATTGCCAATCGCGGAGTGCGAGGTATCCAGAATCGGCTGCGGCCAGAAGCCCAGCAGTACCAGCAGCACCACCAGCAACAGGATCATAAACAACTCACGCAGCGACATCCCTGGCAGTTCCTGGCTGGCAATCTCGCTTTTCGCCTTACCGAAGTAAGCGCGATGCAGCATTGCCAGCGAATAAACAGACGCAAAGACCAGCCCAAAAGTAGAGATAACGGTAATGACCGGGACGACCTGGAAGCTGCCGAACAGAATCATAAATTCACCGACGAAGTTACCAGTGCCCGGCATCCCAAGCGTTGCCACAGCAAAGAACAGCGACAGTGCTGGCAGCCATTTCATTTTGCTCCACAGACCGCCCATCATGCGCATGTCACGGGTGTGGATACGTTCATAGAGCTGACCGCAGAGAATAAACAGACCCGCCGCCGACAAGCCGTGCGCAATCATCTGAATAACCGCGCCCTGGTAGGCCAACTGGCTGCCGGTATAGATAGCAATCAGCACGAAGCCCATGTGGGAAACCGAGGTGTAGGCGATCAGGCGTTTGATATCAGTCTGGGCAAAGGCCATCCACGCACCGTAGAAGATGCCGATAACACCCAGCCACATCGCGATTGGCGCAAACTCTGCCGACGCGTTCGGGAACAACGGCAGGGAGAAACGCAGCAGACCGTAAGCGGCGGTTTTCAGCAAGATCCCCGCGAGGTCAACGGAACCGGCAGTCGGTGCCTGGGAGTGGGCATCTGGCAACCAACCGTGCAGTGGAACCACCGGCATTTTCACCGCAAAGGCGATGAAGAAGCCCAGCATCAACAGATATTCCACACCGCTGGACATTGGCGTATTCAGCAGCTCTTCATAGTTGAAGGTCCAGACACCAGTCGCATTGTAGTGAACGAAGACCAGCGCCAGGATGGCGATCAACATCACCAGACCACTCGCCTGGGTGTAGATGAAGAATTTGGTTGCCGCCGTGATACGCGTTTTACCGTCAGAAGCTTTATGCCCCCACAGTGCGATCAGGAAGTACATCGGCACCAGCATCATTTCCCAGAAGAAGAAGAACAGGAACATGTCGATGGCAAGGAACACGCCGATAACACCGCCCAGGATCCACATCAGGTTGAGGTGGAAGAAGCCCTGATATTTTTCGATCTCATTCCACGAGCAAAGTACCGCCAGCACGCCGAGCAGACCTGTCAGCACGACCATCAGCAACGACAGACCATCAATGGCGAGGTGAATAGAGATTCCAAAACGCGGGATCCACGGCATGTCGAATTCAGACTGCCACTGCGGAATTCCGGCGGATTGCGTCAGTGAATAACCGCCCTGCAACCACAGTTGCAGCGACAGCGCCAGCGTCAATCCCATGGTGATTAGCGCGATCCAGCGCGGCACCTTTACGCCAAAGCGTTCGGTCTGCCAGCACAGGAAGCCGCCAATAAAGGGAATTAATATTAGCCAGGGTAGTAACATGGCGATCTTTATTCCTTGTAAAAGTCCCGTCAGGACCGGATTTTCAACGAATTCTCACGACAGAAAATTCACTTCGGATTGGGGGGAGTGTCGGATGCGCCGCTGTAGTGGCTTATCCGACCTACGTTCTTATATGCCCGAGGGCAAATCCCACAATCCTTAACTCAACGCAGTACCATCAACAGTGCCAGCACCACGACCGCACCGATGCTCATGGATGCCACATACCAGCGCAGGTAGCCGTTCTCACTGAGCAACAGACCTTTACCCGCAAAGCGCGAGAGGATCGCCGGGATGTTCATCATTGAGTTCAGCGGATCGCGTTTCAGCAACCAGGCGATCCCCAGGAACGGTTTGACGAACACTTTGTCGTACAGCCAGTCAAAGCCCCAGGCGTTGTACCACCAGGTCCCCAGCAGACGACCCGGTGCACTGTTGGCGATAGAAGTCACCAGAGTACGTTTACCCAGCCACAGCCAGGCTGCCAGCAAAATGCCAACAACCGCAACCACGCCAGAGGTAATTTCCAGGGTCAACATACTGCCGTGTGCCAGCTCCGTGGTTTGCGGAAGCACGCCCTGCAGCGGCGGTACAATCAGTGCGCCAACGAAGGTGGAAAGGATCAGCAGCACAATCAGCGGCAGGCTGTGGGTGATCCCTTTCACGGCGTGAGCGTGAATTTGTTCTTTTCCGTGGAAGACGATGAAAATCATACGGAAGGTGTAGAGCGAGGTCATAAACGCACCGACCAGACCAGCCACCATCAGATTGATATGACCATTCGCCATCGCACCCGCGAGGATCTCATCCTTACTGAAGAAGCCCGCAGTGACCAGCGGCAGTGCCGACAGCGCTGCGCCGCCCACCAGGAAGCAGAGATAAACCAGCGGAATAGATTTACGCAGACCGCCCATCTTGAAGATGTTCTGTTCGTGATGACAGGCCAGAATGACAGAACCGGATGCCAGGAACAGCAGCGCTTTAAAGAATGCGTGGGTCATCAAGTGGAAAATCGCCGCATCCCATGCCTGCACGCCAAGCGCGAGGAACATGTAGCCAATCTGACTCATGGTGGAGTAAGCGAGAACACGTTTGATGTCGGTCTGTACCAACGCAGCAAAACCAGCCAGCAGCAAGGTAACCGCCCCGACAATACCCACCAGATGCAGAACTTCCGGGGTCATCAGGAACAGGCCGTGGGTACGGGCGATCAGGTAAACACCTGCGGTTACCATGGTTGCGGCGTGGATCAGCGCAGAGACAGGCGTCGGGCCAGCCATCGCGTCGGCAAGCCATGTCTGCAACGGCAACTGCGCAGATTTACCAACCGCACCACCCAGCAGCATCAGCGTCGCCCACATCAGCATGTTATTGCCGTCTGCAAAGTGCGCCGGTGCCAGTTCCACCATTTCGCGGAAGTTCAGCGTGCCCAGTTCGTTGTAGAGAATGAACAGCGCGAAAGCGAGGAACACGTCACCGACACGGGTCACGACAAACGCTTTCATTGCCGCGGCACCATTCTTCGGATCGGTGTAATAGAAACCGATCAGCAGATAGGAGCACAGGCCCACGCCTTCCCAGCCGAGGTACATCAGCAGCAGGTTGTCGGCCAGAACCAGAACCACCATGCTGGCAATGAACAGGTTGGTGTAAGCGAAGAAGCGAGAGTAGCCCTCTTCACCGCGCATATACCAGGAGGCGTACATGTGGATCAGGAAACCCACACCGGTGACCACTGAGAGCATGGTCAGTGACAGGCCGTCCAGCACCAGGTTGAAACCGATGTTAAAGTCGCCTACCGACATCCACGTCCACAGCGGCTGGCTGTAAGCCTGCTCACCGTTAGCGAAGAAATCGACGCCGATAAAAGCAGTCACCAGCGCAGCCAGGCCCACAGAGCCAACGCCAACGATCGCTGAGACATTTTCAGACCAGCGTCCGCGAGAGAACGCCAGCAGAATGAAGCCAACTAATGGCAAAATAATGGTTAAGGCAAGCATGTTCATCCGCGCATCTCACTTACTGAATCGATGTTCAGGTTCTGGCGACGACGGTGAAGTTGCAGCAGCAGCGCAAGACCGATACTCGCTTCCGCCGCCGCGAGGCTGATGGCAAGAATGTACATCACCTGACCGTCGGTCTGGCCCCAGTAGCTCCCGGCGACCACAAAGGCCAGCGCGGAGGCGTTAATCATGATTTCCAGACCAATCAGCATAAACAGCAGATTGCGACGGATAACCAGACCGGTTAAGCCAAGAACGAACAAGATTGCCGCGAGGATCAGTCCATGTTGTAAGGGGATCATGCGTGCTCCTCCGTTTTTCTTTTCGCGCTGTCGTCTTTGCGATTGCTCAGCACTTCACCCGCACGCTCTTCGCGACCGACGTGGAAGGCCACAACCAGACCGGCCAGCAGCAGCATAGAGGCCAGTTCAACCGCCAGCACGTAAGGCCCGAACAGCGTAATACCCACTGCTTTGGCGCTGATTGGCGTACCATCGATACCCTGATCGTTAACACCGAGAATGGCGTAAACAATCACCACCAGCATGATGGCCGACAAAATTGCCGGACCAATCCACACCTGCGGTTTCAGCCACTGGCGTTCCTGTTCGATTTCCGAACCGCCCAGGTTGAGCATCATCACCACGAACACGAACAGCACCATAATGGCACCCGCGTAGACGATAATTTCCAGCGCACCGGCAAAGTAAGCGCCCAGTGAGAAGAACACCCCGGAAATCGCCAGCAGCGAAATAATCAGGTACAGCAATGCGTGTACCGGATTGGTATGGGTGATCACTCGCAAGGTCGCAAGTATGGCTATCAGGCCACAGATATAAAAAGCGAACTCCATTGCCCCTCTCCTTACGGTAACAGGCTCTTGACGTCGATAGGCTTGGCTTCGTTCTCTGCTTCGCCCTTATCTTTGCCGTCGATTGCCATACCTGCCATCCGGTAGAAGTTATATTCCGGGTATTTGCCCGGACCGGAGATCAGCAGATCCTCTTTCTCGTAAACCAGATCCTGGCGTTTGTATTCCCCCATCTCGAAATCCGGGGTTAACTGAATCGCCGTGGTCGGACAGGCTTCTTCGCACAGACCACAGAAAATGCAGCGTGAGAAGTTGATGCGGAAAAATTCCGGATACCAGCGACCGTCTTTGGTTTCTGCTTTTTGCAGCGAGATACAGCCGACCGGGCAGGCTACTGCGCAGAGGTTACAGGCTACGCAACGCTCTTCGCCGTCCGGATCGCGGGTCAGAACGATACGACCACGATAACGGGGCGGCAGATAGACCGGCTCTTCCGGGTACATTCGCGTTTCGCGCTTGGCGAACGCGTGCAGGCCGATCATCCAGATACTACGAACCTGGGTGCCGAAACCTACTAACAATTCTTTTAAGGTCATGGTCTTAGTGCCCCTTATTGCGCCTGCCAGAGAATGACAGCCGCCGTTACCAGCAAGTTGATCAGCGTCAGCGGCAGGCAGATTTTCCAGCCGAAGGACATTACCTGGTCATAACGCGGACGCGGCAACGACGCACGAATCAAAATGAACATCATCATAAAGAACGCAGTTTTCAGCGCGAACCAGATGAATGGCGGTAACAACGGGCCTTGCCAGCCACCGAAGAACAACGTCACCATCAGTGCGGAGATGGTCACAATCCCGATGTATTCACCCACGAAGAACAGGCCGAATTTCATCCCGGAATATTCAATGTGGTAACCATCCGCCAGTTCCTGCTCGGCTTCCGGCTGGTCAAACGGGTGACGGTGACATACCGCCACGCCCGCGATGGCAAAGGTAATAAAACCAAAGAATTGCGGGATGACGTTCCATACATGCGCCTGGCTGTTAACGATGTCGGTCATGTTGAATGAACCGGCCTGTGCCACCACGCCCATCAGGGAAAGCCCGAGGAACACTTCGTAGCTTAGGGTCTGCGCAGAAGCACGCATCGCACCCAGCAGCGAGTATTTGTTGTTACTTGACCAGCCCGCAAACAGCACTGCGTAAACCGCCAGACCTGCCATCATCAGGAAGAACAAAATCCCGATGTTCAGGTCGGCAACCACCCAACCCGGACTGACTGGCACAATCGCAAAGGCCAGCAGCAACGAGGTAAAGGCGATCATCGGCGCAAGGGTAAAGATGACGCGATCCGAGAATTTCGGGATCCAGTCTTCTTTAAAGAACATTTTGATCATGTCCGCGACCAACTGAAGCGAACCGCCCCAGCCAACACGGTTAGGTCCGTAACGGTTCTGGAACAGCCCCAGCAGACGACGTTCACCAAAGCTCATGAATGCCCCGCAGGTGACAACCACCAGCAAGATCACCACCGCTTTGAGGATGGTCAGCAGGATCTCAATCAGTTCCGGTGATAACCAGGTCATTGTTGTGCCTCCTTGAGATCCTCAAGATGCGCGCCAGCCAGCACCGGAGCAATGCCGGACATGCCCATCGGCAAGCCCACCTGCCCTGCCGTCAGCCCTTCTGCGATTTCAACCGGTAGCGTGACCGTGTTGCCATCGTAACTAAAGGAGACGCGAGTACCCGCATTCACGCCCAACTTCGCGGCATCTGCCGGGTTGAGTTTGATATACGGCTGCGGCATACGGCTCTGGAATACCGGAGCACGCTGTGACAGTTCATCGCTGCCAAACAGATGGTAGTACGGCGCGATACGCCATTTCCCTTCCTGCGGCTGGAAGCGTGCTGGTACGCTGGTGAAGTAATCCAGACCGTTTTCGCTGGCTTCAAACAAACGCACGCCCGGATCGCCAAAGCGCAATTTGCCACCCACTTCGTCCTGGAATTTGTTCCACGCCTGCGGGGAGTTCCAGCCCGGTGCCCAGGCAAACGGCACTTGCGAACGGTGCGCGGTCGGCTGGTTGTTACCTTCCATCGAGAAGGTGAACATGGTGTCGATATCCTGCGGCTGACGCGGTTCATGAACGCTGATATTGGCGCGCATGGCGGTACGACCACTGTAACGGTGCGGCTCACGAGCCAGTTTCTGACCACGAATGCGGAATGTCGCATCCGGCGCGGCATCTTTGATGCCAGCAAGTTCCGGGATCTTCGCCACGACGGCGTCAATCACATGGTCGAGCTGCGTCCAGTCCACCTCTCGACTCAGCAGTGTACTGTGCAGCGAGTGTAACCAGCGCCAGCTTTCCAGCATCACCGTTTTGCTGTCGTAGTAAGACGGATCGTAAACCTGGAAGAAACGTTGAGCACGACCTTCGTTGTTGATCACCGTACCATCGCTTTCAGCAAAGCTGGCAGCGGAAAGCACCAGATGGGCGTTTTCCATAATCGCCGTGCGCTGATGGTCAACCACCATCACCAGCGGCGCTTTTGCCAGCGCGGCGTTCACGCGGGTCGCGGAAGCGTGACGATGTAGATCGTTTTCCAGCACCACCACTGCATCGGCGCGTCCGGTTTCCAGTTCGGTCAGGGCTTCTTCAAGCGAACCGCCGCCCATAATGCCCAGCCCCATACTGTTTACGGAACGGGCAATCATAGTGATACCTACGTCAGCGCCGCGACCTTTCAGGGCTTTCGCTACGTTAGCTGCAGCCTGAATCACTTCTGTGCTACCGGCGTTAGTGCCGGAGATAATCAACGGTTTCTTCGCACCAGCCAGTGCCTGCACGATGACGTCGATTTTGCTTTGCAGCTCCGGCTCGATACCGTCAACCGCTGGTGCGGAGTTGTCCAGCGCGTGAGCGATGGCAAAACCTAAACGTGCCTGATCTTCAACCGGTGCGCGGTAAGTCCACGCCGCGATGTCATCCAGGCGGGTGTCATCAACGTTAGTAACAAACAGCGGGTGCTTGGCACGTTGGCCAATGTTGAGGATTGCCGCAATCTGCCAGTCAGCCACTTTCTGTGCTGCCGCCATTTCACGCGCTTTGCCTTTTACTGCCTGACGAACCGCCAGCGCGACGCGTGCCCCGGTCTGTGTAACATCTTCGCCCAGCACCAGTACTGCATCGTAAGATTCGATTTCACGCAGTGCCGGAGTATAAATGCCGCCTTCACGCAGCACTTTCAGCGCCAGTTGCAGACGTTCCTGCTCACCGTGAGCGATACCGGTGTAGAAGTTTTCTTCGCCAACCAGTTCACGCAGCGCAAAGTTGCTTTCCACGCTGGCACGCGGAGAACCGATGCCGATGACTTTCTTCGACTGACGCAGAATATCTGCCGCACCTTGCATCGCCTGCTCGGCGTTGAGGGTGATGAAATCATCGCCACGACGCTGTACCGGCTGACGTGGACGATCCTTCAGGTTGACGTAGCCGTAGCCGAAACGACCACGGTCGCAGAGGAAGTAATGGTTTACCGTACCGTTGTAACGGTTTTCGATACGACGCAGTTCACCATAACGTTCACCCGGGCTGGTGTTACAACCGATGGAACATTGCTGGCAGATACTCGGCGCAAACTGCATATCCCATTTACGGTTATAACGCTCGGAGTGCGTTTTATCGGTGAATACGCCGGTCGGGCAAATTTCCACCAGGTTACCGGAGAACTCGCTTTCCAGGGTGCCGTCTTCCGGGCGACCGAAGTAAACGTTGTCGTGCGCGCCATAAACGCCCAGATCCGTACCGTCAGCGTAATCTTTGTAGTAACGCACGCAGCGGTAGCAGGCGATGCAGCGGTTCATTTCATGAGAGATGAACGGCCCCAGATCCTGATTGCGGTGGGTACGTTTGGTGAAACGGTAGCGACGGAAGGTATGCCCGGTCATCACGGTCATATCCTGAAGATGGCAGTTACCACCCTCTTCACAGACCGGACAGTCGTGCGGGTGGTTGGTCATTAACCACTCGACCACACTTTCACGGAACTGTTTCGCTTCTTCGTCGTCAATGGAAATAAAGGTGCCATCGGAAGCCGGTGTCATACAGGACATCACCAGGCGACCACGCGTGTCTTCCGCGTTTTGGTATTGCTTCACCGCACACTGGCGGCAAGCACCGACGCTTCCCAGCGCCGGATGCCAGCAAAAGTAAGGAATATCAAGGCCCAGAGACAGACAAGCTTCCAGCAGGTTGTCCGCTCCGTTGACCTCGTATTCTTTGCCGTCTACATGAATTGTAGCCATTAGCATGCTTCCAGTTTTCTCAGTCATAGACTGAGCGTTAATCGAAATTCGGTTACCAGCGCTCTTTCAGCAGGTTCGGCTGAATCCCATTAATCAAATGGGTATTGCTGAACGGCTGTTTGATTCCCGCTTCAAATTCTTCACGGAAATATTTGATGGCGCTCTGTAACGGCTCCACTGCACCTGGTGCGTGGGCACAGAAGGTTTTACCCGGGCCTAAGAATCGACACAGTTGCTCAAGTGTTTCGATATCGCCAGGCTGACCTTCGCCACGCTCCAGTGCACGCAGAATTTTCACACTCCACGGCAGACCATCGCGGCACGGCGTACACCAGCCACAGGATTCACGGGCGAAAAACTCTTCCAGGTTACGTACCAGCGACACCATGTTGATCTCGTGGTCAACGGCCATCGCCAGCGCCGTACCCAGACGGCTACCCGCTTTACCGATACTTTCGAACTCCATCGGCAGGTCAAGGTGCGCTTCTGTCAGGAAGTCAGTGCCCGCGCCGCCTGGCTGCCAGGCTTTGAATTTCAGCCCGTCACGCATACCACCAGCGTAATCTTCAAGGATTTCACGCGCGGTAGTACCGAACGGCAGTTCCCACAGACCCGGATTTTTCACCCGACCAGAGAAGCCCATCAGCTTGGTGCCAGCATCTTTGCTTTTCGAGATGTTCTGATACCACTCCACGCCGTTAGCGAGGATCGCCGGAACGTTACACAGGGTTTCGACGTTGTTAACACAGGTCGGTTTGCCCCATGCGCCTGAGGTTGCCGGGAATGGCGGCTTCGAGCGCGGGTTAGCGCGACGCCCTTCCAGAGAGTTGATTAACGCAGTTTCTTCACCGCAGATGTAGCGTCCTGCCCCGGTATGGACGAACAGTTCGAAATCAAAACCTGTTCCCATAATGTTTTTGCCGAGCAGCCCCGCTTCGGTCGCTTCGGCAATGGCACGACGCAGATTCACTGCCGCTTCGATATATTCGCCACGCAGGAAGATGTAGCCGCGATACGCTTTCAGCGCAAAGGCAGAGATCAACATACCTTCCACCAGCAGGTGCGGCAGTTGCTCCATCAGCAAACGGTCTTTATAGGTGCCCGGTTCCATTTCATCGGCGTTACACAGCAGGTAACGGATGTTCATGGATTCGTCTTTCGGCATCAGGCTCCACTTCAGGCCAGTAGAGAAGCCCGCGCCGCCGCGCCCTTTCAGACCGGAATCTTTGACCTGATTGACGATTTCGTCCGGAGAAAGCCCGGTCAGCGCCTTACGCGCCCCTTCGTAACCGTTTTTACTGCGGTATTCGTCCAGCCACACCGGCTGTTTGTCATCGCGCAGACGCCAGGTCAGCGGATGCGTTTCGGGAGTACGGATAATGTTTTTCATTTATACCGCTCCAGCAGTTCAGGGATCGCTTCCGGGGTCAGATGCGCGTGAGTGTCCTCATCGATCATCATGTTTGGCCCTTTGTCGCAGTTCCCCAGGCAGCAGGTTGGCAGCAGCGTAAAGCGACCGTCAAACGTCGTTTGCCCTGGTTTGATATTCAGTTTTTTCTCCAGCGCCGCCTGAATTCCCTGGTAACCGTTGATGTGACAAACCACGCTGTCACAATAGCGGATCACATGGCGACCCACCGGCTGGCGGAAGATCTGGCTGTAGAACGTTGCCACACCTTCAACATCGCTTGCCGGAATACCCAGAACGTCAGCGATCGCGTGGATCGCGCCGTCCGGCACCCAGCCACGCTGCTTCTGAACGATTTTCAGCGCTTCAATGGACGCCGCACGCGGGTCTTCGTAGTGGTGCATCTCGTGCTCAATCGCTTCACGCTCTGCCGCACTCAGCTCAAAAGCCTCGGTTTGTGGTTGTTGATTCTCGTGCATAATTAGCGGTCCACATCTGACATAACAAAATCGATACTGCCCAGATAAACAATCAGGTCAGACACCAGGCTGCCGCGGATCGCCGCCGGAATTTGCTGCAAATGCGCATAACTCGGGGTGCGGATACGGGTGCGATAACTCATGGTGCTACCGTCACTGGTCAGGTAGTAACTGTTGATCCCTTTGGTCGCCTCAATCATCTGGAAGGACTCATTGGCAGGCATCACCGGCCCCCACGACACTTGCAGGAAGTGGGTGATCAGGGTTTCGATATGTTGCAGCGTGCGCTCTTTCGGCGGCGGCGTAGTCAGCGGGTGATCCGCTTTGAACGGGCCTTCCGGCATGTTGTTGAGGCACTGCTCAAGAATGCGCAGACTCTGGCGCAGCTCTTCCACTTTCAGCATTACGCGGGTGTAGCAGTCAGAAACGCCACCACCGACCGGGATTTCAAAGTCGAAGTTTTCATAGCCAGAATAAGGACGCGCCTTACGCACGTCGAAGTCGATCCCGGTGGCACGCAAGCCAGCACCTGTGGTGCCCCACTCCAGCGCCTCTTTCGCGCCGTAGGCGGCAACGCCTTTGGAACGGCCAATCAGGATGGTGTTACGCAGCGCGGCTTTCTCGTAAGAAGCCAGACGTTTCGGCATCCAGTCAAGGAACTCACGCAGCAAGCGATCCCAGCCTCGCGGCAGGTCATGCGCCACACCGCCAATACGGAACCACGCCGGATGCATACGGAAACCAGTGATTGCTTCCACCAGATCGTAGATTTTCTGACGATCGGTAAAGGCAAAGAACACTGGCGTCATTGCACCGACGTCCTGAATAAAGGTGGAGATATACAGCAGGTGGCTATTGATGCGGAACAATTCGGAAAGCATTACGCGGATTACGTTAACGCGATCCGGCACGGTGATCCCGGCCAGTTTTTCTACCGCCAGCACGTATGGCATTTCGTTAACGCAACCGCCGAGGTATTCGATACGGTCGGTGTACGGTATGTAACTATGCCAGGACTGGCGTTCGCCCATTTTCTCCGCGCCACGGTGGTGATAGCCGATGTCTGGTACGCAGTCGACAATCTCTTCACCATCGAGCTGCAGAACGATACGGAAAGCCCCGTGCGCCGACGGGTGGTTCGGACCGAGGTTGAGGAACATGAAGTCCTCGTTTTCGGTGCCGCGCTTCATCCCCCACTCTTCCGGTTTGAAGGTCAGGGCTTCCATCTCCAGATCCTGTTTGGCTTTGGTCAGCTCAAACGGCGAGAATTCGGTAGCACGCGCCGGGTAATCTTTACGCAGTGGGTGACCTTTCCAGGTTTGCGGCATCATGATGCGACGCAAGTTCGGGTGACCGTCGAAAGTAATGCCAAACAGATCCCAGGTTTCGCGCTCATACCAGTTGGCGTTCGGGAACAGTTTGGTAAAAGTCGGCACATGTAGATCGTTTTCTGCCAGCGCCACCTTTAGCATGATGTCGCGGTTGCGCTCGATCGAAATCAGATGGTAGAAAACGGAAAAATCGGCGGCAGGTAACCCTTCGCGGTGTGTGCGCAAACGCTCGTCCATGCCGTGTAAGTCAAACAGCATGACGTAAGGTTTCGGCAGTTTCTTTAAGAAATCGCCAATTTCCAGTAATTGTTCACGCTTGATCCACACAACGGGAACCCCGGTGCGAGTCGCCTGAACAGTAAAGGCATCCGGCCCAAAACGGTTGCGCAGTTCGCCAATCACCGGATCATCAAGATGATCACGGGTCTGCCAGGCGGGTTCTTGCGCGGTTAAGTCGGTCATATTGTTCACCATTGCATATGGTCCGTGGTGACTGTCGGCGTAGTTAACTTCGCGAAATAGATTTAGGAATAAGCGAAGAAAAATGCCTTTGCCGACAGGCGCAAATTAAATCTCGTCAGGTGTGCGCAGGTTGGTAACGGCAATGCGTTCACCGCGCTTGCGTTCGCGCTCTGATTGCATATTGGCGCGATATACGCCCTGATCGCCAACCACCCAGGAGAGCGGGCGACGTTCTTTGCCGATAGATTCCTGCAATAGCATCAGTGCCTGCATGTACGCTTCAGGACGCGGCGGGCAACCCGGGATATACACATCAACCGGAATGAATTTATCAACACCCTGCACAACGGAATAAATATCGTACATACCGCCGGAGTTCGCACATGCGCCCATGGAGATAACCCACTTCGGCTCCAGCATCTGGTCATAGAGACGCTGAATAACTGGCGCCATTTTGGTAAAACAGGTTCCAGCCACCACCATCAGGTCAGCCTGACGCGGCGAAGCACGCAATACTTCTGCGCCAAAACGCGCCACGTCATGAACCGCGGTAAACGAGGTCACCATCTCAACGTAACAGCAGGAAAGACCGAAGTTATACGGCCAAATTGAGTTTTTACGACCCCAGTTAACCATGTCATTGAGCTTGCCCATAAACACGTTTTTATTAACTTCTTGCTCCAGAGGGTCGGTTACGATCTCCTGCTTTTGCAGGGGGTAACGGTCGTTCTCACCGTTGGGATCTATGCGGGTGAGCGTATAATCCATCTTAATGCCTCGCGGTTAGCGTTGACGATTAGCGATACTGTTCGTTTCCGGGTTCACACGCTCGCGGCGTGAACGCGCGGGCGTCCAGTCCAGCGCGCCAATACGCACCAGATAAACCAGACCTGCCAGTAACACAAAAATAAAAATTGCCGCTTCTACAAAGCCAATCCAGCCGCTTTCGCGAATGGAAGTTGACCATGCGAACAGATACAGCGCTTCAACGTCGAAGATAACGAAGAACATGGCCACCAGATAAAACTTGGCAGACAGGCGTAAGCGGGCGGAGCCGACCGAGTCGATACCTGATTCAAACGGCACGTTTTTTGACCTCGCGCGCGCGCGACCGCCTAAAAACCAACCGCCAATCAACATCAGGCAACACAGGCCAATGGCAACGATAAGAAAGATAGCGAATGCCCAGTGATGAGCGATGACTTCAGTGGATGTTGACATACTCATTGCTTACTCATCAAAAGTAGCGCCAGATTCACTGCTCTTCACGGCAGATGGACGCCACATCGATTCATGGGGAGGAATAAAAAAAACCTTACAATCGCTGTAGAAACTATTTTATACAGCTAATTGATGTGGTCTTTTACTCCTTTCTATAACCTTTTGTCAACTTTAACAAAGGTTTCTTCACATTAATTTACATGATATCAACAACTTTTGCATTTAATGCCTTTAACCCCAGATTGTTGACAACTCCAGGAAAATTAGATGTTGTTGAATCGTGTCCGTTGTGAAGCAATGGAAAAAATACGGACCTATTTTGACAGGAATTGGTGACGATTCCTCCCCCCAAAAGAGAGTATTTTCTTGATCTGTGACACGCTTTTGTTAATCCATAACAAAAACACAGCAATAATTTTACTCGTTTTTTAACATTATTGTAGCAGGAGGTTTTTTTCAGGCGATTTTTTGTTCGTTAGCGTGGGGAATGGCTGGTGATTGAAAAATGAACATTTTTGTTCGTTGTCGGGAACATTCGTAAGGTTTTATTGTAAAAAAAAGCCACTGGCGTTTTATTAATCACCAATGGCGTTTTTTACTGAATTGTTATTGCCTGGAGATTATTCGTAATCCCCTTCAATCAACAGGGAATCGTCCCCTTCCTGAGCAGTCAACGGGTTGTATTGCCACGGGTTGTGATAACTCTCCATGGCCTGGTATATCACCTGCGCCAACTCATTGTCGCAGGACGGATCATAGCACAGCAAATATTCGGTATCTGGTAGTGGTGGTAAACCATCTACCGCACTCAAAACGCGCAGGTCAGGACTCATCATCTCAACCGGTCTTGCCGTCACACCAAGGCCCGCTTTTACTGCAGCACGAACCGCCGGTAGCGTAGAGGCGACATAAGCCAGACGCCAGGGAATATCCGCTTTATTGAGCGTTGCCAGAACCATGTCACGGAACGGACTAGGATCATCCAGCAGCACAAGAGGGATCGGTTCACCTTTTTGCAATACATATTCCGCAGCGCAATACCAGTGTGTTGGAGAAGTACGCAGATTCAACGCCTTAAAGGTATCAGGACGATGAGTGGTAACCATTAAATCCACTTCCTGGGACTTCAGCATTTCTGCCATATAGGCATTGCGCTTAACGCGGACATCCAGCGCAAGTTTCGGATAAACCGAGCTTACGCGATTGAGCAGGAAAGGTAAGATCGTATCAGCAGATTCATCTGAAGCACCGATAGTTAACACGCCCTGAAGATTACTGAACATCAATGATGAGCAAGCCTCATCATTGAAACGCAGGATTTTCCTGGCGTAGCCAAGAAGCTGAATACCATGTTCAGTCAACAGTTTGTTGCGACCATGCCGAGCGAACAGTTCTTTCCCAACGAGTTGTTCCAGACGTTGCATTTGCTGACTAACAGCGGACTGAGTACGACACACAGCGGAAGCTGCGGCAGCAAAAGTGTTCAGATCGGCAACAGCAACAAATGTTCTCAGCAGATCGAGGTCGAGGTTAATTATCGGACGATTTGCACTTATCATATATTATCACTTACTGGCGGCTCATACTGAGCTGGTTAATGCTGTGCACACACAAACAAGCAATTCCATTTGTAATGTGCCTCCCTGGCAGTTTCATCCGGAACCCGGACGAAAGTAAAAATGCATATGAGTTGCACTAAAAAATGTGGCTCACATTGTTCCGTTATAATGCCTGAAGTAGATCACAGAATATATCTTCAGGAATCGCATATCTATTAAGTTACTCACTCTTTTCTATTTATGACATGCGCGAGTTTGTGTAAATGTAAATGTTGGTCCTTGCTCCACTCTCTCGCAACGGTGCGGCTCGAACATGAGCGCGAACAAATAGCGAGAGTAAGCCTGCATCAAAGCAGGTGTTCCGTCATTAAAGCAAGCATTTTACCCTAAAAACCTTTTATTTATAAGGGTCATTGCGAATTATCTGATGCAAAGTTATGTTATGTTAGGCAAAGTAATCTTCTATTATTAATATGCACAACAAAGTCTTTTTGAATATTAAATAATAATTAATTAGCACCACCTGCATACATTAATTCCTCTTAACAATAATTTCCTCCGTCACCACCTATATGCCCCACCGGCGATCACTACTCTGTTAATGTTTCACTTATAACGAAAATATCATGAATGCTTTATGTTCGTGATTTCTTAAACCGAAGAAATTTTACACATTTATCTAACAGGTAAAAAAACCACATCCTGAATTAATACACAGAATAAATCACTACTAAATCTCATTTACTAAGTATATGCATCTTATTATTTAACGATTATTAAGTTATTAACAGCACAATTCCGCTTTCTCTCCTGGCAAAATCTTGTTCTGCAGAACTTCAAAACGCCGCCTCGGGGGAGTACATTGTTCTAAGCTGACTTCCACGGCAGGGAGTGGCGATAACAGCAAAAAAGGTCAAGATTCATGTCACCCATTGAAAAATCCAGCAAATTAGAGAATGTCTGTTATGACATCCGTGGTCCGGTGCTGAAAGAAGCAAAACGCCTGGAAGAAGAAGGTAATAAGGTATTGAAACTGAACATCGGCAACCCAGCCCCGTTCGGTTTTGACGCTCCCGATGAGATTCTGGTTGACGTGATACGCAACCTCCCGACAGCTCAGGGTTATTGCGATTCAAAAGGCCTCTATTCTGCGCGTAAGGCTATCATGCAGCATTACCAGGCACGTGGCATGCGTGATGTTACCGTGGAAGATATTTACATCGGAAATGGTGTATCTGAGCTTATCGTTCAGGCAATGCAAGCATTGCTGAACAGTGGGGATGAGATGTTGGTTCCTGCACCTGATTACCCGCTATGGACAGCGGCAGTTTCGCTCTCAGGCGGTAAAGCGGTGCACTATCTTTGCGATGAATCCTCTGACTGGTTCCCGGATCTCGATGACATTCGCGCCAAAATTACGCCACGCACGCGCGGCATTGTTATTATCAACCCGAACAACCCAACAGGCGCGGTTTATTCCAAAGAGCTATTAATGGAGATTGTGGAGATTGCGCGTCAGCATAACCTCATTATCTTCGCTGATGAAATTTACGATAAAATCCTCTACGACGACGCCGAGCATCACTCGATCGCGCCGTTGGCTCCTGACCTGCTGACCATTACCTTTAACGGGCTGTCGAAAACGTATCGTGTTGCGGGATTCCGCCAGGGCTGGATGGTGCTGAACGGGCCGAAAAAACACGCCAAAGGTTATATCGAAGGTCTGGAAATGCTGGCCTCAATGCGGCTGTGCGCCAACGTTCCCGCGCAACACGCGATACAGACAGCGCTGGGCGGCTATCAGAGCATCAGCGAGTTTATCATGCCGGGCGGGCGTCTTTACGAGCAGCGTAACCGTGCGTGGGAGTTGATTAATGATATTCCTGGCGTTTCCTGCGTAAAACCTCGCGGCGCGCTATACATGTTCCCGAAAATAGACGCCAAACGCTTTAATATTCACGACGACCAGAAAATGGTGCTGGATTTCCTGTTGCAGGAAAAAGTTCTGCTGGTACAGGGAACCGCATTTAACTGGCCGTGGCCGGATCACTTCCGCATTGTCACGCTGCCGCGTGTTGATGATATCGAACTGTCCTTGAGCAAGTTCGCTCGTTTCCTTTCTGGTTATCATCAGTTGTAATCTTAAATTCACTGCCGGAGATTGCATCCGGCAGTGTTATCCCCCCACAATGACCTCATGATGCCATCACTCGTAAGGTCGCTATGAAACAGAGCCATTTTTTTGCCCACCTCTCCCGCCTGAAGCTCATTAACCGCTGGCCGTTGATGCGTAACGTGCGGACTGAAAATGTGTCCGAACACAGTTTGCAGGTAGCGATGGTCGCCCATGCGCTGGCAGCCATCAAGAATCGCAAATTTGGCGGCCAGGTTAATGAAGAACGTATCGCGTTGCTGGCGATGTACCACGATGCCTCTGAAGTGCTCACTGGTGATCTTCCTACTCCGGTGAAATACTTCAACTCGCAAATCGCCCAGGAATATAAAGCCATTGAGAAAATCGCTCAGCAAAAACTGGTCGATATGGTTCCGGAGGAGTTGCGGGATATTTTTGCACCATTAATCGATGAACATGCGTATAGCGATGAAGAAAAGTCGCTGGTTAAACAGGCAGATGCGCTGTGTGCGTATCTGAAATGCCTGGAGGAACTCGCAGCCGGCAATAATGAGTTCTTACTGGCAAAAACGCGGCTGGAAACGACGCTTGAATCGCGCCGCAGTCAGGAGATGGACTACTTTATGGAAGTGTTTGTTCCCAGCTTCCATCTGTCTCTCGATGAGATTAGCCAGGATTCACCGCTGTAAGCCGACGTAGGCCTGATAAGACGCGCCAGCGTCGCATCAGGCCTACGTCGGTGGCGACATCAGGAGCTCGTCAAAACGGAAACAGCATCGGGATCATCACCACGCAAACCGCCATCACAATAATGGTAAACGGAACCCCCAGCTTCACAAAATCACTGAAGCTGTAATTCCCCGGCCCTAAAACCAATGTGTTAACGGGTGAAGAGACTGGTGTCATAAAGGCAGCGGATGCTGCCATCGCCACAACCATGGCAAAAGGATAAGGCGATACGCCCATAGTTTTGGCAGCAGCCAGCGCAATCGGGGCCATCAACACCGCCGTCGCAGTGTTAGAGATAAACAAGCCTATAACCGCCGACAAGACAAACAAACAGACCAGCATCATATGCGGCCCGTAACCACCGCCAATATCCATTAATCCTTTCACCGCCAGCGCGACGCCACCGGTTTTTTGCAATGCCACAGCAAACGGCATCATCCCAACGATCAAAATAATGCTCGGCCAGTGAATAGACTTATAGGCGCTTTCAGCATCGATACAGCGGAATTTGCCCATCAGCAGGCAGGCAATGATAGCCGCAACTGGATTAGGAATTTCATCGGTCAACATTAACGCCACCATCAACACCAGGCAGAAAATGGCATGGGGTGCCTGACTGTGAGCGGGCGATGCTTCACTCACCTCTTCCGGTAAGTTTAACGCCACAAAGTCGCGGCCTTGTTTTGCCAACATACCGATAAGCTTCCAGTTACCGACCACCAGAATAATGTCACCCAACAGCAGAGGCTCATCCGCCAGCGAACCTTCCAGCGCCACACCGTTGCGTTTCAGCCCCACCACATTTAGTCCGTAGCGGGTACGAAAGCCAATTTCACGCACCGATTTGCCAATAAGCTCTGACTCGGGAATTAATGAAATTTCTGCCATACCGACATCAAGAGCCTGATCGGAAAAATACTCGCCGCGCAAAACCATCGGCTCCAGCAATTGTTCACTACAAAATTGACGGAGATCGACGTCAGCCGCAGACATATCAATAAGCAAAACGTCACGCGCGCGGAATTCAGACACCCCGTTCACGTTCACGATAACGCGACGAAAACGCCGCCAGCGTTCAACACCAATGACGTTTGCGCCATAACGTTCACGCAATTTGAGATCGTCCAGTCGTTGGCCAATCATCGGTGAACCGGGACGAATAGCCAGACGACGCGCACGCCCGGTAAGACGGTATTCACGAATGAGATCGCGGAAGGTGCGACGCGTCCAGCCTTCGCGCTGCGGAGCCTGGGTATCCCCTTTTAGCATAAAGCGCATCACTAGCATGTATAAAATGCCAAGTACCAATACGACCAGGCCGATAGGGGTTACGCTAAAGAAACTGAAACCATGATAGCCTTCACGTAGCAGCTCACTGTTCACCACCAGGTTAGGCGGCGTCGCCACCAGCGTCATCATGCCGCTTATCAGTCCGGCAAAACTCAATGGCATCATCAGGCGCGACGGCGACGTCTGCATACGCATAGCAACACTTAACACAACAGGAATAAAGATAGCGACGACGCCGGTTGAACTCATAAACGCGCCAAGACCGGCAACTGTCAGCATCAGTAAAACCAACATTTTGATTTCACTGCTGCCCGCAACTTTGACCAGCCATGTCCCCATCACGGTTGCAACGCCTGTACGAACTAAACCATCGCCAATAATAAACAGGGCGGCGATCAGCACAACGTTAGGATCGGAAAAGCCGGAAAAGACTTCGGTGATAGTCAGCGTACCGCTTAATGCAAACGCGACAATGACAAACAAAGCGACAGCATCCATACGCACTCTGCCCGTCGCAAATAAGACTATCGCAATCGCCAGCAATGAGAGAACCCAAATCAATTCACCGTTCACAACGTATCCTTGTTAATTGAGGGGGATGGTTTGATTCTGCCACAAAAAAGCCCCGTCGGGACGGGGCTAAATCATGATCTGGCGTTTCACGCAATAATAACGTCACCATTTGGCTGTTTGGTCACGGTAATTTGCTCCAGACTATGAAGGACCAAATCTACCTCATTCAGACGCGGGGTGTCTGCCGGTGCATTAACAGCAATAACATGGCAACCTGCCGCCAGACCAGAAAGCAAGCCAGCGGGAGCATCTTCCACTACCACACATTCCTGCGGCGCAAGCCCCAGCAGTTGCGCGCCTAACAGATACGCATCCGGCTCAGGTTTTCCACGCTTAACCCGTTCAGCGGTAACAAACACCTCCGGCGCAGGAAGTCCGGCCACTTTATGGCGCGCTCGCGCAACTGGCATAGAACCTGAAGTGACAATTGCCCACGGAATACCCGCTTTATTCAAATGATTGAGTAAAGCTATCGCCCCCGGGAGCGCGGTAATGCCTTCGGTTTCCGTGGCCTCGATTTGTTCCAGACGCGTAAACTCGGCGGCAATTTCTGCCTCGGTTTTCCCCGCCATAAAGTGACGCAGAGACGTTATTGCCTGTTTACCGTGAATAAAAGCAAGCACCTCTTCCGGCGTTAGCCCATGCCGTTTCGCCCAGTTGCTCCACGCCCGCTCTACCGCAGGCAGGGAGTCCACTAACGTACCATCAAGATCAAACAGAAAACCTTTGCACCGCACGCAGGCCTCCTCAGGCGTTAATGATTTGATTAATTTCGTTGGTACTCAAATGATACTGACGCGGGCAGGAATGCCAGACGTTCAACATGCGCTGATATTTCTCCCACATTGGTGTCTGGGCATTAAAGCCATGAGTTCCGGCGTCAAAATGCGTGTAACGCCCTTCGACATTAACCATAAAGCGTACATAACCGAGATAACGCGCTTCAGTAGCGGCGTCGAAGCCGAGGAAAGTGACACGGCGTTCATCGATAGCTTGCTGATCCTGCAAATTAGACCAGGAAACATGCAGCGCGTGATACATCTCCATAATGTCGATGATAGTGCGGCAGGTTTCTTCTTTCAGCTCGCCAAACTCGCGATCCAGCTCGCGCATCTGTAACCCATAGCCACGCTCAATGATTGTTTGCAAGCAACGGTAACGTTCAGCATTTGCCGGATCGAGCATAGTCATCATTTTGTACTGGTTAGACAAAATAAGACGTTGCGCGTTGGTCATTTCCATTGTTGACTCCTGTATCACTTTACTACGGTGAAAAAAAAGAAGGCCGATGTCTGCCTTCTTTTATATGCGTAATCAGGGATCAATTACAAATCATCAAGGAAAGTTTTATCCAGTTGTTTGAAGGCGCGCTTAAGCGTGTCAGCTAATGCCTGATAGTCAGGCTTGCCTTCTACCGGTGCTAACGCTTGCCCGGCTTCCTGCAATTTACCGCGAACTTCATAAAACCAACTCAGGATCGCTGGCGGTAATGGCGTAACGGAACGCTTGCCCAGCCACCACAATCCCTGCATCGGTAAACTCAGAGCGAACAATGCTGTAGCAACTGCCGGACCAAGCTGACCGCCCAGCGCAATCTGCCAGCAGAGAGTAAATACGGCGATCGGCGGCATAAAGCGGATCGCATAACGCGTCATCTTAATAACGCGATTTTCAACAAACACCGGGGCAAGGCGTTTTTCCAGCGGCCACGTCTTTGAGTAGTGCTGTCCCCGGCGGAACAAACTAAAAAAATTAACAGAACGATTATCCGGCGTTGACATGCTTCACCTCAACTTCACATATAAATATTCAAAAATTTGTGCAAATTCACAACTCAGCGGGACAACGTTCAAAACATTTTGTCTTCCATACCCACTATCAGGTATCCTTTAGCGGCCTGAAGGCCTAAGTAGTACATATTCATTGAGTCGTCAAATTCATATACATTATGCCATTGGCTGAAAATTACGCAAAATGGCATAGACTCAAGATATTTATTCCATCATGCAAAAAAAATTTGCAGTGCATGATGTTAATCATAAATGTCAGCGTCATCATGCGCTACGCTCTATGGCTCCCTGACGTTTTTTTAGCCACGTATCAATTATAGGTACTTCCATGTCGAGTAAGTTAGTACTGGTTCTGAACTGCGGTAGTTCTTCACTGAAATTTGCAATCATCGATGCAGTAAATGGTGAAGAGTACCTTTCTGGTTTAGCCGAATGTTTTCACCTGCCCGAAGCACGCATCAAATGGAAAATGGACGGCAATAAACAAGAAGCGGCTCTAGGTGCAGGCGCCGCTCACAGCGAAGCGCTCAACTTTATCGTTAATACTATTCTGGCACAAAAACCAGAACTTTCTGCGCAACTGACTGCTATCGGTCACCGTATCGTACACGGCGGCGAGAAGTATACCAGCTCCGTAGTGATCGATGAGTCTGTTATTCAGGGTATCAAAGATGCAGCTTCTTTTGCACCGCTGCACAACCCGGCTCACCTGATTGGTATCGAAGAAGCACTGAAATCTTTCCCGCAACTGAAAGACAAAAACGTTGCTGTGTTCGACACCGCGTTCCACCAGACTATGCCGGAAGAGTCTTACCTCTACGCCCTGCCGTACAACCTGTACAAAGAGCACGGCATTCGTCGTTACGGCGCACACGGCACCAGCCACTTCTATGTAACCCAGGAAGCGGCGAAAATGCTGAACAAACCGGTAGAAGAGCTGAACATCATCACCTGCCACCTGGGCAACGGTGGTTCCGTTTCTGCTATCCGCAACGGCAAATGCGTTGACACCTCTATGGGTCTGACCCCGCTGGAAGGTCTGGTAATGGGTACTCGCTCTGGCGATATCGACCCGGCTATCATCTTCCACCTGCACGACACCCTCGGCATGAGCGTTGACGCAATCAACAAAATGCTGACCAAAGAGTCTGGCCTGCTAGGTCTGACCGAAGTAACCAGCGATTGCCGCTATGTTGAAGACAACTACGCGACGAAAGAAGACGCGAAGCGCGCAATGGACGTTTACTGCCATCGCCTGGCGAAGTACATCGGTGCATACACTGCGCTGATGGATGGTCGTCTGGACGCTGTTGTATTCACCGGTGGTATCGGTGAAAATGCCGCGATGGTTCGTGAACTGTCTCTGGGCAAACTGGGCGTGCTGGGCTTTGAGGTTGATCATGAACGCAACCTGGCTGCACGTTTCGGCAAATCTGGTTTCATCAACAAAGAAGGCACCCGCCCTGCTGTTGTGATCCCGACCAACGAAGAGCTGGTTATCGCGCAAGACGCCTGCCGCCTGACCGCCTGATTCCACACCGCCAGCCCTGCTGGCGGTGCTGTTTTGTAACCCGCCAAACTGGCGGTAACGAAAGAGGATAAACCGTGTCCCGTATTATTATGCTGATCCCTACCGGAACCAGCGTCGGTCTGACCAGCGTCAGTCTTGGCGTGATCCGTGCAATGGAACGCAAAGGCGTTCGTCTGAGCGTTTTTAAACCTATCGCTCAGCCGCGTACCGGTGGCGATGCGCCCGATCAGACAACGACTATCGTGCGTGCGAGTTCTTCCACCACGACAGCCGCTGAACCGCTGAAAATGAGTTACGTTGAAGGTCTGCTTTCCAGCAATAAGAAAGATGTGCTGATGGAAGAGATCGTCGCGAACTACCACGCCAACACCAAAGATGCCGAAGTGGTTCTGGTTGAAGGTCTGGTCCCGACACGTAAGCACCAGTTTGCCCAGTCTCTGAACTACGAAATCGCCAAAACGCTGAACGCGGAAATCGTCTTCGTTATGTCTCAGGGCACTGATACCCCGGAGCAGTTGAAAGAGCGTATCGAACTGACTCGCAACAGCTTCGGCGGTGCCAAAAACACCAATATCACTGGCGTTATCGTTAACAAACTGAATGCTCCGGTTGATGAGCAGGGTCGTACTCGCCCGGATCTGTCTGAGATTTTCGATGACTCTTCCAAAGCGAAAGTCAACAATGTTGATCCGGCGAAGCTGCAAGACTCCAGCCCGCTGCCGGTTCTCGGCGCTGTGCCGTGGAGCTTTGATCTGATCGCAACTCGTGCGATCGATATGGCACGCCACCTGAACGCCACCATCATCAACGAAGGCGACATCAACACTCGCCGCGTGAAATCTGTGACTTTCTGCGCACGCAGCATTCCGCACATGCTGGAGCACTTCCGTGCCGGCTCTCTGCTGGTGACTTCCGCAGACCGTCCTGACGTACTGGTTGCCGCTTGTCTGGCTGCAATGAACGGCGTAGAAATCGGTGCTCTGCTGCTGACTGGCGGCTATGAAATGGACGCGCGCATTTCTAAACTGTGCGAACGTGCTTTCGCTACCGGCCTGCCGGTATTCATGGTGAACACCAACACCTGGCAAACCTCTCTGAGCCTGCAAAGCTTCAACCTGGAAGTTCCGGTTGACGATCACGAGCGCATCGAGAAAGTTCAGGAATACGTTGCTAACTACATCAACGCTGACTGGATCGATTCCCTGACTGCAACTTCCGAACGCAGCCGTCGTCTGTCTCCGCCAGCGTTCCGTTATCAACTGACCGAACTGGCACGCAAAGCAGGCAAACGTATCGTTCTGCCGGAAGGCGACGAACCGCGTACCGTTAAAGCAGCCGCTATCTGTGCCGAACGTGGTATCGCAACGTGCGTACTGCTGGGTAACCCGGCAGAGATCAACCGTGTTGCAGCGTCTCAGGGCGTAGAACTGGGCGCAGGCATTGAAATCGTTGATCCAGAAGTGGTTCGCGAAAACTATGTTGCTCGTCTGGTCGAACTGCGTAAGAACAAAGGCATGACCGAAACTGTTGCACGCGAACAGTTGGAAGACAACGTGGTTCTCGGCACGCTGATGCTGGAACAGGATGAAGTTGATGGTCTGGTTTCCGGTGCTGTTCACACCACCGCAAACACCATCCGTCCGCCGCTGCAGTTGATCAAAACTGCACCGGGCAGCTCTCTGGTATCTTCCGTGTTCTTCATGCTGCTGCCGGAGCAGGTTTACGTTTACGGTGACTGCGCGATCAACCCGGATCCGACCGCAGAACAACTGGCTGAAATCGCAATTCAGTCTGCTGATTCCGCCGCTGCTTTCGGTATCGAACCGCGCGTGGCTATGCTCTCCTACTCCACCGGTACTTCTGGTGCAGGTAGTGACGTAGAGAAAGTTCGCGAAGCAACTCGTCTGGCTCAGGAAAAACGTCCTGACCTGATGATCGACGGTCCTCTGCAGTACGACGCTGCGGTAATGGCTGACGTTGCGAAATCTAAAGCGCCGAACTCTCCGGTTGCAGGTCGCGCTACCGTGTTCATCTTCCCGGATCTGAACACCGGTAACACCACTTACAAAGCGGTACAGCGTTCTGCCGACCTGATCTCCATCGGGCCGATGCTGCAGGGTATGCGCAAGCCGGTTAACGACCTGTCCCGTGGCGCACTGGTTGACGATATCGTCTATACCATCGCACTGACCGCGATTCAGTCTGCACAGCAGCAGTAATCTCGTCATTATCCGCAGCCATGCGCTGCGGATATCTGAACCGGAAATAGTCACTATTTCCGGTTTTTTATTCTCTTAATTTGCATTACTCCTTTCTGATTATCTTGCTTAACTGCGCTGCATCAATGAATTGCGCCATCTCACTTTGCATACTTACCACTTTGTCTTGTGCAAGGGAAAATTTGCGCTATGTCCGCAATAACTGAATCCAAACCAACCAGAAGATGGGCAATGCCCGATACGTTGGTGATTATCTTTTTTGTTGCTATTTTAACCAGTCTCGCCACCTGGGTTGTTCCGGTGGGAATGTTTGACAGTCAGGAAGTGCAATATCAGGTTGATGGTCAGACAAAGACTCGCAAAGTTGTAGATCCTCACTCATTTCGCATTCTGACCAACGAGGCAGGCGAACCCGAGTATCACCGAGTACAACTGTTCACGACGGGAGATGAACGCCCCGGTTTGATGAACTTCCCGTTTGAAGGGCTAACCTCTGGCTCGAAATATGGGACAGCCGTTGGCATCATCATGTTTATGCTGGTGATTGGCGGCGCGTTTGGTATCGTGATGCGCACAGGAACCATTGATAACGGGATTCTCGCGCTTATCCGCCACACTCGAGGGAATGAAATTCTTTTCATTC
The DNA here is from genome assembly GCF_000408805.1 of Escherichia sp. KTE159. Lineage (NCBI taxonomy): Bacteria > Pseudomonadati > Pseudomonadota > Gammaproteobacteria > Enterobacterales > Enterobacteriaceae > Escherichia > Escherichia sp. KTE159. Next base: position 2,222,004 of record NZ_KE137292.1, read on the forward strand.
CGGCACTGTTTATTCTCTTTTCACTCGGCGGTGCGGTATTTGGCATGGGGGAAGAGGCCGTCGCCTTTGCCATCATCATTGCCCCACTAATGGTACGCCTGGGTTACGACAGTATTACCACCGTCCTGGTAACCTACATCGCAACGCAAATCGGTTTTGCCAGCTCGTGGATGAACCCGTTCTGCGTGGTTGTCGCCCAGGGGATTGCTGGCGTTCCTGTCCTTTCCGGCTCCGGGTTGCGCATTGTGGTGTGGGTTATCGCCACTCTGATTGGCCTCATCTTTACCATGGTGTACGCCTCACGGGTGAAAAAGAATCCTTTGTTGTCACGCGTGCATGATTCCGATCGCTTCTTCCGCGAAAAACAAGCTGATGTTGAACAGCGGCCGTTCACTTTCGGTGACTGGCTGGTATTGATTGTCCTGACCGCCGTCATGATCTGGGTGATTTGGGGCGTGATCGTTAACGCCTGGTTTATTCCAGAGATTGCCAGCCAGTTCTTCACTATGGGTCTGGTGATTGGCATCATCGGCGTTGCCTTCCGCCTTAACGGTATGACCGTTAACACCATGGCCTCGTCATTTACCGAAGGGGCGAGAATGATGATTGCTCCTGCACTGCTGGTCGGTTTTGCCAAAGGGATTTTACTGCTGGTTGGCAATGGCGAAGCGGGTGATGCCAGCGTGCTGAATACTATTCTCAATAGCATTGCCAATGCCATTAGCGGCCTGGATAACGCGGTCGCGGCCTGGTTTATGCTGCTCTTCCAGGCGGTATTCAATTTCTTTGTGACATCCGGTTCTGGTCAGGCAGCGTTAACCATGCCGTTACTGGCACCGCTTGGCGATCTGGTTGGCGTTAACCGTCAGGTTACCGTGCTGGCGTTCCAGTTTGGCGATGGCTTCAGCCATATCATTTACCCGACTTCGGCTTCGTTAATGGCGACGCTCGGTGTTTGCCGGGTAGATTTCCGTAACTGGCTGAAAGTGGGTGCAACACTGCTTGGACTGCTGTTTATTATGTCCAGCGTCGTGGTGATAGGCGCTCAGTTAATGGGTTACCATTAAGTCAATAATCCCCTTGCCAGTCTCTGGCAAGGGGAACTGATTACAATAGCTCTCTGGCTGCCGCCACAATATCATGCGCGGTTAACCCGTACTCTCTCTGTAAAAAGTCCTGAGTTCCAACCTGACCATAACGCTCCTTCACGCCCACGCGACGCATTGGTATTGGGCAACTTTCGACTAATACCTCGGCAACGGCGGATCCTAGCCCATTGTGAATACTATGGTTTTCACAGGTCACAATACGCCCCGTTTTCTCGGCATAATTTTTAATCAACATTCGGTCAACAGGTTTAAGAGTAAACATATCAATTACTGCCGCACTTACACCGCTCTGTTCCAGTTGACGTGCGGCCTCCAGGGCTTCAGCCACCATAATGCCATTAGCAATCAGCGTGATGTCAGTACCTTCACGCAGTACATTGCCTTTACCAATAGAGAAGGTTGTCCCAGGAGAATAAATACTTGTCGCTTGCTTACGGATCGTACGAACCCAGTAAAGCCCATCAAGCTCTACAAGCTGGCGTAAAATATCACTAAACATCACCGCATCGGTCATCTCCATCACCACCGAATGCGCCAGCCCACGCACAATTCCCATATCTTCAAATGACATATGTGTCCCGCCATTGTGGCAAGCGGTAACACCCGCATCAGAAGCAATCACTTTGACATTAGCACGCTGGTAATCAAGCGACATAAAGAGCTGATCAAAACAGCGACGACTGGCAAATGCGGTAAAGGTATGCACGAATGGCTTGCGCCCGGTTAAGGCCAGCCCTGCAGCGGTGCCGATAACATTAGCTTCCATAATGCCGCAATTAATGACGTACTGTGGATAATCCCGCGCCACGCTGTCCATTGCCATGGAACTCATTAAATCAGCCTCAAGGGCAATGACAGAATTACCGTTTTCAATCTGTTGCGCAATAAAGCCTGCATAAATTTTGCGCATCTCGATGCTGTCTTTTTGTCCTGCCGGTGCGAGCTTAATCATGCATGGCCTCCAGTTGGCGAATTGTTTCGTTTAGCATCTCCTTCATTTCTTCCGTGAGGCGTAAATGATGAGAATTACTGAGTTGCTCAAGACACGCTACCCCCTGCCCTTTGATACTATCGAGAATGACTACTCTCGGTCTGGCCTCGGCTGGTAGAACAGGTTTAACTACATTCAACAACCCCTCAATATCATCGCCCTTCACTGTCACGACATCAAAACCGAAAGCGCGGAATTTTCCTTCTAAATCAAATGGATTAATAATTTCATCCAGTTCGCCATCAAGCTGCTGTTTGTTCCAGTCCACAAACACAGTGAGATTATTCAAACGATGATGAGCAATAAACTGGAAGGCTTCCCAACATTGGCCTTCGTTAAGTTCACCATCGCCAACAATACAAAAAACCCGATTCTTGCGCCCCGCCAGTTTATGCGACAGCGCCATCCCTCCTGCAATGGATATCCCCTGCCCCAGCGATCCTGTAGTGGCATCAACACCACGCGTTTTTAGCCGATCCGGATGACTTGGTAAGCGAGTTCCGTTCTGATTTAAGGTGCTTAATTCTTCCAGTGGAAAATAACCTTTCAGCGCCAGAGTACTGTAGAGCGCAGGTCCGGCATGCCCTTTTGACAATACAAAATAGTCACGATCAGGCCCGTCGGGATCAGCAGGATCAATTTTCATCACCGCGCCATAAAGAACTGCCAGCGTTTCCACAACAGACATGCTGCCACCATAATGACCAAAGCCAAGATGAGTTAATGATTTAAGCGTCTGGATACGAATATCCCGTGCAAGTTGTGTCACTTCTTTAACATTCATAATTTGGCTCCGCTCTTCTCCTGCACTTTGGCAGCGAGTTTGTTATTGGCGAAAATGTTCCAGGCAACCAGCAGCACAAATAGCGCTACTACAAGTCCGGTTATGGCAAAAGGCGAGAGATAACGCGCCAGGTTCCCGAGAACGATGCCGACAGCACCAAAATCCGCATCGGAAAAGGTCGTATTTGCAAAGCCTATCGCCCCCAGAACTGGCAATAACAGCACTGGCAGGAAGGTAATCAATAAACCATTCGCAAAAGCACCAATCATCGCGCCGCGACGCCCACCCGTAGCATTACCAAATACACCCGCAGTTGCTCCGGTGAAGAAGTGAGGAACGACACCAGGAAGAATCAGCACCAGTTTCATCTGTCCCAACAAAAATAGCCCCACCAAACCACCAAGAAAGCTAAATAAGAAGCCAACTAACACTGCATTTGGCGCATACGGATACACAACCGGACAATCGAGGGCGGGACGCGCATTCGGCACCAGCTTTTCTGAAAATCCGGTAAATGCCGGAACAATTTCAGCAAGGATTAAACGCACACCTTGCAGAATGATAAATACGCCTGCGGCGAAGGTGATGGCCATAATAATGGCGTAGACAAGGTAGTTTTGACCGCCACTAAACTGGCTTTCAACGTACTCGCGCCCCGCACTGATCGCCATGATCAGATAAATCACCATCATCGTAAGGGAAATAGAGATGGAGCTATCGCGCAGGAAGCTCAGATTTTTGGGCAAATTCATCTCTTCGGTGGAACGCGAACCTTTACCGCACATGCTGCCAATCCAGCCAGAGAGTACATACCCCAAAGTACCAAAGTGACCAAAAGCGATTTCATCATTCCCGGTAATACGCCTCATGTAACGTTGTGCTAATGCAGGGAAAAACGCCATCACTAATCCCAGAATAAGAGAACCGGTAAATACCAGTGATATACCTTCAAAACCAGCCACTGTCAGAATCACACCAATCATGCAGGCCATATAAAATGTGTGGTGTCCGGTCAGAAAAATATATTTCAGGCGGGTAAAGCGGGCAACAATAATATTCGCTACCATACCAAATGCCATAATAAGCGCCGTCGACGCGCCATATTTTTCCAACGCAATAGAAACAATAGCCTCATTATTCGGAATGATACCCTGAATATTAAAGGCATGTTCAAACATACTACCCAGCGGATTTAAAGAACCAACCAGAACAGTGGCACCACCGCCCAGAACAATAAATCCGAGAATGGTTTTAATTGTGCCTTTAACAACATCTGAAAATGCTTTTTTCTGAGCAACCAGACCGATTAAGGCAATCAAGCCGACCAGTACCGAGGGTACTTTGAGTATATCAACAACAAAATTCAGCGTTTCAAGGATAAACATATCCACCTCGCTTCAATTAAGGTTATTGTTTTGCGAACCAGTTACGCAGTTGCGTTTCAAGTTCATTAATATCAATGATGTTGTTGATAACCACCAACTGACTTTCCGGTACGCTGGCACTGGCGGCAATATCTTTAGCCATCACAAATAAATCGGCAGCCCCTGGCGTTGCTGATGAGAGATCGGAATGTTCCACTTCCGCTTCTATCTCCATTTTTTTCAGAACTTTTTTAATATTCATTTCGACCATAAAACTACTACCAAGCCCTGAGCCACAAATAGCCATAATTTTCATTATATTCACCATGTTAAGTTGTAGAAGTTCTCATCACGCAACGGCGTAATGTTGTGACAAGACTGAATTTTGAATGTGATTAGAATCGTGAAATTATCGTTTTTATTTCCTCCAGGTTGCGAGCCTGATGCAATTCCTGTAAATCCTTCTCACTGGAGAATAACTCAGCCAGTGCAGATATCATTTCGATATGGCTGTGTTTATCTGGTGCGGCAAGTAAAATGATGACATCTACAGGATCAAATTCCTCTGCATTAAAACTGACACCTTCTTCGAGTTTTAATAATGATAACCCCAATCCTTTTGCACCTTCTTCTGGTCGGGCATGGGGCATTGCCAGCCCAGGCGCCAGGACATAATAAGGCCCCAGTTTTTCATGTTGTGTTTTTATCGCACTGAGATAATCCGTCGTAATTATCTCCGCCTCCAGTAACGGTCTGGCACAAATATCTAATGCTTGCTGCCAGGTTGTGACATTCTTTCGTAATGCGATTGTTGAATCAGAAAGCCAGGTATTAAGCACTTGTCCTCCTCATTTTCCGTGTCAATGAGCAGACTTTAAGCAAGCAACGGCAGCATATCTGAGATCAATCTCACAAAGATAGCGCTATCAGTATGTATCATTCATATTTGTGATAGCGCTATCAAAACGGATTTCACTGATGAAATCCAAACTTCTACCAGAAATTAAGGGGTATACTCTGCTACCAACAGGAAGCCGTTGATGATAAGTAAAAAAAGATCTCCATATGTAGTCGCTGAGCAGGATTTTGTATGGCAATAACCCGAAAACGTCGTAGTACTGGTAAAGTCACTATCGCCGATGTCGCGCAACTCGCAGGAGTTGGCACAATGACTGTATCCAGAGCGTTACGCACTCCCGAACAAGTTTCCGATAAACTGCGGGAGAAGATTGAAGCCGCAGTTAATGAATTAGGGTACATGCCCAACCTCACTGCAAGCGCGCTGGCATCGGCATCTTCGCACACGATTGCAATGGTCGTACCAAACCTGGCTGAAGCAGGATGCACGGAAATGTTTGCCGGGCTGCAACATGTACTACAACCAGCGGGATATCAGATAATCCTGGCTGAGTCACGCCATCGTCTGGAGCAAGAAGAAAAACTGCTGGAAACTCTGCTGGCTTCTAATATCGCCGCAGCGATTTTGCTCAGTGTTGAGCATAATAATACCGTGCGTAACTGGCTCAAAAATGCCTCGATTCCCGTTATGGAAATCGGTGCCATTCGTACCGATCCGATTGATATGAACATTGGCATTGATAATGTCGCAGCAATGTTCGAACTGACGGATATGCTGGTACAACGTGGTTATCAGAATATCGGTTTGCTATGCGCCAACCAGGAACAGTGGATCTTTCAGCAGCATTTACAGGGATGGTATAAAGCTATGTTACGCCATCATATGTCTCCCAACCGTGTTATTAACGCTGCTCTGCCACCGGTTTTTTCCACCGGAGCATCACAATTACCGGAATTTTTACTCGCATGGCCGGAACTGGATGCCCTGGTATGTGTGTCAGATGAGTTGGCCTGCGGTGTTCTGTATGAATGTCAACGAAGACGCATCAAAGTACCAGACGATCTCGCCGTAGTGGGATTTGGTGACAGTGACGTTAGTAAAGTTTGCCAACCACCATTAACAACAATGGCCGTTCCTCACAGGAAAATTGGTCTGGAGGCAGGAAAGGCTTTGCTGGAACGAATTAGAGAAGGTAACTGGAGCGATCAGGTACTCATCGCTCCCAGTTTGTGTTTACGTGAAAGCTGCTGAAACTTATTAAGCCTCTTCTGGATCTTCTTTCGTTTCTACTTCATTCCTGGCATTGCGCTTCATCCACAATGCCAGGGCTTTCAGCGAGTCTGGTGTGAACTCATCGCAACGTGCGGTAATTTCTTCCGGCGTCAGCCAGCAAACCTCACTGACTTCATCTTCCTGGAGAGCGAAAGGACCGTGGGAGACACAACTGAATAACGCGCCCCAGACACGGCAATTTTTATCTTCGAAATAGAACTGCCCGTGCTCGGCAAAGGGGACTCCGGCAATGCCCAACTCTTCTTCCGCCTCGCGACGTGCGGATTCCAGCAGTTGTTCATCGGCCTGGACCACGCCACCTGCGGTCGCATCTAACATGCCGGGTAAAAAGTCTTTTGTCTCGGTACGACGCTGCACAAGAATTTTGCCCATACCATCATGTACAACGATGTAAGTTGCACGATGGCGCAGACACTGTGCCCGCATTTGTTCCCGGCTGGCTTGTGCAATGACTTCGTTCTCTTCATTGACAATATCCACCCATTCAGTACTTGCCAAACGACGCTGTTCCATTATCAGGAAACCTTCTTTTTCTGGCGCTCTTACGGCGCATTTTGAGTTGTGGGGTAAATTACGGATTAATCGCGACCTGCGCAATGATACTTTGATCATTGAGTGCGATTACGCTTAGTACGTCATCATCCAGCGTGCCATAACTCGCCGGATAGCCGCCTTTCGGAATGCTTACCGAACCGGGGTTAAAGTGGAAAATATCCCCCCGCTTTTCCGCTACTGGTAGATGGGTATGACCATACACCAGCACGTCGTTCTGGTTTAAAGCAGGCAGATTATCCGGGCCAAACAGATGGCCATGCGTCAAAAACAGACGTTGTTTTTCCAGTAACACCTGTTGCCACGGCGCGGTTATCGGGAAATGCAGTAGCATTTGGTCCACTTCGCTGTCGCAGTTGCCGCGCACGGCGATAATGTTATGCGCCATCTCATTCAGCCGTTCGGCTACTTTGGCTGGCGCATACCCTTCAGGCAGGGCGTTTCGCGGACCATGATTCAGCACGTCTCCGAGAATCACCAACCACTGGGCACCGCTTTGGGCAAATAAATCCAGAACACGTTCCGTCGCCGGTAACGACCCATGAATGTCCGATGCAAACATCAGTTTCATCACTCACTCCTCGTCGAAAAAACGTAAGCTATGATACTGGATTCTGTCGTTGCTATCAGCCAGATTGCTTTGCTGAAAGTGCAATAAAACGCTGAACTGAAGCCCGCGGCCACTGGAATGCCGCATAATCCACCAGACGTTCCGACACCTCATCACCATGTAGTACCAGACGATTAATCATTAACGCTAAATCAGTATCCGCAATACACCATTCGCCAAACAGATTCGGCTGACCATGCGCCAGTAAATGTTCTGCCATCGCGAACAGTTTCTCCGCGCTGGCTTTTCCCATTGCCGATAGTGGCGCTTTCTTCGCACCGGCAAAAACGACATCCGTAGAACGTTCTTCGCGGATGGGCATCAGATCGCTGCGTAGCCAGGCCTGAATCTGCCGTGCCCGCGCCCGGTGTTGTAAATCAAGCGGATAAATACGCTCCCAGGTCGGCGGCGCAAAACAGTCCTCCAGATATTCTGCAATGGCAGAGGATTCACTCAACTCAAAATCATCAATTTGTAACAACGGCACGCGCCGTGTCTGCCCATAACCTTGCCACGTCGGCTGCAAATGTTCACCGCTGTCGAGGTCGATGGTCTTCATATGAAAAGGCAGACCTTTTTCCTGCAACGCCACCCAGGCGGATAACACATAAGGGGAGAAAAAATGGGCATCTGACCAAAGCGTGATAGCGGGTTTACTCATTATGTCCTCAGCGATAAATGGGCTTGCTATCAAACTATAGAGCCTTTTTGTCACCGTTACGTGATGAAAACTCACACAAGTCGCCACGGTTTCTATACTTGAGATGTTCAGATTATTAGATAACCGGAGCTGCGATGATCGATCTCTATTTCGCCCCCACACCGAATGGTCACAAAATCACGTTGTTTCTCGAAGAGGCAAGGCTGGATTATCGCTTAATCAAAGTTGACCTCGGTAAAGGCAGTCAGTTTCGCCCGGAGTTTTTGCGCATTTCACCGAACAATAAAATTCCGGCAATTGTCGATCACTCCCCAATTGACGACGGCAAACCATTAAGCATATTTGAGTCGGGGGCTATTTTGTTGTATCTGGCAGAGAAAACAGGACTCTTTTTGAGCCATGAACCGCGTGAACGCGCCGCCACATTACAGTGGTTATTCTGGCAGGTTGGCGGCCTGGGGCCGATGCTCGGGCAAAATCATCATTTTAACCACGCTGCATCTGCAATGCTGTAGTTTTCTCCGCCCAACCAGGGGGAGTTTTCCAACCGCTTATTCAGTACGTGATAGAGACGTTGGGTTTCAACCTGATAACGTTCAATTGCGTAAGGAATGCTTTGTGGTATTGCCTGCTGGCCGTGGGTCAATGCCTGGGCTCGCCAGCGCATTGACCTCGCGATGTATCCGGCAGTAAAAAACTGGTATGAGCGAATCCGTTCGCGTCCTGCTACCGGGCAGGCGCTGCTAAAAGCGCAAGTAAATGATGAGATTTCGAATAGTTAACAGAGCCGGGTTCTCGTGTATTATTTAATCCTAAATAAAACAACGGAGAACCTGCAATGGCACAACCTGCCGCTATTATTCGTATAAAGAACCTTCGTTTACGTACGTTTATCGGAATTAAAGACGAAGAGATTAACAACCGTCAGGATATTGTTATCAACGTTACGATCCACTACCCCGCCGATAAAGCGCGCACCAGCGAAGATATTAACGACGCGCTGAATTATCGCACCATTACTAAAAACATCATTCAGCATGTAGAGAATAACCGTTTCTCTTTGCTGGAAAAATTAACTCAGGATGTGCTCGATATCGCACGTGAACATCACTGGGTGACGTATGCTGAAGTGGAGATCGATAAACTTCACGCGCTGCGCTACGCCGATTCGGTATCAATGACCTTGAGCTGGCAGCGTTAACCGCCATATCGGGAGGCTGCATGAATATAGTGATCACCGGAGGGACGGGATTAATTGGTCGTCATTTAATCCCTCGTTTGCTGGAGTTGGGGCATCAGGTCACGGTGGTGACGCGTACCCCGCAGAAAGCCAGCTCCGTCCTCGGCCCTCAGGTGACACTATGGCAAGGGCTTGCCGAACAACGCAATCTCAACGGCGTGGATGTGGTGGTCAACCTGGCTGGTGAACCCATTGCTGATAAACGCTGGACTCACGAGCAAAAAGATCTCCTCTGTCAAAGTCGCTGGAATATCACGCAAAAACTGGTGGATTTGATTAACGCCAGTGACTCGCCGCCGTCAGTGCTTATTTCAGGCTCGGCGGCGGGATATTATGGCGATTTAGGTGAAGTGGTGGTCACCGAAGAAGAACCGCCGCATAACGAATTTACCCATAAACTCTGTGCCCGCTGGGAAGAAATAGCTTGTCGGGCACAAAGTGACAAAACACGAGTATGCCTGCTACGAACCGGTGTGGTGCTGGCACCAGATGGCGGTATCCTCAGCAAAATGCTGCCACCGTTTCGCCTTGGTCTGGGAGGTCCGATTGGCTCCGGTCGGCAGTATCTGCCCTGGATTCATATTGATGATATGGTTAACGGTATTCTCTGGCTGCTGGATAACGATCTGCGGGGACCATTTAATATGGTTTCGCCATATCCGGTACACAATGAACAATTTGCCCACGCGCTAGGCCATGCACTGCATCGCCCGGCGATTATGCGCGTCCCTGCCGCAGCCATTCGCTTGCTGATGGGGGAATCATCGGTTCTGGTATTGGGCGGACAACGTGCGCTGCCAAAAAGGCTGGAAGAAGCGGGGTTCGCTTTTCGCTGGTACGATTTAGACGAAGCGCTGGCGGATGTTGTTCGCTGATACGCTTTGCCGCGAACATCCGCCAGGTAGCCTCGGGGTTTACTGGATCAGTGACTTTGCGCCAGAAGCTCATCTGGCGAAAGTCGGGTTACCATCAGAACTAACTCTCTGTCTAAACCTCTCTCCAGCATCTCCTGAGCAATACGCAGAGCTTCTTCATGTTTGCCCTGCATTGCGCCCTCTTCACGTAATCTGTCAGCAATAGTCATCAGTTTCTCCTTTTCTTGTGGTGCTCGTTCCGCTATCTCACCAATAAATGCACGGAAACGCTGGGCATCCCCCGTTTGTAAAACGTAATTAAACAGTGCTTGTAGCTGCCTGTCATTAGTGTTCCCTGTAACTAAAAGAGAAACTATTTGCTCCACTAACCCCAATAAGTCGCGCTGGCGAATATGTTTCTGAATTAACTCCAGCAATGCCATTTTACGGTGTTGCATAATCTCGTCATCCGGCACTACAGTAATATCTACCAACGGAAAAGCCGATGAGTAAATTTTGCGGGCAATCGCAGGTTCTGCAAATTCATCAAGCCAGCAGAGAGAATAAGGATAAGGACTTCTGCAACCATGATAAAACAGCATTGGGATCACCAAAGGAAGCTCTTTATAGCCCGCATCCAGATGGTTTTGCATCGCCGCGATGGAATAACGCATCATGCGAAAAGCCATTAATTCTTCCGCCTTACTTTGGTGTTCAATGACGACATAAATATACCCCATCCCCTCCTGTGTTTTCACTGACCACAAAACGTCGGAGTAATATTGTCGCAGGTTTTCATCAATAAAACTGTTTGGTTCCAGTTTTAACGTTGTTAAATCACACAGATTGCGCAGCGGTGCTGGAAGATGAATATCAATAAAATCTCGTGCTGTATCTGGATGGCGTAAAAAGGATTTAAATACCGCATCATGCGGCGTGGAAGTGGTCGATATTGTCATGGCGTTCCGTCATCCATCAAATTTAAGAGGACGAGACAATAACTACCCTTTATAACCAATGCAGTAGGCAGTTTTTATATTTGGACAACGAATTCAGAAGTATTTTAAGTGGGCTGAAATATATACATTTCAATGGAAGCTAACTCGCAAATTAGCCTTGAAAATACTCCGGCAGCATTAGCCGCCGGAGAGGCAATTATTTCAGTGATCCTTTAAGGAACTGTTGCAGACGCGGGCTTTGCGGGTTGCCAAATAACTGTTCCGGCGTCCCCTCTTCTTCTATTTTCCCCTGATGGAGAAAAATGACGTGGGTAGAGACATGGCGAGCAAAGCCCATTTCATGAGTCACCACCACCATGGTTTTCCCCTCTTCCGCCAGTTGCTGCATAATGCGCAGAACTTCGCCTACCAGCTCTGGATCGAGCGCTGAGGTAGGTTCATCAAACAGCAAAACTTCCGGTTCCATTGCCAGCGCCCGTGCAATGGAAACACGCTGTTGCTGACCACCGGAAAGATGCACCGGGTATTTCCCCTGCGCACGTTCGTCTATGCCAACTTTCGCCAGATATTTCACTGCCCGCTCGCGTGCTTCCTGCTTGCTCAGCCCCAACACCTGAATCGGCGCTTCCATGACGTTTTCCAGCACCGTCATATGGCTCCAGAGATTGAAGTGCTGAAACACCATCGTCAGGCGCGTGCGCAGTAAACGTAGCTGATTTTTATCGGCAACTTTGAGTTGGCCGTCTTTATCGCGCACCAGATTGATGTTCTGCCCGTTAACCACGATCTCGCCTTCGCTCGGTTTTTCGAGGAAGTTAATACAGCGCAGAAAGGTACTTTTCCCTGATCCCGACGATCCGATGATACTGATCACATCCCCGGCGTTCGCTTGCAGTGAAACGCCTTTCAGCACTTCGTGTTCGCCGTAGCGTTTGTGCAAATCGATAACGTTTAATTTATTCTCGGACATCGTATTCTCAGTGCGTTGAAGAAGGTTTCACATGCTGCAACCAGCGTTTTTCCGCTTTGCGAAAGAGACTGATCAGGACATAAGAGATGATTAAATAGAGCACCGCGGCAATGCCAAAGGCAGTAAAAGGTTGATACGTGGCGGCGTTGATATCGCGGGCAATTTTCAGCAGATCCGGCACCGTGGCAGTAAACGCCAGCGCAGTAGAGTGCAGCATCAGAATCACTTCGTTGCTGTAGGCCGGTAATGCAATACGCAGTGCCGACGGCAAAATAATGCAGCGATACATTTTAAAGGTTGAGAAACCATAGGCTCTGGCAGCTTCAATTTCCCCATGCGGCACCGACCGGATCGCCCCGGCAAAAATCTCAGTGGTGTAAGCACAGGTGTTGAGCGTCAATGCCAGCACGGTACAGTTCAGGCCACTGCGGAAAAAGGCGTTAAGGAACTCGGTGCCTTTAACAATCTCCAGCGTGTACATGCCGGAATAGAACACCAGCAACTGAACATACAGCGGCGTACCGCGAAAAATATAAGTAAATAACCAGATGGGAAACTGAATGTATTTATTACTTGAGACGCGCCCAATCGCCAGAAACAGCGCCAGAATCCCACCAATCACCACCGACAGAATCAGCAACCAGAGAGTGATCGCCACACCGGTAAAGCGATAACCGTCAGTCCACAGCAGCGGTTTCCAGTATTCATGTAAGATTTCGATCACAGGTCAGCCCTCTTCACACCCACGGAGTAGCGACGCTCAAGGAACAGCAGCACACCATTGGAAACGGTGGTAAAAACCAGATAAATCACGCCACAGACGATGGCGAAATAGAATGGTTCCCAGGTACTTTTGCCTGCCAGTTGAGTGGCTTTCACCACATCTTCCAGTCCGAGTAACGAAACGAGAGCCGTTGATTTAAGAATGACCTGCCAGTTGTTGCCAATCCCCGGTAGGGCGTAACGCATCATCGCCGGGAACATAATCCTCCGAAACACTTGCCCACGGGTAAAGCCGAATGCTGTTGCCGCCTCAATATGCCCTTTCGGCACCGCCATAAACGCGCCGCGGAACGTTTCGGTGAAGTAAGCGCCGTAGATAAACCCCAGGGTTATAATACCGGCGACCATCGGGTCGATATCAACCTGTCCGACGCCCATCGCCTCCGTCACCGTGTTTAGCGCAATCTGCAAACCGTAGAATATCAGCAGCATTAACACTAAATCCGGCACACCGCGTATCAGCGTGGTATAGCCTTCGAAAATCAGTCCCGATAACCGATTTTGCGAAAGCTTACCGCCAGCGCCAATAAGACCGATAATTACAGCGAGCACTACAGAGCTGATAGCCAGCTCCAGCGTGACGAGCGCCCCCTGTAAAATTACACCTGAAAACCCATACAACATGCTGCCTGTCCTGTTGTGTGTGGTGAATTTACCGCCTCTTATCTCCCTCCGGTGCCTCGAAGGGAGCGGGCTTTCTTTCACCGATGGCGATTAGCCACCATAAACATCAAAATCGAAGTACTTTTTCGCTAATTTCTCGTAAGTACCGTCAGCGCGCATTTCAGCAAAGGCTTTGTTCAGTGCCTCGCGCAGTTCGTTATCTTCTTTACGCAGCCCCATGCCGGTGCCTACGCCAAACAGTTTTTCATCTTTAACAGACGGACCACCGAATTTGTAATCTTTACCGACTGGCTGTTTGAGGAAACCTTCACTGGCGGCAACTTCATCCTGGAACGCGGCATCAATACGTCCGGCAGTCAGGTCTGAGTAAATATTGTCCTGCCCCTGATAAGAGACGATTTCAATGCCTTTGGGAGCCCAGTGTTCGTTACCAAATGTCTCCTGGGTGGTGCCCTGCAATACCCCTACCCGCTTGCCTTTCAGCGATTCTACTGTCGGCTGGATGTCAGAATTTTTCGCCACCACCAGACGAGAATCGGCAGCATACAGTTTGTCGGTGAAGGCAATTTCCTGCTGACGTTTTTCCGTGATGGAAAGTGATGACATGATGGCGTCAATCTTCTTCGCTTTTAATGACGGAATTAACGCATCCAGCGGATTCTCAACAAAGGTACATTGCGTATTGATGCGTTTGCACAACTCCTTCGCCAGATCAATATCAAAGCCAACCAGTTCGCCTTGTGAATTTTTTGATTCAAATGGTGCATAGGTTGGATCGGTGCCGATACGGATATTTTGCGGAATAGCAGCAAACGCAGCGGTTGCGCTGGAGAAGGCCAGAACCAGAGAGAGCGATAGCACCAGTTTTTTCATAATGTCCTCAACTGACAGTCTTTTTATAGGGAATATTTACAGGTTTGTTACAGTTATCGTGCCATAAAATTGACCAACAAGGCAAAATATCCAGGCCAGTTAGTCGTATTATTTTTCATTAAAATTGCTTAAGTATGCATTTTAATGCACCACGATAGTGCAACAAACCTGGAATGCACCATGATGATTCCCCATCAGGCGCTACTTCCCTGCGACGTATCAGCCACCATAGACATTAAAGTCGAAATACTTTTTCGCCATCTTGTCGTAAGTGCCATCCTGACGCAGTTCGCCAAGCGCCTTATCAAAGGCGGCTTTCAGTTCGGCATCATCTTTACGTAGCCCTACACCTGTACCATCACCGAAGTATTTTTTGTCTTTCACTGATGAACCAGCAAAGGCGAACTCTTTACCGGCGGGTTGCTTGAGGAAACCTTCGCTGGCAGCGACTTCATCCTGCAGAGCGGCATCCAGACGACCTGCATCCAGATCGGAATAGACCAAATCCTGGTTAGCATAGGCCACCACATCGACGCCTTTACTGCGCCAGTTATCATTGGCGTACGCTTCCTGGGTGGAGCCTTGCAGCACACCGACATGTTTACCTTTCAGCGAATCCAGCGTTGGTTGGATCGGTGAACCTTTAGCTGCAATCAAACGAGAATCCGCGGCATACAGCTTGTCGGAGAAGGCAATCTCCTGCTGACGTTTATCAGTAATAGAGAGCGATGAAATAATGGCATCGATTTTTTTCGCTTTCAGTGACGGGATCAGCGCATCAAAGTCACTGGCAACCCAGGTACATTTAACCTGCATGCGTTTGCACATCTCGTTACCCAGATCGATATCAAAGCCAACAAAGTCACCTTTGGCATCTTTCGATGAGAACGGCGCATAGGTGGTATCCGTTCCGATACGTACCGTCTCCGGCAGTGCCGCAGAGCTGGAAGCTGCTGCGGACAGACCGACTAACAAAGACAGAGCAAGAATCGACTTCTTCATACATAACCCTCAAGTGAAATGGCTTTTTTATGTTGTGTATTGTGTTGTGTGTTTGCAGGCTCGTTCATGCAGGTCTTATGCCATCTTGACAACAGCTCAAACATCCAACGTTAAATATGTTAATAAGACGTTGCATTATTGTCCTAAAGTTGAAGATAGCAGGTATGCCGGTTGAATCGCAGCGTTTCGATTCAATGGCAGGAACAAAATGTCGAGGATTTGATCACGGTTGCAAAATTGCCCCGAAACAGGGCAACAGCAAAGTTATGCGCCCTGCCAGCGGGCAAAGAGATCTTCGGGAAGGGTTATCGTAAACTGATCAAGTACACGGTTAACCGTTTGATTTATCACATCATCAAGCGATTGCGGACGATGATAAAACGCCGGAACGGGAGGCATAATTACCGCACCAATTTCCGCAGCCTGAGTCATTAAACGCAAGTGTCCTAAGTGCAGCGGCGTTTCACGCACGCAGAGCACCAGTGGGCGACGCTCTTTCAGTACCACATCTGCTGCTCGGGTCAGTAAACCATCGGTATAGCTATGGACAATGCCGGAAAGGGTTTTGATTGAACAGGGTAAAATCACCATCCCCAACGTCTGGAAAGACCCGGAAGAGATGCTGGCGGCAATATCGCGCGCATCATGGGTGACATCGGCTAATGCCTGAACTTCGCGCAGGGAAAAATCCGTTTCGAGGGATAAAGTCTGGCGCGCTGCCTGGCTCATCACCAGATGCGTTTCAACATCTGCGACATCACGCAGAACCTGTAATAAACGTACGCCATAAATCGCGCCGCTGGCACCGCTGATGCCTACAATGAGTCGTTTCATAGATAATTGCCCTGTCAGACTTGCAGGCAGACTTTGCAGGATTTCGGCGGGAGTTGCAAGTCAGGGTGCCAGACCGGCACCCTGAACGAAGGTATTATCCTTCGTTATGCATTTCCAGGTTTTCAACTTCGTTCTGACGTTGCACTGCTTTAGCGTCGTCATTACGTAAAGTATCGAGGAAATCGAGGTAGCCTTGATCAACGTCTTTGGTGACATAGACGCCATTAAACACCGAGCATTCGAACTGCTGAATATCCGGATTTTCAGCGCGAACGGCTTCGATCAGATCGTTTAGATCCTGGAAGATAAGCCCATCAGCACCGATGATCTGGCGGATTTCATCCACTTCACGACCGTGTGCGATCAGTTCCGTGGCGCTCGGCATATCAATACCATAAACGTTCGGGAAACGAATTTCCGGCGCGGCAGAGGCGAGATACACTTTCTTCGCTCCGGCTTCACGCGCCATCTCGATAATCTGCTCAGAGGTGGTGCCGCGGACGATGGAGTCATCGACCAGCAGAACGTTTTTATCGCGGAACTCAGCGCGGTTGGCGTTCAGTTTACGACGAACAGACTTACGGCGCAGTTGCTGGCCCGGCATGATAAAGGTACGGCCAACGTAGCGGTTTTTCACGAAGCCCTGGCGGTACGGTTTACCCAGAATGCGAGCGATTTCCAGTGCGATATCGCAGGAGGTTTCCGGAATCGGGATCACCACGTCAATATCCAGATCTTCCCATTCACGGGCAATTTTTTCGCCAAGCTTGGTGCCCATATTAACGCGGGCGCTATAAACGGAAATTTTGTCGATGAACGAATCCGGGCGGGCAAAGTAAACATACTCGAACAGGCACGGATTGCTGACCGGATTGTCGGCACACTGACGGGTAAACAACTGCCCTTCTTCAGTGATGTAAATCGCTTCGCCCGGTGCGACGTCACGCAGGAACTCAAAGCCCAGGGTATCGAGCGCAACGCTTTCAGAGGCAACCATATATTCTGTGCGATTGTCATCAACATCGCGTTTTCCCAACACCAGCGGACGAATGCCGTTAGGATCGCGGAAAGCAACCATACCGTGGCCGATAATCATCGCCACACAGGCATATGCGCCACGGATCAGACGGTTAGTGGCGGCAATGGCGGCGAAAATGTTATCGGCTTCCAGCGGATAGTGGCGGAAGTTATCCAGTTCGCTGGCGAAGATATTAAGCAAAATTTCCGAGTCAGAAGTGGTGTTGATGTGGCGGCGTTTTTCTTCAAACAACTTTTTACGCAACTCGTGAGCGTTAGTCAGATTGCCGTTATGGGCAAGCGTGATGCCATATGGAGAGTTAACGTAAAATGGCTGCGCTTCAGAAGCGCTGGAGCTGCCAGCCGTAGGGTAACGCACATGACCAATGCCCATATTGCCCTGCAAACGCTGCATGTGGCGAGCTTCAAATATATCGCTCACCAGACCGTTCGCTTTACGCAAACGAAAGCAGTTATTGGCATCAATGGTGATGATGCCTGCGGCATCCTGACCGCGATGCTGAAGCACCGTTAAGGCATCATAAATCGACTGGTTAACCGGCATAACACCGGCGATACCGACAATACCGCACATACGTCTTTTTCCTCGTTAAGCCACATCTCAGAGCACTTACGCTCTGGGCAAGAAACTTGACGAGCTTTGCAGATAATCAAAAAACCATCTGATGATAAAACTGAACTGTGGGATCAGCTGTGATTTGCTCCAGTCTTCGCTTTTCGACACTCCGGTAAAGGAGTCGAGAAAGAAAAGAATAGCGGCAACAATCAATACGCCGCGCAACGCACCGAAACAGACGCCCAGCACCCGATCGGTGCCTGACAACCCCGTTTTCTCCACCAACTGACCTATCACGAAGTTCACGATAGCGCCAACGATAAGCGTAGCGATAAACAGTACCGCGATGGCAATCCCATTTCGAACCAGTTCGTCTTCAAAGCCCGTAAACCAGGCTGACAGGTAAGTGTAGTAATGACTGGCGACAAAGAACGCACAACCCCATGTCACCAGCGATAATGCTTCACGAACAAAGCCGCGGATCAGGCTAACCAGAGAAGAAAAAGCAATCACCGCGATTATGGCGTAATCAATCCAGACCATATGTGTCCCACGATTTTACGCCCTGTCATCCTGTTCGGGGCGCATTCTAACAGAAAAAGAAAACGTTTGCGTAGGGATTTCCTTCCCGCGCATCAATAAAAATGGCGCTGAAAAAATATTCAACGCCATCGACTTTTTGTGCCTTTGCGGCACCGGCTATACGTGTCGGATGCGGCGTGAACGCCTTATCCGACCTGGGGTTATGCTCCCGCGTAGACCTGATAAGACGCGTTAGCGTCGCATCAGGCAAACCGTATTAATTCGGCGTATAGCCCATCACCACGCCGCTCAAGCCAGAAAGCTGCCTCAACTCACCCAGCGAACCTTTCAGCTTCTCTTTAGAAGCATCCGGCCCAACCAGAATGCGGGTGATTTTACCCTGCACTGGCGTCGACGGCGACGTATAAACGCGATATCCCGCGCCACGCAGCTTAGCAACAATCTCATTCACTTTATCGGCATTTTTCAGCGCGCCCAGTTGCACTACATACGCTTTACCCGTCGGTGCTGCTTTTTCTTCGACGGCAGGTTTTGGTTCTGGCTTCGGCGCTGGTGGCGTTTCCACCTTCGGCTTCGGCGGTTCCACAGGTTTCGGCTTCGGTGGAGCAACCGGTGCAGGTTCCGGTTCAAACACGGTATTGTTGGCCGCAATGGTTGTCGGATCGAGCGAAGGCGCTGCGGCATCGCCTGCCCGCACCTCTTCTGCCGCGCCTTCTGGCGGCTGTGTCGGCAATGCCTGGGTGGCGGCAGGCATCATATCAGGCTCATCGCGATCGCCTGGTTTTGGCACCAGAGGGATCGCTGCAAACTCATCCTGATAATGTTTTTTCTGCCCATCGAGCAGCCCTGGAAGCACAATCACCCCCAGCGCCACCAGCACTATTGTGCCAACTAACCGATTCTGAAACTTACTCGCCACCGCTTCTCCTCGCGTCAATCACTTCCATGACATGTGCGACCGTATGGAATGAACCACACACCAGCACGGTATCTTCCGGTTTAGCGTCTGCCATCGCGGCATCCCATGCCTGCGCAACGCTGTCAAATGGTTTGCCATTACCCAGATGTTCCAGCAGTTGCTCTGCTGTAGCACCGCGTGGCCCTTCCAGTGGCGCACAATACCAGTCATCAACTACGCTTTTCAACCAGGCCAGAGTTCCGGCAATATCTTTATCATGTAGCATACCGATAACCGCCAGCACGCGCCCGCTTTTCGGTAACGCTTGCATACGTCCGGTGAGATATTCTGCCGCATGTGGATTATGGGCGACATCAAAAATGACGCGTGGCAACTCACTCACAATCTGGAAACGTCCCGGTAAAATTGCACTGGCAATGCCCTCGCGAATTGCCTGTTCACTGACCTCCAGGCCGCTGGCGCGAAGTGCTGCCAGCGCCGTTGCGGCATTTGGTTGTGGGACAAGCGGCAACGGCAGGTTTTCTAGCGTACCGTGAGCATCGGTAAACGACCAGTCATGGTCTGTGACAGAATAATTCCACTCAACACCGCGACGTTGCAGCAATGCACCTTTTTCCTGCGCCACATCGGCAATGGTGTACGGCATTTCCGGTTCACCGACAATCGCCGGTTTTTCACTGCGGAAGATCCCCGCTTTCTCGCGACCAATGCTTTCGCGATCTGGCCCCAGCCAGTCGGTATGATCAAGCGCAATGCTGGTCACTACCGCGACATCAGCATCAACAATATTGGTGGCATCCAGACGACCGCCCAGCCCGACTTCCAGAATCACCACGTCAAGTTGTGCCTGTTTGAACAGCCACAACGCCGACAGCGTACCGTATTCGAAATAGGTCAGAGAAATATCACCGCGTGCCGATTCAATCTCAGCAAAAGAGGCAGTATGGGCCGATTCCGGTAATTCCTGACCCTGCGCACGAACGCGCTCGGTATAACGCACCAGATGCGGCGAACTGTAGACCCCCACTTTGTACCCTGCCGCCATCAGAATCGACTCCAGCGTGCGACAGGTTGTGCCTTTGCCATTAGTACCCGCGACAGTAAACACAAACGGTGCTGGTTTCAGAACGCCGAGACGCGCTGCCACCTGGCTTACGCGCTCAAGGCCGAGATCGATAGTCTTACTGTGCAGGTTTTCCAGATAAGAAAGCCACGAAGCCAAAGGCGACGCGGCTTGAGGTGTGCGTTTGATAATCATGGTATCCGCTGATTCATTACGGGGATAATAGCAAAAGGGCAGAGCCAGCGGCCCTGCCCTTATCAGTTATCAGGCCTCTGGTTCCTGATCCGGTGCTGGTGGCACCACTTCGCCTTCGCGTGGCGCTTCAGGATTCGGCGCTGGCAGATTCATCAGCTTCGCCAGGATGCTCGCCAGTTTCAGGCGCATTTCCGGGCGGCGGACAATCATGTCGATCGCGCCTTTCTCGATCAGGAACTCACTGCGCTGGAATCCCGGCGGCAGTTTTTCGCGAACGGTCTGTTCAATAACACGCGGACCAGCAAAACCGATTAACGCTTTCGGTTCAGCAATGTTGAGATCGCCCAGCATTGCGAAACTCGCAGAAACACCGCCCATGGTTGGGTCAGTCAGCACGGAGATGTACGGCAGACCGCGCTCCTGCATTTTCGCCAGCGCCGCAGAGGTTTTCGCCATCTGCATCAGCGACATTAGCGCTTCCTGCATACGTGCGCCACCGGAAGCGGAGAAGCAGATCAGCGGGCAGTTGTCTTCCAGCGCCTGCTCAACGGCACGCACGAAACGTGCACCCACCACAGATCCCATTGAACCGCCCATAAAGGCAAATTCGAATGCCGCAGCAACGACCGGCATTCCATACAAGGTGCCTTTCATTACTACCAGCGCGTCTTTTTCGCCGGTTTCTTTCTGTGCAGATGCCAGACGGTCTTTATACTTTTTGGAGTCACGGAACTTCAGCACATCTTTCGGCTCAAGCTCGCTACCCAGCTCCACAAGGCTTCCTTCATCCAACAGGCTATGCAGGCGATTACGCGCCGTCATACGCATGTGATGGTCACACTTCGGACAGACCTCAAGATTACGTTCCAGCTCAGCACGGTATAAAACCTGACCGCAGCTATCACACTTAGTCCACACGCCTTCAGGAATGCTCGCCTTGCGGGTGGGAGTAATGTTGCTTTTAATTCGTTCAATCCAGCTCATTAGGGACCTTTCTGTCTGAACCTGGTTCGATGCCAGCTTTATCTTTGGGGACGCATAATGCCATTTTTGCCCCCAACAGACCATGAATGTTGCACATTAAAACATAACAGCCCGAAACTTTGGATAAAAAAGTGGTCGAACCGCGGAGTTACTTTTTATTTTGCGGCGCGTGCCGCAGCGCGTTTGTGACGGATAATTTCGATGACGCCCGGCAGAATGGAAACCACAATAATCCCGACGATCAGCAGCTTAAGGTTATCCTGAACCATTGGGATTGTACCGAAGAAATAGCCTGCGTAGGTAAAAAGTAGAACCCACAACAGCGCGCCGATCACGTTATAAGCGGCGAAATGACGGTATGACATGTGGCCCATCCCCGCAACGAACGGGGCGAACGTTCTGACGATTGGCACAAAACGGGCGAGAATAATGGTTTTGCCGCCATGTTTCTCATAAAACTGATGGGTTTTGTCGAGATAACTGCGACGGAAAATTTTCGAGTTCGGATTGCTGAATAATTTCTCACCGAACAACCGCCCAATAGTGTAGTTAACGGCATCGCCAACAATCGCGGCAACCAGCATCAGTACTACCATCATATGGACATTGAGATCGTTAGTTCCCAGCGAGGCCAGCGCCCCGGCAACAAACAGCAGCGAATCTCCCGGCAGAAACGGTGTCACTACCAAACCAGTTTCACAGAACAAAATCACAAACAAAATGGCATAAACCCAGACGCCATACTGCGCGACCAGTTCCGCCAAATGCACGTCAATGTGCAGGATAAAATCGATGAGGAAATAAATCAGGTCCATATTTGCCTATGCCTTGTACGACTAAAATTAGTCCGCCAGAAAGAGCGGGCCCATTGGCGGCTTTGGAAGATCGAATCTGTCCGGGTAATCCACCGCGACCAGATACAACCCTTCCGCTTTCGCCGTTGCTGCCGCCAGCGTCCTGTCCTTAGCCGCCAACAGCTCTGCTATCCAGCTCTCCGGCTGGTTGTGGGCACCCACTTCCATCAGGCTGCCGACAATATTCCTCACCATATGATGTACAAAGGCATTCGCTTTGATATCTACCACCACATAGGGACCGTGACGCGTGACGTTGATATGCATAACGTTACGCCACGGCGTTCGGGACTGACACTGCACCGCGCGGAACGAGGTGAAATCATTCTCGCCCAACAGGCATTGTGCCGCCCGATGCATCCGTTCGGCATCCAGCGGTTCGTAAAAGTGGGTAACACCTTTACTCAGTACCGCCGGACGCAGTCGATGATTGTAGATGATGTAGCGATAACGGCGAGCCGTAGCGCTAAATCGGGCGTGAAAATCATCGGGTACAGCTTTAACCCAACGCACGGCGATGTCACCAGGTAAATTCGCATTTACGCCTAACGTCCACGCAGCGTCTTTGCGTAACGCGGTGGTTTCAAAATGCACTACCTGCCCGGTGCCGTGTACCCCTGCGTCGGTTCGCCCGGCACAGAACACGGTGATGGGTTCGTTCGCTACCTGCGAGAGCGCCTTTTCCAGCTTTTCCTGCACACTGCGGACTTCATTCTGCCGTTGCCAGCCGTAATATCTGCTGCCGTCGTACTCAATACCCAGCGCAATTTTATAAACTGGCGGTTGTTGCTGGTCGGACATTAGTACAGGTACTCCTGCACCAGTTTTTCAGCGATCTTCACCGCCATCAGTGCCCCCCCAAAACGGACGTTGTCGGCCACCGACCAGAACTGGATTTGCTCTGGCATACCATAGTCATTACGAACACAGCCGACAGAAAGATGCGGAGAACCAGACGCATCGCCCACCTGCGTTGGGAATTCATTCTCTTCAGAAAGCACAATATCTTCGCTTTGGGAAAACGCATCACGCGCTTCTTCTGCCGCCAGCGGACGTAATGCTTCGAAGTTGACCATCTGAGCATGACCGTAAAATACCGGTGCCTGAACGACACTAGCCGAAATCATCAGCCCTTCGTCCTGCATAATTTTGCGCACTTCATCGACAATACGGCGCTCTTCGCGTACGTTACCTTCGCGATCCGGTAGCAAGGGCAGCATATTAAACGCCAACTGACGACCAAAGAAATCATCTTCATCAATCGGAATACCGTTGAGCAATTTCGCGCTCTGCCCGGCTAATGCATCCACCGCTTTTTTGCCCTGAGCGGAGGCAGAAATCAGGCTGGTAGCGCTGATGCGCGACAAACCGCCCTGATCGATTAACGGTTTCAGTGCAGCCAGTAACTGGCTGGTCAGGCTATCAGGAACAGCAATAACGTTACGGTTACGGTAGTCCGCCAGTACAAACGGATTCACGTCCGGCACCACCAGCGGAACATCAGGTTCGAGAGCAAACAGGCCGCTGCTATCAATGACCAGACATCCCGCGTTAGTGGCTTCTTCAACCCAGGCGGCGGTAGCTTCTTTACCTGCAACAAAAAACGCCAGTTGCGCCTGCGTCCAGTCAAAATCGGCAGCATCCTGCACGGTGATTGTCTTACCACCAAAACGCAGATGTTCACCTGCGCTTTCGTTACGTGCCAGTGCATAAATTTCCCCAACCGGGAACTGACGTTCAGCCAGCGTTTCAATCAGGGCTTCGCCCACAGCGCCAGTTGCGCCCAGGACAGCAATGTTCCAGCCTTCAGACATGGTGGTTTACTCCAGAAATAGCAAAACTCCCTGCCGATATTACAGCAGAGAGCATGAAGAAGAGATTAACGTGCCGGATGATGAACGGCGTTAAAACCCAATTTACACAGTAATGCCGCCGCGCTGGCGTCATCGCAAATCACATACAGAGACGACCATTCACGGCGTTCAAGGTAATTTTTGCGCAGTTTATCGAACTCACCCGGTATCCCGGCGACTTTACGCAGCGGTGCGTCATCGCGGCGCACATCATACACCAAATGCACCAGCCTTTTTAGCGTTGGCTGATCGAGCGAGCCATGCAGCGTAATACGGCCAAATTCTGGTGTTGGCAATAAGGTATCCAGCGCGATGTGCTGTTCATGACCAATAAACTTGCTATAAGCCTCAAACACTTGCGTGGTGCCACGCGCTTTACCTTCGAGGGTATAGCCCGCGATATGCGGCGTGCCGATATCCACTTTTTGCAGCAGCTCGACGTTGAGTTCTGGCTCGCCCTCCCAGACGTCCAGCACCACGCTTAACTTCTGGCCTTCATTCAGACAGGTCAGCAGTGCGGTATTATCGACGACTGCGCCACGGCAAGCGTTAATCAGAATCGTCCCCGGCTTCAGGCTGCGGATCAGTTTTTCATCCGCCAGATGCCGCGTTTTGTACGGACCATCTTTAAAGAGTGGTGTATGGAACGTCAGAATATCCGCGTGCTGAACCAGCTCATCAAGAGAACGGAAATCTCCCTCATCCCCACGATCGGCGCGTGGCGGATCGCAAAGCAAGGTTTTAATTCCCAACGCCTCCAGCCGCGCCTGTAATCGACGACCAACGTTACCAACTCCCACGATCCCCACGGTACGGTCATGCAGTGAAAATCCATCGCGTTCGGCAAGCATTAGCAACGACGAGAAAACATATTCCACTACCGCAATCGCATTGCAGCCAGGTGCGGCAGAAAAACCGATCCCTGCCTGCTGCAACCATGCCTCATCAACATGGTCGGTCCCCGCAGTGGCGGTGCCAACAAATTTTACTGATTTCCCCGTCAGCAGCGACGCGTTCACTTTCGTGACCGAACGCACCATCAACGCATCCGCGCCATCCAGTTCTGCGACTGGAATTGGACGCCCCGGAACCGCTTTCACCTCACCCAAACGGCTAAATAATTCGCGGGCATAAGGCATATTTTCATCAACAAGGATTTTCACGTTTGTGCTACCTGTATGAGAACGAGAGTTAACCGGACAAGTGTGCCATAATCTCGCGGCCAGGCATACTTGCGATGATTTCAGGTATAAGGATACGTAATGATACAACCTCTTTCAGGCCCTCCTCCTGCGCAACCACCAGGTCAGGGGGATAACCTGTCGTCTGGCGCAGGCAATCAGCCTTTATCCAGCTTGCAACGTACCGCGTTGGAAAGTTTGATGATCAAAGTGACTTCGCTGACGCAACAGCAGAGCGCAGAGTTGTGGGCCAATATAAAGCACGACATCGGTCTGCCGGGTGATTCACCTTTGCTTTCACGCCATTTCCCGGCAGCAGAACAAAACCTTGCGCAACGTTTGCTGTCTGCGCAAAAAAGTTATTCTGTCCGCCAACTTTTGGCCCAATTGGGGGAGTATTTACGTCTGGGAAATAATCGTCAGGCCGTCACGGATTATATCCGGCATAACTTTGGTCAGACGCCGCTAAATCAACTCTCACCAGAGCAATTAAAAACCGTCCTGACGCTACTACAGGAAGGGAAGATGGTTATCCCGCAGCCGCAACAGCGCCAGGCGACCGACCGACCTTTATTACCAGCGGAACACAATACGCTCAAGCAACTGGTCACCAAACTCGCGGCGGCAACAGGGGAACCCAGCAAACAGATTTGGCAATCGATGCTGGAACTTTCAGGGGTGAAAGATGGCGAGTTGATTCCGGCGAAACTGTTTAACCATCTGGTCACCTGGTTACAGGCTCGTCAGGCGTTAAGTCAGCAACACACTCCGACGCTGGAGTCACTCCAGATGGCGCTAAAGCAGCCACTGGATGCAAGCGAGTTGACGGTATTATCGACGTATGTTGAGCAAAAGTATGGGCTTTCAACACAATCAGCCCTGACGTCTGCACAGGCCGAAGATATCCTTAACCAGCTCTATCAGCGGCGGGTGAAAGGCATTGAACCGCGTGATATTCAACCGCTGCTCAATCCCTTTACCCCATTAATTGACACGATGAAAGAAATGTCAATGCGCCCCAGCCTGTGGATATTATTCGTCGTCATCATTGTGATGTTGATCTGGCTAGTGGGTTAACCCCGGCGAAACGACAGTATCGTCACAATAATCCCCAGCACCGCCGATATCGCCCCGGCAAGAAATACCGAAGAGTAGCCAAACGAGGTCGCCAGAACACCCGCCAGCGGCCCGGAAACACCGAGGGCGATATCCTGAAACGCGGCATAGCCACCGAGCGCTGTGCCGCGCACCTGGGAAGGAACGCGTTTAACCACTTCCACACCCAGGGCCGGGAATATAAGCGAACACCCAGCCCCGGTTAACGCCGCGCCCGCTAATGCGACCCACGCTCCCGGTGCCTGCCAGAGCATCAACAAGCCGGCCGTTTCTACCAACAGAGAGACTATCGCCACTTTTACGCCACCAAAACGGTCTGGCATCCAGCCAAACATTACGCGCATTACGACAAATGCGCCGCCAAAGGCGGTGAGCGTAAAGCCCGCCATCGCCCATCCTTTGCTGGCAAAGTAAAGCGAAACGAAGGTCCCGATAACCGCAAAGCCCACGCCCTGAAGCGCCAGGCCCAGCCCAGGCTTCCAGATAAGACCGACGACACTCCACAGCGAGGGGCGTTCTCCCGCCAGAGCTGGTACTTTGCGCACCGTGCCATTGCAGGCCCACGCCAGCAACGGCAGTATCATTGTCGTAAGTGCCAGGACGGCAAAACCGTAATGACTATGGATCAGTAAGCCAAGCGGTGCGCCGACAGCCAGTGCGCCGTAAATCGCCATCCCATTCCACGACATCACTTTTCCGGAGTGTTTTGGCCCGACGATGCCTAATCCCCAGGTCAGAGCACCAGTCAGCAACTGACTTTCACCAAAGCCAAGGATCAAACGCCCGACGACCAGCAGGGCAAATTTAATCGGCGCAGAAACGGGTAAAAGCGCAGCCAGCAATAAAGCACCACCGGCCAGGCCACAGGATAACATGCCCTGAAGTGCTGAACGTTTTGCCCCATATTGATCGGCCAGCCGTCCGGCATAACCTCGTGTTAATACCGTGGCCAGAAACTGAATGCCAACGGCAATTCCGACCATGGTGTTGCCATAGCCTAGCTCATGATGGACAAAAAGTGGGATCACCGGCAAAGGTAACCCTACGGTCATGTAGGTCAAAAAAACCGCAAAAGCGATGCGAAAAAGCGAAAAATTGGCAGAAGATCGTGTTTCTGTTTGGCTTACAGCAGTCATGCATTACTCCAGAATGCAGCGCAAGGCGAAGAATTTCCCCGTCTTATCTCTCTGGTTTTCAGGGTTACAGTGCGTTGGAAGGGTTTAACGCGTACGTATTTTCAGCAGGAAATCGACAAAGCAAGAAGTTTGCCTGGAACAAACAGCGATTGTCAATGATGTGAAAAAGGGAACCATCAGGCTCCCTTTTGCGTTACTGCCGAATGCGGAGCTGGCGCGTAATGTCGGATGCGACGCTTACGCGTCTTATCCGAGCTGCTCCAACCGACTCCGACATGTCGCAGAATTAATCTTTCAGCTTACGCATTACCAGCGTGGCGTTGGTGCCGCCGAAGCCGAAGCTGTTAGACATAACGGTGGTCAGCTCGCGATCGGTCGTTTCGGTTACGATGTTCAGTCCCGCAGCCTGCTCGTCCAGCTCTTCAATGTTAATGCTTGGGGCGATAAAGCCGTGTTCCAGCATCAGCAGAGAGTAGATTGCTTCCTGCACACCCGCAGCGCCCAGTGAGTGACCGGTCATCGCTTTAGTTGCAGAAATCGCCGGGCTATTATCACCGAACACTTCCCGGATAGCTGCCAACTCTTTCACATCGCCAACCGGAGTCGAAGTACCGTGAGAGTTCAGGTAGTCGATTGGGGTATCAACGCCGTGCATCGCCATCTTCATGCAGCGAACCGCGCCCTCGCCAGACGGAGCAACCATGTCTGCGCCATCAGACGTTGCGCCGTAGCCAACGATTTCAGCGTAGATGTGAGCACCACGAGCCAGCGCGTGTTCCAGCTCTTCAACCACCACCATACCGCCGCCGCCAGCGATAACGAAACCATCGCGGTGAGCGTCATAAGTACGGGAGGCTTTTTCCGGGGTGTCATTGTATTTGGTAGACAGCGCGCCCATCGCGTCAAATTCGCACGCCATTTCCCAGCACAACTCTTCGCCACCACCAGCAAACACGATGTCTTGTTTGCCCAGTTGGATCTGCTCGACTGCGTTACCGATACAGTGTGCGGAAGTCGCACAAGCGGAGCTGATGGAGTAGTTAACACCGTGGATTTTAAACGGTGTGGCGAGGCAGGCAGAAACGCCAGATGCCATCGCTTTGGTGACCACATACGGGCCAACCGCTTTCAGGCCACGCGGGCCGCGCATTGCGTCAGCACCGAACACCTGGAAACGCGGGGAACCGCCGCCAGAACCTGCAATCAGGCCAACGCGCGGGTTATTCTGGTAAGCTTCCGGGGAGAGGCCAGCATCTGCGATTGCCTGCTC
Source organism: Escherichia sp. KTE159 (assembly GCF_000408805.1). NCBI lineage: Bacteria > Pseudomonadati > Pseudomonadota > Gammaproteobacteria > Enterobacterales > Enterobacteriaceae > Escherichia > Escherichia sp. KTE159. The sequence continues at coordinate 2,251,074 of NZ_KE137292.1, forward strand.
CATAGAAAGGAATGCATAGATGGATGCGTCGCTCATAAAGCGCACAACTTTGCGGTCAATGAGGCCAGTGGTATCCAGTTTTACGTTGCCCCAGACGTGGCTACGCATGCCGGAATCCTTCAGCTCCTGAGAGAAAGTGATCCCTGAACGTCCTTCACGCAGAGATGCCAGGACTTCCTGCTGGTTATTACCGATGCTGGAAACAATGCCCAGGCCAGTAATCACTGCACGTTTCATTCAATACCTCTGTAAGTCGCACATAGAGTAAGTTTCGAATGCACAATAGCGTACACTTGTACGCCGAACAAGTCCGATCAGACAATTTATAGAGAAATTTGCGCAGCCTGACACACATCGCTAAGATCGAGCCACCGCCTGTAAGACGAGTAACTTACGTGAAACACTACGCTATACAACCTGCCAACCTCGAATTTAATGCTGAGGGTACACCTGTTTCCCGAGATTTTGACGATGTCTATTTTTCCAACGATAACGGACTGGAAGAGACGCGTTATGTTTTTCTGGGGGGTAACCAATTAGAGGCACGTTTTCCCACACATCCACATCCTCTGTTTGTGGTAGCAGAGAGCGGCTTCGGCACCGGATTAAACTTCCTGACGCTATGGCAGGCATTTGATCAGTTTCGCGAAGCGCATCCACAGGCACAATTGCAGCGATTGCACTTCATTAGTTTTGAGAAATTTCCCCTCACCCAGGCTGATTTATCGTTAGCACATCAACACTGGCCAGAACTGGCACCGTGGGCGAAACAGCTTCAGGCGCAGTGGCCTTTACCCTTGCCCGGTTGTCATCGTTTATTGCTCGATGAAGGCCGCGTAACGCTGGATTTATGGTTTGGCGATATTAACGAACTCACCAGCCAACTGGACAATTCACTAAATCAAAAAGTGGATGCCTGGTTTCTGGACGGCTTTGCGCCAGCGAAAAACCCGGATATGTGGACGCAAAATATGTTTAACGCCATGGCGCGTCTGGCACGTCCTGGCTGCACGCTGGCAACCTTCACGTCTGCCGGTTTTGTCCGCCGGGGCTTGCAGGAAGCCGGATTCACGATGCAAAAGCGTAAGGGTTTTGGGCGGAAACGGGAGATGCTTTGCGGCGTGATGGAACAGACATTATCACTGCCCTCTTCCGCACCGTGGTTTAATCGCACAGGTAGCAACAAACGGGAAGTGGCGATTATTGGCGGCGGTATCGCCAGCGCGTTGTTGTCACTGGCGCTGTTGCGGCGCGGCTGGCAGGTAACGCTTTACTGCGCGGATAACGCTCCCGCGCTTGGTGCTTCTGGTAATCGTCAGGGAGCGCTGTATCCGTTATTAAGCAAACACGATGAGGCGCTGAACCGCTTTTTCTCTAATGCATTTACTTTTGCCCGTCGGCTTTACGGTCAATTACCCGTTAAATTTAATCATGACTGGTGCGGCGTAACGCAGCTAGCCTGGGATGAGAAAAGCCAGCACAAAATCGCGCAGATGTTATCGATGGATTTACCCGCAGATCTGGCGATGGCGGTCAACGCAAATGAGGTTGAAAACATTACAGGTGTTGCGACAAATTGTGGCGGTATTACTTATCCGCAAGGCGGCTGGCTATGTCCGGCAGAACTTACCCGTAATGTACTGGAACAGGCGGAACAGCAAGGTTTGCAGATTCGTTATCAACATCAGTTGCAGGATTTATTGCGTAAGGATGACGGGTGGCAACTGACATTTGCAGATCATCAGCAGGTGATGCATAGCGTGGTGGTACTGGCGAACGGGCATCAAATCAGCCGATTCAGCCAGACGTCACCTCTACCGGTGTATTCGGTTGCCGGACAGGTCAGTCATATTCCGACAACGCCGGAACTGGCGAAACTGAAGCAGGTGCTGTGCTATGACGGTTATCTCACACCACAAAATCCGGCGAATCAGCACCATTGTATTGGTGCCAGTTATCACCGCGGTAGTGAAGATACGACCTACAGTGAGGACGATCAGCAGCAGAATCGCCAACGGTTGATTGATTGCTTCCCACAGGCGCAGTGGACGAAAGAAGTTGATGTCAGTGATAAAGAGGCTCGTTGTGGTGTACGTTGTGCCACGCGCGATCATCTGCCCATGGTGGGAAATGTCCCCGATTATGACGCCACGCTCGCGGAATATACCTCGCTGGCGGAACAGAAAGATGAAGCGGTAAGCGCACCAGTCTATGACGATCTCTTTATGCTTGCTGCTTTGGGTTCGCGCGGTTTGTGCTCTGCCCCGCTGTGCGCCGAGATTCTGGCGGCACAGATGAGTGAAGAACCTGTTCCGATGGATGCCAGTACGCTGGCGGCATTAAATCCAAATCGGTTATGGGTACGGAAGTTATTGAAGGGTAAAGCGGTTAAGGTAGGGTAATCTGCTTTGGCATTGTTTGCCGGATGCGGCGTGAACGCCTTATCCGACCTACGTGTGACCTGTAGGCCTGATAAGACGCG